>DASYDH010000072.1:0-69637 GCA_036499685.1 Lacunisphaera sp. | reverse complement strand
GCGTTGAGACTGTCGGAAAAGCTCGGCTGAGGTGAGTTCGGGCTAGGTGAGGGAGTTTGGATCGGGTATAATAGTGTAGCCCGGAAGGGTGACGTATTATGGCACGATACAAAACCTACGATTATGCGCAGACGGTAATGGTGATGGTGTCGCTGGAGGAGCAACTGCAGGCCGGGACCCTTGAGCACACGATCCATTACGTGGTGGAAAGGCGGTTGGATCTTTGCGGCTTCGACCAGGAACGCAGCAATGACGAGACGGGCCGACCCGGTTACGATCCGCGCGTGCTCCTGAAGGTCGTGCTGCTGGGCTACGCTCGGGGGATGCTCAGTTCGCGCAAGCTGGAGGCGGCTTGCCGGGACAACATCGTGTTCATGGCGCTCACCTGTGGACAGCGGCCCGACCACAGCACGATCGCCGAGTTCGTCTCGGGCATGGGCGAGGAGCGCATCAGTTCGCTGTTCAGCCAAGTGTTGCTGGTCTGCGAGGAGGAGGGGCTGCTCGGGGGAACGCACTTTGCCATCGACGGCTACAAGCTCCCGAGCAACGCCGCCAAGGAATGGAGCGGGACGCACGCGGACCTGCGCCAGAAGCACGCCAGGCTGCGGGAACTGGTCCGCCAGAGCGTGCGCGAGCACCGCCAGAACGATCAGCGTCCGCGCGCCCAGCCGACCCGCTCGGCCGAAAGGCTGAAACGGCTCGAGCAAAAAGCCGCGCGGATCGAACGCTTTCTGGCAGAGAACACGCCTCGCGTGGGCCGCATGGGCAAGGAGGTGCAGAGCAACGTCACCGACAACGAGTCGGCGAAGATGAAGAGCAGCCACGGCATCATCCAAGGCTACAACGCCAATGCGATGGTGGACGCAAAGCACCAGGTGATCGTGCACGCCCAGGCCTTCGGTGAAGGCGACGACGGCGCCGTGGCTGAGCCGATGCTGCGGGGCGCGCAAGCCAATCTCGCCGCGGCCGGCTGCGGCCGGAAGGTGCTGCAGAAGGCGGTCGTCAGCGCCGACACCGGTTACTTCAGCAACCGCAACCTCGAGGCGTTCGCCGCCGCCAAGGTCGACGCGTATGTCCCCGACCCGCAGTTCCGCCAGCGCGATCCAAGGTTTGCCAACGCGCGTCGTCACCGCCGCCCCACCGATCGGCACAAACAACAATACCAGCGCACGCAGCGCTGGTTCGGTCCGCAGGATTTTAAGTATGAGGCGAAGACCCAGCGGCTGATCTGCCCGGCGGGCAAGCGGCTCTACGGCACCGGTCGGGAAGTGAGCAACGCGCAGGGCTACCGCGTCAGTCACTACAAGGCGGCCAAAGCGGCGTGCCTGAACTGCGCCTTGCGCGAGCGTTGCCTGCGTAATCCCGAGTCTGGTTACCCGAGGCAGGTGCGGGTGTTTCATGGTCGCGTGACGGAGACACTCACCTCGCGCATGAAGGAAAAGATCGACACGCCCAAGGGCCGGGCGATCTACAGCCGACGGCTGGGCATCGTCGAGCCGGTCTTCGGCAACCTCGGCGCGCAAAAAGGCATGAACCGCTCCACCTTGCGCGGCACGCGCAAGGTCAACCTCCAGTGGCGACTCTACTGCCTGGTCCACAACTTGGAAAAAATCGGCCACTACGGCACGATGAACAACTAATCGGCACTGGCAGCCGGATCCCGCCCGGGCCCACTAGCCGCCTCCCGCCGCCGACCACTCGTTTTTGCCGTCCACAGACGAGCTCCCACAAAAAAACCGCGTCCGCCTCGACTCTTTCCTCCTCAGCAAATCCTCACCTCGACAAAAACCCCTTTTCCGACAGTCTCGTTGGGCGAACAAATATGAAAGTTAGCCGCATAATCGCAGCGAAGGTGCTGGCTTGGTCAGGGGCCGTATGGGCTTACCCCGTCGCGGTCTATCTCCTCGCTAGAATCGGCTACCTTCCAGCATTGGCATTCCAGGTTTTTGTTATGGGACTGGGCATGGCGATTTGGGTGCTCTGGATTCTCGTCGCCAGAAAGAAGATAAGAGGTGACTTCGAAGGTTTCATCTGGGCGCTAGCCTCAATTTACCACGTCGTGTTTGCACGGAGAGATTTGGCGGATCGTTCGTGGTTCTCCCTGTGGTATGTCCCAGTTGCTATCATTTGCATTCTGGCGTTCATCTCTTGGTTACGCGAAACGCTGAAGGCGCCCAACCAGTCATCCACAGCGCAACGCCTTTGATTTCATCTGAATCGCCGATCATGTTCCCGCTCCACATGGCCCCGTATTCCAAAAGAGACGGCTTGCCCGCCCGGCGGGCGTGGCTGATCTGAGACGTTAGGAAAAATTATGCATGTTCCGTCGAAGATTCCTTACAATGCGCGCTGGCATACTATCGCATTCGGAGCGTTCCTTTTTGGCTGTTGTGCAGCAATGATGGCACATACAGCCGTGTCTAACGATCGTGGCGTAGTAATTGATGGATTACTCACGTTAGGGGTTGCAGGGGCCACGCGATTTTACTGGGTAATGTCAGCTATTGGAGCTGTGTTTGTCTTAGTGGCGTTGGCAGTACGACGGATCGTAACCTTTCAGGAGCTCGAATTTGGCGTTGATTCGTTAGTTTTGCCGCATGGACTTTTCCAGATGCATCGGTCGGTAATTCGATATCACGATATCAAGCAGTTGTCAGAGATGAAAATTTCGTCGCAAATGTTTCTCTATCTTCATACTCATTCGCGGAAGTTTTCGATTGCTGCGGCTCTTCTGCCTGAGAAGAAAGACTATCTTGAGATAAAAGATTTTTTGCGTGCAAAGATCAGCGGCATATCATGAGGAATGTATGCCCAACCAGTAGGAATGAGAAGGCGTAGAGGGAGCCATCGCGGGTAGCGGAGGTCATCTACGTCCTATGAACACGAAAAAAGTCACGGTTGGAATCGATCTCGGGGACCGCCAGCACGCGGTGTGCGTCCTCAATGCCGCGGGCGACATCGTTGCCGAGGAAAGCATCGTCAACACCCGCGAGTGCCTCACGATCTTCGCGCAACGTTATCCCAAGGCGACGATCATCATGGAAACGGGCACGCATAGTCCATGGGTGAGCCGCCTGTTCGCGGCGCTCGGGCATACCGTGCACGTGGCCAACGCGCGCAAGGTCCGCGACGCCGAGGCGTTGCACTCGTCGCGATTTCGCAGAGCCAGACCAAAAGTGATCGCTCGGACGTGCAGATGTTGGCCCGCCTCGGCCGGGCCGATCCACAGCTGCTCAGTCCGGTCCAGCATCGCAGCGAGGCGACGCAACGCGCGCTGGTCCGCCTCAAGGTGCGCGAAGCGCTTGTGCGCGGCCGGGTCAACCAGATCAACACGGTGCGTTTCGTGCTGAAAAGCCTCGGCACTTTCATTCCCCGCTCGATCAAGGCGACCGCGTTTACCCGCAAGGTGCGCGCGCTGCTGAGTGCGGCGGACACCGCACTCGTCGCCGAACTTTTGGAGGCGGTGGACCACCTCAACGCGAAGCTCAAACAACTCGACCTCGAACTGGAAACGCTTGGCACGGAGCGTTACCCGGCCACGCAACGCTTGCGCCAAGTGGCCGGCGTCGGGCCGCTCACCGCCCTTTGCTTTGTGCTGACGATCGAATCGCACGAACGCTTCGCGCATGCCCGGGATGTCGGCCCGTATCTTGGGCTGGTGCCCCGCCGCGACCAATCCGGATTGAGCGACAAGCAGCTCGGCATTACGAAGGCCGGTCACGTGCAGTTGCGCTGTCTTTTGGTCAACTGTGCCCATTACATCCTCGGACGCTTTGGGCCACCGTGTCATTTGCGCGAGGCCGGATTGCGGATCGCCGCCCGCGGCGGCAAGTCCGCGAAGAAACGCGCCGTGATCGCCGTCGCGCGCAAACTGGCCGTCACCTTGCTCGCCCTCTGGAAAACCAACGCCGATTATCAACCGCTCCTCCAAGCCGCTTAAACCAAAAACATTTTCCCACCAGGTCTTGATCCCTTGGCCACTGCGCTCTGGCGCCAGCGTGAGTTTCACTCAACGCGCTAACCAGTAAGCAGGGCCGCCTTCTTTTCCGAACCTTTTGGATTCCTCCCTGCACCGCGCGGCCACCATTGACGCCGCCACTTCGAGTGCGTATGGAAGCCTGACCAATCGGGAACGTTGCCGGCCACCGCCCACCCGGACCAATGACCAAAAAGGTGCGCCTTTTTAAATATTACCCTCGACACGCCTTCTCATGGAAGACCGCCAGAGAACAACGCGCGGGATCTGCCCTAAATCGCATGTACCTTCTGCGCTCAGCATTTTCCGTTCTTCAAAAGGGTTCACCCCACGCTCGCTCGCGCATGTCTCATCGGTAGCGTTCGGCAAAACATGAAGTCGGCATTTTTGATTTTCTTGGCGCTAGCGGTCGGTTCTTCCGGTCTATGTGACTCGCGCGCATGGCCGCCAGGACCCACCGTTTGCAGCGATAAAGAGCGGGCACACATTTTTATCTTCGATCCAGTGATGAAGAAGTCCCGCGTAGTGGGCACGGTCGTGACATATTTCGAGTGGATGGAAAAGTACGCCCAGTTTGTTTGCACAATGCGGCGATCGCTAACCTTTTGGGTTGAACCCGATCAAGCGTTCATGGCGAAGAAAGAAGGTCATATAGTGCTCATTTCCGAAGGAGCCGTGGGCCGTGCAGATTACGCGATCGCGGTCTTAGATGCCGACCATGGAAAGTTCGTTTGGGCACGAACCCTCGATGATCTATTTCCAAGCAGGAAGAAAAATTCCTCGCCACAGTGGGCTGGTAGTATCTCCACCAAATCGTGGCTCGCTACCGCAAAGATAGCTCTCGATGGCCAAGTGCTTGAAATTACGACCGAACGACCGGAGCAGTTGGGGATGCCTGAAGCAGAGCAGTTTGAGATTCGGAGTAAGATTACTATTAATTTGGAAACGCTAGGCATGACAATAACGGCGATTGAAGAGAGGCCGATCCAGATATCTGAGGTGAACAAACAAGTGAAAAAGTGAAGGTCATGCGGCTTTTTTGTCCTTGGGCAGGATAATGTTTAGGGCGGCGGCGTGGAGGGTGGGATTTCGTTTTTCGAGGGACTGCATGTAGATGGTTTCGTCGTATGGTTTGTGGTCGTGCCAGCAGCGGATCATGATCCGCTGCCATTTGTACGCGAGGGCGCGGGCGATGGTGTGGCGTTGCAGTCCGCGTCGTTTGAGCTGGTCGTAGTAAGCGCGGGCCCAACGGGAGAGCTGGATGCTTTCGAGGGCGTGTTCGTGAAAGGTTTGGCGGATGAAGTGGGGACAGGCGCGACGACGCACCACCTGGTCGGTGGTCAGGCCGGAGCGTTTGAGCACCGGGGCGATGCCGCTGAAGCATTGCAGTTCGCCCGCGTTGGCGAAGCGGGTGCGGTCGTCGCCGAGGGCAGTCAAGAGGCGCGGGGCGAGGATCGGGCCGATGCCGGGAAAGGAAAGGATGAGCGCATGATCGGGATGCGCGGTTAGCCGCGCAAAGTAGTAGCAACTAGCGTCCTGACCCCATCGTGCGTGGCCGCCTGAACCTTCCGGGCCACATACGGAGTTTGCTTCCATTTCGTTCCGGCTCATCTTTGCCTCATGGTCAAAAGCACCGGCACTTATACAGGTGGTTTCAATTCCCAGCTGACGCATGGTCCTTCGGGCGTGCGCATCGAAACCGACGCACCGGTCGACAACCACGGCCGCGGCCAGGCGTTTTCGCCCACCGATCTGACCGCGGCTTCGCTGGCCTCGTGCATGGTCACCACGATGGCGATCGCGGCGCGCACGAAACTCGGGATCGACATTCCCGGTCTGCGCTGGGAGGTGGGCAAGGAAATGTCCACGGACCTGCCGCGTCGCATCGTGCGAATCGCGACGGAGATTTGGATCCCTTTCGCCCGGTCGATTGACCCGGCCGGCTTGCTGGAAAAAGCAGCCCTTAACTGTCCCGTCCAGCACAGCCTGAATCCCGCCATCGCTCACCCGGTCGTGTTTCACTGGACGGACTGATCCAGGCTTCAACTCCCACCGGCGGTGTTTGACTTTCTTCCGAAGAGTCTGAAAGCCAGCTACACGAAATGAAACCGGAGGCGAACCAGATATCCTCCACAGTGCAACACCCTTGATTTCACTTGAATCACTAATGATATCTCCGCTCACCATGGCCCAGTTTCTCAGTCATCTTCTCCACGGTCGCCGGTTTTGTGATGTTTGCTGTCGCGCAGATGATCACGCTGGCTTTGTTTCTTCCGATCTTTCAGCTCGGAGCCGTTGCAGGAGGTGTGAAGTGAAAGGAGAGCACTTCAAGCCCACATACACTTCAGGGCTTCGCCTCTTCGTGTCTGACTGCAGACGAGGCAGATGAGCTTTCTTGATTTTAAGCCGGTGGTCATTCTGGGCGACTATGTCGCTCGCCCGATAGATTGGGTTCAATATCGGTTCTTCTCCGATAAATATGGCGCCTTGGTGTTTCCTTCGGATCCGGCCGGGTATGTGCCGGCGGAACCTTATGAGAGTGTCTATTCACTCTGCCTGGGCATATATTGCGGTGAGCAATTGGCTGGCTGGCAATATTCACACGCTCAAGAGGGTGGTATCTTGATGAGAGACACCGGGCTGTTGCCAGAGCACCAAGGTCGAGGGGTCTACAGTGCGTTTTTGCCGCATCTGCTTACTCACTTTGCGAAGTCCGGTTTCGCACTCGTAGTGAGTCGGCATCGGTTTCAGAACAATGCAGCGATCATTCCGAAACTGAAAGCCGGATTTGTCATTGTCGGAACGGAGATTGAAGCCGGTGTCTCCTATGTGAAACTTGCTCGGTCAAGCGGTAGCGCCAAGTTACCGTCAGGGAACAACGGGCGGATGTGACCTGAACCCCATGCACCTCCTGCGCTCAGCGGTTTCCCGGGCCTGACCGGTGCCGTCACAGCGGTACTCTTCCTCCCCGCCCTTTTTCTCACGCCGGTGATCCTGGTGATTCCTGCTGTCCGCACCGGTCCTCGTCATCGTCGGAGTCTTCATGTTCCAGTCAGTGGCACAGCTGAAACTCGGCGACTTTGCCGATACGGCCCGATCTTTCTGATCATCGCAGGAATCCGCTCAGCTTCAGCGTTGCCGAGAATATTGGGTTGGGCCTGATTGCTTATGTGATCCTGCGCCTCACCACCGGCCGGGGCCGGGAGACGTTGCCCCTGACTTTCATTCTGACGATCATCTTCAGCCTGCATTTGCTGCGCGCCATGTTTGCGCGATTTTTCTGGAGTGCTTCAAATCAACAGACTGGGTGTGATCCGAGTCTTAACTTGGCACCATTTGCACCCGATCTCTTGGTTTTCACCCAGCGATGTGAATCGACGCCTTACTCGCGCTTGCTCGCATCTTTCGCTACGGAATTCAGCCAGGTTCCATAATGGTCGAGCACTCGCGTCGCCGCGGCGTTAAACCACGCGTAGCCATTGCGCCGCTCTTGGGAAATGTCCCCGACGTCATCATGGATGGTTTTGTCGCGGTCGCCGAAAATCGGCCGGTCGGTGCCGATCTGGACATAGCGTGGCCAAATCGGGCCGGCGCCCGGTGTTGCAACCAGCACCCGACCGCTGTTGCCGACGCGCGTGAACGTCTGGCCATAAATCGCTGTCTTTTTAAACCACGCGGCAGCGGCCTTGATTGCCACGATCTGGTCGGGGCCAGGGTTTTTGTTTTCCATCAAATACAAAGTGATTTCGGAGCTTTCGGCGGAGGCTTGAGCGGGCATTTCATAGTTGCGCGCCGAACAGGGTTGCAAGGTAAGCATATCGTTCTGCTGGCTCCAAACGGTCCGGCGTCCATCCTCCGTGATCTGACAGGCCAGCAGGCAGGCAATCCCGTGCTGAAAACTTTTCACCGCCCGCTCACGCTCTTCCGGAGTCACGAAGTTGAATTCATTTTTTCCGCCAGCCACGTCCCCTTGAAAAGCGAGCACGTGGAGCATGGCCCCGTCGTTGAAAGTGATCGCATCGTGGTAGCCACCCTCAAGCGGCCAGACCTGCGGCCAGCCACCGTTGGGATACTGCGAACCCAGGACGTAACCCAGTCCGCGCGAAAATGCCGCCCGGTAAGGCACCGCCTCACTGACTGGCAGAGCCGAAATCACTTTCGCGAGATACCGCAGCTCGGTGATCGTGGCGTCGTTGTCGAAAGTACCGACGTAACTCCACTGGACGTCGACGGGGCGGTCGTAGTCCCCCGAATTTTGCCCAGGCGTTCCACCATCGTGCGAAAAACGTTCGCCGGGCTGGCGAGGGTGGATGGCCAGATCGATGTTTTTACTCCAACCGCCCGCAGGCGTCTGAAAGGAAACAATGATGTCGGCAATGCGTTTGGCCTCGGCGGTGCCATACCAAGAGGCGGGCTTGTTCATCGGCACGCTTTTCGCGTCATGCCCGCCGGGTGCCTCGATGGGCGTTTTGAGCTTCGAGGACTTAAACTCAGCCACGAAGAAGTGCCTGTCATCGCTCATCTGCTTTTTTGAGCGGGCGAGATAACCCGCCCAGGCTTCGCGCTGGTCGGCCGGGAGTACGGCAATGCGATCAGCGGTGAGCGACAAGGCGGGCGGGCTGGTGCCCACGAGGGCGGAGCGAACCTCTACCGCGAAAACAAGTGATAGAGTGAGGGCAAAAACCGGGGTAAGTTTCATGGATGCTAACGACAAGACGACCGACCCTTGCACCGGTTTCAAGGATCGTACGCGAACCCGGTACTGTCGCTCTCAAAGCACCAGCGACGGAGAAACGAGCTGACAGGAGCAGAAGCGGCTTTTCAATGACGAGGGCGAGAGAGTTTGGCACTGAATTTTGAGGAGCGGAGTTGAAGCAGGCGAGGTGAATAGTGAAGGCCGGCCTGGGGCTCGGCGGTCACGGTTGGGAACTAGAGTATAGGCGAAAGGTTTCTGTTTGGCTTTTGGGAACTTTTCCGCGGGAGGACGGCCTAAATTGGCTTCCTTGGTTTTTCCTGTGCTCATCTTCATGTTGCGGGCGTGTCGAGCGGGTTGCTGCGCGCTGGCGGGCGGCTTGGTTTTGACGACGGGCGCGCTGGCGGTGGAAAAAGCGGAACCCGCGTTCGGGAAGGACGTCCAGTTCGCTCCATTCGTGGTGAACGGAAAGCAGCTTTCGCTCTCGATCCATGCGCGCACGCCATCGGACCGGCGTTACGCCGGGAAATTTGCGGAGGACGTGATGGAGATTGCGTACCAGACGCTGGGAAAATCGACCGGTTCGGGTTTGGTCATCGCGGGCCGGGAAGGGGAGCCTCACCCGGTGATGGTCATCCGGAAGTTTCAGGCCATGGCCACGGCCGGACAGCTCGATCCTGCCGTAGCGGCGAAGTCAGTCGAACTGACGGCCCATTTGGAGCGGTTTAAGAAGAAATTGCATTTGGATGAAGCAGGAGGAGACGGACCGAAACTTTCGTTCGATCTGATTGTTCCGGCGTTGCCGCTGCCGTTGGAAGGACTGGCGTCGAAACTTTATCAACTTTCGTGGGCGGAGGATTTCGATGAGGCGCGCATCGAACGAAAACTGCGATCCCTCACCGCGGCCGATTTGGAGGGCAACACGCTGTCGAAATATGACTGGGTCTTTTACCTGCCGCCGCGAAGTGCCTTCGAGCCTGTGCTGAACGAGATGATCAAGGAGGCCATGAAGCAGCAGAAATTTGGCTTTTTCAAACGTGCGGCGGTGCGGAGCGCGCTGGTCATCTTCAAGCCGGCGGTCAAGAAATCGATCGAAGCGATGTGCAAGGGAATTTTGTTCATGACCATTCTGCGCGCCGAAAGCGGATACAGCGAAGATGACATTGGAACATTAACCACCGCTTATATCCGCGTGTTGATGCCGGACTTCAAGTTCGATGGCGTTTCCGAGCACCGGCGGGCGCTGGAGGCGATCGAAACGCAACAACGCAAGAACACCGGGTACGCGAAGGATCCTTTTGTTACACCGGCACGCCTGTCTCATTTCGAACCGGCAGCTTTCGTTCCGTTTGTGGGCGAATATGGAGAGCCTGACGGGAAGGCGGTGTGGTCGTTCACGCAGACGGCCGACGGTTGCTTTTGGCAGCGTCTGGGTCATCCACCGCAGATTGTGTACGCCGCGGGAGACCGGTTCTTTGTCACGACCGACGGCAGGATGACTCTTCGATTTCAGATGGATGAACAGGGAAGGGTCACCGGCGTCGAGGAACGCCGGGTGCGCTATCGCCGGACGATTCCGCGCAAAATGTAGAATGGATTGCAGTGGCTTCAGGATGATGTGAGTCGCGCGAAATTTGCGGATTTAACGCGGAGATCGCGGAGAGCGTGGAGTCTGGAATGACACCCTCTCGGTGTGCGGGCCAAAGAATCGACGGAGGCCGAGTTGGAACTCTTCGGTCCCGGGCCTTTGCGGCGGGTTTTGTGCGTGGAAAGCGGCTAGACGGCTGGTCGGATCATTTCCGTTAGATGTATTTTGGGAAATATTACCGGTACGATTTTGAATGTGATTCGACTCGACTCCGGGCTTGTCCGCGGTGAGGACATGCGGCCGTCACCCCATGGATCTCCACCCCGAGAACCCCGATTCCATCCGCTGGTTTACCGACCAGGTTCAGGTGCATCGCGAGGCGTTGCGGGCGTGGCTGAGGGGACGATTCCCGGCGCTGGCCGATCCGGATGATATTGTGCAGGAGGCGCTCGCGCGCGTCTGGCGCGCCAAATCCGCTACTGCGATTCAATCGCCGAAGGCGCTACTCTTTACCACGGCGCAAAATATCGCGCTGGACCAATTGCGGCGCCGGCAGGTCGCGCCGATCGAACCGGTAGCGGAAATGGGCGAGCTCTTCGTCTATGAGGAAGGGCCAACTCCCGCCGATGCCACCGCCACCCATCAGGAACTCGAATTTTTGACCCAAGCCATCCAGTCCCTGCCCGATCGCTGCCGCCAGGTGCTGACCTTGCGCAAGATCTACGGTCTGTCCCAAAAGGAAATCGCCGCGCAACTCGGGATTGCCGAGCACACGGTGGAGGCCCAAGTGGCCAACGGCATGCGGCGTTGCACTGAATTTCTTTCGCGTCTCGGTTTGCCCTGATCCCGTGAATTTCCCGTCCGAATCATCCTCCGAACAGATCCAAACCGCCGCCGCGGAATGGCTGGCCAAACGCGACCGCGTCCTGAACGCCGCGGAACAGGACGCGTATTTGGAGTGGCTGCGCGAGTCACCGGCTCATGGCGTGGCGATCAGTCAGCTGGAGAAAAGCTGGAGGGCGCTCGACCAACTCAGCCAGTGGCGGCCCGAGCACAGCCTCCGCCCCAATCCCGATCTACTCGCACCCCGCCGTTCCCGCTCCCGCCGCTGGCTGTGGCCTGCGTTGCTCGCGGCCTGCGTTGCCGTGGGCTTTGCCACCCTGCAATGGCGGTCGCTTCCGCCGGAAACCAGCGGACGTCATCAGGCCATTATTCACCCCGGTCCCGAGCGCCTGACCCTTGAGGACGGGTCCATCGTTGAACTCAATGCAGGGGCCAAGGTGACGGTGAAATTCACTCCGGAGGAACGCCGGGTATTGCTCGAACGCGGCGAAGCCCACTTCACCGTGGCGAAAAATCCGGCGCGGCCCTTCATTGTGAGCGCCGATAAATTTTCGGTTCGCGCGGTTGGGACGGCGTTCAGTGTCCAACTGAATCGTGAGGCGGTCTCCGTTCTCGTCACGGAAGGCAAGGTGCGGCTGGATGAAACCGAACCCGCCAGGGACCATGCAGCCGCAGCATCACGTGAACTTTCCCACCTGGTCGCGGGTGAACAGGCGGTGATGAGCACGGTGGATGAGTCGGGCGGAGAAAATTCCCATCCAATCCAAATTCACGAAGTCACGCCGGTCGAAATCGAACGCGCCCTTTCCTGGCAGGGGCTCCGCTTGGAATTCGTCGAGATGCCGCTGCGGGATGTGGTCGATGAATTCAACCGCTACAACCAACGCAAACTGGTCATCGAGGACAACCAGACGGGGGCGATTCTCGTGCAGGGAAATTTCCGGGCCGACAACGTCGATGCTTTCGTGCGTCTGCTCGATTTGGGTTTTGGGGTGAAGGCGATTCCACGGGGAAACGAACTCGTTCTTCGCGTGCGTTGAAATGGCGGCGCTGACGATGACCGCGCTCTTTTTCGCGACGCGAAAAATCTGTTAACGGAAAACTTCGGGTGGTTCGTCTACGAGTTGCCTATTCACCCCATGATAAATTCCACCCCTTCCTTCCGGCCTTTGGCCCGGAAAGTTTCCGGACTGTTTGTGTCCGTTCTCAGTGCCTTCGCACTTGCCGTCAGCATCCACGCCGCCTCCGACTCGCGAAAAAATTTCGATGTGCCGGCGGGCGAGGCGACCGGGACGCTCAAGATTTTTTCCGAGCAATCCGGCGAGCAGATTGTTTATCCGGTCGAACTCGTTCGCGGCCGGCAGACCAATGCGGTTCGCGGCGAATTGAGTGCCCGCGAGGCCCTTGACGCGATGCTGGCCAAAACGGGCCTGATGGCGGTGCAGGATGAGAAGACCGGGGCGCTGGCGGTTAAAAAAGCGGAGTTGCCCGAAGCACCGAGGGAAACGGCGCGCCCACGGTTGACCCCGGGAGCGGTGAAGAGCGATCCGGCTCCGCTGGAGGAAAAGGATACTTATGTGCTGTCGCCTTTTGAGGTCACCTCGGCCAACGAAAACGGCTATGCGGCGGCGACTTCGCTGGCCGGCAACCGACTGAACACGGAGCTTCGCGACGTCGGATCTGCAATCACGGTCGTGACATCCCAGTTTCTGCGCGACATCGGCGCGACCAGCAACGAAACGCTGCTGCAGTACACCACCAATACCGAAGTCGGGAATATTTATGGCAACATGGCGAATGCCGGCAGTGGCACGCAGCTCGACGAGACCGGTAAATTTTCCAATCCGAATCAAAACACGCGCGTGCGCGGACTCGCGGCGGCGGATACGACGGTGGATTATTTCCTGACCGATATTCCCTGGGACAGTTACAACGTCGATCGCATCGATTTTCAACGCGGCCCAAATGCGATTCTTTTCGGTTTGGGCAGTCCGGCCGGCATCATCAACGCCGGAACCAAGACCGCCGGCTTTAAGGACAAGGGCGAGGTGGAGGTGCGTTACAGCCGGTTTGGCAGCGTCCGCAGCACGCTGGACGTCAATCAGGTGCTATTGCCCGACCAGCTTGCATTTCGGATCGACGCGTTGATCGACGACGAGAAATTCGAGCAGGACCCGGCATACCAGAACGACAAGCGGATCGCAGGGGCGTTGCGTTTTGAACCGGCGATGTTGAACAAAGGCTCCGCCCACACGACGTTCAAAGCCGATTTCGAGCAGGGGCAGGTGCGCAGCAACCGGCCCCGCAGTCTGACTCCCGGCGATTCAGTGACGCCCTGGTTCCTGACCGGCACCGCCACGGGATACGATGCAAACGGCGTTCCGTTCACCTATAATAATCTCAACAAAATAGGTTTTGATGCGCGCGGTTTGCAGGACACCAATATTGCGTCGATCGGTGCCGACGGCCGCGGTCAGTTCGTCAAAAATTACAACAATACCGGCGGGCAGGTCAGCGGCGCGTTGAATCCTTATTGGCAGCCGTGGTTGGGCGGTCAGTTTGGCGCGGGCTATTTCGGCAATCCCATGGCGATTTTCAGCAGCGGCGACAGCTCGGCCAATACGCTGGTCAACTGGGAACCCAGCACGGTGCGTGGCATCGGTACCAACGGTGCGATCGACAAGGGCATCAGTGGCATTCCGTTCAGCCGCATGTCGTCGATTACGATCTATCGGGACATCTCAAAGAAGGTGAATCTGCCGGGCGCCAAATTTGGTCTCACCCGTAATCTTACGCTTTCCGATCCCTCGATTTTCGACTTTTACGACCAGCTGATCGACGGTCCAAACAAGTACGAGTGGCAGAATTTCCACCGGTTCAACCTGAACCTCGCGCAAACTTTCATGAACGGTCAGTTCGGTTTCGAGGCCGCCTACGACCAGCAGCATTACGACAACGGCCAGATGAATTTCATGACCGACAAGGGCCAGCAAATTTACGTCGATGTGATTCAGACCGAGGCCGACGGCACCACGAATCCCAATTTCGGACGTCCGTTCGTCGCCGATTCCGGCGCGGGTGGCAACAGCGCCGATTCCGAACGCGAGGCGTTTCGCCTGACCGCCTACGCGAAACACGACTTCGACAAGGGTGAACATCGCTCGCTGCTGACCCGCATCATGGGACGGCACACGGTCACGGGACTTTACAGCGATGACATCCGCGAAAACGAAAACCGTAATTTCGTCCATTACGTGGCGGACAACGCCTACAAGGATTTCATCAACGGCGTCGGTTCCGCTCCCGCGACAATCAATTCGAGTGTGCGGGCCGTTTATCCGGTGATCTACCTTGGGAACTCGCTGGCCGGCGCAACGAGCGCGCAGAATGCAAATATCCCCAACCCGAGTGTTCAAGGGGTGGTCAATGGCGGCAGCGCCCGTGCGTTCGATTCGACGTGGATCGCAACCGGCGTCAATCCCGCGGATCCGTGGGTGAATACTTTTTATCCCGTCGGAAACCAGTTTCGGAATTCCACCCAGTCGGAAAATCCGGCCAATTACCGGGGCTGGATCAATACGCCGATCACGATCACCAACTCCGAGCAGGGCAATCGCGACGCGAACACCACATCTGCCAGCAAGGGCAAAACCTCGATCGAATCGAAAGCCATCAACTGGCAGGGCTATTTCTGGGACGGAGCGTTTGTCGGCATGTACGGTTATCGCACGGATACGGCGCGAGCCTGGAGCAAAAGCGCGGATCGGGACGTGGAAGGCCGGGCGATTTTGGATTCAGGGACCTTTACCCTTCCGACCGCCTACAGTCTGGTGGAGGACAGTTCCAACAGCTGGAGTGGCGTACTGCATCTCAACCAACTGTTGAAGGAACGTCTGCCGCTGAACGTCAGTTTTTTCTATAATCGCTCGGAGAACTTCCAGCCGAAAGCCGGTCGGGTTGGGCCACTGGGGAATCTGCTCACCCCGCCCACCGGCAAAACGAAGGATTACGGCATCCTGCTGAGCACGAAGGACGGAAATTACTCCCTGAAGATTAATAAATATGAGACGTCGGTGGTTAATTCCGACGGCACGAGCGGATTCAATTCCTTTTATCTCGGGCAGTTGTTCACCGATTACCAATCGGCGCGCAACCGCTTCGTCTTTGAGGTTTCCGATCCGACCAACCCGAGCAGCTTTCACGTGGGCAATCCCAACCAGTGGATCTACCAACCTGCGGCCGGCCAGACCGCGGATCAGGCGCTCGCGGCCCAAAAGGCCGACGTGGCCGGCTGGGATACGTTGGTGAAAAGTATTTCGCCGGCATTTTTCACCGCTTTCAAACTCGATGTGAATCAGCAGACGATCGACCAGTTGAAATCGCTTACCTATACAACGCCAAGCGGGTTTACCATTCCCGAGGACAATGTCTCGAAGGGCACCGAGTTTGAATTTTACGCCAATCCGGTCCGCAACCTTCGCCTGACGATGAATGCCTCGAAATCCGAGGCCGTGCGCAACAACGTTGGAGATATTGAACTGAACAATCTCGTGAATCAGATCAACACGGCATTGAACACCACGGCGGCGGGAACTCTGCGCAACAGTTCGTCATCGACTGCGACGTCGGCGCTGGCCAGCTGGAACGCCAACTTCTGGGCCTCGTGGCTCTCCGTGAAAGGACAGGAAGGCAACGCGGTTCCGGAGTTGAGGAAATGGCGCGCCAATCTGGTCGCGAATTATGATTTCACCAACGGCTGGCTGAAGGGGTTCAATGTCGGGGCAGGTTATCGTTGGCAGGACAAGGTCATCATCGGTTATCAACCGACCTATTTCATTGGCGACAAGCAGACCGATAACGCGTTTCTCGCGACCTCGGCGAAGTTCGATCTAAACCATCCTTACTACGGTCCGGCGGAAACCGACATCGATCTGTGGATCGGTTATAAGCGTCAGCTGACGAAAAAAATCACCTACAACATCCAGCTCAATGTGCGCAATCTGGGTAAGGGAAATTCACTGATTCCCATCACCGTCCAACCTGATGGAACGGTGGCGGCATGGCGCATCGCACCGACTGAAGTCTGGAGCGTTACGAATACGTTCTCCTTTTGATTTTGGCTGGGTTCTCGGTCTGTGGACGCCTTCCTTTGCGGGAAGGCGTCTTTTTTATGGGCAAGCTGTGCTGGTCGGTGTGTTCAACACCGCTTGACAGCATTGTGGGGGCGCGACCGAATTCACGGGATGCGTCAAACGGCCACCCAGTCTCTTTCCAGTTCTCCGACAATCGGAGCCGATGCGACCGTGATGAAGGTGCTGTGGGCGTTGAGTCTGTCGCATCTGATCAACGATACTTTGCAGGCGCTCCTGCCGGCGATTTATCCGCTGTTAAAAAGCAACTATCAGCTGAATTTTACCCAGATCGGATTGATTACTCTGACTTATCAGATCACTGGTTCGCTGCTGCAGCCGATGGTGGGCTATTATACGGACCGGCACCCGAAGCCGTTCGCCTTGATGGTGGGAATGAGCTTCACCCTCCTGGGTTTGGTCCTGCTTTCACAGGCTTCCAGTTTTCATGCGCTTTGCTTCGCGGCCGGAATGGTTGGCATTGGTTCCTCGATCTTTCATCCGGAAGCATCGCGCGTGGCGCGAATGGCGTCGGGAGGAAAACACGGCTTTGCCCAGTCGTTGTTCCAAGTGGGAGGAAACCTCGGCACGTCACTCGGGCCGCTGCTGGCGGCCGCGATCATCATTCCTCGCGGACAGGGACACATTCTGTGGTTTACCGCGCTCGCCTTTTCGGGAATTTTGCTTCTTTCCCGGGTTGGCGGCTGGTACCGGCGCAATCTCGGTTTGCTGAAACCGAAACCGAAAGTCCCGGGCGATCACGCGTTGATTCCGCTCACGCGCGGCAAGGTGATCTTCGCGCTGAGCATCCTCGTGGCGCTGATTTTCTCGAAATATTTTTATCTGATCAGCCTGACGAACTACTACACGTTTTATATGATGGATAAATTTCACGTGTCGGTGCAGGCCTCGCAGATTTATCTGTTTATTTTTCTGTTTGCGGTCGCGGCGGGCACCATCATCGGTGGCCCGGTGGGAGATCGGATCGGGCGGAAACTTGTCATCTGGATCTCAATTCTGGGCGTGGCACCTTTTTCCCTAACGTTGCCGCATGTCGGATTGGTCGGCACGGTGGTACTCACCGTGTTCATTGGCGTGATTTTGGCGTCCGCGTTTTCTGCGATTATCGTATATGCGCAGGAATTGGTGCCGGGGAATATTGGATTTATTTCGGGGCTTTTCTTTGGCTTGGCGTTTGGCTCCGCCGGCATCGGTTCCGCGCTCCTCGGCAAACTCGCCGACCACACGAGCATCCGCTACATTTTTGAGGTCAGCGGGTATCTACCGTTGATCGGGTTGCTGACGATGTTTTTGCCGGAGGTGGAAGTGAAGCGAAGACGACTGGCGAAGGCATAGGTGCGAGGCTGTGCTCGTCGGAGATCGACGGGCGTTGGCGGGAGCACGCGCGGTTATTTTCGGAGCCGAGCTGGGGCTCGGCGGTCCCGGGGGAAACCCGCGCGGCGCTTGACCAAGGCCAGTCGGTAGGGATGCGGCAAAGACCGGCTTTTACGGGGTTCTCGTGGATGTACTGAATCACTTGGCGCAGGTGGTTCTCATCGCGAATGTAGCGATCCCAATACTCGCGCATCCAGCACCCTTTCCCGGGAACGCCGAGCCCCATCTCGGCATTGTGCGCAAGAATCCATCGTCCCGTGTACGATTTCCAAGACTGCACAATTCGAGCGAGTGGACCCTTGGGATCGATTAACGTGTGCACATGATTCGGCATCACGCACCAAGCGATCAGACGATAGCGTGCGCCATCGAATTTTAATAATGTTTCCTGCATCAGCGCTGCGACCGCGGGATGCCGAAGCGCGCAGCAACCGGTGCCGGCATCCACCCACGCCTCGATCCGCCTTCGTCGTTCGTTTGCGCGTACCTTGTCTGGTGCGAGTAGGAGTTGTTCTTCGAGACAGGCGGCCGCGTCCTTCGGCAGGGAATCGGCGAGCCGGAAGGTGATGGATTGGAAACGAGAGGTCTCGTCGCAGTGGGGTAGATAGCCGCGGGAATACCAGCCGAGGGGAATGGGTGCACTGGTGGGGTTGCTTGTGTCCATACTTAACTATTTTTCGGAGCCGAGCTGGGGCTCGGCGATCCCGAGGGTCGGCGGGTCAGGATTTCATCCAAGGCAAGGCGTCCATGTCCACGTTGCCGCCGGTGAGGATCAGGCCGATGCGGTGGGTGGCGGCGGGGATTTTCCCTTCGCGGATCGCGGCGTAGGCGACGGCGGCGGAGGGTTCGATGACGATGCGGAGTCGCTCCCAAATTTCGCGCATGGCGGCGACGATGCCTTCCTCGGAAACCGTCACGATGTCGTCCACATATTGCTGGATGATGGGGAAATTTTTTTCGCCGGTGCAATTGGTGCGCAGGCCGTCGGCGATGGTCGCAGGTGATGGGATGGAAATGCGTTTACCGGCCCGAAAGGATTGGGCGACGTCGTCGGCCAGGGCGGGCTCAACGCCGATCACCTTGATGCCTGGTTTCAATGTTTTCGCGGCGACTGCGGTACCGCAAAGCAGTCCGCCGCCGCCGACCGGACACAAGATGTAGTCGAGATCGGGCGCGTCTTCCAGAAATTCGATGGTGGCCGTACCCTGGCCGGCGGCGACGCGGAGATCGTCGAAGGGATGAACGATCGTGGCGCCGGTTTGCGCCGCAACGCGCGCGCAGGCGGCTTCGCGGGCGGAGAGATTGGGTTCGCAGAAAGTGATCCAACCGCCGTAGTGGCCGACGTTTTGCACCTTGGACTGCGGCGCGTTGGCGGGCATCACGATGTGGGCGGTGATGCCGCGGAGTTGCGCGGCGCGCGCGAGGGCGGCGGCGTGATTGCCCGAGGAGTGCGTGACGACGCCGTTCGCCGCCTCAGCGTCGGTCAGCGAAAAAACCGCGTTGCAGGCGCCGCGTGATTTGAAGGCACCGGCGGCTTGGAGGTTCTCGCACTTGAAGAAAAGCTGCGCGCCACATTCCTGATCGAGCGCTTCGCTGGTGAGGACGGGCGTGCGCTTGATGAATGGCCGGATGCGTTCGTAAGCGGAGCGGATAAGGTCGAGGTCGAAGGACATTGAGTACAGCGGGGCTGCGTTGACCGGAACCATGCAAGATGAATGGCCCACGAAATACACTAAAAACACGAAATAAATCTTACCGGTGGAGATGGGGAAAGTGGGATGGAGTTTGATTTTACACGGGGTGAAACTACGGTGCCGGCATGACGGTCAAAAAACTTCTCCACACCCGAATGCGGGTAAACGACATCGAACGCACCGCGAAGTTCTATGAACAGGCGCTGGGGCTGAAAATCGTGCGGCGGCATACCTCGCCGCGGGGGGCGCAGTTGGTGTTTCTGGCCGCGCCCAACAGCGACGAGGAAATTGAACTCTGCCAATTGCCGAACTCTCCGTCGGTGCAAGTGCAGCCAGATTTGATGCATCTGGCGTTTGAAGTGGACAATCTCACCGCATTTGCGGCCGGCTTGGAGAAAAAAGGTTTCAAGTTAAGCGATGGTCCGACCAAGTCCGGCAGCGGGATGATCGCTTTCATCGACGCGCCCGAGGGCTACGAAGTGGAGTTGATCGAGAAAGGAAAGTGAGGTCCGCTGGCGCACCTCCGGGTCGGGCCGCTCGGGTAATGTCCCCATCTTTTAGCGCCCGCCGAACTTTCTTTCCCAAGCGAAGAGATATTGTTGGGCGAGACCGGCGAGAGGGCCAAAATGAGTGCGACCGAAATGAGCTACCTGCGCTGGTTTCCAATCATCCAAGCCGTAGCGACGGGCGAGGGATTTCAAAACCCAGGTATCGACGGGGAAGGCCTCTAATTTGCCGGCACCGAAGAGCAGGACGCAGTCGGCCACTTTTTCCCCGACCCCGGGCAGTTCCAACAGGCGTGCCTTGGCCAATGGGTAGGAGAGGTGTTCGGTTTCTTCGAGCCACCCCGGACGTGCGGCGATGAACTTCACGGTCTCCGCGATGTAACGTGCACGAAATCCGAGCAGGCAGGTGCGGAGATCTTTCTCGGAAATGGCGGCGAGTTCAGGCCAGGTGGGAAGTCGATTTACCGTTCCAGTCTTCTGGCCGGCCGGTATTTGTCCGGGGCAGTCGCCCGGCAAACCATGGCGCTCGGCGAGGAGGGCGATCATTTGTTTGATCTGCACGATCTGCTTCGTGGCGCTGCACAGAAAACCGAGCAGGGTTTCGCCAAAGGGTTGGCGAAGAATGCGCAAGCCGGGATAAACGGCGATGCATTGGGCAAGATGCGGATCGCTGCGCCACGGGAGCGCGTCGGTGAGGGCGGCCCAGTCGAGATCGGCGGCGAGGTAGCGCGACAACGCCGCCGCTTTTTTCCCAACCGGTTGGCCGGGACTTTGCCACTCGAGTGAATGGTGGTTCAAGCGCAGTTGAACGCTCGACTCACCCCAAAGGCCCGACCAAATTCCGTCGGAGCAATTCCAGCGGAAGGCTTGGCCGCCATCGAGCGTCTCGCTGAGGACAACCGGCGACGGGTTCCAGCTCGGGAATGGGCTCCAGATTTCGGCGGACATGGCGGCTGACGATTTTCGCGGAGAATTCGGGACGGAACGGGGATGATAGCGATCGCGGCGGGTTAGGGATAACCCGCCCTACCTGTCAGGGTGTCACGGGTTTTTCCCAGAGATAGCTGTCTTTGGTGGCGAGAACCTGATTGTCGCTGCCGATAAAATTAATTTTCCAGGCGACGGGATTGGCTTTTTGGTCCGGCCAATCGTCCGCAGTGAGGCCAAGATTGAATAAATTTTGCCCGCTTTTCAGCTCGGCGGAAAACGTGTAGTTTTTCGGTTTCGTGTCGGTGGGTATGATGACTTCGAGATCAATTTTCACCGACACCGGTGCACCGGGATTGGCGACGCGAACAAAGAAATAAAATCCCGACCGTTGTTCGGGGTGGGTGCGAAGGACGGTGATTCCGTCGGTGTTTTCCTTGCCGGTGAAATATTCCGAAATCCGTTTGAAAGAGGCGCCCTCCTTCCATCCGAGAAACACGCGGGTGATGGCGATTTTTCCGTCGTTGGCCTTGTCCGGTGCAGCGAGTACGCCGGACGAGGTGAGCGAGACGAATACGACAATCGCTGCGACGAGACCGTAAAATCTTGAAGGGAGGCGCATGGGTGGGATCGACGCTGTGATTATGGGCTTTGGAGGTAAACCCTTTTGTACAAGTGCAGACCAATCGGCGCGGGATCCCAATTTTTAACGGCAGGACTGATCAGGTAGGTTTTGTTGCGGAAAACGATCGGGACGACGGGTGCTTCCTTCAGCATCAGGGCCTCGGCTTGTTGAAAGATTTTGAAGCGAGCCTGCTTGTCGGCGGTGTGCGCCGCTTCGTCCAGAAGATGGTCGTACGTTGGGTTGGACCACCCGGACCAATTGTTTCCGTTTCCGGTTAAAAACAGATTGAGGAAAGTCACTGGATCAGCGAAGTCGGCGACCCAGCCGGAAAACGCAAAGGTATGCGTCATGGTCTGTTGATTCTGAAAAAAGATTTTTTGTTCATACGGTTCGATGGTGATTTGCACCCCGAGTTCGCGCCGCCACATCGCCTGGAGGGCCTCGGCGAGTTTGGGCTGGCGGATGTCATTGAGGACTTGCAGCGGAAGCGACGGGAGTCCTTTGCCGCCGGGATATCCGGCTTCGGCGAGCAGGCGTCGTGCCTCGGCAAAATTGACCGGCGGTCGTTTTGGGGCGATATAACCGCCGCAATCCGGCGGCGTAATCGAATATGCCGCCGGCCACGCGCTTTCAAAAACCGTGCGGGAAATCGCTTCGCGATCAATGGCGGATGCGAGCGCCTGGCGGACGAGCGGATTGTTGAAGGGTGGTTTCGTGACGTTGAAGTTGAGGTAGAGAATATCGAGCAAAGGATCGTTGCGATAAACACGCTGGGTCTGGTCGCGATAGGTGGGAATCTTGGAAGGCGGCAGGTCGTAAGTGACGTGCAACTGGCCCGAGCGGAAATCGCGATCCTCGACGTCAGCGCTTTCGATGGGGAAGAAAATGATGCGATTGAGGCGCGTGGTCGCGGCGTCCCAGTAGTACGGGTTTTTCGTGACGACGATGCGCGAGTTCGGGGTCCATTCGGTGAGGGTAAATGGCCCGTTGCCGACGAGGTTGCCGGGTCGGGTCCATTTAGTGCTGCGTTCGTCCATCCGGCCAAACTTTTCGATCGTGGCGCGATGCAAAGGAAACCATGTCTGATGGGCGACAAGCGCTGGCAGGTAGGGTGTCGGGCGTTCCAAGGTGAGGCGAAGGGTCTGGTCGTCGGGGGTGGCGACACCGACGGCGGAGAAGTCGGTGATTTTACCGGAATTGAAGGCTTCAGCGTTTTTGATCGGCCAGAGCATGTAAGAATATTCACCCGCGAATTTGGGCGTGAGGAGTCGCTGGAACGCGTAGGCAAAGTCGTGCGAAGTCAGCGGGTCACCGTTTGACCATTTGGCGGTGGGGCGCAGATGAAACGTATAAACCAAGCCGTCGGGGAGGACCTCCCAGCTTTCCGCCACCCCAGGCCGCGCTTCGGACGTTTTCTCGTCGAGCACGGTGAGCCCTTCGAAAAGCGCGACGACGATGTTCATATCCGTATAGGCTGTGATGATCTGGGGATCGAGATCCTGTGGTTCCGCGAGGTTGCCGAGCAGCAACGTTTGGGTGCGGATGCCTTCTTCGGCGGGGGTTTCGTGCCGTGAGCAAGAGGACAAGCTCAACGCGATTGAAACGATACCGAGGGCAAGCAGGCTGCGGCTGATCATGGTTAAGGATGAAAGCCGTTTTCGCGGTTCGTGCAAGGAGAGGCGGGGGCGCCCGGGCCATTTGGGGCGATGCCTACCGGTTTCGGAACGATGTCTTTGCCAGAGGCCGATGCCCCCATGGCCCGGGGTCAAACAACACCATGGATGACGCGTTTCGTTCGCTTTTGATTTGCCGAGACCAGGCGAGATGGGCACACCAGACGCCCATGGAATGGTTTTACGCAAATGGCGGAAATCGCATGGGCCCGATTCCTCCTGTGACCTTTGAAGGTCTCATTACCGATGGAACGGTGAAGACGGACACCCTGGTCTGGTCTGCCACCATGACTGACTGGCAGCCGTTCGGGCAAATCGCACCGGAGACCGCCACTTGCGCCGCATCCGGTGGGCGTTACTGGCAGCGCGACATGGTTCCCTACGAGGGGAAATTTGTCAGTGCCGAACACAAGGAGGAGTTTTTCCAGCGAATACGCGAGGGCGTGCAGCAGCCGGGCACGATGGTTTACGGAAATTTCTGGCCGCGGTTTCTCGCCAAGGTGATTGATGTGATCATCAGAGGGGTCGTGGGGGCCTTGATCAATGCGTGTTTGGCGATGTTTTTTTTCGGGGAATTTATTTTTCAGCCAAAAGCGAACAATCCTTTGGTGACGGGAAAATTTTGGGCATATCAAGGAACAGTATTCCTGGTTTCGATCGCTTTCGGAGTGACCTATTACTGGTTTTTCCTCAGCCGGTTCGCCGCAACGCCGGGCAAAATGGCGCTCGGATTGAAAGTGGTGCAGGGCAATGGCGCGAAGTTGTCGACGGGTCGGATCATCGGGCGCTATTTTGCCGAAATGCTGAGTGCGATGATTTTGTGTATCGGCTACATCATGGCCGCGTTTGATTCGGAGCGGCGCGCGCTGCACGATCAAATTTGTGACACGCGGGTGATCAAATCACGATGACCGTTGCCAAGCTGGCCTGTCCGAAATGCAGTCGACCGGTGCCGGAGGTTTACTGGCAAAAAGTGGACGTGGTGCGCTGCCCGGCGTGTGAAAGTGAATTTGAGCAACTGCGGTTTCCCGCGCTCGCGGCTGCGAAACGCGTGGATCGCGCGGCGACGTTGGCGATCGGTGAGGCCAATTGCTATTTTCATGCGCAAAACCGGGCCGAGGTCGCGTGCGATGGATGCGGTCGCTACGTTTGCGCGGTATGTCGGGTGCCTTTCGCCGGCCAGCAATTTTGTCCAACCTGCCTCGAAGCGCGAGCTGATCGCCGGAAGTTGCCGGAAAATCACCGGGTGCTTTACAGTCATATCGCGCTCGTGCTGGCCGGGGCCCCGTTGCTTCTGTGGCCATTCACACCGGTCACAGCTCCCGCGGCCATCGTCTTCTGTTTCTACGGCTGGAAAAAACCAGGAAGCCTCGTTCCGCGCCGGCAAAAAGTCCGGTTTGTCATCGCAGGCATCCTCGCGTCGTTGGAAATTGCAGGCTGGCTGGTGTTATTCGGGAAAATGCTCCTGCGCTGACATGGCCGCCACTATCACCAGTCCGTTGATCGTTTATCGCAAACTCACCGGTTTGCATCGTGGGTTTGGAATGATGTCGCAACTGTGGTTGGGCGGCGATCATTTGCTCCACCTGACCTCGACCGGTTACACCGAGACCTATCGACGCTGCTATTTGCGCGAAATCCAGAGTCTGTTGATCGTCCATACGGCCCGCCGCACCTACATCGCGATCATCCTCGCGGTGCTGATGTGGATCATCGGGATGATCATGCTGATGAAAGGGAGCGGTTGGGTTGGTTACGCGATTCTCGCGGCCGCCTTCGCGCCGTTTTTTGTGTGGAATTATCTGCTCGGCACGGGCTGCCGCGTGGTGATGATCACCGCCGTGCAGCAGGAACGCGTCGCGTCGTTGTGCCGATTGCCCAAAACGCGGCGCGTCATCACGGAATTGAAGCCGTTGATTGAGGCGGCGCAGGTTGAGCTGACCATGCCGCCGTTAGAGGAATCGGTGGTGGAAGCCAGCGCTGCGCCTTTGCCGGTGAAGATTCCTCCGCTCCTGCCGCCACCGCTACCACCGCCGTTGCCGTCAACATGAGCTTCGTAGCCGCGAGAAAATGCGTGCGTCATCCCGTGCGCGAAGCCGTGGCGCGGTGTTCATCGTGCGACGAACATTTTTGTCGTGAGTGCGTAGTTGAGCATGAGGGCGTTTTGCTATGCGCGGTGTGCCTGGCGCGGGAGGCGGGACCGAAAACCCTCGAGCAAAAATCGGCGGGGATGCGGTTCGGCAAAGCTGTTTTGACCGTGGCCTGCGTATTGTTGCTGTGGGTGGTGTTCTATGGCTTTGGCCAGTTTCTGAAAACGATTCCGCTGTCCGTGCATGAAGGAACGATCTGGCGGAGGAAGGATTCCTGATCGCACGCATGGCCAGGACGAATTCCGAACCTTCCGTGGCGGACCTCATTGAGGAGTCGGTGCATCTGCTGCGCCGGCATCGACGGGAACTCGTCTGGTACTATGTCGCGACTGGGCCGTTTGCCGTGGCACTCCTTTATTTTTGGGCCTATGTCGCGTGGTTCGTCCCGGCAGACGGTGAAGTGGCATTCGGCGCTTTGGTGCTGGCGGGATCGTTTGGCTGGATGAAAGCGGGGCAGCACCGGTTTGCGACAGCCCTGCTCGCGCGCCGGCTCGGGGACGAGCCGGTTAGATGGAAAATGCAGCGATGGCTGGCGGAAATTTGGGCGCAATTTCGCCTGCAAGCCTCAGGCGCGGTGCTTATACCGTTGGCGGCAGTCTTCGGCGTTCCGTTTGGCTGGACGTACGCCTACTACCAAAGCGCGACGGTTCTTCCCGTCCCGCTGGGAACTGAAACGCCGGAGCGGCGGCGTCTCGCGTGGGAGCAGATGAAACTCTGGCCGGCACAAAACCACTGGGCCCTGGCGATTTTCTCCGTGCTTTGGCTGATGGTGTTTTTGAATATTGCCGTGGCCTTTTACGCGGTGCCCACACTCGCCACGCAATGGCTCGGCTTGAAAACGATCTTCGCGTTCAGCGGTTGGAATTATCTGAATTCCACGTTTCTGGCTCTCGTGGGCGTGATCACGCACCTGCTCGTCGATCCGTTGATCAAGACGTTTTATGTGTTGCGGGTATTTCATGGCAGCGCCCGGAAAACCGGCGACGATCTCAGGTTGGTTCTGAGGCGGGAGAAATCGTCCCGCCGCCATTTCGCGGCGGGCACGGCACTTTTGATCGTGGGCCTGATGTTTTTTCCTGCACCTCTGATGCACGCGGAAAATTCCGTTCCCCGGGCCCAAACGGCACCCCCGCCGGTGCTGGATCGGGCGCTGAACCAGGTGTTGGATCAGTCAGCGTTTCGCTGGCGACTTCATCCGCTGCCGGTTCCCGTCGAACGGAAAAACGAAGGGATTATCAAGGGCTTCATTCGATCCACCTTCGAAGTCTTGCAACAGGTGGTGAAAACGGTCGCGGGTTGGATCGGCGATGTCTATGATTGGGTGAGTAGCCTTTTTCCGGGCGGAAAGTCCGGGCACAGCGACGATGACGCCCGGCTCAACAAGGCTGCGGGAAATGGTTTTGCGTGGATGGCAACCCTGCAACTGGTGGCGTACGTGCTGCTGATCGCGGTCGGTTTGTTTTTGATTTTCGTGGTTTGGAAGATGTGGCGACATAACCGCGACACGCGACCTTTGTCCAAGGCGGCGGAAATTCCCGTGGCGACGCCCGATTTGCGGGACGAAACCGTCGAGGCGTCGCGACTGCCGGCCGATGGTTGGCTGGATCTCGCGCGGAAGCAGATGGCGGCCGGCGAATGGCGGCTGGCGTTGCGCGCGCTCTTTCTCGCGACCCTGGCCCGGCACGCGCACAGCGGCTGGCTCTCGCTGGCTAAATTCAAAACGAATCTGGACTACGAAATCGAATTGCGACGCCGGGCATATGGGCAGGTGGCCGTGGTGGGGGATTTCCGGGACCGCCGCCGTCAGTTTGAGGAAGTGTGGTACGGCGAAGCCCCGGCGAGCGATGTGCTCGCACGGCAGTGGCTGCAACAAATGGAGGATCGCCGATGAACGCTTTGCGTCGGTGGTTTCCGCCGGTTGCGGTGGCGCTGCTTTTGTTGGTGGCGATCGTCGGGGTGTTTCAACTCAGGATCGGCGGCGGCGAGCTTTACCCGGAATATTCCTCGCTGCGCGCCGATGCGCTCGGGACGCGGGCGCTCTACGACGCGCTTGCGCAGGTTCCCGGCATCACGGTGGATCGCGACTACCGGCCGCTCGCGAAGCTTGGAACGCGGCCACGGGTGGTTTTGATGCCGGGATTGCTCTGGCAACAATGGCAGTCGATCCCCGCCAATCAGCTCGCGGCGTTGGATGCGGCGGCGAACGACGGCGCCCGCATTGTGCTCGCGTTTCGTGCCGACCAGAAACGGGAGGATCGCGACAAGGACGGTCGCATTCGCGAAGATGATGAGAAGACGAAAGCCAGGGAGGAAAAAGCGCAGCGCGACGCGAAGGTGAAAAAGGAGAGCAAGAAATTGAAAACTCCTGAAGAGAAGGAATTGGAACCAAAGGCGCTCGCGAAGGCGTGGGGCGTCACTTTTAAGCAGCGCTGGTTGATGTCGCAAAGCGAGACGGCGGAGCGCGCCGACGGAGTTTCCACCGATTTGCGGCAGACAGTGGCGTGGCACAGTGATCTCTATTTCGCGTTTGCCGGCTCTGATTGGCGGGTGCTCTATCGACGCGCGGAGGAACCAGTCTTGGTCGAGAAAACGTTCGGTCGCGGTTCCATTGTTCTCGTCGCCGACGCGTATTGCCTGAGCAACGAGGCGATGCATCGGGAGCGGGCGACTTCGCTGTTGTCTTGGCTGGTGGCGGATTACCGTCGCGTGACGTTTCTGGAAGGTCCGCTTGGCGTGCTGGAAGAAAATGGCCTGGGTTCGCTGGCCCGGCGGTACGGGCTGGGCGGGGCTATGGCGCTTTGTGCGCTGCTCGGTGGACTTTACGCATGGCGTCAGCTCGTGGCGTTTATGCCGCCAATGGACTCGGCGGACGCCGATGGAGCGGAGGCGCTGGCTTACGAACCTGCAGCCGGCATGACGAACTTGTTGCGCCGATCGCTGGGTGCCGCCGACCTTTTGCCCACCTGCGTCGAAGAGTGGCGCAAAGCCCGGCGCGCTGGCCGGGACAACTCCGTTTCAATGGCGCGTCTCGAGTCCGCATGGGCGGCGCGTGATCCCAAGAAATCCCTTTACGCGAACTACAACGAACTGGCGCGGACGCTGAAGCCGCGTTGAACACTTTATCACTATGAACGATACCCTGAAGAAAACCCTTGATGCATTGGCGTCGGCCCGTGCGGAAGTTGCCAAGATCATTATCGGCCAGGACAAGGTTGTGGAGCTTGCGCTGATCACCATTCTCACGCGCCAGCACGCGCTCCTCGAAGGCGTGCCGGGTGTCGCGAAAACCCTGCTCGTGCGAACGCTCGCGCACGTGCTCGGCGCGCCCACCGGCCGCATTCAATTTACGCCCGATCTCATGCCGGCGGACATCACCGGCACGAACATTTTCAATCTCCAGAGCAACCAATTCACGCTCGTGCGCGGGCCGGTCTTCACGACGTTCCTTCTGGCCGACGAAATCAATCGCGCTCCGGCAAAAACCCAGGCGGCGTTGCTGCAGGCGATGCAGGAACGGTCCGTCACCATTGATCGGGAAACCCATTTGCTCGATCCTGACTTTACGGTTTTTGCCACGCAAAACCCGGCGGAGTCCGAGGGAACTTATCCGCTGCCCGAAGCGCAAAAGGACCGGTTTATGTTTCGCATCCAGATGCTCTGTCCGGAACGCGACAACGAAATCCTGCTCGCGCGACGACTGCTCGGCGGCGATGCGCCCGAAGCCGCCTTGCTGCGCGGTGTGGTGCAGCCGATGCTCGCCAAAGGTGAACTCGCGGACCTGCGGGCGAGCCTCGACACGGTGCTCGTGCGCGAGGAATTGACGGCGTACATCGTCGATTTGGTGCGCGCGACCCGCACTGACGAAAGTGTGCTCTCGGGCGCGGGACCGCGCGCGACGCAGGCGTTGTTGCTTGGTGGTCGCGCGAAGGCCGCGTTGGATGGCCGCGATTTTGTTACGCCGGACGACATTCGCCAACTAGCCGTGCC
Source organism: Lacunisphaera sp. (assembly GCA_036499685.1). Classification (GTDB taxonomy): domain Bacteria; phylum Verrucomicrobiota; class Verrucomicrobiia; order Opitutales; family Opitutaceae; genus Lacunisphaera. The sequence continues at coordinate 40,451 of DASYDH010000072.1, read as the reverse complement.
GGTGCTGGGGCACCGCATCCTGCTGCGGCCGGAATTCGAAATCGAGGGATTGTCCGTCGACGAGGTTCTGGCGCGGTTGCTGGAACAAGTCGCGGTGCCACGCTGATCCGTCGATGACGCCGGTTCCCGCTCCCCGTTTACTGTGGTGTGTTGCCGCGCTGATTCCCGCGGCGGCCGTTGCAGGTCCGTTGCCGGAGCTATGGCCGATGTGCATTCTTGGACTCGTTGCCATCGGAACGATTGCGGCGCTGGATTTGCAGACGGCACTTCGCAATGGTCGTTTGCCGAAAGTCGAGCTCACGCCGGTCAACCGGCTGACGAAGGATCGTCCCGCCAAGCTGGCGTTCGTCGTGAACTATGCGGACGCGGCACCCGCGCGCGTCCGGTTGGCGCTGGCGTTGCCCGGAAGTTTTGAAAGCGAGAAAACGGATGTCATCGTCGAGCCACCGGCGCAGGGAAAGCGGACCTTGGTGAACTGGGTGTGCACTGCGCGCCGGCGAGGACGCTTTTGCGTTGGCGTGGCGTGCATGGAGGTGACGTCGCGTTGGGGATTTTGGATGTTGCGGCAACACCAACCGCTGGTGGCTGAGTTGAGGGTCTATCCGAATTTATTTTCCGAGCGAAAACAACTGGCCGCACTCTTCCTCAATCGCGGCGCATCGGGCATACAAATGCGGCGCATGGTCGGACGCGGGCGCGAGTTTGAGTGTCTCCGCGAGTACCAGCCCGGTGACAGTTTCGACGAGGTGCATTGGAAAGGCACGGCCAAGCGCGGCCGGCCGATCACGAAGATTTTTCAGGTCGAGCGCACCCAGGAGATTTACGTCATCATCGACGCATCGCGACTGAGCGGGCGTCCCGCGACGCAGGATGGCCGGACCGTGACGACGTTGGAGCGGCACATCACCGCGACGCTCGTGTTGCTGTTGGCGGCGAGCCAGCAAGGCGATCGCTTTGGATTGGTGACGCACGACGCACAAGTGCGGACGTTCCTGCGCGCGGGCAACGGGGCGGCGCATTACGGAGCGTGCCGGGAGGCGATTCACGCCTTGGAACCCAGCGAGAATTCACCCGACTTTGCCGAAATATTTTCGCTGTTGCGGACGCGACTGCGCCGGCGCTCGCTGCTGATTTTCCTGACGGATTTGGGTGACCCGGTGCTGGCGGATGAATTTGCGAAACACGTGCGTGTGCTGTCGCGCCAGCATCTCGTGCTGGTCAACCAAGTGCGCACACCCGGAGTCGAGCCGCTGTTCGCGCGGGAAGTGGCCGGCGATGACGAGATTCATGCGCGGCTGGCCGGTCATTTCCAGTGGCGCGAGGCTCGCGACATCGCGAGCCGGTTGCAACCGCTCGGCGTGACCGCCGCGATGTTGACGAACGAGCGCCTCGCGGCCGATCTCGTCGGGCAATACCTGCAAGTCAAACGGAGGCAGCTGCTGTGATTATCGACCTCGCGAAATTTGCCGCGGTGGAGGGGGTTCATTGGCACCGGTTGGAAGCGATTCTCGCCCGACGCCGGGAAGATCCCTGGGCGGTGCTGTCGCTCGAGGAATCGCGCGAGTTGGACTATCTTTATCGCCGGACGGCGGCTGATCTGGCACGCGTGGCGACCTTTTCGGCCGAGCCCGAAATGCGCCGGCGGTTGGAGCAACTGGTGGCGCGGGCGCATGCGGAGATCCACGGTGTTCGCGGAAGCAGCGCGGTGCGATTTAAGCCGTGGCAGTGGTTGGCGGTGACGCTGCCGCGGACATTCCGAAGGCATTCCCGGGCGGTAATTTTGGCGGTGGTGATCACGATGATCGGGGTCGTCTTTGGTGGCGTGGCGGTGGCGGTGGATCCGGAGGCGAAACAGGCGATTTTGCCGGATTCCCATTTGTTGCTCGATCCGAAGGAACGCGTCGCCAAAGAGGAGGCTGCGACGGAGGACCGCTTGAATGGCAAGAAGGCGGGCTTTGCGGGTTTTCTGATGACGCACAATACGCAGGTGACGGTGTTGGCGCTCGGACTCGGGATGACTTGGGGAATCGGGACGATGATTTTGGTTTTCTATAACGGCGTGATGCTCGGGGCGATCGCGGTCGATTACATGATGGCGGGGGAAACCCCGTTTCTTTTCGGTTGGTTGTTGCCGCACGGAATCATCGAGATTCCCGCGATCCTCGTGGGCGCGCAGGCCGGATTTACGCTGGCGCGCGCGGTGGTGGGACGCAGCGACAGGCGCCGGCTCGGTGCACGGCTGCGGGCGGTCGTGAATGACGTTGCAACGCTCGCCGGCGGTGCGGCGTTGATGCTCGTGTGGGCGGGGATCGTGGAATCCTACCTGTCGCAATACCACGAACCGGCGATCCCGTACTGGTTGAAAATTTCGTTCGGCTGCGTCGAGGGCGGTTTGCTCGTGCTGTATTTTGGTTTTGCCGGCCGGACGTCGAAGATCAGGCAGGAGGTGACCCGTGGTTGAGGAAACCGTCGATATGCTGCGGGTTCGTACGGCGGAGGGCGTGGCCTTTTCGTTTCCGCTCGCCAGTCCGGTCATGCGGCTGGCCGCATGGGTGATCGACAAGCTGGCCATCAGTGTCGCGTGGACGGTGGTTTCAGCGCTCATTTCGCTGCTCAGTTTGTTCAGCGAAGACGTGGCGCGCGGAGTGATTGCCGTGGGCTACTTTGTGCTTTCGACCGGCTACGGCATCGCGTTCGAATGGATGTGGAATGGCCAGACCTTGGGGAAGCGATTGATTCATTTGCGGGTCATGGACGAAAGTGGATTACCGCTACAGTTTTCGCAGGTGGTGGTGCGCAATCTCCTGCGGGCCGTCGATGTGCTGCCGGTCGCTTATCTGGTGGGTGGCGTCACCGCGCTTTGCACGCGGAAAGCGCAGCGACTGGGGGATGTCGCGGCGGCGACGATCGTGGTGCATGAGGCGCCGCTCGCCGGCGTGGATTTGGGGCAGTTGGTGCTCGCGAAGTATAACTCGTTGCGGGGGCAGCAACACCTCGCGGCCAGGCTGCGGGCCAACACCAGTCCGGCGCTGGCGCACGCGGCGTTTCAGGCGTTGTTACGCCGGGAACAATTTGAGGCGGAGGCGAGACTGGGACTTTTCCGTGAACTGGCGGCGCATTTTCGCAGTTTGACGCCGATGCCACCGGAAATCGACGAAGGCATTTCCGACGAACAGTTTGTACGCAATGTGGTCGAGGTGGTTTTTGGCGCGAAGCCGTCGATTCCGACGCGAGTTGCCGAGCGGGAGATGCCAGATCTTCGCGGCGTTCCGTCTCGCGAAACGCCGGTCGGGCGATAAATTTCAAAATTGCCAATGACAGGCCTAATAAACGCGGTAATCATCCGTGGTAGGAGCAAGGTCTCGTGAATATCGAACCGGAACAACACCATGTCGGAAACGATGCCAGCTCCTTGGTGCAGGAAGCCGTGGCGCGCCATCAAGCGCCACTTCTGCGCTATGCCACCCGCCTTCTCGGCGGTGACGTCGAGCGCGCGCGCGACGTGGTGCAGGATACGTTTGTCCGCCTCATGGCCCAGCCCGCCGCCTCCGTGGAAAGCCACGTGGCCGAATGGCTTTTCACCGTCTGTCGCAACCGCGCGCATGATGTCTTGCGCAAGGAAGGACGCATGAAACGCTTCGAGGAAGGACAAGCCGAGCGGTTGACCGCCGCCGACCCGCGTCCCGGCCGCACGCTGGAACGCAATGAACAACACGAAGCAGTGCTGCGTCTGATCGACCACCTGCCTCATAACCAGCAGGAAGTCATCCGGCTGAAATTTCAAAATGGATTCAGCTACCAGGAAATCAGCCGCATCACGTCGCTGTCGGTGACAAATGTCGGCTTCATCCTGCACACCGCGATCAAGGCCTTGCGCCGCGAGATGGCCGCGCAACCCGATTGATGTGCGCTCGCTGATCACCGAAAATGGAGAATGAGAAAATGATTCAGAATACAATTTTACCCGACGACCCGCGGTTGACTGCCTACGCGCTCGACGAAATGGAAGCGGCGGAGCGCCTGGAATTTGAAAAGCAGCTCCAGCAGGACGCGGCCGCGCGTCAGACGGTGGCGGAGATTCGCACCACGGTCGTGTCGCTGACCAATGCATTGGCGGATGAACCGATCGCGACGCCAGCGGCGACGACGGCATCGGCAGACGAAGGCGCGACGGCTCATGCAGCAATTATTCCCGGCCGAAATTTTCGCCGGTTGGACGGCGGGCCGTTGGTGGCGGAGGGAATGCTAGGGAAGAAAATCAAGTTTCCTCATTTCTATTACGTCGTGTCCGGCTTGGCGGCGGCCTGCTTCGCGGTGTTCTTTGTGTACTGGCAGCGGACTGCACCGGTGCATGAGAGCAAGAAATACATCGAAGTTCCACTTACGGATGCGAACAGCACAGAAGAAGCGGGGCAGTCGGTTTCACCATTTTCGGTGGACGCCGATCACGCTTCATATGCGTCCGTCCGTCGTTTTATCCAGGAAGGACGGCGTCCGCCGGTCGATGCGGTGAAAATCGAGGAATTGGTGAACTATTTTCCTTACGACTACGCCGGACCGGAGCGGGTGGGATCCAAGGGTGAGCTCAACACGCCGCCTATTGCGGCGCATTTGGAAGTCGCGAGCGCTCCCTGGGCGCCGGAGCATCGGTTGGTGCGCATTGGGTTGAAAGGCCGCGAAGTTTCCGATGCGACGCCGGCGACTGGTGGCACGCTCGTCACGATCGCGAAGGACGTGAAATTGCAGGTGAAATTTAATCCCGCCGTAGTGCAGGCCTACCGCTTGATCGGCTATGAGAATCGGCTGCCGGCCAAGGAAGATTCCAACGACGACAAGATCGATGCCGGTGAAATCGGGGCAGGGCGAATCGTGACTGCCCTCTATGAAGTCGTTCCCGTCGGGATTGAGATGCCCGGCGAGACAGGCGTCGATGTCGGTCCGCTGAAATATCAAAAAACGACGGTGGATCATTCGGCTGCGAAGGCTGGAAATCCCGAATCGACCCAAATGTTGACCCTGCAAATCCACTATAAAGATCCGGCGGGAGAGGTGAGCAACCAACTGGAGTTTCCTCTGTACGACCAGGGGACGCGTTTCGCCGATGCGACCGAGGATTTCAAATTTGCGTCGTCGGTCGCAGCGTTCGGCATGATCCTGCGGGATTCGCCGTACAAGGGTTCGGCGAAGCTGGCGGATATCACGGCTTGGGGCCGGGCCGGGATGGGCCGCGATAGTGGCGGTTATCGGAATGAATTCCTCGGATTGGTCGAGCGTTCGAAAGGGTTGTTGCAGTGATGAGCGGAAACGCGGGCGTGGGCGGTAGCGCGGGTTTTTGACCCGCGGGGCGGGGAATCACAGACCTGTGCTACGAATGAATGGATGGTCGATCGATGGCGGTGATTCAGTTCATTGGACGCCTCGGGGCTTGCTCCCGGGGAGCTTTCCTTACGATTCTGGCGGCATGGCTATTTTCGGTCCTTTTTCCACGGTGAAAGCCCAGTCGGCGAACGACTCCCGCTTTGCGGCGGCGCATGCGTACCTCGCGGATTTGCTCGATCCCACCTCGGCGGCCTTTAGCCGTTTGAATCAAATCGCAGCCGGTGTGACGGAGCGCGTGGACCTTGCCGGCGGCGCGTTTGCCTTGGAACAGGTTTATAATGCCAAGCGGCGGGCAGATGTTTTTCTTGAATCGCATCGGAAGTACATCGACGTGCAACTGGTGCTCTCAGGTGCGGAGCGGATGGAAGTGATCGACATCTCGCGGTTGACGGTGAGCCAGCCTTATCTGGCCGAGCGGGATTTGATCAAGTACGCTGATTCTACCGCGACCTCGCATCTCACGATGACTGCTGGCAACGTCGCGATCTTTTTTCCGGTGGATGGTCATCTGTCGACGTTGCTGCCGGACGCGGGTTCCGTGCTGGTACGGAAATCGGTGGTCAAGGTTCCGGTCGAATAGAAGATGATCGCGTCAATGCCGCGCGGTGCGGCGTTGGCGGAAAACGTCCATGAATTATCGTCATCATTATCACGCTGGGAACTATGCGGACGTCTTCAAGCATGTGCTGCTCCTTCAACTCATCCGCGCGATGCAACGAAAAGAAAAGGGGTTTCTGTATCTCGATACGCATGCCGGGCGGGGCGGCTACGATTTGTCGATCCCGTCAGTGCTGCCCGACGGACGTTCGCGCGAACCCGAGTACCCGGCGGGCATCGGACGCTTTTGGGACGCCACGACGGGCAAGTCACCGGCGATTGAGGATTATTTGGCGCTGATCCGGCGTTTTAATGATCGGCAGGGCGCCACGGGACCGGAGTTGAAATATTATCCCGGTTCTCCCTGGGTGGCGAAGCTGTTGCTTCGGGCTCAGGATCGAATGGCGTTATTTGAGTTGAGGGCGGACGACGCGGAAGCATTGGACTTTGAGTTTGCCCGGGAATCGCGAGTGAAGGTGCAGGGAATCGATGGCTACACCGGTTTGAAAGCGGCGCTACCTCCGCCGGAAAAACGAGCCTTGGTGCTCATTGATCCACCGTTTGAAAGCAAGGACGAGTTCGCGGATATTCTGACTGGAATCAGGGAAATGCTGAAGCGACTCCCGGGTGCAGTGTGTGCGGTTTGGTATCCGGTGACCGAACGCGTACGAGTGGATGGGTTTCAACGGGCGTTTTTGGAATCGTCGCCGCCACCCACGTTCTTTGCGGAAATCCGGATCGCCGGTGACGATTCGCAGCTACGGATGAAAGGGTGCGGGTTGTTGATCCTCAATCCGCCGTGGCAAATCGACGGGGAAATCCGCGGCGTCCTGCCACTGCTGGTGGAGCGGTTAAAAGTGGATGCGGGCGCTGGATTTGAGTGTGGGTGGCTCGTGCGTGAGCGGTGAGGAAGACGCGCGTTGAGCGTTGGTCGTCGCATCACGGACACTTTGGACTGGGTAGGGCACTTTATCCTTAAAGTGCCGTTTAGGATATGCGATTGCAGTGGCCGCGTGCGAATTCCTGAGGCGGCGGACTAGGATAATCCGCCCTACCGTCGGACTGGCCCAATAAAAAACCCGGCCGAAGCCGGGTGGTGTTAACGAGATCGATTAAGCTTTAGCGGCGCTCTGAACGCTGGATGACGCTGAGCGATTTGATCGGCAGCAACTCCACTTCCACGCGAGGGCTGATCAGCGCGGGTGGTTTAAAGAGGAGCCGGCCCGAGGAAAAGTCGCGAGTCATGGCGTTCTTAACCGGAGTCAACGCCGCAGCCAGGGCGGCCAGCGGGCGTTTGCGGAGATGATTTGGAAAGTAGGTCATCGCGTTTAAGGGTGCTTGGGTTTTTGGGAGACGGCGGGTCAATGCCGTATAAGTTGAGAGCCGGAACGAGGACGTTTTGTTCCTCAAAATTCGGTAAAAACCGGTGCGCATGCCGGCTAAAAGACATGCGCACCGGTGGTGTTTTCCGCGGCTATGCCACCTGACGGTGCAGATCGGGCGCGCTGGCCGGAGCCAGATGCTTTTTCGGCAACGCGATGGTGAGCACGCCGCGAGCGACGGACGCCTGCAACGCTTCGTAGTCAAACCCAGCCCCGAGCCGCAGCTTGAGCTGGTAGTCGCGTTGCACCTTTTCGAGGTGCAACGCCTCCCAGTTGACGCGGACGTGGTGGGTCTTGCGGGCGGTCACAAATACGTCGGGGCCTTGCGTGGTGATTTCGATGCCGCTGGCGTCCACGCCCGGCACATACACGACGAGCTTGAGACCCTGCGCCATGTCGATGCAGTCATAGTGTGGCGAACGGAAGTCCTGGGAAACAGGTTCGATGTTCGGGAAGCGATTATGGTGATTGCGATGTATGATCGTATGCATGGTTGTTCCTCTCGTCGGTTTTTGACCGCCGGGACTCCTGGGAGCTGAGGTGAACCGATTTACGGTTTCGTCAGGTCAGGCAGCCCGTGTCGGTGGCTTTATTAGACCACACGGCAATGGTCTGGCGCATCTGATGGTTGCAGCACGCCGGTTGGACGGCCTTCGTAAGCGAAGTGCCATCCGGGCGGTGCTGAACTTTAAGCGTCGGTGCCATGTTGGTCTATCGAGAGTCAAAATGCACAACTCATGCCGGCCGCCAAATATTTTTTGAGAATCGAGAGATACAGTTGGCAGCTATTTCAGAATCAATCTGCGGTTGGGCAACTGAGACAGGGAAGTCAAAACGGATGCGGCTGCCGGGCTTGCATGGACATCGCGGCGTTGGCAGCCTGCATTTTATGAAACCATTGACTGATGGGACGACCACGGTGGCGGAACTGCGGGAGCGGGTGCTCGCCTTCGTGCACGAGCGGGATTGGGAACAATTTCATTCCCCGAAAAACCTCAGCATGGCACTCGCGGCGGAGTCGGGCGAGTTGATGGAGCATTTCCTGTGGGCTGAATCGAAGGATTCACTGACGCTCGCGCATGATTCGAAGAAACGCCCGGCCATCGAAGAAGAGATCGCTGACGTGGTGATCTACGCGCTGGAGTTCGCCAATATTTGCGGTATCGATCTCGCCGCTGCGATCGAGACGAAGATGGCGGCCAATGCCAAAAAATATCCGGTGGAGAAAGCCCGCGGCCGCGCGGACAAGTACACGGAGCTTTGAGGTCTTCGATCGATTAGCCAAAAAAAACGGCGCACCGAAGTGCGCCGCTGATTGGAGTATTTAAAATCTAAATTGCTCAGGCGATTCCGCCGTAGCTGAGGTAGTCGTCGAGATCGAGCAGATCGGAGAATGACCGGATATCGTCCCGGGCGGAATTGTGCGCCTTCAACGTGCTGGCGATCCATTCGTGACCCTCGGCGCCGCCGGGTCCGCGGAGTTCAACCCACGCCGACCAGGTATTGACGTCATAGGGCAGTTTCTTCGCTTGGGCATTCACAAACTCGAGGATCTGAATGTCGGACTTGCCGGATCTAATCTCGGCCAGCATCACCTCATGATCGATGCCCGTGAAGCCAAAGAACATCTGATCGAGCGGACAATTGTAGTGATACTCTGCATTTTTACCGGCAATAGTGGCGCGCGCTTTGTCGAGCAACCGGCCGAGATGAGCATAACCGCCGATGCGAACGCGGACGCTGCGCGGTGGATGTTGGGTGAGGTCTGGCTTACTGTAGTTAATCATATTTTTTTTGAGTTAGGGAGAGGGAATGCGGGAACCGCGGTGGCAGGCGCAACCGGGGCTGCACGCGGCGATGGGTGAGGATCTCGGAGAGGTTTTGTCGCGGCCGCTGATCAATCCATAGCCGCCCATAACTACGCGCCGTACCGGTTGGCCGGTTTCCGGATGCGCCGCCAGTGGGGTGGCTTTCATGCTCTGGACAATTTCAAACTGCGTGGGGACCTCGTCGGGACGTTGGGGAATGGTTTCGTAAACGTAGGTGGCCATGCGGGGTTAAGTGACTGGGAATGCAGATTTTGGCTTTTAGCAAGGCAGGAACTTCGCTCAGCTGGGTTGAATATACCATGAAGACCAACGCCGCGCTCGAACGCTACTATGTCCTGCCGTGTTGCCTGTTGTTACTCAACTTATGCAATGAGATCGCCGCCTACAAGGCACGACTGATTTATGACGGCGTGCTGCGGACGCTGGCCATCATCGCAATGGTTTTGTTTGGTTCATCGGTCGTCGCCTTTGCGATCGCTCCGGGTCTCATCTGGACGGTGCAATCGTTACGAAAAACGAGCCGCACCACGGCGGGCGGAATTGGCGAAATATGCTTCCTCACTGGACTCGGCGTCCTGATTTTCTGGCTCTACTACAGGAATTATCTGTTGGGAACGCAGTACATCCTGCCGGCGATGTGGAGAAATAAGTAATATTTTGCAGGAACGCTTTCGGAGGATGGAGTTCGCCTAACTTGTCCGCACTTTTTGAGGTGTTTCGCCCTGTTCGCGCAGGGTCCGAATCGACAGCGCGTCGTGGCGCTTGGCCAGCCGTTGTCCGTTGTCGTCGGTAACGAGTGGACAATGATAGAACGCTGGCGGTGTCAAGCCAAGCGCACGGCAAACCAGGAGCTGTCGGAAGGTGGACCGCATCAAATCCGCGCCGCGCACCACCTCGGTGATGGCCATGGCTGCATCATCGACGACGCATGCCAGTTGGTAGCTGGGCACGTCGTCCTTTCGCCAGACCAGAAAATCGCCGAAGTCATGGCCGGCGATGGCACGTTGTTCGCCGAAATTGCCGTCGTGGAAGATCAGCGTTTCGCCGTCCGGAACGCGAAACCGCCAGTTGGTCGTCTCGCGTCCGGCCAGCGCGGGCAGCGGTGCGTCTGCGGGCGGACGGAATTCCATCGGATAGAGTGGTTCGTCCGACTCGTCTGCCTCATGCGGGGCACTGGCCGCAGCCTGGACATCGCGGCGCGAGCGGTTGCACGGATAGATAAATCCATCCGTGTGCAGTTTTACGAGGGCCGTGCGGTAGAAAGAAATTCGGGAGCTCTGGGAGACCATCGGTTCATCCCAGACGAGCCCGAGCCAGTGGAGGTCTTCGATCATGGCGGAAATAAATTCGGGCCGGCAACGCGCCGCATCCAGATCGTCGTTGCGTAATTGCAAGCGACCGCCGGCATTTTTCGCCCGCTGTCCGGCGACCCAAAACGTACGGGCATGGCCGGCGTGGAGCAGCCCGGTGGGCGAAGGGGCAAGCCGGCCGCGATAGAGTAGTGAATCTGAGTTAACCACTAATCCACACTGATGAACACTAATGGGACGGAGATCAGTCAGAAAATAATGTCACGGAGAGAACCATCCAAAATTAGTGGTGATTAGTGGCCATTAGTGGTTTCAGATTCCGCCATGTCGAAAACCCTGTGCGTCTATTGTTCCTCCAGCGACCGACTCGATCAGAAGTACTATGCGACCGCCGTCGAAGTGGGGAGCGAGATGGCACGGAAGCAATGGACGCTGGTGTACGGGGGTGGCAAGACCGGCTCGATGGGCGCGGTCGCGCGCGGCGTAAAATCCGGTGGCGGCCGCGTCGTCGGGGTCATTCCCGAATTCATGAAGGCGCGGGAATTGGAATTCACCGAAGCGGACGAATTGATTTCGGTGCTGACGATGCGGGAGAGAAAGATGCTGATGGAGACGCGCGCCGACGCTTTTCTCGCGTTGCCGGGTGGCTGGGGCACACTGGAGGAATTGTTGGAAATCCTCACCCTCGCACACTTGGAAGCACTGAGGAAACCGGTGGTGATCCTCAATCAGGATGGCTACTACGATGACCTGCTCCGGTTCTGCCAAAAAATCGTCGAGGAGAAATTCATGCACGCAACGATTCACGGCAAGTACGCCGTCGCGCATTCCGTGGCGGAAATTTTCCCGTTAATCGAAAATTGGACCCATCAGCCGGGCGACGCGAAGTGGTTTCAGACCAAATGAAAAAGGCGAGGGATGCTGACGGCAGCGACCCACAGGATAATGCAGGAGGATTGTTTTTTGGGAGCGAGTTTACTCGCGGCAGCTGAAGACTGCACTCTGGTCATCGATACAGCTTCGTCAGATCCTCGGTGCGGACCCAGCCGGATTGGCCGCCGGGAAAATCCAATTTGGTCCAGCCAAGAAAAGTTTTTTCGACCACGGCGATCGAACCGGCGGAAAGCGGTGAATTCTTTTGCTTGGTATCGACATCGGTCGGAATGCTAAAAAGTGTGGTGGCTCTCCAGACCAACGCGGCTTCGGGATCGGCGAGGTTGCCGTAGGCATGCAGGCTCAGCGTTGCCGATGCGGCCAGGACCATCGCAAGGAGGCATGCGATCAGCGCAGTGGGTTTGGCCCACGTGCCGGCGCGTCTGTAGCCTTGCAGGAGAAGCACGACGAGCGCGGCCGCCAGCAAGAGCGAGGCAACGAGCAGGACGAGTTGCCATTCGCCCGGGGACGCCAACCGCGTGATTTTAAAACGATTTTTGCCGCGGGAAAGATCGACCAATTCGGTTGGTGCCATGCCCGAACGTTGCAATCCGAGCGCGAGATCCCAGCGGGTGACGTCGGAGCGCGGGTTGAGCAGGAATGCGCTCGTCCATTGCGCGGTGGCTTCGGCCCAACGGTCTTGTTGGGCGAGGGCCAATCCGAGGTTGTGACGTGCGATCCAATCGGCCGGGGATCGCTCAACTGCTTTGTTCCACTCCGTTTCGGCGGTGGTGAAATCGCCTTTCTTGTAATTGTCCGTGGCCGTGTCTGCGTAGGCGTGGGTGGGAGCGAGCGCCAGGATCAACGCGAACGTGAACAGGAACGGCAGCAGATTGCGCGTCGCGAAAAGGGAAAATGGTGGCCAGCCGGGAATTTGCACGGCGTCGAGGGCAGTTTTGGCGCGGGAAGCCCAATCCTTCGGCAGGTTTTGTTCGCGGCTGTGCAAGGCCCGATCAGCTTCCTTCCAAAGCGTGGTCCAGGCCGGGGCCAATTCTTTTTGGCGGGAGGTGATGCGTGATTCCACCAGTGGCGCGCCGGGCGCGGCGTGCGGAATTTCCCATAGGATCGCGGTTTGTTTTTCCCAGGCGTTGAGTTTGCCGGTGAGCGAGGAGGACTGTCCGCTGGAACCACCCAATCCGGCGAGAATTTCCTTCAGAGTCTCGCGGGCGATGCGGCGCTTTTTCTGGGGATCGTTTTCGCGCGATCGGATCGCCGCGAGAACCAGCCATACGACTAAAACCAAAACGAGCGCGGGAATCCAAAAGGTCAGCCAGAAGACGCTGGCTTTGTGAGGTGCTAATCCGCTGGCTGAATCGGGCAGCGGATCGCGGGGGAGATTTTCGGGGGTTGCTGGTGGGACGCCTGTCGGTGCAGCGGGCAGAACCGGGTTTTTCGTGGCGTTATTGCCGAACTGGAGGGGAGCGCCGGAATTTACCGCCGATGACGATGGCGTGGCATTGGCGGTGACGGTCACTGTCGCGGGTTCGCTTGCGAGTGTTTTGTAACTTCCGGAAATCGTGTCGAAATAGGTGAAATGGACGGAGGGCAGCTTGTAAGTGCCGGCTTTGGTGGGGACGAGCACGACGTCCTCGGAAAGTGTGCCTTCGAAGAGCGAACCGTCCTTCATCGTCCGTTTCGATTTTGGCTGGACGACTTGGAAATCGCTGGAGACATCGCGTTGGGGCAGCCCGGAAATGTCCGGCCAGTTGCCGGTGCCGCTGAGTTCGATGTTCCAAGTGATGGGTTCACCGATACCGGTGCTTAGCGGAACGACCTTGGAAACAAAAGTAAACTGTCCGACGGCCCCGGAGAAATCCGCCGGCGGCGCTGGCAGCGGCTTGATCGTGACTGCCACGGAATTCGAATCCAACTGTCGTTGCTCGACGTTGGGTTGGGAAAACAGACCGAAGCCGGTTGAGCCGACGATGAGGTTCACCATCTGGCTCGCGGGACTGAGCGTGAAGCTGCCGGCCTTTTTGGAGTAGGCGCGCGTCGATTGCACGGACACGACCCGGCGTTCACCACCGACGAGCGCTTCGCCCGGATCGGGCTTGCTCCATTCCTCGGCGACGAACGGCGTTGCGGGCCATTCGACGGAAGAGGCGAGCGAATGGAAGTAACGGCGTGCCACGTTCAAGTTGAAGGTGACGGGAAAAACTTCGCCGATCCAGAAAGTATCCTTTGCCAGGGTGAGCTTGGCGGACGCGATATCGTCGAGCGCGACACCGGAGTTTCCGACGGTGGCATCGCCAACGGTATAGTTGGCGGCGGCTACTTTTTGCGGGCCTTTGTCGGTTTTAACCTCGAATGCGGGAATCGTCAGTGAAGCTTTCCTGTCTGGCCGCACCGGATAAACGAGCGAGAAGGTCCGGGTCATGGTGAAGTTGACGATGCTCGTCTGACTGCTTTGCGAGGGACGACCGAAGGTCAAGCCGCTGACTTGCGGCAAGTCCGGAGCGCCGTCGGGTTCGCAGTTCTCGAACACAAGTGAAATCTGACTGACCTGATTGAAGCCAAGCTGTCCAGCCGGAGGATCCCAGTGAACGCCCTGGGCGAATGCGGAAAGCGGAAGCAACAGCAGCGTGAGCAGACCGCGCCAGAGGGCGTTGCGTGAAGCACCGGTGACGGGCAATCCAGAGAGACCGCGCGACCGATGGTGCAGGTACGTGAGGGTGAGACGGAAGAGGGAATGCTGGTTGCGCATGAAAGATTACCAATCCTTGCCCGCAGTCTTGGGCTTTTGTTGCTGTTGCTCCTGGCCTTGCATGATTTGTTGAAGCTTCGCGGGGGAATCCTGATTTTTAACCTGCTCAAGTTTCTGTAATGGCATTGCCAGTTCGGGGGCTGTCTGGTCTTCGCGTTTCCTATCCTGCTGGCCGCCGACTTTCTGGGTGCCGGTTTGCGGCTGTGGCTTGGGTTGCGGTTGCGCCTTCTGGTCCTGTTTATCTTTCATGTCACCAAAGGCGTCCTGTTGGTTTTTCTGTTCCGACTGCTTTTGTTGGTCCTGCTGCTGCTGTTGGTTCTTCTCGTCCTGCTTTTGCTGCCCGGATTTGTTTTTGTCCTGATCTTTCTGCTGATCCTTGTCCTGGTTCCTTTGCTGGTCCTTGTTTTGATCCTGCTTTTGTTGATCCTTCTTCTTCTGATCCTCGTCCTGTTTTTTCTTCTGATCCGGCGGCGGTTCTTCTTTTTTGAGCAGATCCTGCAAGTCCTGCCGAAGTTTCGCCCAATCCGCCTCTTTCGCGCCGAGTTTTTCGCCGAGATCCACTGCCTGGAGCGCATCCTGAACGGCCTTTTCAACGGGGAGTTGCTTGGCGGATTTTGCCCGTTGGCCATAGGTGATCGTGGTCTGGGCCAGATCGGAACAGTCCTTTGCGCTCAGTGAGGGCTGCTCCGAGAGGCGCGCCACGGTGGTCGCGAGGGGTTTGCTTAATGTTTCGTTTGCCGAGTCCTCGGCATTGAGCCGATGTGGTGCGGCGAAGGCGAAAAGCAGCGCGATCGAAGCAGCGGTGACGGTCGCGGCTGATTTTGCGGGAGATTTCGCCCGACCGGCAGTGGCGGACAAGGGGAGCGCGCGTTCGCGCGGACGCACGGGAAATTCCGCCCAGAAACTGATCAATAAAAGCAGGAGTCCAGGCGCGAGGAACCACTGGAAGCGTTCGATTTTCCGCGCGGTGTTTTTCTCCGAGAAATCGCCTTTCGTCCCGGTTTCGACGGTTTTCTTCAGGAGGGCGGGGAGATCGACCCATGCGCTCGCGTCGGTGTACGCGCCGCCGGTGACTTGGGCGAGTTCCTCCAAGGTGGAGCTGTTTAGACGGGCGAGGACCACGGCGCCGCGTTCGTCCTTCACGAAACCGCCGCCGGCGTCCGGGATGAACGCGCCTTGTTGCGTGCCGACGCCAAGCCCGATGATGCGAATTCCCTTCGCCTTCAGTTGGTCGACCATGGGTTTCCAGTCATCGTCGGTCGCCTCGCCGTCGCTCAGAATGATCAGGTAGCGATCCGCCGTCGACGTGCCGAACGCCTGAATCGCCGTTTCGAGCAACGCCCGGTAATTGGTACCGCCTTCCGGCAGATAATCCGGGCCCATCGACGGCAGAAATTCGCGCAAAATTTCGTAGTCGGAGCTGAGCGGACTTTGCAAAAATGCCGTGCCGGCGAACACCACAAGCCCGACGCGTTCGCCCTTTAAGCCGTCGAGCAGCGACTGGATGAGCAGTTTGCTGCGATCGAGCCGCGAGGGTTTCACGTCCTGCGCCAGCATCGATTTCGAAAGGTCGACCGCGATCAGTACCTCGCGCGATTGATCGAAAACCTGCTCCTCGATCACGCCCCATTGCGGGCGCGCGAGGGCGACGATGCAAAAGGCCAGCCCGAACCACAGCCAGATGCGCGGACGGTTTTCCGCCGTGGTGTGGCGGGCACCCATGGAAACATTGAACGCTCCGGCCCATGCGCGGGCGATTTTAGGAAAAGTTGTCGCGGCCCGCGCGGTGTGGCGTGCGAGTTCCCATGAGAAAAGGAGCACCAGCGGCACCAGGAGCCAGAGAAGATGGGGTGACTGAAAGCTCATGGAACCGAAGAGGAGCGCGCCGTGCCCGGGGTGGCGGGATTGGAATTCGACGCAATGCGGCGTTTCCGGAGCTGCGGCGGCAGCGCGAACATCGCCCCGAGAAACAGTAAAAAGGAACCAGGCACGGCGAACCAGGCGAACAGCTCCGTGGTTAACAGATATGACTTCGCGGTGAATTCGATCTTCTGCGCCTTGTCGATCGCCTTGAACGCCTGCTCGATGGTGTCGGAATCGGCGGCGCGAAAAAACTTTCCACCGGTGGCGTCGGCAATCGCGCGCAATTGGTTTTCGTCGAGATCGGAAATCATGCGGCGATAGCCCACCTTGTTCCCGGAGTCATCGAACACAGGCATCGGCACCAAGCCGTCCCGTCCGGCGCCAATTGTATAAACCGGAATGCCGCGTGACTTCGCGATTTCCGTGGCCTGCTCGGGACTGAGGAGGCCGCGATTGTTGGCGCCATCGGTCAGCAGAACAACAAAGGCACCCTTGCGTTTGTTATTCTCGTCGCGCCCCGCCTGATGCAACCGCGTGAGCGCGACGCCGAGGCCGTCGCCGATCGCGGTACCGTCCTCGATCATGCCAATCTTGAGCCGTTGTATCTGCCGGCCGAGCCAGTCGTGATCGAACGTGAGCGGGGCGAGGGTGTAGGCGCGTCCGGAAAAAACGACGAGGCCAATGCGATCGTTGGCGCGTTGGGAAATGAACGCCTGGATGACCGGCTTGATGGCTTGGAGGCGGTTGATGCGTTCGCCGCCGCGTTCGTAATCCTCGGCAAGCATCGAACCTGAGAGATCGATGGCGAGTATCAGGTCGTAGCCCTGCTGTTTGACGTCGCGTTTGTCCTCGACAATTTGCGGACGCGCAAGGCCGGCGATCAACAGGATCAGGCCCAGCATCGCCAGCATCGCGGGCCAGCGTGAACTCGGGATGATGGACGGACGGTGCCACGCCGCCGCAAAAGGAACGATCATCACCGGCGCCCCGCGACGGCCACGCACCCACATCATCAGCGGCAGGACGAGCAGGGCCAGTAACCATGCGGGGTCGTGAAGGATGTAGCCGTCAAGGCCGGCCAGGTGCCAGACGGCAAGCGGTAAGTGGCAGAAAGATGAAGTCGGCGCGATCATCCAATGCTTGTTGCTTGAAACGGGTTGTTTCTCATCTCGCTCCCTTCTGATTCATCCGCGCGTGGAAAAAACGCACAAGGGCGTCGAGGCGGTCCTGGTCGGTGCCGACCACCAAACGACTCAAGGGCGCGGGAAAAATTTCGCGGAACGCGGCATCGCGTTGTTGGGTCCATTCGGCGTGCGCGGCCCGCTGGGCGGACGAGGTGCCGTCGAGCGTTACGAGCCGACCGGCGACCGGATCGTAGGTGGTGAGGACGCGATCATATGGCAACTGGCGCTCCCACGGATCGTCCACGCGGAAACCCATCGTTTGGTAACGCCTCGAGAGCACACTCCAGCCTTCCGGCTCGACGCGTGGCGGAAAATCACCGAGCCAGATCATGATGCTGTGGCGGGGCGCGGCTTTCGCCAGCATGCGCCACGGGATGAAGTTTTCCGCTTTCGATTCGTGCGTTTCGATCGAAGGCGCCGGCTGGCCGAGGAGCGTCGCGGCCGCGTGGAGAATCTGGCCACGTCCGCGGACGGGTTCTTTTAAGGTGTAGCCATCCGGCGAGGCGTGGAGAAAACCCACGCGATCCCGGTTCACTGCGCCAAGCATCATCACGAGGCCGGCGAGTTCGAGGAGCGCCTCTCGTTTCGATTGGGCGCCGGAGCCGAATTGAAGACTTACGCTGTCCTCAAATACGAGCAACAGTGAGACCTCGCGTTCCTCGATGAATTTCTTGCGATAGGGTTCCCCGAGCCGCGCGGTGACATTCCAATCGATGTCGCGGATGTCGTCACCGAACGTGTATTTGACGACCTGGTCGAATTCCATGCCGCGTCCGCGGAAGGCGGAACGATATTCGCCACTCAGCACGTTTTCCACCGCGTGGCGCACCCGCCACTCGAGCTGCTTGAGCAGCGCGAGCTGGGAAGTAACCAGCGAAGCGGTGGAGGATGCGGCGGAAGACATCGTTAGGAAAAAGGCTGAAGGACTGAAGGATCGAAGGGCTGAAGCAGGAAGACGAACGAGAGGATGGTGCGTTTTGTTTCGCGCATAATCGTGGACAATCCTTTCGGCTTTTCAGTCATTCCGATTTCAGCCTTTTTGATCGGTGGGGACTGGAGTGCGGACGAGCACCTGATCGAGGATTTTGTCGGCGGAGAGGCCCTCGGCTTCGGCTTCGTACGTCAGGCCAACGCGGTGGCGCAGGGCGTCGTGGAAAACCTCCTGAATCAGTGAGGGCGAAACGTAGTCGGAACCGCGAAGCCACGCGAGCGCGCGGCCGGATTGGAAGAGAGCGAGCGAAGCGCGCGGGGAAGCGCCGAAGTTGAGCAAGCGCTTGGGGCCGCCGGCGGCGCCCTCGGCTTGCGCGGCGAGTTCGCGCGAGCCACGGACGAGTGCGAGAATGTAGGCCTGGACGCTGGGTGAAACGTGGATCGCGTCGACGTAGTTGCGGAGCTCGAGCAATTCCTCGCCACTGGAAACGGCGGCCACTTCGGGCTGCTTTGTGACCTGGCCCCACATTTCCATCATCAGGGCTTCTTCGCTGGCGGAAGGGTAGTCAACGAGCAGCTTGAAAAGAAAGCGATCGGTTTGCGCTTCGGGCAACGGGTAGGTTCCTTCCTGTTCAACCGGATTTTGGGTTGCCATCACAAAGAATGGGCGCGGGAGCTTGTGGGAATTGCCGCCGATGGTGACTTGCCGCTCCTGCATACCTTCCAGCAGGGCGGACTGGACTTTTGCGGGAGCGCGATTGATTTCGTCGGCGAGGACGAGATTGGCGAAGATCGGGCCTTTGTGCGTGGCGAATCCGCCTTCCTTCGGGGAAAAAATCATCGTGCCGACAACGTCGCTCGGGAGAAGATCGGGCGTGAACTGGATGCGCTCAAATTGCACCCCGAGTGCCGCACCCAGCGATTTGACGAGAAGCGTCTTGGCGAGGCCAGGCATGCCTTCGAGGAGCACGTGACCGTTGGCGAGCAAGGCGACGAGGAGGCGTTCGATGACGACATCCTGGCCGATCACAGCCTTGGCGATTTCAGTGCGAAGTTTTTGAGACCAAGTTGGGCCGGTAATCATAGGGAAAGGAAGAGTGATAAGTAATGAGAGGCCAGTGACAAGAGCCGAGCTGGAAGCATTCAGACTTTAGAAGTGACGGAGAGTTTCAGAGTAAGGCTACGAAATGTCATCAAAAGGATAAAAATCGCCGTGTCTCACGGGAAAATTCCAGGGCTTTTGCGTGTATTTTTGCGTTTCTTTGTGACTAAAACAATGGATGGCCGATTTTCCCGACATCGTAGAAGCGCCGTTGCGCACGCGGTTTGTTGCCCTCAATGTGCGGCCGGAGGACATCGAGGAACGTTTTGTACGCGGGTCCGGCGCAGGCGGGCAGAAGATCAACAAGACCTCGTCGACCGTTTGCCTTCACCACAAGCCTACCAGGGTGGAAGTGCGCTGCCAGCGGGAGCGCAGCCAGACGCTCAATCGGCTGCTCGCCTGGAATGAACTTGCTGAAAAGTTAGAATGGCGCAGTCGGGAAGCCGCGAACCGCGCGCAAGCGGCGCGAGAACTGGTTCGCCGGCAGAAACGTGGAAAATCGCGCGGCCAAAAACTACGGATGGTGCAGGGGAAACGTCACCGCGCCCAAATCAAGTCGAGACGGCGTGGCCGGGTTTTTGAGGAGTGATTATTTAGTCTCTTGCGGCGGCCAGGCGGCTGGCATTATATTTTAGCCATGACCGCTGCCGAACAAGCTCTCGAAGACGCCCGCCGGGCGGGGATCGATCTTGATCTGTTGGATACGAATCTGGCGCTGAGCGTGAAGGAACGCTGGCAGCAGCACGACTCCGCTTTGGAGCTGGCGCTGAAACTGCAGGCCGCAGGACAATTGAGAAATGCAAGACTTCAGTCAGCTGCTGCGGCGTCTCTATGACGCAGGATTGGACTTCGTGATCGTTGGCGGCTACGCGGCTGTCAGCCACGGTTCGTCGTATATTACCCGGGATGTCGATATCTGCGCGGTCTTAACCGACGAGAACGTGGCAAAAATCCGGCAGGCCTTGGGCGATTGGAATCCCAAGCACCGTATGACGCCCCAAAAAATTTCGTTTCTGACTTACCCTTCGGCGGGTCAGGCGTTGAAGAATATTTATCTTCAGACCGACCGCGGCGTCGTGGACATTCTTACGTCCGTCCTCGGAGTGGGCGATTTTAATCGTCTCAGGAGTCGGGCCGAGGAACTGCAAGTCGACGGTCAGCGATTTCACGTTATTTCACTTGGCGATTTGATCACTGCGAAGGAAGCGATGGGGCGGGAAAAGGATCTGCTCACGGCCAAGGAATTGCGCGCGATCGCGGCGAAACGGGAGTTGGGATCACAGTGATTGTTTTCTGGAGCCAGGGCGACCTCGCCGCGGCTCCAGTCGCGGAGCAACGATTAAAGTGGCACGATTGCATCGCCGACTTGCACGCGACCAGCTTTCGTTTCGTGGATTAAATTGATCCCAAAATTCACGTCGCTGGGATCGGCCACATCGCGTCGGAAGGTCGCGAGTGTGCGGAGCGGTTCCTTACCGAGGCGTTCGCCAGTAAGTTGATCGGTGGTCGTCACGATGCACCGCGCGCACGGACCACCATTGCGAAAAATGGCGTCGCCGATTTGCACCCGCGCCCAATCGTCCTCGGCGAAGGCCTCGCAGTCGTCCACGACAATGCTCGGTCTGAACCGGTTCATGGGCACGGGCTCAGCGTCGTTTTCCTGAAGGCGATCATTGAGGGCGGCGAGGGACGCTTCGCTGATGATAAGGAACGGAAATGCATCGGCGAAGGAAACGGAGTCGCCGGGGCGGGCGCTTGATTTTAGCATCGGGCGCTGGAAATCCCGGCCGATTCGCACCAAGTTGCATTTTAATCCGAGGAAATCACTGAGCCAGTTGGCGGCGGATTCGCCACAGTCCTCGGCCTGCAGGTTTTCGCTTTTCCAGACGCTCACCGAACGGACAAGGGCGTTCGGCTGCCCGGCCCGGGGCACCGTGAGTTGTCCCGCACCTTCCGCGGAGAGTGTGAGCTTGTCCGCGCTCAGGGTGGCGTCGATTCGCGCAGTGCGCGGCACGGTTCGTTGCGTGATAAACTTTCCGGTCTCGTCGACGATGAGGAAACGCCGGTCGCCGACAAAACCCAACGCGTCAAACTCCGCGCTTGTCACGGCGCAGCCGCGCAGCGCTTTGACTGGGTAAATAAACAAACCGGTGACACGCGGCATCGGAAACGGGAATTTGAACGCAGGTGGGCGCTAACCGGTTTTGCGCTGATAGTTCACGAGATAAATCTGCTGCCCCGGGCCGGTCGCGAATTTCGCCGGGCAATGGCCGCCCAGGCCGTAGCAGATGGAGAGTGCGTTCTCGGTGACTTTAAATAGCGAAGGGATTGTGCGTCCTTCGTTGGTGCCGCGGATGCCCCGCAAGGTGATGATCGTTTCGGTCGTTTCGAAGGTACCGTGATCGTGGGCTTCGCCACCGAAGCGCACGGTGTATTTACCTTCGGCCAATTCGAGTTCCATCTGCTCCAGCGCCATGCGCGGCGCTTCCTCGCCGTCGAGCTCCGCGTACACGGGTTGCCAAATGCCTTCTAGGGAAGACAACGATGGTTCGGCGTCACTCATTGCCTTGAAATTCGGGTGCACTCAACTGCTTCGGCAAGTCTTCGACGAGCCGGGGTTCTTCCAGTTTTTTCTCACTCCTAGCGCCTAGCTTTTCCAGCTTGCGGCCGGTGACCAGCACTCGACCCTCTACGGTGGTCGCCATACTGTTGAATGCGGAAACGGTTTGGGTCAGGCGCTGACCGAGAGTGGTAAGATTTTCTCCGAGCGTGCCGACGCGCTCGTGCAGTTCCAGGCCGAGATGGCGAATATCTTCGGTGTTTTTCGAAAGGACGTCTTGTTTCCAGCCATAGGCGGCGGCCTTCAGCAGAGCGATGAGAGTGGCCGGAGAGGCGAGAATGACACCCATGCTCGTGCCGCGTTCGAAAAGATCGGGTTCGTATCGGAGGGCGGCGCTATAAAAAGCTTCGCCTGGAATAAAGAGGACGACGAACTCAGGAGAAGGCTGAATGTTTTTCCAATAGGTTTTGCTTCCAAGTGAATCGATGTGGCCCCGGACGACGCGGGCGTGTTCGGCAAATTTGGCTTTCCGGATCGTTTCGTCGCTGGCCTCGAGTGCTTCGAGGAACGCTTGCATCGGAGCCTTCGCGTCGACGGCGATGTGCTTGCCTCCGGGCAGCCGTATGAGCATGTCGGGCCGCACCTCTCCGGTGGCTTCCTGTTGGATGAAGTCTACATTCTCAACCATGCCGGCCAACTCGACGACACGTTGAAGTTGTAATTCGCCCCACCGACCAGCAGTGCTGGTCGACCTGAGCGACCGGGAGAGTTTGGTTGTTTCCGATTGGAGCGAAGCGTTGGTTGAGGCGAGGCTTTTGAGCTGTTCCGAAAGCGAGCCATAGGCTTCCTTACGTGACTCTTCCATTTTTCCAATCTTCGCGTCGACTTTTTCCAGCGACTCCTTGAGCGGCTTCACCATCGAATCGATCGCTTGTTGCCGCTTGCCGAGTTCATCGGCGGACTGCTGGTGAAGTTTGCCGAACGATTCGCGCGCGAGTTCGAGGAACGACTGGTTGTTCAAGCGCAGGGCGTCGGCGGAGAGCGCCTTGAACGAATTGGTCAGGCGTTCTTGGGCATCGGTGAGGGTGGAGATTCTTTCTGTGGCGGTGGCGCGTTCGGCTGCCAGATTATTTTCGGCTTTCGATTTTTGCGCTTCGATCTCGGTCAGTCGGGCGCGAGTGGCTTCCAAGTCGCTTGCGACCGACCTGGCGTGTTCGGCAATGCCGACGGAGCGGGATTGGGCGATGAACCAGCCCAAGGCACAGCCGACAACAAGACAGAGAAGCGCAATGGCGATTTCCATGATGCCGCAGTGAAGGCCTGAAACCGTGCGCGAGCAAGTGGGGAGTGAGTGGATCGCGGGCCCGCGCCGCAAACTTCACCTCGCAACCGGACTGGTTCAGAACGGCGTGTCAGATCCGGAAGGTTCCTTCGCGGGAAGATAAATCGTGAATCGGGTGCCGTCGCCGGGGCGTGACTTGACGTGGACCAGTCCGCCGTGGGCTTTTACCAGGCGCGATACGATGGCTAGACCCAAACCGGTGCCGGCTTCGCCCTTGGTGGTGAAGTAGGGCTCGAACATTCGGGAGAGAACTTCCCCCGGAATTCCCGGCCCTTGATCCAGTACCGAGAGCGCGACGACCGGCGGGACATTGTTAAAGCTTTTGAGGTCGATGAATCGCTCGGTGGGACTTTCGATGAACGTTTCGACGGGAAGCGGAACATCAAAACGCTCCGCGGTGATCCAGACGGTCTGCGGTTGGGCGGAACTTTGAAATGCGTTGATCGACAGATTCAGCAGAATTTGGATGAGCTCGGTGCCGCCGATTTGCGCGGCGGTGTTCACGTCGAGATGCTTGATCGCGAGCTGGCCGCCTTTGACACTCGGGTGATTTCGCATGAGCGTCTGGACGTCGTCGAGCACCTGATTAACCGAAACCTCGGGCGCCTGCATGCTGCGTTTGTTGACGAAACGAAGGTAACGGCGCGTGATCGCGGAGCACGTGCTAACCTGTTTGGCGAGCGTCCCGACATCCTCGCGCACCGCTTGCAAATCCGATCCGTGGAGCGAGCCGACGCCCTCCAGGCGAAGTGTCAGCATTTCGACATAACCCGTGATGACGGTGAGCGGATTGTTGATGTCGTGGAGCGCTCCGGCGTAAATTTCGGTGGTCGTGCGGGCCATTTCCTCCTTGAGCGAGGAATCATTGAGTTGGTCGGAGAGGCCCTTGAGACGTTCGCTTGTGTCAGAGACCGTGTCGGAGATGCGGCGGAGATGCAGCGCGCGGGTGACGGCCTCGCGAATCGTGGAAAGATCGAACGGTTTGCTGAGGTAGTCGCACGCGCCGAGGCGGAGCGCCTGCCGCGCGGTTTCGATCGTTTCGTATGCGGTCAACATGATGATCTCGATATTCGGATCGATCGCCTTCAATCCGCGCAGGACGTCGATGCCGGATTTTCCCGCCATGCGAATGTCGAGAATCGCGAGGCTGATCGGATGGCTGCGGGCGTATTCCAGCGCCTTGTCGCCATTCTCAACGGCGTACACTTCGAAATCCCTTTTGAAAACCATGCGCAGCGAATGGCGCGGACCTTCTTCGTCGTCCACGATGAGGAGCGTGGGCAGAATGGTGGCGGTTGGGGCGAGAACAGGGGAACTCATGACCGGCGATGCAGTTTGCATAGGAAAATTAGAAACGCCACTCCAGAGAAAGGGAGAGGGCGTCGATGGAGTTCTGGTAGATGCCATCGGCGGTCGCGCCGATCAGCGAAGGGGGACTGCCCGTGACCGTGCGCGCACCGCTCTCGGCGTGGTGCCATGCGAGATTCGCGCCGATATTTCCGGCGGCGTAACCGACGCCCAGCGAGTAGAAATTGCGATTGGCGTCCGGCACGGCGGGCGTGTAAGTCGAGTCGGGAACAGAATTTTCGGTATAGAGGTAGCCGGCACTGACGTTCCAGTTGCTCGTCAGGTAGCGGGTGACGCCGAACTCGTAGAAGAAGCCGGATTGCCAGTTAAACGGAAGGGGCACGGCGCCGGATGCTTTGTTGATGGTGACGGTGTTGAGACGGTCCCAGTTGGTCCAATCGAGATTGACCTCAAGATTCCACTGCGGAGTTGGGCGATAGGAATAGCCCATGATCAACACGTCGGGAAATTCAAAGGTCGCGCTGCTGGGCTCGCCGGTCACGAGTGGAATGGTGTCGGTGGTGCCATTCATCTTCACTGAAGTGCGGGCTTGATAGCTGATGCCGAAGCTGTGTTCGGCAGCCGGTTTCCACAGCACGCCAAGATTGTATCCCACGGCGTGGCCTTCACCATTGAAGCGGAAAAGATCGTCCGGCCCGAAAACGCCAATCGCCCGGCTCAATTCGGTGGTTACCCGATTGTAGGTAAGTCCGGCACCGACTGACAGCGTGGGTGAAATCGAGTAGGCGGCGGAAAGATTGTAAGTGAGATAGGTTTGCTTGTTCTTCAGGGCAAACGTACGCAGCGGTGAATCGGGCGCCCATTCCGTGGAGAGTCCGAAAGGGGTATAAACACCGAGTCCGAATGCCCAGTGACCGAAGTCAGGTTTGTAGGAATAAAAAATTTGCGGGACCGCTTTGTAACCGTCGTCCATCGAGGCGCCGCTCGTGGCATTGTGGTAGTCCGATTGGACCGACACGTCGTAAACCGTCGCGCGCAACCGTTGTCCCACGTTCTGAGTCAGACCGGCGGGATTGTAATAGACCGCGCTCGGATTGTCCGCGGTCGCGACGAACGCATTGCCGCGGCTCATCGCAAAGGCGTCCTTGAATCCAACGCGTGTGCCGGATGCGGATGCCGGGCTCACGGTGGCGAGCCACATCAGGCCGCAACTTGTTATGCCGAAAATCAGCGACTTTGATCGGAGGAGAAGAGGGAGCGCATTCATATTAACGAGGAATGGGAAGATGGACGACGATGTCGGGATCGCCCGGGGCATGGCGCGCGAGAATATCGAGGCGGCCCTGATGCGCCTCGATGACGCGGCGGGCAATCGTCAGGCCAAGGCCGACGCCCGTGTTTCGAGTGGTGAAAAAAGGCTCGGTCGCACGACCGGCGGACTCGGGGGCAAAACCGCCACCGGTGTCGCGCACTTGAATGATCAATTCGGCGCGGCCATCCGCGGTCGCCGCGGCATTGACAGACACAGCGAGTCGCGGGTCGCCATGCGACGATTGCAAGCCGTTGAGAAAAATTTCCTGGAAGGCGTGCGCGAGGCTGATTCGATTGCAACGCAGGACAACCGGCGAGAGATCGGAACGAAGATCCATCACGCCGGAGCCGCCGGCGAACTCGCGGGACTTTGCGAAACTCTGGTGCAGCAATTCGTCGAGCGGGGCCAGCTCCGACGGTGGCGTGTCCGAGCGGGCCAGTAGCAGCATTTGTTCGGTGAAGCGCTGGATGCGTTGCGTTTCGCGGGTGAGCGCGGTCTTAAGCGAATCGCGGAAGTCGGCGTTGTTGATTTCCGCGTCGAAAAGTTGCTGATGGGTTGTAAGCGGGACGAGTGAGTTCCGAATCTCGTGCGCAAAACGGCGGGCGATGACGCCGATGAGTTTGAGATTCGACGATTCGATCTCGGCGCGCTGGATCGCACTCAGGCGCGTGAAATCCTCGAGGAGCAGAAGAGCGGTCTGCGGCAGTTTTCCGGCAGCCTGCCGCAAGGGAATTACCGACACGCGAAATACCGCGGAGGAAGGGGTTTCGTGAAAGAACGGTTCCACCGTTGCACCTTTTTCAACGACCTCGTGCAGCTTTGTCGCGACGGCGTGCGGCAGGTCGTTGAAGTCCACCGTCTTTTCTTTTTCCCCGCGCAGAAATCCGACGATGGCGCGGTTGGCGTAGAGGACGGAAAGATCCGGCCCGGTGACGAGCGCTCCAATCGTAATGCCGTCGAGCACGCTGGCGAACAGGCGGTGGCTGCCGACAAGCTCGTTGTGCAGCCAGCTGTTTTTGACCGCGAGACCGAGTTCCTCGAGCAAATGATACACGAGTAGCAATTCCTCGTCGGTGAATTCGCCGCCCATGAGACGCCCGCCGAGGACAGCGATGCCGAGGGTGCGTTCACGGTCATTGATCGGCATCGCGACCTGGCCGCTGAGAACCTCCATCTCGCGCAGGATTTTGGGATCGGTTGAAGTCGACGTATTCCCTGTCGTCCGGAGAATTTGCGGGTGTTGCGTGAGCTGGCGGCCGAGACCGGTATTACGCGAGAGGGCAAAACACTCGACGAGTTCCGCTGGCACGCCCACGGCGGCGACGCAGCTCAGGCGGGAATTGTCGGGTTGAGCGACGGTCGGAACGGCGTCGATCGTGCCTGGCTCAAGAAAAATCGCGATACGCGAAACGCCGACCACTTCGCGCAGGCGCAGAATGAAATGTTGCGTGAGTTGCCGGTAATCGAGCGAATAGCCGAGCACTTGGGAGAAGTCGCGCAAGACTTCCAAGGCGTTCGACATCGCAGCCGCTTTGGGATTGTAAGGGGGCGCAGAGGAAGCGGGAGCAACCGTGGAGTCCACTGCGTTTCTTGTGCTCAGGCGTTGGAGAATCGCAGTCAGCGCCTCGACATTTAGCGGATGAAATAATGTGATGTCAGCGCCAGCGACAAGCACGCGTTGCTGCTGATCGGTCGCCGTTCCGATGGGTAATACTGCAATCAATGGAAGGTGGTTTAACAGTGCGCGCGTGGAGGTAATCTCCCCTAACGTGCCGCGGCTTAAGTCCCCGGGAAGAAACACGCATGCTTCGAACGCACCCGCGAGCAAAGCACGCCGCGCCGTTTCAAAATTGCTGCGAAGCGTTACTTGGAAATCGGCGGCTGAAGAGAGCGCAGCGATTAACGGCTGCGAGGAGTCGTTGGTGATTAAAAGAAGCCGGATCACTTCCTAAACGTCATGTAAACAGGTTGGGAATACTTTGTGAGTAATTCTTAACACACTTGACATACGCGGTTTAATCAATCGCAAAGTTCGACTTGTGCATTGATTTTCATGTGAATATCCACATGTCTTCCCGGCAGATTGATCGCCCCGCAATGATTGCCAAATCCTCTCACGTTCAGACCGGAACAATTCGGAGCGAGTTTGTGACTTTCACCAACCGTGCGGGCAGAAAAGTGGCGGCGTACGTGGATTGCTTGGAAGGCTCTAGGGACAATCGCTCGTGGGTCGTGATTGTCCCAAAATACGGCGAAACCAAAAAGAACAATCTCCAAACGGCATATTACCTGGCGGCCAATCACGTCAATGTGCTGCGTTTCGATCTCACCAATCATGTCGGAGAGAGTGAAGGAGCGATGTCGCTATTTACCCTTCCGGATGCGGTGGACGATATTCGCGCTGCTTTCGACTACCTTGAGCAGGTGTGCGGGGTAAAGCATGCGGGCTTGCTGGCAAATTCATTGTCCGCCCGAATGGCGATACGGGCGGCGGCATTGGACAAGCGGGTGGGCTATCTCGTGTCTCTGGTCGGAGTGGTGCACGTTCAAAGAACCTTGACGTACGTCTATCAGGAGGACGTGGTCGCCAACTACTTGGGCGGCAAGCGCTGGGGGCTCAACGACGTGCTGGGTTTTGACATCGATTTTGAGCACTTTCTTGGCGCTTTGGTTACTAGCGGCATGCATACTTTGGCGGGTACGGTGAGGGATCTCGCGGCGATCGATGCCCCGGTGGCATTCCTCTCGGCCCAGAAGGACGCATGGGTTGATATCGCCGAGGTTCGGCAGGCTATTGCCGGTGCGCCGCGCTGCGTGTTTCGCGAAATCCGGGACGCCATGCACGAAATTCGCGAGAATCCGGAAGCCGGAGAACGGACATTTCGCGAGATAGTTGCATTGTGTCTCAGCTGGGCGCACGAAGGGGAGATTTCCGCTGAGAAAATCGTGATTCCGGACCGGCGACTTTACCTCAGGCAGAATAAAATCGAGCGCGACCGCTATCGAAAGGCCAACCCTGACCTCACCACCGAAACTGAATTCTGGTCAAAATATCTCAGCAAATACGGCTATTTCGAGAATGTGGACGTATATCAATATTACATCGGCTTGGTGGGAGATTTGCTGGGACCGATGCACGCGGGCGATACGTTACTCGACGCAGGCTGTGGCAACGGCCTCTTTGGGGCGTGGGTCCTGCGCCATTTGGTCAAAGAGAAGACAAAAATACTCGAGCCTCCCCCGGTTTACGTGGGGATTGATCTGACCAATCAAGGATTACTGGATGCGTTTAAGCGGCACGATCTGATCCGGCGCGACGTGGGTGCAGTCTCTGACGAATCGCGGGCGTGCATGGATTTTGCCTATGTGCAGATGGACCTCGATCAGTTTGGCGGGGTTCGTGCCTCCAAAGAGGGGATGGTGGATTTTGCCTCAAACACGTTCGACAAGATCTGCTGTTCGTTGCTGATTTCCTATCTGAGCCGGCCGGCGGATTTGATTCTCGAACTTTATCGCATTCTCCGGCCGGGCGGTCGAATTGTCATTACCAGCATGAAGCCGTTTGCCGACCTTTCCGATCTCTACCGGCGCTATGTGGCAAACCACACGTCCGAACAGGAGGTGGAATCTGCGCGGGATTTGTTGAGGGCGGCGGGAAAAATCAAGGTGAAGGAGGAACTCGGCTATTACACCTTCTTTTCGGGTGAGGAAATGGCGGACGCGATGAAAGTGGCAGGATTTCGAAACATCGAAATGACCATGAGCTTTGGCAATCAAGCCACGGTGGTTGCGGCGGAGAAATGATCCTCTATTGCCTGATTTCGTCTTTCCTCAATGCCGTGACGAGCCTCGTGCTCGGCGGTGTTATCGCGTCGAAAAAACCGCGGGATGCCCGCACCATCACGTTTACGTTTGTCACTCTTTCGATCGCCGTTTGGTCGACATTTTATTTTCTGTGGCAGATTGCCCCGGACGCCGGGGAGGCGTTGCGATACGTTCATTTTTTTTCCGCAGCGGCAATCCTCATCCCGATTTTATATTTTCATTTTGTCACCAAGCTTACCGATCGACCGCATTCGTGGGAGTTGCTGGCCGGCTACATTCTGGTCGCCCCCCTTCTGCCGCTCTCCTTCACCTCGCTGATCGTGACCGGGGTGCGAACGAGAATGATGTTTCGCTTTTGGCCGGAGCCCGGCATCTTGTATCCCGCCTACCTCGGCTTGTTTTTTTATTTTCTGATCCGCAGTTGGTATCTGCTTTATCAGGAATACCGGCAGTCTTCCTTCCTGCGGCGCAACCAGCTTCGATACGTCCTCGCCTACACGGTGCTGGGCTTTGCGGGCGGCGCGACGAATTTTTTACTCTGGTACAATATCTCGTTGCCTCCGGTCGGCAACATTCTGGTCGGGGTATATATGGTGGGGGTGGGATACGCGGTGGTGCGGTTCCGTTTGATGGAATTCGACCTGCTCGTTGCGAGGATCGTGACTTACGGGCTGCTGATCGGTCTGCTGGCGGCCTTGGTTCCGGGACTGATCGAGGTGATTTCACGGGTAGTTCCCGGTGGCATTGAACCCGGTGACTCCGTGGTCCTTTTCTTGGTTTCACTGGTTGTTACTGCCGGCCTGTTTCGACTGATACCGTCTATCCGGCGACGCGTCGATGCCGCACTTGAGCAACGGGTTCTCGGCGATCGGTTGCCCGATCGGGGCCGGCTGCGATCGCTGATCTCGCGAATCAGTTCGGCCGAGGATGAAGCGGCGCTTCATCAGGAAGTGGTCGCGGGGGTGGGTGATGCGCTCGACGTCGCCAAGGTATCGATTTATACCCGCACTGAATTCGAAACAAATTTCACCCGCCGCGCCACTTCACCCAACTGGACCGGCAGCGCGCCGCAATTTGCGGACGATTCGCCCGTGGCGAAAGCGCTTCAAGGGAGTGGCCGCAGCCTCCTCGTGGCGGAAACGGAGCACGACGCCGCCGGGGAATTGCGCGCACACTTTGTCGAGCTGAGAAGGGTGCAGGGAATTGAATTGGTGGTCCCGGTAATTGGGGACACTTTTTTTTATGGGTTCATCGTCTTTGGACCGAGGATGGGCCACGCCCTATACACCGGCGTGGACGTTTCCTTGCTTGAGGCGATTGGATTACAAGTTGGTCTCAGTCTGCGCGCGCGCCAGTTGGAACGGCGTGCGAGTCAGACCGAAAAACTCATTTCGCTTGGGACACTGGCTGCGGGACTGGCGCACGAATTGCGCAACCCGCTGGTGTCGATCCAGACTTTCTCATCGCTGTTAAAGGAACGCGGCACGGACGCGGATTTCCAACAGGAATTTGGGGCGGTGGTGCAACGCGACGTGAATCGTATCGCCAGCATTGTTGAAAACGTGTCGGCCTTCGCTGAAAGCAACAAGGTGGACATGACAGCGGTCGATTTGTCCGAGGTGCTGCGAACTGTCGCGGAAATCGTGCGTCCCGAGCTCGTGCGGACGGGAATTCCGCTGAACTTGCCCGACCGTTCCGTTCCCCTCATTCGCGGAAATCACAGCCAGCTGCTGCAGGTTTTTCTCAATTTGATCCAGAATGCGCTTCAAGCGCTTGAGGGGCGGGCTGGCGCGACGCTGACCTTGGGCTACGAAACCCATTTGAATGACGTCGCGATCCCGCTGGTTTGCGTCACGGTCCAGGACAATGGTCCCGGCATCGATTCCGCGTTGCAGCCCCACATCTTTGATCCGTTCACCACCACCAAGGCGACGGGTGAGCGTCGGGGGAAAAATGGCATGGGCCTCGGGTTGGCAATCGTTAAACGGATTGTGCAGTATCACCGGGGCGAAATTAATGTGAGCAGCACCCCCGGTCGCGGTACTGTTTTTCGAGTCTATCTGCCGCAAATCTCCTGAGAATGTCCCGCACGCCTGCATCGAATGTTGTGCATCTAAACGGCTCGGCCGCGTTCCGGTCCCTGGCGAATGCCTTTGCACATCTGCACGATTTCGAGCGCTTCGTCGCCGGACTGCGTTCCGCGCTCGACCAGTCCCAGCTTTTTGGACGAACAACCATTGCGATGGACCGGGCCTTGATTGACGGAAATGCGCACTTTTCACCGGGAACCATTACCTTCCCGTTGTCCGACGGTGATGAGATGCATGGCTCAATGCAGGTCCAGCCACCGGCGAAACGCGGGCAATTTAGTGCGGAGGATCTCCATTTAATGGCAGGTTTGGCGGACTTTCTTTCGGTCGTTCTTACCCAGTCACTACGCGTGCAAGATGCGGATAATCGAAGTGAATTGTTGCGTTTCATGCTCAATCAATCGCCGGTGGGAATTGCCGCGTTTGGACCGGATCGCCGGTTGATGGTCGCAAACGATCTCGCGATTCGCTGGCTGGGCGGCGAACCCGCGCTGCCCTTCGAAGACTTCGCAGAAGGTCACGGCGGATTTCATCTTCGCGCGAGCGGAAAACTGATTTATGGCGAAGGCCGTCGATTGTCGGAAAAAACGGCCGGAGGCTGGCTGGCGGTGCTGCATGACATGACGCTGGAACAGGTGCGGCTGCTTGAGATTATGCAGAAGGAAACCTACCGGATGCTCGCACAAGGTGGTCGACTCGGGTTCGCCCTGATCCAGAGCGGGCATCTTCGTGATGGGGTTTTGCGCCAGTTCGGTGCCCTGCGCGCGTCCCTCCTGCCCGGTGAGGTTGCCGGTCCCTACGACGCCCACCGGATCGGTATTGTTTTTCCCGGATTGAGTGGGCTGTCCCTGCGCGCGCGACTGCGGAAATTGCGGTCGGTGTTCGCGGAAACGAGCAGTTTATGCCTCGGTTACGCCGAGCTGGGAGTTGATGGCAATAGCACACCCGAGTCGGTTCTGACTGCCGCGCTCCAGCGTCACGGTCCTTACGATGAAGCGCTCCGCCCGGTTTTATTGGTGCACGACGACAGCGCGGCGGTGGCTGATACATTTGCAATGGTTCTCGGCCGGGAATTTCAGGTGATAAAAAGCACATCGCCGACCCGGACGCGCGAACTTCTTTGCACGAAAACCTTCGAGGGTTTCGTAACCGAGTTGGAACTTCGCAACGGGGTGAGTGGTACCGAGCTGGTCCGCTATGCCAGGGAAAAACAGCCGGGAATCCGCCCATTCCTCACCACCGTGCAACGAGCGCCGTATGGTCTGCCATCGGGAGCGAACGATGCTGATGTCCTGATCCTCGAAAAACCCTTCAACGTCGTCACGCTCACACAAACCGTGAGGGCAAATCTCCCGGCTTAGCTCGCGGCCACTCCACGGGAGAACAGCTCGCTAATGATATCCTCCAGCGGCACGTCCTGAATGGTGAGGTCGTCCACGCCGCCCGTGGCCAGAATCTGCTGGCAAACATTCACGACTTCCTCGCTGGGAACATGCAGGAGGATTTCGCCGTCGTCGCAGGTTTTGGCCACCCCAGACACGGGTTTCCAGTCCGCGGGAAACGCGCCTTCGCGGGGTTTGAATTTGATGATGCGTTGCCGCGCGCCCGCACCGGCGATGCGGCTTAGATTGCCGTCGTAGATCTTCCTGCCGTGGTCGATGACGATGACGCGCTCGCAGAGCTGGGAAATATCCGCCATGTAGTGGCTCGTGAGCAGAATCGTGGTCTTATAGCGGCGATTGTAGTCGCGCAAAAAATCGCGCACGGATTTTTGGGAAATGACGTCGAGTCCGATGGTGGGTTCGTCGAGAAAGAGCACGCGCGGGCGGTGCAGCAGCGCAGCGATGAGTTCCATCTTCATGCGTTCGCCGAGCGAGAGTTCGCGCACCATCACGTTGAGCTTGGGCTCGACTGCAAGCAGGCTGACGAGCTCGTCGAGCGTCGTTTTGAACTGGCCGGCCGGCAGGCCGTAAATGGCGCGAAGCAAATGAAACGATTCGATGGCGGGCAAGTCCCACCACAGCTGGTTTTTCTGGCCGAGCACCAATGCGAACAACCGACGGTAGGCGTTCTCGCGTTTGGTGGGATCGTAACCGGCGACCCGGGCGGTGCCACTGGTCGGATAGATCAGACCGGAAAGCATTTTCAGCGTGGTAGTCTTACCTGCGCCGTTCGGCCCGAGAAACCCAACGAACTCACCTTCGTTGATGTTGAAGCTGATATTGTCCGCAGCTCTGGTTTCCTCGAACTCCCGCTGGACCAAACCCTTTACGCCGCCCCAAAAACCGGGCTTCTTTTTGTAGGTGCGGAAGACGCGGGTGAGATTTGCTACTTCAATCATTGAGGCCGGCGAATCAACACGCTTTGCGCACGAACGCAATCGCGTCCTGTCTCGAATATAGTAAAGCCAGCGATTGTTGGCGAAAGCCCTCCTTGGTCCTCTGATCTGCGGCTTAAAGCAGGGCGGCAGTTGAAACTGCGTGAAATGTTTGGGGGCGTTTTTGCGATTCGGCGTGCGCGAGGGTCGCTTTGACCTACGTTCGAACCCAATGAAATTTCTTCTGGCGATAATTCTTGCCGGTGCCGTCCCGGTGGCTGCATTCGCGCAAAATGTTGTAGTCAACCTCCTGGCTCCGATGGACGCCGCGACAGCCGGCGGGGTGGTGCGCGTCGATCTGGTTATTCTCAATCCAACGTCGCTGGAGGTTCTCTTTGAAACTCCGCTCACGTTGACGGCGAGGTTGAGCAGCGACCGGCAATCCTGGCCGATTGAATTGCGGGGGCAGGCGGGTGGCGGGGCGCAGATTGCCGCCCGCGGGTTTTCCTATCGTTCTTTTGAGTTTATCGTTCCACCCGATGCGCACGGACGGGTGTTGCTGGAGATCGACCGGCCTCGACCGGCTCGGGCGATGATCGAGGTGAAGGCGGCCGAAAAGTCTGCGCCTGAGCCGGCGATTGTATCCGCACCGCTCAGCAATATTTTCCCCAATCAACCAGCGGCGTCGGCTGTTCAGCGTTCCTTTGCCGGACGTTTTGCCGCGCACGAGCCGGTGTATTTCATCTACGGGGCCGATGCGCCCGGGGCCAAATTTCAGTTTAGTTTCAAATACCGGTTGCTCGGGGATAATGGCCGGCTCGGCGACAAGTTGCCAGCGTTGCGCGGTGTCTACATCGGTTTCACCCAACGGTCGCTCTGGGACATCAACGCTGATTCGAGTCCGTTTTTCGACACCAGCTATATGCCGGAGTTGATGTATGAGTCGCAATCGTACCTTGATCTCGGCAAGCCGGGTGGTTTTCAGATCCTCGGTTTTCAGGCGGGCGTGCGCCACGAATCGAACGGGAAGGACGGATTGGAATCGCGCAGCTTGAACATCGCGTATTTCCGTCCGGCGGTGGCGTTCGGCCGGCTGGACGGTTGGAATCTTGTACTGGCCCCGCGGTTTTTCACCTACATCGCGGACGTGGACAACAATCCCGATATTGCCGACTATCGCGGCTACACCGAATTGATGGCGATCTTTGGAAAAAACAACGGCATGGCATTGTCAGTCACCGGGCGAATTGGCCAGGGCGCGCACAAGGGAAGCGTGCAGGCCGACCTCACTTTCCCGGTGAGATTCGACAAGCTGTTCGATTTCGCGACCTACGTGCTCATCCAATATTGGAACGGCTATGGCGAGAGTCTGCGCGAGTACAACAAGCAGACCTCAACGATTCGCGCGGGCTTTTCGCTTGTGCGATAATCGATCCGTTTTCAACCGTGCCCGAGCTTGCGATAGTCGAGTACAGTGTGGCTGATCCAACCTGACTCGACGCACTTCAAATCCGAGAGTGGATTTGGGGGTGACACATCTTCGCCCTGGGTCCAGATGAGGGTATGCCTGCTTTCGTCGTCCGCCGGGGTAAAGAGACCGGGCACAAAGAAGTGAGCTGGAACCGTGATTTTTACGGGTGTGTTTGCGTGGCAGGGATCCGGGAAATTTAGATTGTGGACAATGAAACTGCGTGGCGCCGTGGTGGAAAGAAGTTGTCCGGCCAAGCGGGCCGCGTGGGTTGCAGACGTTTTTAGCGTGCCAAGCAATTCCTCCTCGGGTTGCCCCCCGTGATCCTTTAGTCGGTAATAGACTTCCTCCGAAACGTCCTGCGATAACGACATGGCGGGCAGGCCGTGAAGAGCCCCTTCCCACGCTCCCGCGACGGTGCCGCTGGCGAGGATGAAACCGAGCGAACAATTGAAGCCGACATTGATTCCGCTCACCACGCCTTCGACCTTGGTGGGCAAGAGATGTGCGATCGCGATATTGACGCAATCGGAAGGGGTGCCGTCGACGATCCACGTGGGACAGTTGAACCCTCGGTCCACTGCGGACGACTTGACCGGACGACCGCGGGTTTTTGACGCGCCGGTCCAGCTCTGTTCCTTGGTGGGTGCCACTACGAACGTTTCATGGCCCGCGGCCTTGAGCGCGAAGATCAATTCGTGAAGGAACAGGGAATTGATGCCATCATCGTTGGTCACGAGAAGTTTCATCGGTCGACAACAGGTACGGAATACCCGTGCCCGGTCGATGGGAAGGGGGAATCTTTTTCCCTAGCCGATAGGCTAACAATGGGGCCGGGGATGGACGGGGAAACCCCGGCAGTCTTCCTCTACGTCTTCAGGGCCGCGGCCCGCCGTCTCCGGTTTTCGGTGAGCAGCCAAATCATGTAAGCGACCACCATGAGATTGATGATGAGCGCGGCGACTTTCAACCAATTGGCCCGATTCAATAATTCATAGATCTCGATTGGGATATAGATTCCACCGCTGAGGGCGGCGAGCCATTCCGCCCAACGGCGTTCATACCAAAGACCGTAGGCCTCGGCAAAGCGAACCAAGGCGTACAAGGCCGCGAAGCTGGCGAGTGCGAGCAAATGAGCATCATTCAACCGCGACATCGCGGTGATGAAAATTTGTGGATAGTGTTTGGCGGGATTTAACTGCAGATGCCGGATGATTTGCTCGGCAAACTCCTCGTTGTCCCGGCCCAGAAAACTCAGAAGTCCAAAGCCCGCAATGAGCACGACGGCACCCTTGAAAGCTTCAAACAGGGCGATGGGGCGAAGGGCTTTGTGTGCGACAGAAGACAAGAGTCGTTTAAGGTGGAATACGTTTGTGCCGGCGGAAAGAAAAAAGCCGCGCAAGCCTGCGCTGATTTGTGACAATCCCGATGCCGACGCGAGCCAGCAGGCTGGGCGTGAGGATTTGATAAGCACGCCTTCCGGTTACTATTTAGTCGACTATTTGACTTTTGCGGGCGCTGACTTTCCATTGGATAGGGCCACAAACAACAGCGACGTTCGATTCCGTACCATGATGATTAAATATTTACCCATTGCGGTTTTCACCCTGGCTTTTCTTTCCGGAAATATGCTTAGCGCGGCCAGTGATTCGTTGGTAACTGCGGTGTATGCGAAGGTCGCCAATAATTACAAGCGGGAGAAATTGCCGGATGGCTCCTTCAAGCCTGAATACTATGCGATCAGTAAGGGAGGGTTCATTCCCGGCATCGGTCGCAACGCATCGATCGACAAGGTGCCTTTCGCGACAATTGCCGGAGTGGTTGAGCAATATCTCGGGAAGCAGGAATATCACATGGCCAATAACGCCAAATCCGCCCAATTACTGCTTGTCGTCAAATGGGGAGAGACGGTGCCATTCAATGACGGGACTTATCGCAACCGGGTAGATCAATTGACGAGTGCGATGAACAATGTCCAGATGACGAAAGTTTCGGGACCGATTCAGCGAACCGCCGACGGGATCCAGTCACCGCAAAACGCAGTCGCGCAATCCGCGCAGGGTGAACTTGAGAGCGAACTTTTGATGATTAATATGGCTAATCGCGCTCGGGACGAGTCCAACGAGCACAACGCCGTGCTCCTTGGCTATATGGATGAAATCAATTCTTCGAACAACATGAGTCGGTTCGCGGGCGGGGGGGACCACTACGATGACCTCATTTCTGACATCGAGAGCAGCCGCTATTTTGTGATCATCTCAGCCTACGACTTTAAAGCAGTGGTGCAAAACAAGGGCACGAAGCTTTTGTGGTCGACGCGAGTCAGTGTTCAGGCGCAGGGCAACCGGTTCGACGACCAGCTGGTGACGATGATCGCCAATGCGTCGCGCCAATTTGGTCGGGACAGCGGTCGGTTAGTCCGGCAATACCAACGGACACCGAGTGTTAATTTGGGCGAATTAAAGTTCCTCGGTGTGGTGCCGGATTCAGCACCGAAGGAAACACCGCCTGAGAAAACCAACTGAGTTTTCTCGGTTGGGCATAAAAAAGCCGCGACCGAAGTCGCGGCTTGAAGATGACCGGGAGCGGTTTGGCCAACCGCGCGGCGATTATGATTGGACTGGAGCAGGAGTGTCGGCGGCAGCTGGCGCTCCCGCCGGAGCAGCGGCTTGCTTTTGCGCTTCGAGTTCCTGCATCGCGGCCTTGCGGCTGAGTCGAACCTTGCCGGAACGCTCGTCGATGCCGACACATTTGACCGTGATCGAGTCGCCGACTTTGACGACATCTTCGGTGCGGCGGACGCGGAAATCGGCCAACTCGGAAATGTGGACGAGGCCTTCCTTGCCCGGCATGCATTCCACGAACGCGCCAAACTCCTTGGTGCCCGTGACCCGGCCGGTGTAGATCTTGCCGATCTCGATTTGGGAACCGCCACCGCAGAGGGCGTCGATTTCCTGCACGGCGCGATTCATTGCGTCGGCGTTGTTCGAGTAGATGAACACCTTGCCGGAATCGTCGTCGGCGATGTCGATCTGCGCGCCGGTCGTTTCGACAATGCGCCGGATCGTTTTGCCACCAGGTCCGATGAGGAGGCCGATCTTTTCCGGATCGATCTGGATTGTCTGGATGCGCGGGGCGTATTGGGAGAGGTCTTTCCGGGGAGCCGGAAGGGAAGCGAGCATCGATTTCAGGATCTCGATGCGGGCCTCGCGGGCCTGGAAGATCGCGGTTTTGGCGATTTCAAACGGCAGGCCGTTGATCTTCAGGTCGAGTTGGAAGCCGGTAATGCCTTTCGTGGTTCCGGCAACCTTGAAGTCCATGTCGCCGAAATGATCTTCCTCGCCGAGAATGTCGGTGATGGTCGTCCACTTGGCGATCGAACCGTCAGCATTTGCTTCGGTCATGAGACCGCAGGAAATACCGGCGACAGGAGCGATGATCGGAACGCCCGCATCCATGAGTGCCAAGCAGCCGCCGCAGATGGAAGCCATCGAGGTCGAGCCATTGGAAGCCATGATTTCGGAGACCACGCGGATGGAGTAGGGGAACACGTCTTCAGGCGGGAGGATCGGAACCAGTGAACGTTCGGCGAGTGCGCCGTGGCCAATTTCGCGGCGACCAGGACCGATGAAGCGGCCGGCTTCACCGACGGAGAACGGCGGGAAGTTGTAGTGGAGAATGAAGCTCTTCGACGTGGCACCGCCGGTGAGACCGTCCATGTCCTGCGCTTCCTTGGTTGGCCCAAGGGTGACGATGGCGATATTCTGCGTGTCACCGCGCTGGAACATGGCGGAACCATGAACGCGGGGAAGAACGCCGACCTTTGAGCTGAGTGGACGAAGCGACTTGGCATCGCGATGGTCGGAACGCGTGCCCTTGGCGAGCACGGTCGAGCGATAGGCTTTGTACTGGAGGTCTTCGAAAACGACGTTCAGGTCGACGTCGGTGAACTTGCCTTCGCCGAGTTCAGCGATGAGTGCGGCCTTGGCTTCTTCCTTGAGCTTCTTGACGTTCGTGGAGCGGACGTTCTTTTCGAAACCGAAGATGGCGGCGGAAACGCGATCAGCCGGGACGACGCGCTCAATGATCGCGCGGGCTTGGGCGGTGGCACCGACGAGTGCGAAGGTGGCCTTTGGCTTGCCGGCGACGGTGACCAATTCCTTGATCGCGGTGATGATTGGCTGAATGGCCTGCTGACCGAAAGCGAGGGCCTCGACGAATTTCTCCTCGGGGATTTGGTCGGCGGAACCTTCGATCATCAACATGTCCTTCTCGTTACCGACATAGATCAGGTCGAGGGAGGACGAATACATCTGTTCGATGTTCGGGTTGGCGACGAACTGGTCGTCGATCAATCCCACGCGAACGCAGCCGATCGGGCCGGCCCACGGAATGTCGGAGATCGCGAGCGCGGCACTGGCACCATTGACCATGGCGATATCGGAATCGTTGATCAAATCGGCCGACATCAGCGTGCCGATGATCTGCACTTCATTGAGGAAACCCTCGGGGAAGAGCGGGCGGCAGGGACGGTCG
The DNA here is from genome assembly GCA_036499685.1 of Lacunisphaera sp. Taxonomy (GTDB): domain Bacteria; phylum Verrucomicrobiota; class Verrucomicrobiia; order Opitutales; family Opitutaceae; genus Lacunisphaera. Next base: position 480 of record DASYDH010000072.1, on the reverse strand, counting down.
CAGAGACGGGAGATCAGGATCTCGCGTTCGGAAGGACGGCCTTCGCGCTTGAAGTAACCGCCGGGAAAACGGCCGGCGGCGGCATATTTGTCGCGATAGTCGCAGGTGAGGGGGAAGAAGTCTTGTCCGGGACGCATGGTCTGGGCTACGCATGCGGTGACGAAGACGTTGGTTTCGCCAACATTGACGTTGACGGCACCACCGGCGAGCTGGGCGATCGAGCCGGTGGAGAAGGTGAGCCCGAGACCGGGCACGGTAACATTGTGTTTCTGATTCATATTTTTCTAAGTTGGGCCGCTCAAGGCCCGGATGCCATCGACGGCAGTATAGCCGTGACGACGGAGGAGGTAATTTACCTTTTTCGTGGCACCCTCTGAATCAGCTCCGAGAAATTTCGGATTGCGGTCCCAATCGGGGTTGGGCCGGCAAACGGAAACGTCCCGGGCGGCTGCTTCTTAACGGAGGGATACTAAAACGAAA
>DASYDH010000071.1:0-12024 GCA_036499685.1 Lacunisphaera sp. | reverse complement strand
AACAAATGGGGTTCCGCCGCTGGACCCTCCGCGGCTTGGAAAACGTGCGCACGCAGTGGAGCCTGCTCACCACCACTTGGAACCTGCGAGTGCTGCTGCGCCATTGGCGTGGCGGCACCAATGGCAGCTCGCCCGCCCCCGGACGCCCGAGCGGACCGTGCGGCCCAAGTGACAACATCCCAGTTTCCGGACTGTTGTACCGGATCGCCGCCTCACTCTCTTTGCCTTCCGCTTGCCTTACGCTCAGACTCATCCCCAGTTCTGCCGCGCCCTGATTCGTAACGGCAAGGTTGCGAGACAGCCTCTCCTTAACCCGCCGCGAATTTGGCCGCTATTTCCGCCCCCATCCGGACGGCACATTAAGGATAATGCGCCCTACCTCAAGCGGGTCGCTTTGGTCTATCGCTTCTTTGTGACCGGTTTTTGGGCTTTTTGTCGGCTGCAATTGCAGGGTCAGCCGTGGCTCCGCGCGCAGTTAGCGCTTCAGTCACGACGGCAAACATGTCGTCTGGATGCGTCACTTTGAGCTGTTCGTAAAGACGGTCGAACAAGACCTCCAAACCCGCCGATGCCGTCGCTTCCGACTCACTCGACTCTCCGCTTTGCCGCACTTCATCCGGCAAATCCTTGGGCAGGATCGCGTCGCCCTGCGCGATCACGGCGCTGCGATAAATCATGTTTTCCAACTCGCGCACATTGCCCGGCCAGTTGTGCCGGCAGAGAATCGCGAGTGCCTCCGGCGACACCTTGCGTGCCTTGGTTTTCTTAGTCTTGGCGAGGCTTTGCAGGAAATAGTCCACGATCTGAGGCACATCCTCCACCCGCTCGCGCAACGGGGGCAGGCGCAGACGGACGACGTTCAGCCGATAATAAAGATCTTCGCGGAATTCCTTGTCCCGGACCAGCGTCTCAAGGTTTTTGTTGGTAGCCGCGAGCACCCGAACATTCACCCTGATCGTTTCCGAACTGCCCACGCGCTGGATTTCACCTTCCTGCAAAACCCGCAAGATCTTCGTCTGTGTGGTCGGCGTCATGTCGCCGATCTCATCGAGAAAAATGGTGCCCCCGTCGCACACCTCAAACTTACCGAGACGCTGCGCCGTCGCGCCGGTGAACGCGCCGCGTTCGTGCCCAAAAAGTTCACTCTCGATTAAATTTTCCGGAATGGCCGAGCAGTTGACGGCAACAAACGGTTTGGAACTGCGATGACTATGCCGGTGAATACTCCGGGCGACGAGCTCCTTGCCGGTGCCGCTTTCACCGGTGATCATGACGGTCACATCGCTGCTGGTGACCTGGCCGATGATTTTGAAAACCTGTTGCATGGGCGCGGAGCTGCCCACGATGCCTTCCTTGTGTTCATCGGAATTGAGCACGGGTTGAACGCCGCCGGCCGAGCGAATATCCGCCTGGGTGCGCAGGGCGTTTTCGACCAACGCGATCAATTTGGGTGGATCGAACGGTTTAACCACGTAATCGAACGCCCCGAATTTCATCGCCTCGATCGCCGTTTGGGCTGTCCCATAGGCGGTCATTAAAATCACCAGCTGCTTCGGGTTCGCTGCGCGGATGTGCTGGAGTGTTTCCAATCCACTGATTCCCGTCATGCGATTATCGAGCAAAACCACATCCGGCGGCTGGCGCTTTACCGCCGCAACTCCTTCCTCCCCCGTGGGCGCTTCGATAACCTTATACTGCTGCGAGGAAAGCACCCGGTTCAACGAATAGCGCACCTCGGCGTCATCGTCGACGACCAGAATTGTCGGAATTGGAGCAGCAATGTCAGCCATGGATGGTTGGAATATGATTAGCGCTTTGCGCGAACGTCGTTTTAATTACGTCCCATGCTCCGGTGGTCAATTAACTTGTTTCGAGTGTTCGGCATCCAACTCGCGGTTCACGTGAGTTTTTTCCTGCTGCTGGCCTACTACGGCTACGATGGCTGGAAAGATGGCGGCCTGACGGGATTGGCGTGGAGCATCTCGCTGATCATCCTGTTCTTCGTCTGCGTCGTGCTGCACGAGCTGGGCCATTCGCTGACCGCCCGGCGCTTCGGGGTGCGGGTGCCGCGCATTCTGCTGCTGCCCATCGGTGGGATGGCGGAATTTGACCGCATACCAAAAAAGCCATCGGAGGAATTGCTCATCACCGCCGCCGGTCCGGCCGTCAATTTTGCGCTGGTCATCCTCCTCTTGCCGCTTTGTTGGCGAACCTTGCTGAGCGGTACCGAAGTTGCCGAATTCTCCTCTGCCAATTTGATCGCGCAGCTGTGGCTGGGGAATTTGTTGATGGGAACGTTCAATCTGCTCCCGGTTTTCCCGATGGACGGCGGCCGCATTTTCCGGGCGCTCCTCGCGATCAAATTGCCTTACCTTCGTGCCACCTATTGGGCGGCAACGGTCGGCAGGATTCTGGCGCTCGTGTTTGCCGCCATCGCGGCCTTCTATTTCGACCGACAGATCACATGCATCCTGTTTCTTTTCATCTTTTGGGCCGGCGACGCCGAGTACAAACACACCCTGCGTCGCGACGAGGAGGAACGCTATTGGGCGGAAATGTCCCGACGCTTGAGTGCCGTTAAAGGTACGAGCGACGACTCTCCTACTCCCCCGCTGCTCAATCCCGGTTCCAACTGACGCGTTATCGATGCGGTGCCCTCGTCACCGCTCCCCGCGACAGGCCGTTTTGCCCTCGGGAGTCAGGCCTTCCCATTCGCGGGGTTCTTGATTGCTGCGTCAGCGGGTTCCGTGATCTGTGCGGTTGGTTTGACACGGAACAAATGAAGGACGGTGACGAAGAAAACCGGTACGAGGAAAATCGCCAGAATCGTTGCGCTAATCATGCCACCCATGACGCCGGTGCCGATGGCGTTCTGGCTCCCGGAGCCGGCACCGTTTGCCCGCACCAACGGAAGTACGCCGAGAATAAAGGCAAAGGATGTCATTAAAATCGGGCGCAGACGTTGGCGGGCGGCATGGACCGTCGCGTCGACGAGGCTCATTCCCCGATCATACCCTTCCTTGGCAAATTCGACGATGAGGATCGCGTTTTTGCAGGCGAGACCGACCGTCGTCAACAGGCCCACTTGAAAATAAACATCGTTGGGCAATCCGCGCAAGCCAGCGGCTGTGAGCGCACCGATCACGCCAAGGGGAACGACCAGCATGACCGCAAACGGAATCGACCAGCTTTCGTAGAGAGCCGCGAGGCACAGGAATACCACCAGCAGCGAGATCGCGTAAAGTGCGGGTGCCTGCGCACCGGAAAGACGTTCCTCATAAGACAGACCGCTCCACGAATAGCCGAAACCAGGCGGAAGTTTTTTCGCGATTTCCTCCATCGCGGCCATGGCATCGCCGGTGCTTTTTCCCGGGGCTGGTTCTCCCTGAATCGCAATCGAGGAAAGTCCGTTGTAACGCTCGAGCAGCGGCGAGCCGTAAGTCCAGCGCGCGGTCGCAAAGGAATTAAACGGCACCATCCCGCCACTCGAACTGCGCACGTACCAGCGGTTGATGTCCTCCGGCTTCATGCGATACGGCGCGTCGGCCTGGATGTAGACGCGTTTGACGCGTCCGTTGTCGATGAAGTCATTCACGTAGGATGAACCCCACGCAGCGGAAAGCGTGCGGTTGATGTCGCTCAGCGAGAGGCCGAGGGCGCTCGCCCGCTCCTCGTCGACGTCGATCTTGTATTGTGGATTGTCGGCAAATCCGGAGGGCCGGACGTTGGCGAGCACCGGATTTTTCGCCGCGAGTTCGAGGAGTTGCGCGCGGGCTTCCATGAGCTTTTCGTGGCCCAAGCCCGCCTGATCCTGCAATCGAAAATCAAAACCATTGGCGGTGCCGAGTTCGAGAACCGCGGGAGGCGCAAATGCGAAGGCAATCGCGTCCTTGAACGCCGCGAATTTCATGATGGCGCGCAGCGCAATCGCCTTCACGCGGTCTTCCTTGCGCGGGCGTTCGCTCCAATCTTTCAACTTCAGGAAAGCAAGGCCGGTATTCTGACCCTGGCCGCCGAAGCTGAAACCAACCACGGTAAAGATCGAATCCACCACGGATTTTTCGTCGGTGAGAAAATATTTCTCCACCTTCTTAATCACCTCCAGGGTCTGCTCCTGCGTCGCTCCAACCGGCAGTTGCACCTGGGCGAACATGATCCCTTGATCCTCGTCCGGCAGAAATCCCGTCGGCAGGCGCAGGAAAATCAACACCATCGCACCGACGATCAACGCATAGACGACGAGAGACCGCCCGGTGCGTTTCAACAAACCGCTCACGCCGGAGGAATAACGATTGGCACTTCGATCAAAGACGCGGTTGAACCAACCAAAGAATCCGCGCTTTTCCACGTGATGTCCCTTTGGAATGGGTTTCAACATTGTCGCGCAGAGAGCCGGTGTCAGGACGATCGCAACGATCACCGACAACACCATCGCTGAAACGACCGTAATTGAAAACTGCCGGTAAATTACCCCGACCGAGCCACCGAAAAAGGCCATCGGCACGAACACGGCCGACAACACGAGCGCAATGCCCACTAGCGCCCCGGTAATTTGAGCCATCGATTTTTTCGTCGCCTCCTTGGGCGAGAGTCCCTCCTCCGCCATCACCCGTTCGACATTTTCGACGACGACAATCGCGTCATCGACGAGCAGGCCAATCGCCAGCACCATGCCAAACATGGTCAGCGTATTGATCGAAAAACCAAACGCCTGCATGACGGCAAACGTGCCGAGCAGCACCACCGGGACCGCAATCGTCGGGATAAACGTGGCACGAAAATTCTGGAGAAAAAGATACATCACCAGAAAAACCAAGGCAATGGCTTCAACCAGCGTCTTGACCACCTCCTCGACCGAAATGCGAACGAACGGGGTGGTATCAAGCGGATACTCAACTTTCAGGCCGGGTGGAAAAAATTTGGTGAGTTCGTCCAATTTCTGACGGACCATTCGCGCCGTCTCCAGTGCATTGGCGCCGGTCGCCGGGCGGATCGCCATGCCGGAGGCGGGTTGGCCATTGTAGCGGGTTTGAATGGCGTAATTTTCGCCGCCAAGTTCGATCCGGGCGACATCACCGAGGAGGACTTGGGAACCATCCGGGTTTACCCGAAGCAGGATTTTCGAAAACTGTTCTGGATTTTCCAGTCGGGTTTGCGCGGTGATTGTCGCCGTGAGGCGGGTGCCCGGAACGGCGGGCATGCCGCCGAGCTGGCCGGAGGAAACCTGTGCATTCTGCGCCTGGATCGCGGCCGTGACATCGTTCACCGTGAGGCGATAGTTCGCCAGGCTGTCCGGATTCAACCAGATGCGCATGGCGTACTGGGTGCCGAATAACTGGATATCACCCACGCCTTGGATGCGACTGATGGAATCCTGCACGTGTGCAGCGACGTAGTCAGAAATGTCGTCGCGAGTCATGCTGCCATCGGTTGAAACAAAGCCCAGGACCATGAGGAAATTCCGGACGGATTTCGTGACGCGCACACCCTGTTGCTGTACTTCCTGCGGCAGCAGTGGCATCGCCAGTTGGAGTTTATTCTGTACCTGGACTTGGGCGATGTCGGGATTTGTACCCGCATCGAACGTCAGCGTGATGGTGACATTTCCGGCGGAATCGCTGGTCGACGCCATATAGCGCATGTTGTCGATGCCATTCATGCGTTGCTCGATGACCTGCGTCACCGAATCTTCCAGCGTTTTGGCGGAGGCGCCGGGATAAGTTGCGCCGATGGAAATCGCGGGAGGTGCGATGCTGGGATATTGGGCGATGGGAAGGGAGCGAATGGCCGCGATTCCGGCGAGCATCGTTACGATGGCCAGCACCCACGCAAAAATCGGCCGGTCGATAAAAAATTTAGCCATGGAGAAATTAATTTCCGCTGCGACTGAAGAATCAGTGAGCCGAAGTGGTCGACACGACCGGTTCGGAGATGGCGACGGGGACCGGTTTCACGGGCGCGCCGGGGCGGATTTTTTGGAGATTGTTCACGATCACCTGGTCGCCCGCCTTCAGGCCGGACTGTACAAGCCATTGATCGCCGATGGCGCGATCTGTAATAAGAGTGCGCGCTTCCACTTTCGAGTCTGCGCCAACGACCATCGTGACGCCCTGCCCCTGCTGATTGCGGGTAACTGCGGTTTGCGGGACAAGGATGGCGGAAGGATTCACGCCTTCTTCAAGCCGGGCGCGAACGAACATGCCCGGAAGCAATTCGCGGCGCGGATTTGGAAAAACCGCACGCAACCCGATCGAGCCGGTCGTGGGATCAACCGTGACGTCGGCAAACTCGAGCCGTCCCGGCTCGGAATATTCCGAACCATCCTCCAGCAACAACGTCACGCGAGCTTCGCCCTTTCCGATGTTTTTGAGTTGCCCGCTCTCCAGTTCCTTTTTCATGCGCAAGACCTCGGAGGTGGATTGGTTCACGTCGACGTAAAGCTGGTCGATTTGCTGAATCGTCGCGAGCAACGTGGCGGTTCCCTGCTGGACATATGCGCCCTCGGTGACCTGCGACCGCCCGATATGACCGGCGATCGGCGCGGCGACGTCGGTGTAACCAAGGTTGATTTTCGCCACTTCCACGGCGGCCTGCGCCGCGGCGACGCCGGCGTCGCCCGCTTTGGCGGCGGACAAGGCATTGTCGTAATCCTGCTGGCTGACCGCCTTTGCCGCGATCAGATCCTTGTAGCGATCGGATTGCAGCCGGGCGGAGGCCGCATCGGCTTCGGCGCGCGCGAGCGAGCCTTTGGCACTGTCCAAGGCCGCCTGATATGGCGCGGGGTCGATTTGATAAAGAATGTCGCCTTCCTTCACGTCGCTGCCTTCGGTAAACAATCGCTTGAGCACAATTCCGCTCACTCTCGCGCGGACTTCCGCGATCCGATAAGCTGAGGTGCGACCGGGTAGTTCGCGGGTGAGGGTCACAGGCGATGGAGCGACTCTAATCACGCCAACTTCGACAGGCCCTGGCGGCGGAGGCGCTGAGCCTTCCTTTTTTCCGCAGCCCGCCATGGCGAACAGCAAGGCAACACCGATTGCACGCGTTGCGATACGTTGGACAAAAAAAATGTCAGATGAGCGGGAGGAAAACTTGGTCGTCATTTTAATGAAACTACAAAGGTTGGATGGCGATGAGCCGAGTCACGGCGCGTTTTTGAGAATAACTTTTGGTGGAGCATCATCGGGCGGGCAGTGGCTGGTGATGGTAGTCATAATCCTTAAACCCGCAATCGTGGGAATGGACTAAGGAGTCTGGGCGAATTCATGGCGATCTTTGTCCACTGTGCACCCCATGTGTGACGAACGGCGGAGGTAACGGTTGCATTTTGTTTTTGCGGGTTGACGGTGCGTGCGCTAGCTAAACGGGATGCCTGACTACAAAGCGCCACGATTTCTTGTCGAACTGCTCAAAGCCAAATCGCCTTCGGGTGCCGAGGCGCAGGCCCAAGCGGTGTACGATCACCATGTGAAACCGCACGCGGACACCTACGCGAACGATGCGTTGGGGAACCGGCTGGCGACATTGAACAAAAAAGGCGGGCCAACGGTAATGTTCTCCGGCCACATGGACGAACTCGGACTGATCGTCACCTACGTCAACAAGGACGGTTACATTTATTTCGATACCATCGGCGGACACGACAAGAGCATCATCTCCGGGCGTCGCGTGATCATCCAAACCGCGAACGGACCGGTGAAGGGTGTTACGGGAAAGCGCGCGGTTCATCTCATGGAAGAGGGCGACCGCAAGAAAGTGCCCGAGATCCATGAAATCTGGATCGACATTGCGTCGAAATCAAAGGGCGAGACCCTGCAGCGCGTGGCGATCGGCGACGTCGCCACTTACGATCATGAATTCGAATTGATCAATGGCAGCGTCGGCACCGCGCGTGCTTTCGACAACAAAGTCGGGGCTTACGTGGTCGGCGAAGCACTGGTTCGTCTCGCGAGGGAAAAAGCAAAACTGCATGCGAAAGTGGTATCGGTGGCCACGACGCAGGAAGAGATCGGAGTGCGAGGCGCGCAGACCTCCGCATTTGCCGTCGATCCGCATGTCGCGCTGGTGGTCGATGTCGGGCATTCAACGGATCATCCCGACTGCGATCCGCGCAAATACGGGGAAACGAAACTCGGGGCCGGTCCGATTCTTTGCCGTGGACCGAACATCAATCCGAAGATCTACGAACGACTCGTGGCGTGCGCGAAGAAGGCAAAAATCCCGGTGCAATTTGACGCTGATCCACGCCCGACGGGTACGGATGCACGTGCGATCCAAATGGCGCGCGGCGGTGTCGCATGCGGTTTGGTTTCAATTCCGCTGCGCTACATGCATACGCCGAGCGAGATGGTGGATTTGGAGGACGTGGAAAATTGCGTCAAACTGTTCGTCGAATTCGCAAAATCCATCGGAAAGAACGAATCGTTTAACTGGTGAGGGATTGACGACGATTCCAGCTGTCTTGCCGGAATCATCTTTTCCGCATCACAGACTTTTCATCAGGGCGGTTTCGATGGACGCCGCGAGCTGCTCCATCGTAAACGGCTTGTGGATGACTTCGGAGATATTCAGGCCAACGGCGGCCTTGGAATCGAAAGCCTTCCCGTATCCGGTGAGCAGGACGGCGGGAATGGCCGGTTTGTTTCGATTAACGCCCCGAATCAACTCCATTCCGCTGATGCCGGGCATGCTGAGGTCCGTCATCAGCAGGGAAATCGCATCGCTGCTCGTTTGCAGATAGAGCAACGCTTGCCGCGGATCTGTAAATACGGTGGCGCGGTAGCCAAGCTTGCCCAGCATGATGCGCGCAACCTCGACGATGGAAACCTCGTCGTCCACAAAAACGATGTGTTCGCCTTGACCGGTCTTCGCCGCAGGGAGCGGCCACGGTTGCGTGGTTCCGGGGCGGGCTTCGCGGGCGGGAAAATAAAGTTTAAACGTCGTTCCCCTGCCGACCTCGCTCATCACGGAAATTGCGCCGTCGTTGGATTGGACGATACCGTGGACCACGGCCAACCCCAGACCGGTCCCCTCCCCAACCGCCTTGGTCGTGAAAAACGGTTCATAAATCCGCTCCAAGGTTTCCGCACTCATGCCATGCCCTGTATCGGTGATCTTCAAAAGAACGTAGCGTCCGGCGGGCAGGTTCGGTTTTGAATCGGCGTGACTGCCCGGAAGCGAAACTCCCGACAGCGAGACTTCGAGCGATCCCCCTTTCGCCCGCATGGCGTGCACGGCGTTCGTGCAAAGATTGATCAGCACTTGATGGATTTGAGTCGGATCAGCGAGCACCGACGGGATGTTTTCCTCCGCCTTCACCCTGAGTTGAATCGCTGGCGGCAAAGAAACGCTGATCATGTCGATCGCCTCCGTCAGCAGTGGTTCCAGTTGAACGACCTCGCGCGCCTGATCCCGCTGGCGGCTGAACATCAGGATTTGCTGGACAAGGTCCTTGGCCCGATGGCTGGCGAGAAGAATCTGGGAAACATTGGCGTGTCCCTCGTGGGCCGGAGCAAGCGTCAGTTTGAGCAACTGCGCATTACCGAGGATCGCGGCGAGAATGTTGTTGAAATCGTGGGCGATGCCCCCCGCCAGCGTGCCGATGGCCTGGATTTTCTGCGCCTGCCGCAATTCCCTCTCGAGGCGGACGCGCTGCTCCTCCGCGACCCTCCGCTCGGTAATATCGCGCACCATCGCCAGCAGGCGACCGTCGGGCAGCAACTTGGTGTGCGTTTCGCCGGGAAACACCCCGCCGTCCTTGCGCTGGAAATGATAGATGTTGAAGCGACTGTTCTCCGTCTGCAATTCGTGCAAACAATGACGCAAATAATTGTGGTCGTCGCGCGCGATGACATCGAAGACATTTTTATTCAGCAACTCATCGCGGGTGAGACCGATGAGTTGCAGCGCACGCTTGTTGACATCGAGCAATTTCCCATCGAGTGCGCACAGGAAAACAGCGTCGGTCGACTGTTCGAAAAGTGTCCGATAGTTTTCTTCACTGCGGGCGAGCGCTTCGGCGGCGCGGCGCTGACCGGTGACGTCACGCGAGCAATAAAGCACAAAGGTGCAACTTCCCGAATCATCGAGCAGGGGCGTGAGCACGGTTTCGCCAAAGCAACGTCCGGCCGGCGTGTCGTGGACGTCGTCATACGCCAGCAATTGACGCGATGAAACGACCCTTAAAAAGCGTTCGTGTTTGGCCAGGTTGTATTCGGGCGAAAATCCATAGACGGACTCGTTGATCTCCTGCAAGGTACGGCCCACCAAATCGCTTTCCCTCACCGAAAACCCGGCCGCGTTAACCGCGTTCAGGTAGGTTCTGTTGACCGAGACGGCGCGAAACATTCCACCCGGTTCGACTTTGCAGAGCGCCATCATGTCGGTGGCATTGTTCAGAATCAGTGAAAGCCGTTGTTCGCTTTCACGCAGTGCTTCCTGCGAGCGACGTCGTTCCGTGATGTCGGTGATCGAACCGCGAATCAACAATGCGTCATGGACGGGAAACCTGAGCAGTCTGATTTCGCAGGGAATTTCGCGGCCCGACAGACTGCGGTGCGTCCACTCAAATACCGGAGCCCCTCCCTCGGCGGCTTGCAGCAAATAGCTCCGGGCTTTCTCGTTGGAACGCTGACCGTCTGGTTGGAATTCAGGGCTGAGCTCAGCTGGCCCGAGACGCAGCAATTCCTCCCCGGTGGCTTCGAACAAGAGCTCCGCCTGCCGGTTGTGCTGTACGAAGCGCCCGCGCGACATATCCATGATTACAATGGCGTCGGACGCAGTCTCAATCAAACGGTGATAATGGGCCTCGCTATCTCCGATCTGCGCCTTGGCCTGCTCGATTTCACGGCCGCAGCGTCGAATCAAAAAGAAAAGAAGGGCGGTGGCTAGCAAAACGAAAGTCCATTCCTCGTACGACTCCAACGCAGCGATCCGCGCTTCATCGTGAACGGCCAGCCGAAGAACGGGACCGGCGAGCATCGTCCACAGTGCTGCGAACCCGAAGAAAATCGCCGCCAGTCGCCACGGCATCCACCCGCCGCCGACCGGCATAAGCCCACGCTGCGGTGATGAGGGGGGAGAGAAATCCATAACCGGATCCGTCCAGCTGGCGGCAGAACATGCCTGTTATCCCGCCAACAGCAAGCCACGATGCGAGCGCATTCGCAATCCTCCATCGCTTGACCCCGGCTTCAATCCGCCTTGAGTGAAAGAATCATGGAGCATCCGAATGCTAATCCAGAAATGACCGTTTTGCTCGCATTCAACACGAGCAATCAGCTGGCCGTGCGCAGGGCCGGGACCAAACTCGGCAATACCTTCGTTGGAGCGGATCCGGAGATGGCGTTGGGCCGCTTGGAAACCGGCTTTGTCCAACATACCGGGCCGAAGGAATTTTTTGGGTTCACGTTCGATCAGAAATATTACCGCATTTTCTTCGCGCAGGTGAATTCCCCCGTTTTGGACCAGGAGGTTGAATTTCACACACTGGAACAGCTCGACTTGATCAAGTCATCGCTTGCTCCCCTGCTCTCGGCGGTCCTGGCGGAATTGCCGCCCTATCTCATCGAAATCCCTTATCTCCATCTCGGCGAGAACGACTATATTTACCGGTTCCGCGTCGAGAAGGACCGTAACCGAAATATTTACCAGCAGGACCATGACGCCCGTGACCTTTATCAGAGCAGATTGTGCGATGCGATCAAGGCGCTCGCCCGAACCAATGAGCGCTCGGCTTCAAAACCCGCGACGCTGGATTTTGGGGCGGTGCAATACGTCATACCGAGTCATTTTGGATTTTGCCTCGGCGTGAAGAATGCGATCGAACGCGCCTATGAATCCCTCGCGGAGAATCCCGGCCGCCGGGTTTTCATGCTAAGCGAGCTGATCCACAATTCGTTTGTGAATGAGGATCTGCTGCGGCGCGGACTTCGGTTTCTGCAAACGGACAAGGGCCAGCCGTTCACCGTCCACGGAACCCTGGCGCGTCACGGAGCAAATGAACCGTTGCTTTGGGACGAACTC
>DASYDH010000070.1:0-29188 GCA_036499685.1 Lacunisphaera sp. | reverse complement strand
GATCTTCATCGGCATGGTCTACCCGATCTTCTCTCTGCAGGACCACATCAACTGATTTTATTTTCTCATGAAAAACAACCGTTCCTTCAACCGTCTTTCGTCCGCGCGCGGCTTCACGCTCGTCGAGCTGCTGACCGTGCTGGTCATCCTCGGCATCCTCGCCGCGCTCGTGCTGCCGAAGTTCACGGGGCGCACCGAGCAGGCGCGCGTCACCGCCGCGCAGACGCAAATCGCCACCTTCGGCACCGCGCTCGATGCGTTCGAAGTGGACACGGGCGGCTATCCCCGCGGATCGGATGGTCTCACGCAACTCGTGGTGCAGCCTGCCGATGTCACCGGTTGGCGTGGACCTTACCTGAAGAGCGACATCCCACTCGACCCGTGGAATCATCCGTACGTTTTTGAATATCCGGGCCGCACCAATCCGAGCGGCTACGACCTCCGCTCCGCCGGGCCTGACGGCCAGCTCGGCACGGCGGACGACATCGTCAATGCGACCATCACCGCCAGATAAACACGTCCGCAAGGTCCGCGCTGCCTTTACCTTGATCGAATTACTATTCGTGATGGCCCTGCTCGCCATCGGCGCTGCCTTCGTCGCGCCGAATATGAATTCGTTTTTCCGCGGACGCGTGCTGTCCGTGGAAGCCCGTCGCATGCTCACGCTGGTCCACTACGGCCAGAGTCGCGCCGTCGCGGAAGGTGTGCCTGTGGTGCTTTGGTTTAATTCCCGCGCCGCAACGTACGGCGTTGAAACCCAGCCCGGCTTCGTCGCGCAGGATGATCTTGCATCGAGTTACACGCTCGATCCCGCCCTGACCTTGGAAGCGCCGGCGCCGGCCGAACCGCAAACCTCCGAACTCGGCGACGAAAACCTGGGGCTCACCGACGGCCTCGCCTACATTCGATTTTTGCCCAGCGGATTCTACGATCAAGGCAGCGCGGCGCAGATCATCATTCACGAGGGCACCGACAACGCGTTGGAACTCGTGCCCACCGCCGATCATCTCAGCTATGAAATCCTCCCTCTCACGCCGGGCTGACGCCGCCGGTTTGAACCGGCGCGGATTTACCCTGGTCGAGGTGCTGGCCTCGCTCCTCCTGATGGCCATCATCGTGCCTGTCGCGATGCAGGGCATGAGCATCGCCAGTCGCGCCGGAATTGTGAGCCAGCGCAAGGCGGCGGCGATGCGGGTCGCTGAGCGGGTGATGGATGAGATGATCGCCACCAACCAGCTTACGCAGAATTCCACGAGCGGCAGCCAGACGGACGGGGATACGACTTATGCCTGGACGATGACTGCGGAACCGTGGTCCGCGGATACGATGACGCAGCTCACCGTGCGCGTGACCTTCACCGTGCAAGGCCACGACTACGACGTTGCAGCCAGCACGCTCTTCGATCCCGCCACCACGGGCGCAAACGCGACCGCCTCATGACGCCGCGCTTCTCATTCCGCTCCGCCGACCGCCGGGCGTTTACGCTGCTCGAACTGCTTGTCGCGACTGCCATCAGCGCCATCGTGCTGCTGGTCATCAACGCCACTTTCTTCGGCGCCCTGCGGTTGCACAACACGACCCACGATCACATCGATCGCGACCTCGTCGTGCAACGCACCCTCGGAATTGTGCGGAGCGACCTCACCGGCCTGATGTTGCCGGGCGGCGTGATATCCGGGCAGTTCCAGACGATGCCGACCGACAACATCATTACCGATGCTCCCGGCGATCGGTTGAGTCCGGATCTCTATACGACGACGGCGACCATCGACGGTTGGAATCCATTTTCGGAAGTGCAGATTGTTTCCTACTATCTCGCACCGGAAGCCGACGGCAGTAACAACAAAAGTCTGGTTCGCGTCGTCGCGCGCAATATTCTGCCCGTGCAGGAATCCCCCACCGACCAACAAGTGCTGCTGCATGGAATCGCCACGGCGTCGCTGCAATATTTTGACGGCACGGATTGGACCGACGCGTGGGATTCCGCCACGAGTTCAACGCTGCCGACCGCCATCAAGCTTCAACTGGTGCTCGCGCCGCTGGATGCAAGCCAGCCGCTGCCCGATCCAGTGGAGTTGGTCGTGGCAGTGCCAGTCGTTACGAAGACCAGCGTGACCCAAGCAGCCGGAGGAACCGGCACATGAACGCTTCCGACAACTCCCTTTCCACGGGAAAACGCGGCTCGGTGCTGATCATCGTCATGTTGATCTGCATGGGCCTCGTCGCGCTCACGCTCTACTTTGCCAGTTCCATGAGCGCGGAACTCCGCGCTTCCGACAACCGGGCCGCTGACACCTCTGCCCGCGAGGCGGCGGCGGGAGGAATGCGCTACGCCTCTTACGTGTTGAAAAATTTTTCTCTCGGCGGGGTGATGCCGGATCCCACCGCCGATTATCAAGCCGCCGCGCTTCCAGTCGGCGACGCCTCGTTCTGGTTCATCGGACGCGATCCAAACCAGATTGCCACGACCGATCCGGTCTTCGCCTTGGTCGACGAGTCGTCGAAGCTCAACCTCAACACCGCCAACAGCGCGATGCTGCAAGCGTTGCCGGGGATGACTCCCGACCTCGCGCAGGCGATCATCGATTGGCGGAGTCCTTCCGGCAGTTCAGGCGCCGCAAGCGGCACCTACGCTGCTCTGAATCCACCGCGCCTGAACAAGAGCGCGCCCTTCGAATCTGTGGACGAACTCCGTCTAGTCAACGGTGCCACCCTCGATCTTCTGCTCGGCGAGGACACCAATCGCAACGGCGCGATCGACGCCAATGAAGATGACGGCCCACAGTCTCCGCCGGCCGACAACCAGGACGCCATACTTCAACCCGGCCTGTGGGAATACGTCACTATTTATAGCAAGCAGCCGAACACGCGCCCCGACGGTTCCCAGCGCATCAACATCACGGTGCCTCAACTCCGCGACGGTTTAAGCGCCTTGTTGCAACGCCGCCTGAACGCCGCGCGCGCCGCCGCGATCATGGCCAGGATTGGCACCAGTAACTTCGCCAGTGTCGCGGAGTTCATGTTGGCCGCAGGATTCACCGCGGACGAATTTCAGAAAGTTCACACCGACATCACCGCTTCGACCGGAGCGACCGCAAACGGTCTGGTAAACGTGAACACCGCAAGCGCCACCGTACTCGCGTGCATTCCAGGAATCGGAACCAACAACGCCACCGCCATCGTTGCCTATCGCCTCGCCCACCTTACCTCACTCACTTCTCTGGCATGGGTCGCCCAGGTTCTCACCCGCACCGATCTTCTGCGCGCCGGCCCTTACATCACCGATCAATCGTATCAATTCTCCGCCGACATCGCCGCTGTCGGCCCGTTCGGTCGCGGCTATGATCGCGAGAAAGTCGTCTTCGATACCAGCACCGAAACCCCACGGATTATTTACCACGAAAATTTAAACGCGTATGGCTGGGCGCTCGGTGCGACGGTCCGCCAATCACTCAAAACTCCGAAAGAAACTTGAAAATGAATTGGCCCGCCAAAGTTAAACGACTCCATGCCGTGCTCGGCCTGGCGTTCGACGACGACCGCTTCCACGCCGTCAGCGTGAGTCGGAACAAGGACCAGTTCGTCACGGAAAAATCCATCGACGCTAGGCTGACGCTGCCTCTCACGCATCCGGAACCAGCCGCGGTCGGACAGGAAATTCGCGCCCGCTTGAACGCCGCCGACAGCCGCGAACGCGCGTGCGTCGTGGCGCTGCCGGCGAGGTGGATTATGAGCCATGCGGTTCGCGTCCCAGCGGGAATCGCGGGAACCGACCTGGACGGATTTCTTCAAATCGAAGCGGAAAAGGGGTTTCCTTACGACCCGGACGAACTCCAGATCGCACGCTCCGTCAGCAAATCCAGCGCGGGCGATTGGGTAACCCTGTTCGCCGTTCGTCGCGCGCAATTGAATCAACTCAGCGCCGTGCTCGCTGCGGCCGACTTGCAGCCGGTCAGCTTCACTCTCGGCCTTGCCGCCCTGCCCGGAACCATTCCGCCGGCCGGCAAAGGGCGGATTACCATCGCGACGGCCGGCGAGGTAACGACGATGGCCCTCGCTGCCGGCGGTGGACTGGTCGCCTTCCGCACTGGCGAAAGTTCGGAAGCAGGCACGCTCGTGCGCGAACTGCGCATCACCGTCGAACAAATCCCGGCCGAACTGCGCAGTGAACTCCACGACGTTCTGATCGCAGACGACGGTGCGTTAACCGACAGCATCAAGAGGTGGGCCCAGATCGCCGGCCTCATTTTGATTCAGCCCGACGCCAAGGCACCGTCCATTGCTGCGCAAGTGGCGGAAAACATCGCGCTCAATCGCCTGCGCGGAGTCGCCGGCCTCGAATTTCTCCCGCCGCGGCCTTCGCGCTGGTCGGTTTTTCTCTCGCGCTACAATTCCCGCCGGCTCGCGAACTCCATCATGGCGGCCGCGGCCCTCGCCGTGCTGGCGCTGGCCATGTTCGGCTGGCAACAAATCCGGCTCTGGTCGCTGCGCTCGCAATGGTCCGCGATGGCCACCCCAGTCACCGCGTTGCAAGCCGATCAATCGCTCATCCACGAATACCGGCCGTGGTTCGACACCTCGTTTCACGACCTGCGTCTTTTAAGAGCGGTGACCGGGTGCTTTCCCGACAACGGCAGCGTCACCGCCAAGTCGGTCGAAATCCGTGGAGCCGCAGTGGTCGCGATCAGCGGCACGGCGCGCGACAATCCGAGTCTCCTTCGCACCCTCGACCAGCTGCGCAAACTCACCTCCGTCAGCAAGCTCAAGGTCGAGCAGATCCACGGCAAAACGCCGGAACAGTTCACCATTAATTTTCGTTGGGACGAAATCCCCGGCTCATGACCATTCCAGTGCAACATCGCCAGCGCCTGCTGTTCATCATCGCGGGTGCGGGACTTATCCTGCTGATCCTCGACCGGGTCGCCTTCACGCCACTGACCAACTTGTGGCGCGAGCGGGCGCTGGAGATTACGCGGCTCGAGACGAACGTCGCCGCCGGCAATGGCTTGCTCGAACGCGCCGACCAGCTCAAACGCGTGTGGGCGGACATGGCGTCGCGCACACTGCCGAAGGATCCATCGCTATCCGAAAACAACCTGATCACCGCCTTCGACCGCTGCGGTCGCACGAGCGGGATCGAACTCGGCTCGATCAAGCCGCAATGGAAACGCGGCACGACCGATCGCTACTCCGTGCTCGAGTGCCGGGTGGACGGCACCGGCAGTTACGCCACGCTCGCACGTTTTCTTTTTGAGGTGGAGAAATTGCCGATGGCTCTCCGTCTCGAATCGGTGGAGCTGACCTCGCGCGACGACAACGGTGGAAAACTTTCGCTCGGACTGGTTATCACCGGACTCCGCTTGACCCCGATGGAGGGCAAACAATGAGACCCATCATTCCATTTATTTTTCGTCTTCGCACATCGGCGGCGATTGCCCTGATCGGGACCACGCTGGGTCTCAGCGTAGCGTCCGGCGCGAAAATTCCCGCCGCGACGCCCGCAGCAGCCGCGCCGGTAAAAGCGACCAACGCCCCTGTGACCTTTGATTCCTTCCGTCTGCTCACCGAGCGGAATATCTTTAATCCCAACCGCGTCGGTCGCACGATCGCAGGGCCGGCCGCGCAGCCGCGCGGTGACGAAATCCGTCTCGTGGGCGCGCTCGATTCCACCGAGGGCCTCTTCGCCTTTTTCGACAGTCCGGAGTCCACGTATCGACAGACCTTGCATGAAGGCGGCGCCATTGCCGGTTTCACGGTGAAGCACATCGGCGCGGATCGCGTGGAACTCACACGGAGCGCCGGCCCGATCACTCTTCGCATCGGCCAACTTCTGCACCGCCCCGTCGGCGGCGACTGGTCGGTGGACGCGAGCGAAATTATTCCCCCGACCGAAACGACCGCAAGCGCGGCTCCGGCTGCCGCCGCGACTATTCCCGCCGACGCTTCCGCCACACTCAAACGCCTCATGGAGCAACGCCAGAAACAATTGCAACAATGAAAACGAACCTGCTAATCCCGACTCTGGTGCTGACCTGCGCCGTCCTCGCGCCCCACCTGCCCGCCGCCGAGCAAGTGCTTTCCCTCTCCAACGGCCAGACGCCACCACCGGCCGAGTCACCCGCGCCGACGCCCGCGGAGCCGCAGCTGCGTTTCAATTTCCGCGGCGCGCCGCTGGAAACGGTGCTCAACTACATGAGCCAGGCCGCCGGTTACATCGTCGTCCTCCAGACGCCGCTGCGGGGCACGGTCGACATGTGGAGTGACCAACCCGTCTCGCGCGCGGAGGCGTTGCAACTGCTCAATCTCGCGTTGGACAAGAACGGCTATGCCGTCAGCGTCCAGGGCCGCAATCTGATCGTGACCTCCAAGGATGACGCGAAGAAGCGCAACATCCCGATCCACACGGGCAATAACCCGGAGGATATTCCGCCCACCGCCGAGATGGTGATGCAAATAATCCCGCTGCAGCACATCGATGCAACGCAAGCGTCCCAGGACCTCGCATCGCTGTTGCCTGCCTCAGCCACGCTCACCGCCAACAAGGACAGTAATTCGCTGATCGTCACCGACACCCAGATGAATGTACGGCACATCGTCGAGATCGTCGCCGCGCTCGACACCTCGAGCGATACCGTGACCGCGCTCCGCGTCTTCCGGTTAAAGAACGCAGACCCGGTGGAAATGGCGCAATTGCTCACCAGTCTCTTCCAGTCCACCACTCCATCGACCGGAGCGGGCAACACTGCGTTTGGCGGTGGCTTTGCCGCTTTCCTGCGCAACCGCGGCGGCGGTGGCGGTGGTGGCGGCAATCGCGGTGGCGGCTTCGGCGGCAACGCGTCCACCACCAGCAGCGCGCGCACAACGCCGGTAGTCGCGATCGCCGATCCACGGACATTCTCAATCGTGGTCACCGCTGCACGCGAACAAATGCCGGAAATCTCCGCGATGATCGAAAAACTCGATTCCAGTCCCGCGCGAAAACAAAAGGTCTTCGTTTACACGATGGAGAACGCCGACGTCCAGCAGGTCGAGGCCGTCCTGAAGAACCTCTTCCAAACCACCAACGCCCGCAGTTCGACGTCCACGGAGGCCGACGCACTCACCAGCCGGGCCACCGCCAACAGCCAGGCCAGTTCCACGACCAACAACACGCTTTCACTCGGCGGCTCATCGGGGACGTCGCGCTAAGACCCACGTCACAACCGCCTTTCTTTCCATGAAAACAATTTCTTTTTTTTCGCCAGTCCCCGTCGCGCTCGCCCTCTTGCTGACACTCGGTGCGACCAATCCCGCATCAGCTCAAGTCCGCAATCAGACGCAGCAGACCCGCCCAAGCGGTGTCGGCCAGGTCGGCGGTGGTGGCGTAGGAGGTTACAGCGGCGGATCGTCCGGCAGCAGCACCCGCCAGTACCTCAATTCCACCCAAGTTGGCGATGCGATGATCACCAGTGATCTCGAGACCCGGCGCCTGATCGTGGTCACCGACGACGAAACGAATGCCAACATCCGGACGATCATCGCTGATCTCGACAAGCCAAAGCCCCAAGTGCTGATCAACGTCGTTTTTCTCCAGGTGGAACACGACAAGGATTTGAACCTTGGCACCCAGTTCACATTGACCGGCGGACTCGCGGGCAGCACCAGTTCAGTCGCAGCGACCGCCACCACCAACTATGGTGTGCCCGTGCCCAACGTAACGGATCCCTCGACGTACGGAGGTTTCTATAGCATTCTCGGCAAGGACGTGAACGCCACGATTCGCGCGCTTTCGACCACGAACAAAACCGAAATCCTGTCGCGCCCTTCGATCCTCACCCGCAGCAACCAGCAGGCGACGATCATGGTCGGCCAGTCGATTCCCATCGTCACCAATTCGCAGGTGAGTTCCATCACCAACGCGATTACCAACACGGTGACTTATCAGGACATCGGCATCATTCTCAAAGTGACCCCGTTCATCACCGACAACGGCATGGTCGAAATGATCGTGTCACCGCAAATCTCCTCGATCAGCGCCACCACCGTTCCCATTTCGACCGGGGTTAACTCCCCCGTGATCGACAAACGCTCGGCCGACACCGTGGTCGTGACCCCGAGTGACGCGACCGTGGTCATCG
Organism: Lacunisphaera sp.; assembly: GCA_036499685.1. GTDB lineage: Bacteria > Verrucomicrobiota > Verrucomicrobiia > Opitutales > Opitutaceae > Lacunisphaera. Next base: position 21,071 of record DASYDH010000070.1, on the reverse strand, counting down.
GCGGACTCATCTCGAATACCAAGACCGACTCGGAAGACAAAGTCCCGTTGTTGGGCGACATTCCGCTGCTGGGAAATCTCTTCAAGCACAAGGTCACCGGAAGCACGAAGACCGAACTCCTCATTTTCCTCACCCCGCATGTCGTCCAAAATCCCGGAGACCTCGCGCAAGTGGCCGACACCGAACGCGCCAAATTTGACCTCGTCCCCAAAACCTTCCCCAAGGAATCAAACGAGAAGTAATCCCGTCCGTTCCACTTTAACCCGCGGCCGCCGAGCCCCAGCTCGGCCTCATCCTCAGTCGCAAACAAGTCTTATCCCCAGGCATTTCCCCCAGAAAACATCTGACTCCAATCGCCCGAAATAAATGAATCTTGGTAAGGGCCATTGCCCTCAATGGCCGTTGCGCCAACGGGACGATTGGGAGCAACCGCCCTACCTTTCGACCAAGAACAAAGCCCAGAAATCACCCGACATTGGTATCAATTTCAGAGTCAGGTTAAGATTGCGGATATTGACGTCCCGAGTTGGAAGATTCGCAATATCAAGCTTTGCAGCTAACCCTTTTTGCGTTTAAAATGTGGTTCTGTTTCGAGCGAACTTGTTGTCCCGAAGTGATCGGACAGTCGCAGCTCGCGGCTTTCGAGTCAGGTCGGCACAGCCACAAGGGCCCGCGCTTGTCATCTGCTTCGATAACATTCATGGAAGAAAGCACGTTGTTCCCTCTTCTTGACATCACCAATGGCTGTTCCGGTTGAACTCCTCGCTGCCGAAAAGAACCGCGATCGCATGGACTCTTCAATTAGCACAAGTGTGATTCTTGATACGCTGCGCGAACTAAATGAAAAGGTTTCAATTCCTCTCTGGCTTTTCGGCGGCGTGGCGGTGGATTTCCTCGTTGGCCGATGGACTCGCCCGCATAGCGACGTCGACTTGAACACATTTGCCGAGTCACGAATTGCGCTCACTGAGCAACTAAGCCGGATCGGCTATCGGACGTCTGACACCGGCTGGCTCACGCATTGGTGGCAAGATGGGACCGGACGTGGCATCGAGTTGGTGTTTCTCGATCGCACCGAGGACGGATCAGCCGAGCTGCGTATCCCACTAAACGCCTCGGTTGGCATTCCGGGGCATTATCCGCTTTGGCCCGGCTATTTGGATCTCGCACGCGTCGCTACGCTGGATGGCGTTTCGTTTCGAGTCGGAAGTCCTGCGGGCGAGTGGCTCGGGCGAGCGAAGACCGTAATTTCTGGACGGTCACGCAAACCCAAGATCGAGCATGATCTGGCACTCCTTGAGCCGTTAATACCGCCGCATGAGCTTATTCATCTTCGCCTTCATGCATCAGTGAAGAAGGTCGTCAATTCGATCTAGCGAACCGACTCCATCGATCTGCAGTTTTTTAAAAGAGCGCACTCCGCGCTCGCCCGCAGTGTTTCGCCGGTAACGAAATTCAGACGGGGTCGGGCCGCTGGGTGTTGCTCTTGAATTTCCGTCTGCGTTTTTTGGGATGGTATACAGCACGGGCGTGGGCTCGCCACTGTGACACCAGCTTCCTCTCCACCCTATCTCGCAACCGCGCAGTTGCTTTTGTCCAATGCGTTTGTTTTCACTTTGGCGTCTTGCATCAAGGACTTTCACCCCGTCAGTTCATTCCCCTGCCGGACACACATCAGTCGGCACGACAACTCGCGTCTGACCTCAACCGCCCGCCTTCCTATAAATATTTATGGCTGAAGTTCCCACTGTGGTTCCAATGATTTCCTACGAAGAAGGCGTGTTGGCGATGGAATGGCTGGCTCGTGCTTTTGGATTTCAAGAGCGGATTAAGATGCTCGATGAATCCGGGCGCTTATCGCACGGAGAAATGTCGACTGGCATAAATGGCGTCATCATGTTGGCGACTCCCAGTGGCGAGTATGAAAGTCCAAGGCACCACCGGGAACACTGCCAGCAGGCGTGTGCATGGCAGGCAGTGCCGTGGGTTATCGATGGCGTCTTAGTGTATGTTGATGATGCGGACGCCCATTTCGTCAGGGCAAAACTGGCAGGTGCGACAATCTTGAGTGAGCTGGAGTCAGGATATCCCGGACGACGGTACCGCGCTGAAGATTGCGAAGGTCATCGCTGGATGTTCATCGAGCGTGCAAAGGCCTAATCTGATAGCTGAGCCAAGCCAGACGGAGTCAGTCCGCTTGGTGCTACTCTATTGAATTGCCAACCACCTTTCTCGAAAAGGTGTATTTGGACCGCACAAAATCGTAGTAGCGTCTAGTGGACTGACCGATCGATCTGCACCAAAAATCAGGGATTGCCGCTGACTCACCCGGGCGGTTTCCTCAGGCGATGAAGCCGTCGTGAAAAGACTGATTTTCGAGTCCCAATCACGCTGTTGAGCTAAATACCTCATGAAATATTTCGTTCTGCTGTACACGTTGGTTTTGTGCGGTTGCCATCAGTTCTCCGTTGGTGCCGAGAAAAATGCGCTCCGTATTGTGGGACCGACTCATTTAGCGATTTCTGCTGCGGGTGAATCCATCAAGTTCAGTCCTGAGCTTCGCCTTACCAACCTGACAAAGTCGGCGATAGGCATTTCCCGTATTGGCAGTTCCATGGTGAATGCGAAGTTGCAGTATCGATTCACGGACGAACATGGAGCGGAAATTCCTCTTTTGCGCAGGGAAGGTCCGACTCTCGTGGGGGCCAGAATGTGGACGATCTTACTGTTGCCGGGTAAATCTTTTCAATGGACCACGAATGAAACGTTGGTCTATCCTAAAGTTGCCAAGGGTCGCTACTGGCTCGCAGCTGATCTCGAAATCGACCCTCCTGATCCCGTTTTTGAAGCCAGACTCTCAGATGCCGACAAAGGTCAGATCGATCACACGCGTCATGTGTTTGATTCCGATCCGCTGGAAATCTCCGTTGAATGATTCCGACCAGATCGTGAGAAGGGGGGCGCCCCGAATTCGAACAGCTCCTCCCTTCGCTCGGGACCGGCAAGCTCGTCCATCGTTTCACCCTTTACCGCGGCGAAAATCACAACTCCATCCGCACGCTCTCGTTCCCCGCCGGCCTCTATTGGATTTACGCGGATAAATGAGCGCGAAGATTGCGCGAGAACACAGAAATCGATGACTGCAAAGCCGAATTGGACAACCAGAGCTAAGAACACCAATCCACGATGACGAATCTCGAAATAGTCCACGCGGTGTATCGTTCGGTGAGCGAAAGCGATTTCGATACGTTCCGCGGCCTCTGTGCTCCCGATGTTGAGTGGCGTCAGAATGTTGGATTTCCGAATGGCGGCCGGCGGCTGGGTGCGGACGCCGTGGTTAAAGAGGTTTTCAATCGCTTTGCCGCAGAGTGGAGCGAATGGCGGTATGAGACTGACGAGATTCTTGAGGTCGGTTCGACCCTGGTTGTCCTCGGCGCGTATGAGGGTACTTACGCGAAAACCCGCAAGCATATGCGCGCCGAAGCCGCTCACGTGTTTTGGCTCAAGGACGGCAGAATCATTCGTTTTCGTCAGTTCGCCGACACCAAGATCGTCCACGATGCGATGCACTAGTTTTCGTCCAACCAAGCGGAACACATTGAATCTTCCGTTGTTGTTCGTTCGTCGCTACAGTGTACCGGCAAATAATGGACCACACCCAAAGAACGATCCAGACCTACGACCAGATTGCTGAACGCTATCATGTCATCGCGACGCCAGAGCACCGGGCTTGGCTGGAAGATTCAATGCGAGAGTTTTTTGCCCGATTGCCCGGGCCGGCGGTGTTGGTGGCCGGCTGCGGCGAAGGTCGCGACTCACGCTATCTGCGCGATTTGGGCGCGTGCGTTGTGTCATTCGATTTATCCGAGGGCATGCTGGCGGTCGCTCGTTCCTCCGATCCGGATGGCGCTTATCTTCGAGTCGATTTACGTGACGCACAATCGATCGGTCTCAACTTCGACGGAATCTGGGCCTGTGCGTGCCTGTACCACCTCACCAAGCAGGAGTTTCACGTTTGTTTGCAGACGTTTTTTCAGATGCTTCGTCCACGTGGCGTCTTATTCCTCAATCTGAAATTCGGCACCGGCGAGCGATTCATCGATGTCCCTCGTGACGGTTATCCCGGAGGCGAAGCCGCAAAAGAATTAGTCGGAAGTCGCTTTTATGCTTTCTATACGCGCGATGAGTTATCGGCGTATTTTTCGGACTTCACGGTCGAAAAAGAGCGGCGCGATCTGCTCAAAGAAGACGACGGCGCAATGGAGTTTTGGCTCAGGAAGGAATAGTCCAATCCGCTGTACGCGCCCCGCGATCACCATGGTATGGTCATCGACATTCAGGCCCACCTATCTAAATGATGTCTGAGCAAGACGATGAATGTGCTCCTCCGTGAGTTCTCGCCGAATGATATTCCAATGCTCGATTCATGGGTGGCGCACGGGGACCTGATGCAATTCACGAGTCGCTGGACACCGCGTTCTTTTTCCGAGGGTCATTGGTTGTCGGAGCTGGCTTGTTGGCACGTGATCGTTGCCGAGGAAAGGGAGGTCGGCACGATTTGGTTGGAGCGGGCGCACACCTGCGATGTCGTGGCGGACCTCGGAATATTTTTGGGCAGAGCTGATGATCGAGGACGAGGTATCGGTCGTCGAGCGATTGAGCTAGCGGAAAAGAATGTGCTCACGCGGTGGAATTTGGAGCGCATTCGTCTACACGTGCGGGAAGAAAATCAGAGGGCCATTTCGTGTTACCACAGTGCTCGGTTTGAAATCAGTGGCCACGGCCAAAAGACGATTGGCGGTCAGATGATCGATTTCCTGGAAATGACGCATCGCCTGAAAAGGGCGAACCAAGAGAGTTCCGGGGAGTGAAAAGCGAACACAGGACGTTGATAAACAAGCCCTCGATAGGCGGTAGAGCCCGTGACCCCTATGCGTTTGTCTTGGCCCTCGCGACACGGCCCAAATGGCATCCAAGCGCTGACATCGCCCTGCATCTGATCCCCCGCAATGAGACTGCGCACGGTCAAGCGTAGGGCGCCGTCCATACGGCACGGGCTTGGGTACGAATGCAGGGTCTCAAGTTCGCAATTGCGCCAGGTGCGGTAATCAAATATTCGTTTCCCACCCAAACTCCTCGCGCCATCGGCTCCCAATTTTAAAAGGATCGCGCCATCCGATGAAGGCATTTTCCCGTGTGACTTTTTTGATGGGGGTGAACCTCCTTGCCTCCGCATTGTGGTCACACGCGGCCGAGCGCGGATCCTCCGGGCAGTCTCCGCTGGTGGTGGGCATTACCTGGCCGGTGGAGACCACGGTGGCGGTGGAAGATGCGGCGAGCATTAATCGATTCGAGGTCGACCTGGCGATTGCCCTGGCCCGCACCCAAGGCCGCTCCGTCAAGTTCCGGTTGGCACCGCTGAGTCTGCTGTTGCGTGAACTGAACGACGGCCAGATCGACTTTCTGCCGGGAATCGCACGGACTCCGGACCGGCAAAAATTCCTCGATTTTTCCGTTCCGCACAGTCGCCTCCAGACGCAGATTTTTTTCCGGCGTGGATACACCGGCATCCATTCACCCGCCGACCTGCGCGGGCGCACGGTCATCGTCGTGAAGGAAAGTTACTCGAGCGACTGGGCGCTCCAGCGCAGCGGTGCCGCGAAAGTAATTCAGGTGGCTGATTTGACCGAGGGAGTCCGCCGTCTTTCCGCCGGCGAGGGTGACTGCCTGCTGGCAAAACAGATCAATATCTTTGCAGCCATCCAGGCCACCGGGGTGAAAAACATCAACGTGCGCGGGCCACCGATTCCAGAATTGCTGCAGGATCTCTGCATCGCCGTGCGGGGCGGTAATCGCGACCTGCTGGCGGAAATGAACGAGGGGCTGTTTCAGCTCAAGCAGACCGGTGAACTCGATCGCATCTACGAGCATTGGCTCGGGCTGTTGGATCCCTCCCACGGCCCGTTCACGCGTTATGTGCGCTACCTGGTTTTTACTCTGGTCGTAATTGTCCTGCTGGCCGTCATTGCCTGGTCGGCCCATGTGATTCAAATCCGCCGCACGCGGGCGCGACTGGCCGAGATCGAAGTTCGCGTCAAGGAACGCACGAAAGAGCTGGCGTCCGCGAAAGCGCGGCTTGAAGCGGTGATCACTAACACCCCGGCGGCCGTTCTGCTGATGGACGCCTACGACACGGAAACCCCGGGCCGGATTGTCGATTGCAATGAAACGACCTGCCGGATGCACGGCTACACGAAGGAGGAGTTGATCGGCCGGTCGATCAACCTGCTCCGTGTGGAAACATTCTCACCGGACGACTTTGCGGCCATCGCGGCCGAATTAAAAACCAAACGACGGCGGCATGGCCAGTGTCATCACCGCTGCAAGGACGGCACGATCCTGAGCATCGAGTATTATTCCGCGCTCATTCAAATCGACGGACGCGAATACGTGCTGGCGGTTGATCTCGACGTGACCGACCGGATTCGCACAGAGACGGCCTTGCGGCGCAACGAGGAGTTTCAACGTCTCGTCCTGCGCGCCACCAATGACGGCATTTTCGACTGGGAGATAGGCGCCGACATATTTGTCCTCAGTGCCCGCGGCTGGCAGTTGCTGGGTTTTGCCGAAAATGAATTGCCGGCAACCCGGGCGGGTTGGTGGCAGCGCCTGCATCCGGACGACCGGAGACAGGCGGAGGATCTGCTCGACCGGCACCTCCGTGAAGGCGTGCCCTTTGTCCATACCGCACGTTATCTTCATCTGAATGGTTCGGTGAGATGGCTTCTCTGCCGGGCTGATACCCTCCGCGACGCCGGAGGCGCGCCGGCCCGCATGGTGGGCAGCTATTCGGATGTCACCGACCAGAAGCGGACCGATGAGGAACTGCAGCTCTCGCGCCGGCTTCGCGCCATGGGGGAACTCGTGGGCGGCATTGCCCACGAATTCAACAATCTCCTTACGCCGATCCTGCTGCAGTCGAGCCTGCTGGCGGAAAGCACCCCGCAGTCAACGGAGTCGGCCGGGCAGATCGAGTCCGTCCTCGATGCGGCGCGGCGTGCCCAAACCCTCACGCGGCAATTGCTGCAATTCGGCCGGCAACAAGAGGACAATCCCGCACCGCAATCCGTGGGCGCGGTGGTCGACGGCACACTCAGCTTGGTGCGCAGCACGATCGACCGGCGAATCGAAATTCATCTGGAAGAGGAGCCGTCGCTGCCGCTGGTCCGGCTCAATGCGACGACCTTTGGCCAAGTAGTGATGAATCTGGTGTTGAATGCACGCGATGCCTTGATGGAAAGATCCGCGACGGGAGCGCCCGGATGGATACCACAACTCACGGTTCGGCTTTCGACCTGTGAAGCGCCCGACGCGGGTGCACGCAACACTCTGCGGGATCAACGCATCAGATCGTGGCTTCGGCTCAGCGTGATCGACAATGGGGCCGGCATGTTACCGGAAGTCAGGGAGCGTATTTTCGAACCGTTTTTCACCACGAAAACGGTGGGCCAAGGCACCGGACTGGGACTTTCCATGGTTTGGCGCGTCGTCGAGGCTCTCGGGGGTTGGGTGGAGGTGGAATCGGTTACTCAACGCGGGACGGAGTTTAATCTTTATCTCCCGGCCACGACCGATTCCGCCGTCGCCGGAAAACCCGCCGTTCCGATTCAGACTGCAGATCCGGTCGGCCGCCGCCGGCTGTTGTTGGTGGAGGATGACGAGTCGGTGGGCAGCGTGCTTTCGAGAATCCTGCAGCATCTTGGGCATGAAGTGACATGGGTCCGCAGCGGCGATGCGGCGATGTGCGACCTGAAGGATAATATTTCCGGTTACGACGCGCTGTTCACAGACCTCAACATGCCCGGGATCGATGGGAGCGCCCTCGTCACCTGGGCGCGCCAGACCGGCTTCAGGGGAAAAGTGGCGGTGTTGAGTGGAAACATCACCGCCGAGGCCGAGGCGCGGCTGAGAACAGCAGGCGATGTAGCTCTGCTGCAAAAACCCTTCGAATTCGATCGGATCAAAGCGCTTTTGGGAGATCTCTGGTCTTAGAAAAACGCGGATGCCAGACTCCGGCCGATCGGGCGCCCGTCCGCGCAGCCAATCAGGTTTTGTCGAGCCAGCCGCCTTTGAAGCCGGCGCGGCGGAGACCGGTGACAATATACGGGCACTTTCGCATTAGCTTCCACAACAGGCCTGATCGATAATTTTCGATCATCACTACGATCGGGCCTTGGTTGAGGCCATAGAAATACGGCGACACCCATGACCTCGAGGGATCGACCGGGTCGGTGAAGGTCGAGTTGAAGGTGGCCCGAAATCCGTACTCGGTATTCTCGCGCAACTTAACGTGTTCAAAATGTTTCAACGCCGGCAGGACAATTTCGGGCGCGAACGGGAGCGAGGCGACGACCGCCCATGGCGCGATACTCCCGTCGTCCGGGCCGTCGGGAACGCCCCGCGCCTCGTATCCGAAAAACGTGCGCTTTTTCCCTTCGATCGTTCGTCGGACAGGACCCGGACCGTCGCTGGCGGTGATGCCCCAGCAGTGCGCACCGTAACCGGTAAATCCACCCGGATTCTCACACGCATAACGACGCTGCACATAAGTCGCACGACGGCTGTTTTCAAAATAGTCACTTCGCTTATGCCGCATGTATGCATCGCGGATGTTGCGAAAATCAATCCAGAGATGGGAAATCTGGTGAGTGAAAAACGGTCCGGAATACAAGAACTTCTGACCGTAAATCCGGCACCATTGGTAGGTGCTGGCCCATTCGCCAAAACTTTCGGCCGGCAACGGATAGGTCGGCGAACCGAGACCGAGCAAATAAAGAAACAACGCTTCATCGTATCCCTGCCAGCGGTATTTCAAAAAACCCCGGCCGGGTTTCCAACCGTGGGTAACCGTGAGCTCTCCGTTTTGCGCCCATTGCCAGTCCACCCGGCGATAGAGTTCGTCCGCCAGCCGGCGGATCTCCCGCTCATCGCGGTGGTCGGTGGAAAAATACGCCGCCGCCGCCAGCATGCCGGCAATCAGGAACGCGGTGTCGATCGTCGACAGTTCGCATTTCCAGGTGCGCCGGCCGGTTTTCATATCGAGGAAATGATAATAAAATCCCTTGTAGCCGGTCGCATCCGACGCGGTGCTCTGGACGCTATCGCGAAAAAAAAGCAGCGTCACGAGCGTGCGCTTCCGGGCCGCGCTCCGGGTAATAAATCCCCGCTCCACTCCGACCGGGTAAGACGAGAGCGCCAGTCCCACCGCGGCAATGCTCGCCGGCGAACCGGGTCGCGTGCTGTCGGCAATCAATCCATTCTTCGGATTCGCCTCGTGCATGAAGTACGCGAACGTTTCGCGCTGTACATCCTTGAGGGTTTCATGACTGAGGGCGGGCTTCTTCACGGCCTGAAAAATCGAGCGGCTAGCGATCGTCCCCGTTAAATTCAATGGTGGTCACGGCGATTCCATGCGGCGGGATCGACAGCTGAAAATGGATGGCGCCCGCCTCAAACGCCCAAGGCAAAGGCTCCCGCACCAGCTGCGAGGCCTCGTTCAATTCCTGCACTTGCTGCGGCCGCGGGCGCGAAGGTTGTCCTTGTTCCATCCAACGGTGCTTGGCGTTCGCGTGCGTTTCATCGATCCGCTCGATATAAATTTTCACCGGACGCAGTGAGCTCTTGAGAGAAAAATGAACCGATTGCGTCGCGACGGAATGCCGCGGCAATGCGTGATTCGTCAGCACGCTGGCGACGGTCCCCTGCCCTCGCACGACCCACGCATCCACCGTTTCGTGCCTGCCGGTCACGGGCAATAATTCAGTTCCGAGCCGGTGCAACAATTCAAACGCCCGGTACGCGGGCTTGGCCACACCCTCCAATGTAAGCAGACCAAACCCGCCCTGAAACGCGGTCGCGGGCATGTAATTCTCTTCAAAAATATCCGTGAAGGTCCAGAAACTGTATCCTTCCGCGAGCGAACGCGCCTCCAGCATCGTCTTGATAATCACGGCTGCCGTGTAGGGCTCATCGTGCAGGTGATCGCGCGGGTTAGAGGAGGAATTCCACTCCGTATAGTAGAGCGGTTTCCCGCGCGCCTCCCGGCGGGATTTCTCCGCCCATTCGCGCAGAATGCTTCTCCGGCTCTGCGCCAGTTGCGTCTCAGTATCCTCCCCGATGGAACCCAACGCGTCCGTGGGATAGTGATGCGTGCTCACGAAATCCACCGGGACGTCGTGCTGGTCGCAGAAATTCAGAAATTCGGGAATCCATTCGTTGCTCGCCGTCGCCGGTCCACCGACGCGTAACCGGCGGTCGACTGATTTGAGGGCCGCGGCGGTCCAGCGATAGAGTTCAAAGTACTCCGCCTGCGTACCGGTCCAAAATGCTTTCAGATTCGGCTCGTTCCAGACTTCAAAAAACCAAGTGGACACTTCGTCGATTCCATAGCGCTCGATCCAGTGCGCGGCCAGTTTGGTGACCAACTCCGACCATTGATTGAAATCCTTGGGTGGCGTCACATTGGCTTGATAGTGGAAAACCGTCTGGCTCCCGGACGCCAGGGTCTGCGGCATAAAGCTCAATTCGACAAACGGCTTCATCCCGATCGAAACGAGGAAATCGCAAATCTGGTCGGCATTAAAAAAAGAATAGAGCAACTCATCGCACTCGCACATGAGTGTGCCCATGGGTTCGCTCAAGATTCCATGAAAACGAGCGTGCCGGAAACCGAGCTCATCCCGACAGCGCCGCAATTGCATTTGCCAGTCAGCCCGGAGTGCAAGCGACGCGTGACCGCTTCCCACCGTGTGCTCCCAAATGTGTGGCAGCGGATCCGCTGGATCGGACAAGCTCGCGCTAAAGTGAATGGGCTCCATCTACCCTTTAATTAGTGGCCCAACCGGCCGAAAAGTGCCGCTAAAAAAACAGCGCTGGAAGCAAACCGCGCCGGGGTCGCCGTGGCTCCGGTTGTCGGAAAGCGCAGTCGCGCTCAGTTCAGCATTTCGATGGCACGACGCAGTTGTGGAAAATCGACCGGCTTGATCAAATGCGCGATAAAACCCGCTTCGCGCGTTCGCATCAGATCCTCCTCCATGCCATAACCGCTCAGCGCGATGCCACGGAGCCCGTACAGCTCGCGCAATTTTTGCATCAACTCGATGCCGGTGCCATCGGGCAATCCGAGGTCGGAAATCACCAGATCGAACTTGTCGTTCGCCGCGACCGTCAGCGCTTCCGCGACGGAACGGGCGGCGATCACGGTGTGTCCTTCCCGCGCGAGCAATCGCAACAACACCTGCAACGTCGCTTCGTGATCCTCGATCATCAACAGACGCAACACCGGTTTCCCGGGCCCCGCCGGCAACGGCATCGGCGGCGTTGAGACCGTGGGCGAAAATGGCAGCGTGCGCTGACCCAAATCGGCGATTCCGTGGGGTGGCCGGCAGGCGCCCGGAAACTCCACCACAAAGGTCGCGCCACAATTCGGCCCGTCACTGCGCGCGCTGATCCGCCCGCCATGCAAATCGACCACGGCCCGCGCGATCGCAAGGCCGAGGCCGACGCCGCCAAATCGATGATCGCCCGTCAAACCGCCCTGGTCGAATGGCCGGAAGATTTTTTCCAGCATGGTCGGATCGATCCCGATGCCCGAATCCGAAACCACAATCTGCAACCACACACGTCCGTCCTGCCCGACGCTTTCCACCGTGCTGATCACGATGACACCGCCGCGCGGCGTGAACTTCACGGCGTTGCGCAGCAAATTCCAGATCACCTGCTGAAACCGGGCCGGATCGGCGATCAAGCCGCTGCGATCGGCGTCGAGATGACGCTCAATGGAAATCTCCTTCGCGAGTGCGTCGCCGCGCACGATTTCCACCGCCAGCCCGATGAGGGAATGCGCATCGACCGACGCCGACCGCAAATGAAGTTTGCCCCGCGCGATGGTGGTGAGATCGAGCAGATCGTCGATGAGTCGCGCCTCGAGCGCAATATTGCGCTCCATCATGCCGAGTTGCTCGCGCACTTCCATCGGCAGGCGGGCGTCGTCGCGCAGCGAGGCGGCCGTCATCAACACCGGCGTGAGCGGCGTCCGCAATTCGTGCGACAGCGCCGCAATGAAATCGTCCTTCGCCCGGTTCGCCTGCTCCGCCGCGGCCTGCGCTTGTTTCAAATCATCGATGTCCGTGTTCGTCCCGAACCATTTCGAAATATTTCCCTGGCTATCGCGCATCGCCACGGCCCGGACGAGAAACCAACGGTAGTTCCCTTGGCGGTTCCGCAGACGAAATTCCGTCTGGTAAGGCAAGCCGGTCGAAATCGACGACAGCCAGCTGTCGAGCGCGAGCGGCAAATCCATCGGGTGGACAAATTGCGACCAGGCGTTGCCGAAAATTTCGCGATCGAGATCGACGCCAAAATATTGTTCGCACTCGTGATTGGCGTAGTCGAGTTCCCCGTTCAGCCTCGCCGTCCAGACTTGCAGCGAAACCACGCCGGCAATGAGCCGGAAACGCTCCGCCGATTCAGCCAGTCCGCGCGCGGCTTCCTCGGCCAAAGACTTTGCCTGTCGTACCGCGGCTTCCGCCCGCGACCGCTCAATGGTCGACCAGCTCCGCTCGACGACATCCTCGATCAATTTGATTTCGGCCATCTTCCAAACCCGGGGTTCGGTTTGGTGCACGGCCATCATCGCGCGGAGCCGGCCGTTTTTGACCAGCGGCCGGCACACGATGGCGCGAACTTCAATCGCGCGAAACATTGCCGCGCCCGGATCACCGGCAAGTTCGCCGTCCACGTCGCGCAAAACGAACGTGCGGCCGGCGTGCATTTCCGCTGTCATGCGAGGGCCGAACAGTTCGAGCCGGTATTCGGCGGCCGTGCTGGCGCATCCATCGGTGAAGTCCTCCCAAATCATGAAGTGGTCGCCGTCGGTGCCAACCTCGGCATAGGCGCACCGCGACGCGTGCAGGTATTTGCCCAGCATCGTCGTCGACACCTTCATGATTTCCGCGGGCTTGACCAGCAAGCGGGTCGCCTCCCCCAGATCGTTGAGAAAAGCAAGGCGGCGTTCGCTCTGTTCCAGCAAGCGCTCCGTCTCACGCCGCGTGCCGACGTCGTGGAAAACAAGAATCACACCCAGCACTTCGCCGTCTTTTCCGCGAATCGGGGCCGCCGAATCCTCGATGGGGTATTCGCGCCCGTTGCGCGCACGCAACACCGTATGATTGGCCAGCCCGATCACAATGTTCTCCCGCAACACGCGTCCGGCCGGATTTTCCGCCACCTCGCCGGTATCCTCATTAAATATTACGAACACTTCGCGCAGCGCACGCCCGCGCGCCTCTGCATTCTTCCACCCGGTCAGCACCTCCGCGACGGGGTTCACGAAATCAACCCGCCCTTCCGCGTCGGTGGCGATGACTGCATCGCCGATCGACGACAGCGTCACTTCCAATTCGGTGGTTCGCCGCACTGACGCCATGAGACTCGCCTGATAGGTTGCGGTCGCTTTTCGCAAAAGGTTTCGCAGCCAGACAGCCAACGCGGGAATTCCAACCACCGCCGATCCCGTGAAAAAAAGCAAAAGTCCCGCCACAATCCGTTCGAACGCAATTTTTCGGACCACCAGCAGACGCTCCTCCCCTGCGATGATTTTCTCTGCGCTGGCCAGGGCGGAATTGATCATCGTCCGCGACGTGACAACGTAGGATAGTTCACTTTCCGCCGCTCCCCCGGTGTCCAATCGCGCCATCGCCGCTTCCGCCGTGTTAACCCAATTAAGGGCATCGCGCTGAAATTGCCCGGTCAATTCCACCTGCACCGGATTATCTGAAACGAGTTCCTTCAGTTCCCCGATCTGCAGTTCAAATTCGGCCCGCGAGGCTTTGAAGGACCCCAACAACGATGGATCTTTCGTCAACCGGTAGCCGCGAAAGGCCGACTGCATTGTCACCAACAGTTTTTCGACCCGGTTGGTATGGGCGATAACCCGATCCGTATGGTCGACCCAATGCGCCGACCAGCGCATGTACTCGACGAGTCCCAGCGAAATCAGCAGGGGCACCGCCAATGCGGCCAATAAAGTATAGGTCGCACGCCGCAGCATGCGTTGAAACGCAATTTCGTCGGGCAGACCGTCTTTGTCGGAAGATAAAACGGAAATGGCAGGAGTGGCGCGCGCCATGCGAAATTGGGAGAAGAGATGCTGTGCGCCCAAACGATTCGAGCACCGCTCCATTTCCGGTCAATCGACGAATCGAGTCGAGCGCAGAAACTATTCTGCGCAACGGCGCCCGAGCATTTTCATCCCTCAACCGCACGATTTAATTCTTAACCCCGCGGGCGGGGTCAATGCCGGTCGAGCCAACGCTGGACGGAATCAACGGCCTGGTGAAGCAGCGGCGGCAGTTGTTTCAACGCCTCGTGAAATTGCGGGATATAGTGATCGGCAAACCAAACGAACAAAACAAAGACGGCGATTCCCGCGAGAAAATCAAAAAAGCCCCCGAATGGACCGCGACATCCGCCACCATATCCCGCGGGATAAGTCGCGTACCAACTCATCGCTTTGAAGGGACACGCGATAAATTTCCAGAGAATGATCACCACCACAATGCCCACCCAGAGAGGAACACCCGCCGGCAATCCGATCCCAAATACCGAACCTCGGGTAACGAGGGAATAAATGGCAAATATGCCCGCCACTTTAATCAATGTTCTGATCAGCCAGAGAATCGGCAGTCCGATACCCGGTCCGTACATCGGTGTAAAAGAGGGATTACCCGGTTGCTTCCAGTCATGTTGATTTTGATGCCAGTAATACTGGGAGTTGTGCTTCCAGTCTCGCGCCTTCTGCTTGAATCTCCGTTTCCATTCGCGACGGGCGTCCTTGTCGTGGATCGATTTCATTCCCTCGTAATAACCTTCCCGTGCCCGGCGGATAAATTCCTGCGCGGTCGCGGTGCCACCGAACGCGGCCGCCTTTTCCGCCGGTGTATTGGCAGTCGGAATCACAACCGCCATCACAATATAAACCAGAACCCCCGCGCCCCAAAATAAAGTAAGGATGACAAACGCCAACCGGACGATGGTAACGTCGATATTAAAATACGCCGCGAGGCCGTTGCAGACCCCGGCGATCATCGCGCCTTCCCGGATCGAGTACAGCCGCTTGACTCCGGCTGCCGAAGAATCGGGGCTGGCTTCATGGCCGGAACTCGAGGTCTTGCGATCGGAGCCAGCCGCTCCGCCGGATTTTTCGGAGGAGGTGTCCGCGTTTGATTCATTGCCGTCCTGTACCGGCCCCATTTCAGCAAGAACGGTTTCAACCTCCTTTGTCATCACCACGTTCTTGCCGGCACCGAGTACCGCCTGAAATTTGTCCGCAATCGCCTGTTCGATGTCGGCCATGATTTCGTCCTTGTCAGGGTTGCCTTCCAGTCGGCGCGCGGCGTTGTCCAGATAACTGCGCAAGGCCTCGTACCCACTCTCTTCGAGTTGGTACGCTTTGCCGTTCAGATTTATGATGGTTACTCGGTTCATGGTGATGATGGTGAAACTGGTTAACGATGTCTAGCGCTGGCCCAAATTTTTCACGGTCGCGATGAGCTTCTGCCAGTAGTCCAGCGTGTCGCGCAGTTGCTCCCTGCCCTTCGCGGTCAGTTTGTAGTATTTTCTCGGCGGACCGGCCTCGGATTCCTTCCACTCGTAGTCGACCAGCTCCTCGCGCCGCAATTTGCTGAGCAACGGATAAAGCGTTCCCTCCTGCGTCGCAAAATCCGTCGCGTTCAGCTCCTTTAGGATATCCGCCGCGTACACGTGATCGGCAGAGATGATTTTAAGCACGAGAAACTCCAGCATACCCTTGCGGATGGAGAAGAATTTTTCGTCGATGCTCATCTTAGATTTATTACCAAGCTACCTTGTGTGATAAAGGTAGTGTAATCAGAAAAGGGATTCGTCAAGACGGAAGATGGAATTTTTCCAATTCATTCCCCAGACCGCGCGCTTATGCCGTTTCCGTTATCGCAGCGGAATCCCACGGATATTGCTTTCTTCGATGTGGCTGGCAGGGTGGCACTCAACGTTTTACCTCCATGAGAAAATTGCTTCTAATCGCCCTCGCCCTCGCCGTTACCAGCCCTTCCCTCTTCGCCGAACAAATCGTCGTTTTTGCCAAAGGGGAAACGATGACATTGGACGATGGATCGTCTCCATCCGTGCCGAAGGAACCGGCCAGGCGGGTGTTTCTTAGCGTCGCGAAGAGCGACTTCGAGCACCCCACCCCCTTCGCCGCCCCTCTCCCTCTGATCGCGCCACCGGAGTGGGGAAAGACCGTGCCCAATGCGAAGGGACAGGTTGAATTCCATCCGGAGTTTACCGCTGGATTTCTCGTGCGGGTCAGGCTCGAGGGACTTGTCCCGGGACATCGCTATATTCTGACGTTGAATGGCAATCCCAAGCTCGCGGGCAATGATCGGCTCGCCAATGCCGTTCCGGGTCTGCCGGCCGAACGCTATATGGATTTCTTCACGGCGACGACCGACGAGCACGGACGCTACGCAGCAACCTTCGCGATTGCACTCCGGTCCGGACCATACGACGTGCGTTTCTACGTCAAGGACACGGACGATTTCAAAATCGTACTCTACCACGACTACTTCAAATTCAGCGTGAAATAGTCAGCGCAAAGAGTGATCGACTTGCGCGCCGTTTCCCGTGCACCAATTGGCGTCTCGCATTTTTCAGCGCCAGTTTCCCGGTGGATTTTGTGGCCCGAACCCTGCCTGATCTTCTCGCGGATGCGCCCGAGAGCGCGGGCTTGACATCACTCGCAGCGAGTCCGATTCAGGCCAAATGCGAAATCTAGTCCTCCTGATCGCCGGCCTATTCCTGTTGACGAACACGACAGCGACACATGCGACGGAAGGTTCGTTTCCCGATGAAGCGAAGCTCAAACAGATGACCGCCCGCTTCGCACCGGTCGACATCCACGTTGATCTCTCGCCGCTGCCCGCGAACGAACGGATTGCGCTCCGCAAACTGATCGCAGCTGCGAAGATCATCGACGCACTTTTTCTCCGGCAGGTCGCTCCGCTCAATCCCACGTATCTGTCCGCCTTGAGCCGCGACGATTCTCCCCTTGGACGCGCCCGCTTGCACTACTTCACCCTCAATGCCGGGCCCTGGTCACTCATCGACGAGAACGCGCCCTTCCTTCCGGGCGTTGGATCCAAACCACTTGCCGCTAATTTTTATCCAGCCGATGCCACTCGCGAGGAAGTGGACGAGTGGATGCATTCCCTGCCGTCAACCGAGCGAACGACGGCAACCGGCTTTTTCACGACCATCCGGCGCGACGCACACCGGAAACTCATCACGGTGCCCTACAGCCTCGAATATCAACCGGAGTTGGTCAAAGCCGCCCAATTGCTCCGTGACGCCGCCGGCGCGACTAACCAGCCGTCTTTGAAAACCTTTCTGGAAAAGCGCGCGGAGGCTTTTCTCACCAATGATTATTACGACAGCGACATGGCCTGGATGGATCTGAACGCCTCGATCGAACCGACCATCGGACCATACGAGGTGTACGAGGATGAATGGTTTAATTTCAAAGCGGCATTTGAAGCCTTCATCACCCTCACCGATGAAAAGGAATCGCAGAAGCTTGTTCGCTTCAGCGCCGAACTGCAGGAACTGGAAGATCACCTGCCCATCGATCCAGCGTTTCGCCGGCCGAAACTCGGCAACTATTCGCCCATCCGGGTCGTCAACGTCGTGTACGCATCGGGCGATGCCAATCGGGGCGTGCAAACCGCCGCCTTCAATCTCCCGAACGACGAGCGCGTCATCGCAGCCAAAGGTTCGAAGCGGGTGCTGCTGAAAAATTTTCAAGAAGCGAAATTCTCCAAGGTGCTCAAGCCGATCGCCGCGCGCGCCCTCGCACCCAAGGATGAGGCGTCTGTCGTCTTCGATGCGTTCATCACGCACATCCTCATGCATGAACTCATGCACGGTCTCGGACCCCAGAGAATCCACGTCGGCGGACGCGACACGACCGTGCGGCTGGAATTAAAGGAATTGAACGGAACGCTGGAGGAAGCGAAGGCCGACATCTCGGGCTTGTGGGCGCTGCAATATCTCATGGACAAAGGTGTGATCGAAAAATCCCAGGAGCCGGCGATCTATAACACTTTCCTCGCGTCGTCGTTTCGCACGCTACGGTTCGGCCTGACGGAAGCGCACGCAAAGGGAATGGCACTGCAACTAAATTGGTTGCTCGACCATGGCGGCGTGACCGTCGATGCAGACGGGCGCTTCGCGATAAATCCCGCCAAAATAAAAACTGCCGTTACCAGTCTCACGACTGAAATCATGACCACCCAGGCCACCGGCGATTATGCGAGGGCCAAGGCGCTCCTCGCGCGCATGGTGGTTATCCGTCCCGAAGTTAAGCACATCCTCGATGCGCTCAACGACGTTCCCGTCGACATCGAACCGCGCTTTTTGAATGCGGAATAGGCGCAGCCCATTTTTCGAATGGCGCGCCAGTGTCGCGGGAGCGAGCTTGCTCACGACACCGCACACCCTGAGTCGCGAACGAGTTCGCCTCACCTTCCGACTCCGACCAAAAAATCATTTCCGTCCCGTCTTCTCACTTCACCGGTGGAATGATCACGCCCGCTTTCGCGTTGTTCGACGGTTGTCGATCGACCAGTCCGGTGGGATTAATCAATTGGGAGCGGAAAACAATGCCACCCGCGGTGGCGAGTTGTTCGGCGCTCACAGGTGTTTGGAAAAGATAAGTCTGCCCGGGATTTAACGCCGGGACAACGGCATTCGACAGCGCACCGCTCACATTGACCTTCAGTTGCAAACCGCTGACGGCCTCTCCGCTTCGATTCTGCACCACGACATTCATCGTGCCCGTCGCCGCGTCATAGTATTCCCCGGCAATCGCGGTATCCACGCGGGTCGGATCATTGCGATTCATCGCCCAGCCAAGGTTGAGAATTCCACTGCCATAGTCTGCGTCGGTACCGGGAACGCCACCGTCACTCGCGTATTGTTGCAGGATGGCCCATGCCTGCGTCGCCGTCGTTCCGGGATTGCTGGAGATAATCGCCGCGATGGCGCCCGCGACCAGCGGTGCGCTCGCCGACGTGCCGTCAAAACTGACCCGTTCCCCGGAAAGCCATGCGGCATCGACGCCATAACCGGGCGCCGTGATTTTCAGCTGCGCACCGGCATTGGAAAAATAAACCTGCTGCTCCAACGCGTCCACCGCACCAACCGAGACAACCCGCGCATCCGCCGCCGGCCAGGTTAACTGCGCTGCGCCGTCGTTGCCCGCCGACGCCACAATCACGACGCCCTTGTCATTTGCATAGTCGATCGCGTTGGTGAGAACCGCGGTCGCACCATACGAGCCCATGCTGATATTGATAATCTGCGCGCCCGCATCGACCGCCGCCAAAATTCCCTGCGCCAGCGTGAAACTGTCGCTCGTGCCGTCCTCGGTCGTCACACGGACACTCAATATGTTTGCCGCCGACGCGACGCCTGGCGCATCGGACGCCGCGCCCGCGGCCAGTCCCGCCACTGCGGTCCCGTGTCCGTCTTCCGCGCCATTTCCGGGCGTGGTGCCCAGGCCGACGTCCAGATAGCGGACCCGTCCGCCAGCAAGGGTGGGATCCGGTGCCACCCCCGTATCGAGCACGGCAATCGTCACGCCCCGACCCCATTGGCTGTGATCATCGGACACGCCAAGAAACGACAGGGACTTATTTCCCAATGGCACCTGACTTACCCGCGCGCGATCCTCGGCCGCCGGGGTACCCGGCACGTGCACCAGGTAATTGGCATCCATGTTTTGATAATCGGAAGCATTGCCCAGGATGTCGTTGAAGAGCGGGTCAATGGAATCGTAACCGACCCGCACTGTTCGAAGGGAGTCAAGCTGACCGCGCAGATGCAGACCCGCCTTGGCCGCGCGCTCCAAAAATTTCCGGTAGGCCTCCTCCGTCTTGAAGGTCAACACCGCTTCGTGAGCACGGGCATCCTTCTTTTCCAGACGATCCTGCAACTCCTCCTTGAGCTTTTCGTTCGCCGCGGATTTCACCGAAGCGAGGACTGCCTGTTCAGCCGCCGTTTCGGCCCTGGCCTTTGCCTGCTCGGCGATCGCAGACAAGGTAACGGAATGCTTTTCGCGCTCGGCCCCCAGGTCCGCTTCGTCCTGGCTCCGGACGATCAGCCAAAAAGCAAATCCGCCTGCAATCAGGAGGCCGGCGATAAGGGAAACCGTGACAGGCGTTTGGTCCTTCATTAAAACAATTTGGGTGTTCCGATGTTCGGCATACTGGCGCTACCCCAACGGACCGCAAACCTTCAGACGCATGAGCATGCAGAAAAGTTGTCCGACCGTTCTCCAGGGCGTCAGCTTCGTGGTTCGGTGGGTTCTTTTCGCCAGATCATGTAGACATATTCCACGCAGGGTTCGCCCCGGAAAACGGAGTCGACCGTGCCGACCAGCGTCATGCCGATGCGTTGCATCAGGCGGATGCACGCGTGATTTTGCGCATGCACCATCGAGACAATCCGCGCGACCCCGGTGTGCTCAAAGAGCACGTCAATCATTGCGCGCACCGCCTCGGTGGCGAGGCCCTGCCCTTGGGCTGGCCGGGAGAGAGTAAAGCCGAGTTCGGCATGCTGGTGACCGGGACCACAAATCGAAAACCCGATATCGCCGATCAACCGGTCCGTGCACCGATCGGCAATGCCCAGCTGAAACCAGACGTCAACCGCGTTGAATTTGACGACATTCATGTCCGCCAGAAAAACCTGCGCCACGGTGGAAGGCACCGGCGACCATCCCTGATACCGTCCGACTTCGGGGTCGGTCCGATAGGATTGAAAATCCGTCAAATCCGCCGGTCGAAGACGACGCAACACAACCCGCTCCACCGTACGCGGCAGGGGATCGATCCGGACCGAAGTCATGGGCGGCGATCTCATGGCGGAATAATTCGCGCGCCGAGGCACATCGCCTGGAGAGGAAGACCACTTGG
>DASYDH010000069.1:0-68782 GCA_036499685.1 Lacunisphaera sp. | reverse complement strand
CCATGCTCCTGCCGCATCCGATCCGGTGCCGAGAAACACGTAGGCTTTTCCTCCGCTCTGAGCGGTGAAGGTCGCGGACATGCTGTTGGTGCCGACCTGTGCCGGCAGATTTCCGTGATTGCCCACAAAATTAGACCAGCCAACTGCATTTGCCGCGTAGCTGCCCCAAGCCATTGATGTGTTTGTCCACATGCTGCCATTGCCTTGGTCCCACCAAATGTCCGCTAGATAAAGATTCCCATCCGGGTCGGTGGCAGTCGAGGTGAGCGTCACCGACTGGCCAAAATTGATTGTCGCAGCAGATGATACTCCATTAATTGTGGTAACAACACTCGGGGAAGTATTCGCCAGGACCGGCAGCGAAAAAATGGAATTCAAAAGCAAGAGCCCAATAACCGGCAATTTGATTGGAAGAATTAATTTCATCGATATTGGAAAAACGGAATACCTCTCATCAAGCACTGTTTTTGGCCGGAAATTATTAAAATCCAGTCTACGCTTCTGACGAGAAACGATTCCCGCGTGAAATATTAAATGACAAGAAATACAGCTCTCTTGAAATACTCCTCGATGAATTTTTCACGAATGGTGTGGATCGCGACCGGTGGCCCTACCGCTGCGATAAAATTTGTTCAAGGAGTATGGGCGGAAAAAATCGTGGCAAGATGAAAGCAAAAATTTCACCTGTCATGAGTACGCCCGCAAAAAGCGTGGCGCATTTCATAAGGAGGAACCCCCACGCGTAGGGGTTGTGCAGGTTTTTTCAGAAACCCCGCGACGGACGCCGCGTGGTCCAGAGCAGCCAACAGCCTTTCGCGCAGCGGGATTTTCGGTTGCCTCAGCAGGCAGGGACGCCTGCTGCTACTGCACACGACAGCGAGGTCGCTGTCGCTCCAGGAAAAACAGAACGCTGCGAGAATCTCGGCGCGTTAGGGATAACGCGCCCTACCGTCTGGAATCGTTACGGGCTTGTGGCCGGATTGGGCGGATGAAAAGCCGGAGCCGAGCTGGGGCTCGGCGGTCCCGTGGGAAGGTCCGTCACTCCAAACCCAACACCTTGCGGCCGGCGTCGGAGATCATTTGGGGCACCCATTGCGGGTCCCAGACAATGTGGACTTTCGCCGACTCCACCGCGGGTAACGCGGCGATTTTCTGGCGCGCGTCCTCGGCGATGACCGGACCCATCCCGCAGCCCGGTGCAGTCAGCGTCATTTTAACTTCCACGCTGTTCGTGCCAGCCGGCGTTTTTTCCACGGCAAGATCGTAGACCAAACCAAGGTCGACAATGTTGACCGGGATCTCCGGATCAAAGCAGGTTTTCAAAGTGTCCCACACCAATTGCTCGCTGAATTCACCTTCGGTCGCGAGCGCCTGCGCTTCGGTCTTCAGCGAAAAATCCGCAATGGCGTCAACGTTCTCGCGCGCGATGCGAAACAGGCCCTGGTCGGTTCTCACGGTGACATTCCCGCCGAGCGTTTGGGTAATGAACACCGTCGATCCTTTTTTGAGGGAAACGGAATCCCCAGCCGGAATCGCCGTCGCAGCGCAGTCCTTCGATAAAACGTATTCGTGGTTCATGGGCGGATTATTTCAAACGGAGCTCGAGCGGCAGGCGGGCATAGAGACCTTGGGGATCGTTATAGTTGCTGAGCGAACGCAACTCGTTCGACGCTTCGCGCAGGAAAACTCCCATTGGACCTGCAAACGATTGTTCATGACGACGACCTTCAAACGCCTCGGCAAAAACCTCGGCGAAGGGCTTTTTGCGAGGGTATTCCGCGACGCGAAAGTTGTCCCCCAGCCCGGCCTTGGCCGCGGCGTATTTCGTCGCCGCCGAAAGTCCGCCGATTTCGTCCACGAGACCGAGCTTCAGCGCTTCCTGCCCGGACCACACGCGACCTTGGGCAATTTCCTGCACTGCGGCCCGCGACAACTTACGCGATTCGGCCACTTTCCCGATGAACTGATCGTACACCCAATCGACGAAACTCTGGAAGAGCGCGAGTTCTTCAGGGGTCTTCGGACGCGCGATCGTTTCAGAATCGGCGAATTTCCCCGTCTTCACGGTATCGAAGGTCAGGCCCAGTTTGTCGTTCGCGAGTCCCTGGACATTGAGATACATTCCGAATACGCCAATCGAACCGGTGATGGTGGTGGGTTCCGCAAAGACTCGGTCGGTGTGGGTGGAAATCCAATAACCGCCCGAGGCCGCCACCGTACCCATGGAAACAATCACCGGCTTGTGTTTCTGCATGAGCCGCACTTCGCGCTCGATCGCTTCGGACGCCGAGACGCTTCCGCCCGGACTGTTCACCCGGAGAACGACCGCCTTGATACTGTCGTCCTCACGGATCTGCCGGAGCATGCGGGAGGTCTTGTCACCGTAGACCAGACCATCCGAATTTCCCGTGCCGTCGACAATTTCCCCTTCGGCATAGACGATCGCGATCTTTCCGGAGCCAGCTTTTTCGATTTCAATTTTCCCTTCGTCGCGGCGTTTCGCCACCAGGTCGTCGTCCGAAACGAGCTTGGCATAATCGCCGAGGGCGATCTGGCGAAACGTTGCCTGCTTTTGTTTGCGGCCGGTCGCCACCTTCAAATCCGCCAGCATTTCGTCGACGTAAGCGATCCGGTCAATCAGTTTGGCGGCCTTGGCGGCGTCGGGGCGGATAAAGCCTTTTTCGTCCACAATTTTTTGCAGCGAACCGGCTGGCATTTTCCGAGATGCCTCGATCGACCCGACCAGCGACTGCCAGACGTCGTCGAGGAGCTTCTGGGTTTGCGCGCGACTTTCGGGGCTCATGTCCTTCCGCGTGAAAGGTTCGACCGCGCTCTTGTACTTTCCGACGCGTGTCACCTGGACGCCGATGCCAAATTTTTCAAACGCCCCGGCATAAAACATCGGTTGTGAGGCCAGTCCTGGCATCATGATGGCGCCGTACGGATCGAGCACGATCTCGTTGGCCACCGACGCGAGATAGAAATCCCGCGTGCTCGCGTTGTCGAGATATGCCTTCACCGGTTTGCCCGAGGCACGGAAGGCTTCGAGTGCGTCACGCACTTCTTTCAGTGCGGCGAATCCGGCGCCGTAACCGTCCGGTCGTAGCTGTCCGGTCATATAGAGCCCGATAATATCGCTGTCCTTCGCGGCGGCCTCAAGTGAGCGGGTCAGCTCGCGCAACTGAAAAACATGGGCTTTCTCGCCACCGAGCGCTTCGGTGAATTGCTCCAAACCGTCGTTTTGCAGCGGCGAGTCCTGGATATTGGCGGAAAGGTCGAGCACGAGATAAGATCCCTCCTGCACGGCCACCGGCTTTTTTTGTCCCATCGCCACCATGGCGCCAAGAAGCAGGAAAAAGAGCACCGTTCCGCCCAGGGCGAAAACGAGCATGGCAGTCAACGTGGCAAAGAAGGAAGTGAAGAAATTCTTCATGGCGGCGAAACTAGGCAGGCCCATGCCATCCGCCAGCGAAAAACGATTGCTGGACTGTGGGTTGGACAAATGGCGGGGAAGCGGTGATGAATGGAGTGGCCGCCCGGCTTAATAACACCCGTGGCGGGTCGATTTAATTTCATCCCGTCCTTTTCATTTAAAGACAAAGCCCACTATACTGACACCATGAGTGAGAAAATTGAGCTGCTCACAACGAATCGCAAGGCGCTGACCATCAATCTTGATGGCACCCGTTATGGCACGATCGCCGAAATCGGGGCCGGGCAGGAGGTCTCGCGGATATTTTTCCAAGTCGGCGGTGCGTCCGGCTCGATCGCGAAAACCATGTCGGCTTACGATATGACTTTCAGCGACGCGATCTATGGCAAGGCGCCGCGCTATGTGTCGCGCGAGCGTTTGGAAACCATGCTCGACCACGAGTACCAGTTGTTGAAGGAGCGTCTTTCGGAAAAACGCGGCGACCGCACAAAATTCTTCGTTTTTGCCGACACGGTTGCGGCCAAATCTTTCAAAGGCACCACCGATGGGCACGGTTGGCTCGGCATCCGGTTTCAGCAAAATCCACTCGAGGAACCAAGCGACATCATCATCCACGTGCGCATGTGGGACAAGGAAAACGTGCTGCAACAACAGGCGATCGGCGCGGTCGGGGTTAATCTTATCTACAGTGCCTTCAACCACAGCGGCGATCCACACCAGTTGATCCAATCGCTGGTGGACAACATCGGAGCGGAACGGGTGGAAGTCGACATGGTGAAAGTAAGCGGCCCGGTTTTCGAAAAAATCGACAACCGCCTGCTTTCGCTCCGGCTCGTGCAGTATGGCTTGACCAACGCGGTGATGTTCGCACCAAACGGGGAGGTTCAACAACCGTCCGAGGTACTCTATCACAAGGCGGTGCTGGTCGAACGCGGCAGTTTCCGTCCGGTGACGCATGTGAACGTGGACATGCTCAATTGCGCGACGGCCCAGTTCATGCAGGAGCCCACGGTGAAGGGCAAAGACATGATGGTGCTCATGGAAATCACCATGAACAATCTGCTCGCCTCGGGTGATCTCGACGCCGACGACTTTCTCGCGCGGGTCGACATGCTCGGTCACATCGGATTCACGACGCTGATTTCAAATTACTCAGAATTCTACCGCCTCGTTTCCTATTTCCGCCGTTACACCAAGGAAATGATCGGAGTGGCAATGGGCATCAACACGCTCCTCGAGATTTTCAACGAAAAATACTACGACAACCTCGAAGGTGGCATTCTCGAATCGATGGGCCGGATGTTCCGTCATGCGGTGAAACTCTATGTTTATCCCATGCGCCAGGACGCTTACGATCGCTATCTGGCGAATGGGCAGCCCGTGGTGCCCCACAATTCCGGCCACGCATTTTCTTCAGGCGTGATGATCACCGCGCGAAACCTCCAGGTGGCGGATCGCCTGCGCAATCTGTACGCGCATTTGCTCGAGAATCACAACCTCGACTGCATCGTCGGCAGCAACCCGGATTATTTGAATATTTTCTCCCGCGACGTGCTTCAACGCATCAAGGATGGAGACGATACCTGGGAAAGATTGGTGCCGGCAAAAGTCGCGGATTTCATCAAGGAGCGGCATTTGCTTGGTTATGGCAAAACCACGCCAGCGATCCCGACGGCGGGCGCGGCCGGTTGATCCTCTGCACACTGCGGTCAAGAGTTTTGACCTGTTTCCCGGATTCCACGCGCCTTCCCATGCGCTTCCATAAATACCACGCACTCGGCAACGACTACCTCGTGATGAATCCGGCGGATTTTCCCGGCTGGAACGCGCCGACGCGGGAGCAGATCCGCGTGATCTGCCACCGGAATTTCGGGGTTGGCTCCGATGGTATTTTGTGGGGACCCCTGCCCTCCACGCGCGCCCGATTTGGCCTGCGCATTTTCAATCCCGACGGTTCCGAGGCCGAAAAATCCGGCAACGGCCTGCGTATTTTTTCGCGTTATCTCCACGATCAAAAGCTGACGGGCAGCGAATCTTTCACGATCGAAACGCCCGGTGGCGTGGTGGAATCGAAGGTGATGAACGACGGACAGCTGATCGCGGTGGAAATGGGGCGGGTGACTTTTCAAAGCGACCAGATTCCCGTGAGCGGCGCGGTGAGAAATGTGCTCAACGAAAAATTCACGATCAAGGACCGCGAGTTCACGTTTTGCGCCGCCGGCATCGGCAATCCGCATTGCGTCATCGTGCTCCCTGAAATCAGCGAAGAGCTCGCGAGAAAGTATGGTCCGGATATCGAGACACACCGCAATTTTCCCAATCGCATCAACGTGCAATTCCTCAAGGTGCTCGACCGCCAGAATGTTCGGATAGAGATTTGGGAACGCGGCGCTGGTTACACGCTGGCGTCGGGCAGCAGCTCAAGTGCATCCGCCGCCGTCGCCCACAAGCTTGGCCTCGTTGCCGCCAAATTAACCGTGCACATGCCCGGCGGCCGGATCGGCATCGAAATCGCTCCGGACTTTGCGATCAAAATGAGCGGGCCAACCACTCGCGTGGCCGAGGGGACGCTTCATCCTGAATTGTTCACGAGCAAAGTGTAGGAGTAGAACGGAAAGGTTGAAATGGAGCGGCGGCGACCGCGCTGCCGTTCTTTCGCGGGCGAGGTCGCCCGCACTCCAGATCGTAGCTCAGTACTTTACCGAACAGCCGTAAGGACGTGACGTCGGATGCTGCACCGGCCTTCCCTCCTTCAAATCGGCCAACGCCGCGGCAACATAATTGGTCGCCTTGGCAATATCCTCCACTCGCGCCGAGCGGATGCTGTCAATGCCACCCTCGTAAACCAGCACACCCTTGGGATCGATGATGAACAAATGCGGGGTGGTCCGCGCATCGTAGAGTCGGCCCACCGTGCCGTCCTGATCCCGGAAATAGTCGGTTGCATTTGAATGCACGCGCTCCTGCCAGGCTTTCGCTGCTGCCGGATCGTAGTCGCCGTCCTTTCCGGGAGCGGCCGAATTGATCGACAGCCAGATCACTCCGTGGGCCCTCGCGTTCTTTTGGATCTTCGGGATATTTCCGCTGTGATCGTAGTGCTTCTGCACGAAGGGACATTCCGGGTTCACCCACTCCAAAACGACCGTCTTACCCTTGTACTCCGCCAGCGAGTGCGAGGTGCCGCTCAAGTCCGTGAGCGTAAAATCCGGCGCAGTGTGGCCCACCTCCGCCGTGGAGGCCGTTAAAGTTGAACCCATGGCCAGTGCGAAGGTGGCAGCCGTTAACAATTGCGCGATGATTTTCATGATGGAACAGGCCTACCGATTGCACACGCAGTAGTGTCCGTCAAAAAATTCCCGCAATCGATTGCTTGGATTCTCCTCTCGCGTGCCAATCGCTTGCGTCTTGCAGGATTTCGGCACCGACGTAGCCTGAAGCGGTGATTGGACGGCATCGCCACCATCGGGATTTGCATCGCGCCGGAATCGTTTTCCGTCCCCGCGCAGTTTCAACGCGTTCCAGCAACGAATGACCGGCTCAGCTACCGTTTCACCCCTTGCGAGTTCCCCACCGGCCGTCGCTCCGCGCGTCCGGGCGCTGATTGCAGTCCTGCTGGTTTTCACGATAGCTTACTGCGCGAGACTTTGGCCCGAGTGGGTGCAAAATCCGGATCTCTCCCACGGGTTTTTCGCGCCCATTATTTTCGTTTTGTTGATCGCCGAATCCCGACGGAATGGCGCGCAGTGCTGGTTGTCCGAAAGCCGTTCGTCCCGTGTTGCCACTGCGACACTCGCGCTTGCCGGCTTCGTGCTCTTTGCACTGGCCGGATTACTCGCTGCGTCGGTCGCGTGGAATCATGCGCTGGTGCTCTTTGTATTGGGCCTGTCATTGTGCAGTTTTCTGCTGGCGGGTTGGTTGATCTTGTCGGACGGGGGCATCCGACTTCTGCCATTTAACTGGATCAGTTTCACCGCGATCTTTCTTTGGTTGCTCGTCGCGCCGTTGCCAAACGGCACCTACGCGCGAATTACTTTGGGGCTGCAAACCGGTGTGACCGGCGCGGTGTTTCATACGCTGCATCTGCTCGGGATCCCCGCGCAGCAGCACGGCAATGTGATCGAACTCGCAAGAACGACGGTCGGCGTGGAGGAAACCTGCAGTGGCATTCGCAGTCTGCTGTCCTGCGTCTACGCCGGATTCTTTTTTGCCGCATGGCTCGTCCGAAAACCGGGGAGCCGCGCCATCCTCATTATCACGGCGCCAATGCTGGCGCTGGCGATGAATTTCCTCCGATCGCTTTTGCTGACTCTGCTCGCAAATTCCGGAAGGGATATCACAGGCGCGTGGCATGACGTCACGGGCTACGCGATTTTAACCCTGACGTCTGCCCTGTTGGCGTGGATGGCGATCAGCCTCGGTGCCCGGGATATTTCGGCCCCGGCAAAAGCAGTTCCGCCCACCGGTCTCTCCCGCCAAAAGTATGGATCGATGCGGTTTTTCTGGACTACGATTTGCGCAACGCTGGCATTGGGTGCCTTCTATTTTGCCGAATCGCGGCCGGCTAAAGACGTACGGAAACCGATGCCCGACCTGGCGTCGTTATTGCCCGTCGAGGCCAGCGGTTGGGAAGTAACAACCGCCAGGGATCTCCATCAATTTTCCTCAGTTCTTCAAACCACGCACTTGATTGAAAGAACTTACGTTCGCCGCAAAGCCGACGGTCAACCGGTTCAATTCACCATCTATGTTGCTTATTGGCCCGCCGGACAAACCACCGTCAGCCGGGTGGCCTCACATACTCCCGATGCCTGCTGGCCGGGTTCCGGCTGGGTGGCGAAACCGGTCAATGATTCACGGGAGGTGCTGGCGATTGCTGACGTTCGACTCTATCCGGCGGAACATCGATTTTTCCAGAATGGCGCTGTCGCGCAGAACGTTTGGTTCTGGCACGTTTACGATGGCCAACCAATCAACTACCGCGACCCTTACTCCGTTCCGGCTCTGCTTGAGCTCGCTTGGAAATACGGTTTTCGTCATCAAGGCGACCAATGCTTCATCCGGATTTCCAGCAATCAACCCTGGTCGGGAATTGCCAACGAACCGCTTCTTGGAAGCATTGTCGCTAACTTCGCAACGCTTGGCCTTTGATATGCCCCTCGCCGTAACCAAAAACGAAAAGATTATTCTGAGCATCCTGACCATTATTGTGCTGCTGGGGCTGTCCGGGCTGCTGCTGTTATGACTTTGTTTCTTCGTCCATTGTTGTTTGCCAACGACCGGCAAATCAAAAACGTAGGCATCTTTCCCGTGGGTATATACGTAACAGACATGAAATGCTTTCGGTCGCAGCCCATCCGTTTCTGTCGCTTCAAATCGCGTCCCCCCGGCGCGGCCCTTCACGACATATCCAAATGACCGGCTCCGAGCCCAATCCAACCGGGGAGGACCAAGCGCGCGAACAAGCCCGCCTGTTGGCGGCGATTGCCCGGGGCGAAAAGACCGCGCTCGCCGGACTTTATGATTCGTTGTCCCGTCCGCTTTATTCACTCGCTTATCGAATTCTAAACGATGGCGCGGAAGCCGAGGACGTGGTTCAGGACGTATTTTTGCAAATTTGGCGCAAGGCAGGAACTTTCGATACCCACCGAGGTTCGGTCTTCGGCTGGGCGGCAACACTCACCCGCAATCGCGCCATCGATCGCGTCCGCATGCGAAAACGCCGGACTGAACTTCTTGCCGAATCCGCGCCCGATCTTCAACCTGCACCACTTTCGGGCGACTTGGATTCCGGCGCGTCGCTCTGGCTTCAGGAAAAAGCCCGGGCCGTTCGCTCGGCGCTTGGGGATCTGGCCCCCGACCAACAAAAAGCCATCGAACTCGCTTTTTTCAGCGGCCTCACGCAGTTGCAAATTTCCACAAAACTCAATGAACCCCTCGGCACGGTCAAGGCCCGCATCCGGCGCGGACTATTGAAGCTGAAGGAAAACCTTCCCGCCCTGTTATGATCACGGAGAAACAGGAAGAACTAGCCGCACTTTACGCCTTCGATCTGCTCGAAGGCGCGGAACGGGTCGAATTCGAATCAGCCGTCGCGGCCAGCAACGAACTCCGCGCTCTGGTCGACCGCCTGCGCGAGACCGCGGCGTTGACCGCCCTTTCGGCCCCGCAAATGGAGCCGCCAGCCGGCTTGAAAGATCGCATCATGGCGATCGCGGCCGAAACGGCTCCGGGAGAAAAGATCGTACCGTTTTCCCTTTTTAAGTTGGTGCCATGGGCCATCGCCGCCGGTCTCGCCCTCGCCGCAACGTGGCTGGGCACGCAAAATTTTTCGCTTCGAGCCGAAAATTCCAATCTATTGACCGAACGAAAGCTCGCTGAGACCGCTTATAAAATGGCGCAGGACAAACTTTCGGAGCGTTCCTTGGTGGCCGAAAAGATGATCACGGACCTCGGCAATAAACTGCGCAAATCAGAGGATCTGGCCCGACTCAAAGTCACCGCCCTCGCCTCTCTCGCCGGCAATACCAAGGCGGCGCAGGTCATCGCCGTGTGGGATCCGGAACAACAATCGGGTTTGCTCGCGATGGACAAATTACCGCCCATCGGGGATACACAGGATTACCAGATTTGGGTGGTCGATCCGGCCTACAAGGATCCGGTCAACGCGGGAGTTTTCCATGTTTCTTCCGATGGCCGCGTGGCCGTGCCCTTCAAGCCGGACGAGCCCGTCGCCCACGCCGCCGCCTTCGCCGTCAGTTTGGAAAGGAAAGGCGGAGTCGCGAAAGCGGAAGGTACGATTGTCATGCTCGGCAAGTAAACGCGGGAAGATGCGCCGGACGTGCGGGTCAAGCTGGAATTCCCAACTATTCGACGACCGGCAGTTGAAACTTGTCACGGGCCGTCAGTCCGCGACACTGACCCTTGCATGATAATTAAACCGAAGGTTCGCGGCTTTGTCTGCGTAACCGCCCACCCCACCGGTTGTGCTGCGCATATTCAGCAGCAAATCGATTACATCAAATCCAAGGGTCCGATTAAAGCCGGCCCGAAGAACGTCCTGGTCATTGGTGCCTCGACGGGATTTGGCCTCGCATCGCGCATCACTGCGGCATTCGGTTCGGGCGCGGCCACCTTGGGTGTTTTCTTTGAACGTCCTTCCGAGGAAGGCAGGCCGGCAACTCCCGGCTGGTACAACACCATCGCGGTCACCAAAGCTGCGCGCTCCGCCGGCTTGTACGCCGGAAATATCAATGGCGACGCGTTTTCCGACGACATCAAAAAGCAGACGCTCGCGATGATCGCCAGGGAGATGGGCCCGATCGACCTCGTCGTCTATTCTCTCGCCTCTCCGCGTCGCACCCATCCGAAAACCGGCGCTGTACACAAATCAGTGCTCAAGCCACTCGGCGCTCCGTACACGAACAAGACGGTCGATACCGACAAGGGAGTCGTGAGCACCATCACGATTGAACCCGCCACCGAAACCGAGACGGCGGATACCGTCGCGGTCATGGGCGGCGAGGATTGGGAAATGTGGATGTCCGCCCTGTCCGACGCAAAACTGCTCGCTCCCAATGCCACCGCGATCGCCTATTCCTACATCGGGCCTTCACACACATGGCCGATCTACAAGGACGGGACCATCGGACGCGCAAAGATCGACTTGGAGCGCGCTGCCCGCGCCATCGATACGCAATTGAAAGCGAATCGGGGTGGACGCGCTTTTATTTCAGTCAACAAAGCGCTCGTCAGCCAGGCGAGCTCGGCCATTCCCGTCGTGCCGCTTTATATTTCGATCCTCTACAAAGTCATGAAGGCGAAAGGCACCCAGGAAGGCTGCATCGAACAAATGCAGCGACTCTTTTCCACCCAACTGTACAACGGCCATGCCCCCAAGTTCGATAGCGAAGGCCGTGTTCGCATCGACGACTGGGAAATGCGTCCGGAGGTCCAGGACGCGGTGTCCGCCATCTGGCCGCAAGTCACCACCGAAAACCTCGCGGAGCTGACCGACATCGCTGGCTACCGCAGCGAGTTTTTGCGGATGTTTGGCTTCGGCTTGCCAGGCATCAATTACGACGCGGAGGTCGAACCGCATATCGCGATGTCGTGATGTCGTAATTTGTAGCGCAGATCTCCGGACCTGTGCCACTGACAGCATGGCTTCCGTTCACACCCTGCGCTATCGGCGACGCAATCTTCCCCCATCCGAAACAACCCGGTCAAAGCGGGTTTGGCCTCAAGTTGGGAGATTCATCCGTGGACACGATGACCGCGCAGGTCTAAGACCTGCGCTACCCCTCCCATGCGCGTTGTTCTTCAGCGAGTCACCTCTGCGAGCGTTGCGATTGAAGGTCAGATAACAGGACAGATTGATCGCGGGCTGTTGGTTTTTGTCGGGATTGAGGAATCCGATGATGCGACGGACGGCCAATGGTTGGCGGATAAAATCACCAAGCTGCGAATTTTCGCGGATCCCGACGGACAAATGAATCTGTCGGTGCGGGATATTTTCGGCGGAATTCTTCTCATCAGCCAGTTCACCTTGCACGCCAGTACACAGAAAGGAACGCGACCCTCCTTCAATCGCGCGGCCCGACCCGCGCGCGCTGAGCCGCAGTACGATCAATTCATCGTCCAACTTTCAACCGCACTGGGGCGACCGCTCTCCACGGGGAAATTCGGCGCCGACATGCAGGTCTCATTGATCAACGACGGTCCCGTCACCTTGACCATCGATTCCAAACAACGGGAATAACCCTGGGGCCATTTCAGTCGGGCCTTGTCTTCGCGGCGCGCAAACTGCTCCCTGCTTATCCATCCATGGTAGCTTTTGAAAATGCGCTGATTCTTCTTTTGCTAATCGCCGGCCTGAGCGTGATCGGACGCCGGCTGCCCTGGCCGCAACTGATCACGTATCTTTTGGGTGGGGTGGGCGCTGCGTTCATTCCGTCGTTTCCGCGACTGACGCTTGATCCGGGATTTTTCTTCCTCTGTTTCCTTCCGCCGCTGCTCTTTGCCGACGGCTGGTTGATGCCTTTGCGCGAATTCGTGCGCGCCAAGCGCAGTATCCTCACTCTGGCCATCGGCCTCGTCATTTTCACCACAGTCGCCGTCGGCCTCATCAGTTACTGGCTGGTGCCCGGTCTTCCGCTAGCCATGGCCTTCGCCCTCGGCGCGATTGTTTCTCCGACTGACGCCGTTGCGGTTAATTCGGTGACCGAACGTTTGCGGGTGCCGGCACGCCTGACCACAATTTTAAATGGCGAGAGCCTGATGAACGACGCCACCGGACTCGTCGCATTCAAGTTCGCGCTCGCCGCCGTGGTCGCAGGCAGTTTTTCACCGGGGCGGGTGACGCTGGAATTTTTGCTGCTGGCCCTCGGTGGTTTTGCCACCGGACTTGGCGTTGGTTACGGCATCGGTCGTTTGCGGGACTGGCTGCGGCGCTTCCATGTGAGCGATTCGCACATTGAAATTACCCTGTCGCTGATGACGCCCTTCGCGGCCTATCTCGCTGCGGAGAAACTCGGCGTTTCCGGAGTGTTGTCCGTCGTGGCCGCCGGGTTGTATTCGGGGTGGCGCGACCCGGTGAAAATGGACGTCGAGACCCGGCAAAGCGCGTTCGCCGTGTGGAGCATTCTCTTATTCTGGCTGAACGGAATCGCCTTCGTTCTGCTCGGCTTGCAATTCCCTTCATTGCTGAGTGCCGTGCGCGACCACTATTCGATCGCGCAGCTGCTTGGATTCAGTGGAGTGGTCGCGGTTACCGCGATGGTGGCGCGCATGGGTTGGGTTTTCTCGGGAAGTTACCTGCCTTTCCTGGTGCCACGGCTGTGTGCGGGGGAAAGTCCACCAACCAAGGCCGGTGTGGTCGTGATGGGCTGGGCCGGAATGCGAGGAACAGTCACGCTCGCCGCGGCGCTTTCCATTCCCCTCGCCTTGCCAGACGGTTCGCCATTTCCCGGACGTGCCATCGTCATCTTCCTGGCGTTCGGGATCATTGCGATCACGTTACTGGTTCAAGGCACTACCTTGGAGCGCCTGATTAGCTGGCTGGGACTGCACGAAGACGACAGCCATAAGCAAGAGGACCGCCTCGCGCGTATCTCCGCGGTGGAAGCCGGTCTTAAAACGCTGCGGTTCATGGAAAGCGAAGCCTCCGCGCCGGATCACAGTGCGGCACTCGGTCAGGTGGTCGCGGAATACGAACACCGTCTGGCCGCGCTCACCGCCGAGGGCGAAACGCGAAAAAGCGCCCGGCGCAGGCGCAGCGCGGGGCATCGCTATCGTCTCGCCGCGCTCGACGCGGAGCGAACTGCGGTGAACGGGCTTTGGCTTGACGGAAAAATCGCCGACGAAATCCACCGTCCGCTTCAGCAGTTGCTCGATCATGAAGAAGCCATGTTGAAGGCCTCACCCCACTCGATGGAAGACTGACCTTCCGCCCGCATCGATCGCGCCGGTAACCGGCGGCGATGCTGATGTTGCGGCAAAGTGTTGCCCTGCCGCTTGATTGCGATCAGCGGCCCTTGATCGGCTCACAACTCCGGATGACCAGCTCGTCAACCTCCGGTTAAATCCCGGTAAAGTCCCACCGCGGCCGGGCTTCAGACTCATTTTTCGGATAAAGCGGCCGATATCGAAAGAAGCATGGTGCGGCGCGTCATTCTTCCTCTTTTACTCCTGCTCTCGGCCGGTTCGCTGGTCGGGGCGGAAGATTGGTCGAAGCTGAAAATCGGCATGAGCACGGACCAAACAGCCGAAATTTTGGGCGCACCTTTGATCCGGACGGTGGCGAACGGTTTTGAACTGTGGATTTACGACAATCACGCCGAAGCCCTGTTTTTCGGAGGTCCGTTGATTGGCTGGACGACGCCGAAAACCAGCAAGAGCCCGGCAATTTCCGTGGACGTCTGGCAACACAAGGTGGGCCAACCGGAAGGTCCGGTTTTTATTTTGTCGCGCTATCACCCGCCAGTGAAGAAGGTCGATTTGTCGAAGACCGACGGTGTCTATAGTCTCCCGTATTACCGGCTAAAAAATTGAGCGCTACATTCGGCCATGGCGGCGGCCGTTGTCCCGCGATTTAAGGAGTCGAATTCAAGGTCCCCTTGCGTGCAACGAAACGCAGTGGAAAAAGATATGAAGGTGGGTATGTTTTGATCGTTATGAAAACCTACTCTTTGTTTCTCATCGCGGCAGCCCTCTTCGCAGGAGGTTGCCAGACCATTCCGAAAAATTCCAATCCCGCCAGCCCCGCCGACGTCACCGTCAACTTCAAGGATTCCGACAAGTACACCGACGTCCGCGAAACGGCGAACGGATCCACGAGCCAGTATTATCTCGATGAACTTGCGAAACACCTGAAGGACGAAGCCGCGCGACGCATGACCGCCGGACAAAAACTTACCGTCACGTTCTCAGATATCGATTTGGCGGGGGATATTTTACCCGGAAGCATCAACAACATCCGCGTGATCAAGGAAATCTATACACCCAAAATGGATTTCCATTTCCAACTGCTCGATTCCACCGGTGCCGTAATCAAGGAGGGTGATCGTCATCTCAGCGACTTGAGCTACATGCAGACGGTGACGCCAATCGTCGGACAAAATGAGCCCCTCCGCTACGACAAGGCACTGATCACCGACTGGGTGTCGAAAGAGTTCTGACCTGCCTCATTTCATCTTTTTGTCATCGCGAACGTATCGAGCGCGGACGGGGCGATGACAAAAAGCATCGCAGAGGAGTCTGATACCACGTCGTCAGTTTTTCAGGGTTCTCCTCACGATCGTCCTTTGAGGGCACCCCCGCCCACAACAAATCTGCCGGAGTAATATTAGTCTTCAAACGCGCCGACGCTTACGGATGTCCCGTTATCCTTCGGCCCAAGGCCGAGAATGAAAGGTGCGGCGACCCTGGCCCATTCCCCGGCTTTGGGATAACTGGCGGCTCCGTCATTCCACGCCTGTCGCAACATGTCGGTATCGATCACGCCGGGATTGAGCGGCACTGCGGCCATGCCTTCGGGCAATTCCTGCGCGAGCGCTTTCGTCAGGCCTTCAATCGCGAACTTGCTGGCGCAATACGGAGCGACTTTCGCCGACGTACTGCGACCCCAGCCGGAACTGAAATTTACGATGACGCCTTTTTTGGCAGCGATCATCGCCGGCACGAAATGCCGCAGGACATTGACGACGCCTTTAATGTTTACGTCGATGAGTTTGTTGAATTCCGCGGACGGTACTTTCCAAAGCGGCGCGGGTTGATTCATGAGGGCTGCGTTATTGATCAACAGCTCCGGCGCGCCGTGTACCGCGAGAATTTTCTCCGACCACAGCGCGACCCGGTTTTCCTCAGTCACATCGAGCGCCGTAAAGTCATGAGGCGCTCCATGGGAAAAACGGAGATTCAGGATTTCCGCGCTCCGTCCACAGCCGATGACGGTGTGCCCGTTGGCGATATACCACTCCGCCAGCGCCCGACCCAGACCACGAGTCACTCCGGTAATCAGGATCTTCATGCAGGAAATTAGTGGAAGCTAACCGGACCGGAGCGAGACGAAAAAAGGCGCAAGCGCCGCCATTTAATTCCCCCGATTGACCCTACCGCGCCTGCAAATGGATTTTATTCAATCCGTGCTTGCGGCACGCGTCCATCGCCTCGGTCACAAAACGAAGCGGTGTATTTTCGTCGGATCGGATCACCACTGGAGTATCCTTGGGTAAATTCATTTTACGGATCATCTCCTGAAGATTTTCCATGGTGGCGTGCTGCCCGTCCAAATCGACCGCGCCTTCCTTGGAAAGACTGATGGTGATGGACTGCTTCAATTCGCTTTTTCCCGCCGTCTCTACTTTCGGCAGGGTGAGATTCATCGTGGTTGCCTGTTTGAACTGCATCGTGACGAACGCGAAAAAAATCAGCATAACCAACACGTCGATCAACGGGACGAGGTTAAGCTCGGGCCGTTTCCGCTTCTTTTGATAGAGGCCGCTCATTGATTTTTCGACGCGCGGGCCAGAATTCGTTCAAGCAGGAGGTCGATTTTAACCGCGTAATTTTCGATCTTACGCTGCAGGTAACCCGCGGGGACCAACGCACACATTGCGACCACGAGACCGATGACCGTGGCGGAAAGGGCCAGCGCCACACCTTGAGTAAATGCAACCGGATCAGGCAGCCCGGTTTCTGGTGAAATTTGCGAAAAAACCTTGAGCAAACCGGTCACCGTTCCGCTCAAACCAATAAGGGGAGCCAAGGTGTAAATAACGTCCAAATACGGCACTCCACGCTCCATCCGATTGATCTGCAGACGGGCGAAAGCCTTGATCGCTTCCGGATCGGTCGCATTCGCGTGGGAAAAATCGATGATCCGAGCGAGGACCGAATGGCGCCCGCCGGTGGTCGCCCGGCCTTCCACCACCGCGTCAACCAAGTCGTCGGGCAGAATGGCCGCATTTCGAAGAGCGTAGAGACGCTCGCACACAATGTAGACCGCAATAATGGAGCAAAGCGCCAGCGGATAAATAAGCAGGCCAGCGCCTTTCAGGACGTCGAGCATAGGTGGAAATAGGAGTGAAGTGGGACTTAGACGTCAACCAGCGCCAAAAGGTTCATCGGAATGCGATTTTGTTTAATTTTTCCGATACCACGTCGACAGGGTCCGATTTGGTAAAAAAAACGCCGCCGGCACCTCGGGCACCGGCGGCGTGAAGTTCAGTTGAGCGTCAAGGCGCGACGCCACTCTCGGGGGTCGGCGAATTCGTCTTAAATTCAAGCTTGTCACCATT
Organism: Lacunisphaera sp.; assembly: GCA_036499685.1. Lineage (GTDB taxonomy): Bacteria > Verrucomicrobiota > Verrucomicrobiia > Opitutales > Opitutaceae > Lacunisphaera. The sequence continues at coordinate 51,553 of DASYDH010000069.1, read as the reverse complement.
GCGCACTACCACGATCGGCTCGCCTTCCTTGACCTCGCCGCGAAGCAAGGCCTCAGCCAGAGGATCCTCAAGATAGTGTTCCACCGCACGACGCAACGGACGCGCACCATATTTCTCGTCGTAACCCTTTTCGATGAGCAGGCTCTTCGATTCGGGCGAAAACTCGAGGTGGATATTCCGGGCGGCGAGACGCTTGACGACCTTGGATGCCTCGATCTCCACAATCTTCAACAAATCGTTCCTATCGAGCGGACGAAAGACCACGAGATCGTTGATGCGGTTCAGGAACTCGGGTTTGAAGATGCGCTTGGCTTCCTCAAGAACCTTTTCCTTCAACTTTTCCATGTCATGGAAATCCGAGGCACTGCTCGCCGCGAAGCCCATCGTGGTTTGCCGCTGGATCAGCTGCGCCCCGACGTTGGTCGTCATGATGATGATCGTATTCCGAAAATCCACCGTGCGACCGAGCGAATCGGTCAGGCGTCCGTCTTCCATGATCTGAAGCAGGAGTTGAAGCGCGTCGGGATGCGCCTTTTCGATTTCGTCGAAAAGGATCACCGAGTATGGCCGACGGCGAACCGCTTCCGTCAATTGGCCTCCTTCTTCGTAGCCCACGTATCCGGGAGGCGAACCTACCAGGCGGGAAACCGCGAATTTTTCCATATACTCGCTCATGTCGATCTGGATCAGGGCATCCTGATTGCCGAACATTTGCGCCGCGAGTTGTTTGGCGAGCTCGGTCTTGCCGACGCCCGTTGGCCCCATGAACATGAAAGAGCCGATCGGGCGGCGCGGATCCTTCAGATCCGCACGCGAACGCCGCAAGGCGCGGGCAATCGCCACCGTGGCGGGATCCTGCCCCACGATATTTTTCTGCAATTCGAGCTCGAGCGAGAGCAAGCGCTCGCTTTCTTTCTTTTCAAGGCGATTCAGAGGAATGCCGGTCCATTCGGCGACCACGACCGTCATTTGCTCTTCGTCGACAATGATGCGTTCCTCGTCGCGGGTTTTCTTCCACGACTCGATCAACTCCTCCTGCTTGGTGCGGAGTTGTTTTTCCTTGTCGCGGTATTTGGCCGCTTCCTCGAAATGCTGGGCGGCGATCGCCTGTTCTTTCTGCAGGCAAACGGCTTCGATTTCCTTGCCCTGCGCCTCAATCTCCGGCGGACGGTGAAGCTTCGTGATGCGAGCGCGCGAGCCGGCCTCGTCCATCACGTCGATCGCCTTGTCGGGCAGAAAACGTCCGGTGATATAACGGTCGGAGAGCTTCGCGGCGGCTTCCAACGATTTGTCCGTGAATGTCGCCTTGTGATGCTCTTCGTATTTCCCTCGAATGCCCTTCAGAATCTGGATCGTGTCTTCCACGGACGGAGCCTCGACCTTGACCATCTGGAAACGACGGTCGAGCGCGCTGTCCTTCTCGATGTATTTGCGGTATTCGTTGAGCGTGGTGGCGCCGATGCACTGCAATTCGCCGCGGGAAAGCGCGGGCTTGAAGATATTGGAGGCATCCATCGCACCCTCGGCCGCACCGGCGCCGACGATGGTGTGCATTTCATCGATAAAGATGATCACGTTCTTGGCCCGCTTGATTTCGTCCATCACGGCCTTGATCCGCTCTTCGAACTGACCGCGGTATTTCGTGCCGGCGACCATGAGCGCAAGATCGAGCGTGATGACCCGTTTGTCCGCGAGGATGTCCGGAACGTTGCCCTTGGTGATTTCCTGGGCGAGACCTTCGACAATTGCAGTTTTGCCCACGCCAGCTTCGCCAACGAGCACCGGATTGTTTTTCGTTCGCCGGCAGAGAATCTGAATGACGCGGCTGATTTCCTTCTGGCGTCCGACCACGGGGTCCATTTCGCCTTTGCGGGCCAATTCCGTCAAATCGCGACCAAACGCCTTGAGCGCCGGGGTCTTGACTTCCTTTTTGTCGTCGGCGTTTCCGCCGCGAGGCTGGACTTCCTCGCCACCACCACCACCGCCTCCGGTGGGCGGGTTGCCTTCACCACCACCGCCTTGGCCGGAGGAAAACTGGGGATCGAGTTCGCGGAGAATCTCATTTCGCGTGCGCTCAATATCGACTTCGAGTGTCTTAAGCACCCGAGCGGCCACGCCTTCACCTTCGCGGAGCAGTCCGAGCAAAATGTGTTCGGTGCCCACGTAACTGTGGTTCAGCGCCTTCGCTTCCTTGCCGGCGAGCGCGAGCACTTTCTTGACCCGTGGCGTGTACGGAATGCTGCCAACAGGAGTCTTGCTCTCCTGGCCCACACCAACCTGTTTTTCCACTTCTCCGCGCACGGTCTCGAGGTCGAGGCCCATTTTTTGCAGGACGCTGACCGCCACGCCCTGACCCAACTTGATCAAACCAAGCAATAAGTGCTCGGTTCCGACATAGTTGTGGTGAAAGCGATCTGCTTCCTTGCGGGCCAGCGCGAGCACCTGTTGTGCCCGGGGCGTGAAGTTGTTCATTGGTTCCATCGGCGGTGTAGTTATAATCGGTTAGCGGACGATGTTACTGAAGTCAGGTGAAGGCATTTTGGCAAATTCCATGCGCAATTTCTCGGCCCGGAGGACGTCGCGCTGGCTGGGTTCAAAGGAACCCTTGGCCGCGTGTTGAACGTGACCGGGCTGGCACTCGATAAACAGACGGTCGACCACCGCGCGCTGCGCATCGGCAAACACACCCAAATCAATACCAAGGCGGATCAGAGAGAGGAGATTCATCGCCTCAGACGAATTCAAAAGATGGCCGTTTTGGAGAATCCCGTACGCGCGACCGATCTTGTCGGAGAGTTTGCTGGGTTCGCCTTCGACCAGTTTTTCCCGGGCGTTCATTTCCTGTTCGATGATGGTGGTCAGCACACCATTCAGGTGCTTGATGATATCATCCTCGCTTTCGCCAAGGGTGGTCTGGTTTGAAATCTGGAAAATACTCCCGCTCGCGTCGGAACCTTCACCGAACAATCCGCGCACTGCCATACCGAGCTGATTAACCGCGCGGACCACCTTTTCCATTTGGCTGGAAATCACCAGCGCTGGCAGGTGCATCATGGTCGACGCGCGAATGGCGGTGCCGAGATTCGTCGGACAGGCAGAAAGATAGCCAAGCTTCGGCGAAAAGGCGTAATCGACGTGTTCCTCAAGATCGGAATCCAGGGTGTTGATCGTGTTCCAGACCTTTTTGAACTGGTAGCCCGCACGCAGCACTTGAATCCGAAGGTGGTCTTCCTCGTTAACCATGACCACGCAGGATTGGTCCTTGCTGATCACGATTCCAGAACCCGACTTGGCGTGGCAGAGTTCCCGGCTGATCAAGTGACGTTCAACCAGAATCTGTTTCTGCAATTCATCAAGACTTTCGACCGGGATCGCGAGGCCGCGCTTCATTTGCGGCAACGCCGCGACGGCCTGCATGCATCGGTCGCGAATGTCGCGTTTTTGCGCCTCCTTTGCCCAACCCGGGAATGGGTGGTTGGCCAGATTGCGCGCCAGCCGGATGCGGGTCATCAACACCACGGCGCTTTTGCTCGCGCCGGTGTCCGTGAGTTCCGAATGGGAATCGATCAGTTCGTTAATTTTCATGTCAGCCGTTCTGCTCGCGGCCGCCGGCCTGTTTAACTTGATGAAGTTCGTCCCGATACCGCGCGGCGTCCTCATAACGCTCCGCCTTGATTGCCTGATCGAGTTCGGTTTCCAATTTGGTCAGGCGTTCATACAACGATTTCCGCTCCAACGCCCGTTGCGGTATTTTGCCCGTGTGCACCACCCCTTTGTGCATGGTGTCGAGCATTGGTTCCAGCATGGTGCTAAAATGCTGGTAGCACGACGGGCAGCCAAATCGTCCGGTCTTCTTGAAGTCCTGTTGGGTAAAGCCGCACGATTCACAGCGGATATCGCCAGTGGGCTCCGGATTAAGCGACGCCTTGAGCAATAAATCAGCCAGGGAAAAACCGCCCGGATCGGTCACACCCTTGGCTTGGGCGCATGCCTCACAAAGATCGACCTTGTGGATCTTGCTATTGACGATCTGGGTGAGATGAACCGTTGCCGGTTTGGAGCAAAGGTCGCATTTTAGAGAGTTGGCCATGATTGATTAAGCAGGAAAATAATGCCCGGTCCGCGAAACGCAAATCGCCCCGGACCAAATGCTCCTTTCCCCGGAAATTGAATGGGCCAACTCCGGCGATGAAGCAAGCGCGGACGCGTAAAACCGCGTCACGTCCGAGTCCCTTCCACCAGCACTTTCCGGCGGAAATTTTCGAGGACGCGTGCCGTGATCGGGCCGGGTTTGCCTGTGCCTATGACACGGCCGTCCAGCTTCACGACCGGAATCACCTCGGCTCCAGTGCCAGTGAGGAAACATTCATCCGCGCACCAGATATCATGCCGCGTCAGTTCCGTCTCGCGGAGGGGAACCTTGAGCTCGGCCGCAACATCCAGAATCGTGCCGCGAGTGATGCCTTTCAGTGCGCCCGACGAGGCCGCCGGGGTCAGAATTTCGCCTTTTACCACAATAAAAATATTATCGGCCGTGCACTCGGCCACGTAACCTTGGGCATTCAACATGATCGCCTCCAGCGCCCCGGCCTGCCTAGCTTCGATTTTCGCGAGGATATTGTTGAGATAATTGAGCGACTTGATCGTCGGCGGGAGTGCATCATGGCCGATCCGGCGCGTCGCAACGGTCACAATGCTGAGCCCGTTGTCGTAGTGTTCCTGGGGATAAAGTGAAATTTTGCTCGCGATGATGAACAGCGTCGGCTTTTCGCACAGCCAGGGCGCGAGCCCCAGATCGCCCGGCCCCCGCGTGATCACGAGGCGAATGTAACCATCCTTGAGATTGTTTTGCCGGCAGGTTTCGCACACCGCCTCCGCCATCGCGGCCCGGGCCAACGGAACGCTCAACATGATCGCCTTCGCCGATTGCTCCAATCGCTCCAGATGCTCGTCCAGCCGGAAAATGTTGCCCTGATAAATCCGGATCCCCTCGAACACGCCGTCACCGTAAAGGAGTCCGTGATCAAAAACCGACACCTTGGCCTCGGTGGAATCGACATACTTCCCATCCAGATAAACGATCATGATGCAGTAATTGCAACAAAGCCGGTCGGTTTGTCCAGTCTGCGCATGCGAGAAAATACTTGTATTTCCGCGCAGCGCCATCGAATGTTTTTTCCGCAGCGGGCCGTCGTTTGTCTTATTATGAAAACACGCACTGCCCAGTCAGGTTTCACCCTCATCGAGCTGCTTACAGTTATTGCCATCATCGGCATTCTGGCGGCTTTGATTTTTCCCACCGTCGGCAAGGTCCGCGAGACCGCGCAACGCACGGTGGACGCCAATAACCTCCGCGAAATCGTCAAGGCTGCGACGATTTATGCGGCCGATAATAACGATCGCCTGCCAGATCCCGCGGCCCTCGCGGCCCAGACCCCGGTGCCCGTCACCGGCGGCGACGGGCCGTTTCTGTGGGCCGGCATCCTCGCGAAACGCGGTATCCTCACCGATCCAAATTTCTATTTCGCCAAGAACGATCCGCAATTCAGCGGCTCCTATCCGGCAGCGATTGTTACGCCGGCCGACCACAGCGTGCTTGACCCAAGCTTCACCACGGATCGCCAGTTGAGTTTCGAATTCGTCGGCGGACTTCGCATGAGCGACGCCCCGAGTACGCCCGTGGCCTTTACTCGCGGCTTGCTCGCGACCGGCACGTGGAGTCCGACCAACGGCGTTTACAAGGATACCGGCGGCCACGTCGCGTTTCTGGGCGGTAACGTCCAGTTCTACGGCAATGTCACCGAGACCGCCAGCCAGCTGACCCTGAATAACGGGACCAAAGGGGTCTCGGTCCTCCAAGCCATTCCGTACAACGCCAATGCCGCGCTCAATCCCCGGGTTTACGGCACGTCGTCGTCCGGCGTGGGCAGCTTGACCGGGACGGTCGCCGAGAACGCACCCTAGGCGTTTCCCTAATTCCGTCCGGGAAGAACCCGACTTTTACTGGTCGGGTTCTTTTATGTCTTCACCTTGGCACTTTTAGCTACCTATCTTCCGGTAACCAACATGCCGGCAGCAAATCCCACTTACGTCATCGGCCATAAAAACCCGGATGCGGACTCCATCTGTTCCGCCATTGCCTACGCCGCTTTCAAGGAAGCCCGCGGCGAGCGCGGTTACGTCGCGGCGCGCTGCGGAAATTCCAACGCCCGCATCGACGCGATTCTCGGCCGCTTCCACAGCCCGCTGCCCTTTTATCTGAGCGACGTTTCCCCACGCGCCCACGACATGATGGCTGCCGATCCACTGTCCGTCGAACCGGACACGACCTGCGCGGAAGCGCTGCGCGTCTTCGATGAAAACCCGGTCACCGTGCTGCCGGTCATCTCGAATCGTCACCGCATGGTCGGCACCCTGACCCTCGGCCAGCTCGGCCATTTTTTCATCCCACGCCTCAACGAACCGCGCAGCATGCGCCAGGTTCGCACCAGTCTTGCACGCATCGTAGGTTCGCTCAAGGCGTCGGTCTTGCATGTCGTAGACGAAAACCGTCTGGAACAACTTTTTGTCCGCATTGGTGCGATGGACATCAACACCTTTTGGAAGATTTCCGAACGTGACAACATTCCCGCCGGCAATGCTCTGATCATCGTGGGCGATCGGCCCGACGTGCAACAGAAGGCCATCGAACTCGGCATTCGCGCCCTGATCATCAGCGGAAATCTCCCGGTCGATCCCGGCATCGTGAACCTCGCGCAAGCGCGCGGCGTCAGCATCATCGTCAGTCCCCACGACACCGCGACGACCGCGTGGTTTGTGCGGACGGCTTCCACGATCGAATGCCTGATCGAACGAAAATTCACGACACTTAGCGCCGATATGCGCATCGCGGAAGTCCGGAAAAAATTCGGCTCCAATTCCCCGCACGCCATGATGGTGACTTCCGAGGACGGCATTTTGCAGGGAATCCTGACCAAGACCGATCTGCTGAAACCGGTTCCGACGCGCATCGTGCTCGTCGATCACAACGAACTTTCCCAAGCCGTGCCCGGCGCGGATGAAGTTACCATTACCGAGATCATTGACCACCACCGGCTCGGGCCGATGGCCACACCGCAACCGATCCTCTTCATCAACGAACCGGTCGGATCAACTTGCACAATCATCGCCGATTTGTTCCGGCGGCACAATTTGACGCCTTCCCCCGAAATCGCCGGTTTAATGATGGCGGGCCTGATCTCTGACACGCTGCTGCTCCAAAGTCCCACTTCCACCGAAAAGGACGCGGGGGTGCTGACTTGGCTCGAAACCTTCGCCGACATTAAGGGCAAAGCACTCGCCAAGCTGATTTTCAGTTCAGGATCAGTCATCCTGGCGAGCCCACCCGACAAAATTGTCCGCTCGGATTTCAAGATTTACGACGAAGATGGAGCGCACTTTTCCGTCTCCCAGGTGGAGGAACTCGGGTTCCACAATTTCTGGCAGCACGCCAAAGCGATGGCCAAGGCGCTCGCCGACCTCCGCAATGACGAGCGACTCGCGTTCGCCTGCCTGCTCATTACTGACATCAATACGCAAAATTCGCTGATGCTGGTAAAGGGCGACCCGGAATTTATCCGTCGGATTTCCTATGCCCACGTTGAACAGGATGAAATTTTCGACCTGCCCGGTGTTGTCAGTCGGAAAAAACAGCTCATCCCCTACATCACCGGACTCATCAAGGAAATGACGGCAGACGGAACGCCACCCACCTTCAAGGGCAAAACCAAGGCGCCTTTCACCAAGGCAGTCTGATCATTCCCGCGACTCTACGCGCGTCGATCGCGGCAGGGCTAGTGTCCCGAATTGCGTCATTGCCTCCTCCCGCTCGATTGAACAATTTGCCGTTTCATGTCCGCCGATCCGACCACTCCTGCGCCCGCTCCCACTGACTTCATCCGCGATATCGTCGCGGCGGATGTTGCCGACCGGCGTTATCCCAAGATCGTCACCCGTTTCCCACCCGAGCCCAACGGCTACCTTCACATCGGCCACGCCAAGTCCATCTGCCTGAATTTCGGCATCGCGCGCGAAAACGCCGGGCAATGCAACCTGCGCATGGATGACACCAATCCCGCAAAGGAAGAGGTCGAGTACGTCGATTCCATTGCCCATGACGTTCAATGGTTGATCGCCGGTTGGGCCGACCAGGCTCTTGGATTTAAACCCAAGGGAACGACTGCGGCCAAAGGCGTCATTAACGGCCAAGCGGATTATTATCTCGCTCCAGTAAAACCCGGGCTCAATGCCGAACCGTTTTTCGCCTCCGACTATTTCGACCAGCTGTACGACTACGCAATCACCTTGATCAATCGAGGCTGCGCGTACGTCTGCGATTTGAGTCCCGAGGAAACCGATCACTATCGCGGTTCGCCCGACAAACCCGGCCGGGACAGTCCGTTTCGCAATCGCACCGTCGCGGAAAACATCGACCTGTTCACCCGGATGAAGGCCGGGGAATTCCCCAACGGCGCGCGTTCCCTGCGCGCTAAAATCGACATGGCCGCGCCCAACATCTGGCTGCGGGATCCCCTGCTCTACCGCATCAGGCACACGGCTCACCACCATACGGGCAACAAATGGTGCATCTATCCACTCTACGATTACGCGCACTGCCTCAGCGATTATCTTGAGGGTGTCACCCACAGCATCTGCACCTTGGAATTCGTCGATCACCGTCCGTTCTACGATTGGATTCTGGAAAACCTCGGCTTGCCGCGCGCCCTGCCGCATCAATACGAATTCGCGAAATTAAATCTCGGTTACACCATCGTTTCGAAGCGCAAGCTGCTCCAGCTCGTCACAGAAAAGATTGTCACCGGCTGGGACGATCCGCGCATGCCGACCCTTTCCGGACTGCGTCGCCGCGGCATTCCCGCGAGCGCGATCCGGCAGTTTGTCACCGGCGTGGGCGTTACCAAATTCGATTCGCTCACTGAGATTGCGGTATTTGAAAACGCCGTTCGCCAGGACCTGAACGCCATCGCGCAGCGCCGCCTCGGCGTGCTCCGGCCGATCAAGCTCGTCCTCACCAATATCGCCGAGAACGAAGCGATCGAGTGCAACGCAACCAACAACCCGCAGGACGAAAATCCCTCCGTCCGTCCCCTCGCGCTCACGCGGGAAATTTTCATCGAGTCCGACGACTTCGCCGAAGTTCCGCCGCCGAAATATTTCCGGCTCAAACCGGGCGGCGAGGTCCGGTTGAAATACGCCTGTATCATCAAACTCGACGAAATTGTGAAGGATGCGTCCGGTGCCATCGTCGAACTCCGTTGCACCGCCGATCTCACGACGCGCTCCGGCCATCCGAATTCGGACCGGAAGGTCAAGGGTACGATTCACTGGGTGAGTGCCACGCGCTGCATTGACGCCGATGTCCGGCTTTATGACCGCTTGTTTACGGTGCCCGAGCCCGCCGCGCAGGAAGATTTCCTGAAAGTGGTTAATCCAAACTCACTCGAAATCGTCACGGCGAAATTGGAAACCAGTCTCGCGCACGCGAAACCTGACGACCGCTTCCAGCTCGAACGCCTCGGCTACATCACCCTCGATAAAGATTCGCCCGGACCCGATGGCCGCCTCGTCTTCAATCGTACCATCACATTGAAAGACACCTGGGCAAAGTAACGGTTTCCAGCGAACGCTGACACGCGCAGCTGAGTGCCTTCACCATCGAAATCCTCCTTTTCTTGAAAGGAAGCCATAAGCTAAGAACCCCCAAAGCCATCGCGCTTGTATCCAATGCGACTCGACAGCGGCACCTTGCCTGGGATTGTGGCGCCCACCGGCGCACCTTGGTGCGAGGAGTGACAGCAGCAGACCCAGATAACTAGAATTTCAGGAAAAATGTATCCGGATCGCCAAGACCGGCGTCTCAATCGATAATTAAACGAATGAAGAATCTCGCCCTCCTATTTTTCGCCGCAGTGGCGCTGACGGCATCAGGGGAAGATTATCCGGCAATAAATTCGGTGCCGACAAACGATTATTTTCGAGGAAAATTCATTTGGGGCGATGTGTTCACCGCCGATCCCGTGGTCACCCAGACATTTTATACCCGGTTGTTCGGATGGACGGCTAAGACAATTGAGCGTCCCACGGCAAAGGGCCCTCGTGCTTACATTGTGCTCTCCAACCACGGGAGGCCAATTGCCGGAATTGTTCAACGACCGGCAAAATTGCAGGATGCAGACCACGGAAGGTGGGTCGGCTATGTTTCGGTCCCGGATGTCGCCCACGCACTGGCCGTGGCAGAAGCCAATGGAGGGTACGTGCTGTCCCGATCAAAAGATCGCCCCAATCGCGGCACGCAAGGCGTCTTTACCGATGCCGAAGGTGCCATGCTTGGCGTGATGCACTCGGGCTCAGGCGACCCTGGCGAATATTTCCCCGATCCCGGCGACTGGACCTGGGCCGAGTTGTTTGAACGCGACCCCGATGCCGCTGCGCTTTTTTATCATACCGTTGTTGGCTATGACCGAATAGCCGACAACCGTACCGACAAACTCAATAATTTCATTCTGGTCAGTGGCGGATTTTCGCGGGCCAGCGTAAGCACAATGTCCGCACTCCCGCACGCGCATCCCACCTGGCTGCTGTTTGTACGGGTGGCCAACGTCAAAGACGCGGTGACAAAGGTGGTGAGCCTGGGCGGACGGGTGCTGGTCCCGCCGGCCGACGCACCGACAGACTATTGGCGGGCGATCATCGCTGATCCATCAGGTGCCCACATTGGATTGGTGGAGATCGAGGATTCCCATTCTAAGGAGGCGTCGCCATGAAGGTGCGAGCTCAGACTTGGTTTCAATCTTACTCCCCGATTATCCTGTTGATGGCGATGCTGGTTCTAGCTGGATGCGTGGCGTTGCCGAAAACCCAAATTTCTCCGGAACTTCAGTACCATGCGCCAACCACCGGATCAGATGTTGCCTCAATCAAGGGCTCCGAATCAGTGAGGTTAGTTCTTGGGTTAATTCCTACTTGGGATAGCGCTTTTGTCGCTGGCATAGACGGAAAGACCATCATAGCAGGGAAAGACGGTTGGAACACCGATGTTATCATGGGCTCTGGTTTGAGAACTGTAACGCTTGCGTTCCAGCGTTTGTCCATTTCGGCCGTGGTTGAGCAGCAGTTTAATGCTATGCCTGGAGCTAGTTATGTCGTAAAATTCGACCCTCCTTATGCCAGCTTTAACTACTCCCCCCCCGGGCTGTATGTCGATCTCTGGATCGCCGATGCCAGCACGGGGAAGCCCGTTACCAGCCCCGTCCCAAAGCTCGCGTATATACAAAATCAGGGCGAATATTCTTCCGCGGAGGACGTTCCGGTCGAGTCTGTAGAATTTGGGGGCACCACGCAAACCCGTCCGCCGGTGGATCGCGGTCGCGATCACACCGGAAACGACCACGGAGGAAAAAATCCAGGCGGTACCGACCATGGGGGTAAGGACCACAGCGGTAATAATCACAGGGACGCCAATCACGGCGGCCCGCCGTCCATTCCTAATGGTTCACGTCCCAGTGGAAGCGACAGCCACGGCGGTAGCGGTGGCAGTCACAGCAGTGGTGGCGGCAGTTCGAGCGGCAGCAGCGGTCACAGTAGCGGAGGTGGTGGCGGTAGCGAAAGCCATAGCAATGGCGGCAGTGGGAAGAAATAAATTTGTGATTCGCCGAGTTCGACAATCGATCCGGCCATTGCTTGGTTTGTCGAAAGTTCATGAGCGATGCCACCAGCCGTGATATTGGCTTTTCTTTCGCTACAAAATCTCGCTCTCGTTTTCGTGCTCTAAATTCTAACTTACTAACCATAAACCAAGGCGGTGCATATTTATGATTTAGCCCTGGCGCGGTTCGAGTGGGGGGTGCCACAACTACGAAGTCGAAGCCCGCAAAAAACCCCGCGCTGCAAACGCGGGTTTTATTATGAAGTGCGTCAACCAATCAGCCTTATTTCGTTCCGGCGGCGGAACCCGAAGCTGTAGCGGTATTGGATTCCGTTTTTTTCGTCTCGGTCTTCTTTGTGTGTTTCCGATGTTTCCTGCCCTTGTGCTTACCCTTCGCGTGGGTGGCACCCGGCGTTTGCGCGGGCGCCGTCTGGGTCGCGGGAGCGGGCGAAGCCGGGATATTCACCGATGGCATCGGCGCCGCGTCGTCGGCGAACATTCCCGTGGTGGCGGAGGCAAGGATGATCGAAGTTAAAATGAGAATTTTTTTCATGTCGAAAGAATGACGCAGTGATCGTGTAGGAGTTACAGCACCGCAAAAGCCATTCGCGGCGCAAGCAGGATTATCCCAAAATCGGGACGGCAAAATTTCGTTTTCATAAACTCCCTCAAGATCGAACGATTCTCGATCCATCATTAGTGTTTGGTAATCAGGAAATAAAACAGCGACTTCGGATTGGCATTCCGCATGCAAACAAAAGCGCCGCATGCTCGGCCCCGAATATAATTGGCTGGTTAAAATTACGCCCACAACCGAAGGCGTAACCACGATCAGCTTGAGAAAATCGGGGCTGTTCACCCTCGGCGTCGCGATTTTCTGTTTTCTTTGCGCCGCTCTCCACGCGGATTCACCCCGCACCAGAGAATCTGTGGTTCTCAACGTCAGAATTCTTGGCGCCACCGGCGACGGGCGCATTCATCTTGTCCGCGAGTGGATCGATCAAGGCCGTTTCCGGAGCATGCGTGAGTTGCAACGCACGTGTCCTGTCATTCAGAGCGCGGACTGGTCGGTCGACGAAGCCGCTTTCGAACTCGCCAAAGCCCAATTACCAGTGGGAGGCGGCACCATTTATTTTCCGGAAGGTCGCTACGTCGCGGCTCATCGCAGTTGGACCGTAACGAAGGATAACGTGCGTCTCCTCGGCGACGGCGCCGATCGTTCCGTCCTGCTTACGGCACTCGGAATTGATGACACTCTGGTTCTCTCGCCTTACCGGCATATCGGCTGGCTCCTAAACGCGTCGGACCAATTCCCGTTTCAAGCCGACAGTGGCCGGCGCGGCGCGAACGGAGTGACGTTGCTCGACGCAACGTGGACCGGTGAATTTCGCCCGGGCGATCTTGTTTTCGTTCGTAACGGTGCCTGTCGTTTCGACCAGGATTACGGCGAGTTCAACGAAATCGCCGGAGTCGACGCAAAGGGCTCGCTTCGCTTCAAATATCCACTGTCCCGCGACTACACCCTCGAACGCATCAACTGGGCCGGCACTGCCGCCGGGGGTTTCAAAGTTCCAAAAATCAATCGTAGCGTCACGGTTGCCACCGTGGCGGGTGAAGGAAATTTTCAACCCCGCAAAGGCGATGCAATCACCGCCGGTGGCCAGCTTTTCGAGGTCATCGAAAGCGGAAAAACATCGCTCCGTCTGCGCAATCCCGGCCGTGGCAACGACCCGCCCGGTACCACGATTTCCGCCGGCACGCACATCGCGCTCTCCCGGGCCATCATTAAGGTCACCCAATCAACCCGTAATTTCCGGGCGGAAAAACTCCAGTTTGTCGGCCAGCGCAAAGTCCTGAATCTTTCGAACAGTTACGGCATGGAATTCATCGACTGCCGGTTTTTGCGCCAACCCACCGCCAATCACGACACCAAGGGCGGCCTCACCATCGACGGCGACGGCGGCCGCTTTGCGCGTTTTACCCGTTGCACGCTTCAGGCCAATCCGCCGTGGGCGATGCAGTTTGCGCGGTCATTTGGCGGAGTGACATTCGACGACTGTACGTTTTCTGACGCCAACGTGGCGTTCACCGAATTCTGTTTCGACTGTGCCGTGACCAACTGCGTCTTCGATTTTCACGGACCCTCGCCCGCGGCGGTCATCATCGTGGGAAAATCCGGTGGCGATTTCCGCATTCTCGACAATCGCATCAAATCCGAAAACACCGCCGCCGTGTTCGACTCCCAATTCGACATCCAATCGCAAAAACACCGTGGCGAAGGCGGCTTCATCATTCGCGGCAACACCATCGCGACCACCGGCAAAACCCAGGTTTTTCGTCTGAATTCCGATCTTCCCACCACCCTCGGCGATAACCACGTCACCACCGAATAACTCCGGTTTCCAACCCGTTCTCATCGGTTCTTAAGCCTTCCCGCCCCTTTCTTCACATGTTCTCCGACTTCAAATTCGCCACCCGTCAATTGATCAAATCACCGGGGTTCACCGGAATCGCCGTTCTGACGCTCGCCCTCGGCATCGGCCTCAACACCTCGATGTTCAGCTTGCTGAATCTCCTCGTGTTGCAACCACTGCCCTATCCCGACAAGGACCACCTGGTTCGAATCTACCGCACGACGCCGCAGTCACAAACCGCCGACCATACCGCGCCGGATTTCACCGATTTGCAAGCGGCGGCGAAAGACTTCGCCGATGTCGCCGCGTTTCGCATGTGGGGTTACGTTCTCACGCAAGGAGACCGGGCACCGGTGAATCTGGCCGGGCTTCGCGTATCCGCCAATTTCTTTCCCGCCATCGGACTTCAACCGGAACTCGGACGTTTTTTCACCAAGGACGAGGACGCTCAGGGAAACCATGTGATCATCATCAGTCACGCCATCTGGCAGACTCAATTCGGCGGCGAGCCCAGTGTCATCGGCCGTAGCGTAAAAATCGATGGCGAGCCCACGACGATCGTTGGCGTCCTGCCGGCTTCATTCACCTCCGTTTTCCTCTGGGGTCCGGGCGACGCCTTCCGCCCGCTCGCGTTGCTCGATACGGAAAAAATGGACCGCAATAACACCGCGTTCAGCATCATCGCACGTTACCATTCCGATCTCACTCTCGAGCAAGTAAACGCCCACCTCGCTGCCATCGCGCATACGCTCGTGCAGAATCGACCCAGCGCGCACAGCAAGGACGGGCTGCAAGCGGTGACGTTGCAGTCGCTGGTTCAAAATAAAAACGTTCTCCAACTCATGACCCTGCTGCTCGCCTTGGCGGGGTTCGTCCTGTTGATTGCCTGCGCCAACCTCGCCAATCTCCAGCTCGCGCGCGCCATCGCGCGAACGCGTGAGTTTGGCATTCGGGCCGCGCTGGGAGCGTCGCGTCGCCGCTTGTTGGGACCGTTGCTCGCGGAAAGCATCCTGCTCGCGCTCGTCGGCGGAGTCTTCGGATTGCTTGTCGCCGTCTGGTCCAACGACTGGGTCTCCAGCCGGATGTCGGCCAACGGGTTTGTCACCTTTACCGTCACCATGGATTGGCACGTCATCGCGTTTGCCCTCATCCTTTCAATTTTCACCGGAATGATTTTTGGCATCGTGCCCGCGTGGCTCACGTCCCGCGTGAATGTGAACGAAACCCTGAAAAGCGGCGGCCGCGGATCGACGGGCGATCGCGCCCACCATCGTTTTCGCCACGTCTTGATCGTCGGACAATTCGCCCTCGCCCTGATCCTGCTCGTCGGCGCGGGATTGTTTATCCGCGGCGTCAACAAAATGCTCACGCGTGACATCGGCTGGTCGTCACACCAAATTGTGCAGGGCGTCATCAACCTTCCACAGGTAAGATATCCCGATCCCGCGCAAACCTACTCGTTCTATACCCAGCTGCAGGAGCGCCTCAAAGCCCTGCCGGGCGCGAAACAAGTCAGCGTCAGCTGGACGCTTCCCATCTTCCAATACCTGGCGAACCGGAACTATGTCGTCGAAGGTCACGAACCGCCGGTCGCCGGTCACGAACCGCTCGCGGGGGTCAATGCCGTCATGCCTTCGTACCTCGACACGCTTAAGATCAAACTGCTCAGCGGAAGAAATTTCTCCGATGACGACAAACTTCGTTCGACCCCCGTGGCGATGATCAACGAATCGATGGCGAAGGCACTTTTCCCGAACGAAAGCCCGATCGGTCATCGCATCGGCAATCTCGATCCTGCGAATCGCGGCTGGATGGAAATTGTCGGGGTTTTCTCCGATGTTGAGTTCGCCGTGGGTTTCGGCGGCGCCACCACAAAATACACGGTCCTGCGACCGCTCGCCCAGGAAACATGGAATTACGTGACGGTCGCCATTCTCAGCGATTCACCCGCAGCTCTCACCCAACCGTTGCGCGAGGCGATCGCGGCCATGGATGGTAATCTGGCTCTGCAGCAGGAGGGAACCGTCGATCAATTCATCACCAAAGCCATGAGCAGTACGCATATGATTGATGCGCTGCTCGCGTGCTTCGCGACGTTGGGATTGTTCCTCGCGGCGATCGGATTGTACGGAGTGATCGCCCGAATCGTCACCCAGCGTACTGGGGAAATTGGCGTTCGCATGGCATTGGGCGCGCAACCGCGCGACGTGCTGTGGCTGATCATGCAGCTCGGCATAAAACTCACGGCCTACGGGACCGTTATTGGCCTGATCGGTTCGTATGGTCTCGCCCGCGCGCTGGCGGCGATGACCACGCAGACCGACGGACCGACCGATTTCGCCTCCGTCATCGTCGCCACCCTCGTGCTCGTCGCCGTCGCCTTGCTCGCGTGCTATCTCCCCGCCCGCCGCGCCATGCGCGTCGACCCGATGTCTGCGCTGCGAACGGAATAACAACCAAAAGATTCCCATGCTCGCCGATTTAAGACACGCAGTCCGGGCCTTGGGTCGAACGCCCGGCTTTACCGCCATTGCGCTGCTTACTCTCGCGTTGGGCATTGGCCTCAACACGGCGATGTTCAACGTCGTCAATTCCGTCGCATTGCAACCACTGCGATTTCCCGAAGCCGACCGGTTGTTCCGGCTCCAACATCCGGCCACGGGCCAGCAGGATTCCGATGGAAACCGGCCGGCGCATTTTATCGAAATTGAACGCGAAATCTCCGACATCGCCGAAGTCGCCTGTTTCCGTCCCTGGAGTTTCACTCTGAGCGAGCCCGGACGCTCCGCCGAAGTCATCAATTCCCTGCGCGCCTCCGCCGCGTATTTCCATATCCTTGGTCTTCCCATGAAACTGGGGCGCGGTTTTACCCCCGACGAAGATCAACCCGGCCACAATCAGGTGGTCGTCTTGAGCGAGGCCCTCTGGCGATCGCATTTCGCAGCAGATCCGGCCGTCGTCGGACGTACGATCCGACTCGACGGACAACCCAACGAAATCATCGGCGTGGCGCCGGCCGCCATTAACGACCCGCGAATCCACAATGCCCCCGATCTTTACCGCCCACTCGCGCTGACTGCGGATGAGATCGCCGATCGCGTCGACCACGCCTACGACATCATCGGACGCTTCCGCCCGGACGCAGGCATGGCACAGGTAAAAACACGACTGGCTTCAATCACCTCCAGTCTCACGACGAGCGATCCCAAGGAATACACCGGTCACAACTTGCTGGCGGTTTCGCTCAAGCCGGAACTACGCGGCACAAGCCGGCAAATTATTTTCATGCTCATCGGCCTGTCCGGCTTCGTCCTGCTGATTGCATGTGCCAACCTGGCAAATCTGTTGCTGGCTCGCGCCATTGCCCGCGCCCGGGAATTCGCAATCCGCAGTGCGCTGGGCGCTTCCCGTTCGCAGTTGATGGGGCCGTTGTTCACGGAATGTGGTTTGCTGACTTTCACGGGCGGTGCCCTGGGCATTTTGGTTTGCGTATGGACCAATGAGTGGATGGCGCGCCAGTTCAGCGAGAGCGGGACGGAAATTACTTTTGCCGTCGATTGGCGGCTTCTGCTTTTCGCTTTCGGGGCTTCACTGGCCACCGGTATTTTTTTTGGAATCGTTCCGGCTTGGTTGATCTCCCGCGTTCGCGCCAATGATGCGCTCAAGTGCGGCGCGCGCGGCTCGACCGGTGATCTTTCGCAAAGCCGTTTCCGCCAGGCATTGATTGTCGCGCAGTTCACCCTGGCTTTTGTGCTGCTCTCCGGTGCCGTGTTTTTTGTTCGCGGTCTCGACCGGCTGATCGAACGCAAATCCGGTTGGAACCCGGCCCCTCTGTTGCGCGGGGTACTTTCCATGCCCGCGATTCGGTATCCGGATGCAGACCATCAGATGCGATTTTACGAGAAGGTTCAGGAACGCGTTTCCTCCTTGCCGGGGGTTGCAGCCGCAGCGATTAGCTACGACGTTCCCGCGTTCGGTTTCCCATCGGGACGCGGTTTCGTCGTCGACGGCCAGCCCACGCCGGCGACCGGCAACGATCTGGGCGCGCCCATCAACGGCATCACCCCGGGGTATTTCAACACGATCGGTACGCATTTGTTGCGCGGTCGGGATTTTTCCTGGGCCGACCGCCGCGATTCGGCCCCCGTGATCATCATTAATGAAACAATGGCCCGAACGCTTTTTCCGGGCAAGGATGCCATTGGGCGGCGTCTCGCCTATGACGAGAAGGAGCCGGTCTGGATGGAAATCGTCGGTATCGCCGAGGACGTGAAGTTCATGAATGTCGGCCGCGGATTCACCTCCTTCCAGACCTACATTCCGCTTTCGCAGGCAACGTGGAGCTATGTTGCACTCAGCGTCCGTGGTGCTGCTCCAGCTGAAACGCTCATGAAACCCATTCGCGAGGCGGTCAACGAACTGGACCCGGACATGGCGATCAAGGATTTCTCCCCGGTTTCGAATTACGTGCGACGAGGCGTGGCTGACTTTATCGCCATCGATCACCTGCTCGCCGGTTTCGCTTCACTCGGGCTATTTCTCGCCGCCCTTGGAATCTACAGCGTCATTGCCCGGCTCGTCGCCTTGCGGACGGGGGAAATCGGCATTCGCATGGCGCTGGGCGCACAAGTGGCAGATATTGCCCGATTGGTTGTCGGCGAGGGAATGCGCCCAGTATTGGTGGGCACCGGGATCGGCGTGTTGGGGGCCGCGGCGCTTTCGCGTTTCCTCGCTTCAGCCATGCCCGGTCTGGCAACGAGCAGTTTCGCCACCATTGCAATTTCCGGTGCAGTACTGACCTTGCTCGCCCTCATCGCCTGCTATCTCTCCGCCCGACGCGCCACAAAGGTGGATCCAATGGTCGCGCTGCGAACGGAATAGCAACACCACCCGCTCGGCATCCGTTGATCACTGCTTTCTCTTCCCCATGCACAATCTCCGCTACGCCTTTCGCCAGATCGTCCGGTTTCCCGGTTACACCGCCACCGTCGTCCTCACGCTCGCGCTCGGCATCGCCGTCAACACCCAGATCTTCAGCCTCGTCAGCGCCGTGTTTCTCCAACCGATGCCGGTTCGCGACGCCTCGCGACTCACCGTCATCGCCGAGCGCAGCGACCTTTTGAATCTGCCGCACCAGATGTCCTTCGCCGACTTCGAGGACATCCGCGCTGGCAGCAAAGCCCTCGTCGATCACATCGCGTTTTTCTTCAACCCCGCTGATCTCAGTCTGCCGGGCAAGCCGGCGGAACGTTCGTGGATCGAGGCCGTCACGCCCGACGCCTTCGCGAAATACGGCGTCCACGCCATTCTCGGCCGCACGTTGCAACCGACCGATGGCGAACGCCCGCCCGGCGTTCCGGTCACCGTGATCACACATCGCCTGTGGCAAAGCCGCTTCGCCAGTGATCCGGCAGTTGTCGGCCGCACCATTTTGATCAATGGCAAACCGTTTACCATCGTTGGTGTCCTGCAACCCGACTTCGGAAGCTTCTCCTACTCGATTTCCTGCAGCCTGTTTATTCCCTCCGGTGCGCTGACCCAGGTGCGTCCGGACGGCGACGCCTTCTTCAAATATCGCAGCGCGACTGCGTGGCGTGTCCTCGCCTACCGCACACCGCACGCTTCGCTCGCCGCGGCCAATGCCGAACTCGCGGTCTTCGCCAGCCGGTTCGCGAAAGACTTTCCGACCGACCACCATCACTCGCGTTTCCAAGCCGTGCCCGAACGCCAGGCACGTCCCGATCCTTCGCTGAGCGATTTCATGCCAGTCTTCATCGCACTCTTCGCCGGCCTCGTCGTTCTGGTGCTGCTGATTGCTTGCGCCAACGTCGCCAATCTCATGGGGGCTCATGCGCTCAACCGCTCGAGGGAACTCGTCGTCCGCGCCGCCCTCGGTGCCACCCGTGCCCGCCTCATCTGGCAGCTGATCGTCGAGAGCCTCGTACTCGCTGTCCTGGCTGGCATCGTCGGCTACTTTTTCACCGTTTCAGCCGGTGGTGTCCTCCGGCAATTCATCCCGAAAGGCGACATTCCAATCCGCATTCCCCCCGCGTCCGATGCCCTTACGCTTGTCTTCACGGCGGCGATTTCCCTCCTTGCCGGTCTCGTAGCCGGCATCCTGCCCGCGTTGCGTTCCTCCCGCATCGATCTCAACGAAAGCCTGAAACAGGGTGCCAGTCGCTCTGTCAGCGGGGGTCGACATCGTCTTCGGAATCTCCTCGTCATCGGTCAGGTCGCCGTTTCGTGCGTCGTGCTTATTTCCGCCGCACTCTTTCTGCGCGGGCTGCACGCCGCTGCCGATCTCAACTTCGGCTTTCAACCCCAACGCCTCCTCCTCGCCTCGGTCGACGTCAGTCTCCAGGGCTACGACCAGACGCGTGGACAGCATTTCGAGAAACAACTTCTCGATGACGTGCGCGCCCTTCCCGGCGTCGAATCCGCGACCTGCACGCAATACGTTCCCTTCAGCAACAACATCAATATCCGCAGCGTTTTTCCCGAAAATTCGCGCGCCCCGCTGCAAGACGGCCAGCTCCAAATCGCCTTTTCATCGGTCGACTCAAGTTACCTTCACGTGATGGGCACACCGCTCCGGCGCGGTCGTGACCTCGCGGCCACCGACGACGCCCGCGGCGCACCCGTCGCTGTGATCAACGAAGCCATGGCAAAAGCCCTCTGGCCCGGCCGCGATCCGCTCGGTCAGCATTTTCACCTCGACTGGGCCGGTGGCCCGGCGATCGAGGTGGTTGGCCTCGTGCCCACCGGCAAATACGTTATGCTCACGGAACAGCCACGGCCATTTTTCTATACCCCTTTCGCGCAGCGCTACGCCACGCCCATGACCCTGGTGGTGCGCGCTGCCGTCGCGCCCGCGACCCTCGTGAAAAGCGTCCACGATGCCGTCGCGCGCCTCGACCCCAACCTGCCCGTCTATGATTTGATGACGTTTGACGATGAACTCGCCAACAGCGTCATGGCGCTGATGCCGCTGCGCATGGGCGCAACCCTCGCCAGCATCCAGGGCGGCCTCGCCCTCCTGCTCGCGATCCTCGGTCTTTACTCCGTCGTTTCCTACGGCGTCACGCTCCGCACCCGCGAAATCGGCGTGCGCGTTGCGCTCGGCGCGACGAGTCAGAACGTTCTTCAACTCGTTTCCCGCGAGGGCCTGCGCCTGACGCTGATCGGTCTCGGCGTGGGCCTCGGCCTCGCGGCGGCCGTTTCGTTCGGCTTGTCGCGTGTCCTCTTCGGCGTGCACGCCTTCGACCCGGTCGCCTTTCCCGCCGTCGCAGTCGCCCTCCTGGTCACTGCCACGCTCGCCTGCTGGCTCCCCGCCCGCCGCGCGACAAAAGTGGATCCGATGGTCGCGCTACGGACGGAATAACCACGACGAAGTAGCGAGCATCGAGTAGCGGGTGGTGAGCATTCCAAAATAAAATATCAACCAGCTTTTAACCACCGCCTCACCGATTACTCGATCCACTCGCTACCCACTACTTTTCCCATGCACAATCTCCGCTACGCCTTTCGCCAGCTCACAAAATCGCCAGGGTTCGCGACAACTGCAATTCTGACTCTCGCCTTGGGCATTGGTGCGTGCACCGCGATGTTCAGCATCGTCAACGCCGTCGTGCTGAAACCTCTTCCGTTCCGCGAACCCACCCGGCTCGTGTGGATTGAAAATGTCTTTGGCGGCGGACTTTCGGGTCGCACTTCCCGCGCCGACGTCTTCAACGCTTGGCGCGAACAAAGCAAAAGTTTCAAGAGTCTCGGCGCCTACTTCGCTTTTTCCGATTACGGCCGGCTGTTGCTCTCCGGTTCCGGTGCGCCCGAGTCGTTGCGGGGCGTCGCCGTCTCGGACAATTTTCTTCCGACTCTCGGCGTGTCCTTGCTGCACGGCCGGAATTTCACTGCGGAGGAATGTGCCTTCAACGGACCGGGCGCGGTCATTCTCAGCAACGCATATTGGAAACGACGGTTCGCTGGTGATCCGGGCGTGGTGGGAAAAGTTCTCACGCTCAATAATAAACCAAACACTGTCATCGGTGTACTTCCACCGGCCTTCGACTTCGCTGCGATTTTCACTCCCGGCAGTGGCGTGGATGTCGTCACCGCCTTTCCCCTCACGCCGGAAACCGCTCGATACGGCAATACCGTCTTCGGCATCGGCCGCCTCAAACCCGGCGCAACCGTGGCCCAAACCCAGGCTGAGCTTACCATCATCAGTGAACGTCTCCACAAAATCATTACGAACTCCGGTGACTTCGGTGCCATCGTGCGCCCGCTGGACGACGCGCTCCGCGGCAAATTCCGGGCGCCGTTTCTCATGTTGGGCGGAGCGGTGATCTGCGTGCTGGCGATCGCCTGCGTCAATCTCTCCAACCTCCTGCTCGCCCGTATCAATGTTCGCCGGCAGGAATTCATCGTGCGTGTGGCGTTGGGTGCCGGACGCCGCCACCTGATCCAACAAGCATTAACCGAAAGCCTTCTCCTCGCTTTTGCCGGGGCGGTGATCGGAGTGCCGCTTGCCATGTGGGGCACCGATCTGCTTGCGCGACTCCAGACTTTCGGGGTGCCGCTTTTGCAAAACGCATCGGTGGATCGCGTCGCCCTCGCCGTTACGATCGGGCTGACGACGCTGGCCGGCATCGCCTGCGGCTTGTTGCCAGCGTTATATTTGTCGAGCGGCCAACGGGG
The DNA here is from genome assembly GCA_036499685.1 of Lacunisphaera sp. Lineage (GTDB taxonomy): Bacteria > Verrucomicrobiota > Verrucomicrobiia > Opitutales > Opitutaceae > Lacunisphaera. The sequence goes on along the minus strand of DASYDH010000069.1, from coordinate 28,741 downwards.
CCAGACACTGCAAAATGCCACCCATCAACGCAGCGCCGGGCGATCTTCCTCACGGGCGCGAAACACGCTGATCGTTTCCGAAATTGCAATAGCGTGCGTTTTGTTGGTCGGAGCCGGCCTGCTGTTTCGCAGCTTCAATTCGTTGCTCAGCGTCAATCTCGGCTTCCAGCCGCAGCAGGCCATGGCCTGGCGCGTCGATCCGCATAGAAATTTCAAAAGTGGCGAGGAGGTCGCCCAATACCTCGGCGAACTGACCCGGCGTGTCTCCACCTTGCCCGGTGTCGAAGCGGTCGGCTTGAGCGACACTCTTCCCCTCGGGCGGAATCGAACCTGGGGCGCAGGCGCGGTGGGCGTCCAATACAAGGACGGCGAATATCCGTTCGCCTTTCCGCGCATGATCGATCCGCACTATCTGCAGGCGATGCAAATTCACCTTCTGGCGGGACGGTATTTCGAATCGGAATTCAATTCCAAGACCGTGAAGTCAGTGATCATCAATCAAACCATGGCCGAACATCTGTGGCCCGGCCGCGACCCGCTCGGTCAGAAAATCGCCGTCAACGGGGAGTCCACCGTCATTGGCGTGGTCGCCAATGTTCGCCATAGTTCCCTGGAGGACTCGGGTGGAAATGAAATGTATCTCGACTGCCGGCAATTGGGTGACTGGAGCGCTATGGAAATGGTGGTGCGCAGTACCCGTCCGCCCGAATCGCTCATTCCAGAAGTGAAAGCCACGCTCACCGCATTTGACGCCAGTCTGCCCACCGGAGAATACTATCAACTTGAACACCTGATCGACGACGCAGTCGGTCCCCGCCGGCTCGTCACGCGTCTGCTCGGTATTTTCTCCAGCCTGGCATTGATGCTCGCCGCGATCGGACTTTACGGGGTCATGGCTTTCGCCGTCGTCCAGCGGCAACAGGAGATCGGCATCCGCATGGCCATTGGTGCCCAGCGGTGGGATATTCTACAAATGATCCTGCGCGATGGACTCAAGCTGGTCATTGTCGGTGTGGGTGTCGGCCTCGGTGGTTCCGTCGTGTTCGCCCGCCTTCTTCAAGGCCTGCTTTTCGGCGTGAGCACCTACGACCCGCTCACGTTCATCGCCATTGCGACGTTGCTCACCGTCATCGCCACGCTCGCCTGCCTGCTCCCCGCCCGCCGTGCCACGAAAGTCGATCCAATGGTCGCGCTGCGCGCAGAATAGCGTACCCGTGCCCCTCGAATCCAGTCGCACCCACTCAACCCGTCTTTCCGACATGTTTACCGCCCTTCGTTACACCTTCCGCACCCTGCTGAAAACTCCCGGCTTCACCGCCACCGCGCTCGCCACGCTCGCGCTCTGTCTCGGTGCCAACCTCACGATCTTTGCCGTCGTCGACGCGATTCTCATTCGTCCGCTGCCGTTTCCCGAATCCAACCGGCTGGTGACACTGTACTACGTCTATCCTCATTTGGCCAGCGCGACCCCCGGCGCCTCGCTGACCAACTATTACGAACGGCGTGGCAAGATTCCCGCGCTCTCGTCGATCGCAGAAATCGCCGAGGGAAATTCGGTCGTCGGTGAGACCGGTGCCACCTCACTTGAAAATCTCGGACGGGTTACTCCCGAGTTCTTCGCCACCCTGGCCGTGCAACCGTTCATGGGCCGCGCTTTCACGGACGCCGAGATGACGTACAATACCGACAGCGTCGCCATGATCAGCTACGAATACTGGCAAAGCCACTTCGCCGCCGATCCCAATGTGTTGGGCAAGCCGCTCCGGCTCGATGGTCTCTCGCGTACCATTGTAGGCGTGCTGCCGCCCGGATTCCGTTTTCTCTCCTTCGAGGCGCCTATCTATATGCCGCTGTCCTCAGAAGAAGGGGAGCGCAACATCGGCGCTCGCCACTCCATCGGAAAAATCCTGATCGGCCGTCTGGCGCCCAATGCCACGCTCGCAGAGGCACGGGCCCAAACCGAGGCGCTCGACACAGTACTCGCTCCCGCATTCCTCGACGCAAAAATCATCACGGACGCGGGCTGCCACACGATTGTCGCGTCGCTGCACGACGACTATGTTGCGCCCGCCCGGCCCACACTACTGCTCCTGCAAGCCGGCGCCTTTTTGCTCCTCGTCATCGGTGGCGTCAATCTCGTCAACCTCCTGCTCATCCGTGCGAGCGGGCGATCCCGGGAATTCGCGATCCGTCAGGCGCTCGGTGCCGCTCAAGGGCGCGTCGCACAGGAGGTTCTGACCGAGACCTTGCTGCTCACGCTCATCGGCAGCCTCCTCGGTATTGGCCTGAGTGTAATCGGCCTGAAACTTCTCACACTCTTTGGGGCGGCGCAACTGCCGCTCGGGTCTCAAATCGGTTTCAACGTCCGGCTGGTGGTCGTGGCGTCGCTCGGCTCGTTGCTGTCCGGTATCGCCCTTGGCTTGCCGGTCATCTGGTTCAACCTGCGGGCCCGGCTCGCCGTGGTGCTGCAAGGCGAGTCGCGCGGCAATACGACGGGCCGGGGCGTCCATCGGCTGCGGCACGTTTTCATCGTCGCGCAAGTTGCCCTTGCCTTCGTACTGCTCACCGGTGCCGGACTCCTCGGTCTCAGTCTCAAGCGAGCCATGGAAGTCTCTCCGGGCTTTCGCGCCGATCACGTGATCACCGGACAGTTCAATCTGACGTGGAACGGTTACCACGACCTTCCGTCCTTTCGCGGATTCTTCGAGCGTTTGTACGCAAAAACCCGGGCGCTGCCGGGTGTGACGGCCACTGGCGTGATCTCGAACATCCCCGTCGTCGGCGCACGAGACAACGACGCTTTTACCGTCCCCGGTTACACGCCTAAATCGGGCGAGTCTGCCATGGTCCACGATTTCTACGGCCTGGCGGGTGACTACTTCGCGGCGATGGGCATTCCGTTGCGCGCCGGGCGCTGGCTTAATCAAGCGGACACCAACCGAAATGATCCGGTATGCGTCGTGGACGAGGTGTTCGCGCGTCACTATTGGCCCACGGGCGACGCGGTCGGCAAACAGGTTTACCGCGGCACCTCCAATTCGATCGGAAAAAACCAAACACCCTTCACGATCGTGGGTGTCGTCGGTGCGATCAAACAAGCCGGCCTCACCGACCGTCAGGCGCGGGGTGCGATTTACATGCCCTATAATCTGGTTTTCTTCCGAAACTTTTTCGTCGTTGCGCGCACGAGCCTCCCCGCGGATTCACTCGCCCTGACACTGGCCAGGACCGTCCGCGCCGTTGATCCCGATGTACCGCTCACCGACCTGCAAACCATGGAAGTGCGAATCGACAACAGCCTCGCAACCCGGCGCTCCCCCACTTTGCTGGCGGGAGTATTCGCCGCGACCGCCCTGTTGCTCGCGATCATCGGCCTGTATGGCGTCATGGCCTACTCCGTTGCCCGGCGCACCAATGAGTTTGGCGTCCGCATGGCGCTGGGTGCCCAGCGCCGCGACGTGCTTCGCCTGGTTTTCGGTCAGGGCGCGCGCCTGACCGTCATCGGGCTGATCGCCGGCCTCCTCGGCAGCCTGTTCCTCACCGGCTCGATGTCGTCACTGCTGTTCGAAGTGAAGCCCGACAACCCGCTCAACTTGATCGGCGTTGCCCTCCTGCTTTCGAGCGTCGCCGCCCTCGCCTGCCTGCTCCCCGCCCGGCGGGCCACGAAAGTCGATCCAATGGTTGCGCTGCGGGCGGAATAAAAATGGGCGCAAACGTCAAATCAACCGGCGTTGCCGCACAAGGCCCACGAATCCCGGGTATGAGCAGCTTTCCGTTCGATCCAACGCATCGCTTCACTCACTCAAAACTTCATTTCAATTTCCCTCCATGAACACCTTCAAAGCACTGATTATTCTAGTAAGCTGTGCCGTGGCCGGTGTGGCTTCTGTAACCGAACCCAACGCCCACGATCGGGAGTCGTTGCTGAAAACAACCCAAGCCATTCGTGATGCCTTTGGCCGCGGGGATATGCCGGCAATTGTCGCGCTTCACCATCCCGACGTCGTCAAATATTTTGGCGGAACGAACGTCGTCAATGGTCGTACCTCGCTGGAAAAAGGCCTGGCCGCCATGTTTCAAAACACGCGGCTGGAGTTCGTGGAAAACAAAGTGGAGAGCACGCTCTTCCTCGGCGACACTGCCGTGGAAGTCAGCATCTTCGCCATTAAAGCGATTCCGAAGTCGGGCGGACCACCGGTGATAACACGCGGTCGGGCAATGGTGGTTTATGTGCGCTCCAAGGACAGCCCGACTGGCTGGGCATCAATTCGTGAAATGGCCCAGGCCGCTCCGCCAGAAAGTCAGCCCTAGCGGTTGCGTTTGTTCCGTACCCTTGTCCTCCCCCTTTCCTCTGCCCTTCGAAAAATGAAACACGCCCTCCGCGCTGGGTAACTTTCCGCCATCTCACGGGTTATTGTTCATGCCTCATTGTTCCTCAACTTCGCCCACCCTATTCCCGATGAAACTTCGCCTTCTTGCCTTCGCGTTCCTCGCCTTTTCCACCGCCGCTCTCACCCGCGCCGACAACTATGACTCGAAGGAGACCTTCACCCGCACTGGTGCTTTCGACGCCAACGGCCGCGTCTCCCTCGAAAACGTCAACGGCGACGTCGACATCGTCACGTGGGATAAAAATGAGATTCTCATCGAGGGTGAAAAAAGCGCGAAAACCGACGAGGAGCTTAAGCTTATCGACCTGAAGATCGACCTCTCCCCCTCGCAGGCAACAATCAAGGTCCGGCTCCCGAAACGTCCCGGCACTTTCTTCGGCGGCAACACCATTCGCGCTGCCGTGCGCTTCAAGCTCACCGTTCCCGTCACCGCCGTTCTCAACAAAATCTCCACCGTCAATTCCTCCATCGCGATCGCCGGCGTGCGCGGTACCGTCAGCGCGTCCACCGTCAACGGCAGTCTTCGCACCACTGGCCTCGGTGGTGACGCCCGCCTCGAAACCGTCAACGGCCCGGTCAAGGCGAGTTTCGACACCCTTGCCACCGGCCAGAAAATTTCCTGCCGCACGGTCAACGGCCAGGCTGTAGTCGCCATGCCGAAGGACGCCGGTTTCGAACTCGAGGCGTCCACCGTTAACGGCGGCATCGACTGCGATTTTTCGTTGACGCTCGCCGGCAAGCATCACGACCACCAGCTCTCCGGTAAAATCGGCGACGGTCGGGCATCCGTCGAAATCGGCACCGTCAACGGTGGCATCCATCTCGAGGCACGCTGACCGTTTTTCATTCTCGTTCCTCGTTCTCTTTCTCGCCCCCGCAAAATCACCCGCCTCTTTTCCAACCTAGAGAACGAAAACAATTACCACGGAACGAATCTCCCATTCCACACTTTCCGTTTCCAATCGCCCACCTCCGAAAATGAGACACGCCTTCCGCTCCCTCGCGAGATCCCCCCGCTTCGTCGCCACCGCGCGCTTCACCTCGCGCGCTGCACTCCGCTCACTTTGCGCCGCATTGCTCGCCGGTCTGTTCGGCACCGCGCAAGCGAGTCCGGCGTACGATGCGGCTTTCGCGTTGCTGACCGGACACCATTTTCCAGAGGCCGAGAGCGCCCTGCGACGCGTGGTCCAGGCCGAACCCGCCAACGCCGCCGCCTACCATGCTTTGAGTCGCGCGATCATGGCCGGCGTCCCGGTCGAAAATCCCGGCAAAGAAGAAATGGAGGCCCGCATGAAAGACATCGCGCAATGTCTCGCCCGTGCGAGCGAACTGGAACCGACAAACGCTGCGTACCTCCGCGACTTTGGCATGAGTCAGATCACCGGCATGACCTCGATCAAGAAAGGCCGCCTGATCATCGAGCAGGCTTTGATCCTCAATCCGAAAGATTCGGAAGCCCACAGCTTTCTTGCGGCAATCTACGGAACCGCACCGTGGATGTTGGGTGGCGACAAGGAAAAGGCCGCGGAGCATCGCAGGGCTTTTCAGGAACTCGATCCGCCGCGCTTTGCCCTCGATGAAATAAACCGTTTGCTCTGGATCGACAGGAAATTCCCCGACGCTTTCAGCTACTGCGAAGAACTCCTGAAAAAAAATCCCAGGGACGCGGTTAATCACTATCTTTATGGGTATGTCGCCGCTACCGCAAAAACCAATCTCGAGCGCGGTCTGACCAGTTTGAAGGAAGCCCTGACCTTGCCCTGTCCAACGCCCTCGGGGAACAGCCCCTATAGCCAGCCTTTCATGGCAACCCCCAGCAATTTTTGGGAGAAGATTGGTGAAATTGAGGGCCAGCTCGGACACGCCGAAGCATCACGCACCGCTTTTGCCAAGGCCGTGGAACTCGATGCTTCCAACTACTGGGCCGCCAAAGCCCTCGTTAAATTAAAATCCTGACGATCATCACCGCGCCGCGTGATGAAGTTACAAGTGCCGATGACCAAGCATCAAATCATGTCTCTGCAAGTCTCAAAAAAAACCGCTGGTGAAGCAGATGGCCAGACAGCCAAAGGTCTCACTGTTTGCGGAATCAGAAACCAATTTTTCTTTGAAGGTGCTTTTTCTCACAAAAGATTTCCTCCTTGCCGAACCCTCCCTGTCATTTCTCCCACTTATCTATGATCCACCAACTTCGTTACGCGATGCGATCCCTCCTCGGTGCGCCGGCTTTCAGCGCCATCGCGATTGTCACCCTCGCTCTCGGCATCGGGGTGAATTCGTCGATGTATTCGCTGATGAATACCCTGATGTTCGCCACGGCACCGTTTCCGGGACCGGAGTCGCTCGTCAACCTCAACGGCCAGACACCGCAAGCCGAGTTCATGAATTTTTCTCCGCCGGAGATCGGCGAACTCCTCGCGCATCCAACCAATGCCTTCACCGTCATCGCACCCCAGTCCGGCGTATTGGAAACCGTGACCTTGCGTGGCCAGCTGCCTGAATCGATGTCGGGTACGGCGTCCACCGCCAGTTTGTTCAAACTTCTCGAAACACCTCCCTTGTTGGGACGCACGTTTACCGCCGACGAGTGCGTCTCCGGCCGTGATACCGTGGTCCTGATCACGGAGGATTTGTGGCGGAATAAATTCAACGCGCGGCCCGATGCGGTAGGGGAGACGATGCGGATCAATGGCCGGGTCTTCACCATCATCGGCGTGTTGCCCAAAGCCTACTCCGCGATTTTTGTCTTCGGCGAAACCCAGTACTTTCGGCCTTTGATCTATGCGAAGGACCAACTGACCGCGCGGGACCGTCGGGAGTTCGGACTTGTCGCCCGTCTCGCCCCCGGAATTCCTCCGGTGCAGGCGCTGGCGGGCATTGCTCCACTCGCGCAACGTTGGGCGAAGGACTATCCGCGACTTTATCAGAATTACCACTTTCGGATGCAAACCACCGGAAGCGTGGGTGGCTCCGGGAATGTCGCCATCATCACGTTGCAACTGGGTTTGGCCGCCGCCATTCTCGCCATCGCCTGCGCCAACCTCGCGAATCTCCAGATGGCCCGCGCCGCCGGCCGTCTGCGCGATCTGGCCATTCGGTCCGCGCTCGGCGCCACTCGCTGGATGCTGATCAAACAACAGCTGATCGAATCGCTGATCCTCTCGATCACGGGTGGCATTCTCGGCCTGCTCATCGCAAGTTGGAGCAACAAATTGATCGGTCGGAATATCAAGCTGGGCTTAACCACCACACTGGATTTGCCCATCGACCATCGCGTGCTCGGCTTCACCGCCGCCCTCTCGATTCTCGCCGGCCTCGGCTTCGGTCTGATTCCCGCGTGGCTCGCGTCCCGCACCGACGTGAACGAAACCCTCAAGCAGCAGTCCCGCGGTACCACTGGTGGCAAAAGCCAGGGCTGGATTCGCAGCGTGCTCATCGTCGGCCAGGTCGCCCTTTCGCTCACCCTCCTCTCGGTGGCAGGAATGATGATCCACGGTCTTAACCGCACCATCAGCAACCGTCCCAATTGGGACAGCGAATCCATTCTGACGGCGAATGTGCAGATCGACGAAAATACCTACGACACGGACAAACGCCGCGCTTTCATGGATGCCCTTGTGGCCCGCCTCGCGGTCATTCCCGGCGTGGAATCCTCGGCGCTCGCCTCAATGCTGCCAACCGGTGGAGGCAACAAGGAGGAGGATATTTTCAAGGAAGGCCAGGATTCCTCGCTGCCCACTCTGGCCAAGGGAAATTCCTTTTTGGTCACGCCCGGTTATTTTAAAACGCTGGGCATTCGCCTGCTCGTGGGAAAAACCTTCCCTGAAAAAATCTCCGCCACCTCGGTCGAACAGACGGTCGTCAATGAATCTCTCGCCAGCCATTTCTGGCCCGGCGAAAGCGCCATTGGCAAACGCCTCGGCGTGAGGGGATCCGATGGCAAACTCACTTTGCGGGAAGTCATCGGGGTCGTCGCCGATGTGCGGGACGCCATTGTGTTCAACGAGCCGACGACGCACATGCAATTCTACACGACACTCATTCACAATCCGTGGTCCTGGTTTCAAGTCGTGGTTCGCGGGCCGAATCCGAAACGCTTTGCCAATGACCTCCGCCATGCGGTCGCCGACGTGTCGCCCGACGTGGCCGCGCGCTTCGTTTGGACGGTGGACGACATGCGTGAACAATTTCTGCACAATCTTTTTGTGATCAACGGAGTCCTGCTCGCGTTTGCGCTGCTCGGCCTGGTGCTGGCCAGTGTCGGACTCTACGGCATCGTGGCCAACAACGTAAACCAACGCATGGGGGAGTTCGGCATCCGTCTGGCGCTGGGCGCTCGGCCGGCCGATATCCTGCGCATCGTGCTCGTCCAAAGCCTGCGGCTTACGATGATCGGCTTGGTCCTCGGCGCGATCGGTTCCTATGTGCTCGGACTGGGTCTGCGCAAGGCGCTCGGGCCGCTGGTCGCTCAAAATTACGCCATCCTCGTCGGCACCAGCGTGGTGATTTTCGTCGTCGCCCTGCTCGCCTCCCTGTTTCCCGCCAGACGCGCCACCGCCGCCGATCCCATGCTCGCGCTGCGGGCGGAGTAACCCACGAAGAAGTATCGAGCGGTGAGCATTCGAACAAACACCTCACCTACTCACTACCCGCTACTCACTACTTTCCCATGCACGACCTCCGCTACGCCTTCCGTCAGCTGCTAAAATCTCCCGGCTTCACCGCGGTCTCGGTCCTCACACTCGCCCTCGGCATCGGCGCCAACACCGCGATCTTCAGTCTGCTCGATGCCGTCGTGCTGCGACCACTTCCCGTCCGACATCCTGAAGCACTCGCGTTGCTCTCCCCCGGCAAAACCGCCCCAAGCGCCTCGACCGGCCCGCATTCACTCGCATATCCGATGTATCGCGCGCTGCGCGATCAAGTATCGCCGGTATTCGACGGCCTTCTCTGTCACTTCCGTTTGTTTGCGAACGTCCGCGCGCGCGGCGAGACGCAGCGGCTCACGGTCGAACTCGTCTCGGGTAATTACTACCGCGTCCTCGGTGTCGGCACCGCGCTCGGCCGGACGCTCACGCCCGACGACGATCGCCAGCCCGGCGCGCATCCGGTCGCAGAGTTGAGTTATGATTACTGGATCAGCGCCTTCGGCGGCGATCCCGCCGTGCTCGGCCAGACGATCCACTTCAACGGCCAGCCGCTCATCGTCGTGGGCGTCAGCGAAAAAGGTTTCACCGGCGTCGATCTCGATTTCAACCCGCAGATCCGCGTGCCGATGATGATGACCGCCGCACTATTTCCCTCCATGACGTGGGTCGGCCTGGGAAATTCCACGATGCGCTGGGTCGAGGTTTTCGGTCGTCTCAAGCCTGGCGTCTCGCTCGGGCAGGCGCAGTCCGCCCTTCAGCCGCTTTATCGTTCATGGATGCAATCTGCCATCGACTCTGGTGCGTACGGTCAGCTCACCAAAAGCGACAGGGAAAAATTCCTTCACTCATCGCTCGATGTTCTCAGTGGCGCCCGCGGCACTTCGTTCCTTCAAGCCGACTGGTCCAGGCCGCTGCGTCTGCTAAGTGTGATGGGCGCACTCCTCCTGCTGCTCACGTGCGTCAACATTGCGAGTCTCTTCATCGGACGTGGCATTGCGCGTCGCGGCGAAATCGCCGTGCGTCTCGCGCTCGGTGCGTCGCGCGCGCGCATCGTGGCCCAGCTTTTCGTTGAGAGCCTGCTCGTCGCCGGGCTCGGCGGTGCCGCCGGCATCTGGCTCGCGCCACTCGTGACCAACGCCCTCGCGCCGCTGCTCCCTGTCACGACCGACAGCCCGGCGAACATTTCCACCAACCTCAACGGCTACATCCTTCTCGTGAGCGTCGGTGTCACCGCCCTCGCTGCAATTCTCGCCGGCCTGTTGCCAGCGCTGCTCGCCACGCGCGGCGACCTCGCGCCTTCGCTGCGGCAGGCGACGACACGCACCTTGCCGCGCGGTCGTTTCCGACAAGCGCTCGTCGTCGCCCAGGTCAGCGCCTCGGTACTGCTGCTTTTCGGGAGCGGACTTTTCGTGCGATCGCTGCAAAATCTCTATCGCATCTCGCCCGGCTTTAAAACCGACGCGGTCGTCGCGTTCGGCCTTGATCCGGTGCTCAATGGCTATTCACGTGCCCGCGCTGAGGAAATCTACCAGCAAGTCCGGGAGCGACTGGCCGCGATGCCAGGCGTCGACTCCGCCGCGATCGGCCTCGTGCGCCTGCTCGGCGGAACGGATTCGTGGGCGTCGGGCACAGCCGTCGACGGTCTGCCGCCTCCGGCCGACGGAAACCAGAACATTTTCTGCAATGCCATCTCGCCGGAATATTTCCGCACGTTGCACATCGGCTTCCGGCAAGGCCGTGATTTTCGTGCCTCGGACAAAACCGATTCCCCCGCGGTCGTAATCGTCAATCGCGCCTTCGTCCGGCATTTCCTCGGCCGCGTCGAACCGCTTGGCCGGCATACATGGCTGTCGAGTTCGCAGGGCGGATTCCGTCTCGCGGAAATTATCGGCGTCGTTGAGGACACGTATTACAATTCCATGCACGGCGACAGTCCCGTGCAGGTCTTCGTGCCGTATTCACAATTCTTCACCGTTTCCGGGATGAACGGCTACGTTCGCAGCAGCCTGCCGCCCGATCAAGTGGTTGCGCTCGTCCGGACGGCCGTTCGCGCCGTCGATCCGACGCTGCCGATTCATGCGCTGCGCACGATGAATGAGCAACGCGACCGCTCGCTCGGCACCGAGCGCGTGATCGCGTTGCTCGCGACTGCCTTTGGCGGACTTGCGACGCTGCTCGCCGGCGTCGGCCTGTTCGGGGTGTTGAATTACACGGTTGCACGCCGCACACCCGAGCTCGGCCTGCGCATGGCTTTGGGCGCTCCCGGCGGACGCGTGGCGTGGCTTGTGATCAGGGAGGTGATCGTCCTCTGCGGCTGCGGTCTCGCAATCGCGATTCCCGTCGCCTGGGCCGCGAGCCGCCTCGTCGCGAGCCAGCTCACCGGCATTACGCCCACCGATCCGTTGACCGCCGCCGCCGTCGTGCTGGCGCTCGCGCTCGTCGCGTTTGTCGCCACCGCGATTCCCGCGCGCCGCGCCGCGCGCATCGATCCAATGGTCGCGCTGCGTGCAGACTAAAATAACGAGACGCGAGCGGCAGAAAAACACCAACCTCCCTCCACCGCATCAAGACCGACGTCATTTTCTCCGCCCACTTTCGTTCCCGTGAAACTTATCCCGCCTTTCTTTTTCCTTTTCGCGGCCTCGGCTTCGATCGTTTTCGCGACCGACATTCCGCTCGATCCGGTGCGCTGGCATCTTGAGTTAAACGCTCACACGAAAGCCGCCATCCAATCCGTCGCGGATAAAAACAACCTCATCCGCAACGCCGTCCGCTTCACGGTCGACTACCGCGATTTCGACCAGACCACCGGCTACGAGCCCGGCACCGTTTACGTGAAGGATCTGACCTTCCACAACGGCACGATTGAAGCCGACCTCGTCGGCCCGCTCGATCCACCGGGCCGCACCTTCGTGGGCATCGCTTTCCGCCTCGATCCGGACAATCCGAAGCGGCACGAGCTCATCTATTTTCGCCCGTTCAATTCCGGCACCGAACGCCGCGCGCATACCGTCCAATATGTCGCCACCGACACGATTTACGACTGGCCTTACCTGCGAAAAAATTTTCCCGGTGTTTACGAAGCCAGCGCCGCCATCGCTGACAACGTCTGGTTTCACGTCCGCCTCGAGATCGACGGCACCACCGTGCAGGTCTTCGTCAACGACGGCCCGCAGCCCGTTCTCGTCGTGAAAGACCTGAAGCTCGGCGACCGTGCCGGTCCCGTCGGTTTCTGGGGCTACCCCGGCGCCTTCGCCAATCTGAAAGTCACCGGGCGCCCCGCGCCCGCCGCAAAGTAATCACCTCCAATCAATCGGTCTGAACACTATGAATTTCCTCCGCTCCTCCGCGCTATTTCTTTTCCTGCCGATCGCCGCCAGTTTCGCTCAACCGGCTGGGGTTCCCTACGGTTCAAACGAGCAGGCGGGCCATTTCCTCGACGTCGGCGACGCGCGCATTTACTACGAGATTTATGGCAAAGGTCCGCCGCTCCTTCTCCTTCACGGCGGACTCTATGGCTATATCGACGAATACGCCGCGCAAATCCCGAAGCTGAGCGAACATTTCACGGTCATCGCGATGGCGACCCGCGGCCACGGACGCTCCGAAGTCGGTGCGAAGCCTTACACCTATCGCCTGTTCGCCGACGATGCTGCGCTCCTTTTGAAAATCGCGGCCAAAGAACCCGCTGTTGTGATCGGCTTCAGCGACGGAGCGATTACGGCGATGACCCTCGCCGCGATCCATCCGGAATTGGTCAAAAAAGCCGTCGTGGTCGGCGGCGGCCTCGGCGTTGCGGGCCTGACCGATGAGGGCCGGGAATTCGCGGAAAATCTCACGCCCGAATCGTTCGCCCGCCGCAATGGCAAGTTTGTCGCCGCGCGCCGGCAGCTGATGCCCGACCCGACCCGGTGGGACGACTTCATCGACAAACTTCGCGCCCTCTATCTCGGCCCTGTATTTATCGCGGCGGAAACCGTCCGGCAAATCCGCTGCCCCGTCCTGCTCATCGGCGGGGACAACGACGAATATTTCGTGACGCGCCATTTCCTCGAAGTTCGCGCGCTCATCCCCGGCTCGTCCCTCGTGATCCTGCCTCACTGCGGTCATGTCGATTCACTGCAACGACCGATGGTCCTCGACGATTTCATTCTGCCGTTCGTGAACGCGCCATAGCTGACCGCACCGTCAAATCCCGTCTCCTCTCAATTTTCGCTTCTTTATGAAACACGCCCTCCGTTCCCTCGCACGCACGCCCGGTTTCACCGCGATCGCAATCCTCACCCTCGCGCTCGGCATCGGGCTCAATACCGCGATGTTCAGCCTCATCAACTCGCTCCTGCTCCAGCCGCTGAAATTTCCCGAGTCACAAAACCTTTATGTCCTCCAGCGCAGCACCGCGCAGCAAACCGGCTCTCATGCCCCCGCCGCCGTCGAGGAAATCAAGCGCGGCAGCGCCGGCTTCGCGCAGCTCGCCGTCTATCGCAACTGGGCCTTCACGCTCTCCGAGCCGCACCGTCCCGCCGAGGTCGTGCCGTCCCATCGCGTCTCTGCCAACTATTTTGAAATTCTCGGCATCAAGCCGGAGCTCGGCCGCAGTTTTCTGCCCGACGAAGAACAGCCCGGCCACAACGCCGTCGTCATCCTGAGCCACGCTTTCTGGCTCTCACGTTTCAACGGCGATCCCACTGTGATTGGCCGCACACTCCGCCTTGACGGCACTGGCGTGGAAGTCGTCGGCGTGCTCCCCGCGAGTGCCTCGGCTCCGACGATCTTCGGTCCGATGAGCATGTTCCGCCCGCTCGGTCTCACCAACGAGGAAAAAACCAACTGGACCGACAACTCTTACAACTTGATCGGCCGCTACCGCCCCGATCTCACCCCGGAGCAAACCAAGGTCCGCTTCGCCTCGCTCGCCGCACGCCTCGCCGCCGATCATCCGAAGGAAATTGCCGGCAGCGGCCTGCGCATCGCTTCGCTCCAATCCTCCGCGATGGACGAAACGAGCCGGCACATCACGTTCATGCTGCTCGCCCTCTCGGGTTTCGTGCTGCTGATCGCCTGCGCCAATCTCGCCAATCTCCTCATTGCGCGCGCCGTCTCGCGCGCCCGCGAGTTCGCGATCCGTACGGCGCTTGGAGCCTCGCGTTCGCAATTGATCAAGCCGCTCGCCGTAGAATGTGCGATGCTCGCTCTGATGGGTGGCGGCCTGGGCATCCTCGTCTCGATGTGGACCAGCGAGTGGATCTCGCATCGCCTCGCAGGCGATGGACCGGCCCAGTCGTTCGCGCTCGACTGGCGTGTGCTCGGGTTCGCGTTTGTCGTTTCATTGCTCACCGGACTCTTCTTCGGCGTCGCGCCCGCGTGGCTCGTGTCGCGCGTTCGCGTCAACGAAACGCTGAAGAGCGGCACCCGCGGCTCGACCGGCGATCGTTCCCACCACCGCCTGCGCCAGGCGCTGATCGCCGGACAGTTTGCCCTCGCGCTCGTGCTGCTCGCCGGCGCTGCGTTCTTCGTGCGCGGCGTCAACCGGCTCGTGCATGGCGAAGCCGGCTGGAATCCCGCGCCGCTCCTGCGCGGCAACCTATCGTTGCCCGCGCCGCAGTATCCGACCGCTGACCGCCAGATGGCGTTTTACGACACGCTCCTGCAACGCCTCGCCGCGCTGCCCGGCGTCGAAAGCGTCGCCATCAGCTACGATCTGCCGCTCTTCGGATTTCCATCGCAGCGAAATTACACCGTCGAGGGCGACACGCCGCCCGTCACCGGACACGAACCCACCGCCATGGTCAACGGCGTGACGCCCGATTATTTCAAAACAACCGGCACGCATCTGCTGCGCGGCCGGCCTTTCGTCGCGGCCGATCGCATCGGCGCGCCCCGTGTCGTGATCATCAACGAGGCGATGGCACACGCGCTTTTCCCGAACGGAGACGCCGTCGGCCGCCGGCTCGCGCCGATCGGCGACCAGAACCCACAGCCGCTCGAAATCGTCGGCGTCGTCGAGGATGTTCACTTCCTCAATCTGTCGCCGTCTCCCGTTCGTTTTCAACTTTACCAACCCTTCGCGCAGGAACCGTGGGGCTGGGTCGCCGTCACCATTCGCGCCGCAGGCGGCACCGGGCGCTTGATCGAGCCCTTCCGCCGTATCGTCTCCAACCTCGACAGCGACATCCCTGTGCTTGACCTGTTGCCCGTGCCCGCCCTCATCGCGCGGAATACCGACGACCTCAAGCTCATCAATCAGCTTCTCGTCGGCTTCGCCACGCTCGGTCTTTTTCTCGCCGCGCTCGGAATCTACAGCGTCATCGCCCGCCTCGTCGTGCAACGCACCAGCGAGATTGGCATCCGCATGGCGCTCGGCGCGCAAATCAGGGACGTCCTCCGCTTGATCGTCACCGCCGGATTGCGCATGGCGCTCGTCGGCGCCGGCGTCGGCCTCATCGGCGCGATCGCCCTCGCACGTTTTCTCTCCAGCGCAACGCCCGCCATCGCGACCAATGGAACGATGGACATCGCTGGCGCGACCATCGCGCTGCTGATGGTCGCGCTCGTCGCCTGCTATCTTCCCGCCCGCCGGGCCACAAAGATCGATCCCACGATCGCACTCCGCGCCGAATAAAAAAATCGTTCCCGTTCCTCGCTCCCGAAAATTCCCCACCCTTTTCTTTTCCACCTATTGCGGCGTTTACCTGTCTGGTTTTTGCTCTCTTCCACCGCCCTAACCACTCCTCGGTCTGCCGATTCCTACTCACTGACCCGCTACTCACCATTTTCTTCCCCTCTCATGCTCTCCACTCTCCGCCAGACCGTTCGCCGTCTGATCCACGAGGCGGGATTCACCGCCGCCATCCTCCTCACCCTCGGCCTTTGCATCGGCGCGAACGTCGCGATCTACGCCATCGTCGACGCTATCCTCGTCCGCCCGTTGCCGTTTCCCGAGTCCAACCGGCTGGTCGCCGTTCACAATTCTTACCCACGCGCCGGCGCCGATCGTTCAAGTGCGTCGATGGTGAATTACTACGACCGCCGTCACGCCATCAAGGCGTTTGCCTCGATCGCCATTCAAGCCGATGGCAGCACGATCATCGGTGAGGACGGGACGCCGAACCGCGTGCCAATCGCGCGCGTCTCCCCGGATTTTTTCGCCACGCTCGGCGTGCCGCTCGCGCGGGGACACATGTTCGGCGAGGCTGAAATGCTCTACGGCCCGGATCAGGTCGCGGTGCTGACCGATCGTTTCTGGCGCGTGCATTTCAACTCCGATCCCAACATCGTCGGTCGGAAATTCTTCAACGACGGCCTTCCGGTCACGATCATTGGGGTGCTCCCGCGCGATTTCAATTTTCTGTCGGACCGTGCGGAATTTTTTCGTCCCGCCGCCCATGGCCCCGACGATCTCAAGCCCAACAATCGCCACAATAATAGTTACCAGATGATCGCGCGGCTCGCGCCGGGCGCCACGCTCGCCGACGCGCAGACGCAGGTTGATGCGTTCAACCGGCAGCAGCTTTCCGATGATCCTTACGCGCAATTCATCCGCGACGCCGGTTTTCACACCATCGTCGATCCGTTGCACGCCTATCATGTTCGCGATATCCGTCCGATTCTGTTACTGCTTCAGGCGGGTGTCGTTGCGCTGCTCCTGATCGGTGGCATCAATCTCGTCAATCTCCTCCTCATCCGCGCCAACGGTCGGGCCAAGGAATTCGCCGTGCGCCAGGCGCTGGGCGCCGGGCGCCGGCACCTTTTCGCCGAGGTCATGAGTGAAACCATCCTGCTTTCGTTCGCTGGTGGAGCGCTCGGACTGCTGCTCGGCGCGTTCGGCATCGACCTGCTTTCACGGCTCGGCACCGATCGACTGCCGCTCGGGGCCACAGTGCAACTCGACGGGCGCGTCGCACTCGCCGCACTGATCGCGTCGCTCGCCATCGGTGTTTTTCTTGCGCTGCCGATCGTCGTTTTCAACCTCCGCCACCGGCTCGCGCCGGTGCTGAACTCGGAATCGCGCAGCGGCACCGTGAGCCGTGCCGCACAGCGCGTGCGCCACGGTTTTATCATCGCACAGATTTCCCTCGCGTTCGTTCTGCTCGCAGGCGCCGGACTTCTCGGCGTCAGCCTGCAAAAAATCATGTCGGTCTCTCCCGGCTTTCAAACGGAGCATGTGCTGTCCGGGTGGATTTCACTGCCCTGGAAATCCTATCCCGATCCCGCCAAACGCCAGGCCTTCCTCGAACGTCTCGACACCGCCCTGCGCGTCCAGCACGGCGTGACAGCCGTCGGCTTCACCTCCGTGCTTCCATTCGCCGGTAATGACGGCAAAAAGCCCATCACCGTCGAGGGCGTGCAGCTCGCGCCCGGCGAATCCGCTCGCACGAACTACGCCTCGTTTGCCCATGGCGACTATTGGCGGGCTCTCGGCATTCCGTTGCTCGCCGGTCGCTTCCTTGAATCCGCCGACAATCACCGCGATCAGCGCGTCTGTGTGGTCGACGCCGAGTTCGCCCGGCGCTATTGGCCGGGCCAGAGCGCGCTCGGCCGCCGAATCGCGGGCGACAGCGCAATCACCGAGAAAAATGCCACTACGATCGTTGGTGTCGTCGGCACGGTGAAACAAAACGATCTTACCGACACGACTCCGCTCGGCTCCGTTTATTTCCCGTTCAAGGACTATCCTTCCGGCGGCATCGCCGTCATCCTGCGCACGCCCCTCGCGCCGGAGGCAATGGGTGCGACACTGCAAAAAACCGTCCTCTCCCTCGATCCCGCGCTGCCCGTTGACGACATTCGCCCAATGCAGGGCCACGTGGACGACAGTCTTATCTCGCGCCGCGCGCCCGCCGTGCTCGCCGGCGCGTTTTCCGTCGTCGCTCTGCTCATGGCCGCCATCGGCACCTACGGCGTGCTCGCCTATGCAGTCAGCCAGCGCCGCCGCGAGATCGGCGTGCGCATGGCGCTGGGCGCGCTGCCGCAGCAGGTCCTCCGGCAGTTTCTCGCGCTCGGTGGGAAACTCCTTCTCGCCGGCATCCTGCTGGGCACCGCCGGTTCGTGGCTCGCCAGCCGTGCGATGCAAAGCGTGCTCTTCGGTGTCAGCCTCACGGACGTGCGCGTGTTGACCGTCACCGCGCTCACGATGATCGCCGTTGTATTGGTCGCCACATTCATCCCCGCCCGCCGCGCCACGAAGGTCGATCCGCTGGTGGCGCTGAGAGCCGAATGAACAACCGCTCATTTGCAAAGCCTCCTTCTCTTTCCCTGAAAAAACCGCGATCAATCATGCGTAAAATCTCCTCTCTATTGCTCGTCTGCCTGCCAGCTCCGGGCATGCATTTGCACGCCGGGGTTAATTTCCAGCAAAGTCCTGACGCCTATCTCGGGCAGAAGCCGCCCGGCGACACGCCGGTTGTTTTTGCCCCGGACCTCCTGGCTGATCCGGGAGCTTTTCCCATCGGCCGCATCGCCATCTCGCCCGACGGAAAGGAAATCTACTACACCCAGAACAACACCTGGTTCGATGGCAGGAACGAGCAGGTGCGGGGGTTTGTTTTCGCCGAGGGTAAATGGATTGGACCAACCGTGCTTTTTCCCGGGCTGGCAAATCCGGCCTATTCGGCAGACGGCAATACTCTCTACCTGGGCGGCTCAATGACGGAAGTAAAGCGGTCGTTCCGGACGCCCACTGGCTGGAGTAAACCCGATGCGTTTCTGGAAAGCGCCAATACGGTCGTTTATAATTTCAACCCGACGGCCGGGAGCAATTTCTACGCGTGTGGCAATCCCGATCCCGAAGACGCGAGAAACGGCTGCACCAATGTCTTCAGCAGGCTGACGGTCTCCGCCGGCATTCCGACGATCAAGAGCCTCGGACGTCCGCTTAATAGTCCCGGATTCAACGGTGATTTCTTCGTTTCACCCGACGAATCCTACATTGTCCTCAGCGCAAAGGAAACGAAGGACTACGAATGCGAGATCTATATCAGTTATCGGAAACCAGACAAGACGTGGACAAATCCAAAGAGCCTGGGATCCGCAATCAACGAGGGCATCGCTCATCGTTTCGGCGAATATGTGACGCCAGACAACAAATACCTGTTCTATTGCCGCGGCACGATGCCCAAGGACACCACCATTCTTTGGATCCGTTTTGATGGATTGCTGGAGCATTTGCGCCACACCAACTTTGAGCCCTACGTGAAGACACCAATCGCGGACCAATCGGTGGTCGCGGGAGATCGTTTCTCCACGACCGTCGATAGTTCCGCTTTTTTCGATGACGATGGCAGCGACACCCTCTCGTATTCCGCTGCCCTGTCCGATGGAAGCGCCCTGCCCGATTGGTTACATTTCGATCCGGCGACGAGAGCATTTTCAGGAATCGCGCCACAAACCGGAATATTTAATCTGACAGTGACCGCAACTGATCCGGCAAAGGCCTCCGCCACGTGCACCTTTGCGCTCAAGGCCATAAAGAGTGGGCAAGCCTCGGCTGGCAGGACTGATGGAAAATCTCTTTCGGACCACACCGGAACCGCGCCCTAATCCATTCCCTCATTTTTCAACCCTCAACTTCGTGAACGATCTCCGCTACGCGGTCGACCCGATGATTCCACTGCGCGTGGAGTAAACACCGTGCCCTGCTTGCCACCAGCTACTCATTCTACTCCACGCTATCTTCCAATATGAACCATCTCCGCCACTCTTTTCGCTCCCTGCGCAAGACCCCTGCGTTCACCGCCGTCGCAGTGCTGATTGTCGCACTCGGGATCGGCGCTGCGACCGCAATGTTCAGCACGGTGAATGCACTCGTGCTCCGTCCGATCGCACTGCCCGAGCCGGACCGGCTGGTGGCCATCTATGAAACAAATCTGACCCGCAACATCACCACCTTCTCTGTTTCCATACCCAATTACTACGACTGGAAGGATCGCGCGAAAAGCTGGGATTCAATCGCGGCCCTGAACTGGCGCCCGATGAATCTCACCGGCCGCGGCGAACCCGAATCGATTCCCTGCAAAGCCGTTACCGCGAATTTTTTCCCGACCCTCGGCATCCCCCTCGCGCTCGGTCGCAATTTCACGGACGAAGAGGACCGCCCGGGCGGCGCAAACGTCGCAATCATCACCGACTCATTCTGGCGCGGACATTTTGGCCGGGCGACGAACGTCATCGGGCAAACCATGCTTTTCGATGGCCGACCTTATTCCATCATCGGCGTCCTCGGTCCGGGACAACCGTTGCTGGACGATTTGGAAGTGGCCGTTCCGCTCGCCGTCGATCCCGCGAAGGAACGGCGCACGAATCACGAAATGGAAATTTATGGACGATTGAAGCACGGTGTCAGCCTCGAACAGGCGGAAGCGGAACTTAAATCCATCGCCGGTCAGATCTGGAGCGAACATCCGGATATGGACCACGGATGGAGTGTAAGACTGGCTCCTTTGGCCCGCGAAATTGTCGGCGATGGAATCCGCACGGGACTATATGTTTTGCTTGGCTCAGTGGGTCTGCTGCTGCTGATTGCCTGTGCCAATCTCTCCAATTTGCTGCTCGTGCGCGCTTCAGCCCGCGCTCACGAAATGGCCATTCGCACTGCGCTCGGAGCCAATCGTGCCCGGCTCATCTGGCAAATCATGAGTGAAAGCATGACCGTTACCCTGACCGGTGGTCTACTCGGCGTGCTGCTTTCACTTTGGGCAGTGGATGCAATGCATTCACTGCCCCTGCCGCGCGCGGCGGAAATCTCCCTCGACCTTCGCGTCCTCACGGTTGCGTGTGCCGCCACGCTGCTCGCGGGAATATTTTCCGCCCTCGGGCCGGCGCTCAAGGCGTCACAGACCCGGCCGCAGGAAGCGCTCAAAGGCCGGTCACCACGCTCGGCACATCGCTCCCGTCTTCGCGACACCATGGTGGTGCTGCAGCTCGCCATTTCGCTGACGTTGCTCGTGGGAGCGACGTTGCTGGGCCGGAGTTTTCTGCATCTGCTCAGGGTCAACCCGGGCTTCAATTCAGACAATGTGCTGACTGTTTCCCTGCGTCCCAAAGACGACGAACAGGCCGCCAAATTCTACGAACGCCTGACCGAACGCATCTCGACCCTGCCGGGCGTCGGCTCAGTCGGCGTAATCAGCTCGCTGCCGCTGACTGAGGGCAATACAAGCAACAACCTCTTCCCGGTCGGTCCGTCCGGACTTTCGGCCGGCGTATCCATTCAATCGAGCTGGCGCCTGATCGACGGCGGCTACTTCGGCGCCATGCAAATCCCGTTGTTGCGAGGACGCACCTTTACCGGGATCACTCCCGAAGAGGCCACGCGCTCGGTTGTGCTCTCCGCCTCGCTGGCGCGAATGCTCTTCGGCGCGAACGATCCCGTCGGTCGACAAGTCACGAGCCTTCGGCCGGATGGCGAGCGGCTCACGGTCCTTGGTGTTGTCGGTGACGTGCGCAGTCAAAAACTCGGCGTTGCAGCCGTGCCGACATTCTACTGGTCCATGCATCGTTTCATCTATGGCCCGATGCACCTCGTCGTCCGTCTGGCTCCGACAAAACCAGGCCAGGACGGAACCATCGGCGACCCGGCGTCGCTGCTTTCAGCCATTCGCTCGACCGTCAAGGAGCTCGATCCCACCGTGCCGCTTTTCCAAGTCCGTACGCTTGAACAAATCCGCGCCACCAGCTTGGAACAGGAGAGACTGGTACTTTCGCTGCTCGGTGGATTCACGACTGTGGCCCTGTTGCTCTGCGCGTTGGGCACTTACGGCGTGATTGCCTTCAGCACGCAACAACGCACGCAGGAATTCGGCATTCGCGTCGCGATCGGTGCCCAAGGCAGCGACATCCTGCGTCTGGTGATTGGCCAAGGCGCACGACTGGTAACCATTGGCATCATTCTCGGCCTCGCGGCCGCCCTTACTTTCTCCCGCATTCTTGCGGCGTTACTCTACAAAACCGAAACGACTGATCCACTCAGTTACGCGGTCGCAGCAGCAGTCCTTGCCCTCGTCGCTCTCAGTGCCGCCCTTATCCCCGCCCGCCGTGCGACGAAAGTCGATCCGGTGGTGGCACTGCGCGCGGAGTGAAATTTTGCCCATCCGTCATCCGTACCTTGTGAAAACCTGCCATCGTATTTTTCATCTCATTTCGATCAGCGGACTTGTTGCCTTCAGTTCCGCCGCGTTCGCCGCGACCCCTATAAGCGAAGCAAAAGCCGATTCGTCACCAGCAACGATTACCCAGCCACCCAACGTTCGTGGAGCCTACTTTGGTTTGAAATTGCCAGGAGACATACCAGAACTGTTCGCTCCGGGTATCATCAATATTCCGGGTCGTTCGGTCAGCCGCATCGCCTTTTCGCCCGACGCCACCGAGTGCGCCTTCACGGTCTTCGAATCGTTTTATGCCAACAACCGGATCCTCTTCACCCGGTATGAAAACGGCGCGTGGACTTCCCAGGCGCCATTGTCCGGCGTCGAAGGCCGGCAAATTCTCGAGCCGCTGTTCTCGCGGGATAACCACCGGCTTTACTTCACCGTAAAAGCCGCGGGCGATTCGCCCAACAACGATTTTTGGGAAATGCAGCGCACCACAAAGGGCTGGGGCCAGCCCCAGTTGCTGCCAGCTCCGCTTAACTCGGCTCAAAATGAATTCTGTCTCGCGCAGACTGCGGGCGGAACAATGTATTTCGCGTCTGCACGCGAAGGCGGACACGGCGGACTCGACCTCTACCGGACAGTAACCAAACCCGGCCAGCCCATGCAGGTGGAAAATCTCGGCACACCGGTGAACTCCGAATCTGACGATGGCGATCCCGGCATCTCGCCTGATGGACACACCTTGGTTTTCTACTCCGCTTCGAATCGGCCCCGACCAACGGGCAACTCCGATCTGTTCATCTGTTTCGAGAATGGCAAGGGTGGCTGGACCAATCCCGTCAACTTGGGCAAAGGATTCAACACGCCGGCGGCGGAATACGGAGCGACGTTCTCGCAGGATGGCCGGGTGTTGTTCTTCGTGCGTTTCGACGGGAAAAAAGGAGAGCTGTATTGGGTTTCGACCGGGGCGCTTGAACGTTTCCGCCAGCAATCCGAAGCATCCATCGCTCCAGCACAGGTTGAGTTGCCACCTGAAAAGAGAGCGATCTCGGTTTCGCCCGGGATACTACAACGCTATGTAGGCACGTATGCGATGGAGCCACAGCCGGGGTTCACCAATCACATTACCCTCGAAGGCAACCAACTGATGACGCAGATGGCCGGGCAGCCGAAGGTCCCGCTGTTCGCGGAATCGGAAACCAAATTCTTTCTCAAGGTCGTAGACGCGCAAATGGAATTCGTGACGAACGATCAAGGCGAAACCACCGGTCTGATCATTCACCAAAATGGCATGGAGATTAAAATGACGCGAAAGAACGCAGCCAGTAACGGCGAACCAAAATCGTGAAACCGTAAGAAAGTAGCGAGCATTCGAACAATACCAACATCTCCCAACTACACTCAATCCACGGTTCTCTCACCCTACTCACTACCCGCTACTTTCCCGCCATGAACGCCCTGCGCTTTGCCTGCCGACAACTGACCAGAACACCTGGTCTCACCCTGACCATCGTTCTGTCGCTGGCCGTCGGCATCGCTGCGAATACGGTGGTTTTTAGTTGGCTGAAATCCGCGTTTTTCAATCCGCTTCCGGGCGTCCACGCTCCGGTATTTCTTCTGGAAACCAAGTAGGATACCGGAAACTACAGCGCCATTTCCTGGCTTGAATATCGTGAGTTGCGCGGACTGCTACCCTCCTTCGACGCCATCGCGGCGCAACGCCAACGGTCACTTTATCTTGGCAATGCGGAGCGCGGTGAACACGTGTTTGCCGAACTGGTCTCGGAGAATTTTTTCCCCGTGCTCGGAGTGACGCCGCAGCTCGGACGTTTTTTTCGCGCCGATGAGGCGACCAGAGTGGGCTCCGAGCCCGTGGTCGTGATTGGACACGATTTCTGGTCGCGACACTTCAAAGGCGCAGCCGATGTCGTCGGCCGGGAACTCAAACTCAACGACACGACGTTCACGGTGATCGGCGTTGCTCCCGCCGGATTTCGCGGCGGTTACAACAACCTGACTTTCGATGTATTCCTGCCGCTCACAATGGCCGGTGCGGTAGTTCCCGCGACCTCCGAGCTCACCCATCGGGATAACCGCGCCTACACCATGCTCGCGCAACTCAAACCCGGTGCGACGCTCGCTGCGGCTCGCGGTGAACTCGCCTCTGCCGCGCGGCATTTCACTTCCGCGTATCCCGGGATTGACCGCGGCATCGCCTACGAATTGCTGCCATTGTGGCGTTCGCCCCGCGGCGGCAGCACCCTGGTCATATCGCTCGTGACGCTTCAGGTTTTCGCCGGGCTGATCCTCATCGTCGTTTGCGCCAATACCGCCACATTATTGCTCGCGCGCGCGAGTGTTCGCCGGCGCGAAATCGGCATCCGCCTGGCGATCGGCGCCGGGCCGGCGCGCATTGTTTTTCAGCTTCTCCTCGAGAGCGTATGCCTCGCACTCCTGGGAGCCGCCGCCGGTCTCGTTCTCGCGTTGTGGGGCGTGGACGCGCTCGCGTCGATGCCGGTGCCGGGCAACCTTCCGTTGCGTTTTGCACCTGAACTGGATTGGTCAAGCATCGCCTTTGCCAGCGCGCTGGCGTGCACTTGTGGCATTGTCTTTGGCCTCGCGCCCGCACTCCAACTCGCCCGCGGGAATGTTATCCAATCGCTCCGCAATGGGTACGGCGCTACGGCCGGCCGGAGCGTTCTGCGCGATCTGCTCATCGGCCTTGAGGTCGGAGTAGCTCTCGTTGTCATCGTGCTCGCCGCGCTGTTTCTCAAGAGCTTTCACAATGCCCGCCGGGCCCATCCCGGCTTCGATTCCGCCCGCGTGATGCTGGTCAGTCTCGATCTCGGCGGTCGTGGATATACGGGAGCAACCGGGAGGATGTTTGTCGACGAGCTGCTGCAGCGGCTCACCGCATTGCCGGGAGTGGAAAATGCGGCGGCGGCGAACTATGTGCCGCTCGATGTTCGCGGCGCTTCAACGGGCGTGATTTCGATCCCAGGCAGGGAGTATGATCCAAATCGAAAAATCATCTATTATTTTGTCACGCCGAAATATTTCCCCACGCTTGGCATTCCTCTCATCAGCGGAACCGACCTCGCCTCAAATGCGCGCGCCGACCTGCCGCTCGATGCGGTGATTGGCGACGAAATGGCGCGACGTTACTGGCCGGACGAAAATCCCATTGGCCATCGTTTCGAGATCGACGGCACCGCCTATCTCGTCGCCGGCGTGGCACGGACGCCAACGTTGGAAAAGATCAATGAATCCCCGCGCGCGGTCGCGTGGGTCACGATGCGTGACCAATTTGTTTCCGTACCCAATCTGTACGTTCGCACCAAACAAAACGATCCAAGCGCATTATTGCCTGCGATTCGTGAAACCATTCGTCTTCTCGATCCGGAAATCGCGGTGCTCGATGCCCGCACGCTGGCGCAGCACGTGGAAAATAATCTTTTTGGTCAGAGAGTCCCGGCGCAAATGCTCGCGATCCTCGGCCCGCTCGCCCTGTTGCTTGCGGTCACCGGCCTTTATGCGGTGCTCGCTTATGCCGTGGCCCAGCGCACCCGGGAAATCGGCGTTCGCCTCGCCTTGGGCGCCACCGCAGGTTCGGTGGTTCGTCTAATGGTCGGGAGCCATTTCAGAATCGTCGTGGTCAGCTCAGCGATTGGCTGGATCGTCGCGCTGGGCGCCGGTTGGTATCTGCACGGTTATCTGGTCAACGTGCCATTGGGCGACCCGATAATCTACGCCGGCACTCCAACCTTGCTGTTCGCACTCGCCGCTTTCGCCTGCTGGCTCCCGGCGCGCCGCGCCACGAAAATCGATCCGATGGTCGCGTTGCGCGGGGAATGATTCCGAAGAAGCCGCGAGCTTCCGAAAAAACCAAAACATCTCTCAACTTATATCCATTCGAGCACCTCCTGCTCTGCCTACTCTCTACTCGCTACCCACTACTTTTCTTTCCCATGAACAATCTCCGCCATGTCCTCCGTTCGCTCTATAAAAGTCCCGCGTTCGCCATCACCGCACTGGCGACCCTGGCCATTTGCCTCGGTGCCAACGTCACCATCTTCGCGGTGGTCGACGCGATTCTGATCAAGCCGCTGCCGTTTCCGAATTCGGACCAGCTCGTGACGCTCTACTACAGGTACCCAAAACTTCCGAGTGCCAACAGCGGCGCTTCCCTCACCAATTACTACGAACGGCGCGGACAGATTCCGGCGCTCTCATCCATTGCCGCGATCAGCAAGGCAACTTCCGTCGTGGGTGAGAGCGGCGCGACCTCGATTGAAAAGCTCGGCCGGGTAACCTCGGAATTTTTTGCCACTCTCGGCGTGAAGCCACTCATGGGCCGGGCGTTCACCGACGCGGAACTGACTTATCAGACGGACGATGTCGCCCTGTTGAGCTACGAATACTGGCACAGTCACTTCAACTCCGACCCGGCTATTCTGGGAAAACCGATCCGCATGGATGGAATTAATCGCACCATTGTGGGAGTGTTGCCGCCGGATTTCCGGTTTCTCTCTTTCAGCGCGCCGATCTACATGCCGCTCTCATCGGAGGAAGGGGAACGAAATGTTTTTGCGCGACACAACGTCGGCCTTGACCTTATCGGCCGGGTTGCCCCGGGAGCAACGATCGCGGACGTCCGCGCCCAGATCGCCGCCAACGATGCCGTGCGCGCACCGGAATTTCCGCAGGCAAAGATCGTCGCCGATGCGGGCTGCTACACGGTCGTCGCCCCGTTGCACGCCGATCACGTGAAGTCCGTGCGTCCCCTGCTCCTGCTGCTGCAAGGTGGTGCGCTCTGCCTCTTTCTCATTGGCGGAGTGAACCTCGCCAATCTGTTGTTGATTCGCGCCAGCGGCCGGTCGCGGGAGCTCGCCATTCGTCAAGCGCTCGGGGCCAATCAAGGTCACGTGGTCCGTGAGGTGCTGACGGAAACCATCGTGCTGACCGTCGCGGGCGCGGCGCTCGGTCTTCTCATCGGCGCTTTCGGCATGGACTTACTGAGCGCGCTTGGGGCCAACCAACTTCCGCTCGGGGCGGAAATTAACTTTGATTCCCGCATCGCGGTCATCGCATTGATCGCGGCGTTGATTTCCGGTGTGGTGTTGGGACTGCCCATCGTGTGGTTCAACCTCCGAAGCCGTCTCGCGATTGCGCTTCAATCGGAATCGCGCGGCAGCACCGTGTCGCGGGCCACCCAACGTCTTCGTCACGGTTTTATCGTGGCGCAGATCGCCCTCGCCTTTGTGCTCCTTGCGGGAGCCGGCTTGCTGGGGTTAAGTCTGAAACGCGCGATGGCGGTGTCGCCGGGATTTCGCGCCGACCACGTCATTACAGGGCAATTCACACTCACTTGGAAAGGTTACCACACCAATGATTCCTTTTCTGCGTTCTTCAATCGCCTCGATGAAAAAACCCGCTCCATCCCCGGTGTTTCCGCATCGGGCGTCGTATCCACCGCACCCATGGTCGGCGGCTCCGACAACAACGGGCCGATGACCGTTCCCGGTCACAAATCAAAACCCGGCGAGGAGGTGGTCATTCACAACCGCTTCGGGGTCGCCGGCGATTATTTTGCCGCGATGGGCATCCCGTTGCGCGAAGGTCGTTATCTCACTGAAGCCGACTCCGGGCGCAAAGAACTGGTCTGCGTCGTCGACGAAAACTTCGCGCATCTCTACTGGCCGGCGGGCGGCGCGGTCGGGAAAATCGTTTATCGTGGCAGCGAAATTAACGCAGACAATCCACCTTACACGATCGTTGGGGTGGTCGGTGCAGTCAAACAGGCCGGTTTGACCGAAGCCACTCCGCCGGGTTCGGTCTATTTTCCCCACAGCCAGATTTTCATGCGCAACTTTTACCTCGCGGCCCGGACCACACTCCCGCCCGAGGTACTCGGCCTCACCCTCAAAAAAATCATCCGTGAGATCGATCCCGATGTGCCACTGACCGACCTCCGTACGATGGAAACGCGGATTGACGAGAGCCTCGCCACGCGTCGTGCGCCCGCATTGCTGGCGGGGATCTTCGCGTTCACGGCTCTCCTCCTCGCCACCGTCGGACTTTATGGCGTAATGGCCTACACCGTCACCCAACGAACCCCTGAATTCGGCATCCGGATGGCACTCGGCGCGCAACGGGGTGATGTGTTGCGAATGGTATTCGGACAAGGCGCGCTCCTGTCGGTTGTCGGTCTGGCGATCGGGGCGCTGGGTGCATTGTTTTTCACCAACTTCATGGCGAATTTTCTTTTCGGCGTGAAGGCCAACGATCCTGTCGCCCTCGGCGGGGTGGCCCTGCTGCTGGCTACCGTCGCCGCCCTTGCCTGCTACCTTCCCGCCCGCCGCGCCACGAAAGTCGATCCTTTGGTCGCGTTGCGGTCGGAGTAGAAACCCTTCTTTTCTCTCATCTTATTTTTTCGGTCCCACCACGCGATTTTTTTCGCTCAGATCTAATGTAGCGAAAACGACTACGAGAAAAAAATGAAACGGGGTTCCACGCTGTCGACTCTCAACCCTCAACTTTCAACCACATGCACGATCTCCGCTTTGCCTTTCGCCAGCTCGTCAAAGCACCGGGCTTCACCGTTGTCGCAGTA
>DASYDH010000068.1:0-4208 GCA_036499685.1 Lacunisphaera sp. | reverse complement strand
TAATTGCTCAGGAACACCAGTCCCAGCAGCACAATTCCGCTAATGCCAAACACGCCAAAGCCCGGCGTCTTGAATTCGATAAACAGTGCCAGCAAACCCAATCCGAGCAGAATGGGACTGAGCTGTGTCAGGTATTGCGCGAGCACTTCAGACCAAGTCACCTCGAATTGTTTTATCTCGTAGTTACCCGCACCATATTTCCTGGCCAGCAACGCCGGAATATCGTTGGCCGTCCCGGCTCCAAGCAGCGCCCGCGGCGGCTCTCCGTAAGTCTTATTGGCTTCGGTCGCGGTCAACGAGAGCAACTCGCCCTTCGGTTTGATAACCTTGTCGCCAATCTTGAGTTCATAGTCGGCGTCAATCATCGCGGAAATGACTTCGCCCCGATAGCCCTTGCCCTCCGAAATCGCCCTGACCCTCGCCTTCAAATAGCTGACGACTTTCTGCTTCATCGTCACATCAATATCCTTTCCGTCCGATGAAACCGGCGCGGCCGCGCCGATCACGGCGTCAGGCGCAAACCAGATTTCGCCGGTCGTCGCCGAAATGAACGCACCTGCCGACATCGCTTTCTTGTTTACGTAGGTCATCGTTTCGCCGTGAAACTTTTCCAACGCTTCCATGATATCGAAAGTCACATTCAATGCGCCCCCAAGAGTGTCCATGTCGAGCACCACCGCACCGGCGTTTTGCGCGATGGCCTCCTTCAAGCCCCGGCGAAGAATATAGAGCGTGGGCGTGTTGATTTCATCCCGGACCGGAATGACGTAGACCACGGTCTTTTTTCCCGGCAGGTTCCGCCCGGGCTCCGCCCCAGCTGCGTTTCCCGCTACGGCGCCAGTGAGCAGGGCGACTAATAAACTGACTATCTTCCACATCGAATCGTCACATTACCAACTGGAAGACCGCTAGCAAGCGCGGTGAACAATCGAAAATAACCCGCGTGCACAATTTATCTGACTTTGTATTGGAACGCGGCGGACATTGTGGTTTACCAAGTAATCATGGAACGCATCCCGTATCTCGGGCACACAATTCATAAATGGCAGGTCGGCGCCTCGTCTTTCCTCGCGGCACCGGAACTGGGCGCACGCCTGATGAATTGGAACGTGACGCTGGGCGATGGAACTATCCGGGACATCATTTTCTGGCCGGAAATCGATAATCTCGAGAACATTGCCAGCGTACGCGGAGGAAACCCCATCCTCTTTCCGTTTAGCGGGCGCAGTTACGATCGGGGCGAAATTCAACATTGGCGGTCCGATGACGGACAACGCAGGGCGATGCCGATGCACGGTCTCGCGCGACAGGGGAAATTTCGTACCACCCGCCTCGACGAGGGCGGCTTCTCCGCCCAGTTTATCCCTGACGAAGCTGCGAAAGCGGCCTATCCCTACGACTATGAATTTGTCGTCAGTTATCGGTTCGACCCATTAAGTCTTTTTGTCGAGTTACAGTTAACCAATCTCGGTTCATCGCCCATTCCGTGGTCCGCGGGACACCATTTCTATTTCACCCTGCCGTGGAGCACCAGCCGCAGTCGAAAAGATTATGTGTTGGAAACATCCGCGACAAAGTACCTGCGGAGGGACGATAAAGGCGCATTGATCGACGGACCGAGGGTAAACTCCAGGGAACCCCTCGATAATCCTGCTCTTATCGATCTGATCCACACCGGCCTTAAACGGGACATCTTCGCGGTCACGGAAACCGCCACTCAGAACCGTCTGCTGTTCCGCAGCGGCATGGCGCACACTTCACCAAGAGACTTGGCAGTCGTGAGTTGGACGCAGGACGAGAAATCACCATTCTATTGCATCGAACCGTGGATGGGGCCGCCCAACGCCGCTGAAACCAAGGTTGGTCTCCATACGGTAGCCCCGGGTCAGACCCAAAAATTCTATGTGGAAATTCAATTGAGTTAATCGCTCCAACCACCGAAATAGGCCATTTTCTCCGTTACTTTCCCTCCACTTTAACGTCTCACATTCCATGTTCGATATCGGCGGCCCAGAGCTAATGCTCATCCTTTTTATCTTTTTGCTCCTTTTCGGCGCAAATAAAATGCCCGAGTTGGCGAAAGGCCTCGGCAAATCCATCAAGGAGTTCAAAAAAGCAGCCAGCGGAGTGGAAAATGAAGTCCGACGCGCGATGGAGGAAGATCCTCCCACGCCGGCCGCGCCAAAGACCGCTATTGCGATCCAGCCCGCAGCAAAGCCGGATAACCCCGCGCTTCCGCCCGCGTCAGCCGATTGATTCAAAGCAGAAGCGCGCGGCACGGAAGATTTCCTCAATCAAAGATCTTCCCCCGATTAAAGCGCCACACCGCGATGGTCATGATGACCGCCGTCATTCCGAGCAGCAGGCCGAGGATGGGCGTGAGCTGGACGAGCGTCTCGCCGGCCCACAATACGGCGTTAAACCCTTCGATCGCCCAGTAAACCAGCGTAAATCTGGCGATGTGCTGCATAAATTCCGGCATCAAACTGACCGGAAACCACGCTCCACCGCACGCGCTCATGGTGATGACGAGCAACGTGGACATACTCCGGGCCGCTTCCGCCGAACCGCAGACCGCCGCGAGAAACATGCCAAAGCCGGTACATGCGGCAGCGACGCTGACACAAATAACGACTAGGTTGCCGAGATGCCCGAATACATCGACGCCGTACAAAAGGTGTCCGGCAAAGAATAACGCCATCAGCTGCGCCAACCCAAAAAGAACCCCGTATAAAAACCGGCTCCAAAGCAGCTGCCCGCGTGTCACCGGGGAAGAAAGCAATCGCTGAAAAATCCCCGTGTTCTTTTCGTCAAAAAATGCCGCGGTGGAATTGCTGAGGGCAAACAGCAAAAACATTACCGCGTAACCACCGACAATCCGCGTGGCTTCCGGCGCCTTAACCTCGCGACCGACCACTTGCTCGGTTTCTATTTTTGCAATCCTGGACAGCATATCGCCGGACCCCGCAGAAGATTCACCGGGATTGTCCGCATGCGCTGATTTCATCTGATCAAAGCCAAAATCACCCTCTTCCATTTTCTGTTCGATGGCCGCCGCATCGCCCCCAAAGGCCTGCGCGACGGACGCAGCCACGGAATGATTGAATTGAGTCATTTTGGGAGCGCCGACGAAATTTCTCGCCCGCGCCTGAAGTGCCTGGCCGAGCAGTTGCGGCACACTCGAAAAAATCGTTTTCTGCAAAATGCCGTTCACGATCTGGTTTTCAATGTCATTGCGCGGATCTGAAAGGACTTTGAGACGGATCCCGAATCTTTCCTCGCTGATGACGTCGGAAGGAATAACCAAGGCATAACTAAACTGCCGGTCGCGAATCATGGGCCGCAAATCCGATTCTTTGAGTGCGCGCGTTGTCTTATCGGCGTTGGCGAATCCAGTGATGACGCGAAACGATTTTTCCGCCTGCAAAGCGGCGACCAATTTCTGCGCCGCAGGGTTGTCGCTTTCGTTGACCACGGCGAAAGGAATACCGGTCGGGCCGCTGTTTGAGCGACCCAGCCCGAAAACCAGGCCCACGACATAGATGATGATCATGGGAACTGCGAAGCTTAAGACCAGTGCGGCACGGTTGCGCCGGAGGTTTGCGAAATCCTTGCGGAGAAGAGTTAAAATGACGTGCATGGGATGAAATTATTCGCGGATGGTGCGGCCGGTAAGGTGGAGGAAAAGCGCTTCAAGGGTCGGGCGCTGACTCGTGAAGAATCGTGCGGGCAAACCAAGCGACTCAGTGAGCGCGTAGAATGCGGATAGCTTGTAGTCTGCGTGCGGGCGGAAGCGGCAAATCCCGTCGAGAAGGACAAGTTCGCCGAAGGCCGGCAATGCCCGGACGAGGCCTGCGGTTTCGTGGCTCGATGCAAACCGAATTTCCTCCTCGAACGGGAGACGCGTGAGCAACTCGTCAAGCGTGCCCAATGCCAGGATTTTCCCGTGATCGATCACCCCGATCCGCGAACAAAGACGCGTCGCCTCCTCCATGTAGTGGGTCGAATAGATGATCGTAAGGCCGTCGCGATTGAGGCGTTCAAGGTATTCAAAGATCGCATTGCGCGACTGCGGATCGACGCCGACCGTGGGTTCGTCACAGAGAAGAAGTTTCGGCCGGTGTAATAATGCGGACGCGAGATTGAGCCGACGCTGCATCCCGCCTGAGAAATTCTTCACCTGATCGCGCCGGCGGTCCGTAAGTTGC
>DASYDH010000067.1:0-132971 GCA_036499685.1 Lacunisphaera sp. | reverse complement strand
GCACACTGGGAAATCTTCAAGAAAGCCGCCCGCCTCGAGAAACTGGACAAGATTCCGATGGCCATGATCATCGACAGTCCCTGGATCCCGGGCTACGTCGGCGTCAAGCACATGGACTTCTTCCTCGACCCGGATGTCTGGTTCGAGTCGCACTGGAAAATCCACCAGGAGTATCCCGACATCATCTTCACCCCCGGCTGGTGGTGGGAATACGGCATGGCGGCCGAGCCGTCGGTCTTCGGCTCGAAGATCAAGTTCTGGCAGGACAACACGCCGAGCGAATACCACATGCTCTTCAACATCGAGGACGTGGACAAGCTGCCAGAGTACGAGGTTGAGGCCGATGCGTTCATGGCGATGACCCTTCATCGTCTGCGCATGCAACGCCAGCAGGTGCTCGATACGGGTGAAATCTTCACGATGGCGACGGCGCGCGGTCCGATGTGCACGGCCGGCTTCGCCCGCAACACGAGCGACTTCATGATCGATCTCGTGGAGAAACCCGAATGGGCGCACAAGCTGCTCGATCTCTGCACGCGCCTGATCATCGACTGGCTCAAGGCCCAGGTCAAAGTGATGGGCCCGACCGTCGAAGGAATCTTCCTGCTCGACGACATTGTGGGCTTCGTGAACGAGGATCACTATCAGGAATTTTGCCATCCCTATTTGAAGCGCATCTGTGACGCTTTCCCGAAAGATTGGGTCAAGCTCTATCACAACGACGCTTCCATCGAGGCCTGCCTCGAACATCTCCCCGACGCCGGCTTCAACATGCTAAACTGGGGCAAGCAAACCGATATCGCCGACGTGAAGGCACGCGTGGGCAACCGAATTTGCCTCATGGGCAATGTGAATCCTCTCGAAGTCGGCGTCCGTGGCACGCCCGAGGAAGTGCGCGAGGCCACCCTCGACGTGCTCGAAAAGAGCGGCGGCGAAAACATCGTCCTCTCCGTCGGCGGCGGCACCAGCCCGGGTATGCCGCGTCAAAACATTGTCGCGATGAAAGCCGCCCTCGACGAATTCAACAAAGCCCACTTCGGCAGCGCATAAATGGTTCTCCTGGGGATGGGACGACCCGTCCCGTGCGGGACCGGTCCCGCCTCCATCCTCAGACCCGAAATCACAAACCCTAGATCCCAAATTCTCTCCCATGCCTGATTACGCGTTAATGAACCAGCACATCTACGAGGGCAAAGCCAAGGAAGTCGAACAGATGACCAAGGATGCCCTCGCGGAAGGACGCACCGCCCAGGAGATTCTCTCCGATGGCTTGATCGCCGGGATGAGTGTTGTCGGCGAGGATTTCAAACACAACATCCTCTACGTCCCCGAGGTGCTCATCGCCGCCCGCGCCATGAAAGCCGGTATGGGCGTACTCAAGCCGCTGCTCAGCGCGAAGGGCGCCGTCGATTCGTCGAGCGGCCGCCTGCTCATGGGTACGGTGCGCGGCGATCTGCACGATATCGGCAAGAATCTCGTCTGCATGATGGCCGAAGGCGCTGGCTTCACCGTAAAGGACATCGGCGTGGATCAGAGTGTCGAAAAATTCACCGCCGCCACGGACGAATTCAAACCCGACATCATCGGCATGAGCGCGCTGCTCACCACGACGATGACTTACATGAAGACCGTCATCGACGGTTTCGATCGCCCCGGCTACGACCACATCAAGATGGCCATCGGCGGCGCGCCGATCAGCCAGATGTTCGCCGACGAAATCGGCGCAGACGGTTACGGCGCCGACGCTTCGAGCGCCGTCGACCTCTTTCTTTACCTCGTCGGCAAAGGACCCGCACCCAAGGCGGTCCTGCGTGCCGGCGTGAAACCGACCGCGAGCGCCGTCGCCGCCGCCCGGCCGGCCAACAATGTCGTACATTACCAGATTCTCTACTGGCGCGACCTACCCTCCTCGATCAAGGCATGGGATGATTTCGGCGAAGTGAAAAAGGACCTCCCCAGCAAGTTCGCCGACCGCATCGACGCAACGGCTCAAAAGCTCGGGCTCACCTCTGGCGACGCCTACACCGCCGAGCTCAAATGGGGCGACGAACAGGAACGCGCCGGCGTGCCCGAAGATGTCGTCAAAACACTCATAAGTGAATTGGAGTCTGCCGTCCGATGACCCCGCGTCCCTTCAATATCATCGGCGAGCTGATCAACAATTCCTACGCACGTGCGCGCAAGGCCTTCACCGAGCGCAGTGCGGCCGACTATGCCAACCTCGCGAAGCTCCAGGCTGATCTCGGAGTGAAATACCTCACGCTCAATCTCGACGGCACCGCCCGCATCCAGGTGAAGATGGAGGAAATGCTCGCACTGTTGCCCGACGTCATTCCCGCCATCCAGGAAGCGACCAACGTCCCGCTCAGCTTCGATAATCCCTCGGTCGAGTATCACAAGGTGGCGCTCAAACATTATGACCGGGCAAAAAGTGGCACACCGATCGTCAATTCGCTCGCAGCCTCGCGCACGCACCTCGACGAGATGGTCGAATTGGTGAAACACTACGATACCAACGTCGTGGTGATGGCGTCGGAACAATTCGTTCCCGGTGGCACCGCGCAATGCATGACCGCGCAGGATGCCTATGCCTCGGCCAAACATTTTATCGAGCTGCTGGCCACGAAAGCGGGCCGCCGCAACGACCAGATCATCATCGATCCCGGCCTCGCTCCGGTAGGCGCGGACACCTATGGCCTGGTGAACATCGGTCTCGACGCGATGCGAATGATCAGTACCGATCCTGATCTTCAAGGGGTTCACATGATCGTGGGCCTTTCAAATTTTGCGTGGGGCACGCCCAAAGGCGTCCGCGAGCAATTGGAAAACGCCTACCTCACGCTTGGACAGGATGTCGGCCTGGACTTCGCGCTCGCAAATCCTGAAAAAGCGCCGGGGCGGTTGCCCGCCGATCATCCGATGGTGAGCCGCCTCCGCGCCGCACTTAATGAGGGCCGCGCGGTTGACGGTGAATCGCAGGAGACCGCCGGTTACCGCCAGGCCGAGGCCATCATGGCCATCTGTAACGACGCGGCTCCCGTCGAATCCTGAATTACGTGATCGTCCCTGTTTCCAATTCCCAAGACCATCCGGTCTGGTTGCATGTCGGTACGCTGCTCGACGGCACGAGTTCCACGCCCGCGAAGGATGCCCATATTGTATATGATGCGCGTGGAATTCGGTTTGTCGGGAGCAATGGTTCAACTCCTCCGCGCGATCTCGTGCGTCATGGGCAAACCGCGCCCGATCTCGTCGCTCCGGATGCGACTTTGCTGCCCGGCCTGATCGAGGCACACGCGCACCTTTTCCTTGAGGGTGGCGAACTCGACGTGGAAAAACGCGCCACGTATCTTAAGAAAACCCCGGACGAATTACTGATGGCCGCGAAGCCCCGTCTGGAAAAGCTGGTGCATCTCGGTGTGACCGCAGTGCGTGACGCGGGCGATAAAGACGGCGTTGGTCTGGCTTTGAGCAAATTTTATCGAAGCGCAGACCGCCCGCTCATGCCCTACCTCGACAGCCCCGGCGCAGCAATTCATCACCGCGGTCGTTATGGCAGCTTCATGGGCGGAGCGCTCGAAGACTACGCCTCGCCCGCCGAATGTGTCGCTGCGCGCATCGCTGCCGGTGCGGACCGGATCAAACTGATTCCGACGGGCATCATCAATTTTCAAAAAGGCGCGGTCACCACCGAACCGCAAATGACGACGGACGAATTGAAGCAGTTCGTCGCTGCGGCAATGGCCGCGAGCCGGCAGACCTTCGCGCACGCGTCGGGCGACGCCGGCATCGAGCGCGTGATCGAGAGCGGCGTCGATTCGGTGGAGCACGGTTTTTTTGTCCGCGATGACCAGCTCGCGCGCATGCGGGATCGGCGGACGGCGTGGGTGCCGACTTTCGCGCCCGTCCAACTGCAGGTCGATCACGCGAAACATTTCGGGTGGGACGCCAATGTGACGGGAAATCTTCAGCGCATCCTCGATGGACACGCGGCCAGCTTGGCGAAAGCGCATACGATGGGCGTCCTGATCGTCGCCGGCAGCGACGCCGGTTCGTGTGGTGTCGCGCACGGCTTGGGATTTTTGTACGAGTTGGAACTGATGGAACGTGCCGGACTGCCACCACTCGCGGTGCTCAACGCCGCCACGGGGATCAGCGCCGGTCGGTTGGGATTCCGGGAAAAATTCGGCCAAATCGAACCGGGCTATCTCAGTCGCTTCATTCTTACCCGATACTCACCACTCGCGACCGTCGCGAATCTCCGTCGCGAAAAAACCGTGATCTTCGACGGAAAAGTATTCGCCACTGTCGATCATCCCGACACCTCGAACCTCTGATCACAATTTCATCATGGGAATGAGTCTTGAAATCACGACGCGGAACGAAGTCCCCGCGAGTAACGCCTACGAGGAAATCTTCATCACGTGGCTGCCCACGGAAACGAAGGATTCCATCATCGCAAAAACCGCCACGCTTCATCGCCAGGGTTTTCGTCCGGTCCCGCACATTGCGGCTTTCAAGGTAAAGGACGTGGCCGATGCACACGCGATCGCGGACGCGATTGCGCCTTACACGCGCAAAGCATTTTTCATCCGCGGCGGTGGCGCACGGGAGGGCGGGTTCGCCACCGTGGGCGAACTGCTGGCCACCGGGGCATTCAAGGATTTCGAGATTGGCGTCGGCGGTTTTCCGGACGGCAACGGCTCATTGTCAGCGGAAAAATGCATGGAAATCCTGCACGCCAAGGTTCCGCTCGCCGACTTTGTCGTCACCCAATGGTCCTTGAACGAGCCGGCGATGCGGCGTTTCCTCGATGATTCTCCCCTACCCGTTTACCTCGGCGTGCCCAACCGGTGTTCGCTCAAACAGCTCGTGCGCTTTGCCGCCATTTGCGGCGTGGAAAATTCCCTGAAAGGCGCGCTGTCCAATCCCGTTAATATTGCGCGGTTCATGCTGGGTTTCGACCCCGGCTATCTGGTGAAAACTTTCGACGGCCACCCAAATCTTGCGAAAATCCATGTGTATGCGTTCGGTAATTTCGCACCGCTTCGATCCGGCCCAAGGCAGTTAACCACTAATGAACACTAATTCACACTAATGTCGTTTGAATGAGTGCCCATTAGTGTCCTTTAGTGATTAAATCCTCTTTTCATCATCTCCCTCCATGACCCAGCCTCCGCTCCTTGAAGCCCTCCGCACCCGCCGTCTCGTTTGTGACGGCGCGATGGGCACCCAGCTCTTCCTCGCCGGCCTCGAATCGGGTGCCTGTGGCGAAGCGTGGAACCTGACCCACCCGGATCGCGTGCTCGCGATTCAGCGGCGCTACGCCGACGCGGGGGCGGATTGCATCATTACGAACACCTTTGGCGGCAGCCGCGTCATGCTGCGTCGACACGAGCACGAAAAGGACCTCGCGGCGATCAATG
This sequence comes from Lacunisphaera sp., assembly GCA_036499685.1. Classification (GTDB taxonomy): domain Bacteria; phylum Verrucomicrobiota; class Verrucomicrobiia; order Opitutales; family Opitutaceae; genus Lacunisphaera. The sequence goes on along the minus strand of DASYDH010000067.1, from coordinate 127,545 downwards.
CCGCCGGTGTCCGCATCACCCGCGAAGCATTCAGCGACCGACCCGGCTACGTGCTCGGTGACATCGGCCCGCTCGGCGCTTTGCTCGAACCCTATGGCGACTTGTCGGAAGCCGACGCACTTTCCGCATTGGAGGAACAAGCCTCCGCACTCGTCAAGGCCGGTGCCGATGCGATCATTATAGAAACACAGACCGGCCTCGAGGAACTCGGTCTCGCGATCGACGCCGCCAAAGCCGCTGGCGCACCGTGCATCATCTCTTCCCTCGCGTACGATCTGTCGATGGACGGCACTTTCTACAAAACGATGATGGGCATCTCGCCCGAGCAGGCAGCGGAATTTGCCCAGGACCGCGGCGCCAGCATCATCGCGCTGAATTGCGGTACGGGCATGGACATGCACGGCGCGGCCGTGGTGGGACGGGCTTACCGCGAAAGTTGCGCGCTGCCCGTCATGGTCCAGCCGAACGCTGGGTTGCCAGTACTGGAAAATCTTAAGGCCGTCTACAAACAACTCCCGTCCGACATGGCGAAGGACGTTCCCGACGTACTCGCCGCCGGCGTCGGCATTGTGGGCTCCTGTTGCGGCAGCACTCCCGACCACACGCGGGCCATCCGGGAAATGGTCGACGGCTTCAACCGTCGAAAATAGCCGGATTCCGCCCCGGCAAGCTTGCCGTCCCGAAAATCCGATCCTCGGAAACGTGGCCGGAATTATATTCGTTCGTGTCGCCTTTGGAACTTTTGTGTCTAGCCTGTCCTTAGCTTTCCCATGACTCATTCAAAGCCTCTGAAATTTCCCGACGCATTTTCGCTGAAAGGCGAACACGTCCTTATTACCGGCGGCGGCACCGGCATCGGCCTCGCCGTGGCGCAGACGATGCACGAAGCCGGCGCCCGCGTCGTGCTGGTCGGCCGTCGCGAACCGGAACTGGCGGCCGCGATCAAAACCCTGGGCGACAACGCCAGCTATATCGTCCACGATATCACCGTCTACGATCAGGCACCGGCGCTCATCGCCCGAATCGCAAAAGAGCACGGCCCCATCACCTGCCTCGTCAACAATGCGGGCATCCATCTCAAAAAACCAGCGATCGAGACCACCGCTGAGGAACTGCAGAAGATAATGAGCACGCATATCTTTGGCGCACATGCCCTGTCCGCCGCCGTTGCTCCGGGCATGATCGAGCGCAAACATGGCAACATCATTTTCATGGCGTCCATGGCGTCGCTTTTTGGCATTCCCTATGTCGTCGCCTATGCTGCGGCAAAATCCGCGATGATCGGCATGATCCGCACCATGGCGACGGAACTCTCGCAACACGGGGTGCGCGTGAATGCGATCGCCCCCGGCTGGATCGACACGGCGATGTCGCGCAAGGCGTTCGAAGGCGATCCGGGACGCAAAAGCAAAATCGTCAGTCGCACCCCGATGGCGCGGCTCGGCGAACCGAGTGATGTGGGTTGGGCGGCGGTCTATCTGACCTCGGCCGCCGCAAAATTTGTCACGGGTTCGATTCTGCCGGTCGATGGCGGGGTGAGCATGGGATTTTAATGGTCGGAATAGCGGATGATCGGTATTAAACTGCGGCTAAACGCCATGAACATCGGTGGCAAATAATTGGAATCTGGCTTATCTCCCATCAATTGCTTTTTTTCCCAGTACCCTTTCATGAAATTACCCCGCTTGCTTCGCTTGATTGCGTCGTGCACCGGATTGTCCGGTGTTATCCTGGTTCCACTGGCCTCAGCCGCAACTCCCGTCGGACAATTCGCCGATCATGGTGACATCGGCTCGCCGGAAATCGCGGGCTCGACTGAGTACGACTCAACCATTCAACATTATCGGATGACCGCCAGCGGCATCAACCTGTGGGGATCGTCGGATCAGTTTCAATTCGCCTGGAATAAACTGAAAGGCGATTTCATCGTGCGCGCGCGGTTCGAATTTGTCGGACCAGGTGCCGATCCGCACCGTAAGTTCGGCTGGATGGTGCGTTCCACCCTCGACGCCGATTCCGCCTACGCCGATGCCTGCGTCCATGGCAACGGACTCACTTCACTGCAGTATCGCAAAGCCAAGGGCGCGACGACCGAACAGCTCGTGCTCCCGATCACCGGTGGCGACGTGATCCAACTCGAACGACGCGGCAACACGTTCATTTTCTCGTCGGCGCGTTATGGTGAAACGTTTGTGTCCACCACCCTGCCCGACCTCGCCCTCGGTGATGAAGTAAACGTCGGCCCTTTCCTCTGCGCCCACAATCCCAAGGTCAGGGAGCAAGCCGTGTTGCGCGACGTGAGGATCATCCGACCGGCCGCGCCGAATTTCCGTCCTTATCACGACTATATCGGCAGCACGCTCGAAATCCTGAATGTCCACACCGGCAAATTGGAAATGCTCCACACCTCTGCCGAACCATTTGAAGCGCCCAACTGGCTGCCCGAATCGAACACGCTCATCTTCAACGTCAGCGGATCTGGCAAGAGCAAGGGCCTTCTTCGCACCTACAATCTGCAAACCGGCGCGATCATGCCACTCGAAACCGGCGTGGCGATTCACAATAACAACGACCACGTTCTTTCCTTCGACGGAAAACAACTCGGCATCAGCAACCACAGCCCAGACGATGGCGGACGTTCGGTGATCTATACGCTGCCGGCCACCGGCGGCACCCCAAAACGGATCACCGCCAACTCGCCGTCCTATTTTCACAGCTGGTCGCCCGACGGAAAATGGCTCGTGTACACCGGCGGAAGAAAGGAAAGCGCCACCGGCCCGGAAAAATTCGATATCTACAAGATTTCAGCCGACGGCGGCGAGGAAGTCCGCCTGACCCACTCGGCCGGCCTGAGCGACGGGCCTGAATTCTCCCCGGACGGAAAATATATTTACTACAACTCGACCCGCACGGGCCTCATGCAACTCTGGCGGATGAAGCCCGACGGTTCCGATCAGGAACAGGTGTCGAAGGACGAATTCAACAACTGGTTTCCTCACATTTCCCCCGATGGCAAATGGATCGTTTTTCTTTCCTTCGGCCAGGACGTGAAGCCGGATGACCATCCATACTATAAACAGGTTTATCTTCGCCTGATGCCAATCACCGGTGGCACGGCTCGAGTCGTCGCCTACATCTACGGCGGCCAGGGTACCATCAACGTCCCGTCGTGGTCATCCGACAGCGCGCACCTGACTTTCGTCAGCAACAGCGGGGTTCCATAATCTCGAACGGCGCCAATTTGCCGATAACTTAAGGTAAAAATCCGCCAGTTCCGGGCGGCTCCCGGTGTTTTGTGTCGATGCTGGGAGATGAAGACTGTCGGGCCTGAACTTCAGCGCTTGTGCATCCCCTCACGGCTGCACCGCCGATTGTCTTTGGCGTTGATCGGCACGGGTTTCCTATTGGCCCGCTCGGCTGCGAGCACCCCGCTGATCCAGCTCGGCCCGACCGTCTATCAGACCGAACATTGCCTGTTTATTATCGACGCCAGTGTCACCTGGTCGTCGCCGTCCACTGCTTATGACGAGATCTACGGCACTGGTGCGTCCGCACCCTATTTTCCCCGACTTTCCGGATACTTTGATACACTGACCGGTCTTTTCCCGGGCAACTATTTTTCGATTTGCTACATCGCCAACACCGGCGCGTCCAACGTCCCCAACTACATTGACCGGACCTACAAGGCCACGGGCATCAGTGCCGGATTGGGCTCGGCGGGACTGGGAACGTCCGGCGTGCCCGGGACGCCGCAGTCTTTCGCCACGGTGGATTTTTGCCGCTATAATTTACCGGGCGGCAACGTCATCACGCCGGCGTTGGGGGTGTACGATCACGAATTGGGTCATGCGTGGGGCGCACAAATCTTCTACACTCTAAATCAGCCCAGTCTGGCCAATGGTCACTGGCTGCCGAATTCCACCGTCGATTGCCAGCTGGGCGGAGGACTTTCGACCGACGGCTATGTGACCGTAAACAAAATCCACGGCGATCCGGAGCATGGGTTTCGCTGGCAGCGGGTGTCCAATGCGCGCAGCAACGACTATTCCGTATTTTCAGAACAAACCCTTTATTTGATGGGCCTGGCTGATCTTTTTCCAACCTCCTACGTGTTGAACGATCCCGTCTACAATTCCGATCAAACGATGAGCTTCTCATCGGTCGATACATTCGACCACGCCGCAGCCGTCGCCACCTACGGCGTCAGAAATCCCGACTACAAAACATCCCCAAAACAATTCAAACTGGGCTTCGTCTACATCGCACGTGACGTGAACGAAGTGAACACCGTGTATCAGGCGGTCGAACAATCCGCCGAAAATTTCTGCAACGGCGAAGCGATCAACACCACGACCTTTCGCAGCCAGACACCTTTCCTCACCGATTCTCGTTACCGGGCGAGCGTCGACGGTCTCCTTTCCGAACTGGATGGAAACAGCCGCCCGGTCGTGACGATCGACAATCCCTATGTACTGTCCACCGATGGCACGGCCACCGTCACTTTCTCCGCGAGTGACCCGGACGGTCCCGCTCCCGCGATTTCAGTAATCCCTGCTTCGACCCAGGCGATGGTGGTCGGGAATTCCGTTCAGCTCAGTGGGCTTCCAGGTGGCGTTCATTTTTTCACGCTCAAGGCAACTGATGCAGGAAATAAAAAAATGTTCGCTCACTTCGTCGTTGAAGTCCGCTTTCCCGTCACCGCCCTCGCCATCGTGACAGACCCCGTCAGTCAGACGGTGATCGCGGGCAATGTCGCCACGTTGACGGCGGCCTCGAGCGGTGGCTCCTCCCCGCTCGCTTACCGGTGGTTTGTCCGATCCGCTACCACAAGCACGTGGAACGCGATGACCAACAGCGGCGCTTACAACGGCACCGATACATCGACGCTCACAATCAACTGCACTCCCGCGATGGACGGGGATTCATTCCTCTGTACCATCAGCGATTCGACCGGGACCGCAACCAGCCAGCCAGCGTTTCTGACAATCGACGAGACCCCGCCGTCGATCACCGCCGAACCTGCGGACAAATCGACCACGCCCGCGACCTCGACGTACTTTCGAGTAACCGCTGGCAATGCAGCCACCACCTTTGGTTACTACGATTATCAGTGGCAGAGACAACCCGCCGGCAGTACGATCTGGTCCGATCTCACCGCCAGCAGTACCTATAGCGGAGTGACCCAATCGCAACTCACCCTGTATGCCTGCACTCTCGCGATGGACGGGGATCAATTTCGCTGCGTCGTTACAAACACCACCGGTCCGGCCGTGAGCAGCGCCGCCACCCTCGACGTGGGCACGGCACCAACCATCACACTCCAGCCCTCGGCTGTCAGCGGCAGCGCCGGCCAAACGGTTTTGTTCAGCGTGAGTGCATCCGGCACGGGGCCGCTCACGTATCAGTGGTACAAATACGCCACGTTGGTGGGAAACACCGCCACGCTTACCCTAAGCAACGTCCAGCCGGGCGACGCCGGAACTTACGGCGTGCATGTGAGCAATGCTTTCGGCGTCGCCTATAGCACCAATGTGGGACTCAACGTAACCGCAGCCAGCCCGCCCGGCGTCAGCGCCCCGTTACAGTCGGTCACCGCAAACGCCGGCCAAGATGTCGCCCTTACAATCGCCGCGACGGGCTCGCCGCCGTTCTCGTACCAGTGGCGCAAAAACGGCGCCAATGTGACCGGTGCGACGGCGGCAACACTGGCCCTGCCTGCGGTCACGTCAGCTGACGCCGGTCTGTACGATGTGGTCATCACCAATTCCGGCGGCGCCACCACCAGCAATGCCATAACCCTGACCGTCGATGCCGCAATCGTAGCTCCGAGCAATGTGGTGGTGACGATCACCGTCTACTAGCGCATTTAAATTTCAAAAAAACTCCTTGGTTGATTGAACCCGGGAGCGCCGAGCCCCAGCTCGGCTTTGTCAGCAAGCAGCCGAGCTGGGGCTCGGCGTTCCCAGACTGATCGCCCACGGAATCGGCGAATATGGTTTTGCTCACTCTCCACCGCCCTTCATGCGCTCCGTAATCGCCGTGAGCACGGTGACACCGACGAACCCGCAGAGCACAGCGGACAGAAACGCGCCGGCCTCGGTAGCCACGACGGCCGCCGGCAAATTGAGATAACCCACGCCCAGAACTCCGGCGACGAATGCAACCGCACCTACAACCACTCCCTCGACCACGTGCCGTAGGGCGGCGCGTTTCCTCGCCCCCTTCAGCCATCGTCGCGACCAGCCACCGACGGCTCCGCCGAGTAACGCGGCGATGAGCGGACCCAGTGGAAATTTCGCCGTGACTTCAGTCGCAGCAGCAAGCGCGCCGACCGTCGCGCGCGCAGTCACCTTTCCCAATCCCGCGGATCGCAGTCGAAATTCTGCCCGGGCCACACCAGCGGGAATAACAACATCGCTGCCCTCACGCCGGGCCGATCCCTGTACTTGAACATCCACCGCGGTCGGCACTGTCACCGTTGACGGTTCTCCATCGGGATTAACCTGGGCGACCGTGATCGGAAGGGTTTCCAAGCCGAAGCCGAGAAACTCGGTCCGGTCAGGACGCAACTCCAGGTGTGGCAAAGCCTCGATCGCCACGTCCGAATCCGAAATTGTGGAACGCACCTTGAGTTTTGGTTGCGAAGTCGATGGGCGGAACCGGAGCTCGACCGTCTTCTGATGTTCGAGGCCCGCTTGGGTAATCGTGAAATCCGGCACGTCCTTCGCCACCATGCCGTCAAATTCCAGACTGACTGTCACCGGCGCGGGCAATGTCACTGAAGGCGGCGATCCGGCAGTCGCATTCACGGCAAATTTCATCTGCGTCACATATTCGGTCTCGCCTTCATTCCATGGCGCGGGTCTGGGGCTGAGCGAGCAAACCAGCCGGAACCAAACCGCCGAAACCCCGCTTCCGTTCGCCCCCGATGATGGTGCCACCACGAGTCCACCCGGCAGAACCGTGTCAGCATGGTCGGCCAGCGTAACCAACGGTGGCGTTTTCGATTTGATGATAAACGGCCGCGTCGGTTGCGCCAGCGTCACCACGCCGCCCTCCAGTTTCGGAGCAAGATAGCTGGCAATATCGTTGCCTGCGAGATCGGTGATGCGGGTTTGGCTCAGATCGCCCTTCCACCCTTTCAATGCGAACCGACGGTCGCCGAAGAGATTTTCCCTCGTGATTATTTTCGTCGGATCGATCGCAATTTTCGCCGCCGTCAGCGGCGCAGCCCGCAGCCCCGTCACCGCAGTCCAAAATACCCCCGTCAAAACCAGAAGAAACAAACTCCGGCGAATGGTGCGCAATGGAATGGAGTTCATGGGGAAAAAGCCACCGAGCGACAACGCCCGACTAACTGCCTCGACCTGCTTTAAGCAAGTCAATGCTCGGAGATGAGGGAGCTCCATCCACGAAGCGCTCAGGGAAACTACCCATCCGAGACGGTTTTGTTACTAATGTTAGAACCACGGGCCTTTTGATTTATGGGAACGAGCCCTGTTCATATCGACCCATCGGTTCCCCAATCGACACCAGTCCATGGTTCACCCCCACAAGCAAGCGCAGGACGGTTTTCGTTTCTATAAACGGGAGCAGTCGTGCGCGGACTTATCTCAAATCCTCCTATGAACACCAATGTGAAAAGATCACTTGCGGTGCTGGCCTTTGCAGCCAGCACCTGGCCGCTCGCCGCCCAAACGGCGGCCCCGGCTCCCGCCGCCAAACCCGCCTCCACTCTGGACGAAGAAGCGATCGTCCTCAGTCCCTTCGAAGTTTCCTCGACGAAGGACACTGGTTACCAAGCGACGGAAACCCTGGCCGGCACGCGTATCCGTACCGACCTGAAGGACGTCGCTTCGTCGATCCAGGTCATCACTAAGGAATTTCTGGATGACGTTGGCGCGACCGACAGCGGTACCCTCCTGCAGTACACTACGAATGCCGAAGTTGCGGGCACCCGTGGCACCTACCTGGGCCAGGGCAATGGCACCAGCGTCGACGAAACCAACAATCTCCGCAATCCCGCGACCGCCAACCGCGTGCGCGGTCTGGCCGCCGCCGACAATACCCGCGATTTCTTCACCACGGATATTCCGTGGGATAGCTTCAACGTTGATCGGGTGGACATTCAACGCGGCCCGAATGCGATTCTATTCGGCCTCGGCAGTCCCGCCGGCATCATCAACGCCTCGACGAACAATGCCGAGTTTCGTCAATTCGGCTCGGTCAAGACAAGCACCGGCTCCTATGGTACGTTTCGAAACAGCATCGACCTGAACCAGGACCTGATCGAGAAAGTCCTCGCCATCCGCGTTGACGGCATGTGGGACGATCATAAATACGAGCAGAAGCAGGCCTACCAAAATGACAAACGCTTCTCTGCCGCGCTCCGGTACGATCCGGATCTCTTCAGACGAAAAGATTTTCATACGAGCATCAAGGTTAAGTTCGAGAACGGCGACATCAAAGCCGACCGGCCCCGCAGCCTTCCTCCGTACGACAGTATTACCCCGTGGTTCCAACCATCTGACACGACCAGTGTGAACGGTGGCTTGGGCAAGCTGACTATTCCCAATGGCTACACGCTCGGCTCAAACGCCGCCGCCTACTTTCCTTGGTTGGGCGGCTATGCCAACCAGCAGCAACCCATCTGGTTCATTGACGGCACAAGCAACAACCTTTACCGGATTTATGGTGGGTATGTTAACACGGGTGCGCTTAGTGCCACCGGCGGCGCCCAAGGTGCCGGCATCAATCTCACCGGGCAAAGATATGCGGACACGTTCTCCGATCTTACCAGCTTTAGTTCGTATGCCCTCAACGCGAAACTGCCCAACTACCAATACGGCCAATACCGTAACCGCGTCCTGACTGACCCATCGGTGTTCGATTTCTACGACAACCTGATCGACGGTCCAACCAAGTCGGAATTTGAAAAATGGAATGCCACCAACATCGACTTCACCCAGACATTTTGGGATGATCGCCTCGGCGCCGAGCTCACCTACGACCACCAGAAATACAAACGCGGGGGCCAGGCCTTGCTCGGAGGTTCCCCGACTCTCAACATTGACATCCTGCAAAACTTTCAGGACTTCGTGGTGGGACCGAACGACACCAGCAACACCAACGTCGTCAATCCCAACTTCGGTCGGCCGTTCGTACCCGCTGGTCCGGGCCGCGGCAGTTCCTACGAAAGCGATCGCAAGGCGGTCCGTGGATCGCTCTTCGGTGAGCTTCGCGCCACGGATTACTTCGCTCCGAACAGTTTCCTCGCAAAGTTACTTGGGAAGCAGCGTTTCAACGGGGTCTATAGCGACGATAAATACTACACCGAAAACCGGAGCTGGCAGATGTATGCCAATTCCAACGCCTATGCGTCGTACAAGACCCAAGGGAATCCCGACGGCTTCCAAAATCTTCCCCCGGTGGCGGTCGTTTACCTCGGCAGTTCGCTGGCCAGCAAGTCAACCGCGACCGGTGCCAATATTTCCCCCATCACCACCAATGTGACCCTGCAGAACGGCAATATCTATCAGTTCGCTTCGACTTGGGCCCCCCAGGCTGGCATCAACTATACCGATCCTTGGAACGTGCCGGCGAATTTGCAGACCATCTTCAACGGGAATCCCGTCATTAATACCGCAACCGGTCTCCCCTATGCCCAACTGACGCAGGCTTCGAATCCCGCCAACTATGTCGGCTGGAATAGCAACTTCAACGACACCCTGCTGCGTTATGATAATGGCGCCGATCAGAGTCTCACCACGGCGGCGGCCAAGAGCCTGCGGGAGACGAAGTCCTATGCCGGTACCTGGCAGGGCTACCTTTGGAATGAGGCGATTGTACCCACCCTCGGCTGGCGCTACGATGAGGTGAAAAGCAAAGGCGTTACCGCCCTGCCGGGCCCATCCGCCACCCGTCAGGTATTCAACCTCAGCCCGGATGTGTACAAGCTGCCCGACACCTACCCGGTAAACCAAATCTTCAAGGATCATTCCACGTCGGGCGGCATTGTGGTGCACCTGAACAAACTGCTCGATCAGCACGATTTCCTGCCCATCAACATCAGCCTGACGTATAACAAGTCGAATAACTTCCAAGTCACGGACGTTCGCCACGACATTTATGGCAACGCGGTCCCCAATCCGACCGGCAGCACCAAGGAATACGGCGTCCTGCTTTCCACCAAGGATAATAAATATTCCTTCAAGGTGACGAAATACGACACACAGTCGACCGGCGTCAACACGCAGCTCGCTCTCACCACTCCGAGCGGCGCCAGCCTCACCGGTACCATTAAGGACGCCATGAATTGGAAGAATATCAAGACGTACTACATGTCGCTCTATTCCTTCTCCACGGCGAATCAGACGGACGTCCGGAATTACTCCGGTGTTCGGTATATATGGGACGCGGTTTATGTAGACAATACGACTGGTCGGCCGGTCGGTCCGGGCGCTCCAGGATCGCCCGTTCCTGCCAATTCCCATTTGGAAACACAGGCACAAGCCGACACCCGTCGTGATGCCTCGATTACCGCTCTCAATGGTCTCGAAACATTCCTTTCAAACAACGGTTACTTTAAGGCGTGGAACTATGGTGTCGGGCCCACGTCGCTATCTACTCTTACCACTCCCGGCGCTTATCTAGCCAATCCCAGCGCGAACCAACCCGCCGACCCGGCGAGTGTATTTGATTATCGCGGCAATCCTGATTTGCAGGGCTTCGCTGTGACCGCCGATACGCGGTCCAAAGGCTATGAGTTTGAACTCACGGCCAATCCGCTACGGAACTGGCGCATCGCGTTCAACGCTGCCCAAACTACTGCGGTCCTCACGAACGTCGGCGGTCCCGCGCTCGACGGACTCGTGAATGAGCTGGATACCGTAATGGCCGGGCCCGGTGGCGATTTGGTTCGGTTCAACTCGGACTATTCCGCCGGGAACGAACTGCGAGCAGACTGGGCCGCTTGGCGTGGCCAATACACCCTGTTGAAGCTGACGGAAGGTACGGACAGCCCTGAGCTGCGCAAGTGGCGCTATAATGTCATCACGAACTACAGCTTCGATCACGGCTTCCTCAAGGGAGTTGGCGTTGGTGCCGGCTATCGCTGGCAGGATAAGGTTGTGATCGGCTATCCGGTAATCCCGAATGCGACCAATCCGGCCTTGGCCAGCTTCGATCTCACGAAGCCTTATTATGGCCCGTCGGAAGATGCCCTCGACCTCTGGGTCAGCTACGAGCGCAAACTCACCGCCAAGATCAATTGGAAGCTTCAACTGAACGTCTACAACGTCGGGAAGGATGACAAACTCATCCCGATTTCGGTCGAACCGGACGGCCACACTTGGGCAACCGCGCGCATCGCGCCCGTCCAGGAATGGCAGCTCACGAATACGTTCTCGTTCTAATCTGAGTAAGGTTTTCTGATCACCGCCCCCGGCACCGCAAACGCGGGCCGGGGGCTTTTTTTGTCCGTCTGCTTCTACCGTCCCCCGCTCAAACCACGAATACCACAGATGGGCACGGATGATCGATGGGTTGCGGGTTTCCGACAGTCACTTCGTAAGCGAATTAACTGATCGAGACATATGTCATGCAATTTTCCGTAGCCGTTCGATCTGTGTGATCCATGGTTCGATTGATCGGCACCGTTTAGGATAAAAGGACCGGAGTTTTTTAACCGCTAATCTCCGCTGATCTTAGCTATTTAAAACCCGAACCGTCACAAACCGTACCCGCCTTCGCCGATCAGGCGAAGCCCGCACGCTCCGCCAAAACCTACCCTACGTCCATTAGCGCAGATTAGCGGCTAAGTCCCTTCGGGTCCGATTCGGAATTTTTCAACCACTGATCGGCACTCATCTCCACTGATCACAAACTTCACTGGGAATTTGATGCCCGGACGATTCCGGCAAAAGAACTGGAGTTTTTAACCGCTAATCTGCGCTGAACCTCGCTATTAATCCGGCAATATGATAGCTCCGGCCTTTCAGAGGGAAAACAACGTGTTTTATAGGCGCTGTCACACTGCCGGATTAATAATTTAAAAATCCGGCCATCTCAAATGCACCCGCTTCGCCGATCAGGCGAAGCCCGCACACTCCGTCGAGCCCCCCACTCCGTCCATTAGCGCAGATTAGCGGTTAACTCTCCGGAGTCTGATTCGAAATTTTTAACCACTGATCGGCACTCATCCGCACTGACGACCGACGTCCCGCTATCAGCGGAACAAAGCAAGATCGATATTCTCGGCCATGATTTTGTAGCCGGCGGCCGACGGATGTAGGTGATCCCCGCCGTCGATGGCCGGCGCGAGGTGCAACGGATTTTTTGGATCGCGCGCGATTGCATCGAAATCGATCACACTGTCGAATTTCCCGCTCGTTCGGATCCACTGGTTCACCTTCTGGCGATCCGCCTCGCTCGCGGGTGTATCGTAGGATTTGAAACCGGCGAAGGGCGTGATCGTTGCCCCATAAACGCGAATGCCGTGATCGTGCGCACGCAAAATAATCTGATCGAATGCCGCGATCAGGTCGGCAGCGCTCGCGCCGTTCTCGGGCTGGCCTTTCGCCCGCGCCCCGACTGCAGTTCCCAGATCGTTGACGCCTTCAAAGACGACCAGCCACTTTACGCCGGGCTGCGCGATGACATCGCGATCCAATCGAGCCAGCCCGCTGGGTCCGAGTCCGTATCGCAATATCCGGCCGCCACCGATCCCCAGATTGAGCACCGAGAAATTTTCGGTTTCAGGATTGGCGCGCAGTCGCCGCGACAATTGGTCAGGCCAGCGATCATTTCCGTTGGTCGTGGAGCCGCGTCCATCCGTGATGGAATCGCCGAGCACCGCAATCGCCGCCGCGGGTTGCTCCGTGTAAACGTCAATTCCGGTCAAAAAATACCAGTGATCCGTCCGCGCCGCACCCGGCAGGTCACTTGCGTCAACCGTCTCGCTACCGTGGGCAAGATAGGAAGTCGTGCGCGAACCGGGATGGCCGGTGACATCGCTTGGCGCGTTTTTGGTGTGCAGCGTCACCGCCAGATCGGCCAGGGGGGAAAGTTTCAGATCGACGGGATCGGAGATGACGATCGCGCCCGGTTGAATCGTGACCGCGGGGACGCCATTAAAAGCGAGCTGCCGGCTCGTCTCCGGCCGGATCCCGGCACCGTCCGCGGCCAATGCCACTTGAGCAGCCTCAAGCGTCAGCGGCGCGTTGCCAAACGCATTGGAAAAGCGCAGCCGGATTTTTTCCCCACCGATGGAAATCCGCAATTTCTGCCGCAACGTGCAGTCGGTAAAACCCGGAGCGGGCGGCAGGTTGCCCGGCTCCACCAATTGGGGCGCCGTGGCCCACGTGGCGACCCAGTGGAAATCGGCAGCATTGACGATGGCTGTTCCGAAACAGAACAGAAGAACGACTCGCAGGGTACAACACGACATCCAGCGAAGATTGTCCCGTGCACGCAGTCTGGCAAGACCGCGCGTCAGTCCAAAAGTAGCGCAGACTCACTTCGACCGGATAATCTCCCGGTCGTGACTCATTTCTTCGGCGGCCATCCGCTCCCTTTCAATTCGGGCGGCAGCTGAGTCGGATCGGTCGGATAAATCAGGCTCATGTTTCCGACTTCATGCGGCTCGAATTCCTTCTCCGGCGCGCCGACAATCAGCCATAGCGTCTCCGCGTCGGTGTCGTTGAAAATCTGCCGCACCACCGACGGCCCGACGAGAACGCCGCCCAAGCGCGGCACCGTGAGCGTCTCGGCTCCCACGCGAATCCGGCCCGTGCCCTCCACGACAAAATAAAATTCCTCCGCGCGCACGTGTTTGTGCAGGGTGTTGGCGCTCTTCGGCGGCATCCGCCACAATCTCGCGCCAAGAATTTCGCTTCCCGTGCGTTCGAGAAAATCCGCATTCGGAATTCGCATCAGATTCGACGGCCGCCACGCGAGCTCGTCCGGGATGATCAAACGGTAGCCTTCAATCGGTTTCATTTTAGCATCGATTCGAATCAGATAAATCCTGCTTTGGCGACAGGTGCCAAGCGGAAATAATTCCATGGAGGGCACCACGGAACCCACTGCATTACAAGAAATCGGACCAATGAATCCAGCTCGGAGCCGACCGACGCGTCCACCGTTTGGTGCGAGCCAATCGATCCTTTTATAGTCTCAAAAACGTTCCTTCTCTGTGGGTTCTGCGTCTCCTGCGGCAAACCCGATCGCACGGTTCGGGCTTGGTCTCCCGTCTTTCCCACCGACGACCCCACCATCATTCGTATTCGCCAGCGGAATCCGCGCCTTTTGCAAATTCCGGAAATCACCCTACTGTTTTGTTACGATTAAAGCAGTAACTGAAATCGACGGCATCCGTCAGATAAGGCATGGCGTATAATGTTTAACTTAACTTCCTAAATTTATGAAACGACTCACTCTCGCCCTGGCGTTTATCGCCGGCATTTTTCTCGCGGGTTGTACGACACCTGAGACCCGCATTCGTGACAACCCCGCCGCTTTCGACCGGGCCACGCCGGCACAGCAGGATTTGATCAAGCAAGGGAAGGTGGACATCGGCTTTGACCAAGAGTTGGTGGAACTCGCCCTCGGTGTCCCCGATCGCACCCGCGAACGCATCGACGCCAAAGGCAAGGAATTGATCTGGTCCTACGTCAACTACGAGAGCGACGACGGTGTCATCCTGTATCGCGGCTGGTACCATCGTGGATTCTGGGGCGGCCCGCATTACGCGTATTTCGCCGATTATCCTTCGCGCCGCGAACGTGAGCATTTCCGCGTGGTGTTTCGGGATGGCAAGGTCGTGGAAATCGAACACGAAACCTGATCGCCGGAATCGCAAAAGAAAAACATCATATCCTCAACGAATCGCGCCCACCCGGGCGCGATTTTTTTTGGCAAGTCAATCGACCGCCAGCAAACCGATTTAACCACTGATTACTCTGATCGTCACTGATACTCCCGCCGTCCGTAGCCACGGGCCTCCGTGCGTGTAGTTCTTTTCCACTCTCTTTCGCGGCATAGGCCTCGGCTTTGTGTCACGAAGAGGGGCGGATGAAGATGGCGGATTTGCCAACGAGGAAATATTCGCGGCGCGTCTACGAAATTACTTTCCCGTGGTGGGCTTCGTGCGAGGCGTAGGCGGCGGTGTCGGCCAGCATGGCGTCGATGGTGGCGGTCAATGGCTCCAGACGCACCAAGCCGAAGAAAACCGCCTTGTCGCCGATCTTGTCCGTGAGAACAAAGGCCGGACGCCCCTGATCGACCTGGTGCGATAAAAATTCCGCCGTGCTCGCCGCGACCCGAGCCTTCACCGCTTTCGATTCGGCGGCGGCGCGGAGCTTCTTCGCGTTGACCCTCCCGGCCTTGGCGGCAATTTTAACCGCCGTGCCGAGGTCGCCGATCTTCTCCCCGTTGAGCAAGGCCGCGTTCGACAGCGCAAGCCGGATTTCGTCACCGGTGAAACCAAAATCTTTCCCCGCCTCGGCCACGTAATTCGGTGCCTCATAGTGCCCGCGGCGTTTTTCTTCCAGCCAGCCGGAGTTCAATTTATAGAGGGAACGCATCACTGTGCCGCCGCTTCGCCGGTAAAACCAGTCACATTGCTCACGGGAAACCGGGAAGTCGCCGGGATTCATCAGTGCGATTTTCCATTCGAATTCGGCGCGACCGGCGTACCGAAGCTTCAACTCATTCCAGACCGGTTCCGCCCAGTGACACCATGAAGAGATGATTTCCACGAAGAAGGTGACTTTCATGCGTCGAGACTCCGCTCGTCCGAATGACGCGTCAATTCGCGAAACGCCTTCACCCGGCACAGCGTTCAGCATTGCGCGCGCCCAATTGTATTATCGTTTTCGCAGGAATTGCGCTTGTCACCGGGCGGTGCAGAGCCTCTGTTTTTCCCAACCCAAATCATGGCCTCCAACTATACTGAAGCCAGCATCAAGACCCTCAGCTCACTCGAGCACATCCGGCTCCGGCCCGGCATGTACATCGGCCGCCTCGGCAACGGTACCCACGCCGAGGATGGCATCTACGTCCTGCTCAAGGAAACCATCGATAACTCGATCGACGAATTCATGATGGGCCAGGGGAAAAAAATCGAAGTCGAACTCAACGAGCGCAGCCTTCGCGTTCGGGATTACGGTCGCGGCATCCCGCTTGGCAAACTCGTGGACTGCGTGTCGGTCATCAACACGGGGGCAAAATACGATTCCCAGACTTTCCAAAAGGCCGTCGGCTTGAACGGCGTCGGCCAGAAAGCGGTCAATGCCCTTTCCTTCACCTACGTCGCACAGGCTTTTCGTGACGGCGAAACCAAGGTGGTTGAATTTGCCCAGGGTAAATTGAAAAAGGACCAGAAGGTCGCCAAGACCGCCGAGCGGAATGGCACCCTGATCGAGTTCACCCCCGACGAGGCGCTTTTCGGCAAGGATTTTAAATTCCGCACGGAATTCATCGAGGACATGCTGTGGAACTACGCCTTTCTCAATCGCGGCCTCACCCTCACCTTCAACGGCAAGCCGTTCAAGTCGGAGCACGGACTCAAGGATCTCCTGACCAAGGAACTCGCGGGCGAACCGCTCTACCCGATCATCCACCTCGAGGGCGAGGATATCGAGGTCGCGTTCACCCATGGCAATCACTACGGCGAGGAATATTGGTCATTCGTGAACGGCCAGCACACCACGATGGGCGGCACCCATCTCGCAGCGTTCCGCGAAGCGCTGGTCGAGACGATCCGCAACCATTTCAAGAAGGACTACGACGCCGCCGACGTCCGCCAGTCCATCGATGCCGCGCTCGTCGTCCGCGTACAGGAACCGGTTTTCGAATCGCAAACCAAGACCAAACTGGGCTCGAACGAGGTCGGGCCGAATGGTCCGACGATCAAGGAATTTGTCGGTAAGTTCATGCAGCAATCGCTCGATACTTATCTGCACAAGAACCGTGAGACGGCCGAAATCATCAAACGGAAGGTTGAAGAGAACGAGCACGAGCGGAAGGAACTCGCCGGCATCCGCAACCTCGCCCGCGAACGCGCGAAGAAGGCTTCACTGCACAACCGCAAGCTCCGCGACTGCCGCCTGCACCTCGGTGACCGCAACCCACGCGCGGAGGAAAGCACCCTTTTCATCGTTGAGGGCGATTCTGCCGCCGGCTCGTTGACCGCCACACGCGACGTTCAGACCCAGGCCGTGTTTGCGCTGAAGGGAAAGCCGCTGAACACCTACGGCCTTTCCAAGAAGGTCATCTACGAAAACGAGGAATTCCACCTCCTGCAGTCCGCCCTGAACATTGAGGAAGGCCTCGACGGGCTGCGGTATAACAAAATCGTGATTGCGACCGATGCCGACGTTGACGGCATGCACATCCGTCTGCTGTTGCTGTCGTTTTTCCTGCAGTTTTTCCCGGACGTCATCCGCAACAACCACCTGTTCATTTTGGACACGCCGCTCTTCCGCGTGCGCAACAAGAAGAAGACGATTTATTGTTATTCCGAGGAGGAGAAGAAAGCGGCGATTGCCGAACTCGGGGCGAGTCATGAAATCACCCGCTTCAAGGGTCTGGGCGAAATCTCCGCCGGTGAATTCAAGGACTTTATCGGCGAAAACATCCGGCTGGACCCGGTGAATCTCAATCATCTCTTCAGCAGTGACGAGCTGCTGTCTTTCTTCATGGGCAAAAATACGCCGGACCGGCAGGACTTTATTATCGCCAATCTTAAGATCGAAAAAGATTTGATCGAGGTGTGAGGAAACGAGCGCGCGGACGAACGGACCCAGCGTCCATGAAAAAGGCCGGCGACTTGCCGGCCTCGTTCGTAATTGGAAACAAGCGGGTGATTAGTTTCGAATTACCCATTCGATGGGTTGAATCCCGAGGGAAAGTCGGGAATTGACCGCGTTATTGCTTCCCAAGGTCAGGATTTGGCATTCACCCGTCAGCACGTTCTGACAGAGGAGATCCGATTTGCCGTTTCCATTGAAGTCGCCTGTGCCGCAGACTTCCCACTCGGGGGAAAGCGTCGTCGAACCGGTTTTCCAGGTAACCTTGGTGCCGGTCATAAACCAGAGATTCAATTGTCCGGTCACGCTGTTTTGCAAAACAAGATCCGATTTGCCGTTCACATCGAAGTCACCCGCACCGCAGACCTGCCAGTTGGCCGCGAGGGTGCCGATCGAAACGACAGACGAAGGTCGCGTGCCGGACATCAGCCAGATCGAGACTTTCCCGGTCGCGGTATCCTGGACCACCAAGTCGGGACGATTGTCCCCGTTGAAGTCACCGGCGCCGCAAACCCGGGAATTCAATGGCTGCACGCCGAGGGAAACCTTGCTTGAGACGGTCAGGCCGGACATCAGCCAGATACTCCACTCACCCGTCGACGTGTTTTGGCAGAGAATGTCGGGCGAACCGTCGGCGTTGAAATCCGCCACGGCTCCGATCTTCCATTTGGAATCGAAGCTGCCGAGGGAAACCGCGTCGTCCATGGTCGTACCGTTCATGAACCACACGTTGAATTCGCCCGTCAGCACGTTTTGCCAGACGATGTCGGTTTTATTGTCAGCGTTGAAGTCAACCTGCGGCAGCGCGGCGGCCGCGGAAGTGATCGTCAATACCGCCCCTCCGCTCGTGACCGAACCCTTCGAATTCGTCACCACGACCGAATAGGTACCGGCGTTGCTCGAAGACAGATTGGAAATGGTGTACGAAGCACTCGTGGCTCCCTTGATCACGGTACCATTCTTTCGCCATTGATAGGTCGGCGACGGCGTCCCGGTCGCCACGACGGTAAAGGTCACCGTGCCGCCTTTTTTAACCGCCTGGCTGGCTGGCTGTGAAGCAATGACCGGACCGCTGGTCGTGGCATTCACGGTCAGGACTGCACCGGAACTGGTGACACTTCCCGCTGAATTGCTGGCGACCATCGAGTACGTACCCGCACTCGCCGAGGTCGCGTTTCCAATTGTATAAGATGCGCCGCTGGCTCCCGAAATCGCCACACCATTCTTCATCCATTGATACGTCGGAGCAGGAGTGCCGCTCGCACTTGCGGTAAACGTAACCGCAGAGCCCGCGCTCACCGTCTGATCGCCCGGTTGCGCTGTGATTACTGGCGCAACTGTAACCGCGTTGACGGTTAAGGTCGCGACATTGCTCGTGACGGAGCCCGCGCTATTCGTGGCGACCACCGTGTAGTTACCAGCGTTTGACACTTGAACATTGGGTAGACTGAGCGTCGTGCTCGTCGCGCCCGAAATCGCCGAGCCGTTGAGTTTCCATTGGTAAGTGGGGGCCGGTGTACCGCTGGCGGAGGCCGTAAAGCTTACGCTGGCTCCAGCCGTCACCGTTTGACTCGCGGGCTGAACGGCAATCGCCGGAGCCGCGGTTGCGACGTTAACCGTCAAGTTCGCGGCGGCGCTCGTGACCGAGCCGGCCGTGTTTGTCGCCGTGACGCTATAACTCCCCGTGTCGGCGGTTGTGGTAAGCGCAATCGAATAGGAAGCACCGGTTGCACCGGGAACGTTCACATTGTTTTTAAGCCATTGATAAGTCGGCGCGGGCGTCCCGCTCGCTGCGGCGGTGAACGTCACGCCCGATCCGGTCGTCACCGTCTGGCTGGCCGGCTGCATCGTGAAGACAGGAAGCGAAACGATGCTGAGCGTGACGGTATCCGAACTGGCCGATCCGGCCGTGTTGCTGACGGTGGCATAATAAGCGCCCGCATCGGTTGCTTTCGCGGTGCCGGAATAGACGGAACCTGTCATTCCGCTCATCGCCACGCCGTCGTGGTACCATTGATAAGAGAAGGGAGCGGAACCGTCAGCGGTGACTGAAAGGGAATAGCTCTGGCCAACCGCAATGTTGTTGGCGGCGGCTCGCGCCGACAAGCCGAGGAGTTGGAAAATTCCGAAGAGAAAAAGAACAACGGAAGGAATTCGAATGGACTGAGGGAGCATGTGAAGTGATTTGTTTGAGATCACAGCACTTCTCGGCACTAACCTAACCACCGCCGGCAAGCTTACAGGTCTTTGACGAAGGAATTCTTTTTCCCGGCGCAAAAATAAATCCCCCGCGAATTTCCATGGAAATTCATAAATGATAAATGAAATCCAAAAACATTTTCGCGGCTGCGGAAATTTTGATCACAGATTTTTTAGCGATACGGAAAATTTTCCCGGAAACACAGCCGCGACGGGAACTCAGGAACCCCACGTCAGCCTAGGGTGTGACGGTAAATCCGCGTCGGAAATTCCATGACGCCCGCACTAAAAAATAAATGACCGGGGATGATGCCCGGTCATTCACCATTTAGGGATGCGCGAAAACAGCGCGCATTCTGGAAACCCCGTTAATTACCCGGGACCCAGGAGGAGGATTGGGTTGGGAGTGAAACGACGCCATTGAATTGCGTCCCGGTCATGGTCCATAACATGCACTGTCCCGTGCTGAGGTTTTGCCAGATGAGATCCGAATTTCCATCGCCATCGAAGTCTCCGCCCGAACTGATCTGCCAATCCGTGGATATGGTGCCCAGCGAAACCTTGCTGCTCACGGTGGTACCGGACATGAGCCAGATTGACCGTTCACCAGTCAGGATGTTTTGCCACACAATGTCCGACCTGCCGTCGCCATTGAAGTCGCCTGAACCGCAGATTTCCCAGTCGGTACTGACGGTACCAATCGACACTTTGCTACTCACACTGGTGCCGGCCATGAGCCAGATGGCGCGAGCGCCGGTCGTGCGATTCTCGAAGAGAATATCGGGGCGCCCGTCCTTGTTGAAATCACCGACGCCGCAGATTTCCCAAGCAGTGTCGAGGATGCCCAGCGAGACCTTGCTGCTCACTTTCGTGCCGGACATCAGCCAGATGCTGCGCTCGCCCGTTGACGTATTCTGCCAGAGCAGATCGGCCTTGCCGTCGCCATTGAAATCCCCTGCCCCACCAAGTTCCCAGTCGGTCGAATAGGTTCCAACCGTTACCTTACTGGTAACTTCCGCTCCGGACATCAGCCAGATTACGCACTGGCCAGTGGAGACATTGGTCCAAACCAAGTCGTCGTGGCCATCACCGTTGAAATCAACCCTGATTCCGCTGGTGGCCACCGCCGCAGTCACCGTGAGCACGGCATTGCTGCTCGTCTTGGTTCCGGCCGAATTGGTCGCAACGACCGTATAGGTGCCCGCGCTGCTGCTGCTCACGCTGCTGATGGTATACGAAGAACTGGTCGCACCGCTGATATTGGTACCGTTCTTGCGCCACTGGTACGTCGGCGTCGGCGATCCGCTCGCGACGGATGTGAACGTCACGGAACTGCCCGTGCTCACCGTCTTGCTCGCGGGCTGCGTCGTAAACGCCGGCGCGCTCGTCGCCGTCGTCACCGTCAACACGGCATTACTACTCGTCTTGGTTCCAGCGGAGTTGGTCGCCACCACGGTATAGGTCCCCGCGCTGCTGCTCGTCACACTGCTGATGGTATACGAAGAACTGGTCGCACCACTGATATTGGTACCGTTCTTGCGCCACTGGTACGTCGGCGTTGGCGATCCGCTCGCGACGGACGTGAACGTCACGGAACTGCCCGTGGTCACCGTCTTGCTTGCCGGCTGCGTCGTAAACGCCGGTGCGCTCGTGGAGGTCGTCACCGTCAACACGGCATTACTGCTCGTCTTGGTTCCAGCGGAGTTAGTCGCCACCACGGTGTAGGTTCCCGCGCTGCTGCTGCTCACGCTGCTGATGGTATACGAAGAACTGGTCGCACCGCTGATGACGGTGCCATTCTTGCGCCATTGGTACGTCGGCGTTGGCGATCCGCTCGCAACGGATGTGAACGTCACGGAACTGCCCGTGGCCACCGTCTTGCCCGCCGGCTGCGTCGTAAAGGCCGGCGCGCTCGTGGAGGTGGTTACCGTCAGCACCGCGCCGCTGCTGGTGGCGGAGCCAAGAAGATTCGTTGCCACCACGGTATAAGTTCCGGCGTTGGCGCTCGTGAGATTGGAAAGCGTATAGGAATTTTGGGTCGCGCCCGAAATGTTGGTGCCGTTCTTGCGCCATTGGTAAGTGGGAGTGGGAATGCCGGCGGCGGCGGCGGTAAACGTGACGGAACTACCCGTGACGGCAGTCGCGCTCCTGGGTTGGGTCGTAAATGTAACCAGCGAAACCGTCACCAAAACGGCCTGATCGGAAGTAGTGGAACCCGCGGAATTCGATACCTTCACCGTATAGGTACCGGCGCTCACCGTCTGCATGCTGCTGATTGTATAAGTGGCGCCGGTCGCACCGCTGATTGCGGAGCCATTTTTATACCACTGATAGGAAAAAGGAGAAGAGCCGCTGGCGGTAACGGAAAGTGCGACCGACTGGCCAACTGAAATCGAAGTGCTCGCACGGGACGAGATACTGAACAAAAACAGACAGATGAAGGCGGCGCAAAAGCGGGTGATGATTCGGTTTTTTTGAAGGAGCATGTCGAAGAATTTTTTCAAGTTGTGCGCCCTGACACGCCATGCGAGTCACCGCTCCAAAAAAACTTTTCCTTACAGTTATTTCACAAATCGCGATTGCCCTTGTGAAAAAAATTTCATCGATAATGCGATCCCCATGAGAAAAATTTTCGGGATCGTTTCATGGCTCGGCACGCACGGAAACGCGCGCGCCCAATTTCACTTCACCAAAGTCGGAAGCATGACGCGCGGCCGGATCGAAAGTTCCCATCCCGCTTCGAAAATCTTCCCCGCGCGGCATGAGAGTGCCGCTTGACGCTGACTCCGCCCCGCTCCTAGCTTCCCTTCACCACATCCCAGATGGCAAAACGCAAGAAGCCCAACCAAGACCAGCCCGAACTTCCCCTCGACGCCGCCGCGCAAGAAGCGAAAGCTGAACCGACGCCCGCCGCCAAAGCGGCCGAGGACGCAACACCCGCCGCCCCGCTCGAGGTCACCGCTCCCCGCAAGAAGGGAGTCAAGGTTCAGGACGACACCGCTCCCCTCGCCCGGAGTTATCGCAACTGGTTTTTGGAATACGCGAGCTACGTCATCCTCGATCGCGCCGTTCCCCATATCGACGACGGCCTGAAGCCCGTCCAGCGTCGCATTCTGCATACACTCTGGGAAATGGACGATGGCCGTTTCCACAAGGTCGCCAATATCGTCGGCGCCACCATGCGCTTCCACCCTCACGGTGACGCATCGATCGGGGCTGCACTCGTTGCAATCGGACAACGCGCATTCCTGATCGAACCGCAGGGGAACTACGGAAACATGCTCACGGGCGACGAAGCCGCCGCGCCGCGTTACATCGAAGCCCGCCTGACGCCTTTCGCCAAAGATGTCCTCTTCAACCCGAAAACGACAACCTGGCAGCTCAGCTATGACGGCCGCGCCAAGGAACCAGTCACTCTGCCCGCGAAATTCCCGATTGTCCTGCTGGAAGGTGCGGAGGGAATCGCGGTCGGCCTCGCGACCAAGATTCTGCCTCACAATTTCAACGATCTCTGCCGGGCCGCGATCAACCATCTTCAGGGCAAAACATTTCGCATCTATCCCGATTTTCCGACCGGCGGCATCGCCGATTTCTCGGAATACAACGACGGGGAACGCGGCGGTAAGGTCAAAATCCGCGCGAAGATCGAGGTTCGAAGCAAATACCTGCTCGCGATCACCGAATTGCCCTTCGGATCAACGACCGAATCGCTGATCGAGTCGATTCTAGCCGCCAACGCCAAAGGCAAAATCAAGATCAAGCACGTCGACGACAACACTGCCGATGCCGTCGAAATCCTCGTTCACCTGCCCCAAGGCAGCGAACCCGAGAAAATCATTCAGCAGCTCTACGTCTTCACCAATTGTCAGATTCAGCTCTCCCCCGCCGCTTGCGTCATCGAAGCCGATAAACCGCAATTTCTTGGCGTTAGGGAAATCCTCAAACGCAGCGCGGAAAAAACCAAGGCGCTTCTCAAGCAGGAACTGGAAATCAAACTCGCCGAGCTTGAACAGCAATGGCACTGGGATTCGCTCGAACGGATTTTCATTGAGGAACGCATCTATCGTCGAATCGAAAAATCAAAGACTTGGGAGGATGTCCTCGGCGAAATCCGCGATGGCCTGAAGCCCTTCCTGAAACAACTTCGCCGCGAGGTGACCGAGGACGATATCACCCGCCTGACGGAAATCCGGATCAAACGCATTTCCGCCTACAATCGTTTTCAAGCCGACGAAGCGATGAAGAAAATCGAGGAGGGCATGAAGGAAACCAAATCGAACCTGCGGAACCTGACGGCGTACGCCGTGGCGTGGTTCGAAATGCTTCAGGAAAAATACGGCAAGGGACTGAAACGGCGGACCAGCTACGACGAGATCGAGCAGATCAACGCCGCCGAGGTGGTTTCGGTCAACCAGCGCCTCTATGTTAATCGCGAGGACGGTTTTATCGGCCTCAACTGGCGCCAGCACGAATTCGTTACCGAGTGCACCATTCTCGACAGCGTACTGACCATCATGGGCGATGCCTCACTCAAAGTATCGAAAGTCGCCGACAAAACTTTCATGGGGCGCGACATCAAGCACGTTGCCATCTGGCCCCAGGAGGGAGATACGAAATTCTACACCATGATTTATCGCGACGGACCTGAGGGGAGGACCTACGCGAAGAAATTCCAGATCGGCGGCCTCTCCCGCGACAAACTCTATCCTCTGGCCAAAACCGAAGGTTCGACGCTCGTCTGGCTGGATGTCGTCGACAAGGAAAAGGACATGCCAAAATCCGTCCACATCTCGCTCGACGGCCGCTCGGGTGCCCGTGTCCGGGAACTGGATTTCGATCTCACCCCCGTCCCCGTTTCGACCCGGACCTCCAAGGGCCTCATCATAACCAAGTGGGCGGTGAAGGAAGTGAAGAAGACCGATCTGGATCTGAAATAAAGCCGCTCCTCTGGTCGTCCGGCCCGAAACCCGCGTTGAGTTTTTCACGCAATGCCGACTCACTGGTCGCTATGGTCCAACGTGGTCTTCGTATACTGACAGCTATTTCCCTTGCGGCGTTTTTATCCGGTAGCTCCGTCCCCGCCGCCGAGCCCACTAATCTTTCACTCTGCAAACACGAGTTGGCCGCGTACGTACAACGCGGGGAATACGCCCGGCAGATCGCAGACGTTGCGCTCGTCGCAAACAACTACCTCCTGAAACGCACCGCCGAAGGCGCAAAACCCGGGGAGAAACTGGCGATCGTGTTCGATATCGACGAAACGATGCTCAGCAGCCTCAGCGAAATTGAGGCCAACGACTATGGTTACGTGCCCAAAGTGTGGGATCATTGGGTGGAGGAGGGACAAGCCCCGGCAATTCTTCCGGTTCAAGCCATCTATAACACGGCGTTACGCAAAAATATCGCCATCTTCATCATCACTGGTCGCAAGGAGAGCGACCAGCCGGGGACCGAACGAAATCTCCGCCAGGTGGGCTATGAAAAATGGACCCGAATAATTTATCACACGGCCAAAACGGATCCGTCCCTCAACAACGCAGGGTTTAAAACCGAGGTGCGGCGTAAAATAACGGAAGAAGGTTACACCATCATCGCCAATATCGGGGATCAAGCCAGCGATCTTGCCAACGGATATGCCGAGCGAGGGTTCAAGCTCCCGAATCCATTCTATCTGGCCAAATAACCTGGCGCGCGCAAAACCGTGCCATGAGCCCGGGGCGGAACGTGACGGAATTTGTGCAACGCCCGTTTAAAGGATCTGGAAATTTCCCTGGCTGAGCGGAAAAATGGGATAGCCAAGACGGGCCGAGCTCACACGTTCGAGTTCGAGCGCCACCGTGTAGTTGTGCGAGACAAAGCGCAAAAATTCCCGGCGAGGGATGCAAAGACATCGCGTCCCGGGTCCGGCTGTCACCTGCGCCGTGGTATTGCTATTCTGCAAAAGCCCGATTTCCCCAAAGAAATCCCCACCGCGAATGGTGCCCCGAATCTTGCCTCGACTCGAGATTTTTGCCTCGCCCTCGAACATGATGAAGAAACTGTCGCTGTAGAATCCATTTTGCAGGATCACGTCATTGTCCTTGTAGTTCACGATGCGCGACAGTTCCGCACAACGTTGAATGGCCTGGATGTGCCAGTTTTCACAAAGCTTGATCCGGGAGAGAAAAGGCAACTTCTGCACCTGGCTGGTGATCGCGATCGCTGGAATTTGCGAGACGACCAGTTCATCCGCCACCGCCCGATCCAGGCGGAGAAGCAACACCGGTGTGAGGGTGCGGTACATGAAATCGGGAAATTCGCGATCTGCGACCGAATGCAATCCGACAAGTTCGTCCTCGCAAAGAACCTGCACCAGCACCCGGCGCCCACTGCGCAACTTGCGATAAACCCCGATTTTCCCGGAGAGAATGAGGGAGACGTGCGAGACCGGTTCGTCAGCCTGATGCAGGACTTTCCAAGCGCTGAAACGTTGGGGTCGCAATGCCTTCGCAATGGAGCGTTGGGCCGGGGGCGGCAACATCCGGAGCAGCGGGGAACGCAGAATGGCGCGAAGCCGTGCACTTTCGTCGACCGCAACTCCACCGCGGCCAAATATCCGCCGGTACCAAAGCCTCAAATTATTTCGATGGACCAGCGCGCGATCGGTGGCGAACAGATAAAACTCCGAGACAAGATAGACCGCACCCAAAACCGCCAGCGAACCGAAGACCGCGGTCGCGAGACGGGGTCCCTGCGCCTTCCAAAACGCAATCTGCCATGGCGGAACGTCGGTGAGAACGCCGAAAAAGTAGCCGAGGACCAGCGTCCAGAAAATGCCGTAGACAATTTCAACCCACGTCGACGGATTGCGCAGACTCTCGCGCAGGAGCTTCAAACGCAGGCGCGGCGTGCGGTTGGGAGGGAAAGTAAAATTCGATTCGGCATCGCTCAACCGTTTGGTCGCACTGGCACGGATCATCTGGCTGACACGTCCGCGAAAAATCGGCCGCATCAAAATCAGTAACGCCGCGAGTGGAAATATACTCCACATCGGATGATTCCAGGTGAGAAATCCAGTGGTGGCCGCGAGCAGAGCCAACGGAGCCAAGGCCACGAGGCGTTGATCGCCCGGCGAAAGCATGCGTGAATCGCTGATTCCGATAAACCATCGTCGGTACGGATAAACCTCCCCGCCCGCTCCCCGCAAAAGCGAAGCTGACAGCGCCGTCCCGGCGATCGCGGCAACCAGCATGATGCCAATACTCGCGGCGTAATCCATGATGGTCGTCGGCAGCGCCGGCCGCAACGCTACTGTACACCCCAGCCCCGCGACCAACAGCAGCCATAGTACCAATCGCAAGCGCGACGGCTTGACCGCCACTGCCCAGTTGATTGCCGGGACTGCGACCACCGTCTGGCCGGGCTGGACGATGATGCGGGCTTTCACCGCCTTCAAAATCAACTCATAAAACTCGCCCAGTGCCGGACAGATGCGGTCATTGATGACCGCCTCAAGCACCTGCGGTACGGTGTGGGCCTCGCTAAAACGTGAAAGGACCTGCCACTGCCGCGGAGTCACGGCGAGATAGGTTCGCTCCGGCACATTTTTGACCATCAATACACCGCCGAAAGCCTTGGTGCGTTCCAACTGGGAAGCCAATTGCCAGCTCTTCGCCGTGAGGATGAGATTGATTTCCATGATGGGCCGTTAATTCAAAGTTTCGATTTGAACTCGGTCCGGGCGGACTCAATCAACGCGGAAAGATCCGCCATGCGGAATGGCTTGGCGAGAAACGCCAGGTCGCGCAGATCGGAAGGCCACCATGAAACGTCCGCCAAATGTCCGCTCATCACCACGATTTTTGCCATCTTCAGCCGGGCCTTGAGCTTCCGGGCCAACGTGAGGCCGTCCATCCCCGGCATGAGCACATCGGTCAACACCAGCAGGGGCTCGGACGCATGCTGGTCGAGCGCTTCAAACGCCTCAGTAGCGGTGCCGGCAGTAACGACGGCCAATCCGCCCGTGCCCAACGCGGTCGCGATCAATTCGTGCATCGGCTTGTCGTCGTCCACCACCAATACCCAATCCCGGTCCGGCTGTGCACCGGCGTTTTGTTGTTTTGATCCGATCATAAGTTTCGAATTCGATTTAAAGCGGATGAAGAGAGAAAAATCAAAGGAGCGGTGCGCGCCAGACCTCTCGGTTTAGCAGTGTAATGCACAAATTCCATTGTCGTAACAATCGGTAGATCTTGCCGTATTTTAAACGCGAAAGCGACTATTTTAACTGCTAACGGCTCGCGATTTAAGGGGAATTCAACCATTTGATTTCAAAAACACCGCAAATCACTTGGCAGGGGCCGCTGGCACCACTTTGTCGACCGGCGCTTTCGGTTTAAATGGCCAAGTGCCAAGCCACCACGACACCGCTGCGGCCAAGGCAACCAAAATGACCAAGGTAGTCCAAAAACGCCGCTGTCTGGCCGCATCCTTGTCTTCGTAGGGATCATCCAACGTGCGTTTAGACCCGGCAGGCAATACCGCCAATTCGGTCAAGGCCGCCCCGAAAGGAATGTTAATCTTGACCCGCCCGTTGATCGCCCAGCCGTTTGCGTCCAAAATCGGCCCGAGCGTACGCTGGCGCAATTTCAGCCACGCGATCACCATGGCCGGCACCGAAATAACGAGGACGATACCGACAACGATCAGCGGGTATTTCCACCACTCGAGATCCTTCAGGCCGACAGCGAACGCGCCGAGTGCGCCTGTAATCGCCCCGACGCCCACTCCGAGAGCGGCGACCGTACCGACATCGATTTTCTTCGGCGCGGGAGGAGGTGTGCCCGCCGCGAGTGCAGCTTTTTCCGCCGCCGCCTTGTCGGCATTCGCCACCGTATTGGCCGCCGCCAGCAGTTTGTCATTGGCTGCCGCGTCGGCTGCCGCCGCGCGCTTTGCCACCATTTCGTCGATCATCCGGACAAATTTTTTGTACGGCGACCAGAATGCCTGGCGCAGGCTGATCGGGTTGTCGACCAAGCTGGTGATCACCGCGTCCCAGTCCCTGCCCTGCCGGTCATAAAATACGCCGTGTCGCCCAACAAACAGGTAGTCGCTGTCGCCTTGCATGAAACACGCCGCGATCGTGCGGGCCGCCTCGCCAGCCCGGGTGCACGCGCAATAAGCAATGTAAGTTTTGCTCATCGCGGTGAGCGGATTCGGACCGTCCACCCGGATGCATAGCTCCGAACTGCGGCTGTCCAGATATAGCGTGCCTGCTTGAAAAACCGCCAGTTTGTCCGGGGAATAAAAATCCGAAAAATTGACGAAGTTGTTCAATAGCGCGCGCATGTCCCGTGCGTAGTGCGCCAGGCGATCGACATCGCTGATCGCCTTGAATTCGGGCTCCAGCGCTTTGTCCTGCGCCACAAGTTGGGCGAGCACCTCCCGACCTTTGCCGGCGAGAATCTCCTTCACCCGCGCCAGTCCGAGTTTTTCCACCGTCGATCCAGTCTTGCCGCCCAGCCAACTTTCGTAGGCCGCAAATTTGGCGTTCAAAGCAGCCCATTCCGCCTCGGATAATGACGTCCTGCCCGCGCCGAGCACGGGTGCCACGACCGCACGGTGCAAAGTGGAGAGTGCGGCAGCCCATGCGGGATTGACCCCATCGATCAATGGCAACGCTTTGCCCGCCTCGATGCGAGCCAGGGGGAAACCAGCCACCTCGTCCGCGGTGATTTTCAAATCCTGGGCCGCGATCGCGAGATATTCGTTTTCCGCCCGGTTGAGCGCGACCGTCGCGCGCGCATCGAACGCCGCCAGCCGGCAGCGCCCGAAATAATCCTCCACCTTCACCCGAACCGTGCGCAACGCCGTGCAAGCTGCCTCGGTCGCATCACCCAACACCGCAATTTCCTTGGAGGAACTTTGCTGCACCCAAGTAACATACGCCGTGAGGTCGGCAAAAAAAGTGTCCACGTTTTCCGCCGTCACTCCCACCGAACCCGTTCGATCCGCTTTTCCGCCGAGACAGACGACGATATCCTTGATGAGAGCTTGGGCCGCAGGATCGTCAGTCGCTTCCGGCGGGATGACACCGTCGCCATTGAGCGGGCTGGCGGAAAAAATCTTCGCGGTATCCGCCGTGTCTTCCGCCGAAACTGACTCCGCGCCTTTCTTGCCTACATTGGCGAGAATCTGCCTCGCCGACGCAAGAAGGATCCTCCCCTCGTCGGTCGCGTCGTTGATGGCGTTCAGTGGCAGTGACGCGCCACCTTTCAACAAATCGCCCGCGTCCTTCAGTCGAGCCGCGGCCCATTTGATCGCCGCCAACAGCTCCGGCACGCGGATACGGCCGTCGGCATCGGAATCGATCAACGCGAGGGTCTTCTCGTCGAGTTCGAGCCCCTTGACCGGACAACTCAACGCCACCCATAATTTTTTATCGAGATTCTCGAGATTAAGTACGTCTGCACCGGTTTCCAACATCACTTGATCGAGACCACCGGTGCGAAAAAATTTCCAGGAATGCATAAAAATAAGAGGTACGCCCAAAAGCCGCGCCATCGTTGCGGGCCGGAATGATTTGGCAAACGCGAACATCGAGAATTTCCTCGTGCCAGCAGAAACGGTACCTGAATCCAATCGCGAATTCGACTAGGGTGAATCTCTCACTGTAAGGCTCGCCAAACCGGCGGCGTTTCGTACTCAATTTATGTCCACCAATGAGCACCGCTCCGACCTCGACCGATCTTGAAATCCTCGCCGCGCAAATTGCAGGCGAACTGCATTTCGACCGGACGATGCGGAGCCTCTACGCCACGGACGCTTCCGAATATCAGGAAATGCCCGTGGCCGTCGCCCTCCCCCGCATCGAAAACGACGTTCGCGAATTGGTCGGTTTTGCCAATCGCCACCACGTTGGCCTCATCCCGCGCACTGCGGGCACTTCACTGGCAGGACAAGTCGTTGGTTCTGGAATCGTAGTGGACGTGGGCCGCCATCTCAACGGCGTGCTGGCTTTTGACGCAAACGCGCGCCGGGTTCGCGTCCAGCCCGGTGTCGTGCGCAATGAGCTGAATCTTTTCCTCAAGCAGCACGGCCTGCATTTCACGCCGGAAACGTCCACCGCCAACCGCGCCATGATCGGTGGCATGGTCGGCAACAATTCCTGCGGCGCCAACTCGATCGTTTACGGCACCACTCGCGAACACCTCGTTTCCGCTCGCGGCTTCCTCAGCGACGGCTCGGAAGTGACGTTCGGTCCGCTGACGCAGGAACAATTCACCGCCAAGTGTTCCGGGCCCGATTCGCTCGAAACGAAAATCTACCGCAGCGTTCGCGACTTGCTCGGCGATGCGCGGAATCGACAGTTGATTCGCGACAATTATCCGAAACCGACCGTCACGCGCCGCAACACCGGCTATGCGCTCGACCGGCTGATGGCGTGCAACGTTTTCGATCCGGCATCGGAGCAGCCGTTCAATCTCTGCCAGCTCATCGCCGGCTCGGAGGGCACGCTATTTCTCGGCGTGGAATTCGAACTCAATTGCGAGCCGCTCCCACCGCCCGGCGCATTGCTCTGCGCCCATTTCAAAACGATTCAGGATTCCCTGCACGCCACGCTCATCGTGATGCGTCACCGGCCCTTCGGTTGCGAGCTGATCGACCGTCACATTCTCGAGTGCACGAAGGCCAACCTCGAGCAGGTCAAAAACCGTTTCTTTGTCCAAGGCGACCCCGGTGCCGTGCTCGTGATCGAAATCCGCCACGAGCAACGTACCGTCATCGACGCCACGATGAAAACGATCGAGGCCGAGCTGCGCGCGGCCGGACTCGGGTACGCGTTCCCCGTTCTCTGGGGCGACGATTGCAACAAAGTCTGGGATCTTCGCCGGGCCGGTCAGGGATTGATGATGAACGTTCCCGGCGACGCGAAACCGCGCGAGGTTGTCGAGGACACCGCCGTCGCCGTCGAGGATTTGCCGGCGTATATCGCCGAGTTCGACGGATTGATGCGCGACAAATATGGCATCAGCAGCGTGTATTACGCCCATGCCGGCGCCGGCGAATTGCACACGCGACCGCTCTTCGATTTGAAAACGCACGAGGGCATGCGTTTCTTCCGCAGCATTGCGACTGACGTCGCCGCGCTCGTGAAAAAATACCGCGGCTCCCTCTCCGGCGAACACGGTGACGGCCGCCTGCGCGGGGAATTCATTCCGTTCATGGTCGGTCCCGAATGCTACGCCATGATGCGTCGCATAAAGGAAACCTTCGACCCGCACGGGTTGTTCAATCCTGGCAAGATCATCGACACGCCACCGATGGACACGTCGTTGCGGCACGGACCCGATCATCCCTCGCCGGACTACAAAACGGTGTTCAACTTTCGCGCCGCGCAGGGTGTTCTCCGCGCCGCCGAAAAATGCAACGGCGTCGGCGAGTGCCGCAAAACCCACCTCATGGGCGGCACCATGTGCCCAAGCTACATGGCGACGCGCAATGAAAAGGATACGACCCGCGCCCGCGCCAACATGCTTCGCCAGGTTCTGACCGAATCCCGCGCCGACATGGACGCGTGGGATAGCACCGCCGTCAAAGACGTGATGGATCTCTGTCTTTCATGCAAAGGCTGCAAGTCCGAGTGTCCCTCCAACGTCGACGTCGCCCGGCTCAAAGCCGAATGGCAGCAGCACTATTACGATGCCAACGGCGTTCCGTTGCGTTCGCGACTCGTGGCGAATTTCAATAAATCCATGCGCCTCGCAGCGATCGCGCCATGGCTCTACAATTGGGCCGTCACCGCGCCCGACGTCTCGCGCTGGATCAAACAGTTTTCCGGTTTCGCGTTGAAACGCAGCTTGCCTGCACTCCATTCCACCACCCTCGCCGCCTGGCACGCCAAACACGCGAATCAAGGTGGAGCGCGACCTCCGGGCGCGCTTTTAGCATCCTCGCCTCGGAAAAACCTGCCCGGAGGTCAGGTTCCACCTCCGCCTACCAATCCCTTTCCGAACGGACGCGTTTATCTTTTCTGCGACGAGTTCACCAACTACAACGACACGGACGTTGGCATCAAGGCGATCCAGTTGCTCAACCGCCTCGGCTACGAAGTCGTCATTCCAAACCACGTTGAAAGCGGCCGCGCGCATTTTTCCAAGGGACTCGTCCGCGAAGCGAGGGCGTTCGCCATTCGTAACGTCGAACTCCTCGCCGACGTGATCACGACGAACGCGCCACTCATCGGCATCGAACCATCAGCGATTCTGGGATTTCGCGACGAGTATCCCGATCTTGTTCCCGACGAGTTGCTCGCCGACGCGCAGACCCTCGCAAAAAACGCGCTCCTCATCGACGAATTTATCGCGCGCGAAATTGACGCCGGCCGGATCGTGCGCGACGCGTTTGTCGCACGTCCGCAAGCAATCAAGCTGCACGGACACTGCCACCAAAAGGCCCTGTCGTCGCTCGTGCCGACGGTAAAAATGCTGGAGCTGCCCGCGGGCTATAAAGTGACGGTCATTCCCTCGGGCTGCTGCGGGATGGCGGGTTCGTTCGGTTACGAGAAGGAGCACTTTAAAATCTCGCAGCAAATCGGCGAACTCGCGCTTTTCCCCACCGTGCGCGGCACAACGGCAGACACGCTGGTCGCCGCGCCGGGCACGAGTTGTCGCCATCAGATCAAGGACGGCACCGGAAGGATCGCGCTACATCCGGTGGAAATCCTGCACGCCGCATTGAAATAAAGGCGGAACCCGACTCGGACGCCTGCCCGCGCAACGCCCGTTTTTGCCTTCGAACAAGGCGCGGCCGGACATCACGCTCCCCGTCGCGCCATGACCCTGGCATGACTTCCTTCCTATATCGCCAACCGGTCCGGGTGTGCTAATCTGTGAACCGCATGACGAATATCGTTCATCGCCACACCGGCCGCTTCTATCGCAACTTTGCCTTTGCGAGCGTCATCCTCGCTTGCTTCGCCAGCCTCTCTTCCGGTTACCATTATCATAATTCAGGATGGCTGTTGCTGGCCACCGTTGTCCTCGGTAGCGTCTATACCGCAATCAGTGTACTGGGCAGTTCATTGATCGAGGAACGCGGGCCAACGGCGCACGCGATTTACTTCGGCGTGCAGTGCGCAGTCGTCACCTTGCTGATCGCCGTCAGCCCGATCCGCGGTTTCTTCGGTATTATTGTCCTGCCCCTCGTTTCCCAATCCATTTTCGATCTTCGCCCGCGCAACGCCACGCTCGTGTGCGTCTATCTTTTCGCGATCAATATCGCACTCTGGGCGTTAACCTTTGGCTGGGCGGGAGCGCGGGAGGCTTTGATCGACTATTCCACGGGTTTCGCCTTCACGATTGTCTTCACCATTATCACCCGCCGCGCACTCCAAGCTCGCGCCCGGGAACAAAAACTTCGCGAGGAAGTAGAGTCCGCCAATCGCCAGTTGCGCGACTACGCTGAACAAGCGGGCGACCTCGCCACCACGCGCGAACGCAATCGCGTCGCCCGGGAAATTCACGACGGCGTCGGCCATTATCTTACGGTGATCAAAACTCAACTTGACGCGGCCGCCACGCTGCTTCCCACCCAACCCGGAAAAGCGCGTGAATCGATCCTGAAAGCCGCCAGCCTGAGCGGCGAGGCACTCGACGATGTTCGGCGCTCGGTGGGCGCCCTTCGCGCCGACACGGGACGTCCGCCGTTGCCCGAGGCGCTGAAGGAACTCGTGGCCCAAGGCTCGCCCATTCCCACTTTCGCGGTGGAAGGTGCACCACGACCGCTGACCTCGACCGTGGAACATGCACTCTTCCGCGCCGCGCAGGAAGGCCTCACGAATATTCGCAAACACGCCCGCGCCACGAGCGCGCTGCTGATTCTCGATTTTCGCATCCCGCAGCGAATCCGATTGGAATTGTCCGACAACGGCGTCGGCACAATCCACCAGCCACCCGGCGCCGGATTCGGCCTGACCGGTCTGCGTGAACGCATCGAACTGCTCGGCGGCCAGGTGGAAACGGCCAACCGGCTCGATGGTGGTTTCGCCCTTACCGTGGAGGTACCAGCGTGAAAAAACTCCGCATCCTGCTGGTCGACGACCAGTCGCTTTTCCGCGAGGCGCTGCGCACCTTGCTGTCGTTACAGGACGGTTTTGAAATCGTCGCCGAAGCCGAAAACGGTGAGCGAGCGATCTCGCTCGCGAAGGTCCATCACCCGGACGTGATCCTCATGGACCTGCGCATGCCGGTGCTTGGCGGGGTCGAGGCCACGCGAAAAATCCTCGCCACAAATCCCGCAGCCCGCGTCGTCGTCCTCACCACGTTCGAGGAAGACGAGGAAATCTTCGACGCCCTGCGGGCCGGCGCGCTCGGCTATTTATTGAAAGCGTGCTCCGCGGAAAAACTTTGCGAAGCCCTGCGGGCCGCCGCCAAAGGGACATCAGTGCTCGAGCCCTCCGTCGCCGCCCGCATGGTGGCTGAACTCAACCGGTTGACCGTCCGCGAGGGCAAACGCCCCGCACAGGCATTGTCGGACCCGCTCTCGGAGCGCGAACTGGGCGTGCTGAAACTGCTCGCCGACGGCTGCAGCAACAAGGAGATCGGCGCTCATCTAAAAATCACCGAGGGCACCGTGAAGAATCACATGACCAATGTGCTCGAAAAACTCGGTGCGCTCGACCGCACCCAGGCCGCGCTGCGGGCCCGCGAGATGGGCCTGATTTAACGTGTCTCCTTTCCGAGCCATCAATCGATCGATCCCATGTCTCACGATGCTCCATTCGCAATGTCGATTATCACGACCGCATTGAACGTAGCGGGAATTCTCGCCGTCGTTCACCTTTGGGTTTCCTACCGCTGTGGCGCGCGGTTTCGCGTGGCGTGGCTGCTGCCGATTTTGGTCGCGTGTGCGGCCCTCGAAGCAGCATTCATCACCCATCGTGTCTGGCTCGACCAAAATAACGGAATCGCGCTCAGTGACGTCGTCCGACGATCCGGCTTGGATCTCTTGATCTGGCCGGCGGTCGGCCTGGCCTGCTATAATTTCCGCAGGCTGCTCGCGAAACGCACGACGTCAAAACCTCCTTCTCCGCATCCGAATCCCGCGGGCGGATCAACAAACGCAACGCCGCAATCCTTGGAAGGAGCGATCAATCGTTTCATCGCGGCCGCTGACGCCGGCGAGGTGGCTGAAATCGCCGCGACTTACTCCGCGGATTTCACCTGCGTACGGGTGGCCGACAATGGCGGCTTCGCACGTCTTTCCGGCGAACAGATGCTCGCCTTCTGGGGTAGTCCAACGAAGACAGGGACCGGGCAAAAACACTCTCTTCCCACCCGGTCGACCGCGATTCATCATGCGGAAATAATGGGCGACACCGGCCTGGCTTTGCTCACGCGCGTCAAGGATTTCGGCCATGGGTGGGAGCCGGTGTTTTATACGCTCCTGTGGCAGCTTGAAAGCAACCGGTGGCGGCTGGTGCGTGAACTGGTTCACCAGCGAACTGTTCCAGTGAGACTCTGAGCATAATTTCAAAAATTACGCACTTGATGCGCAGTCCCCGCATTTCCACCAACAGCCTTTCTTTCGGGCCATTTTTCTGCTGTCCTGAGGTGCGTGTATTTCGACTACGCTGAACGCCGGACGCGTCTGGCAAAAACTCTTCAACTGACCGATGAGGTTCTCGTCGTCGGCGCTGGCAACCCGCTGCCCAAGCCCGAACTCAGCGACCAAATGCTCCCGTTCATCGCACATCAGGAGTATTATTACCTGACAGGCATCGCCGATGCGTTCGGCGGGATCGTTGCGTTCGATCCGCACGATCAGAAAGGCGGTCGCGGAGATGCCGGGTGGGTTTTGTTTGTGCCGGAGATAACCGAGTCCGACCGATTGTGGCAGGGTCGCCAGCAATTGCCCGGGGAACTGCTCGACAAATTCACGGCATGGTTTGACGCGAGAAAGAAACGCCCTGTCATTCTATTGGGCTCACCAGTCCCGGGGATCAGACCCGACGAGCTGCGGACGGCTGACGTTCGCGAAATCTTCCTGCATTCGCGCCGGTTGAAAGAGCCTGCGGAAATGGATTTGATGCGGCATTGCGCCTACAAAACGGCCGCCGGTTACGCCGCAGTGCAACCGATGCTGCGTCCGGGCTTTTCGGAGCGCCGGATCCAGGTGGAAATCGAAGCGGAATATTTCCGGCGCGGCGCAACCAGGGCGGGTTATGATACCATCGTCGGTAGCGGGCCCAATTCGGCGCTGCTGCACGCGTCTCCCTCGCAACGGGCCTTCAAGGAAGGCGATTTTATCCTGATCGATTCGGGCGCCGAAGTTGATCGTTACGTGATCGACGTGACGCGCACGTACGTCGCCGGCCGGCCCACTGCTTTCCAACGGGATCTTTTTCAAATCGTCGTCGCCGCGCAGAATGCCGCCATCGCCCGTTGTCAGCCTGGCGCCGAGTGGAAGGATATTCATTTATCCGCCGCCAGCGATCTTGTCGCAGGTTTGGTGGACTTGGGCATCATGCGCGGCAATCCGTCGTCCCTGCTCGAGCAAGACGCCCATACCTTGTTTTTCCCGCACGGCATCGGCCACATGGTTGGCCTTGGGGTGCGCGACGCGAGCGGTCACGAGCCGGGGCGGCCGAAGGACCCGAGGCCTTCCCTTGCCCATCTGCGCATGGATCTGATTTTGCGATCGAGCTACATCGTGACAGTCGAGCCCGGCCTCTATTTCATCCCCGCCTTGCTCAACAACCCGCTGCATCGGAAGTTTTTTCATGACTGTGTGAACTGGTCGATGGTGGATCAACACATTGATGTCGGCGGCGTGCGGATCGAGGACACGATCCTGGTCAACCATGGCATGCCTGAAAACCTCACGCGAATGATTCCAAAGACAATTTAACCGTCGCAAAAACGTCGGGCACGATGCGCACAACATCATTCTCGCCGGCACGAACGAAGCGGACATGCAGCTCGCGTTGAAAACCATCAAGGCGATGCGCGGCGGCGTGTGATGGAAAAATTCTCGCCAAGGTGGTGCTGCCGATCGCCGGCCTCTTGTCCGATAAACGTGCGACCGTCGTCGCCAGGGAATCGACCGCGTTGAAACAGGCATGGAGTGCCACCGGCTGCACGCTGCCGTACATGGGATTTAATTTAATTTCGCTCTCCGTGATTCCGGAAATTCGCATCACCGACCATGGCCTCGGCACCGTCCCCGGACTGCAAATCGTGCCGCTGTTTGAATCGGGCGCACCCTGATTC
Organism: Lacunisphaera sp.; assembly: GCA_036499685.1. Classification (GTDB taxonomy): domain Bacteria; phylum Verrucomicrobiota; class Verrucomicrobiia; order Opitutales; family Opitutaceae; genus Lacunisphaera. The sequence continues at coordinate 89,285 of DASYDH010000067.1, read as the reverse complement.
GGAATGAGTGATCGTTTTTGGGACTGACTCCTTTTCCGGAGTGGGCAGCCTCGGCACTCGTGAAGCGATACCCCGGCCAGATCCTTTTCGCATTTCTGCTTGTTGTCGTCGCTGTTTGCGGCGCGGAAACGACACCCCCCGTACCCGTTCACGCTGAGGTCGCGCCATGGCCGCTGGAACATGTCCTACTCAAGCAAAGTCCACGCGTGACCGAAGGCCGGCTGGAAAACGGTCTGCGCTACGCCATCGTTGCGCACGCCTCACCGCCGGGACGAATCAGCATGCGACTGGCGGTATTGGCCGGCTCGCTCGATGAAAACGACGACGAGCGCGGCTATGCGCACTTCGTCGAACACATGGCGTTCAGCGGTACAAAGCATTTCCCTGCGGGCGAGCTCGTTAAATTCCTCGAGCGTCAGGGCGTGGCTTTCGGCGCTGATGTGAATGCTTTCACCACTCACACTCACACGCTCTACCAACTGGAGTTGCCCGAGAATTCCCCCGGTACCTTGAAAAATGGTTTACTTGTCTTCCGGGATATCGCCGATGGAATGCTCTTCGAGCCGAGGGAGGTAAAACGTGCGCTGGGCGTGATCCTGAGCGAGGAGCGTTCGCGCCATACACCCGAGGAAACCGAACGGTTGGCCCTCATCGACTTCCTCTATCACGGCACCCGCATCCCCAATCGCCAGCCCATCGGTTTGATTTCCACCGTCGAACTTGCCAACTCCGCCGCACTGCGGAAATTTTATAAGACGTGGTACCGCCCGGAAAACATGTGCGTCATCATCGTCGGCCAGATCGACACGAGCCAGGTTGAGGCAATGGTGCGGAACGAATTTGCCTCCCTCGCCGCCACTGGTCCTGCACCGGCGATCGTACCGGTGGAAAATATTGAGCAGGCATCCGAACCGCTCGTCGCCATCAGCCCAAGGCAGCAAGGCGGCTTTCACCTCAGCTTGGTCAAGGTCGCGTCACGGACGGAAAAACCTTTCACGTGGGGTACCCAACTGGAAGAGCTGCGTCTTCAAGCCGCATTCGACATGCTGCGGCGCCGTTTAGATGGACTGACCCGGATCGATCATCCTATTATCAGCGGTTCGGATACGTCGGTCGTGGTCGAGTATGGGAAGTTTCGCAAGCTCTCCGTAGTCGTCGCCTCGAGCATTACAGACTGGGAGAAAGCGATGTCCGTGGTCGAACAGGAAGTCCGCCGGGTCATTGAGCATGGATTCGCGCGGGAAGAACTCGCATCCTACCAGGCGAGTCTGCGCGATGAAATTCAAGCCATGGGTCACGCGGTCCCCACCATGCCGTCAACGCAGTTTGCGAATATGCTGGTGGATTCGCTGGAGGAACGAACGCCTGTGCTATTCACGGATGAAGCATTGGACGAATCCCTCGCCGTGTGCGACCGACTAACGCCCGAGGAATGCCAGCGCGTTTTCCGCGAATATTGGGGTAAGCAACCACCGCATATCTTTGTCGAAACGGCCGCCGACCTCATGCCGTCTCCGGAGAAGATCCGAGCCGCATACAATGAAAGCCGAAACGTCGCGGTGGATGCCCCGTCGCCCGCCACCGCCGCTAGTTTTGCCTATGACGATTTTGGCCCAGCCGGCGAGGTGATGGAAAAAACCTATGTGAAAGACCTCGATTTATGGCAGGTGCGCCTGTCGAATGGGGTCCGCCTCAATGTGAAACGCACGCCGTTTGAAAACGCCCTCGTTCGTTTCAGCATTCATTTTGGCTCGGGCCTCAGGGATGAACCGGCAGACAAGCCGGGACTGCATACCTGGGTCGGAGCCTGGTTGTATGGTGGGCTGAAAAAGCATTCTTTTCAGGACCTCACACGAATGGCAGGCGGGGTGGAAACGCTCAATGCTGAGGCCGATGAGGATGTGTTCAGCCTGAGCGGAAGCGCTCGTACTGAACATTTTTCACGAGCGCTCCACGAATCAGCCGCATTTTTCAGCGAGCCGGGCTTCCGACCCGAAGGACATATGGAAATGGCATCCGAACTCAACACCGCGATCAATCCCCTTTGGAACACGGCGGAAGGGGCGATGCAGCTCTTTATCCTTCCCTCCATTACCGGCAACTATCCGCGAATCGGCCTCCCCAACGTCGAGGGTTTGTTTGCCCGGACGTCGGAGGAACTGCAGGCGTGGCTCACTCCGGCTCTCGCGAACGGTGCGATCGAAATCGCGGTCGTAGGCGATATCACGGTGGACACGGCCATTGCAGAGGTCGCTAAAACTTTTGGGACCCTGCGGTCCCGCCAAGCCAAATCGACCTTAACCGTACAACACGGAATCAAATTTCCCAAGCAGCCCGTTTCCGCATTTTCCTACTATAACGGTCCTCTCGACCGGCCCTCCACTTTGGAATTTTTCTGGCCGGTACGCGCATTAATCAGCCCGACCGATCGATGGCGGTTAAGGATGCTCGCATTGATCATTTCCGACCGGGTACGGGAACAAGTGAGGGAAAAGCAAGGTGCCACTTATTCACCCAATGTCGCTTTCTATGCCAGCGACAGCTATCCGGAATTCGACTACTTGCGATGCACGGTCGAGGTAAAACCAGAGGACGCGGTTCATTTTGGCGATGTTGTCCGGGATCTGGGCGGCAAACTCGCGAACAAGGGTGTTACGGTGGACGAACTCGCCCGCGCCAAAGCTCAGTATGTTGTCGCGGCAAAAGGCTCGCAAACTGACAATAATTTCTGGCTCACAGTTCTCGGCGACGCACAGGCACGACCCGAAAGTCTAACAGCAGCCCGGTCGATGGAAGGCGATATTTCGAATACCTCCATCGCCGACCTCAACATCTTGGCACGCAGATGGCTTGGAACCGACAAGGTCTTCCGCTACATAATTGAGCCCAGTGCACGAAAGCCAAAGAGCGTTCCCGCGAAATAACTGGGAGGGGTGCGATAAAACACAATCAACCAAGTTGGCGCCGTAGATTCTAGACATCGAAATTTCTGTTCGACAAAACCCACCCGCAGCCTTCTGTTCCCGTCATGGCCTCGCCTGAGAAAAAGCCCTTTTCCTTCCTCGTCCTGTTCCTCGATCTGGTGTGCACCGCCATCGCGTTCTGCATCTTTTACTGGCTCGTGAACGACCACGTGCCGTCCAACGATCCAAAGATGATCATGCTCTGGGGTGGCCTTGGCTCCGCCTGCATGACCGGCGTTTTCTGGCTGGCGTTGCAGATGATCAAGACGGTCTTCGTGTTCCAGCGGGACACCCGCAAGTAAGTTAAACCCGCGCACGCGGGTTCACTTCCCGCTTCGGCGGCTAATCCTTTCCGTTCGTGGCCGCCATTCCCAGCTCAACCCGCCGCCGGACGACTGTCGCGGTGGAGGATTATTTGGAGAAAATCGAGCAATTGATCGCGCAAAAAGGCTACGCACGGGTGGTCGACATCGCCGAAGGGTTGAAAATTTCCCAAGCCAGCGTCACCGCGATGGTGCAGCGGCTCGACGCGGAAGGTTTCATTAAATACGAGAAATACCGCGGGATGGTGCTCACGAGTTCAGGCCTCGAAGTTGCCCGCCGGATCGCGCATCGCCATGAATTACTGACTGATTTTCTGCGGGTGTTGGGAATTTCCGACGAGAAAATCATTTATGACGACGTCGAGGGCATGGAACATCACATCAGCCCCGAGACGTTCCGGGCGATTGAAGCGCTGACACGCCATTTGGAATCGAATCCCGGCATCGTAGCCAAAGCCATGTCCGCAGCCAAACCCGCCGACCGCTGAGGCAGTCGCCGGGTGGACGCGACGGACAAGCGCGGCGCGGCTCACCAGCGAGTTTGCCGCTTACGTGACGATCAATTCGTCTTTGCGGCGGCGCTTCAATTGCGCGCCAACAAATATAGCAATCTCGTAGAGCACGATCAACGGCAGGGCGAACATCGTCTGGTTGAGTGGATCGGGCGTCGGCGTCACGACGGCTGCAATGATAAAGATCACCACGATGGCGTGCCGGCGGTATTTGCGCAACGTTTTCACTTCGATCAGACCCATGTACACGGCCAGCACGATGAGCAGCGGGAATTCGAACGCCGCGCCCATCCCGAGCACGAGCCACATGAGCAGGCTGTAGTAGCGGTCCGCCGTCCACATCACGGAATAACCGAGCATTTCGTTTAACTGATAGGAAACCCGGATGGTACTGGGCGTGAGCAGAAAGTAACCAAACGAGGACCCACCCAGGAAAAGCATCATCGCCGAACCACAAGTGGGCAGGAGCACTTTCATCTCCCGCTTCGTCAACGCGGGAGCCACAAATTGGCCGATAAAAAACAGGAAGAACGGCAGCGATAAAACAAAGCCGCCGATCAAACAGATGTCGATGATGACGCTGAACACCCCCATCGGACTGTTCGTGATCAGGTCCGTATTCATCTTCGGAAACTCCGTCCTGATCTTCTCCAACGGCCAGCTTAAGGCCCGGGAAAAATTGTCCACGAAATAAGCGATCACTGTCACGAACACCCCGAAAACCACCGCACATTTGATTAGCGTCATCCGCAAATCCTCGAGGTGCTCCAGAAATCCCATGGCTTTCTTACCCACCGGCACATCGTCATCACTCGCTTGCGGAGCATTTTCCTCGTATTTGCTGAATGGGGGTTGATCGCTCAAGATCCGTCCTAGAAACAACTTTCCCGCGGTTCCGCAACCTCTGTCTTCCGCGCTTTCCCTGATTCATCGCCGGAAGCTGAATTTAGCCGGAACGCCGTGTCCGCCGTTGACACTCCTCCCGGGCTATTATGCGATAACCGCCCCTATCGTTCATTTTATACCAATCCATATGGCCAAGAAATCCACTGCCAGAAAAACCTCCGCAAAGAAGGCACCCGCTGCCAAGAAATCCGCCGCCAAGGCTCTCAAATACGTTTACACGTGGGGCGCCAACAAGGCCGACGGCAACGGTTCGATGAAAAACCTCCTCGGCGGCAAGGGTGCCAACCTCGCCGAGATGACCCGCATCGGCCTGCCTGTGCCTCCCGGATTCACGATCACGACCGAGGTTTGCACTTATTTCTACGATAACAAGCGCACCTACCCGGCGTCGCTGCAGGCCCAAATGGAAGCCGGCATCAAAAACATGGAGAAAATCATGGGTTACAAGTTCGGCGACGCTTCGAACTTCCCCCTGCTCGTCGCGGTCCGCTCCGGCGCTCGTGACTCCATGCCGGGCATGATGGACACGATTTTGAATCTCGGCCTCAACGACGACACGGTTCTTTCCCTCGCCGCCGCCACCAAGAACGAACGCTTTGCTTGGGACTGCTACCGTCGCTTCATCCAGATGTATTGCGACGTCGTCATCGGCGTGCAGAAGCGCGAAGGCGAAGACCACGATCCATTCGAGTCCGTCATCCACGCATTCAAGCACGAGACTTATCACCGCGACATCATCGACAGCGAACTGACCGCCGCCGACCAGCAGGAGCTCGTCAAGCGCTTCAAGGCGATGGTCAAGGACCGCACCGGCAAATCATTCCCGAACAATCCATGGGACCAGCTCCGCGGTGCCGCCGGCGCCGTCTTCGGCTCCTGGATGAATGACCGCGCTAAAGTTTACCGCGCCAAGTACAACATTCCCTCCGAGTGGGGCACCGCAGTCAACGTGCAGGCCATGGTCTACGGCAACACGGGCGAAACCTCCGGTTCCGGCGTTGCATTCACCCGCAATCCCGCCAACGGCGCCAACGAATTCTACGGTGAATTCCTGATCAATGCCCAAGGCGAAGACGTCGTGGCCGGCGTTCGCACGCCCGAGCCCGTCCTCAAGTTGAAGGACCAGATGCCCAAGTCGTACGCCGAGTTGCTCAAGGTCCGCAAGACCCTCGAGTCACACTTCAAGGACGTGCAGGACATCGAATTCACGATTCAGGAAGGCAAGCTGTTCATGCTGCAGACCCGCAACGGCAAGCGCACCGCCGCCGCCGCATTGAAGTTCTCCATCGATATGGTGAAGGAGAAGCTCATCAATTGGGAAACCGCCGTCCTCCGTAATCCCGCTGACCAGCTCGAGCAGTTGCTCGCGCCGATCTTCGATCTCTCCGAGGTCAAGAAAGCGACCGTCATCGCCAACGGCCTTCCCGCCGGCCCCGGTGCCGCCACCGGCAAGATTTATTTCAACGCCGACCGCGCCGTCACGGCGGCCGAGAAGGGTGAAAAGGTTCTCCTCGTTCGCGTCGAGACTTCCCCGGAAGATCTTCGCGGCATGATCGCCGCCGAAGGTATTCTCACCGCCCGCGGTGGTGTGTCCTCGCACGCCGCGCTCGTTGCCCGCCAGATGGGCAAGGTCTGCGTCTGCGGCGCCGCCGCCCTTCAGGTCGACTATGACAAGAAGACGGTCACGGTTTCCGGTCAGACGTTCGCCGAAGGCGACTTCCTCTCGATCGACGGAACCATCGGCGTCGTTTACGCCGGCCAAATCAAGACCGCTCCCTCCGAGATCATCTCCGGTTTGCTCCACGGCGACAAAACCGCCCAAGCCACGCAGAAATTCAAGAGCTACAGCCAGCTCATGAAATGGTGCGCACAAGCCACCAAGCTCTCCGTCCGCACGAACGCCGACACGCCCGAACAGACCGCCCAGGCCGTCGCCTTCGGTGCCGTCGGCATCGGTCTCACCCGCACGGAACACATGTTCTTCGAGGGTGATCGCATCGACGCGATGCGCGAAATGATTCTCGCCGACAATCTCACCGAACGCGAAAAAGCGCTCGCTAAGTTGCTGCCTTACCAACGCGACGATTTCTACGGAATCTTCAAGGCCCTCAAGGGTCTGCCAGCGACCATTCGTTTCCTCGACCCGCCCTTGCACGAGTTCCTCCCGAACTCGGCGGAACAACAAGCCGCCCTCGCCGCGAAACTCGGCATCGACGTCAAGAAAATCGAACACCGCGTGCACGAACTCCACGAGTTCAACCCGATGCTTGGCTTCCGCGGCTGCCGTCTCGGAATCAAGTATCCCGAGATCACCGCCATGCAGGCACGCGCCGTACTCGAAGCCGCGGCTGACGCGACGAAGGCTGGTTTCAAAGCCAAGCCCGAAATCATGATCCCGCTCGTTGGCTTCAAGAAGGAGCTCGATCTCCAGACCGCGCTCGTTCACCGCATCGCCGCCGACGTGCAGAAGGAAAAGAAAGTGAAGATCAACTACACGGTCGGCACCATGATCGAGATTCCGCGCGGCGCTCTCACTGCCGACGAAATCGCAAAGACCGCGGAGTTCTTCAGCTTCGGTACAAACGATCTCACACAGACGACTCTCGGCATGTCGCGCGACGACTCCGGTTCCTTCCTCGGTGCTTATCAAGAGTCCGAGATCATGAAAAAGAACCCCTTCGCCTCGATCGACCAGACCGGCGTCGGTCAGCTGATGCAGATTGCCATCGAGAAAGGCCGCCAGACCCGCCCTGACATCAAGCTCGGCATCTGCGGCGAACACGGTGGTGATCCGGATTCGGTTAAGTTCTGTCACAAGCTCGGTCTCAGCTACGTGTCCTGCTCGCCTTACCGCGTGCCGGTCGCCCGTCTCGCCGCCGCGCAAGCGGCGATCGCAGACAAGAAGAAGTAAGCCGGCGACTCCTTCGCGTAGTCTTATTTGTTTTCCAGCCCCGCGCCGAAAAAGCGCGGGGCTTTTTATTATCCGATTTCGGCGCACGATCACAAACCCAGATCTTCTTCCTCGCGAGCCCACCGGAAATCAACGCCGGCGCCAGTTGTCGCACATGTCTCCGACCTGTGTTTTTACTCCTCCTGGGTTGAAGACCCGCTTCACAACCCAATCAAAACATCGATAAATTAGGCGTGAGCTCAATCTAACAAATAAATATAACCATCTGTTAATAAATTGTATGGCATTAATACCATACTTTAAAATTGCAGTATGGTTCGTATGCCATACCAATGCTCGCATGAAAATGACGATGCACATCGACGAAGACGTTCTCACCCAAGTGATGGATCTCACCGGAGCCGCCAGCAAAACACAGGCGGTCGAGATGGCGCTACGCGATCTGGCACGCCGTCATAAACAGCGAAAACTTTTTCGCACTCCGCTTTATGATTCCGCGCAACAATGGGACGACGACATCAAACCCAAGCCGTCCGACCTCATTGATCCACCGGATATCGATCCGGAAGCCATCAAGCGATGGGATGTTGCCTTGAACGCCCGGCGTGCGCGCAAACGCGCCATGCTGCTCAACGAGCCGCCAGCCTCCGACTCCGCCGGAACTCCTTCCGCTTGAGTCATGCTGGTGCTCATCGACAGTAGCTTCTACATCACCTGCCTGACGCGGCGGCGCGATCCCTTCGATCTGCTTGACGAACAAGCTGACGACTATGATTTCGCTGTCTGCGGCACCGTCTGGCTTGAGGTCCTTCGTGGTCGCAGCGATTCAAACGTGCGCGACCGATTCGATCTGCGTTTCAGCACGATGGTGTTTTTGGATATGACTCCCGGCGCGTGGCAACGCACCGCAATGCTCACTTGGGGGCTTGATCGCCGCGGCGTCGTGTTGCCGGCCACCGATCTTTCCATCGCCGGCTGCGCCATTACTCACGACGCTCTTGTGCTCACGTTCGACCGACACTTCCAACAAATTCCCGGAGTCGTCACGGTCGACCATCTGATGTGAGCGTGTCCCAACGAAAAATGCGTGGATCGCCAGACCGCGTCAGCTTCGAGGCCAGCCCTTCGCGATCTTCCCTTCCTTGGTGTAACAACTCCGGGGAAAATTATTTCATTGTAGGGCGGTCGCTTGCGACGGCCCTACATTTTCCTCGGATTCGGCGGTGAACCCCCGAAACCTTCGACTTACTTCTTCAAACCCGGAAACTCCAGCGTCGCGAAATGGTCGACGTACGTCTCGGCCCGGCGGATCAGTTTCCACTTGTCCGCACCCTGCCAGAGCACTTCGGCGGAGCGGAGTTTGCCATTGTAGTTGAAACCCATCGAGTGGCCGTGCGCGCCGGTGTCGTGGATCACGACCAAATCGCCCGGCTCGGGGTCGGCAATTTCCCGGTCGATCGCGAACTTGTCGTTGTTTTCGCACAGTGAACCCGTCACGTCGTACACCTTGCGCGGACCGTTTTCCTTCCCCGGCACGCTGATGTGATGATACGAACCGTACATCCCCGGTCGCATGAGATTCGCCATGCACGCGTCGAGGCCGACGTAGTTTTTGTACGTGGCTTTCTTGTGCAGCACGCGCGACACGAGATAGCCGTACGGTCCCGTGATCATGCGGCCGCACTCCATCGAAATTCGGATCGGGCCGAGACTATTCGCGACGATCGTTTTGTTATACGCGGCCTCAATTTTCGCGCCGACATACTTCAAATCGACTGCCGTCTGTTCGGGCTTGTAGGGAATGCCGATGCCGCCGCCAAGATTGATAAATTCAAACCGAATGCCGAGTTCGCGGTTCAGCTCCACGACGAGATCGAAAAGCATCTGTGCCGTCTCGACGAAATAGTCGGGATTGAGCTCGTTGGAGGCCACCATCGTGTGCAGGCCAAAACGCTTCACGCCCTTCTCCTTCAGGATGCGGTAGCCTTCGAACAATTGTGGGCGGGTAAAACCATATTTTGCCTCTTCCGGTTTGCCGATGATCACGTTGCCTTCCTTGAGCGGCCCCGGGTTGTAGCGGAAGCAAAGCATCCCGGGCAATTTCCCGCCGAGGGCTTTTTCAAGATAGGCGATGTGCGAAATGTCATCCAAGTTGATGATCGCCCCGAGCTCGGCCGCCTTTTGGTATTCGTAATCCGGCGTGTCGTTCGAGGTGAAGACGATCTTATTGCCCGTGATGCCGACCGCTTCGCAGAGCATGAGCTCGGCAAGCGAGGAGCAATCGCCGCCAAGTCCTTCGTCCTTAAGTGCAGACATCACATAAGGATTCGGGAGCGCCTTGACTGCGTAGTAGTTCACGAAACCGCCCGGCACCCACTCAAACGCCTTGTTGAAAGCACGCGCATTTTTCCGCATCGCGACCTCGTCATAGAGATGAAAAGGCGTCGGCACCTTGGCCGCGATCGCCTCAAGCTGTGCTTTCGTGAAAGGAAGGGTCTTGTCGGTCATGGACGTAGCCGCCGAACACACCGAGCCCACCCCACCCTGTCAACGCCGGACATCGCACCGCGCGCAACCGACGGTTTCGACGTGTCGTTTCCAATAACTTACCCCGGTTTCTTGATTAAATCTTATCTCCCGGGAGTCTCGCTCACAGTCCTATCTCGTGGAGAACACCGTCAATCGCCGCATGCGATTTTCGGGAATATCGCCTCGCAATCAATCACGGCTCCGCCGCGGGCAACTCGGGTCTAAAAAGGATGAACACGACGACGCACCCCGGCTATCAATAGGTCAGCAACGCCAGGTCGCTTCGAAAGATCGGACATAAAAACGTCCCGATGAGCGGGTTTCCCGCCAAAAAGCAAATGCTGCCGGAAACTTCTTCGTCACGCGTTCGCAGATGTCTCCGTGGCGCGGCCAGGCACCCGCGCCAGAAAAGGGAAAAGACAGTTGCCAGCGGACGCCTGCTGGCAAAGTTTCAAGTGTTTTCTGTCGTGATGAAACCTTTCCAACAAAGAGGTTTCACGAAACCAAGGGCCAACGACCATCAGCTTCCCACCGTCCATTCGAACCACCGTGAAAATCAGCCAGAAAGGAAACGCTTGAATCCGCCCGCGCCAGGGAAGAACACAAAAGGACTGCGCCTCGCGCTTCTTGCTCTGGTGGCATTGGTCGCGGTGTTTCTTTTGTGTGCCGCGCTCTACCGGCAGGAGTCGGCTCAGATTGAACAACGACTGCGTGATCGGGAATCCGTCCGGACCGCGCTGTTGGTGCGATTGACTCAAATCAATTTCCGCTCGATCGCGGACGATCTCCGCGTACTCGCCGACGGCGACGGTCTCCGCGCCTTCCTCGAATCCGGCCGGCCGGCCGATCTTGATCGGGTCATACGGCGGGCCGCTTTTTTCAGCCGGCAACATCCTGACTACGATCAACTCCGTTTCCTCGATCAAAACGGATTGGAAATCGTCCGGGTCAATCGAGACGGTGAGATTGTTCCGTCTGCTGAATTGCAGAACAAGTCGGACCGGCCGTACTTCCAAAAGACGAAAAAACTCTCCGCTGGACAAATATACGTTTCGACCTTCGACCTCAACGTTGAGCAGGGACGCATTGAAGACCCACCCAAGCCCATGCTTCGGTTTGGCACTCCGGTATTCGACGCCGCCGGGCATCTCCGCGGCGTCTATCTCATCAATTATTTGGGGAATAACTTAATCTCCGACTTGGAAGGCGTGGTCGACGGAACGGAACACCGCCTTCGCCTGCTCAATGCCCGTGGATATTGGCTGCATAGTACCGCACCGGATCAGGAGTGGGGGTTTATGTTTCCCGATAAAGCGGACGTCACGGTCGCGCACTCCGACCCGCAACTATGGCACCAGCTGGAGCAGGAGGCGGAAGGCCAGTTGCGCTTGCCGGCCGGCGGTTTGTTCACCTGGCAGCGCGTGAGCCCGGCGAAACTTCTCAGCGGCGATGCAGGCATGGTGGTGGCAGACGAGCCGTTCTGGATTCTCGCTTCTGAAGTATCTGCAAGTGAATGGGCCGATCGATTCGCGGGCCTCCGACAGATTTTCGCCATTCTCACGCCGGGACTTCTGTTTCTCACCGCAATCAGCCTTTGGTTTCTTCGCGCCAGGCAGCGCGCAGCGGACATTCTTCGGCGGAGCGAGGAAAGTCTTTCCGTAACCCTGCACTCCATTGGCGATGCGGTACTGGCGACCGATACCGATGGCAAAGTGACCCGGTTGAATCAGGTGGCGGAACAACTCACCGGATGGCGCCGCGCTGAAGCGCTGGGACGCCCAATTGGGGAGATTTTCCGGATCGTCAACGAACACACACGTCAACCCGGCGTCATCCCGGTCAATGACGTGCTCGCGACGGGGAAAATTTCCCTGCTGGCCAATCACATCGTTTTGATTTCGCGCGATGGTCACGAGCGGGCCATTGCAGACAGCGCGGCTCCGATCTGCGATCGCGAAGGCCGGATCATCGGGGTCGTGCTGGTTTTTCGCGACGTGAGCCAGGAACGCGCCGCAGCCGCAAAACTCACCGCCGCTCTTCGGGAACTCGATCGCTTCTTTAGTCTCTCGCTCGATTTTCTCTGCATTTCGAGCGCAGACGGCTATTTCAAACGCGTCAGCCCCGCCGTGACGGACATCCTCGGTTGGAGCGTGGAGGAGTTCCTCGCCCGCCCCTTCATGACTTTGGTTCATCCCGACGACATCGAAGCCACGCGGAAAGCGGTCGAGCAGCAGGTCGTGCGCGGCGAAAAAGTGCTGCAATTCGAAAACCGCTATCAACACAAGGACGGCACGTGGCGCACGCTCTCCTGGCGCTCGGTCCCCCAACCGGATGGATTGATGTACGCCACTGCGCGCGACGTCACCGAAGCGAAACGGATTGAGACGGAAATTCACCGGTTGAACGCCGACCTGCACCGCCACGCCGCGCAACTGGAAGCCGCCAACAAGGAACTCGAGGCGTTCTCCTATTCCGTCTCGCACGATTTGCGTGCACCATTGCGGCACGTGCAGGGTTACGTGGACATGCTTGCGCGCGAGGCAAATGACGGACTGTCGCCAAAAGGAGTGCGCTTCCTTCAAACGATTGGCGACTCGGCGCGCAGCATGGGGCAACTCATCGACGATCTTCTTTCGTTTTCCCGCATGGGGCGTGCGGAAATGCGCGAGACAACGGTCAACCTTGATCGATTGGTACAGGAAGCGCGAAAGGCCCTTGAGCTCGCCACCACCGGTCGCGAAATTCATTGGAAAATCGCCGATCTCCCCGCCGTTCAAGGCGACGCGGCGATGCTCCGGCAAGTGTGGGCCAACCTGCTCGGCAACGCCGTAAAATACACCCGGAAGCGGGCCGTCGCGGAAATTGAAATCGGCTGCACCGGAAACGAGGGAGGCCGGATCGTTTTCTTCGTCCGCGACAATGGCGCCGGATTCGACATGCGCTATGCCGCCAAACTATTCGGCGTTTTCCAGCGGCTGCACCACGCCGAGGAGTTCGAGGGCACTGGCATCGGTTTGGCCAACGTGCGACGCATCATCGCCCGCCACGGCGGCCGCACGTGGGCCGAGGGCAGTCCGGATGCCGGCGCGACTTTCTATTTCACCCTAAAATCGGCAATCAAAGGCTTGGAGAACAACAATGAGACTTAAACGAATCCTGCTGGTCGACGACAGTCCGCTCGATCGCGAAATGGCGATCGACGCCTTGCAACAACACCATCTCGCGAACGATGTCGTCGCGCTGCGCGATGGCGTGGAGGCGCTGGATTATCTCTTTCGTCGCGGCGAATTCGCGACCCGCTCCGACACCAATCCCGCTGTCATTCTGCTCGATTTGAAAATGCCGCGCGTGGATGGATTGGAAGTGTTGCGACAAATCAAAAACGATCCAAAGCTTAAAATGATTCCCGTGGTCGTCATGACGTCGTCACGGGAGGATCAGGATCTGATCAACAGCTACCAGCTCGGTGTCAATGCGTACGTGGTCAAGCCGCTCCAGTTCGGCGAATTCATCGAGGCGATCCGGCTGCTCGGTTCTTTCTGGGCCGTGCTCAACGAATTGCCTCCGCCCGATTCCCAAACACCGTTCGGATCCGCGATAAAGCAATAAAGATCGTCCGGGACCGCCGAGCCCCAGCTCGGCTGCCTGCGATAATCGCGACAATGCCGAGCTGGGGGTTCGGCGGTCCCGGGCAGACAGCCACCGTTTATTTTTTTGCCCAGTCGCGCCACATCCAGCGCAAGATATCGGGCAGGATTGCCCCGCCATGCTTGTCGGAATGATTGCCATCGCCCCAGACGTGATTGATGTCGTAACGCGGACCCGGCGAGTGATGGAGATCGGCATTGACGTTGGCGAATTCGAGCGCGTTGAGCATCTGCTCATTCGCGAGGTGCCAGTTACCGTGCTCGTTGGTTAGCGCGGTCCACTCCGGTTTAAAGCCTTTCGTATCGGTGAGATTGCTCAAATCGTTGGTGCCGTCCTGCAGAAAAATATGGATCGGCTTGATGGGATTTTTCCGGATCAACGTCGGGTACATATCGCCGCCCGGCGTCATCGGCTGCCCATCGTGGGCCGGTTTATAGCCGATGGAAGTGAAGCTGCCGATCATGCTGATGACCTTGCGAAATTGATCGGGCCGCTGCCAGGCGACCGTCCATGCGCAAATCGCGCCACTGCTCGTGCCGCCAATCGCGCGATTTTCCGGATCATCGGTCAACCGGTATTTCTTGCCCACCTCCGGCAGCATTTCCTCAATGAGAAAACGGGCGTAGTTATCATTGAGCGCGTCGTATTCCTCCGGGCGGTGGTTTGGATTACCCAATCCGAGATTGTCCGGGTATTTTTCGCTCAGGTTTCCCGGAGTGATGAAGATGCCGATCGTCACGGGGATTTCCTTTTTATAGACGAGATTCTCCAAGGCCTGCGGGACACTCAATTCACCGTCGGTGGCGCGCTGTCCATCCTGGAAAACCAGCACGGCCGCCGGTTTTTCCGGGGTGTATTGCGCCGGCACAAAGATCCAATACCGCCTGACCGTTCCCGGGAAAAACTTGCTGTGAAATTCAAGCGGGCCTTCAAGCCGTCCCTTTGGCACTCCTGGCTGCGGGAGCGAATCCGCCGTCAAATGATAATCGTTCAACTTGTGCTCGGGCGCAGTGACATCGGCGGCAGAAAGAGCGGCGGACCATCCAAACAGCGCCGCGAGCAGCAGCGCGCAATTTTTCAACGACATAGGGTATTGCATCGGGATACCTAACCCCTATTCGAGCAAGTGCGGATATGAAATCCAAAAATCAAGCGGCCCTGTTGCCCCCCTCTTCCCCTGCGCCAATCACACCGGTCGAGATTGCAGACTACGCCCGCCTCGCGCCGGCCCACCTGTCGTCCATGGCGTGGGAGTACGTCAGCGGTGCCGCCGCCGATGAGACGACTTTGCGTTGGAACGAAGCGGCCTATGGCAAAATCCGTCTGCGTCCCCGCAACCTTGTCGACGTTTCGCACATCGAGACCAAGCTCTCTCTATTCGGCCAAAATCTCGAGTGCCCGATTCTGCTCGCGCCGGTGGCCTATCAACGGCTGGCCCATCCCGAGGGAGAATGCGCGACCGTCCAAGGTGCCGAGGCCGCGGGTGCAACCATCGTGCTCAGTACTTTTTCCACGGTGAGTCTGGAGGAAGTGGCGGGGGCCGCGACGAAACCGCACTGGTTCCAACTCTACGTTCAACCCGATCGCGATTTCACCCGCGAACTCGTGCGCCGAGCCGAAGCCGCCGGCTACAAGGCGCTCGTCGTAACGGTGGACACCCCGGTGCTCGGTCCACGCTATCGCGAGCTTCGCCACAAATTCTCCCTGCCAGAGGGAATGGAGCGCGCCAACCTCAAAGGATTGCACACTGCCACCGGGGGACACCGGCCGACGGAACGAAATATCTTCAGCGCCACGCTCGATCCGAAACTAACCTGGAAGGATATCGCGTGGCTGCGTTCCCTGACGTCGCTGCCGGTCATTTTGAAGGGCGTAATGAACGCCGGGGATGCCGGGCGCGCCGTGGACGAAGGCGCATCCGGGCTCGTCGTCTCCAATCACGGCGGACGCAATCTCGACACGGTGCCGGCGACGATCGATGCATTACCGGAAGTTGCGGCGAAAGTGGCCGGGCGTTTTCCAATTCTGGTCGACGGCGGCATCCGTCACGGAACCGATATATTGAAAGCACTCGCGCTCGGCGCCTCGGCCGTGTTGATCGGGCGGCCCTATGTTTATGGATTGGCCGTCGGCGGAGCGGATGGCGTTTCGCGGGTCGTCAATATTCTGCGTCGTGAATTCGAAATGGCGATGGCCCTCACCGGTAAAACATCGCTCACGGCGATCGATCGCTCCGTGCTTTGGGAATAATCGTTTCGAAACCGCGCACCTCATAAATACCGTCGCATGAACGCCTGCTGTTTCAGCCACGCGATCAACTCATCGGCGAGCGCCCGGTCGTCGGTGACGCGGGGATGATTGCTCGACCAGTGGGTGAAAATATAGTGGCTGATCGCGGGGTCGTCCGTTTCGACGGCGTTCACCACCGCCTCCCAAGCCAGGCGCAACGGCTCGCTCTGCGAACCGCCGTACATGCCGCCGCGCAACAACACGAAATGGGTTCCCGGATACACTTGGCGCATCGCATTCACCAGCGCGACATACCGCGGCGTATAATCGACAGGAAATGGCTGGTTTTGGCTGCGGGAAAAAGAATCGTCGTTCTCCCCGAAATTAATGAATGAAACATCGGGTTGCCAGGAGTCGAGATCCGCGGGTTTCGCTCCCGCGATCGGGTAGAGCCGGTTCCACACTTCGCCGGCTTTCACCTCCACGTAGCCCGTCGCGATTCCCATTCCGCTCACGGCGATGCAACGATAGTCGGCACCGAAGGCTTCGGTCGTCAGGGTCGTATAGCTAAGGGCATTGTTGTGGGTGCGGTGATCCTCCCACTGGTCCGTAAGACCGTCCTCGTTACAAGCTCCGACCATCATCGAGTCGCCAAAAAACTCCATTCGCAGCTTGTATGCCTGCCGCGCTGGTGCGCGGACAGATTCTCCCGGCTCGATTTCCACTCCGGAAAACGTGGCGTGACCAACCGATGCCTCCGTCCGCTTAAATAGACGCAGCTGATGCCAGCCTCCACCTGAAGGCACCGCCACCTCAATCCGCGCCATTTTACCAGCAGGCACCTGAATGATCTGCGGCGGCGCCTCGTCCACTTGTGCATTGAAAAACACTTGATCCTTGGTGTCGGTGAAACAAAGCGCCAGCGCCGCCCCCCTGAAATCGAGCCTGATTCTGCTTCCCTCCCAAATTACCACCGGTCCATCAGACGCAGAAAAATCGAAGCGTCCTTCATAGGAGAAATGCGGGTCGACGGCCGGAATAAAATGCATGGACGGATCTTTGGGGATAGGGTTCGGACGTCTTCGGCCAAACAAGGCGGAATGAAAAAGCCAAGCGCAGCCAACACGCAAGAATTTGCCGAGTGGGATCAATGCGTCCGGGAAATAATTCACCCGGCGACGCAGGCGCATTCAATGCACTCATCAAGTCCGGCGATCAGACCGGTTTCTCAGACGGCTTCACCGATGGCCTGCTTGACGAGCGAGGCCAGTTCCGTGAGCTCAAATGGTTTTTTGAGCGTAAAGCGCACGCCGAGCTGGCGCACCGCGCCCATGAAAACATCGAGGTCCGACAGGCCGTCGCCGGAGATCGCCAGAATTTCCAGATCAGGCGTGTTCCTCCGAAGTTGCATGATAAGCTCGAAGCCGTCGCATTCCGGCATGAACAAATCCGTGATGACAAGGTGCGTCCGCATCTGGTCCAATATTTTCAAGGCTGCGCGGCCGTCCTTCGCGCATTGCACGACATAGCCATACCGCTGGAGAAAAGTCTTCAGGACCGATCGCAGGGTGGCATCATCGTCCACGACGAGGATATCACATGATGATTGAACCGAGGCAGGGAGCGGTTGATGCATGAAGGGAAATGGCGTTTTCGCTTAGCGATCCAGGTCCGCGAACAACTTGCCGGCTTCGACGGCAGTTTTTCGGAAAGGAACCGGCGACGTTAAAATGCGATCCGGCGGCTGGGAGGACCGCGAAATGGTTTTTGTCTCCGGTGCGGTCGGGGTCGGCCGTTCGAGCGAAGGACCGCCCGCAGCTTCGCCGACCAGACGCAACAATTGATGCACCGATTCCTTCATGTTTTCCGCCTGCGCGCTGAGTTCCTCGGCGGCGCTGGCGCTTTCCTCGGCGGTAGCGGCGGTATTTTGCGTCACCTTGTCCATTTGCGTGACCGCGATACTGATCTGGCCGATGCCCTGGCTTTGTTCGCGCGATGAAGTGGCGATCTCCGCAATCAGGTCATCAACCTTGCGCGCCTTGTCGAGAATCTCGGTCAGACTCGCCGATACCTTGGCGCTGATGTGCACGCCTTGGCGGCTTTTTTCGATTGAATCCTCAATTTTGGTCGCGGTCTCGCGCGCGGCCTGTGCACTGCGCTGGGCAAGGGCGCGAACTTCCTCGGCGACGACCGCAAAGCCCAATCCGGCTTCACCCGCGCGTGCGGCTTCAACGGCGGCGTTGAGTGCGAGAATATTGGTCTGAAAGGCAATCTCGTCGATCGTGCGGATAATTTTGGCGATGTTGTCCGATGACACCTTGATCGCATCCATCGCGCCAGTCATATGCGCCATGTCACCCGAGCCAGTGTCGGCAGCGATGCGCGTCTGGCCGGCGAGAGTCTTGGCCGACTCGGCGTTGTCGGCATTCCGTTTGGTCATCGAGGTAATTTCCTCCAATGAGGCGCTGGTTTCCTCCAGCGAGGCCGCCTGCTCGCTGGCACCTTCCGCGAGAGTCTGGCTGGCGGATGCGACCTCGGTCGTGGCTGACGCCACTTCCGCCGATCCGGTTTCGAGCGAATGCACCACCTGGCGGAGAATCCGGTTTGTGCCCGTGATGATCACAATCGCCACCGCCACGCCGGATAGGATGGCGATCGCGAGGCCGATAAGAATGCCTTCCTTCGCGATGGAAACCGCCGCCACAATCATCGCGCCCGCGTCGTCGCCGTTGTTTTTATTGTAATCGGCGAGCGCCCGGATTGCGCTCCGGTAGTTCTGGTACGCAGGATCAACCTGCTCTTTGAGCAGTGCAATTTGACGGGCTGGGTCCGCCGCCAGCAGCATCTTTCGCGCATCGGTATAGGGGTCGCGCGCCGCCAACATCGCGGTAAACAGGGCCCGGTCTTCCGGTGTCGTAACCGAAGCTTCGTACTGCTTGAAGAGCTCCGTGAGTTTGGCGGAGTTGATTTTCATTTCGCTCTCGACCGCCTTTCGTTCGGCCGAGTCCGAAAAGAGCATCCAACGATGGGTGAGAGCAAAGTTGGCCAGGTTTACCGACTCAATTTGGCCGCTATAATAAACCCCCGGCAGGCAGTCCACCGTGATCCGCCCGGATTGAACATTGATGGCCGTAAGCCGCGAGTAAGCGAAGAGTCCGAGCGCCACCGACAAGCCCAGCAAAAGAGCGAAGCCAAAAATGATGCGTTTTCCGATCGTCCAGTTTTTCATGATAAATGTTGAGTCACCGGGCCGAAATCGTTGGACGGCCTTTCCCGGAAAAGGATACGAAAAAAGCGCAGCCCAATCATCCGCCCGCAGAAGGGAAAAAGAATTTGACTGCGCCTTCGACTGACAGGCCCGTATGTCCTGCCCGAGAAAGCCGTCCGCAACCGATTACGGACCTGGCAGGATGTTTATCGGTTCGCCAACGGAATTCTTGAGCCGGAAATCATGCTGGTGTACGCGTCAACAGCGCCTCCAACTGCTTGCGCAAGTCCGCAAGGTCCTTGCTTTTAAAATTCTGCTTCGTCCGCTCCAACACATCGACCGTGTGCCGCAAAGCGGCGGCATGATCGATCCGGGTCAGGGTTGTCGTGCCTGCCACCGTCGGCGTTGGCTGTTCCAACACACCCGTCGCCTGTTCGAGATCCGACAACATTAAAATCACCTGGCGCAAAGTCAGTCGAAGATAGCTTCCCATCGGTCCCCCAGCTTGCGCGAGCGGGGCTTTGCGCAGCATTTGCTCGATTCGATCGATTTCACTTTCCCATTCCTGCAAGCGCGCGCGACCCGACCGCATCGCCCTGAAACCGCGGTAATCCGCAATCGCCTGGTCCAGGATACGGCTCAACTCGGCCAAGTCGGGTGGTTTCGTGAGGTAAGCCGTCACGGACAGTCGCACGGATCGCGCCGCCGTATCGACCGACGGCCGGCCCGTGAGGAGAATCACCGGAAGGCCGGCCGCAATTTGCGGAACGTCGGCAATCAACTCGAGTTCGGAATTTCCCGGCATGTGAATGTCGGAAATCAAGGCGTCGAATTCCGCGGCTTTGAGCCGGTCGAGCGCTTCGGCAGCCGAGCCCACGCCCATGACTTCAAAGCCGGATCGTCGCAGCAGTTCCGCCAGGCCTTCGCGCACCGTAATATCGTCGTCGGCAAAAAGAATCATGCCACGGGATGAATGAGCGCTTGGAGTCACGGTTTATTTGTTAATCGATGAAGAGATTTCGTCGAGCGCCACACGCACGGCCGTGGCCAGTGCACTGGTCGTCAGCGGCTTGTTGATGAGTCCACCCAAGCCCAGCTCACGGATCTTTTCCGCGGTCCACGTCGCATTGTATCCGCTGGCCAGCAGCACCGGTAGGCCGGGGCGCAACGCCAGGATCTTTCGGGCCACGTCGATGCCCGAGAGCCGGGGCATCGTCAGGTCGGTGACCACCAGGTCAAAGGACGATGGATTTTCCTCGAACGCCTGAAGCGCGGCACGCGGATCCGTTTTAGCCGTCACTTGATAACCGAGGCGCTCGAGCAACTTGCCGGCGGAATCGGCAATCATCGCTTCGTCGTCAATCAGGAGAATCCTCTCCCCCTTGCCCGGCCCGAGATCGGCGGGTTCCGCCGCGTTCGATTCGGTGAGAGAAATGTGTTCCGGGAAATAGAGCGTGAAGGTCGTCCCCTTCCCCACCTGGCTTTCCACGAGGACAACCCCGTCGTGATCCTCGACAATTCCATGGACCACGGAAAGCCCGAGACCTGTCCCCTCGCCCGGTGCCTTGGTCGTGAAGAAAGGCTCGAAGACGTGCTTCAGGGTTTCGTCGTCCATGCCGTGACCGCTGTCGGCAATCGTGAGAACAGTATAACGTCCAGGCTGCAATCGTCGAACTTCGCCGGACGGCACCTCGTTCAAAATTCGCAATTCCAGCCGGATCGAAAGCACGCCCTGCTTCTCTCTCATCGCGTGGGCACTGTTGGTGCAAAGGTTCATCACGATCTGATGAATCTGGGTCGCATCAGCGAGCACGAGAGGGGCCTCCGGGTCGGCGTGCGATCTCAGGTCGATGGAACTCGGCAGGCTGGACCGCAGGAGCGTGATCGCTTCCTGGAGCACCAAATGCAGCCGGATGGGCGAACGCAACTTCACCTGTTGCCGGCTGAAAGCCAGAATTTGCCGGACAAGATCGCGCGCTCTGCGGCCGGCTTTACCGACCTCGGTCAGATGCCCGCGAACTGCCGCCGGATCGGTCGCGTCCATCGTCGCGAGTTCCGTGTATGCGAGAATTCCCGTGAGGATATTATTGAAATCATGGGCGATCCCTCCCGCCAACTGGCCGAGCGCCTCCAACTTCTGCACCTGCCGGAACTGTTGTTCCATCGCCGCCCTCTCATCCTCGGCTTTGCGTTGTTCCGTGATGTCCTCAAAGACTGCGAGCAGGCACGGTTTTCCTCCCAAGTCGACGATGTCGCAGCTACAGCGGGTGACCAACACTTCCTTCTTGCGGCTGAGAAACTTCATTTCCGCACCACGCACGCGGCCGTCGTTGCGCAGCCGGCGCAGTAGTTCGTCCCGGTCGCGACTGTCAGGCCAGAGATTTACCTCCAAAGTGGTTCTGCCCAAAACCTCGTCCCGACGATATCCGGTCATGCGCTCAAAACCCCAGTTCACATCCAAGAGAACACCGGATTCCATTTCCGTGATCGTCAGCGCATATGGACTCGAGCGAAACGCCTTGGCGAATTTCTCCTCCGACTCGCGCAACGCCTGTTCGGCCTTGATACTGTCGCTGATATCGCGGCCCAGGATGACCACGCAAGGCTTGCCACCAATCTCCACGGACTCGGCCGACATCACGAACGTCAGGATCGCTCCGCTGCGGGTACGCGCGGCGACCTGCATTTCCCGCACCCGGCCGTGTCGGGCCAATTCGTCAGTCAGCTTGCGGCGATCGTTCTGATCGGACCAGAAGCCGAGTTCAGCCGAAGTCCGGCCGATCAATTCCGCCCGCGTATAACCCGAGAACCGCTCGAACGCCTCGTTCACGTCGATGATCCGGCCGGTGGCGAAATCGGAGACGGAGACAGCATCCGGGCTTGCCCTGAACGCCTTGGAGAATTTCTCCTCCGATTCGCGCAACGCCTGCTCCGCACGTTTCCACTCAGTGATATCGCGAATAATGGACACGAGGCATTTCCTCCCGTTCATCTCGATGAACTCGCCGCTGAAGCTGACTGTGATCGGTTCACGCCGCCCGTTAAAGAGCGCAAGTTCGAAATCGCGGATCGACCCGCCATTGGCCCGGAGCGCGGCGATCAACCGGCCACGATCCGCCGGATCACGGTAAAAGCCCAATTCGATCGTGCTTCGGCCGATCAGTTGCTCCCGGGTCAGGCCGTAAATCTTTTCGTGCCCAACGTTGGCCTCGATATATTCGCCCGTCTCCAGATCATTGATGGAAATCGCATTCGGGCTCGCCCGAAATGCCTTCGCAAACTTCTCCTCCGATTCGCGCAACGCCTCCTCGGCCCGCTTGCGCTCCGTGATATCGTGGACCACGGAGACCAAGCACTCCGTCCCGTTCATTTCGATGAACTCGCCGCTGAATATCACCGTGATTGGACGACCGCGCCGATCGCAACAGGCCAATTCAAAATCGCGCACCGATCCGCCATTGGCGCGCATCGCGGCGATCAGCCGGTCGCGATCCGCCGGATCACGATAATAATTACGCTCAAGTGTGGTCCGGCCAATGAGCTCGTCACGCGTCCACCCGTAGATTTTTTCGTGGCCGATGTTCGCCTCGATGTACCGCCCCGTAGCCTGGTCGGTGATGGAAATGGCATCGGGACTGGAACGAAACGCCTTGGCGAATTTCTCCTCCGACTCCCGCAACGCCCGCTCCACGCGCACCTGTTCCGTGATATCGCGCACCACCGTCACGATGCAGGCGCGACCGCCGATTTCCGTTTTTTCCGCGGAAAAAAGGCAAATGAACGGCTTTCCTCCCTTGGACAAACCGGTGATCTGCAAATCCCGCACGTAGCCGTCCCGGTCGATCGCCTCGACCATGCGCCGGCGATCCTGCGGATCGGCCCACAAGTTAAGTTCGATCGAGGTCCGTCCCACGATTTCTTTTTCCGTAAATCCAAATATTCGTTCAACTGCATGGTTGATTTCAAGGATTCGTCCGCTGTTCAACTCGACGATGGAAATGGCATCGGGAGTGGCACGGAATGCCTTGCAAAACCGGTCCTCCGATTCGCGCAACGCCCGCTCCGCCTCTTTCGATTCGGTGACGTCACGCCCCTCGGCCACGAGCGCGATCACGATCCCGCCGGCATTGCGCACGGCCTTGAGCGAAAAATCAATGGTCTGCACGCGACCGTCGCTTGCAACATGCGTGGTTTCAAATCTTACAAATTCCCCCCGGGCGGAGCGCGTGATTGCCTCGCGCAATTTTTGCTGCTCCGTCGCGGAATGAATCCACCAAGGCGTGTCCCAAAAAAATTTACCCTGGACCGCTTCCCGTTTGATTGCCAGGGCGTCCAGCGAGGTTTGGTTGGCCCGCAGCATCCGGCCGTCGGGATCGAGCAGGCCAATGTATTGAAATGAATTGTCGAGAATCGCGGCCAGCATGCTTTCCTTCTCCGCCAACGCTTCCTCCGCGCACTTGCGGGCGGTGATATCGGTGATGATTCCCTCAAGACACGCCTCCATCCCATCGACGGCCGGAATTGCCACGCCATGCTCGAGCACCCAGCGCTGGGCTCCACGCGCCGTCACGATGCGGTAAGTGAGTTCAAAGCGCCGGCCGGTCTGCACCGCCACCGCCAGTTCATCGCGAACTCGCGCGCGATCCAACTCGTGAATGATCTGCTCGTAACTGATTTTACGATTTCCAATCAAATCTTCCGGGGTGTAACCAGTCAGTTCGCGGCACCCTTCGCTCACAAAATCCATCGTCCAGTTCTCGTCGTTGCGGCAGCGATATGCCATCCCGGGTAAATTCGCCAGCAAGGTGGTTAACATCCGTTCGCTGTCGCGAACGGTGGATTCCGGCGCGGGTTCTTGCTTCATTGCTGCGCCCCTCTTGGCGTCTCGAAGTAGGCCAAATCACGGTCCATCGGCATGGCGGAACCGTAACTGTGGTGCCGTTCGTTACAAGCTATTCCCCGGTCAAGACTGCGGTAAATCCACTCCGCTAAAAGGCGCGGGGCGTCCAAGCCGACACGGGAGAATTTTACACAATTTCCCTCAAGGCCGGATGATAACTGTCCGATCTATCATTGTTTACCTCAGTAAACCCTATGGCCCCCACGCAGCCCATCACCGACACCCTGATTCAGGATTCCATCGTCAAAGCAGTCCAGAACGTCAGCCGGACCATGCTGCGTCAGGAAGCCACCCTTCTCGAAGCCAAACTCGCCGACGTATCGTGCAACTCCCTCACCACCCTCGGGGTCGCGCCGTACGTGATCGGCAACGTGGGATTCGCCGGTGAGGCCAATGGTCTGGTTTATCTTTGCTTTACCGACGCGTTCGCGCGTCACGCGGCCAGTCACATCCTGGGAATGAGTGCCGCGGAAATCGAGATGCACGGACACGAAGTCGTGAAAGACGTGGTCGGTGAAATCACCAACATGACCACCGGCGGGTTTAAGAACGCACTGAGCGACTATGGTTTCCCGTGCAAACTGTCGCTGCCCACGATCGTCCGTGGCGATCATCTTTCCATCGCGGCCATCAAGTCGGCCAGCCGGGGCATTTTCCATTTTTCGTCCGGCAACTATCAGCTCATCGCCGATGTGCAGGTGAAAATTTAAGGCGCGGTCGGGATCGACGCGATCATCGGGAAAATTCACGTCCTCTCAGTTTTCGCCCAGCGATTTCTTTAAAGCGGCGAGCTCGCTTTTCAGCTGGGCAATCTCGGTTTCCAGAGCCACCACCCGTTTTTCCAGATCAGGTGACGTCACGGTCTGCGCAACCGTCGCGACCGGTGATTCATCCGCAACGGCAACTGCCGGCTCGCCCGTCAATAATTGCACCCAACGCATTTCCTTTTGTCCTGGTTGGCGGGTCATCCGGCGGACAAGTGCCCCTGACGGACGCTCCGCCATTTCCTGCAAAATCGTCTCGACCTCCTCCGCCGTCAACCGGTGCATTCGTTCCGTCCGAATCCGAAGCTCCGCCACGGTCTGCGGTCCGCGAATCAACAGTTCGCACAGAATCACGCGAGCCCCGATGTCCATCGGGAAAACCAAATCGAGTGTCTGGCGGTATTTGAAAACCCGTGCGTCCGCGCCGGAGAAAAGTGTCGCGAGCTTTTTCGTCCGCAATCCGTCGACCGCGCTTTCCGCCTCGCGGGCCGAGACGTCCATCACCGGATCGCGATTGCTGCGTTGATTGCAGGCATTGACGAGGGAGTTCAGCGTGAGTGGATAAATATCCGGCGTCGCGAGTTCCTTTTCAATCAGGCAACCGAGCACGCGCGCCTCCGTCGGGCTGAGAATAACTTCGGGCGATGAAGCGGCTGCCGCCGGCGATTCCATGTTCATCCGCTCATTCCAGAATCCGCGGCGCGCAAAGCAAGACCCGATCACCCGGCACGCGGAGTATCGTGGGGTTGTCAGCCGCGGCCATCTTTCGTCGCGTAAAAAAAGGTTCGGGCGAAACGACCCGAACCTTCTTGCCGATGAACTGACCGGAACCTCAGCCCGCGACCGTGGCTGTTTTCGTCTGCGTCCGTTTCTTTCGCACGTAACTGACGAGCATCAGCATTCCCGCGCCCACGATTCCGTAAGTCGACGGCTCCGGCACCGCGGAAAGCGGTGAAGCAGGCGAGAACGCAAGGCCGGAAACGCTGCCGTAACCGGTATCAAGCACATCGGCATTCAACTCCGACGCGAGCCCCGTGGTCTTGTCGATCGAATAGAGGCGATCGTTGATCGCACCAAACAGCTGGCCGCTGGCATCAACTGTCAGCGCCGCAAACGGACTGTTGTTTTGAATGCCAAGCGAACCGACCGCGGTGAGCGCCGCCGTGTTTTGATCGACGAGGTAGAGGGTGGCATCCGCTTCCTGCCCGATGGCGTAAAGCTTGTTGCCCACAAATACCATGCCGTCCAACACCACGTCGGTCGTACCGATGCGCATTGAGGTACCAGATGTCAGATCGAACTTGTACAGGTCATTGGCGACATTGAAATCCGACGTGAGTGCGGAAGACAAAAAGCCAATGCCATCGGAACGAAACGCGAGATCGCCCTCGCCGAGAATATTGCTCACTCCGATATTGATCGAACTCGAGACCGCACCCGTGGAACGGTTGATTTCACGAATACTGTCCGTGCCTGAGTCAAAGGTGTAGAGCTTCTGGCCGAGAAACCCGACACCATAAGGCGAGACACTGTCACTTAACGATGCCACCAATGAACCCGACCCCGTGGCGGGATCGATCTTGATCAGTTGGTTGTCGAAAAACGTAATTCCATATAGTGTCGATGCCTGCGCCCAGGCAGTTCCCGCGCCAACCAGGCCGAGGGCGACCACCGCTCCCGCCCGCAATAATGTACTGGATAATTTCATGGGAATAAGGGCGAGAGGTTACTTGATCGCTCCGTTGAGACCGGCCGGATAAAATCCGCCATTCGCAGCGTTTTCGCCGAGATAAACGATGTTCAGCACCTGCCGCGTGGTGCGGCTGTAGGCGATGCTGTTCGCATCGGTCGGCACGAGGTTGGCTTTACCATCAAGGACGACGCCTTGATCGTCGTCGCTGGCGCCATCCACCGCGTCACGCAAATCGGAAATCGCCTTGGTGGCAGCCTGCGTCTGCGAGCCGAGCGAATAGAGAATCGTCCGGACCACCCCGGCGTGATAGGCTTCCACCCCAAGAATACCGGCGGCGGCTTCGAGGTAGGTTTTATTGGTGATCAACGGCGCACCCCCCTTGTAAGCGGTCACGCCGACATCCTCAAAGATGAAGGCGCCGAGTAGAAAATTTACCTCGTTGGCAAACGGATCGAAGCCCTCGCCCAATCCCGCGGCGGCCGCCGCGTCCATAAAACTCTCGCGCAGATTGATCGCCGGGCGGGCCACCGGTTGGACACCTGCCTGCGCGAGTGCGGCGCGGAGAAATTTAACGTGGTTGCGTTCGTCCACCGCAATTTCCTCGGCGTATTGTTTGAAAGCGTCCGTTTTAAACGGCACCTTGGGATTTGCCTTCACCGTCACCGTGCCAGGCGTACCCGCGCCGTTGACGCCGATGCCGAAGTGTTCGATGCCCACTCCGCTCACGGCGTAGGTGTAATATTCCGCCTCGAGATATTCGAGATTGAGGGCAAAATTCAGGACGGCGGCGTCCTGGACGGGACCGCTGGCGGCAAACGCCTCGGTTTTGAGCAGGCTGAGCGATCCGATACCAATGGCACCAATACCAAGTTGCTTGAGAACTGCCCGACGAGTGACCGGAGTCACGACCTTTTCGGTGGATGTATTCATGTGCATCTATTCTTTTTGGGTGATGGCCCGCGATGCGCCCGCGAACCAAAAGCGAAGAATGAAATGCACGCTGCGGACAGCACCTGCGTCCAATTCCTCCCCAGAGTCGTCGTTACAAATCAACGGAGCCGGGGAAAATTGAGCGAGGTGTGCCGGAGCATTTCATTCTCGAGCAAGCTACGCGCCGAATGCGAGCCCGGGTGCATCGTCGTTCATCGGGATTACCCTGAGCAAAGCACCGGGGGAATCCCGCGCGCCACGGGCCTGCGTGAAGAATCCGAACAGTTTAAACAATCTCGTAGCCGCCTGCGTCCAACTCACGATGGAGCGGCAGCGACCCCGCTGCCGTGCTCTCGCGGGCGAGGTCGCCCGCGCTCCAGATCGTAGCCGCACCGTCTCCTTCGAATGCTGCGATAGTGCGGCTACGGTTCTACTTAAAACGCCCTGGCACCCGGCGCTTTCGGCTACTCCGGTCGAAGACGCGCTGCCCACCCACCGCCCGGAGCGAGCTTGATCGTCAGCTTGTTCGCGTTCGTCACGGTGTGAACGACGCGCTTGTAATCGTCGGCGCGTCGATCGGCGTTGATGCCGTCGCGGAATTCCTCGAGTTGAAAATTTCCCGCGGGCAAAAACGAAAGATCGATCGACAATTCCCGCGGCGCCCAATCGGTCATCGCGCCGCAGTACCATTCCTTGCCGCTCCGTCGCGCCACGGCGACGTACTCGCCGATGCGTCCGTCAAGTCCGCGACTCTCGTCCCACACGGACGGGATGGCGGAAAGAAACGCCAGACATTCGGGTTCCCGAAGATAATTCGTGGGCGAATCCGCCAGCATCTGCAACGGGCTTTCGTAGATCGCATACATGGCGAGCTGGTGGCAACGCGTGCCCTGACTTTCCGGCAGATCGAAATTCTTCGCGAAACCAACCCGCGTCGCGTTCAACATGGCGCCGGGCGTAAAGTCCATCGGACCGACAAACATCCGCGTAAACGGAATTGTGACCGTATGCGCGGGCGTGATCTGCGCACTCCACTTATTCCATTCATTGCCACGCACGCCTTCGGTGGAAATCAGGTTCGGCCAGGTTCGCGTCAACGCCGCCGGCCGGATCGCGCCATGGAAATCCACCAGCATCCTCCGCTTCGCCGCCTCGGCGGAAATGCGTTGATAGAAATTCATCACGATCTGGTCGTCGCGCTGCATGAAGTCGACCTTGATGCCCTTCACCCCCCAGCGCTCGAATAAATCGAGCGCGGGGATGAGCTGGTCATCGAGTGTTTTCCACACCGTCCACAGAATCACGCCGACATTCTTCCTTTTTCCGTATGCCACGATTTCGGCGACATCCATGTTCGGCGCAGTTTTCATCAGATCGCCCAACACGTACCAACCTTCGTCGAGCACGATGTATTCGAGCCCGTGCGCGGCGGCAAAATCGATGTAGTACTTATAAGTCTCGGTATTAACCCCGGCCCGAAAATCCACGCCGGCGAGATTATTGGCATTCCACCAATCCCACGCGACTTTGCCCGGTTTAATCCATGACGTGTCGGTCAGTGTAGTCGGGCGTTCCAGCAAATAGACCAGCGGGTTGGTCACCAAATCCACGTCCTTGTGCGCGACGCCCAAAAGCCGCCACGGATAAGTGCGGGTGCCTTTCGTCACGGCAATGTAGTCCGCCGCCTTCGTCACCTTGAAGTCGCGATCGCCGGTAAGCTTTTCCTCCAATGGATACGGCGGAAAAACACCGGACAACCCGTTACCGGCGGTACCGCGCAGCCACAATCCCGGGTAATCGATCACATCCGAGTCGGCAACGGCAATCTTGATGCCGTTGGCATCGACGACCGCCGGAATACTCGCGAGATTTTTCTCCGCCAGATCGCCGAGCGAGCGCGGCAGAAAAATCCGCTCATTGTGTGAGTAAAAACTTTCCTCCTCCGGGTAGAAAACGTTGAAGTTGTCCGCAAAATTAAGCGCGACCTCCTCGCCGTCGACCTGCACTCCCGCGGCCGGAAGCGTCGTTTCCCAGCGATAGGCGACTCCTTCATTGTAAGCGCGAAATACAACCGAATAGTTCCCATCGAAATCGAATCGCAATTCATTGTAGTGCTCGCGCAATTCCGCCGCTTTCTGGCGAACCACCGGGTGCAGCACGCCGTCGTACGAGCGCGGCGTAATCGAATTTAATTTCGGCGAAACCCCCAACACGCCACCGTTTATTTTTAAAGAGAGCGTGGCACCCTTGAGCACCGGGGCCTCGCCCACGTTCAGGTCGTAGCGAATGCGATCACCCACCTGGATATCCATCGCGATGGCACCATCCGGGGAAATAAGTTTTTGAGCTGGCGCGGCGGCCGCCTCGACCCGGGCGACCGGCAGACTGGCGAGACAAAAAATAAAAAAAAGAGCCGTGGATATTTTCATTGGGGTTGGCGGCAAGTTGCACGCGTCCCGGCGGAGTGGCAAATCATCCCGAAAAAAACACGCCCGCCATATCGCGATTGGCCGCCCGAACGCCCACTTTTTCGTGGGGTTAAATCCATGCCAATTCGGGTGAATTTTCCCGCCGCAAATTCTTAATCGGACGCCTGAATGTCCGATAAAAGAGCATTCGTTCATTTCCGGATTTTTCCCTCGGGAAATGTCCAAAAAAAACTCCGCGTACGCTAAATCTTGGTTAAAAAAACCTCCTGGATTGGCACCGCGACATTTCATTCCAAAGATCAGGCCGTCAACCCACGGCCCATCCGTTTCAAAATCATCATGCCTCACCCCGCTGCCATTCCGGTTCCATTTCATTTCTCTTTCGCCGCCGCTATTATTCGCCGTGCAACCGCATTTTGCGCACCCTCAGCCCGACGCTTGGCGTTGCTTGTGGTGGCCACCGCAGTTCCGGTTGCTGCGAGCGCCCAGTCGGTTTCATCGGTGGCGGCAGGCTACTACCACACGATGTACGTGAAATCCGACAACACGCTGTGGGCTACGGGCTACAATTTATACGGCCAGCTCGGCGACGCCTCGACTGTTCCGACTTCACGCAGCAAACCACTGCAAATCGCCACTGCGGTCGTTTCCGTATCGGCCGGCTTTGGCCATTCTGCCTTTATCAAAACCGATGGCACCCTCTGGGTCCTCGGCCTCGATAACCGCGGCCAGCTCGGCAATGGAGTTTCGACCTACAACGCCCAAGCTACTGCGGTCCAAATTGCGAGCGATGTTTCCTCTGTCGTCGCGGGTGGTTACCACACCCTTTTCGTGAAGAAGGACGGTACTTTGTGGGCGATTGGATCAAATAGTTTCGGTCAACTGGGCGACGGCACTACTATAAATCGCGATACGCCGGTCCAAATCGCGACTAATGTGGCCGCTGTCGCCGCGGGCGATCACCATTCTGTTTTCATCAAAACCGACGGCACGCTCTGGGCGATGGGCTTGAACGCGTACGGCCAGTTGGGAGATGGCACCGTGTTGGACCGCCTCACGCCCGTGCAAGTGACTTCGGGTGTATCTTCAGTTTCGGCGGGCCACGATCATACCGTTTTCGTTACAACCAATGGTTCCCTCTGGGCCGTGGGTTACAACCGCTACGGTCAACTGGGCAACGGATCCACTGACAACTCCATCACCCCGGTGCAGGTGGCAACCGCCGTTGCGAGCGCAACGGCCGGCGGTTACAATACCGCATTCATCAAGACCGACGGTACCCTCTGGACCACCGGCTGGAACAGCGACGGCCAGCTCGGCAATGGCACGACCACCGATCAGTCGACGCCGGTGGAAATCAGCAGTGGCGCGAAAACCGTTTCCGCCGGATATGCCCATGTGGCATTCGTACGGACTGATGGCAAGTTGTTCATCAATGGCTACGATGGCTTCGGTCAACTGGGCGATGCCAGCTCGACAGACGGCACGGGCGTCACCACCCCTCCCGGGACCGTCGCGCCGCCCACCAATATCGTGGTCAAGATCACCGTCGCTGCACTTTGATCCCTCCGATCAACCTCGATTCAGTTCCCTTCGACCTCCACCAGCACAGTCCTTCAACCTCAAATGGCACTGGACATCTGCAATCCGATTCATCTCCTTCTCGTCAGAACAAAAAAATGAACCACGCCGGCAACACGACCCTCGCAGCTTCGATTGGCCTTCCCGCCAAAGTCGTATCCGTCGTCTCCGCTACCAACTCGCCGAGAGGGTTCTAATCGTTCACACGTCTTTAGCCCCTCCGGTGTCACACCGGAGGGGCTTTTTTGGGGCCCCGCGGTGAACTGGCCCGGAGGGAAAATTCAATTTTCCTCCATGAAAAATAAAAACGACAACACCCGCCCGATGGAATTTCATCGTGCGCGGACCGCCACCATTCGCCCTCGGCGTGAAGCCCATCGCTTTACGCCGAAGGCTCCTCATCACGATTTGCTCGTGCTCAGTTTCTATCCTGGGATGGGCAGCAGCACTGTCCGCCCGGGGCATCCGGCCGCTGCATGAAAATCGGGATCGAAAAGGCAAGCGCCGGCATTTGTCCACTTCGGGATCGCAAAGCCATCCTGCCCACAAAATACGGGCCGGCCGCTTTGCGATCTTTGCTTCCTGCGTGGATTTCTGCTCTCATTCGAGGGTCATGATTATTCGTCGCTTCCGGTTGAGCCGTCTGATCGTTCCTTTCTTGGTCACAGTAGTGGCGATCTGCTGGCTGCCCGCACTGGCGCACGCCTCTTCGAGCATCGGAAATCCCAGCGTTGTCCTTACCGGCCGTCGCGTGCTGATCCTTGGTGACAGTATCACGCAGGACGGCCGTTATGTAACTTTCATTGACTATTATCTTCGCCAACTCACGCCCGCCGAAAAGTCCGACCTGATCAGCATCGGACTTTCGAGCGAAACGGTTTCCGGGCTTTCTGAAAAAACCCACCCGTTTCCTCGTCCCTGTGTCTTGGAACGCCTCGACCGCGCATTGAAAGCAGTGAAACCAACGGTCGTTTTCGCGTGCTATGGAATGAATGACGGCATTTATCATCCCGCGTCGGCGGAACGACTGGCGGCATTCACGAGCGGCATCCACGAACTGATTACCCGCGTTCGCGCCAGCGGAGCCCAACTGATTTTGTTCACGCCAACGGTTTTCGACCCGCTGCCGATTCACGACCGTACCGCCCCGGCGGACGCCGGGGAATTCGGCTACGGGAAACCGTTCGTCGGTTACGACGCCGTCCTCGCCGACTATGCTCGCGCTGAACTCGCGCTGAGCGAACCGGGAGTAACCGTGATCGATTTGCACGGACCACTCACCACCGCGCTCCTCGCGCAACGCAGCCGCAATCCCTCATTCAGTTTCAGTCCCGACGGCGTTCATCCCAACGACAGCGCCCATTTATTGATTGCCCGTATCATCCTCGAAACCCTCGGTTATTCCCTCAAGGGCCAGAGCGCCGACGCGGCCTCGATCGAAAAAGATCCGCTTTTTGCTCTCATTCGTGATCGCCGCGAACTTCGCTCGGAAGCATGGCTGCCCTTCGTCGGCTATATCCGCGGCGAAACCTTCAAGTCCGCTTCCGTCACCGCCGCCGAGCAGGTGGCCACACTTCTGCAAGAGCAGATTTACGCCCGCCCCGTCAAGTAACGGTCACCGGCCAGCACCCGCTGGCGTCATCAAAACTGTCATGCGTCACACGTCCCTGCCACCCCTCGTCGCTCTATCATTCATCGCGACTTTTTTGTCCGTTCCCGCCATTGCCGCAGTGGATGTTTCCGCGGTGGAGAATATCCGGCCCGCCCTCCCGCGAATTCCAGAACGCGATTTCATCCTGACGGCATTCGGCGCCGTCGGGGATGGCCACACGCTCAACACTGAAGCCTTTCAAAAGGCAATTCACGCCGTCGATCAAGCCGGCGGTGGAAGGCTGATCGTGCCCAAGGGGATTTTCCGTACCGGCCCGTTTGTGCTTTGCTCAAACTTGAACCTGCACCTGGAAAATGGCGCCATGATTCAGGCGCCCGACACCTTTGAAGCGCTTGGGCTGCCCGACCCGGCGACCCTTCACTCGCAAGCCGAGGCCAGCGCGATCAAAACGCCCGATCCCTTGATCACCGGGCGCCACCTGCACGACGTGGCCATCACCGGGTCCGGCACGATTGACGGCAGTGGCGCTCACTGGTGGGCATGGTCTGAACGCGCCGCCCGCGCCCAACCCGGTCGATTGGTTTATCGCCGCCCCCACCTCGTCACCATCAACGGCTGCGAGCGCCTGCACATCGCGGATATCACCCTGAGTAATTCCTCGATGTTTCACCTTGTACCCCGCGACATCACCGACCTCACCATTGAACGCGTCAAAGTGCGCGCTCCATTCAACGCGCCGAACACCGATGCCATCGATCCCGGCCCGGTCACGAACGCCTGGATCCACCATTGCGACATCGACACCGGCGATGACGACATCGTCATCAAATCCGGCGGGCACAACGTGCTCATCGAGGACTGCAAGATCACCCATGGGCATGGAATCTCGATCGGTTCCGAAACGACTGTCGGAGTGAACCACATGCTGGTGCGTCGTTGCACGTTTGACGGCGCGGACAACGGCATTCGCATCAAATCCATGCGCGGCGCCGGCGGTCTGGTGGAAAATATCCGTTACACGGAAATCACGATGAAGGACGTGGCCAACCCCATCACGATCCAGCTGAATTATGTGGACAACAACCGCCCCAATTTCAAAGGCGATCCGCGAAAGATTCCGGAGATCCGCAACATCCTGATTGATCACGTCACCGCGACGGGGGCCCGCAATGCCGGAATTATCGTCGGGCTTCCCGAGCGTCCGATCAAGGACCTCACCTTGGAGGATGTTTCCATTACCGCCGAAACCGACCTCGTCATTCGCGATGCGGATCAGCCCACGCTCATCCGGGTCACGCGCACGATCAAGCCAGGGGTCGGTCCCACGAAAATACCCGGCGAACACTGAGCCCACCCGCGACGGCACGTCCGTAGCCCGCAGGCGGGTAGTCCGTGCCCGCGAGGAGATGCAATGGGCGTATCGCTGCCCTCGATCACGAGCGATCCGACCGAAGAGTAAACTGACCGGGGAGAATGATCGGGGTGGCGCTCTGCGTGAAGCGTCGAAATTGACGGCCGCGTTTTCGATTGCGACGTAGCGTTGTGGCGTCCGGCAATCGCACTTATTTACGAAACGTGCCTGTGGATTGGAAAGTGAGCAATCGATGCTTCACTCCAAACAAACGTTCGGTTCGGGAATTTCAGTTATCTTTCTCCACAGCATCAGGGAGTCGAACGCTCGTGGTTCTTGGCAAAGTGCCGGTTTCAAGACTATGGCCTCCCGCAGTTTGCGAGCCGGGTTTCATCGCATAAAAACTGAAATTTTCCCTAAGCCTTTCAGGTCAGGGTTTTGTTGTTCAGTAACCTGAATGGCATGTCTCGTGCAATCCAAGTGAACGGAGGGAAATTATTTCTCCTCTAATTTAAATTCCACGATTTTATCGGGAAAAAATAAAAACCAACCATGAGCACGCAATTCCTCATCGAACAATGGTCACTCATTCGCGATAAACTACGGGAGAAATACCCCATCCTGACCGATAACGATCTCGCTTACGTCCATGGCAGTGAAGCGGAAGTGTTTGACCGGGTGGAACGGCGCACCGGCCTCAAACGCGCGGAAATTGAACAATCGCTTCTCAAGGAATTGAACATCGCAGCTTGAGCGCGGCTGACCCGTTGTCCACCCGTCCCGCTCCGATCCACCCAGCCAGGAAAAAAAACTGTCGGCTCGCGTGTGAAGATTGCCATTGCGGATAAATTCATATCGAAAGAATTTGTCCGTAACCGCCGCATGCTCCACACACCCGATGATTCTTCAGCGACTTCGCCTCTCGCCGGCCAACCTGGTAACGGCGCATTGCAGAAACACATCCTCGTCATTGATGATGACGACATGGTGTGCAGTTTCGTCCGCAAGGCGCTGGAAATGTCCGGCTACGCCGTTTCGGTCGCAAGCAACGGCTACGAAGCCATGGTAATCTTCCGGAAATCCAAGCTTGATGGCATCATCACGGACCTGTTGATGCCCGAGCGTGACGGCATTGAAACGATTTTGGAGATCCGCCGCCATGCCCCGGAAATTCCCATCGTGGCAATTTCCGGCGGGTTCAACAGCATGTCGTCAGTCTACCTCAAAACCGCCGAACACCTCGGTGCCGATGCGGTCCTGAGCAAGCCGTTCTCCGTCGAGCAACTGATCGCCGCCTTGGAATCGTCGATGAAGTAAGCACGGGGAAACCCGCTCGTGAGACGGAGTCCGGGCGGACCTTCACCCATTCATCCTCTCACCTAAAAACGCGCCCGGAAGTCGCGTTTCCACTTCACGTCAGGGGAGGCGCCGTTCCGTGGGCGAGGTCGTCGAGAAACTGCCGGTTCATATTTCCCCGCTCTTGGGCCAACGCCACGACTTGCTCATAAACGCTGGGATACTTGCGCACAAACCGGCGGAAATCACGCTGGCTTAGCGCGAGATATTTGCAGAAATCCAACGCGGTGACGTCCGCCGAACGCCGCTCGCCGCTCAGCAGCGCCATCTCGCCGAAGAAACTTCCCGCCCCAAGCTTGCTCACCTGTCGTCCGCGGACCGCGACTTCGACTTCACCGGCGGACAGAAAATAGGCCGCCTCCGCCTTGTCGCCGGAGCGAATGATGCGTTCGCCAGGCGACGCGGTTTTTGGCAGAAAATGCAAAATCAACGTCTCGCGTTGTTCGGGAGTAAGGCCGGCAAACAATGGAAACCGCGCCACGAGTTCCTCCGGACTAAAGGTCTTGTGTGCGTGCATTTTCTTTTCCAGCGCCATCCGCGCGACTTCCAACTGGGCGCGTAATCGATCGAAGCGTTCTGCCCGCCGGTCATCCAACCGCGTTTTTGCCTGGGGACGGTCGCTGACCGTGCGTTCGATCCATTCCACCAGCGCAAAAACGAGCGGGTTCAACGTGATTGAGATCAACGCCCCCGCCAACACGAGGTTCACGCCCTCCGCCGGCATCAATCCGTAACTGACGCCGAGTCCCGCGAGGATGAACGAAAATTCCCCGATCTGCGCCAGCGCCCCAGCCACCGTCAACGCCGTGCCCAGCGGATAACCCATCACACCCACGATCGCGAGCGCCGCGAGCGCCTTGCCTACCAAAATCAATGCCACCACTCCTGCCACCATCATCGGTTCCCGGATCAAAATCGATGGATCGAACAACATGCCAACCGAGACGAA
Organism: Lacunisphaera sp.; assembly: GCA_036499685.1. GTDB lineage: Bacteria > Verrucomicrobiota > Verrucomicrobiia > Opitutales > Opitutaceae > Lacunisphaera. The sequence goes on along the minus strand of DASYDH010000067.1, from coordinate 52,491 downwards.
GAACAACACCGCGAAGGCATCCTGCAGTGGCAGTGAATTGGCCGCAGCCTTATGACTGAAGTCGGATTCGCTGAGCACCACACCCGCAAAAAACGCCCCGAGCGCGAACGACACATCGAATAGTTCCGCCGATCCGAACGCGATGCCAAGCGACACCGCCAGGACCGACAGCGTAAAAAGTTCGCGCGAACCGGTGCGGGCCACCTGACGCAACAACCACGGCATTACTTTCGGCCCAAAAAACAGCAGGATCAACACGAACGCCGACACTTTGATCGCGGTGTTGCCGAGCGACGCCAGCAGCGATCCGCCCGCTTCGTGTCCGCCGGAAGGCACGTGACCGCCGAGCATCCCCGCAAAAGCCGGCAGCAGCACCAGCACGACGACCATCGCCAGATCCTCGACGATCAGCCAGCCGACCGCGATGCGCCCATTCGGGGTATCCACGCCATTGCGCTCATCGAGCGCTTTCAACAGCACCACCGTACTTGCGACCGACAAACTGAGCCCCAGCACCAAACCGGCCCCGAGCGACCAGCCCCAGAAATACATCGCCATCGCCGTGCCCATCGCGGTCGCCACGACAATCTGGCAGACCGCACCGGGAATCGCGACCCAGCGCACGGCCATCAAATCGGGAATGGAAAAATGCAAACCGACTCCGAACATCAGCAGCATCACTCCGATATCCGCCAACTGGCCCGTCATCGAATTCGTCGCCATAACTTCGGGCAGGCATTGTCCCATCACCACCCCGGCCAGCAAATAACCCACGAGCGGCGGCAGCCGAAATTTGTTGGCCACAAAACCAAGCACGAAGGCGAGAACAAAACCGACGGCAATGGTCGTGATCAGCGTGACATCATGCGGCATGCAACCTTTTGCCGCGTCGGAGGCGGGTTGGGCAAGTCAAAGGCTGAGCCGCCAGCGAGATTCCGGCTGGCCGATCGGCCACCCGATTTCCCGTTCGCGATGAAACAAAGCCGAACAACAACAATTCCCGGCTCCATTGTCAGTGGTCTGCTGTCTGCCCTTCCAGTAAATGGATCTTCTTTCCAACCATCCGTACTGGCCGATAAAAGATGGGCTGCCCGCCGCCTATCCGTCATTGAAACGCGATGAACATTGCGAAGTGGCGGTCATTGGTGCTGGCATCACTGGCGCACTCGCGGCCTGGCAGTTGGCGGAAGCCGGAATCGACACCGTTGTGCTCGACCGTCGCGACGTCGCCCATGGCAGTACCTCAGGCAGCACGAGCCTGTTGCAATACGAAATCGATCTGCCGCTCCATCGACTCGCCCATCGCCTCGGTCGCATCCGTGCGGAGCGCGCTTACCACGGTTGCCTGAAATCGATTCACGACCTGGCGCGATTGGTCAAAACGCTGAAAATCGACTGTGGTTTTGCCTTCAAGGGCAGCCTGTTCCTCGCCAGCAAACGGGCTGACATCGTGCCGCTGCGGCGCGAATATGAGGCACGTCTCGCCGCCGGGTTCGACGTCGCGTGGTGGCCGCGCGGCGAACTGGCACGACGCAGCAGCCTGCCTCAACCCGCGGCCATTTTTTCCGCGCCCGGCGAGGCGGCGCAAGTCGACGCCTATTCGCTGACCCATGGTTTGCTGGCGGCTGCTGAAAAAAAAGGTGCTCGGGTGTATGATCAAACAACGGTGGTGCGCACGCATCGCAATCCGCGCGGAATTGAACTGACGACTCAACGCAAGACCCGCGTTCGCGCCAAATGGGTGGTCGTCGCCTCCGGTTATGAAGCGGACCAATTTTTGCCCGAACGGGTGACCACGCTGCACAGCACCTACGCCATCGCGAGCGAGCCCGTGGAAAAATTTCCCGGCTGGCCGGAAGGCGAACCCGTGATCTGGGATACGGCTGATCCCTATATTTATCTGCGGACCACACCCGACCGCAGAATCATCATGGGCGGTTACGATGAACCGTTTCGCGATCCCGTGAAACGCGACCAATTGCTCACCGCGAAGGCGGCTCTCCTCCAGCGGAGATTCCGCCAGCTCTTTCCGCGCATTCCCTTCGAACTCGCCACCGCATGGGCTGGCACGTTCGGCAAAACCGCCGACGGTCTGCCATTTATCGGCGAATATCCCGGCATCCCGCGAACGTGGTTCGCCCTCGGTTACGGCGGCAATGGCATTACCTACAGCGTCATCGCCGCCCAATTATTGCGCGACCGTCTCACCGAAGGCGTTTCGATTGATGCCGACCTCTACGGTTTCGACCGGCAACCGAGTCCGTCGCGGAACTGATGTAGGTGGAGTGCCCTCACCCCGTATGGGCAGGATTTTACACCAAGGAAGCAAAGGACGCAGAGTACAGAATGAAATCCGAGGCAGTACTCGGCGGTCTTTGCGTTCTTGGTGTAAAGCAAAGGCGCTTCGGGTGCCTGGTGTTGGCGGTCAACGCAACTATCGCCTCCACTCCGTGACCTTCGCGTTAACTTCTGTTTTCCCATTCCCGCAGAAATTTGCTTCCCTGCCCCCGGAATCCCGTTAGCAGAAAGAGGCACTGGATCTGTAGCTCAATGGATAGAGCACTTGGCTTCGAACCAAGGGGTTGGGGGTTCGAGTCCCTCCAGATCCGCCATCCCGGCGGCGTTCAGCTTTTTTTCACAGCCAGTTTTGTCTTCGCCAACTTGTACCACCGGAGTTCCGTGCGACGCCACGCCGGGCCGGCGCGGCGAAACTTTTTGAGGATCTCCTTCCAAATCGCGACCGCCTGCTCATTGCGTCCCGTGCGTTCATACACAATCGCAAGACCCGCCCGGGGGGCTTCTCCGATATAGCGATCAACCACGCTTTCAAAGGCCGCCTCCGCCTCCGGGAACTGTTGCAACGCCGTGAGGCAGTCGCCGCGCATTACCTGGAGTTGCAACCCGAGCAAACGGTTCCCGGTTGTGTCGACTTTTCCCAGCAGTGCATAGGCTTCGGCGTAATGCTCCAGCCCGATCTTGTATTTCGCCACGTCGATCAGCGTCTGTGGATCGTTTTGAAAAATTCCCTTCAAACATTCGCTCGCGATCGCGTGCGCCTCATCGACCTCGCCGGTCTCGAATAATGCATCGGCCAGTTTGAGGCGGTTCGTGACTGTCTCTGATTCCTCCAACTGCTCCCGCAATCCGGCGATCCGCCATTTTCTTGGTTTGATCGATTCCCACCAACCCTCAGGCGTGTGAAACCCGGGCAGAAGCTCGATCACGACGTAAGCCAACCCGCCAATGAACGGTGCCATGAACAGAATCAGAATCCACCAATACGGCCGCCCGGTGCGCAGCACGTGGACAATCAGCGCGATCTGCAGGATCCAAAAGAACGGCGCGATGGCCGCGAGCACCGCGGGGAGTCCGGAGGAAAAAAAATGAGGTGAATTCGTCATGGTTCAGGATCGAGTGATCGTGAATTTCCCTCCGCGCGGCCGGTCGCGAACACTCAAGGGGAAGCAGCAAGCCCCACGAAACAACCGTTGCCAAGAACAGTTTTGGTTCGCGCACCGGCTCCGCCCCCGCCGTTCGCCGCGCGGATTCCGAACCCGCGCGTTTGTGATCTAATACTCCGGCAACAACACCTCGGCCGCCGGCGGCACGGGTTCGCCGTGCCCGGTGATGCCCATGCTTTTCCACCGACCCGTCCGCCAGCGCCAGAGATTGATGCCGGCGCGGATAATCTCGTCCGCGGCAAAAAACAGCCAGAAGCCGACCAGCGTAAGCGACCAATAGTGATTCACCGTCCAAACGACCGGCAGGATGCCCCAGATAAAAATCATCCCGATCACCACCGGAAATCGCGCGTCGCCCACGGTCTTCAGGCCAAAGCCACCAATGATGTTCACCGACCGCGCGGGTTCATAAAAAGCCGCAATGCCCAGCAGGGTCCGGCCGAGCTGTTTCACCGCCGGGTCGGCGGTAAATATGCCGAGCACCCGGTCGGAAAAAAACCACAACATCGCGGCATAACAACCCGCCACCAACGTGCCCCAGCGGATCGCCTTCCAATACAGCCGGTCCACATCGTCGAAGCGCCGTGCACCCATCAGATGCGCGAGCAATATCTGGCCGCCCAGCGCCAGCCCCACCGAGAACGTGATCTGAAACATCTGCACGCGTCCCGCATAATTGTTCGCCGCCATGGCCACGATGCCGAGCCCGATGATCAGCTTCGAAAGGATGATCTGCTGCACGCTATAACTGAATGGTTCCAACGCATTGGGAATTCCCAACCGCAACATCGGGCGCAGCACGCCGAGCATGTCGCGTAGTGCATGTCGCAGATAAAACCGCACGCCGAGCCGGCCGTGCACCAGCCCCACCGAAACGACCATGGCCGTCGTCACACTGATCACGGACGCTGTGACAATTCCGCGCACGCCCCAATGGAAACCGAGCACAAAAAGCGACGCGAGGATCACGTTGAGAATCGCGACCAGGAAAGCGCTGTACATCAGCCAATGCGTCATTCCCCGCGACGAAAGCACCGCGTTGTACGCGACCAGCACGCCCATCGGCAGGAAATAAAAGCTCATCGCCCCGAGATAGATTTTTGCGATCGCGTTCAGCTCGGGCGGCAATCCCATCCACCGGCCCAAGTCTGCCGAAAACAACCACAATGCCGCCCCGAAGACCAGCCCCATGCCGGCCGTGAACAAGAGGTTCATCATATAGGCGGGAATCACCTTCCGGTCCATTTTCGCGCCCATGTATTGCGACGCGACGGAAACCCCCGTGCCCGCAAAAACCGGAATCACAAACGTCCCGAGCCAGATCACCGGCACCAGCTGGCCGATCGTCCCCGCGATCTCGTCCGACAGATGGCTGAAAAAATAAAGATCCACCAGCAACACGACCGATTGCGTGAGCTGTTGAAAGAAAATCGGGCCCGTCAGTTTCAGCAGGCTTTCCGTTCTGAGTGCAGTGTGCGACATGGAGGACGGTCGGCGAATAGGGGTGCGAAGTGCAGCCGTGAGACCACGAGGCCGCCGGAAAGACACAAGCGGGAATTCGGGTGGCATCGCGCAGTGCGCGAGATTTTCTCGACCTGGCTGAATGCCGCACCGTCTGAATCGACCGCCGCTTCGGTCAGCGCGAGCTCGCCAAAGGCGGGCCGCCTGTCGTCCGTGGCCCCGGTGAACAATGAGGACGATCCACCAAACGGTTCACCTCAATCTTGACCTGCAATGACCACCGGTTGATCGTCCCGGCGTGAAAATCTTTACCCTCGGTCGGATTCTTCCCGTCTTCGCAGCCGTCGTTGCCCTGCTGGATTTCCCCTTGATGTCACGCGCTTCCAGTCCGGCACCGGACCCGGTGGTTCCCGTCGGTGACAACACGTTCTCGATCACGCACACCGCCAAAACGGCTTTTTCACGCGATACCGACAAGATGAGAGCCGATGTGCGGGAGGCAGCGACGAAGTACTGTGCCGCGCAGGGCAAGGAATTGAAAATACTTCAACTTACGTCTGAAAAGCCACTTTTCTCGCTCGGCTATGCGAGTGCAAAAATCGTCTTCAAGGCCGTTACTCCGGGCGAAGTTGAGCCCGCCTCCGAACCGGCCACCGCCGCCAGCGCCAGTGGCCTGACGAACCGCAGCGTGGACCACGCGACGCCGACCGACGAACTTTACACCGAACTCATGAAGCTCGATGAACTGCACCAAAAGGGAATTCTAACCGACAAGGAATTCAAGGCGGAGAAGAAGAAGGTCCTGGCCCGCTCAAAGTAAGAGTCAGAAAAGAAGGTATCGCTTTAATGTAGTCACAGGCCTCCGTGCCTGTGTGATTCCTCAAAGGCTACTCCCGCCCCGATGACTTGCACTTCGCCGCCGCCGCGCCAGTCAAGGCGTAAATGGGCGCCGCAGGGTCGCCATTCCTAAATTAGGGAAAGACGCAGCCGCAAGCCGAGCCAGTTGCGGCCCCGCTCCATTGCAGCCTCTTTGCATCTCCGGGCAACTTCCCCCATTCTCACCCCCATACTTTTCCCGCCGTGGCCTTGACATCGCCGGGGAGCAGTCGAAACCTCCGCGTTCAAGGTCGCCATGCGAGATTTCCTGAGACTTTGCCGGTTGGTTTTTGGGACTTTGGTCCTCTTTTTTGTCGCCGCCAGAAGTTCCGAAATGCGCGCGCAGGACGCGGTCAAGAATGACGCCGTCGCTCCCGCCAAAAACGCGCCCGAGACCCTCAGCCAGGCCGAATTGCAGGAGGCATACCGAAATCTGCATGACCAGCTGCGCGCCACGCAGGCGGCCATCGTCAACAGCCGTTTCGACGCCGAAGCCGCCGCCCGCGCCCAAGCCGCCGCCATCGCCGAAAAAATCGACGCGATGAAGGCCACCCTCGCCGCCGAGCGCAAAGCCCGCCAGTCGGAGGCCGACCGGTTCGACTATGAGCGCGCCCAACAGCAGCAGGAAATCAATCGCGGCAACCGCGCCGTCATCTGGATCGCCAGCGGCTTCGGTCTCCTCGGCCTGCTCGCCATGGCGGGAGCCGCCTATTTCCAATGGCGCGCCATCAATCGCATCGCGGACGTCGTGAATCCCTATGCCATCGCACCCGCCCATTTCGCGTCGCTCCCGTCTCTGCAAAACTCCCCTGCGACCCAAGCCGTGGCGTCGTCCACCCAACGCCTGATGTCGACCATGGAGCGCATGGAAAAGCGCATCAAGGAACTCGAGCACACCTCCGTCCAACCATTTTCGGCAACGCCTACCGCGCCAGCCTCACCCGCCCGCCCGCCCCAGCAAACGCATGACGTGAACACCTGATCTTTCCGCTTCTTTTTCGTCCCTTTCATGCCCCGTTACTTCACTGCTCTTCTCTCCGCCATCGTCGCCTCCCTGTTCGCGTCGTCCGCCGCGGCAGCCGCGACCAAGCTCGTCGATTCCATCGCCGCGCTGCAATCAGAGCTCAACGCCGCGGTCGCGGGTGACACCATTACGCTGAAGGACGGCGTCTACACCACGACCCAGCCGATCACCGTCAACCGCGCGGGTTCCGCCGATCAACCGATCACCATCGCCGCCGAAAACGTCGGGGGCGTCGAAATCGCCGGCACCCATGGCTTCGTCGTCAATGGTGCCGGCGCTTACGTCACCATTTCCGGTTTCAAATTCACGCACGCGTCGGGCACCACGCTCATCGACGAGGGCACGAGCCACGTGCGATTCACCCGCAACCTCTTTCTCTGCGTCGGCGACGGCCCGTATCTTTCGATTTCCGGCGATGACGCCCAGATCGATTACAATGAATTCGGCGCGAAAAAAACCGCCGGCAACATGATCGCTGTAGCGGGCACTGGCAGCCAGGTATCGCGACGCCTGTGGATTCACCACAATTATTTTCACGACCTCGCCAATTCCGGGAGCGAGGGCGCGCAAATGCTCCGCATCGGCTTGATGAGCACCCACGGCCAGTCAATCGGCGCCGCCCTCGTGGAGAACAATCTCTTCGCCAACTGCCGCGGCGTCACCGAGATGATCTCAAACCGTTCTTCCGGGAATACGTTTCGCTACAATACGTTTATCGACAGCCCGCTCGCCCAGCTCACCTTGCGCCAAGGGAACGACAGCGTCGTTTACGGAAATTATTTTCGCAATACCGAGGGTCTCCGCATCTACGGCAGCCGTCATCAGATTTTCAGCAATTATTTCGAGGGAAATCACATCGCCATCGCCATCGGCAACGGCGCGCCGGACCCCGCCGACGGCACCTCCAATAAAAACGCCCGGCCCGACGACTGCGTCATCGCGTTCAATACGTTCGTCAACAACACCACGCACTACATGATGAGCCGCCGTGCACCGGAAGCGCTGGGCGCAACGCATACGACGTTCGCCAACAACATCGTCGTCGGTGGCAACACCGTCGCAAAAATCGGCGGACCCTATCCCAACGCGATCTGGAGCGGCAACCTGCTCTGGAATTTCCAGAAATTCGGCGACATCCCGCCCGAAGGTTTCACGCAAGTCGATCCGCTGATCTCCGCCGGTTCCGACACGATCCAGCGACCCCAAGCCGGTAGCCCTGCTCTTGCCGCCGCCACCGGCGCATTCCCCGCCATCACGTTTGATTTCGACGGCAAGCCGCGCCCGGAAAAGAAATCGATCGGTGCGAGCGAAAGCAGTGCCGCCCCAGCGACCCCTCATCTGGTCGCTGTCGCAGAGGTAGGACCGAAAGGAACCGAACCCAAACCAACTCCGCCAGCTGCACCTATTCCCGCTCCAACGCCCGCGCCCGTCAGTCCGGCGCCAAAAGTTGAGCCTCCCGCTACCGTCAAGCCGGCGACCCCGCCAGCGGCCAAAACCACCCCGGCCGCTCCTGTTCCGCCGCCGAAAACCGAAGACGCGCCGTTATCCGACGAAGACGCGAAACGCTCCGCCTGATCCTTTCCCCAAATCCACCCCGTCCTCCCGGTCGCCATGAAAAACCAAGCTACGTTTATCCGCTCAGGCTTATTTTGCCTGACGCTCTCGCTGCTCCCCGCTGGTTCCTTAAAAGCTCAGGCCCAATCCGCAACCGAAGCCACTCAGACGCCATCGGCTAAAACCGTCACTGCCACCACCACCGCCAACCCAGCCGCGACTACCACTACGACCGCTGACGCCACCAGCCAGGCCGAGCTGCTGAAATCCTACCTGCACGTCCGCGAGCAATTGCACGATGCTGAACTCGCCATCGCCAACAACCGCCTCGAAGCCGAGGCCGCCGCTCGCGCCCAAGCTGCCGCCATCGCGGAAAAACTCGACAGTATCAAATCAACCTTCGCCGCCGAGCGCGAACACCAGGCCACCGAAGCCCAGCGCGCCGCCGCCGAGCAGGAACGCCAACGCCTCGCCAGTCAGGAGGCCAATCACATCATTCTTTGGATCGCCGTATCGTTCGGCGGAGTCGGCCTGCTCACCATGCTCGCCACCGCCGTCCTTCAATGGCGCGGCATCAAACGCATGACGGAAGTGACCGCGCAGCACCCGCAACTCCCCGCGGTCGCCCAACAGAACTGGCTCACCGCCGGTAACAACGGTCCCGCCGGCGCGACCGTAGCGCTGTCCAACCAACGCCTGATGTCCGTGATCGACCGGATGGAACGACGGATTCTCGAGCTTGAAACCAGCGCCGCCCAGCCGTTGCCCGCCACACCCGTTGAGACCGTCGTCGAAGCCACCACGCCGCGCGCCACACCCGCCGCTCTCGATCAAGCCGCGCGCATCTCCGCATTGCTCGGAAAAGGCCGTTCGCTCCTCAACGCCAACAAAGCCCGCGAAGCCGTAGCCTGCTACGACGAGATTCTCGCCATCGAGGCCAACCATCCCGAAGCGCTCGTCAAAAAAGGTTCCGCCCTCGAACGCCTGAATCAGGATCTTCAAGCCATCGAGTGTTACGACCGCGCCATCCAAGCCGACCGCAACCTCGCTCTCGCGTATCTTTCCAAGGGCGGAGTTTTCAACCGTCTCCAACGCTTCGACGAAGCCGTCGAATGCTACGAGAAAGCGCTGCAGGTTGAAAAACAAACGAAGCCCCCCGGCGTCGTCCGAGTCAGCGTCTCCGGCGAATGGCCCACCAGCGGCAGCTCCATCCCCGCCTAACGAGTCAACTCTGCTCCGGCATATAGATCGAATGAGTTGAGTTTTCACCCGGTAAAAAGCGATCGCCGAAGCTCGACCCGGCAAACTCATGGATTGATTCTCAAAGATTTGTCGGATTTTTTTGGAAATGCCGCCCGCACAAATGCTCAACCCAGTGGCGGTGAATAAAACTGTTAGGCAAATGAACTCCGTAGTTTTCATTGTTTTAGGCCTATTCGGCGCCGCCACCGTGGCGCTCTGGATCTACGCCTTTCGTGACCTCGCCCGTAACACGATGTTCAGTGAAGGGTCAAAGACACTATGGTTTGTAATTATCCTGCTTGGTCCTGTTGGTGGATCAGTGGCTTATTTGTCCGCCAAAAAAATATCAGGAAGCACTCGACACCCGATGCAGCTAGATTGGACAAACTTCTCAAGAAATGAAGCTTGGCTTACCGGATGCAAAACAAGCTAACCAGTCGAATATTTCTTTATCAGGACTCCCACAATTAAGAGCACAACGCCAACGATAATAGGGTAGACGACATATTTCAGCCATCCCGCCTTCTCAGCCTTGGGCGCCACTGTCACATCTCCGTGGCCGGACGCAGTGGGCATGCTACCGACCTTGGCCACGAGTTCCTGTTTGTTGTCGTCTCCCATTTGGCCGAAGTTAGCTCCGTGAATATGGTATGATTTGGACATTGGTTTTTCTTTTTTTTGGTGTGCGATAGCAACGCCGGCCCGGAAATCAAAATCTGCCTTCAGTTTGGCATAAACTGCGGCTAAATCCGGTTCGGCTCGTGAGTATGGCGCAGTTGAAATGGCCGTCACTTTTTTATGCATGTCTGCCAAAAAAAGCATAATCTTCCCGTGAAGATAATCGGGAATGGCGTCCAAATCTTCCGACGAATCGCTGGCGTTGATGACCTCTACCGCTCCGTCTTGTGATGCCTTGACCCGGCTCCGGAAGAACTCGAAATGGCTGCGGATAACGTAGCCAGCCGCCGCAGCGTTTCCCATGATGCCAGATTTTGCCTGTTGGACGGCTGCATCTGTCACAAACTTGTTTTGCTCCGCGACCGTAAGTTTTAATTCGGCGCATTTGAGGTCGAGTAGCTTCTGGGCACGTGCGGATAGCATGTTGCTTCAGAATATGAAACCAGAGACGGGGAACCACGAGGTCAATTCTCACTCCAGAAAAGTCCGTTGAGTATTAGGGAAAATTCGCCGAATCGGGTCACGGGGCTTGGCGGACCCGTCTTGCAGCCGTTTCTCTCTCTCGATCATGCTTTTCTATCGGCCAGAGCTTGCCTCGAACGTTTGGCGGAGGTTGGATAACCGACGTTCTGATAGTTTCCAACTTATGAAAACATTCCTCTTTTCAATCATTATCGTCGGATTGGTGAGCGGTTGTGCAACGAACGACTTCACCAAGTTCTATCAGGACCGCACGGCTTCTGTCTCCAAAGACGTGCTCAATCGACAGCTTCAACCCTACTCCGGAACTACACAGATATATTCCTCGAACGATTTCCAGAAAGATGGCGCTGAATTATCCCGGCGTGGTTATGTATTTCTTGGAGAGTCCGCTTTTGAAGGTGCAGGAAAAGCCACCGACGGACAGCTCAAGGAGCAGGCAAAGATTGTTGGGGCTGATATCGTCCTATATCGTAACCAATACGAAGGTGCTGAACAGGCGTCTATGCCTTTGCTGCAATATCATCCTGGCCAAAATTCGACAACGTATAGTTCCGGAACAGTAAACGCCTCGGCATATGGTACAGGTGGTTCTGCCTATGGAAGCGCAAACTATTCAGGTTCTTCAACAACAACTTCGCCGGGCACGTTCTCAACCACGATGGTCCCGATCACACTCCATCGTTATGCACATAACGCTCTTTATTGGCGCAAAGGTAAGGCGCCAGTGCTCGGCGTGCAGGTGGGTAATCTGACTGATGAAATGCGGATGGCAATGAAGCGCAACACTGGAGCCCTCGTTAAAATTGTCTTGTATGATGCCCCCGCATTTAAGGCCAATATGTTTCCCGGAGATATTATTATATTCATAGATGACACACCGATTGACTCAGCCCAAGACTTTATGACCAAAGTAGGGGACTTCGCGGGCAAGGAATGTAAGATTACTGTCCTGCGCGACGGTAAAGAGACGCCTTTGAAGGTTAAGATGAACTCCAAGGCCCTGTAACGAGAAACGTCTAAATAACGACCGTAAGGGGTCTGGTCGCTAGGTGCTACTGCTTTGCGCGAATCAACCACACACTGAGTGAACTCGTCTTGCCCATCGACAAATCGGTGGTGGCAGGCCCCTCATCTTAGACCGCCACCGGGCTCAATTTAATCGGCGGCCTGAGTTCCCCATCGGATCGCGCCGCTCCGGGTTCGGAAAACGGGGGGACTAGCTGGGTGGTTCGCTCAGACGGGCCAGCGAAAGATTAAACCACCATGCCAGCCCTCTCTTCTTCGTCAGATTCGTTTCGTTCGGATTAGGTCGCGTCCGGTAAATAAACCAATGCGCTTTCCGCATCCGTAGGTGGGGTGCACCTACTCCGAGGCAGAGGATTTACACCAAGGCAGCAAAGATCACAAAGACGCAGAATCGAACCGAACGAAATTAAACGCGGAGCAGAAGACGTGAAGAACCCGAATAAAATCTCATCCCGTCCGCGATGAGCGGACGCCTCTGGATCCAACCCCGGAGACGATGAGTCGAAGAAGACTTTGAAAGTTTCGCGTCTGCTATTAAGCGAAACTATTAGTGGTTAATGCCTCTGAGGATTGCGGGAACTCAGACCTTTCGATGCGGCCAGCCCGTTCGACTGACTCATGGCCCAGAGCGAAGTCGTGGGGCGGATATCCTTCGCGGTCAGATTTATTTACCAGACACAGCCCAAAGCCGTGGAGGGAAATTCACTCGGCACGAAGCGCAATCATCGGATTGACCTTGGTCGCCCGCCGGGCGGGGAGCCAGCAGGCGAGCGTGGAGACCGCGAAAATCATCACGACATTCAAGGAAAAGGTCACAAAGTCCTGACCGGGCAGGCCGGGCAGAATCGACGACAGAAAACGGATCAGGATAAGGCTTCCGGCGAGGCCGAGGAGCGTTCCGTAAAGTGCGAGGCGCAGACCTTGCTGAAGGACGAGCGTGAGGATGCTCTGCGGGGTGGCACCGAGCGCGAGCCGGATGCCGAACTCAGGAATGCGTTGCACGACCAACCCCGCGATCACGCCGTAGAGTCCGACCGCGCAGAGACCGAGGCCGAGCAAGGCGAAGCCTCCGAGCACACTGTTGATGACATAAAAATTGTGCTGATAGCTGTCGATCGTCTGCTCAACCGTGCGCACGCCGTTGACGGGCAGGTTGGGGTCGAGATCCCCGACGACGCGGCGCAACGGCGCGGCGAACGTCTGCGGATTTGCGCCGCGGAGGATCATCGTGACGTAGCCCCAGGGCTCCTGCACAAGCGGACGATAGATTTGCATGCGCTTTTCGGAACTGGCGCCAAAGGCGGCGAGGCCGACGTCGCGTACGACCCCGACGATTTCGTAGCGGTTGTCCGGGTCCGACAACATGCCGATGCGCTTGCCGATGGGATCTTCATCGGGGAAAAGTTGGCGGGCCATCGATTCGTTGATGACGGCGATCGGCGGACCATCGGGGCGCGGGCTGGCGGGGAAAAGCTGGCCGGCGACCAGCGGAATATGGAGGGTCGGGAAAAAGCTCGGAGTCACCATTGCCTGATAGGCCATCGGTTCCTGACCCGGCGCGGCCGCGGCCCGACCTTCGACAAACATCGGGTTGGCGCTGTTGTAATCCACGATGGGAATGGAGGTGGCGAGTGCGACCTGCTCAACACCCGGCAGGGCGGCGAGCTGTTGTTCAAGGAGCCGGTCGAAGCCGCGGCGCGCCCGGTAATCGTAGCGGTTCTCCGGCATCGAAATCGAGGCGGTAAGCAGGCCGGAGGTTTCCCAGCCGACGTCGCGTTGCATGAAACGCTGCAAGCCGCGGATGAAAAAGCCGGCGCCGCTCAGCAAGACGAGCGAAAGCGCCACTTCGGCGATCACGAGACCATGGCGCAGCCGGTGTTGGGAACGATCACCGGTCGATCCGCGGGACTGCGATTTCAAAGCGACGTTGGGATCGGCCCGGGCGACGACCCAAGCCGGGACGGTCCCAAAGAGGATGCCGGTGGCGACTGACGCGAAAACCGCAAAGCCGAGTACCGTGGTGTCGATGGGAATACTGAAGCCGGCGCCGAAGCGGAGCTGGTGGCCCAGCGCCTGATTGATCCACAGCGCAACCAACAGGCCGGCGGCACCGCCGAGCACGGAGAGCAGCACACTTTCCGTGATCAACTGCTGCATGAGCCGGAGGCGGGAAGCGCCGAGCGCGGCGCGGATGGCGAATTCGCGGGCGCGGACCGCGATGCGCGCGAGCTGAAGATTGGCCAGATTAGCGCAGGCGATGAGCAGGACGAAGCCGGAGAGGGCGAGCGCGAACCACGTGAGGTTGCGTTGAGTGGCGGTGGTGGCGGACTGGTTTAGCGCTTCGAGGAGGAGCCCGCTGTTGGTGTTGGTCGCAGGGTATTCCCGGGCGAGCTGCGAAGCGACGCCGTTCAACTCCACCCCGGCCTGCTCAAGCGAAACCCCCGGCTTCAGGCGCGCCATCGCGTTAACCCAATGGACGCTGCGGTCCTGCCGCCAGTCAGTCGTGAGTGGGAGCGGCTTCCAGATGTCCACGCGGCCCCAGAGCATCGGGTAGGAAGCTTTTTCGGGAAAAACTCCAATGATCAGATTCGCATCCCCGTCGACCGCCAGCGTGCGGCCAAGGACGTCGGGGGCGCCGCCATAGTGCAATTGCCAGAATTCGTAGCTGAGGATGACAACGCGGTCCCGCCCGGGCTGCTGCTCCTCGGGCAGGAAACTCCGGCCGAGCATCGGCTGGATGCCCAACGTGGCGCACACATTCGGCGAGACCATGACCCCGGGCAATCGCTCGGCGCGGCTGCCGGGTTCGGTCAGGCTGTAAGTCCACCACTGGAACGCCGTCAGCGAGGCGAGGCTGCGGCTCTGGGCGGCGAAATCGCGCAAGTCGGGCAGTGAGTGCGACCAGATCTGGGATTGCCCGAAGGTCCGACGCAGGCGGACGAGTTGGTCGGCCTCGGGGTAAGGCGCGGACTTGAAAAGAAGCACATTAACGAGGCTGAACATCGCGGTATTGGCACCGATCCCGAGAGTCAGGGTGAGCAGCGCGACGACCGTGAAGCCGGGAGTTTTGAAGAGCGAACGGAAGGCTTGGCGAAGAAAAGACATGGTGGCGATCAGTCGTGGGCGCAATCTTCACGGTTTGTTCCGGATTCGTCAACCCGCCGAACCGTGATCTTGAGATCGCGTTCCCCGCCCGGGAAACGGCCGTATGGGGTCATGACGTGGCACTTGACAGAGTCGGCCTCCGCACGCGGAACCCCCGCGAAGGCAGTCAGAATTCAATTGTCGCATTTGAATCAGCATCTCCAATCAGCCGGTGAAATCTCCACCTGCCGTTTGAAAAGCATTGAATCGCCCTCTTTGAAACCGTTTCCTGACAGCAGTCACGTCAGGAGATCGTCGGTTTCACTCCGCGGGTCATTGCCGCTTCGGTGGCGTATTCCCGGACGGCTCCAATTCCCCTTAATCCACTGCGTCCGCCCATGAAATTACTCCACTATTTTCTTCTTCTCGCCGTCGCCGGCAGTCTCAGCGCGACCGAACTCCCGCAGCTGCGCAAACAGGGCACGGCGACACAACTCATCATCGACGGCCAGCCTTTCTTCATCCGTGGGGGCGAGCTGGGCAACTCCAGTGGCGAGCCGGAATATTTGCAACCGTCGTGGTCGAAGTTGCAGGCGATGAACCTCAATGCCGTGGTCGCACCTGTGTACTGGGACGTGATCGAACCGGCGGAAGGCAAGTTTGACTTCGCTTCGGTGGATGGACTCGTCGCCGGGGCACGAACGAATGGCCTGCGGCTCGTGCTGCTTTGGTTTGGCACCTGGAAAAACAGCATGTCGTGTTATGTGCCGTCATGGGTGAAGACCAACCAGACCCGCTTCCCGCGCGCGCAGGACTCCGCCGGCCGCGGCATGGAAATTCTCTCGCCGTTCGATCCGGTCAATCGTGACACCGACGCCCACGCCTTCGCCGCCTTGATGCATCACCTGAAAACGAGTGATCCGGAACACACCGTGATCATGGTGCAGGTTGAAAATGAAATCGGCATGATTCCCGAGGCCCGCGACCACAGCGCTGTGGCGGAAAAGGCGTTCGCAGCGCCCGTCCCGGCAGCCCTGACGGATTACCTCATCAAAAACCGCGCGCAATTGGCGCCGGAGCTGTTGGCCGTTTGGAATGCAGCCGGCGGCAAGACGTCCGGCACGTGGTCCGAGGTGTTTGGTGGCGGTTCGGCTGGAGAGGAAATTTTCTCGGCGTGGTATTTCGCCGGTTATACCCAGGCGGTGGCAGCGGCCGGTAAAGCCGAGTTGGCGTTGCCCATGTACGCGAACGCCGCGCTGATCCGCCCCGGCTACCAACCCGGGCAGTATCCGAGCGCCGGGCCGTTGCCTCATCTGATCGATATCTGGCGCGCAGCCGGGACGAGCTTGGATTTCCTATCACCGGATATCTATTTTCAGAATTTCTCCCACTGGGCGCAGCTCTACGCGCGCAGTGAAAATCCACTTTTTATTCCCGAGGCCATGCGGAGCCCCGCGGCCGCGGTGAATGCGCTTTACGCGTTCGGTGAACTCGGGGCGATCGGTTTCAGTCCATTTTCCATCGAGACCAACAGCGGCCCCGCTGCCAGCTACCTGACCGCGAGCTACGACGTGATCCGGCAGCTCCAGCCGTTGCTGGCGGAAAAACAAGGGCTTGGTCAATCGGCTGGTTTCCTGAATGAAAGTGTCGAGACCAAGCAGCCGCAACAAGTCCGGTTGGGCGACTGGGTTTTCCACGCGGCGTTCGAACGCGCCGCGCCGCCACAATTGGCGGACGGTCTCGCAGTGGTCGTCGGAGTCGACAATTCCGCGCTGGCCCCAGGTGGTCGCGCCGGCGATGCCCCGGCCGGAGGACTCGTCATCGCGCTGGGGAAGGATGAATACGTATTCGCAGGCATCGGCCTCACCATCACCTTTTCGCCGGCGACGGGCGGCGCGCAGGCGGGCATCCTCAGTTGCGAGGAAGGACGCTTTGAAAAAGGAGTGTGGCAGCACGTGCGCTGGCTGAACGGCGACCAGACCAACCAAGGCCGACACATCCGCCTCGAGCCCGGCCATTTTTCCATCCAGCGCGTCAAACTTTACGGTTATCATTGAGCCGCGCTTCGCCGCCCGATCATTTTATAATCTATCGGCAAATACGATGGCACTCGATCACCCAATTCTGTTCGCGGCGACAACCGATGGGACGCGTTCGCGCGCGTTCTACGAAAATGTTCTCGTTTTGCGGTTTATTTCGGAGGACCAGTTCGCCGTTGTTTTCTCGGTCGGGTCTGTGCCGCTGCGCATTCAGAAGGTCGAGCACAAGCCGAAGATCCAATACACCGTGTCGGGGTGGTCGTTCGAGAAATCAGTGAAGAAATGCGACGGCTGTCAAAGACTGGCATGCAGTTCGCGCGATACGCAGGATTGGAGCAGAATGAGTACGGCGTGTGGAAGTCACCGAGCGGCGCGAAGATTGCCTGGTTCACCGACCCGAACGGAAACACCTTGTCGCTGACAGAACACTGACGAAAAAATCGGTCGGATAGGGTCACGACGTGGCACTTGACAGAGTAGGCCGGCGCGGACTCAGTCGCGGGTATGCCTAGAACTCTACGACTGGAATTTCCCGGAGCTTGTTACCATGTGATCAATCGGGGGCTCGACGGCAGAAAGGTATTTGGACCGAAGGGCGCGGCCGGGGCGTTTGAGCTTTGCCTCGGGGAAACAGCGGTGGCGTATGGCTGGCAGGTCTACGCCTACGTGATTTTGCGGGATCATTTTCATCTGGCGGTGGAAACACCGCGACCGAATCTGGCCGCGGGCATGAAATGGTTGCAAGGCACGTGGGCGACGCGGTTCAACCGCTTCGAGGCGGACGGTGGCCGGCCATTTCAGGGTCGCTATAAATCGTTGCACGTCGAACCCGGCGAAACCATGGCGCGGGTGGCGAACTATATTCACCTGAATCCCGTGCGCGCGAAAGTCGTGCCGGCGGCCCGGCTCGAAGAATTCAAACACAGCAGTCTCCCCTCCTACTTCCGCAAGGACCGCCCCGACTGGCTGGCAGCGGCTGCAGTGCTCAAGGAAAGCGGAGGCTTGCCCGACAACGCAGCGGGCTGGCGCGCGTACCGAAAATACCTGGCGGTATTGGCCGAAGGCGACGCGATTTCGCGCGAAGGCCGGTTCCGGCGGATGAGTCGCGGACGCGTCGTCGGCTCGGTCGAATTCAAACGGAGCTGGAAAAAAGACCTGGCGAAATTGGGCCGCGACTGGGAACGGGCCCGTTCAAAAGGACGCGAAGTCGTGCCGGAAGCACGGGAAAAACTTTGGGCGGAAAAGCTCAAAACGGGCGCGCGTCTTTTAAAAATCAAATTGGATCGCCTGCCAAAAAAGAAGTCTGCGACGCAAAAGGCCCAACTCGCTGCACTTCTCCGGATCGGCACCGGCGTGTCAAACGACTGGCTGGCCAGAAAATTGGCCATGGGACATCCGGCCAGCGTGAGTCAGATCGTCCGCCGATTCAAACAGGCCGGGGAAGACCGCAAAAAAGGCTTCCGCGAAGTCCTCTCGAAAATCACGGCGTGAGTTGATGGGACCTTGCGCCTAACCGCCGAAAGAAATGAAGCGAACAATTGGACCGAATCATGCCTGGCCTGAGCCGGCTTCCGTTGGTCAGAAAGGCTCGCCCGCACGCTTCCGATCGTTAAGGTTTGTCGCAGGAATCCCATGAAGCTCCTTGAAAGCAGGCAGGTAGAATTCAAATATGGTTTCGCAGTCGTCGTTGGCTGCGTGCTGGCGACGAATTTCTCGTTGCCAATTGGCGTTGCGGCAAGTGTCGCATTGGCCTTCTTCGCCAAGAATCGGCGGGAAGGAATGTTACTTTCCGAAAGCGCGCGAGTCGCAGGGATAGCATTGCTGATCTGGGTTTTCATCGCAACCCCAGCTGAGATTTTCCGACATCTAAACTGGACGGAATTTAAAGCCGGCTTTGCGCAAGCTTGGTGAAGTTGTCGACTGCGGGTTCTGCGAGAAAAATTACGATGTGCCCATTGATGGACAAACCGCGCAATCGGGCCTGATGAATCGATGCTCTTTCACCGAGATTGCCAAGATCACGAAGACGCGAAATCAATCTGACGGAGTTAGACGCGGAGCACGCGAAGGGCGGGGAGACTACGGATTATTATTAAGTCGCGCACAACAAGGAGACCGTTCGGGTAGGGCGGGACCGCTGGGCCCGCCGATATTTACGAAGGAAATACGCCAGAGCGGACGGCCCAGCGGTCCGTCCCTACCTGCAATCCTACTATGCGAGATTCAATGAATCTTCCCATCCGTGCAGTCAGTGCAATTAGTGGTGAAGGCGAATTGAGTCTCCTACTCCCGTCCGCGATGAGCGGACGCCTCCGAACCAGCTCCGAAGACGATCAGTCGAAGGTGACTCTTAAAGTTTCGCGTCTGCCATTAAGCGAAATCATCAGCAGTAATTCTTCTGCGGATTGCGGAGCGAATCCCTCAATTCGTCCCGAATCGGCCGCGTTCGGCTTTGAGTTGCTGTTTGGCGACGGTGATGCGGGCCCCGATCAGTTCGCGGTTCTCCTCTCCTTTCGCCGCGAGATCCTGCTCGAGTTCCTCGATGCGTTTTTCGTAGGCGACGATGCGTTCCTGCAAGGGCGTGTGGAGTTGCTCGAGGCGTTGCTCCAATTCGCGCATTTCCGCTTCCGCGCGTTGCTGCGCGGAGAGCAGTTCAGCTCGCTGCGTGGAGAGCGTTTGGAAAACTGTTTCGCGCATCATACCCATGGCGCCCGCTCGGATCGCCTCCTGTGCCCGTGCGGCCTGGGCTTCGGCCGCCACAGCCCGCTCGCGCCATGACTGGTCGCTGCCGGTTTCTCCGGGCAATGCCGCCTGTTCCGAGCCAGGCAAGGATGCATAAGCCGCCGACATTGGCACCAGTGCGGTCCCGGGCTGCGGGCGCAACCGCCGGAAAATGAGCACAAGCACCACGCACATCACCGCCAAGCCGATTGCAATCCATTTGGTCTGTTCCGAAATCCGACCCGCCACGGTCTGCTCCTGGTCGAGCTTGGTTTGTAACGCGCCAATCAAGCTCTTCTCGCGCACCGCCGCGAGGGCACTGAGCGCCTTGCGATCGATGGTCTGGCCTTTTTTCACCACAACCTGCGCGGCTTCGTAGGTGTCGTTGACCGTGACGCCGTCCAGCCGTTTCGCGCGCAAAATTTCACTCAGGCCGGGCGCGGGATACGCATTGGTGCGGACAAATTCCGCGGCGAATTGGCCCAGTTCCTCCTGACCGGATGGGAAATACGATTCCACAACGCGGCGCGCGCGCCCGAGACCGACCACCTTGCCCACCGTGATCGTGGTCCCGACTGTTTCCAATTCCGACATCGTCGGCATCTCCGTTTCAGTTTTAACCGAAATCAACTCCACGGGCCGGTTGGGCGGCAACGGGTTTTCCATTTTGTCCGCCACAATGGGTTGGGCCATGACCTGCCGCAGCGGTTCGAGCAGGTTTTCCACCAACGGTTCGTCGGTCGCGCCCCGCACCCACAGTGGCGCGAGACGGCTGAGCGGCAGATACTTTGCCACCTCAAGAGTAACTTGCCGGATCGCGGCGATGTACGCCGGCGAATCGACGTCGGCCGCGACGGGCGTGCGGCCGTTCAGCGCGATCTTGAGGGATGCCATAAAATTTGTACGCGCCGTCGCGATCGCTGCGCGCAGATCCGCCTCGGCCTCGGCCGCCGCCGGGACCGTCCGGCGGACGATCGTCGGGACCTGTTGCGCCACTTTCTCCTTCAAAGCATCGGTCGCATCAGGATTGATTACGCGTAATTGCACGGGCGTGATGACATCTTCGGTCGCCACGTCGCCCAGCTTATAGTCCGGCAAGGCGGCCCGCACGGACGCGAGGGATGAAAACAAAACCGTGGCGAGCACGGCAACCGCTGGGCAGGTACGCAACTTTATCATGATGGGTGGGAAAATTCGCCGACTGACAAAAACTTCCGAGCCGACCGGACCCGCGTCCGGCGGCATCGTATCGACGGCGTTTAAATGACGGCGGCCCCGCGAAGTCAAACCCGCGGAGCCTGCCGGATAAAAAAAGACCGGACTATTTTTCCTTCACGAACTCCAACAATTCGCCCGGCTGACATTTCAACTCGCGACAGAGCGCCTCGAGCGTGCTGAAACGCACCGCCTTCGCCTTGTTGGTTTTCAGGATGGAGAGGTTCGCGAGGGTGAGGTCGACGCGCTCCGCGAGTTCAGTCAGGCTGATGCCCCGTTCAGCCATGACCCGTTCGAGATTTAATCGGATAGGCATGGCTCAAACGGTCAGGTCGTTTTCGGTTTTAAGCGCCAGCCCCTGGCGGAAAGCCTCGGTCAGCATCAGGACCAGGCATCCCACAAGCAAGCCGCCCGGATTCGAAATGAAGTACTGCGGCAAATCGAAATGGACTGAACCGGCTGTCTTCGAAAGGCCCAACCCATCTTTAAGAATGGCATTTTCGGCAAGATAGTTGCCCATCACGGCAGAGGACCAAAAGCCGATGACAATATTGGCCAAACTATACGACACGAGAGTGAAGCCAATGCCGCGAATCAAGCGGAGATTGTCCTTGGTGAAAATTTCCCCGGCTTCAATATTGGCACACAAGTTACGGAGAGAAGTGACAAGCATGTAGGAGAAAACGACCATGACAAATATCGCTGGCATGACCGTCCGATGCAGCGCCGCCACGAGACCCTCATTCCCCTCACCCATTTGCGCCAGCAATGTCCCCCTCAGTGAAGTCAGGGTTAAGGCATCATGGTTTGCTGTACCCGATTTAAGCGCGATCAAGCCCTGATCCACTTGTAATGTAACATCTCCAGCCGTCATTGAAACGTGCGTAGAATAATTGAAAGGGCTGAAACTAAAGATCAAATTTAACAGCCAACCAAACCCGAGGATGACGATTACGCCTCTCAGAAATGCAAACACCGCGCGAAGATTACCGGGAAGATTAGTGAATATTTTCATTGGATTGGAAATCGCTGTTTATCGATCATCGATAAAACAAAAACCACGTTCGTCAATAGAATATTTATTGTTTATCAATAAATATTCTTCCCCTCCTTATTTGGTATCGTCCCACGGAAATTGCGCGGTTCCGGAACCGAGCCTCGCCAAATGCGGATTTTTCTTCCATCAAACCGACATGGCATGGCGTATTGAGGATTCGGTCATAAGGGGGGAAATCGACAACCGCGTGCGCGGGCACGTGACGGGTCGTATCTGGTTTGCGGGGCGCGAGGAGCCGCTGGAACTCCGCCTCACCGGCAATCCGTGGCGCGATCTCGCGGGGCGCCGCATGGAATTCACCAACCCGGAACCGACCCCCGGCGATCTCGACGGACTGGCGCCCTTGCAACAGGGCACCATCGGCGATTTCACCGCGTCGCGCAAAGTCAAGGTACCCGAAATCCCGATGGACCAGATCGGCGAATACTACAAGGCGCGCAAACCGTTCCCCTGGCACTGGGGTAATTCCGTTTATCTGGAATGGTACAGCGAACGCAACGGCCGGGTTGTCATCGAGTCGGCCGGCTACGATTTGAAAATCATCGGCGAGCCGGCGTGGGAAATGACTCTTGAAGAGGAAGAGGCCCAACGCACGGGCAACGGTGCCGCGATCACCAATTTTGTGGAACAACTCGGCGAAAGCACCAGCAGTGAATCGGAATATTCCGTGGAGGATTTCACGGAGAGTTCCGACCGCGAAAACGACGACGAGACGGAAGCTTCGGATTCAAAACCGCAAACCGAAGCAGAAGCCGAGAGGGTTCAGGCAGAAAGCGAAAAACTCATCGACCGTATCCAAGCGCGGATGAATCGGGAGGGAGACAAGGCCGATTACGGCAAAATCATGGATGAGGAAATCTCGCGCCTGAAAAAAGAGCGGGGGGAACCCGAACCCACCACCGAACAACTCGCCCAACACGCGGAATGGCTCGAAGCCATGAACCGCGCCGGTAACGAAGCCCTGGGCTTTGCGGAGACCGAGGATGAATCAAAAGACGACCACCCGCTCGTCGCCAAGGCCAGGGAACTGGCGGACCAGATCGCGGATGACACCGAGGAACGCAACTGGCTGACGGAAGCAGACGGCGAGGAGCATCCCGTGGCCGAGTTGGTGAACTGCACTTTTAAAGCCAGCGTCAAACTCGCCGGCGCGCTCAACGGCAATACCTGGCCGCCGCGCCTGGAATTTTGCGCGGGCGTGATCGTGCGGCTCGTTAAAGCGCGAGGTTACCTCGATGACGCGTTGCTCGCCATGGAATCATGTCAGGAGCAAAAACTCGTCGAGACCAGCTGGCTCGCCGTGGTGATGGTCGAGGTCATCGACCTCGCCCGCGACGCAGACGTCCTGATCGCCGAACTCCGCGAACGCCTGAAGGAAAATTCCGGCTGATTGCCGCCCTGGAGGAGCGGTTTCCCCCGGCCGCGGTCAAGCAACAATCCCGCCCGGCGACGTCGCCCACGCTGCAGTTCAGAACGCGCAGCACAATCATCGGTCCGTAGCGACAGACGTCTCGCCTGTCTTCGGGGATTCTCTTGCGAAAATCCACAAGCCGGAGTCCTGTGGCCCCGGGAACGCCGAGCCCCAGCTCGGCTCTCGACGAGAATGCCGGGCTGGCACCCGGCGATCCCCTTCCCTACCTTCGCGACCTCGGTGTAAGAAAAAAATCTACTCCGTTCCTTTCACCGGGCCTTCCACCACGAGACGAATCGAATCCAATCTCAACCGCGCTTCGCCCACCGCCGCCGTGACGCGTTGGAGCTGCTCCTGCAGCAATTCAATTTCCTCCAGCCGCACGTGATCGTTGAGTTTCCGCAGATCGACCAATCGTTGCAGATCGGCCGTCAAGACAGTCGTCGCTTTCGCTTGCGCTTCCGTTTTCAAAACCGCCGTTCGCACTTCGGCCAATTCCGTCGCGCCCGTGATCAGCGTTTTCAACAGCGCTAAATTGAAGCCGGGCCGTTCGAGAAAACGTTGGATCGTCGCATCTTCAACTTCCGCCTTCAGCAAAGCGGCGCTGCGTTCCTCCGTCAAATCGTTGCCGCGAACATCCACCAGAATCCGCACCGGCACCGGCGCGAGAAATTGGTCCACGTGCCAGCGAGAATCGGCCACCGCTTCGAGCACGAAAATTGTTTCCAGCAGCAGATTCGGTTGGTCCGCCTTGATCCGCCCGAATGCGGTCGTACCCGACTTTGAATCGATCAACAGATCGATCGCATCTTCCACCAGGGAATGATCGGGCGATATAAACCGGATATCTTCGCGCACAATGGCCCGCCGGCGGTCGAAAGTCGCCAGCATGCCGTCATGCGGAATCGACGGGAATCCCTCCACGTAGGCGTGACTCGGGTCGAGAAAGACATCGCCCTCCTCATGCTCCTTGATGCGAACGCCAAAATGATCGAGCAGATCGCTGAGGAAATTCCTCAGGAAAGGGTCGGCGTCCGCCGCCTTGATTTGATCAATCACCCGGGCCGCAACCTCGGGATCAAACGAATTTAATTCCAACAACCGGTCGCGCCCCTTTTTCATGCGCAACGAAAGCGCCTCCCGAAACGCCACGGTCTCGGCAAGAAATTCCTCCCAGTCGGCATCCTTCTTTCCGTCCGCCAACCCCGTCTGCGCGAGCGCCAACTTCAGCAACCGCACTTTGAATTTGTCCTGATAATCATTGCCCCCTTGCAGCGACGTTTCGATGGCATCGAGTCCGCGGTGATACCAGTCGAGCACGCGTTCCTCGGCGCTGCCATTGACGCACGGCACGTGAATCCGGATAGTCTGCGTCTGCCCGATGCGATCGAGTCGTCCGATGCGCTGTTCGAGCAGCCCGGGATTGAGCGGCAAATCCCACAACACGAGGTGATGCGCGAATTGGAAATTCCGGCCTTCGCTCCCGATCTCCGAGCAGATCAGCAATTGTGCGCCATCCGCCTCCGCAAACCACGCGGCGTTCCGGTCGCGCTGGATCAGCGGCAATCCTTCATGAAACAGCCCGACCTTGAGCTTGATCCGTTCCTGCAACGCGCCTTCGATCGCGACGACCTTGCGCTGCGATTTGCAAATCAAGAGCACCTTCGCCGGGCGGTTCTTCGTCAGAAATGCGATCAGCCAGTCGATGCGGGGATCATCCTTGAACGAATAACGGATGCCCGCGTCCTGCCCGGTTTCCTCCGCCTCCAGCTCCCGCGCAATCCGCGCGAGCAAGGTGAGATTATTTCCCGGCAGTGGCACCGGACAGAATTTGCGTTTCGGAAATCCGTTCATACCCGCGCGCGTGTTGCGAAACACCACGCGGCCGGTGCCGTGCTGGTCGAGGAGGGTTTTGATCAACGCTTCCCGCGCGCCCGGCTGGTGCGCGGCGAGGGCATCGAGGTGCTGCGCGAGTCGCACGGGATCCTTGTTGAAGAGTTTTTTCAAACTCGCGTGATCGGCCGGCTTGAGGGGTTTTTCGCCAATGATTTTCCCGGCGATTTCCGCCACCGCACCAAAACGTTCGTTCTCGGCGAGGAATTGATCGAAATCATTGTAGCGATCCGGATCGAGCAAGCGCAGCCGCGCGAAATGCCCGGCGAGTCCCAACTGCGTCGGCGTGGCCGTCAGCAACAGCAGCCCCGGCGTGCGTGCGGCGAGTTCTTCGACCAACGCGTATTCCTCACCGACATGATCGGGCGTCCACTCGAGATGATGCGCCTCATCCACGACCACCATGTCCCAACCGGCAGCGACGGCTTGATCGCGCCGCGCCGGATTGCCCGCGAGAAACGCCACGCTCGCGAGCGCAAGTTGCGCCGCGAGAAACGGATTGCTGCCCGGATCGCTCTGCTCGCACGCCAGGCATCGCTCCTCGTCGTAGATGCTAAACCATAAATTGAACCGTCGCAGCAGCTCGACGAACCATTGGTGCGTAAGTGACTCCGGGACCAGAATCAAAACGCGCCGGGCTTTTCCCACCGCCAGCAAACGCTGTAAAATCAGACAGGCCTCGATGGTTTTGCCGAGCCCGACCTCGTCCGCCAATAACACGCGCGGGATCTGGCGCGAGGCAACTTCCTGCAAAATATAGAACTGGTGCGAAATCAACTCGAGGCGTCCGCCCAACATGCCGCGAACTTCCGAATGGCGGAATCGCGCCTGCGCCTGCAGCGCCCGGTAGCGCAAATCGAAAACCTCGCCCGGATCGACCTGTCCCGCCATCAACCGCTCCTGCGGCAACGCCACGCTGGTCACATCCGAAATCACATCCTCCCGCACCCGTTGGTTCTGTCCGACGTAAACCAGCAACCCGGCCTCGTCCTCGACGGATTCGACGGTGAGTTTTTTCCCATCGCGCGTGGCGACGACTTCGCCGGCGCGAAATTGGACGCGTTTCAGCACCGGCGTGCCGAGGGCGTACAGGCGTTTTTCCCCGGTGGCTGGAAACTCGATCCCGATCCTCGTCCGATCCACGCTCGCGACCACGCCGAGACCCAATTCGGGTTCCCGCTCGCTCATACAACGCTGGCCGACGACACCTAAAGACATGGGCCGATCATCAGGCCCGAGGACCACGCGCCTGAAAAGATTTTTTTCGTCCCCCAAGTGCCGCACCTCCTCCCAAACTGGAGCCACGGCGACCCCGCCGTGGTCATGCGCTCATACGCAGGCACCGCGAAACTCCGCCACCATCTCCTTTCTCGATTTCGATCCATCGATTCTGACGCAAGTTTTGTCTGCAAATTCGGCTTCAATCATCCGCTCGATCTCCGGGCGAGCGCATCGTTCAAAATAGTCGATGACCTCCCACTGTTTCTCCACCACGTCGCCATACCTGCAACCCTCGGCCATAAACCGATCCGGGCTGAGACGATCCTCTTCAATCCTAACTTGTGCTCGTCGGCAGCATAGCTCCAGCGGCGTATCCAAATGAACAATGATTTCTGCGCGAGCGAAGCGCTCCCGCATACCACTGAGGTGACCAACTCCTTCAATGATCCATCGCGGACGCTCCAACCAACCGCGATGCTCAACGAGGAAGTCTGATTCGTTTCTGTAGTTCCATCCGGCTGTCCACCCAATCTTGTCGATGTGAAATACCGGCAGCCCAAACTCCTGTCCCAACTGCTCAGCCAAAGTCGATTTACCGCTCCCGGAATTCCCCCAGATGGTGACGCGTTCGGCTCGCATACCCAATGGCTATCGCGATCCAATCAAACGGCGAAGAAATAAATCGCGCGCGCCGCGCCGCTCCTTCCTTCGCTCCCTTTGCGTCCTTGGTGAAAAAAAAATCCGATCAGCTCCCCCTTCTATGTAGTCCGTATTTTCTGCGCTTTAAATCTCTCCGCGTTCTCCGCGCTCTCCGCGTTTAAACCCAAACCACTCGCGCTCACCCTTCATTCCACGCCTTACCCAGAAACCGCCCCGTGCCACCCGACAAAACATAGATCGCGCGCTCCACATTCCGCGTCTGCGCCTCGACGGATTTCAGCCGGGCAAGAGACCGCAGGATTTCTTTTTGCTGACTCGGAATCAGCTTTTCAAACTTTCGCTTGGCGGTGGGATTCCGATCCAGGGCTTCGCCAAACCAAGCCGGCATCGGGTGGCCGGCGGGACCAGCCTTGTAGTCGTCGTCAAATTCCATTTCGACGGCGACGACATCACCCACTTCGGTTTTCGACGCCTTGCGCACACTTCCGTGCAGGTAGAGATAAAAACTCCCGTCGCCCACCGGCATCAGGTTGATGCTCCACGGCGTTTCGGGTTGGCCATTGACCCGGATGCGAACCGGCATCGGCTTGCGCCACGCCTTGCGCAGTTTTGCCGCCCGCCGAGAGCTGACCAATACGTACGGGTTGATGCCGTTGATCTCAATGATCGAACGAAAACGCAGTTTGCTCATAAGCGGCTTGAGAATGACCAAGCAGCTAAGCCAGAAGGCCACCACAGAACACACGGAATACACAGAAATCAGAGCAATGAATTTTTGATCTGAACCGACCGACGCGCCCACCATTTGATGTCCGATCAATCGAGTTTTTCATGATTTCAAAAGCCTTCATTCTGTGTGTTCTGCGTCTTCTGTGGTTAAATTCGATTGGGTGTTTTCAAACGAGATTGCTTTTTAGCTGTTGGCTCGACGTCCTTTTCTTCCGGCCCGAAACCAAATAAATAATTGAGCCGTAAGTCATGCTCAGGGTTTGCCGGTCGATTCCCTCGAGCCACTCTTTCTCGCTCGCCAAGGCATTTTCCCAAGACCGCTCAAACGCGGATTCCTTCCCGCCGCCGGCCACAAAAAAGCGAAGCGTATCCTTTCGATCCCACCGCCAAAAATTCCGGCTACTCATCTCCCTTGCGTCGCCGATCAAGGCCTGCCCGTGGGCGGACGCGTACGGCGGAAACAGCATGATCGTTTTGTCAGACAGATACGATTCGATGCGCTCAACGTTAAGTTCGGCCAGCCAGCCGGCGACCAACGAGCCGGCGGAATCGAAACCCTCGTCCAAATTCATCTTTCCCCGTTCACAGAACATTTGAAACTCGATCAAATCCACCAACTCTCGCACCGGTTTTTTCAAGGCGATGTTGCTGAAGTTCGCCAAAGTATTGTTCGGCTCGGCGAGCACGAGCAATCCACCGGGACGGAGCACGCGGATCATTTCCGCCAACCCCACGCGCGGATCCTTGAGGTGAATCAACACGGTCTGGCAGGTGACCAGA
Source organism: Lacunisphaera sp. (assembly GCA_036499685.1). GTDB lineage: Bacteria > Verrucomicrobiota > Verrucomicrobiia > Opitutales > Opitutaceae > Lacunisphaera. The sequence goes on along the minus strand of DASYDH010000067.1, from coordinate 23,876 downwards.
TCAAATGAATCGTCCGCGAACGGCAGTCGTTCGACGGCACCTTGCACAAAGGAAACCGGGCGTTCGCCGAGCGCCGTACTTCGCTTGTGCGCTTCGTCGACCCATTGACGCTCACGATCGACTCCGGTCATCGCGCAGTCACTCGGCAGCAGCGGCGCAAGGCAGCGACCCCAATGTCCAACGCCGCAGCCCACGTCCAAAACCGACTTCACGTCCGAGAACGCCCATCTGCGGGCCATCAATTCAAGAAAATCGCGATTCCACCAGAAATCGCGGGAGTCCCCAAAGTAATCAGCCGAATGCGGTTTATCGCTCATTGGATAAAAGCTCCCGAAATGCTATTCCCTCCAAACTTGGGGGAGCGAGCTTCATCCTCCGCCAAGGCTGCCGACGAAGGGTGTTCGTGACGCCGACCATCTAAGAGCTAACCCGACAGAAAACTTGTCCACGAAACACACGAACTACACGAAAACCAAACGGACGCGCAGTGATCTATTGTCCCATTCAGTCCACCGTTTGGTGAGATAAAAGCCAGGTTGGTTTTATCCGAAACCGCTTCTTTTCGCGTCATTCGTGTGTTTCGTGGGCCACATCCCATTGTCGAGAGTATCCGCCCTGCTACGGATTACGCCCGGCAGGAAGTTCCGTCATGCTGATCCCGATGTTTTTCGCGTTGGTTTTGCGGAGTTCATCGACGGCCCGGACGACGTCGCCATATTTCACGCCTTCGCGGGTATAGATGCCGATATACGAAACATTCTTGGCCTTGAGCAGTGCGTTGACGTACTCGACCACTCCGCCTTCCGGTATTTGGTTTTTCTCGTAGGAAAGATAAGGTCCCTCGACCACCAGGATGACGAACTGATCCGGGTTTACCGGTGTGTGTCCCGCGCCCTTGCCGACCAGCCCGACTTGGGGGAATTCACCGTTCGCTTGTGCAAGCCCATCGGAGCAAAGGCCGACGGCGAGAAGTGCCATGAGGATGCGAATTTTCATAGTTGTGGGGTTTTCGCCGGATTCACCGGGAAGGTGACGCCCAGTAAAGTAGCTCCTCGCCGGAACGCGAGCCTGTGCTACGCTTCGACCGCGGCTTTCCCCCTCCAAATGAAATGGATTTTCCCGCGACCGCTTTCTGGGCTCTCAATCGATCATTGCCTGACGCTGTTATCGTACGCCTTCGCTCCGATGATCGTCGGCCGATAAATTACGGTCGAAAAACCGCTTCAACATTGTTGCCGTCCGGATCGAGGAGGTAGGCACCGTAAGCGCCATGATCGCAATCGGCAGGAGAACCATTGTCCCGACCTCCACACTCCAAACCTATTCGATGAAAAGCCTCAACAGCCGTCTTGGACATCGCGCGAAACGCCAGGTGCATTGGTCTCCTTTCCTGCAGCTTCACCTCGGTCCCATGGTACGTTCCTCCGGCCGGGCCGATCCAAAGAAACGGCTGCCATTGCGATCCGCCCATCACGATGGAACCCCACTGTTCCTGCCGCTCGCGTACTCCAAGTCCCAATGGTGCGAGCGCAGCCTCGTAGAAACGAAAGCTCACTGATGTGTCGGTCACAAAGATGCCAATATGATCAAACATAAATAGGGATTGATTGAAATATACAGCGTCGGCGTCGTGCGTTTCTCCCGTCTACCGATAAAGCCACTTCCTCACCAGTTTTGTGTAGCGGGGCATGACCACGCAAACCATCAGGAAGACAATCGCAAGCGGTGCCTCGGGGTCTTTGTGCTTTTTGGTGTAGAGTGCAGAGGCTTGGGACGACTGGAACTAGTCGCGCACAAATAAATCGGATCGCGAGCGCGGGCATCGGTGGCTGGATTCGTTGGCCTAAGTCACGCCGTCGCCCTTACGCTCAAATCAAATTTCAGGATCGCACTTTTTCGTGTACCGTCGAGTAGTGCTCCACGGTGGGAAATGGATCGTAGTAGTGATGAAGCAGCCTTTTCCACTCCGAATATTGCGCCGACCTTCGAAATCCTTCCGTGTGTGCCTCGATCGTCTTCCACCGCACCAGCAATAGATATCGATTTTCCTTTTCGACGCACCGCTGCAACTCGTGAGATACGTAGCCATCGACGCTGCTGATAAAGGCCGACGCCGTCTGGAAATCGCGCTCAAACGCGGCTTCGTTTCCCGGCTTCACCTCAAGAACTGCAACTTCAAGAATCATCGGCTTAGGTTGGTTGCGGGAAGGTGGCATTTCCCGATTGGAAGCGGACGGCTAATTTTTCTGCGAGGATCTCTGCTTCCTTGACGATCGCCGCCGGGTAACCGGAATTGCTCATCAGCTTGAGGGCGTTGCGGGAGTGCGCGGGGCCGGGATGAATGCGGTAATCGAAGAGACATTTTCCATCCGCAAATCGCTCGCTGAAATGGTACATGTCGAAACCGTCGGCCAGCAATTCCTGCAGCTCAAGATCGTGCGTCGTCACCAGCACCATTTGCCGGCGCGCCAGATGTCGCAACACCGCCGTCGACGCGGAAATTCTCTCGATGGTATTCGTGCCGCGGAAAATTTCGTCGATCAGGAACAAATGCGGGACCTCACCCGCCGCCGCCTCGATGAAGTCCTGGATCTGCTTCAGCTCGGCGAAGAAATAACTCTCCCCATCACTCAGGCTATCCTCCCGACGGATGGCCGAACGAACAATGGCTCGCGGGAAAACTGCCGATTCAGCGTGGCAAATCGCGAGCGTCCTGGCCAGGAGCAGATTGATTCCGATCGTGCGAATGAAGGTCGTCTTGCCCGACATGTTGGAACCCGACACCAACGCCGAACGTCCGGACAAAACCAGTGGATTGCCGACTGGCGCGGGAATCAGTGGGTGACACAAGCCGGTCACCTCCAGCCGGCGGTCGTCCGCCAGGTCCGGAACGATGATACCGGGAGCGCCTGCCACATATGACGCGACAGAAATCGAGGCATCAAGCGAACCGACCTCGCCAAAAATCCGGACCAATGTTTCCCGGTGTTCCCGCAGTCCCTTGAGCGAGCGCAGGAAAGCCCGGATATCGAGAAGAAAGAAAATATTAAGGTACTCCAGCACTGCCTGCCCGATGTCACCCCCGGAGCTTCGGTCGTTAAGTAGCCAGCCAAACTGTTTTCGCAAAGCCGCAATCATCGGGGCGTTGGTTCGCAAATAGGCGAGTTGCGGCAGCTGATGGGAATCGGAAATTGCCCCGAGCTTCTCTCCGACGGAAAGCAACGAATCGATCTGAGTGAACCCGCCAAAATGAGGCGCGATCCTCGCACCATAGGTTGCATTAATGAACAGGTTGACAAAAAACAGCAGCAAGCTGACGAGAATCAGCGGAGGAAAAAACACCAGCCCGACGAGGCACAGCACCGGGAGCAACCCCGACAGATGCAATAACCCCGCGTAACGGGGAGCGGCCGGCAGCGGATTGAGCAATAATGGCGCGATCCAAGTCGCCCCGGGTTTATTAAGGCGTGCCAGCAAGGATGTGATTTCCCGCCTCATGCCGGCATCGTCACGGAAAATCGTTTGCTGGCGCGTGCGTTCGGTCAGAACGATGTCATCCTCCTCGTACGTACGCATCTGATGACAAAGCACCTGGCGCCCCGGCATTCCCGCGGTGCGGTCGATCTTGGCAAACAATTCATCCATACCCAAGTCCTGCCACGTTCGGTCGTCGATTCGCTTTTGCGTTTCCGGCAGACCGTCGTGATAAAGCGCGATCAAGCCCATGTCCCGATCACGTTTCACTTCGCGTCCCCAGTTCGCCTCACCCACTGTTTGCTCGCGATTGCGGCGTCCGCCGAGGAATGCAATGCCAGTGACGAGAAAGGACGGAATGAGCGTGCGAAGGTTCAAGTCTGGTTCGTGAATGAGGCCTTTTCGAGGGAAGTGCAATCCCCGCCTCTCCTCCGTGCCCTCCGCGCTGCTCCGCGTTGAAACTGGATCACGTCCGTCGGGAATGGTGCGGCGAGCACGCCACCTACCATTGATTCATTCCTTCGCTGCCTTTGCGTGCTTGGTGTAAAACAAAAAACAATCGCGCCACTTTTATCCATCGTTGCGCGTTCATCGTTCAGTGTATTCTGAGTTTTCTGTGGTCGAAAATGTTTTCCCGAACGGCGGTTCCGGCTTTCGATGGCCGTAAGCTCCACTTCTGATTCGAACGATCAGGGATTCCGCCGGATGAGAAAACGATAACGGGATTGAATCCCGGCGCAAAAAGGAGGACGGTCCTGTGCCCGGAATTTTTCGTCGCCTTCATCAAGCGTGATTTTTCGGGCGCCAACTGTCGTGACATCCCTGATGACCACCAGCACACCACTTTTTCTCGCGCAAAGCTCCGTCCTGCGCGTGCTCGATCCGGATTCCCCGAATGCGCGGTCGATCTTCGATCTGGGCGTCATCTCGGCGATCATTCTTGGCGCAATCTTCGTCATCGTCGCCGCACTCGTCGTCTATTCGCTGATGCGCTTCCGCTGGCGCGAAGGTGAATCGGAACCCGATCAGGTCGCTGGCAACACCAAGGTGGAGATCACCTGGACCGCCATTCCCTGTCTGATCGTCATCGCGCTGTTCGCGCTCACGGCGCGCACAATGAGTCTGTCCGATCCGCCGCCCGCACCGGAGCCCGACCTGATCGTGACCGGTCATCGCTGGTGGTGGGAGGCAAGTTATCCGCACGCAGGAATCACCGTCGCAAACGAATTCCATATTCCCGCCGGCAAGCCGTTCTCGCTGCGGCTTGAATCGTCTGACGTGTTGCACGAATTCTGGGTGCCGGAGCTCGCGCGAAAAATCACCGCCGTACCCGGACATCCCAACTCGATCTGGTTGGAGGCCGACAAACCCGGGACCTATCTTGGCATTTGCTCGGAGTTTTGTGGAACGCAGCACGCGTGGATGCATTTCCTGATCGTCGTCGATTCACCCGCGGATTTCGCCGCATGGGAAAAGGCCCAGCAAAAAACTGCCGTCACGCCCGCCACTCCCCTCGCGATCCACGGTCTCGCACTATTCCGGGAAAAAACGTGCGTCAGCTGCCACGCGGTCGACGGCCTCGGCATGGCGAAAGAGGGCCCGAACCTGACGCACTTCGCCAGCCGCCAGCAACTCGGCGCGGGCGTCGTCGACAACACCGCCGAAAATATCCAGCGGTGGCTCGCTGATCCGCAAAGCATCAAGCCCGGCTGCCTGATGCCCGATTTTCACCTCGGTGATCACGACGTCAGCGCGTTAACCGCCTACCTGGAAACCTTGCGATGAGCCCAAACGTATCCGCCCATCCCCATTCCGTCGCCATCGCCGCCGAGGCAGAACCGGAGCGCGGCATGCTTTCGTGGGTCACCACCGTCGACCACAAGCGCATCGGCATTCTGTATATGCTGACCTCGCTGGTCTTTTTCGTAGTGGGCGGCATTGAGGCGCTGTTCATCCGCCTCCAACTCGCCGTGCCCAACAGCACTTTCGTCGGACCGGATACGTACAACATGCTCTTCACGATGCATGGCACGACGATGATTTTCCTCGTCGCGATGCCGATGCTCTTCGGCCTGGCCAATTATGTTCTGCCGCTGCAAATCGGGGCACGCGATATGGCGTTTCCGCGGCTCAACGCCTTCTCGTTCTGGCTCGTGCCGTTTGGCGGCGTCCTGCTGCATTTCAGTTATTTCAGTGGCGGCGCGCCGTCCATGGGTTGGTTCGCGTACGCGCCGTTGAGCGAGCTGCCGTATTCCTCGCAGGCGGGAGTGGACTACTGGGCGTTGTCGTTGCTGGTGCTCGGGATCGGCTCGGTGGCCACTGGCATCAATTTGATCGTCACCGTTCTGACGCAACGTGCGCCGAACATGACGCTGCGCCGGCTGCCGCTGTTCTCGTGGATGATGTTCGTCAATTCCTTCATTCTCATCCTCGCGCTGCCCGTGCTCAACGCCGGTTTGGCGATGCTGCTGATCGACCGCCAGCTCGGGGCCGGCTTTTTCCTGCCGTCGGCCGGCGGCTCGGCCATCATGTGGCAACACATTTTCTGGGCATTCGGTCATCCGGAGGTTTATATCGTCGCGTTGCCGGCGTTCGGAATTTTGTCGGAGGTGATTCCGGTTTTCTCGCGCAAACCGATTTTCGGTTACGAATTTGTCGCCGGCTCAACCGTTGCGATCGCCTTCCTCAGTCTGCTCGTCTGGGCGCATCACATGTTCACGCTCGGTCTTGGCCACACGGTCGAATTGTTCTTCGTCGCGTCCAGCCTGCTGATCGCAATCCCCACCGGCGTGAAAGTGCTCAATTGGAGCGCGACGCTGTATGGTGGCCGCATCAAATTGGATACGCCGATGCTCTTCTGCATCGCCGCGCTCGTGCAGTTTCTCCTCGCCGGGCTGACGGGCGTCAGTCACGCGGTCGCCGCGCTGGATTGGCAGACCAAGAACAGTTATTACCTCGTCGCGCATTTCCATTTCGTGTTCGTCGGCCTGATCGTCTTCGCGATTCTCGGCGCGGTTCATTATTGGTTTCCAAAAACGACCGGGCGCATGATGTCGGAGAAGCTCGGCAAATGGTCGTTCTGGCTCATGACGATCGGCTTCAACCTGACGTTCATCATCCAGCATTTTCTCGGGCTGGCCGGGATGCCGCGCCGCATTTATACTTATCCGGATCTGCCGGGCTGGGGTTGGATGAACATGGTCTCAACTGTCGGCGCATTTTTCATGGGTGCCGCATCGCTGGTGTTTGTGTGGAATCTCTGGATCAGCCGCCGCAAGGGCCGCATCGCCGGAGACAATCCCTGGCACGCCTGGACGCTCGAGTGGGCCACGTCCTCGCCCCCACCCGTGGAAAATTTCAATTTCCTGCCTCCGATTCGCAGCCGTCGTCCGCTGTGGGATTTCGCCAACCCCGATCGTCCGGACCCGGTGGTGGGAACGAAATGGAAAATGGAAACCTCGTCGCCGGAAAAAAATCATGCGAGTGTCGTCGCGTTCATCTTTTCGGAGACGGGCTTCTTTGCCGTCCTGATTCTCGCCTACCTTTATTATACGGCGAAACCGGGCAGCGGGCCGAGCGGACACGATTTGGATTTGCTCAAGACCGGCCTGTTCAGCGTCTGCCTGTTTGCCAGCAGCTTCACCATCTGGCGGGCCGAGGTCAGCCAACACCACGGACGCAACCACGCAATGATTGCGTGGCTCGCGCTCACGATCGTGCTCGGCGGTATTTTCATCGTTGGGCAGGGACTCGAGTATTGGGGACTGTTCGAAAGCGGCGTCCGCGTGAACTCCAATTTGTTTTCCACCGCATTCTTCACGCTCACCGGTTTCCATGGGCTCCACGTTTGCGCCGGGCTGATCGCACTGCTCGTGTTGCTCGGACTGGCGTGTGCGGGGGATTTTAAAAACGGCCACGCGCCGGGACTCAAGGCGATCGGGCTCTACTGGCACTTTGTGGACGTCGTGTGGATCCTGGTGTTTTCTGTCGTCTATCTTTTACCTCACCTCCGATGACCACCGCACAATTCATCCTCTCCGGCTGGACGTGGAATCCGGTGACTGTGGGCCTCGTCGCCCTCGCGCTGGTTTTTTATCCGATCGTGTTTCGCGATCGTCGCCGGTTCGGTTGGTTTCTGGCCGCGATGGTGATCTTGCTCCTCACGTTGCTCTCGCCACTGAACACGCTCGCCGACGGCTATCTGTTCAGCGCGCACATGACGCAGCACATCGTGCTGCTGCTGGTCGTGCCCGGGATGCTGATGCTAAGCCTGCCGCAGCAACTCTCGCTCGCGCGCGGCCCGCGCTTCCTGGCGATTCCGTTTGTTGGCTGGCTCGCCGGAGTCGGGGCAATGTGGTTTTGGCACGAACCTTCGCTGTGTAATGCGGCGGTGGCGTCGCGCCCGATTCACGCGCTGCAAACCATATCGCTGCTCGTCCTCGGCAGTCTTTTCTGGCGACAGATTCTCGCGCCGCGCGACAACGAACGTCTCTCGCCGCCCGCGGCCGTCCTTTATTTGTTCAGCGCCTGTGTCACTTGCAGCATCCTCGGCATCATCATCACGTTTTCGCCGGTCACGGTCTGTTCAATCTATACGGTTCCGCCGACGGATGCGCTCGGTCTGCTGCCGACTATTCGTGACCGCTGGGCTATTTCGCCCGAACGCGATCAACAAATCGGCGGATTACTCATGTGGGTGCCGATGTGCCTGATTTATCTCGCCGCCATTTTCGCGCAGATTGCGCGGTGGTTCGCGCATGCGCGCCAACTCGTCCCCGCAAAAACATCATGAATCCCATTCCTCCGTATTCAAGCGACACTTGGGAGCGCCTTCCGGCTGAGCCCCTGCCGCGCTCCACGCATTACCCGGCGTTCCTCGCGATGGGCACGACCCTCATTTTCTGGGGGCTGATCTCATCGTGGATGACCCTCTTCATGGGTTTCTACGTTTTTGGTTCCGCGCTGGCTGGTTGGATTAAGGAAATTCGCCATGAAAGAAAAAACCACCCACACTGATTCGCCCTGTTCGTGCCAGCCGCCGGCTACCCCGGAGGAAATCACGCGCCGCCGTTTTCTCACCCGTCTGTGCGTCGGCCTCGGCTCACTGGGCGCAGCGGCGGTGGCGCTGCCGGGCATCGCGTTCATCTTTGCACCGTTGTTACGGAAAACCCCGCAACAGTGGCGCGGCGTGGGCAAGCTGGACGATTTCAAGATTGGCGAAACGGTGAACGTAACGCTGGTCGATCCCTCGCCGTTGCCCTGGGCCGGCGTAACCGCGCGCACGGCGGCGTGGCTGCGACGCGTGGACAAGGACGAATTTGTGGCGTTCGCGGTGAACTGCTCGCATCTCGGCTGCCCGGTGCGATGGATGGCGGAGGCGAATCTTTTCATGTGTCCCTGTCACGGCGGCGTCTACTATAACGACGGCCGGGTGGCCGCCGGGCCGCCGCCGCGTCCGCTCACGCGCTATCCCGTTCGCATCGTCAAAGGCGAAGTCCAGCTGCAAACCCGTCCGCTCCCCATCGCGTAAAATCCGACCATGCGCCTGCTCAAAGCTCTTTGGAACTGGATCGACGACCGCACCGGGATCGCGGACCTCGTCGTGCCGATGGCCACGCATCTCGTGCCGCGCGAGGCCCGGTGGTGGTATGTGTTTGGCAGCGCCACGATGCTCGCGCTGGGCGTGCAGGTTTTCAGCGGGGTCGTCCTGGCGTTCGCTTACATTCCCTCTGCGTCCCAGGCTTATCAGACCTTAAAATTTATCACGGAGGATGCGGCCTTCGGCGCGTTTATGCGCGGGATGCACTATTACGGCGCGTCGGCGATGGTCCTGATGGTGGGACTGCACATGGGCCAGGTTTTTATCAGCGCGTCGTACAAATATCCCCGCGAACTGAACTGGATGACCGGTGTGCTGCTGCTTGCGTTTACGCTCGTGATGGGTTTCACGGGACAATTGCTCCGCTGGGATCAAAACGCCGTGTGGTCGGTCGTCGTCGCCGCGGAACAAGCCGGACGCCTGCCGTGGATTGGCGACGCGGTCGCGCACTTCCTCCTCGGCGGCGCAACCATCGGCGGCGCGACGCTGAGCCGGTTTTTCGTCTTTCACGTCTTCGTCATGCCGGCGCTGATTTTTGCCTTCGTGGCCCTGCACCTGTGGCTCGTGTTGCGCCACGGCATTTCCGAGGAACCCGTCGCCGGGCAACCCGTCGAATTGAAAACGTACCGGCCGGAGTACGAAGCCCGCATGAAAAAAACGGGCGTCCCCTTCTGGCCCGATGCCGCGTGGCGCGATGTGGTTTTTGGCATCGCCCTGTTGATCGGCCTGATCGCGCTCGCCTATTTTGTCGGCCCGCCAGCGCTGGACAACCCGCCTGATCCGAGCCTGATCGAGGCCAACCCGCGACCGGATTGGTACCTGCTCTGGTATTTCGCGATCCTCGCGCTGATGCCGCGCGCGATCGAGGATTATTTCATCATCCTCGGACCGGTGTTGACGGGCGCGATTCTGTTTTTTCTGCCGGTGTTCTTCAACCGCGGCGAACGCAGCCCGAGCCGCCGGCCGTGGGCCGTCGCGATCGTAGTGCTGGTGATCCTGATGATCGGCACGCTGTGGTATGCGGGCGCGAGATCGCCGTGGTCGCCGAACTTCGACGCTCAGCCATTGCCGCCGGAAGTCGTCGGCGCGACCAGTGGTCCGGTGTTTACCGGCGCGCAACTTTTCCACTCCAAAGGTTGCCTCAATTGCCATCTGATCGAAAATTATGGCGGACGCCGCGGCCCGAATCTCACGGAAGTCGGTGACCGCCTCGGAAGCGATCAATTAATCCTGCGCCTCGCGAACGGCGGCGTAAACATGCCCGCCTTCGCCCAGAATTTGAAACCCGGCGAAATGGACGACCTCATCGCCTTCCTGAAATCACGCACCGCCAAGCATCCGCCATCGGCTGGCCGCACGCCGTGAAATCATAACCTTTTTTCCGCGCGCGGAATTTGATGAAAGACCTCCTCTTGGCCAGGCGTGGGGAATGAATCCGAAAAATTTAACCCGCGAAGCCGCAGAAAAGTTAACCACTAATAGTTTCGCTTAATGGCAGACGCGAAACTTTCAAAGTCCCCTCCGACTGATCGTCTCCGGCATTGGATACGGAGGCGTCCGCTGATCGCGGACGGGAGTAGGAGACTTGCCCGCAAAACACACGAACTGCGCGAAAATCAGACGGGGAACAGTGATTCATTGTCCCAAGCCACTGTTTGGTGAGATATAAAGCGGGTCAGTTTTTTCCGGAACCGCTTCTTTTCGTGTCATTCGTGTGTTTCGCGGGCCACTCCGATTGGATTGTTCCGGCTCTGCGAACTTGCTGTTCAGAGAGCGTCCCGACAGCTATTCCATTGGGGAATGAAATCGGTCGCCCTTGCTTTTCTTGCTTTCGCCGCAGTGGTCTCCGCAAAGGAGGCGTCTGCACCTTTCGGGGACAACGCGGTCGCCGGGAAGTATTACGACATCCACGGCTTTAAGATGTATTGCGAAACCTACGGCAGTGGCCAGCCGGTGCTGATGATCCACGGCAACGGCGGAAGCATCGCGGCGTTTAAAAACAACATTGCTTACTTCGCCGCGAAATACCGGGTGATCGTGGCTGACAGCCGCGCCCAGGGCAAATCGCGCGATGGCGGCGCGATTCTCACGTTTGAAATGATGGCCGACGACTACGCCGCGTTGCTCGACGCCCTGCACATCAAGGAGGCAGATGTCATCGGTTGGAGCGATGGTGGCATCACGGCTCTGCTCTTGGCGATGCGTCATCCGGAAAAGGTTATTCGCCTGGCGGCGTCGGGAGCGAACCTGCGACCCGACGCCAGCGCGTTTGCGCCCGGACTCTGGGCCACGTGGGAGAAACAATTCACCCGCGACAAGGACAAGGTTTGGCCGACGGAAAAAGAAAAGAACGACTGGAAGTTGTTCATGCTCGACTGGCTCGAGCCGCACATTCCGGACGCATCCCTCCATGCCGTGCAATGTCCCGCGCTCATCATCTGCGGCGACCACGACATGATCGCCTTGGAGCACACGGTGGAAATCTACCACAGCCTGCCGCACGCCGCGCTCTGGGTGGTGCCCCATTCCGGCCACGCGACGCTGATGGAGCACGCCGACGATTTCAACCGCACCGTCGACGGCTTCTTCACCGCTCCCAATCCCACTGGTTCGTGAACGAGGCGCTTCGGAGACGAGGCGGGCCGCTACACATTACTGCGCGAACTTGCAAAGCGTGCATCGGCAACTTACCAGTAGAATATAGCGGCCACGACCCCGTGAATGGCGCGCTAGCAGCGTTCTGCCGCTGTAATAATCGTTAAACCCATGATCCTCACGACTACTCCCACAGTTGAAGGCAAAATTGTCTCCCGCTATATCGATGTCGTCGGCACCGAAGTAATTTTTGGCGCGATGTTTTTAAAGGACTGGATTGCGCAGGGTGCGGACGACAGCGGTGGCAGGGTCAATACCTACGAAAAAGTTTTTGAAGACGCCCGGAAGGAGGCATTTCGAGAAATCAGGATCAAAGCAGACCAGATAGGAGCAGACGCTATTATAAACCTTCGCGTTAGCTACCAAGTCCTCGGCGAGAAAAACGGTATGATGATGGTGGCGGTGACGGGATCGGCAGTCGCATTGGCGTTGACTAAGGAGGATCGGGAGGCACTACGCCAAGCCGACAAACTTGCGGCAGCAGAAGACGCAGCCGACTACATGGTAGATTTTGGCGATAGAGTGCGCGGTCCATTTTCAAAAACGCAAATGAGAGCAATGCTTTCGTCCGGTCGGTTGCTCCCGTCGGCAGTCACGGTTGACGAAGATGGGATTCGAGGCGACAGCGTCGCTGAAGTTCTGCAATAGGTATGAGCCAGGAAACGCAGACGCCTCTCGGCAAACTAATCCAGAGTGTTCGAACCCTAAAAGGAAAGGGGTTCAAAAATGTTAATTTGGAAATTCTCGAAAAGGCGCTTCTGGAGGCCGAAGAGTCGAAGAAAGACGATGAGACTTTATTGTCGAGGTTTCATGAACTACAACACGCATCAAACCTCGCTACATATCGCGAGAGTCAGGAGTTCAATCGGACAATGTTTAGAGCCGCCATGGAGTTCGCGGGCGGGGCGCTCAAGTCAGCCCTTCTAATCAACGGTGGTGCAGCGGTAGCCATTCTCGCGTATTTAGGGAGCCGCAATTCTCATCATTCAGAGGATTTTTCAAATGCACTGGCCGCGTACACCATCGGCGTTCTCGTTAGTGCGGTGGCGACAGGTGCAGCCTATTTTGCGCAATTAGCGTTTACAGAAAACCACGATAGGCGCGGAAACGTGTACCGGATAGTGGCGATTATTTTCATTCTCGGATCCTATGCTGCATTCGGTACTGGCGGCTGGCTTGCCTACGCAGGATTTAATGAACGCGGATATACGACTACACGACCTGCAACTATCGAAGACACACTTGGTCCTGAGGCGATGCCTACTCCATTACCGCCAGACGCGAAGTCCGATAAATTGCGAGGCACGAGATCTAACTAGAGACAGAAAAACGGAGGCTTCGAAACGGCGTCAAAGCTGCTATACGTTACCGCACTGCCGCTGGAAATTTTAAAACGTGCGTCGGTAATTTACCGGTAGCATGTAGCGGCCCGAACCCGTAGGTTGCTCACCTCGAACAGACTCTTGCCATTCGACAAACCAGCGCGGGCAGAGATTGTCAGGCAAAATTCACCACGACCCGGGATGAATCATCCGAGCAGAGTTTGGGATTCGGCCACTTCCTTCTCTCCATGAACAACGACGGTCTTAATGCTTTAAAACAAGCTAACTTCGCCACCGGGGAATTCTCGGAGATTGTCCGTCTGGTTAATTTGACGTTTTCGGGCATACGCCTCGCTGGTTCTCTAGTCGAGCCACCCGCGGTTCTTTGTCGTGCAAGATCTGATCTCAGTCCGTTCCAGCATCGCGATCAGATTAGCTACAAGAGAAGTGGCATTGATATCGGACGCTGTAACACTGATGGCCAATCTCTCTTTTATGCGGCGAACTCATTGCTTCCATTACCAAATGAAATTAAGGCGAAATCTGGCGAGGTATTGACGGTCGGTTACTGGCGTTCAACTAAGAAACTGCTTTTTCAGAGGTTCGGTTTTTCTGAAGACGTGCGCGAGAAACTTGGAACACGGTTGCGGAGTCACCCTACCCAAGAGGTTCCCACACCGGATCAAAAAGACACACACCATTATGATCGCTACAATTATCTTATGGATGCGTTCACGAAAATGATATCCGAAAGTGAACTCCACTACTACAAGCTAACGGCCGCCATCGCCACTATACTCCTTGGAGAAATCGAAACGGAATCGTTTCGAAAGTTTATTCCACAGGATATTTTCGACAGGACTTGCTTTGATGGGCTAATGTATCCCTCGATCCCATCATTGGGGAATTTTCGAAGCTACGCGATTCGTCCCAATATTATTGACTCGTGTTTTGAATTATTTCGCGTCGAAACCTTTCAAATCGAAGCAATGGAAGGCTGTCCGGATTTTTTGGTTCCTCTCCGGACTGGGTTTCCTCGACCCGATGGGACGATTGCTTGGACAAATAGATTTGAGACTCAATATGAAGTTCAACTAGCCACCGAAAAGGTGAGAGTGAGCCACGAAGATCTGGGTTTCAGAATTATCGATTCTCAAGGCAAAGATTCCCTAGGGTTTTGATAACCATCAAAAATGGTTGTCGGGCCGCTCGGTGCTACTCCTTTGCGTGACTTAAATATGCTCTGATATAACGCGCCCTTCTCCTCGACAAAACGGACCTGATCCACTCCCAAGAAGGACGGCCGGAGGGGGTAAGACTGTGTGGGCGTGTGGTTCTGCTTTGGAGCCGGAGCTGAACACATCGGGCCTTGAGGTGAAAATTGCCGAGAAAAATTCAATAGGAGCATCTCGCGGCCCGACACCCTTTGAAATCCGTGGCCACGTTCAGATTATGAAAATCGAAGCCCGACGGCTTTTCAGATCCCATCGGAGCATGTGATCCGAAGGTGGAAGGCTTTATGGCTTGTGTGGCGTCTCAACTGCCGGTTGAAATTTGCCTGCACTTGGGCGTTTAGGCGCAGTGCCTGCTCCTTCTGGCACTTCCCCTTTCCCATGAAATCGCTGCCGGTCATTTTCCTGTCGCTCGTCGTGGGCCTGTCGGTTCTCACTTGGGTCCAGCACGGGGAGTTGAACGAACTGCGGGGGAAATATCCGGATACCTTGGCCAAGCTGGAGAAAACCGAACACCAATTGAACGGCTCCGAGGCCAACCTGAAGGAGCTGGAGAAACAATTGGAGGAGGCGCGTCACCCGGTCCTCGTCGCCAAGGGGGATGCGAGTCTGGTGGGCGCGAATGGGAAAATCGCCGGTGGCGGCGACACCTTTCTCTCCGGCATGGCGGCATTCATGGATAAGCCGGCGATGCAGCGGATGATGGCCCAGCAGCAGAAGGCCCAAGTCGACCATCGCTTCAAAAAACTTTTCGCGCAGATGACGTTGTCGCCGGAGCAAATGGATCAATTTCAAAAACTGCTGGTGGACCGCGAAGCTACCGCGATGGATTCCGTGATGCTGGCGATGCAGCATGGCCTGAATCCCATGCAGGATGGGGCGGAAATCCAAAAGCTGGTGGCGGATTCCCAGGCCGAGTCGGACGCCCAAATCAAGACGCTGCTAGGCGACACGGCCTACGCGCAATATCAGGACTACCGTAACACCGAACCGCAGCGCAACACGGTGGCCCAACTGCAACAAAACCTCGGCTTCACGGAGTCTCCGCTCAACCAAAGTCAGACCGTGCAACTCACCCAGCTGCTCGTGGAAGCGCGTTCCGCCGGCAGCGCCAACAGCCCCGGCGTCGTGGGCCCGGGCGGACAGCCGAGGGTCAGCGGCGGGCAAATCACCACCGACGTGGTCGACCGCTCCCGCAGTTTTCTCAATCCCACCCAGGTGAATGGCTTGATCGAACTCCAGCAGCAACAGCAGGCTGCGGCTGCTCTGCGGGCCAGCATGCCGGCCGGGATGGGGTTTGCCCCCGGATCGAAAGGGCCGGGAGGTTGAAATCGATCATGCCTATTCTCAGCGCGAGCCAGGTAACCAAGGTCTATCGCGTGGGCGGAGGCGACGTGCCCGCGCTGGCCGGAGTATCGCTGGCGATCGAACGCGGTGAATTTGTCGCGATTCTCGGCACCAGCGGTTCCGGCAAATCGACTTTGTTGAATCTTTTCGGGGGACTCGATCATCCCACTTCGGGCAACATCTCCTTTGAAAGCACCGTCCTCTCCGGGCTGAACGCGAAGGCGATGGCCCAGTACCGGCTCAAAAAAATCGGCATGGTATTTCAGAATTTCAATCTGATTTCCACCATGAGCGCCGAGCAAAACGTATCGCTCGCCTTGGCTTTTGCCGGGATGACGTCCGCGGCGCGCCGGGAACGCGCGCAGGCTTTGCTCGCCAGCGTCGGCCTCGCGGCGCGCGCCAACCACCGGCCGGCGGAACTCTCCGGCGGCGAGCAGCAACGTGTCTCCATCGCGCGGGCGCTGGCCAATGATCCGCAGGTGCTGCTGGCCGACGAGCCGACGGGGAATCTCGACAGCGTGCGGGCCAGCGAGGTGCTCCAGATTTTAAAGCAGCTCCAGTCGCAGGGAAAAACCATCGTGCTGATTTCCCATGATCATGAACTCGCCAGCCGTTTCGCCGACCGCACCGTGCGTTTGAAGGACGGCAAGGTTATGGAGACCGCATGAATTTCGCCGACATCTGCCAAATGGCCCTGCGCAATCTTCAGCAGGCCAAACTCCGCGCGGCACTCACCATCACCGGCGTGGTCGTCGGCGTGACCTCGCTGGTCTGCATGGTGAGCTTTGCCCTCGGGCTGCAGGAAAACCTGCTGAACCGGACCCTGTCGGGATTTGATATTTTCACGACCATCCCCGTCTCCGGCGCGAGTTTGAGCATGCTGCTCGAGCTCGGTCAGAACGGAGAGACTCCGGCGGCCGACGAGGGAGGCAAAGCGGCTCCGCCCGTTCCTCCGCGACCCGAGCCTCTCCGCGGGCCGTTTGCCGGCATGCGTCGCGTGCAACCGAGACGGATGCTCGATGACAAGGCCGTTGCCGAAATCGAAAAAATGCCAGGAGTGCTTTATGTTCAGCCGCGCATCGGATTTGAAGCCGTCGTCCAGATGGACGGACGCACCCGGCAGGTCGCTTTCTCCGGAGCGCCACTGGAACTCAGCCGGCTTCCCGGACACGGGACGCTGCTGGCCGGCACGGGATTCAGCAATGATTTCGCGCGGGAAATCGTGATCAACGAGAGCATGATAAACACCTTCAACTCGCCCGTACGCAAGGTGCCGTCCGCGCCGAACACGCCGAGCGCCTCGTCGCCGGGCCCGGCTCCGCGCAAGAAAATACCGACCGAGGCAGAGCGCAAGCAGGCGGCGGAGCAGATGCTCGGCAAGGAAGTGGTGCTGTTGACCCTGCGCGAACAAACCGGCGCGCCCGGTGACGCGCCGGAAAATCGCTATGAGAAAAACGTTTTCAAGATTGTCGGTGTGCTCCAATCCGAGGAATCGCACAGCGTTTTTGAGCAAATGGTTTTTGGGAGGGGCGGAGCGTTCGTCCCACAGGGCACAGCGCGCCTTTATCACAAGCTCAACGGAGACTCCCTCAGCAAGCTCGGCGAAACCATTCTCGGCGACTCCGGTTATCAGGGTGCCATCGTGCGGGTGAAGACGCCGGCGGATACGCAATCCGTCTATGAGGGACTCAACAAAATGGGGCTGCAGGCGATCTCGCTCACCCAGCAGCTCAGCCAGATGAAAACCTTTTTCATGGTCATCAACAGCAGCCTCGCCCTGCTCGCGGGCATTTCGCTGTTGGTGGCGGCGATCGGCATCTCCAACACCCTCATCATGTCCATCACGGAGCGCACCCGGGAGATTGGGATCATGAAGGCCATTGGCGGCGACAACCGCACCATCATGAGTATCTTTTTTTGCGAGGCCGGCCTGCTCGGTGTGCTCGGAGGCGCGATCGGGGTGGCCGGAGCCTGGCTGCTGGACGCGATTGCGAATGCCACCGTGAATCACTACATCGCCAGTACCGGCAGCGCGCGGGTGGAATTCTTCTTCATTCCCTGGTACCTCTGGTCCGGAGCGATTCTTTTTGCGGTCGGAGTGAGCCTGCTGGCGGCCGCGTATCCGGCCTATCGCGCGGCCCGCGTGGACCCGATCAAAGCCCTGCGACACGATTGAGGTGAGATTCGAAGACGGAGTCAGCTACGCGCTACTCATTTGCGCGGTCTGAATACACTCCGCTATAACTCGCCCTTCTCCTCGACAAACCAGCCATGATCCAAGCATCCGAGGTGCTCCCAGCGGAATCGCTCCGGGACCGTTTGATCGAACGTCCCCGCCTGCCGCGAAAGAACGCACAAAACGCAAAAACAAAGGCTCAGCTTTGCGATCCATGTGTTCTTTTGCGGCTAAAAAACAGCTTCGATGGTTATTGCTTACAGGGAGCTTCCGACTACATCGGCTACAGTTCTAATTTAACCGCTGTAGTGAACGTTTTCCTGCCCTTGCTCCGGTACCCGCAGATTCAACCGAAACGGACAAAGGAAGCTGACCGCTTATTTCTGATTGTTCAGCGACTCTGTATTCGAATTTTTTTTAGACCAGCCGCGCTGCAAGCGTTCAAGACCAAGGTTGTTTTATCCAGCCCGCTTCCCTCTTCCGCGATGATCAGCACGGACGCATGAGCATCCACTGCATGTGTTCGGACGAGGAGGGCACCCCAAACTTCTGCACTTTGCACCAACAGCGCAAAGACCGCCAAGATTGCTTGGGATTTCATTCCGTTCTCTGCGTCCTCTGCTTCCTTGGTGTAAAAGGATTGGGCTGTCTGTATCAGAGGCGCGTTACGGGCGCCGGATCAATTTTCCTCGCTTTCGCGAGGCGAATTTTCGCCATCACGGCAATGTAGAGCCAGGCCAGCGCAAAGGACCCAATCAAGACGGCATCACCTTTACGTCCCTGGTAAAAAGCGAAGCCTGAAAAAAATGCGATAACTACACATGCGACGGCTCCCAGCCACATCACATGAACCTTGGCCCGCATGGCTGTAGGATGTGATTCGGGAATTCTGGTAACGCCAATCCAAAAAGACCTGGCATCGGTTCTCCAGAAAGTAATTTTCACGGCCCCTTACCTACGGGAAAGATACAGATTAGTCGAAAGCAAAAAATTCCAAAATGCTGTCGCGAACTCCCGCGGCTACCTTCTCGAGTGCGCTTCGATCAACGCTGGCTGACCATCCTCCTTTCCCACCAAATAATAGACCTTCCGGCTCGCGACGCTTTCTACGAATGAAACTTCCTTTGCTACGTCGCCAGGGCGGTGGAGCGATGGCATTACGAGTACCGTGAAATGGTGGCTTCCGGCTGGGATCAGGGCACCTCGCTGAATATCGACCCAAGGGGGAACCGTCTCGCGCTTGGTCGCCGCCCCGTCGATCGCCTTAATTGTGACGTCGAATGTGCTTTTGATGGGCGGATCGTTCCATGGATTGTCAATCACGTGCTCTCGGATGATCGCAAACCCAGCCGGGGCTTTGTCACCGTTCCATTTCGAACAACTGGCGAGTGCGACCGGAATCAGTAGAATTGCGGTCAGGAATCCAGCACCTCGGAAGCTCACGCCATTTTCACGCATTGGCCGAAAAGTGTCATTGAGGATGAAAACCGAGTCTTTTCCCCGACGGGTTCATTGCCAGAGAAAATGGCCCGGACTATTTTGAGCGGCAATAGTCGATTTCGAATAAATCATTCTTCTGCCAAACCAAACAGGCCGCTGGTGGCCGTTAACCTGAAGTATGATGCGTCGATGGTTCGATTGAACGGCTTATGCTCTCAAAATCGTTCATTCTGTGTGCTCTGCGTCTTCGATGGTTAAATCCGACCGCGTATTTTCGGCTAAGCCGAAACAAGCCAAGCGGAATGCCCCACGAAACACACCAATAACACGAAAAGAAGCGGTTCCGGATCAACTGGGTTTATACCAAACGGCGGCCTGAATGGGATGATGCCTCGGTGCGCATTCGTTTGATTTTCGTGTAGTTCGTGTATTTCGCGGGCAAGCCTCCTGCACGGATCCGACTCAGGCAAAATGCCCGGCGGAAAGCCATATTTACAATCGGCAGCATGCAGTTCGTCGGGATGTTTTATCGATTTGGGAATCGTGAGGCGTTTTTAGTGCCCGGCCTTAGTTTTCCTATTGGAGCCGTAGGTTGGGGCCTGAAATTGCGCCACTATGACGGTAGTGTCGCAATTTGGATTTCCGCTCTCAAAAAGACTTTACGGATTGGCACGATCTTTGGCCAGAAGACTCCCCTCATCCCATTATTTGACCACCTATGCCGCCCGTCTTATTGGCTCCATCCATGCACAAATTCATGGGCTCATTGTGGAAGGATGTCGGCGGGAATGCGAAATGGGACTTCATTAAATCGGGGGGCGTTATCGTGACTGTGTTTTCCATCTCCGTCGTTCAAGTGGCAATTTTTTATCAACAGCCGCTCGTTATCTCAATAGTTGCTGGGCTGGTGAGTTTGATGATCGGCCTGACTCTTGTTTTTGGGGCGCTGTATTTGCTCCATCTTTGGCAAGCATCGCATGCCACCGGGCGCGATAAAGTAATGATCCTATTCCGTGAACTGGAGGCCTATCGATCAGCCCTTCGGAAACGAGGACGAAAATACAATAGTAACGCCGAGGTCGAAGAACGTAATGCATATGACCTCTTAAAACGCATCGAACAAAGCTTGGCGCAGGAATTCGGGACAACGGATGCGGGGCTGTTCGCGTCTGCGATAGGAAACCCAAAATTCGGACAGCACGCCCGGACACCAGACCGCGAGCCATTTGCCGCTATGGTCGATTTGCTTTCTCACAAAGCCAAATGGCTAAAATCATTTCTAGAAAAACACTAATTCGCTACTTATGAAAACCAACATCTTCGACATCGGCATGATGACTGCCCGGAAAGTCATTGAACGGGCCGAAACTCGGCATTCGGGCAAAGCGCCCAAAGTCGTAAATCAGCCAACCAAACGGTCCGCTCCGAAGCGTCAAAAACGACACTAGGCCCGGACCACTAGCATCAAGCTCGTCCCGCTTAGCGGGTCTTTTGTCAGGGCAGTTAAATCACAGACGGTCGGGTGCGACGCGTTAGCTATGCCCCAAAATATCCGCCGTCAGTCAGGTTCTTTTTATTCTCCATCTCTAACCACTATGAACTCCATCTATCTATATATATCACCATGCATATCTCTATCTATCATCCCCCTCATACGCCTAGTCGTTTTAGCGATTTGGTGTCTAGGGGGACATGAATTACATTCCTCCAGTCGGACCTCTATTCACCTAAGTGGAAAGATTGCCAACTGGAGCGATCATCATGGTCTGATTACTTGGAGAGAGGTCAGGCCAATCAGAAGTAAGCTTTTTCAACTCACCCAACGATGCTCGAACTCCAGAACATGCATAAGTAGACCGCTTTTCTTTAAAAGCGTCTATGTAAGAAACCTCGGCAATTACGTAAATGGTCAACTGACCACTCCTAATCCCGCTGATCTCATTTGCCCTAAATTTTTCTTTAGCGTCTTGGACCACCATCCTGCGGTCTTCAGATGCAACTGTTGTATTTGGAAAAACATCCGACCGGGTGCCCCAGTCATTCCGAATGTCAGGCAAAACAAAATCGGTTCCGATTGGTTCGGATCGGACAATTACATCCAGTCTACAACGAGTTTCATACGCGGGAGTCTGCCCATAATTGGTCAATCTGATCCGTGCCGAGGGTGGTTTGTTTTCGTCAAAGCCCTTGATGGTCAAAATACTGATGTGAAGATAAGCCCGCATTTGGCGCTCCGCGTTCTTTCCCGCCATCTCGACTGCCCGTTGAGAAATTTCGGCAGCAAACTTAGCGGTAACGTTGGCAGCACGTGTTTCCTTCAATCCCTTTTCCATCAACTCGGATTGTTTCCAATAAACATAAACTTGCGCGATGGCGGCCAAAGCCAAGACGACAGTGAAAATGGCAGTCGTCCAATTGGCGTCAAGTTTCCACCATATGCACGCCGACTTTTTGTCGTCGTTTGCTGCGGAGCCATTTTTTTGATCAACCTTTTTTTGAGGGTCAATCAACGGCGGTGGCTGTTTTTTGCCGTCAGTTCGGGACTCTACTTGTCGAGTTTGTTTCTGTTCTATCTGAGTGCTTTTAGCTGGAGCTGGAATTGGTGGATTTGACTGGGCAAACACACTAATCGATAAACCGATTAAGCAGATTACTAGAGGAGCGATAAGGGTCTTAGACACTTCGAGCGTTCGGTCTGAGTTTTCCTTTCAATCCCCTCTCAATTGCGTCCAGCAATTTCGCGGAAGCAAGCGGATTAGAGTAATCAATAAACTCAACCGACTTTTGAACTCGGGTATAAGCCCCGTTTTCGACTTCTTGTTTTAACTGACTGACGCTCCAAGCTCCACCGTTGGTGGTAGTAATCTGTATGCCATATTTCATAAGTAAGTATTGCTTTTAAAGCTGCCCCCACCTTCTCGCCTTCTTGCGAGGGACTTTAGTGAGGAGCACTTTAGGTAGAAACGTGTAAAGCTTCGTGCCGTGGAAAGTATCGATGTGTTTCCCTTGGGCAATTCCGCTAAGGGAAACGCAAACAGAGTATAATTCGTTTTCGAGTTGCCCAACTTTCTTTCTCAATACGAAAGAATCGGTGGGATCATGAGTATCTAAATCTTCTTTTGAAATTGGTATCGACGGGTTTCCTGCCCCGTGCGGAAACATGGTATTCTGGAGAAAATGAAGGAGCATACGACCGTGATACTCCGCTATCGGAGTTTTAGAAATCTGTGAAAGCTCTTGAATCAGACTGATAGTCTGCGGGTCGATAATCGAATCCACCGTGCGTTGATGAGGAGCCATTGTTATTCGCTCACACCAGCACTAGTGAAATTGACTGTGCCCAAATCGGTATAAACCCATTTTGAATTCGTCTTCATGTTTGGTTCACCCAATACTGACGAAACCGCTGATTTCGTCATGCCGGGTTTTATCTTCCCCCAATTCGAGTGATTGGCCGCTGGTTTGTCTGCCTGCTCATTTGAGGTACCGGTACTCGATGATTGGGCATCACCATTTTTAGTCCCTGCTTTGCCCGTTTCTGGATTAACGTTTCCCTTGGTAGACCAATTATCATTTTTTGTGTGATTGGGCGCGGTGCGATCATGAGGAGCGACATACGTCCCATCTTTTTTGGTATAACCTCTAACATGAACTATACCGCTGGATGACTTGGCTCCCGCTCCAACAAGGAGAAAGATCGAGATAAGGAACGCCCAAAGAAGCCGTTTGAACTGCCCGTCCAGTTTCAATGTTTTCATCACAGATATGAGTTACCATAGGGTGTTCCCGCACGCCAGCGAAATGAGTGCGATAACCGCCTTTTCTACAGTATGTTACTCATATCAGACATTCGTTTTTGTCACATGCCTGAGGCGGTAGGTTATTTTATAGCCACTAGGCACGATTAAGGCATCATGCCCATGCAATGAGGATAGAGTTACCTAAAGACTTTAAGCGGGTACATCATTTGCAAGGTAGCGGAGTAACCTCGTCTATGAGTCTTTTAGAGCAAGCGCTGGTGAAAGAATACCTTAAGCGGGTTGTGGCGACAAAGACGGCTACAGAGCGCGTTATTCCAACGCCACCGGTGACAGGACGACTAACGCGTAGTTAGAATCTAGGCCCTTTCGCAGTCCAACCAGTCTGCGGCGCATTATACTTTTCTGTCAGTTGGGCGTAGAGCCGGAGCCGTTCAGCCAATACCTCGGCTCGCGCATTGTATCCATCCACCGGATCAAATGCTAAATATGCTGCCTTATTGGCGCGCCCACAAAATGGCCGGTTCTCCAAGAAACCTTTGGCGATGTCGTCACACATAATAATTTTCAGGACCATTTCCGATTCCTCCTCGATAAATAGGAAGGCCAACAGTCCCGCCGTGTGTCTCGGAAATCTGTGAGTGTAATGCGGTCGGAATATATCGAAGGAAATGAAGCTCGGTTCTTGGCTGAGTTTCGGGGGCGTCTGCGGGGGTGTTGAGGCGACAAGGTCGTATCAGCCCGGGCGAGTGCCTTGTAGACAGAGCGTAATGGTGACGATTACGAACAGAGTTCTGAGCTGATGGCCGTCGTAATGGTGACCATTACGATCCAGAGCGATCAGAGGCTTGGTGTAGCCGCTGGCGCGGCCCA
>DASYDH010000066.1:0-146208 GCA_036499685.1 Lacunisphaera sp. | reverse complement strand
CCCGGGCCAAAATCGGGGGTGGGCGCTCGCCACGCACTCTTCCCCTTGCGCACAACATTGGGCGCCTCGCTTTCGCGGGCCGTGTGCTTCCCGACGCTACTCATCGCGGCATGCGATGCTATCGGTCTCATAGCGGGACCGTCCCGGCCTTTTCAGTAACGGGATCTTTCGAGTGAGGCCTCTTCGCCCGGTTCGGATCCATCTGCCGATGGTGAACTCGCCGGACGGGTGTTGGCACGCCTGCAACGATGCATTTCGCACCAGCACCTTGCCATGGGGACGGCCCCGGCTTTTGGCCGGGCGTTGGCCCGATGGAACGGGTCTGACCTCTTACCTCTCAGGTTGCGTTCGATTTGCGGTTGGGTGACGCGGTTTTACGCGCCGCCCCAAGGAGGAGGTTTTGCGAGCTTTGCCAGACTCGCCCACTCCCCGCTGCGCCGGTTCCTTTTCGCGTCCAGCCTTGTGAGCCGGCCTTTTGGTGGGGTGGACCCACCGGAACACTGCGCTGCGTCCTGGTCGTACAGTAGCAACCGAAACCCTCTGGGTAACTGCATCAATTCAAGATCCGAAACAGAGCTTGAACCTGACTCGGTTCGGACACGGTTTCTAAGTTCGCGCCTCACCGCACAGTTCCTTTGTCGCATAAACTGGAGCGGCTGCGACGCCGTCCAGAGGAACTGGTGATATATGCCACCCGCAGCCTGAGCCGCAGAGGGGACGGCGACACCAGTTGCCGCCGACCTTTCCCCGGTTGCCCGGGATTATCCCAATCGCGCTCTCGGGTGGTTTTTTCATGCCCTCCGCGCTGCGACTGTTCTATCAAGGAACACAGCGAGGTTGGCGGTTGCTCTGCGGTAAGTCACGGCTTTGTTCCTCGCAAAATGTTCACCATCATCAGCGGTGAATAACTTGTGCATTTCTTTTTCGCGCTTTTTATTCACCAACCCGTTTCTCCATACGACACCTGTCCGGTCACGAGGCCCGGACGCCTGTGTTTTCCTCTCCCTTTTCGCTGCCGGCTTGCCGGCGTTTTTCGAGTTTTTCGCGAAGCACGCCGGCATTGGAATGTCCGAGATTTTCCGCTCTTTGCGCAAGGGCGATCGCCTCGTCGAGGCTGGGTGCTCCCGGGGTTTTGTTCCAGGTCATGCTGGCGAGAAAATATTGCGCATCCGGATTGTTTTCATTCGCGGATTGCTGGAGAAACCTCATGGCCTTTTCACGATTCTGGGGGATCTTTGTTCCGAAGAAATAGATTTGCCCGAGATTATAGGCGGCCGTCGGCGAAGTGTGCGCCGCCCAGGTGAAGTTTGCGATTGCTTCGGAGATGTTGCCGGCGGCCATCTGATTGCGGGCCAGAGTGGCCAGCGCGTCACCGTTGCCTTTTTCGAGCGCCTTGCGGAAATATTTCTCCGCCCGCTTCGGGCTCTTTTCAACGCCCTGGCCGGTTCGATAGCAGAGGCTGAGCCGTTGGTAGGCGAAACCTGCAATGGCGGCATTCTGTGAATCGACGAGCGAATTGAGCAATCGCACGGCATGCTCAAAGTCGTGTTTTTTTAAGAGCACATCGGCCATCATCGGCAGGGCGTCGGCCTGCTTAAGTTGTACCATGTAATTCAACCAGAAGGCGGCGCGGTCAAAGTCGAGGCTCACGCCCGTTCCGGTGATGTAGAAATTGACGAGCCGCCGCAGCGAGGGAACATCGCCTTCGAGTGCAGCGAGCCGGTAGTGATAAGCTGCTTCCGTGTACGTGACGGGCACGCCCTGGCCGAATTCGTGCATGTACCCGAGTCGGAAATGAGCCGCCGCTTTTTGCACAGGTGATTCCGTGGCCTGTTCATAATACGCATACGCCTTGGCGAAGTCCTGCGGTACGAGCCGCCCCTCATAATAGAGATCACCCAAGGCCACCGCGCCGAACGATCCATCGAGTTTTACTGCCGCCTCGTAATGCTCGAGCATCTTTCCTTTCCACTCGACCGTGCCGAATGAGATATCGTTCTTTAATGCGAGCAGCAGTTTATCATTGTAGATACCCGCCAGATTGGCGTGCGAGCGGGAGTGCTTGGGATCGATGGCCAGACACTTTTCGTAGATGGTGATCGCCATCGCCTCGTCTCTTTTGACGCCGAAACCGGTGGCGAGGCAATTGGCGTAATTGGCCAAACCCTCGACGCTTCCAGCCTCGCCAGACGCCTGATAGTTTTCCGCAGCGGCGTGCGCGGCCTTCGCTTGATCGTGAATTCCAAGATCCTGCGGTCGAAACTGGTCGAACCAGCCGAGCAGGCAAAGGGCCTCGGCGTGACGGGCTTTCGCGGCTTTTTTCAACCAGCGCCCGGCGTCGCCTAAGTCTGCCTTTACGCCAAAGCCCATCAGATAACGCATCGCGAGGAGATATTGCGCGTGCGGATTATTTTTCTCCTTCGCCCATTGTTCGTTGAGCTGCAGGTCTTCCTCGGCCGAGACGACTTTTGGCGGACATTGTCCGATGGAACCAAGGTAGCACACGAAATCACTATTCAGATTTTTCTTAAACAGGTCGGCTGCCCGCACCGGATCTTTGGGGGTGCCGTAACCCTGTTGGAGACAGATTCCGAGGTTGGCGACACCGAGGACGTTTTTTGGTTTGTCGCCTCCACCGGCTTTCTCAAACCATTGGAATGCCTTGACCGGGTCGGGCTGGCCCAGTTCGCCCTGCGCATACATCAACGCCAGGGAAACCATCGCCCAAGTCTGTCCGTTTTCAGCGGCGAGTTCGTACCAGCGCGCCGCTTCGGCGGCGTTGTAATCCTTGGATTTCTTATCGGCGAGGCCTTGGGCAATCTGATATTGCACTGTGCTCTGGGTGCCGGCACCGGCTGCGGTTACTTCATCCTCCAAATCGGCGACCGCAAATTCATCCACGATTTTCAGGGAAACGTAATTGTGGATCAGGCTGACTCCCATTCTCGCACCCAGTCGCCGGCTTTGATCGAGCATTTCGCTGGCTTTGGCGGAATCGCGTGGCACCCCCCGGCCGAACGCGTAGTTGATCGCAGCTTCCACCGCCGCTTGGTAAACGCCGCTTCTTCCGTCCGGACCGGCGGTCGCGGCGGCGACGTAGTGAGCCTGGGCTTCGACCGTTTTGTTGAGTCGCGTGTCGATCTGCCCGAGCAGAAAATGTGCCGTGGCTTGGGCACCGCTGGCCGGGTCGGTCGCCAGCTGTCCGGCCACTTCGTCGCCGGCGCCGTCCGGATTGTTGAAAAAATCCGGCGGTGGAATTGGGCGCGAATAGTCGGCGTGTTTGGCGAGCGCCGCGGTCAACCACTCGGTGGCTTTGCCATCGTCCTTTCTTACGCCTGTACCGGTGGCATAAGATGAACCGAGGCTGACCATCGCGTAGGCATTTCCGCGTTCCGCAGCCAGGCGAAAGAGATTCATCGCCTTCCGCGCGTCCTTGGGAAATCCATACGAACCGGAGAGGTGGCAATTGCCCAAAAGGACTTGGGCGTGAATGTATTCGTGATCGGATAATTCCTGGAGAACGGCGCGACCGCTCGTGATATCCGGGGTCTTTTTGCTCTCAAGGAGTTTGATCGCCCGCCAAAATTCGGCCGCAGACGGATCGACTTTGGGCGGTTGAGCCTTGGGGTTGTCGGTGTCGGCATCACTCGTCGAATCGATCGGACCGGGGGGCGATTCGACTGTGGGGGTGGCTGCACGTAACGTCGGTCCACCTAGAATTAAGATAAGGCAAAAGAGGGAGGAGGGAAGGAGAGAGCGGCTCATCGGTCGGGAATTCAAGGTTTGGTGCTGGCTTCTTTCCAAGCGGCCCACGCTGCAGTGAGACGAAGGCTTTCGCGCAACGGAACATCGAGGCCGCGCCGTTCCCGGAGGACTTCACCGTCAAGCGCGGCCAGCGCGGCCAGCAATGACTCCGTCCCGTTCCGTGTGGCGTCAGCACTTGCTGCGCCGCCCGACATTTTTGCCGCCGCCGCCAGAATGGCCGCGTCGTTTTTGTGTTCCAGCAGAGCAATCTCCCGAAGGAAGTCGCCAACCGCACTAGGCGTCACGGCAAGATGCGAACCCGCTGAAAAAGCAGAAGCCAGGGCCGCCGTATCGCCGGAGTAGTTGGAGAAATTCACGGCATCCAGCCGCAGTTTTCGGAGGTGGCCACTTTGGGTCTCGACCACAAACGAGCCCTGGGCCAAGCGGTGCAAAAGCGGCCGCCCGTCGAGCGAGGCCAGGCGTAATTTCGCCTCATGAATTTCCCGCGCTTTCGTGGCGGCTTCGATTTCATATGGCTCGGTGGGATAACTGTTGGTCAAAGTGATCGCCCGACGATTGGCGCGGGCGATTTCGAGCGCGGCGATTTGTTCCCGCCAGGCTTTGGAACGCTTTTCAAAATTCAAACTGGCCGGTTCGTGCGAGACGGAAGTTTGCCAGAGTTTTTGTTCGGTTTCCAAAATTTTCCATTCGGGCAGGTCGTTGAAATCGTGCGTGGCTGTTTCCTGTAATTTACCCACGAGCGAAAACGAAACGGCGGACGAAACGGGCATCAGCCCGCTCGGGGCCGCGACCGTTTCCGCGGCGAACGCTCCGGGAAGATCCGCCTCGCGCCGGTGGGAATCAGGATTTTCGAACGCGGGAAAAACAATATCGGCGGGAATGCCCGTTCGCTGGACTGATTTTCCGTCGGGCAGATAAAACCGTTCCATTGTCAGGCGCAATGTGCCCCAGTCGTTGGCCTCCCTGCCGGCCATCTTCGAGACGTCGATGTAATTTTGCATGCTGCCTTTCCCAAAGGTCGCCGCCGCTCCGACGATCAAGGCGCGCCGGTGGTATTTCATGGCGCCTGCAAAAACCTCGCTCGCGGAAGCACTGTTCGCGGAAATCAAGATCACGAGCGGTCCATCGTAAACGGGTTGGCCTTCCTTGAGCGTGTGTTCCTTCAACTGTCCGTCAAGGCCGCGGCTGAGGAGCATGAGGCCCTTGGGTACGAATAGCTCACTGAGCGCCGCCGCCTCGCTCAGTGCCCCGCCGGGATTGTCGCGCAAGTCGATTACGAGGCCGTTCATCGGCGTGGTGGTCATTTGCCGCAACAGTTCCCGGACATCGCGCGCCGCACTGGTCGTCGCGGCATTTTCACCGGCTGCATAAAAACTGGGCAACTCGATCCAGCCGATGCGACGTGATTTTCCGCTCGGATTGCTGAGCCTGCTTACGGCTCCGTGCGCGCGATCGGCCCCGAGAACGATCCTGGAGCGCTCGAGGGAAACTTCCCGGCGGTCGCCGCTTCCGCCCGGAAGATATGCGACGCGAACCTTTGTCCCCGGTTCTCCCCGCATCAATCCGACGATTTCCCGCAGCCGCAGTTTCTCCACGGGCTTCCAAGCCTCGTCTCCTTCGGCGAGCGCCTCAATGACGTCGCCCGGTGCGATGCCGGAATTCATGTCGACCGAGCCTCCTGCTTCCACTGCGGCGACGACGCAGCGGCCGGATTCCTTTCGCAAATCAACCCCTAGACCAACGATGGATTTTTCCATTTCGACGGCGAACTCGCGGGCGGAATCGGATGAGAAATACCCGCTGTGCGGATCGAATGACCGGATGATCGCGTCGAAAAACCGTTCGCGCACCGAAAGGGAATCGAACGTCGCAATCGTCCGGTCGATTTCTGTGCAGCGCCGCTTGACTTCAGCAACCGCCGCATCCGGCGTCCGGCCGCGAAGGCGTTCGACCAGAACCCATTCCTTCAACGTCAATTCCCAATGCCGGTCGGCTTCCGCCGCCATCTTGAAAGGTTCGGGCTTGGCGCGTTCCACGTAAGTTTCGTCGAGCGTAAAATCAAAACCCTGGTCCAGGCGTTTTTGAGCCCACGCCATGCGATCATGGGCCTGCGTGATGAATTGATCGAAGATCTCGAACGCCGGTTGCAGATCACCGCGGAACAGATAGACCGACTTCAGCGTGCGATCAAAACGCCGGTGGATGGAGTCAACGCTGTCCGCGCTGAAAATATCGGCCTGGGGATCGAGCTCCTCCAGAAAACGGGCCAGCATGGTCTTGTTGTCGATCTCCCGAAACGAGCGGCCAGAATAGTGGCTGTTTTGCAGGAGATCCACCACGAGCCGCGCTTCTCTTTGCAATTGTTGCTTCTCCGCCGTGGTCAGCTGGGTGTCGATCGAACCGCCGCGAGCGTTCGGAATCATAAGCTGGCCGAGCGCCAGCTGGACGAGGAGGAGAAGTGTGCCGCAACGCTTGATGACGCTCATTAAGTAGACCGTGTATTGTCTGCCAGTGGAGGCAGCTCCGCGTCAATAGAAGGATCGGTTTGCAGGTGCTATCGTTGTCCTTGCACTCCGGGAGTTGCCGCGCTGAATTTGGCGCTTCATGCCTTCACCGCGCGACCTTCCCATCTACGAACTCGAAGACCGGCTGCTCGCAGCGGTCCGCGGGCAGGGACGCTTGATCGTTCAAGCACCCACGGGTTCGGGTAAATCGACTCAAGTGCCGCAGATGCTGCTTAACCGCGGATTGCTCGGGACGGGAGAGGTAGTGGTGCTTCAACCGCGCCGGCTTGCGGCCCGCATGCTCGCGAAACGTGTGGCCGAGGAAGTAGGGACGAAATTGGGCGAAATCGTCGGCTATCAAATCCGCCTCGACTCACGCATTTCGAAAGCGACGCGAATTCGTTTTGTCACCGAGGGGATTCTGCTCCGGCAAATGTCATTCGACGCGCAGTTGCGTGGGATCAGCGCGATCGTGTTCGACGAATTTCACGAGCGCCATTTGTACGGGGATATCTCGCTGGCGCGGGCGCTGCAGATCCAGCAATCGACGCGCCCGGACTTGAAGGTGATTGTCATGTCGGCCACGCTGGATGCGGCGCTGCTGAAAGATTATCTCGCTCCCTGCGAAGTGCTCACCTCGCAAGGCCGGATATTTCCCGTGCAGATCGAATACCTGCCAAAAACGGTGGATTTTGAACACGATCCGGTGTGGTCAATGGCCGCGCGGGAATGCGAACGCGTCGCGTCGCGCGCTTCCGGCGATATGCTTGTTTTCATGCCGGGGGCCTACGAGATCAACCGGACCGTGCAGGAAATCCAAGGCTCCCACGCATTGTGTGGATTCGTTTGTTATCCATTGCACGGCGAGCTTCCGCCCGAGCAGCAAGACCGCGCCGTGGCCCGCTACGATGCACGAAAAATCATCGTTTCAACCAATGTCGCGGAAACATCGCTGACCATCGACGGTGTCACAGTTGTCGTGGATTGCGGGCTTGCGCGAGTCGCCCGCTTTGATCCGCACCGCGGAATCAATACGTTGCTCATCGAGAAAATCAGCGTGGCGTCGGCTGACCAGCGCGCGGGTCGCGCGGGTCGAACGGCACCGGGCGTTTGTGTGAGGCTTTGGACGGAACGCGAACATGCCCAGCGACCGTTGCTGGAATTGCCGGAGGTCAAGCGTCTCGATCTTTCCGAAGTCGTGCTGACGCTGAAAGCTACCGGCATCGACGACATTTCTAATTTCCCGTGGCTGGAGAAACCCGAGCCGAAGGCATTGGAGCGCGCGGAGAGTTTGTTGGAGGATCTAGGTGCCATTGGAGCCGCGGCGACCCCGCCGCGGAACGATCACCGCACCGGCGTCGGAGCGGCTCCAGGAAAATCGATCACGGAAATCGGCCGGCGTATGTTGCGGTTTCCGATGCACCCGCGTTATGCGCGAATGTTTCTTGCGGCCCACGACTACGGCTGCGTGCGTTCGGTGGCGCTGATGGCGGCCCTCACCCAGGGACGGAATTTTCTGTTGCGCGGCGTCGACAAACGTACGCAAGAGGCGAGGGATGAACTTTTCGGCGAGGAACACGAATCTGATTTCTTTCTGCTGATGCGCGCCTGGCGCTATGCCGATAAGGCCGGTTACAATCTGGACGCCTGCCGCCGCCTGGGCATTCACGCGCAAGGCGTTCGCCAGGTCGGTCCGTTGTTTGAGCAGTTCTTGGAAATCGCGGAGGGCGAAGGACTGGACATCGGCGAAAAGCGCATCGACGGCGTGGCCGTCCGCAAATGCGTGCTGGTCGGTTTCAGTGATCAGCTCGCAAAACGACTCGATGGCGGTACGCTCCGCTGCGAACTTGTGCACAAACGCCGTGGTGTCCTCGCGCGGGAAAGCTGCATTGACCGTGCTCCATTGCTGGTGGCGGCGGAAATCACCGAAATCGAAAGTCGCGGCGAGGTGAACGTACTGTTGAACCTTTGCACCGCCGTGGAGGAAGCATGGTTGAAAGAGCTTTTCCCTACGGATTTTGTGGACTCGGGCGGAGTGACCTACGACGAGACGGCGAGACGCGTGACGGCACGAAAGGAGCGGCGCTTTCGCGATCTGGTGTTGGAATCAAAGCAAACGGCCGACGAGCCGCCCGAAGGCGAAGCGGCAATCCTGTTGGCCCGTGAAGTGGCCGCGGGGAGGATCACGCTGGTCGAATGGAACGAGGCAGTCGAACAGTGGATCATTCGGGTCAATTGTCTTGCCAAATGGTGGCCGGAGCTGGAGGTAAATCCAATAACTGACGCCGACCGCGCGACGCTGATCGAACAGATTTGTTATGGGAGTTTCGGTGCACGGGAGTTGAAGGACAAACCCGTGATGCCCGTGTTGCGCGACTGGCTGCTGCTCGAGCAACTCGCGGTGCTCGACGATTACCTGCCGGAACGCTTGATCATGGCCAATGGTCGCAAGGCACGGTTGAACTACACCAAGGACGGACCGCCCGTGCTGAGTGCGCGCATCCAGGAGCTGTATGGGGTAAATTCAAAGTTCACGCTCGGTCATGGCCGGGTGCCGGTGAAGATCGAAGTCCTTGCGCCAAATCAACGCCCTATCCAAGTCACCGATGACCTTAGCGCCTTTTGGCGCGACATGTACCCGAAGGTGAAAGCCGAGCTCTCCCGCCGCTACCCGCGGCACGAGTGGAGATAGTTTGCCCTTAAATTTTGTCACGGCTGTGCTTAGTCTTTCTTTCTCCTGACATAGCGCTGTCAGGAAGATGTGGTAGGATGACCGTGATGAATGATCAAAAGACATCGGTTTGGGAAATTGAGCATTGCGTTGAGAGCAACGCCTCGCTGGAGACGATTTGGGCTCTCTTCAAGGACGTGACGGGCTGGAAGCGTTGGAACTCCGGGATCGAGGAAATCGAAATGCTCGGGGAATTTGAAGCGGGAACGTTTTTTCTAATGAAACCGCCCGGTCAGGACGCTTTGAAATCTCGCTTGGTCGAGGTGACGGAGAATGTTGGATTTCTCGATGAAACCTGCGTGGGCGATTTGAAGGTTTACGTGGATCACCGGATCACGCCGATTGCATCGGGGCGCACGAAAGTCACCTATTCGCTGGAGGCGTTCGGGCCGTCGTGTGATGAGATCGGACCGTTGGTTTCGGCGGACTTCCCGGACGTGCTGAAAGCGCTTGCCGCGCTGGCCGAACGCGAGGCCAGTCAAGCGGCTTGATCGCGGAACCTGGAGCCACGGCGACCTCGCTGCGGATTTCTTCCAAACCACGGCGGGGTCGCCGTGGCTCCAGAGCTCGGAACACTAAATTACTTTAGTGGTATTTCGATGGCGTCGCCGTGATAACGGATCGTTTGATCCGGTTTCGGCGAAAAGGAGAATTCGACAGACTTTTGGCTATTTACCAAAATGACGTTGAAAGTACGTTCCATTAGCATGCCGGAGAAAGAGCCAGTGCGCTTACCGATGGCGAGCGTCTGGGTTGCTTCGTTCCAGTGGATCGGAATCGTTGAAAACGTGCCGTGCTTGTAGCCGTAGGTGAGGCCGTCGTCTTCATAGAGATCAAATTTTCCATCTTCGCCGGCGTAGACGCGCAGCAGGATCGGGTCGGTCGGTTTTTCCCCTGTGTATTGCAACTCGGGGCCAAAGGGGACGATCGAGCCTGCTCGCACGTAGAGCGGCATCGAATCGAAGGGAGCGGCGGCGTCGATGGTCTGGCCGCCTTTGGCTTCCGCACCGGTCCAGAAGTCGTACCACGAGCCCGTGCCTGGGAGGTAAACAGAGCGACTGCGGGCTTGATAGGTGGTTACAGGATTCACCAGTAACGCGGGACCGAACAGGTATTCGTCGCTGATGTCGCGCGCCTTCACGTCGTCGGTGAAGTCCATCACCAGCGGTCGCATCATAGTGCCGCCTTCATGGGTGATTTGTCCGGCGAGGGAATAAATGTATGGCAGCAAAAGGTAGCGCAGGCGGTCGAATTTCAACTGGGTTTGATAGGCCGGACTGGACTCACCGCCCATTTCCCAGATTTCGCGGTACGGGAATTGTCCATGTACCCGCAGCAACGGAACGAAGGTCGCGAATTGAAACCAGCGGGTGTTGAGCTCGCGCCATTCCTCGACATTGGCCGGCGTGGCGGGCTTGGTGTCCTTGGCGCCAAAGCGGTCGGGTACTGAGAATCCGCCGGAGTCCATTGTCCAATACGGCAGACCGGAAATATTGAATCCGAGGCCGGCGGTAATTTGTTTGCGCATCGCGGTCCACGTCGAGGAATCGTCGCCCGACCAGGTCGCTGCGGCGTAGCGTTGTTGTCCGGCGAAACCCGAGCGCGTCAAAATAAACACGCGTTGGTCGGGCGCGACGGAACGCTGGCCATCGTAGATCGCGGCGCTGTTGAGCAACGGGTAGGCGTTGAGCACTTTTGCGCCGGGTCCGAGCGCGGTCGGATTCACGTAATCGCGCTGGCCGTCGAGCGTCGGCGTCGGACGCAGGTCGGGCTCGGTCGCATCCATCCACCACGCATCGATGCCGCGGCGGAAAAGCGCCTGATCCATCTGCGACCAGAGCAGCTTGCGCGCGTCGGGATTGAAGGCGTCGTAGAAGGTGTAGGGTTGGTCGAGCCAGTCGCGCGTGCCTTCCTTGAGATTGCGTTCGTACAGGAAACCGCGCCGGTGCATCTCGTCGAAGTTTTTGGTGCCGGGATTGAATTTGCCCCAAACGGAAATCATCAGGTGGGCGTGTTCGTCGTGAATGGCCTTAATCCACGTATTCGGATCGGGAAAACGTTTGGGATCGAATTCATGCGACCCCCATTTGCCTTCCGGCCAGTAGCGCCAGTCCTGCACGATATTGTCGAACGGGATGCCGCGGCGACGGAAACCCTTCACAACGTCGAGACTTTCCTGGGCGGTTTCGTAACGCTCGCGGGATTGCCACAAGCCAAAAGCCCATGCGGGCATCATGGGCGCGGTGCCGGTGATGCGGCGATAACCACCGATCACGTCGTCCAGCTTGGGACCGTAAACAAAATAGTAGTCGATGCCGTCGCCGACCTGCGACCAAAGCGAAGTGCCAGTTTCAGTCGTAGGCGTTTTCCAGTGCAGGCGCATCGTGGGCATGCGGCCGTCGCGTGACCATTCGAGCTTTAACTTATAGCGGTGGCCGGATTCGAGCGGTAGTTGCGCGACTTCGAACCAAGGCAGCCAGCCCTGCCGCCAGTGATTCATGACGAGTTTGTCGTCGATCCAAAGTTTGACCCCGGCGTTGGAAAAAGTCTCGAAGGTATGAATGCCGCTGGTGGCGGGTTCAACAAAGCCCTCCCAACGAACGCTGCAGGTTCCCTCGGCGGGAAGTGCGGGATTGATCCGTTTGTTGTACGGCTGCGGTTCGTCGGGGAGGGCGACGTCAATTTTGCTTTCGCGGCGCTGATCGACGAGATTCTTGAAGTCGGGTCCCGCGTAATACGAAGCGGTGAGCGCACCGGGTTCACCCTTGATGTCAAAGAGTCGTGCGGCCGGAATCTGTTCGGTTTCGCGCAGGTCGCCGAAGCGCGTATAGGAATTGTTGTCCCACAAGATGCCGTAACCGCGCGACGAAACCAGAAACGGCACGGCGACGGTGCCATTGTGCTGCCAGAGGTCGAGATCGTGCCCTTTCAGATTGAGCAAACCGAGTTGGTTTTGGCCGAGACCGTAGAGTGCTTCGCTGGGATCGGACGTCCACGATTGGCGAATATGGAAAGTCTTTTCTCCCTGAACTTCGGCAGAATCGAGCGTTCGTCCGTTGGCCTGCTCCGCGAGAATCGGGTTCCCGTTCAAATCGAGAAACGAAATCGCTCCGGATACGACGTCGATACTCACCTGGAGTTTTGCCGTGTGGATGATGACCGTTTTGTCTCCCGTGGTCATCGTCCACCTTGCGGGCGGTCCCTCGGGTTTCACCGTCATCAGACTCGCGTGATGGGAAAAGGCGGAATTGGGCGAGCTCGCGACGCGAATGACATCGTCGGCTCGCACCTCGATTTTAGTCAGCATTCCGTCGTGATTGACAAGGATGCCATCGGACTGCCGATTGATCGTCGTGGAGCTGGCAAAGGCGAGGGTGGCGAGCAGAGGAAGAAACGTGAGGACATTCGGCTTCATGGGGCAAGGGAGCGATGAGAGGGTGATTTCTGGTCGCGAAGGGGATCGAACGCAACCCGCTTACTTTTGGAGACACGGCGACCTCGCCGTGGATTGGATTATTGGGGAACTGCAGCGGGGTCGCTGCAGCTCCAGGTGGTTGTTTCAGATTTTTCTTTACGGAACGGCGGGTGGGAGAGCGACAGTTTCACTGTTGATCGTGACCGTCGCGGACGACAGATCCTTCCCATGGGCGGTCAGTGTGATGGCACCGGTTTGCTGGTTGGATTGGACGATTACTTGGGCGTAACCGTTAAACACTTTGCGCTGCCAGGTTGGAGCCGGCGTTTGAAACTGGAGCGAGCCGAATCGTGTAAGTTCGGGGAGATGATTTTTCTGATCGAGAATTGGCGTGACGAGAATCTGCACGTGATTGAAGCCGACGATGAGTTGACCGGGTTCCAACGGCAGCGAGACGCCACGTTGTGACGTGTCGATGTCACGCGCCAGTTCATGACCATTGATCCACACGGAAGTTTTGGTGCCGAGGCTGGGCAGGAACAAACCGAGCTTAACGCCGGCAATTGGCGCGGCGTTGAGGGTGATACTGCCCGACAGGTCATAAATTTCGCCCGATTTTGGGAGCGGAGCTTTCCAATTCGACAATGCGGCGAGCGGCTCGAGTGTTTCCGGGGCGGCGGGTTTTGTCGTGCCCGGGGAGGCGATGCGACCGTGCCAGTTTTCCCACGCGAAGTTGCGGACGGTTTCGAGGAATTGATCGGGTTCGTGCGAAACGGGATCTCCGTTGCCGACGCCGATAATCTGTCCCGGACCTTCGAGGGTAAACGTCACGTTATTGTCTGCGGTTGGCACAATGCGGCCTTGGGCGTCGGCCACTTTTACGCTGATTACGGAGACGTCCTCTCCGTCGGCCTTGATGGTGGCGCGGTCGGGCGCGAGTTGGAGCCGGGTGGCTTGGCCGGTGGTTTCCACTCGCGCGGTTTCCATCACCTTGCCACCGCGGAACCCACGGGCCTCGAGTACGCCGGGTTGATAAACGACCTTCCACTCAAGGTGACCGTTGATCGGCATCTCTTTTTTCCCGAGTGATTGGCCATTGAGCAGGAGCTCAACCGCTTCATCGTTGCTGTCGGCCGTGACGGTTATTTCCTGGCCTTCCTTCCCCGGCCAATTCCAGTGCGGAAAAATATGCAGAACGGGTGCGTCGCCCCACCAGGCCTTCAAATAGTAGAAACAATCCTTGGTGAAACCGCAGGTGTCGAGGATCCCGAATTGCGTGCTCACTGCAGGCCAGTCGAAGGGCGTGGGCTCGCCGCGGTAATCGAAACCCGTCCAAAAAAATACACCGGCGAGATACGGCCGCGCTGCATAGTGCTTCCACCCGCTCTCGGCATTGCCACCGGAGGAACCGTTTAGTTGCGGCGAAAGATGCGCATGGGCGCGGTCGTCGAAATAAATTCCACGCGTGGCCTGCGTGCTCGTCTCTTCTGTGCCGACGCCGATCTGACGGGGAAATTCCGCGTGCTGTTTGTCCGTGTTCCCCTGCTTGATGTAGTTGAAGCCGGCAACGTCGATGGTGATGGAGATGCCACCCCAGCCGCCGCTGATGGCGACGGTGTCGAGCCGCGTCGGGTCGAGTCGCCGGGCAAAACGTTGCATCGAGGCGGCGATGCGTGCGCCCAGGATGTTGCCCTCGATGGCCCATTCCTCGTTGCCGAGCGACCACAGGATGACGCTCGGGTGATTGCGATCACGCCGGATCATCGCTCCAAGCTGGCGCAGTTGTTCGGGGCTCGACCCCATCAACCGGTTCTCGTCGATTACCAGCATACCGAGGCGGTCGCAGGCGTCGAGCAACTCGGGCGTGGGCGGGTTGTGCGCGCAGCGATATGCGTTACTGCCCATCGCCTTTAATTGCTTGATGCGGAATTCCTGCAACGCGTCCGGCAGTGCCACCCCGACGCCGGCGTGATCCTGATGGTTGTCGGTGCCCTTCAATTCGACGCGTTTTCCATTGAGGAAAAATCCGTGGTCGGGATCGAAGTGGATCGTGCGAATCCCAAATGGCGTTTCATAGCGATCAACGATTGCGCCGCCGCTGCGGATCGTGGTGATGAGTTTGTGCAACACCGGCGTTTCGATCGACCAAAGACAGGGATTCGGAACAGCCAATTTTTCAGAGACTTCCATGGAGACGCCGGCTGCAATCGTGACGCCGCCCTCGCTGCCGCTGGCGACGGACTTTCCGGTTTCATCGAGAATTTCCTGGTCGACGTCAAAGGTGGCGGCGCTGGTGCCGTCGTTCATGACCATCGTGCGTGCGATGACTTCGGCGTGGCGGTCTTCGACGTTTTCCGTGGTCACGTAAGTTCCCCAAGTAGCGACATGCAGGGGAGAAGTTTTGGTCAACCACGCGTGCCGATAAATTCCGGCGCCCTCGTAAAACCAGCCTTCTTCCATCGTAGCGTCGACGCGCACACTGATCACATTTTCTCCGCCGTAATTCAAATAGTCGGTCAGATCGTAGTGAAATCCCGTGTAACCGCTTGGCTCACGACCGAGATAAAATCCGTTCACCCACACGACGGAATCGCGGTATACACCGTCAAACTCCACGCCGATGCGTCGGCCCAGGTCAGACGCGGGTACAAAAAACGATTTCCGATACCAGCCCACGCTATTTTCCGGAAAGTTCCGGCCGATGGCCTTGTAGCCGTGGCTTGCGCTGCCTTTGGCGGAAAACGGGAGTTCAATGGCCCAATCATGCGGAAGATCGACTTTGCGCCAAGCGGCGTCGTCGAACTTGGCTCCCGCCGGTCCGTCGCCAAAACCGGCCTTGGCCAGATAGGAGAAGTAACCGGTGGCATGGTCGAAGTCCTTCGGGGTATCGTAAGGATGGCCCAGAGAAAATCGCCAGCCAGTGTCCATGCGCAGCCGTTCGCGCGGTTCCGAGAGGTCCGTCGGATGTGCGACGGTGGCTCCCAGTGCGCTGGCGATCAGCAGTAAAAGCAGCCGGGAAGCGGTGGTAAGTTTCATCGGGGTAGATCCACCGGAAGCGACGATCGGTGCAATAGGCACGCGAGAACGGATGGAAGACTTACACCGTGCAAACTGGTCCAGCGCTGGCAAGTTTTTCGTTAAATCAATCGTTCGGAGCTTGTCTTGCGGCGCGGGACGCTTGCTCTTTTCCCACCCTGCATGAATTCGCCTGCCGATTCCTTTCCCGATCATTTTATCTGGGGTGCCGCCACGGCGGCACCTCAAATTGAGGGCGCGGCCTTCGAGGATGGAAAAGGTGAGTCGATCTGGGACCGTTTCTCTCGTAGTCCCGGGAATGTGTTTCAAGGGCATACGCTCGACGCCGCTTGCGATCACTATCATCGGTTCAAAGAGGATTTTGCGCTGATGCGCCGGTTGGGCATAAAGAATTACCGGCTTTCGCTCGCCTGGCCACGGATTTTTCCGCAGGGCGACGGAACGTTAAATCAGGCTGGCTTGGATTTTTATCACCGCTTGTTCGACGCGATGGCAGCGGAGGGAATTACGCCGTGGGTCACTTTTTTTCACTGGGATTTGCCGCAAGCCCTGGAAGATCGCGGCGGTTGGGTGAGCCCGGTGACGGTGGCGGCGTTTGCGAACTATGCCGGAGTCGTGGTGCGTGCGTTTCAGGGAAAAGTAAGACACTGGATCACGCTGAATGAGATTCGGTGCTTCACCCGACTTGGGTATGGCTTTGGTGGCAAAGCCCCGGGACGGAAAATTAGTCCGGCTGAATTGAACCAAACCTATCATCACGCACTTCTGTGTCATGGTCATGCGGTGCGTGCGGTGCGGTTGCATGGCGGCCCAGGGGCGCAGGTGGGATTGACTGACAATAGCGACATTTACCTGCCCGCGACCGAAAGCCCGGCTGATATCGCGGCGGCGCGGGCTTGGTACGTGCGGGACAATGAGCACCTGTTGGGCGCGATTTATGGCCGGGGATACTCGGCGGCGTATTTGAAGCGCTGTGGAGACAACGCGCCGAGCGTTCAGCCGGGCGATTTCGATTTGATCAGTCAGCCCACGGATTTTCTCGGGCTCAATCTTTACACCGGAAAGTTTGTCCGGGCGGGCGCGGATGGGCAAACCGAAGAGCTGTCGCTGCCCGCACACTACCCCACAGCCGACAGCTTCTGGCTGCATCTGGCTCCGCAGGTGATGTATTGGGGCACGAAGTTTGCGTGGGAAACTTATGGCGTGAAGTCGATCTACATCACTGAAAATGGCTGCGGCTATAACGACGAACCGGTCGTCAACGGCGAGGTGATGGATCTGCACCGGAAGGAATTCCTCCGCAGTCATCTTCGCGAGCTTCGGCGCGCGATCGCTGACGGCGTGCCGGTTCACGGCTATTTTGTGTGGTCTTTCATGGACAACTTCGAGTGGGAGGACGGCTACGAGCGGCGCTTCGGCATCGTCCATGTCGATTTCGCGACGCAGAAACGCACCCCGAAATACTCGGCTCACTATTATTCCGCCGTCATGGCGGCAAATCGGATTCTGTAATTTTCCCCTATGAAATTCACCGATGGTGCCTGGCTCTTGCAACCGGGCGTGCAGGCTCACTATCCCGCGGAAGCGCATGATATCACGCGCGAGGGCGATTCGCTCGTGATTCACGCTCCTGTGCGCGCGATTCGTCATCGCGGCGATACCTTGCAGGGACCGCTGCTGACGCTTCGGTTGAGTTCGCCGCTCGCCGGCGTGATCAAGGTGCGGATGGAACACTTCATCGGCAAACGCGACGCCGGCCCCTTTATTCCGTTGCAACCTGCTCCCGCACCGGAGATCGCCTTCGAACTTGGCGACGAGCACGCGATTTTTCGTTCCGGTGCGCTCGAAGCTCGGGTGAAACGCAAGGACGGTTGGGATCTTTCCTTCGTGGCCGATGGGAAAATCCTCACGCGCAGCGCCTCGCGTCATGCTGGCTACATCCAGTGGTCGGGACGCGGCAATTTCATGCACGAGGGGCTTTCGCTCGGGGTCGGCGAGTGTGTTTACGGTCTCGGCGAACGCTTCACCGCGTTCGTTAAAAATGGCCAGGTGGTCGACAATACCAACAAGGACGGCGGCACGGGCAGCGACCAAGCTTACAAAACGGTGCCATTTTATCTCACCAATCGCGGTTACGGTGTACTCGTAAACGAAACCGGGCCGCTCTCGTTCGAAGTGGCCTCGGAGAAGGTGTCGCGGGTCCAGTTTTCCATCGAGGGCGAGAGCCTCGAATATTTTCTGATCTACGGCCCCACGCCGAAGGACATTTTGCGCAAACTCACGGCACTGACCGGTCGCCCGGCACTCCC
Source organism: Lacunisphaera sp. (assembly GCA_036499685.1). Taxonomy (GTDB): domain Bacteria; phylum Verrucomicrobiota; class Verrucomicrobiia; order Opitutales; family Opitutaceae; genus Lacunisphaera. The sequence goes on along the minus strand of DASYDH010000066.1, from coordinate 128,448 downwards.
GCCGGCGTGGTCGTTTGGGTTGTGGCTGTCGACGTCGTTCACCACGAATTATGATGAGGCAACCGTGACGAGTTTTATCGAGGGCATGAAGCAGCGCGATCTGCCGCTGCATGTTTTCCACTTCGATTGCTTCTGGATGCGGGAGTTCGACTGGACGAATTTCGAATGGGATCCGCGGGTGTTTCCGGATCCGGCGGGCATGCTGGCACGCTTGCATGGACGCGGGTTGAAAGTTTGCGTCTGGATAAATTCGTACGTCGGCCAGCGCGCCCGGCTTTTCGCGGAAGGTGCGGAGAAGGGCTATTTCATCAAGCGGACTGACGGTTCCGTGTGGCAGACGGATCTCTGGCAGCCCGGAATGGCGATCGTCGATTTCACGAACCCGGCGGCGGCGGAATGGTTTGGCGGGCACATCGGCCGCCTGCTCGACCTGGGCGTCGATGCGATCAAGACGGATTTCGGCGAGCGCATCCCGACCGAAGGCGTCGTCTATCACGACGGTTCCGATCCGGTGAAGATGCACAATTTCTATCCAATCCTTTACAACGAATGCGTTTTTCGGGTAATCGAGGCGAAAAGAGGGCAGGGCGAGGCGGTGCTTTTTGCGCGCTGCGCGTACGCGTCGGGGCAGCGGTTTCCGGCGCATTGGGGCGGCGATTGCTGGTCCACGTTGGAGTCGATGAGCGAATCGCTGCGCGGCGGGTTGTCGCTGAGCCTGTGCGGATTTGGATTTTGGAGTCACGATATCGGCGGCTTTGAAGGAACGGCCCCTGCGTACATCTACAAGCGCTGGGCGGCGTTCGGACTGCTGTCATCGCACAGCCGGTTGCATGGGAGCAGCAGTTATCGGGTGCCGTGGGCCTACGATGACGAAGCGTGCGACGTAGTGCGTTTCTTCACGAAATTGAAATGCCGGTTGATGCCTTATTTGTGGGGCGCGGCGCTTGAGGCGCATCGCGATGGGGTGCCGACGATGCGGGCCATGATTTTGGAATATCCCGACGACCCGGCCTGCGACACACTCGACCGGCAGTATATGCTCGGTGGCTCGTTGTTGGTCGCGCCGGTGTTTTCCGAAAACGGCGAGGTCGACTTTTATCTTCCAATCGGACGGTGGACACATTTGTTGACGGGAAAGGTGGCCGACGGCGGGCGCTGGCATCGAGAAACGCACGGATTTCTGAGTCTGCCGCTGTGGGTGAAACCCGGAACGGTGATCGCCATCGGGGCCCGTGACGACCGGCCCGACTACGAGCATGCTGATGGAGTCACATTTCGCGTTTATGAATTGGCGGACGGATCGACGGCATCCTGCGTCGTTCCCACATTGAAAGGGAAAAGCGGCGTATCGTGCAATGTGCGTAGAAAAGGCGCGCAAATTGAAGTGAAGGTTGCCGGCACGAACGGACTTAAATGGAAACTTCAGCTCGCCGGCGTGGTTACGGTGGCGGGCGCCGGTGGAGCGCAAGTAACCGTGGGCGATCTCGGGGTGGTGGTCACACCGGCCGTGGGGTCAAACACGGTGAATGTCACATTGCCTGATGGCGTTTGATGTGATTGTCATCGGTTCGATGATCACCGATATCCTTCCCACGAAGTCGTCCGCTGCGCTTTTGATTCTCTCCGTTTGCCTTTTTGCCGGCTGCAGTTCCACCGACAATCTGCATCCGATTCCAATCGCGGGAGGCAAGGTGGTGGGCATTCCGTTCGACTCCCATGGCCCGATGAATGGAAAAGCGAACGGTTACGAGATCAGGGGTGCAAATGCCGTTCCCGGTGCAACGGCCACCAAGCTTATTTATCGATTTGCGTTTACCGCGCCCCCCGGAGTGACGCTGAAACGGGTTTTGGTTGACGATATTTCCGATGAGCAAAGTTATCCCGGCCTGATGGACGACGATAAACCGTGGCTCGACGGAAATATCTGGAAAGGGGAAACGCCGCCCTTTGACGACAAGGATCCGAGCTTGAAATGGGTTTACACGGTGACGCCGTCGACGCGGGTCTACCGGTTTACGATCACCGACTCAACTGGAGTAACAACGACCCTGTATCAAGTAACTGGCTATCCCCCGTTCATCAAGGCGGCCATGCGGTTTTCCTGGGGTGAAAAATACTAAGGAGTAAAGGCTTTCCGTCGTCGCGGGTTGAAGCGAAAAGGGAACTGATTGCGTTCGTGCCGATGCCCCGCCACCGAAAATTGAAATCCAAGCACGCGGCAACGCTGGCGGACGTCGGACGTCTCGCCGGGGTCTCGGCGATGGCGGCATCGGCGGCGCTCAACCAGGCACGCACCTCGTCGCGAATTTCCGACGAAACCCGTGATCGCATTTTGAAGGCCGCCGCCACCCTGAATTATCGGCCGAATGTCGCGGCCCGCGCACTGGCGACCCGGCGAATGCAAACGATCGGCTGTGCCGCGGTATTGAGTGGTGGCGAATTGAACGACTACTTTCTCGAGGTCTTCAAGGGCGTGCTGGCCGCCGCGTCGACTCACGGGCAAAACACCACGGTTTTTACCCTGCAAAATTGGGAGGCTGACGCCGCCCGGTTGCCCGCGCTATGTGATGGCCGCATTGACGGGCTCATTTTGATGGCGCCCACGATGAATGTTCCGCCGGGGATTTTTCCCGCGCACACGCCATTTGTTTCAATCCACGCCAATACCAATCTGCCGGGCGTGCCGAATGTCGAAAGTGACGAGGAGCGCGGCGCCTACGAAATGGTGCGATCGCTGATTGCCCGCGGTCACCGCCGAATCATGCATCTCGCCGGTCCCGCCGGCCTCACCGGCGCGGCGCGCCGGATTCGGGGTTACAAGCGTGCTCTCGCCAGGGCACGGATCGCATTGAACCCGGAATTGATCGTCCCTGCATCCTTCAGTGCACCTGTGGCGCGTGAAGCGTTGCGCGACTGGTTGAAGCGACATCCGGGTTATTTGCTGCCCCAGGCGATTTTCTGTGCGAACGACAGCGCGGCGATCGGCTGCATGGAAACGCTGGCGGAGCTGGGGCTGCGCATTCCCGATGATATTTCCGTGACCGGATTTGATGACACGCTGGTGGCGCGGGTTGCGGTGCCGCAGCTCACATCCGTCCATCAGCCATTGCGTGAAATGGGAATTCGAGCCGTCGAGCTTTTGTTGGAACGGGTCGAAAAAGGTGTGGAAAAATCCGCCGCGCCGGCGAAGTCGATTGTACTTCCCGGCGAACTTATTTCCCGCGCCTCGGTGTCCGCGCCGCCGGCGGTGGACCGGATTGTCCCGATATTGCGCTGATTTCCGAAGTTCCCGCTGCCGCTGCAACTGAAGCGTGGACGCAACCGGCTTTTGCTCAAAATCCAGAACGCGACGGATCGATGGAGTTTCCTTTATCGAATTCGTACCGAACCAAAATGACCGGCGCGGGTGCGGTGGTTCATCAATAGTTTCGGTTACCGGACCACTGCCCCGCCACAGATGACTTGATCGACAGGATTGCCGCCGAGTTCGTACGCGAGCTGACGTTCATCCTTGTGACGGAGCAGAAGGAGATCGGCGCGCTGACCGGGCTCGATCGTGCCCCGGTCGGAAAGACCCAACACCGCCGCTGCGTTGACGGTTGCGGCAACGATTGCCTCGGCGGGCGACAAGCCGCAGAAGCGCACCGCCAAGGCGATGGCGAAGGGCATGGAATGCGTTGGCGCGGTGCCGGGATTGCAATTGGTCGCAAGCGCAAGCGCGCCGCCGGAATCCGCAAAGAATCCGCCGCGTGCGTAGCGGCCATCGGTATGAAATCCGGTGCACGGTAGAATGACGCCCATCGTGCGCGACTGCGCGAGCGCCAGCAGGTCGGCCTTGGTCGAGGCTTCAAGGTGATCGACGCTGCGTGCGTTCAAACGAATCGCCTCGGACACCATCCCAAGCGAGGTGAACTGATCCGCGTGAACCCGGATCGGGTGATGTTTCGAGGCTTTCTCGAAGAAACGCACACAGGCGTCGACGCTCCACGCCCCTTTTTCGCAGTACGCATCGACCGTCACGTCGGGAAATTCCTTGGAGACCGCCGGTAACATTTCCTTGGTTACCATCCGCGCATATTCGTCCAAGTCGCCTTCAAAGGCGTGGCCCAACAACGCGGTGGGCACGATGGTGCCCGGCCATTCGTTGCCGGCGCGCACGATCGCCCGCAGCATTTTCAATTCCTCTTCGGCCTGCAGTCCATAGCCGCTTTTGATTTCAACGGTCGTCGTGCCGTCGCGCAGCAGTGCGTCGAGTCGGGTTTTAAGATGGGCGGCGAGTTGTTTTTTCGTCGCTTCGCGCACGGCGCGCACGGTTGCTTGGATGCCTCCGCCACGACGGTCGATCTCCGCTTGCGGAACGCCGTTGAGTCGTTGCTCCCATTCGGGCAATCGGTCGCCGGCCCAGCAGATGTGCGTGTGGCAATCGACAAACGCCGGCATGAGCACGCGGCCTTGGGCGTCGATGGCCTCGGTGTCCGCAGGGGCTTCGAGCTTGGGACCAACCGCACCGATCTTGCCATCGACGACGAGAACGTCGCCCTGCGGAATGATGCTCAATTCGCCCAGCTCCTTGCCGCGCCGCGGACGATTCAATGCAGACGAGCCGGCGTTGCCGGAAAGCGAGAGGGTAAGGATACGGGCATTGCGGATAAGCAGGGGCATCAGTCCAACAAAGAGGAAGCATGCGGGAAGCAGGTCAAGGAGAGGATTGCGGCCCCGGCCCACGGCGTTGCGGAAGGGACTCCCGGATTTTCAGCGAGATCGAGTTAAGCGGTGACCAGTAAGCTTGCAGGCCATCGGTCTGCATCGTGCTCCCTTGGTTCGATTACTTCGGCAATGAAGCCATGCAGGTCGTCTGGTTGGTGTTCGGGACGGCCGGAGTCGAATCCGACCGATGCCGGTTCCATCGGTGTCGGCAGCCACGGCCTTGTCGTACCTCTGTCGACCGCGTACGTCTTCTTCCTCGCCAGTCACAGTAAGCTTCGTCCACCTCTTCGATTCTGTCCAACCGATCGCGGCCCGTTTGCACCGTCACTCGTCACAATTCGTGCAACGCACTCCACGCCGTCTCGGCACTGCCCAACCCTGGGACGCATTGCAAACCAAGCGCGCCGATCCCGTTTTTCTGGCTGGTGAGTTGCCCCATCGCGGTGGGGCGAGAGGGGCATCGTTTTAGTTTACATAATATTTGCTTGCTAAGCCGCCCCGTTTTTATCGTCTGAATTTACTGGAAATGTAATGGCAAGGAATTTTATTTTTTGTGCGTTGGCGGTTGTATTTACGATTTTGGAAGCCGGATGCGTCCAGCGGCCATCGGTGGTGTCGGAATCCGGCACCACTGCCGTTAGATTTTTAACGCCAACCAGCACAGCGTCCGAACACAAAAATTTTGGAGATATGGCGGTCCCGCCTGAACCAATTTTACCGCTGACCCTGCCAATATATCCTCCTAACGCGCGTGCTGCGAAAGCCGGCTTGGTCTTTGTGGGAATTCGTATCGTGGTGGACAAAACCGGCCATGTTTCCGCCATCGACCCGAGTCCCTTGGCTATTTCAAGTTCCTCGCCTTTTGCTGCCGATTTTCAAAAAGCGATCAGGGAGGCGGTTGCGAATTGGCGATTCGAGCCCGCTTTCGTTCAACGGACGGAGGCTGGGAAATCCGAAAACGGAAGCGATGAAATTGTGTTTAAAGGCGTGGAGAAAATAGAATGGTCCTTTGATATTTCATTCACTTTCACTGCGGCGGGGAGTGTGCTTTCGGGGTATAGATGACTGCCGGGGTTACGCTGGTAGTCTTTTTGGTGTAGCGATCCTATTCACTGCGCAAGGCCATCATTGGGTCGACCTTGATGGCGCTTCTGACCGGTCCGAATGATGCCGTAAAAACCACCAGCACGACCGTTCCGAGCACGATCAAGATGAGTCTCGGATCGGTCAGCCCAGTGCCATATAGTCGGCTCTGCACCAAGTGGATTGTTAAAACCGTAATAACCAGACCAATCACACAACCGGCGATCACGAGCAGGAGACTTTCCCGGACTATCAAGTTAATGATGCTCCCGGCTCTAGCCCCGAGAGCAATCCTGACTCCAATCTCGCGGGTTCGTTGCGCCACATTATAAGCTATCAGGCCGTACAGTCCGATAGCGGACAACAGGAGCGCTAGTATACTGAATGTAACGGATACGTCAGCGACGGAGCGGTCTTGCTCAAACTGTCTCTCAATCACGGAACTCATGGGACGCAGGTCCACGATCATCGCGCCCGGATCGAGCCGCCTCACCAAGGCGCGGATCTTCGCTGGTATGTCGCCGGCGGCAGGATCGGACTTTACTTGTATCCCGACGCGCGCCCGTCCCGTGCCGGGAATGTACACCTTGAGGGACGTCTCCTTCATGTCCTGATAATGCGCGTCACTGACAACCCCGACGATTTCGAACGGCGGCAGTACCAAGCCGGGGAACTCAAGCTCCAGACGCCGACCGATGGGTTCGGAACCGACGAAATATTTGCGCGCCAGCGATTCGCCAATTACAATGGCATTCGCCGGTGTCAGCTCGTTGGGGAGTGTCTCAGACGAAGTAAAAAGCCGCCCCCTCAAGAGGGTAATCCCCATCGTTTCGAAGAACCGCGGTCCAACGTTTGAGGGCGACACGGTCATCGATTCACCGGGTGCCGGCTGATAGCCGTCGACTGAGAAAGTGAGGGCCGAGCCCCCGACAAGCGGTGAAGGCGAGGACCAAGTCGCGGTCTGGATTCCAGGTGTCCCTTCTAAACCCTGGAGGACCTCATTCAGTTTTATCGGGGAGATGTTGCGACGCGCATAAATGCTATTGGCGAGGCTGAACATATACAGATTCTTTTTATCGAACCCAAGATCGATGGTTCGCAGGTTGTAGATCGTGGTCGAAAACAGACTGGCCACGACAATAAGCCATACCGAGATTGAGATCTGGCCGATTACCAGTCCTCTGCCCACTAGTTGCCGGGAAACTCGTACGTCTCCATTCATGAAGGTGAGGAGATTCTTTTGGGAGAACCGAAATGCGGACAACATGCCCACAAGCAACCCGCAGCCGACTGCGACCGCCGCTGTGAATAAGAAAACGCGATAATCCATCGAAAAGTCCGCGTTGACTCGCGGCAAAATGCTTGCCGCGAGCGCTCCGCGAGCAGCATACGCCACCGCGGCCCCCAATGTGCCGCCGGCGCAGGCAAACACCAGGCTTTCGACAATCACCTGACACATTAACCGCGCTCGGCTCGCGCCGAGGGCCGCTTTCACCGCAAACTCGCGCTGCCGGCCGGTCAGCTGAGCCAGCAGCAAGCCTGCAACGTTGGCGCAGCATATGAGTAGCAATGCCCCGACAATCACGCCGGAAACCGCCAATACCCGCTTAAATGCCACAAAGGGGCGATCATAACCTTTCGCTCCTCGTTTTACCGAAATCTCCCCGGCAAGGCCGCGCGACCGATCTCCAGTCCGGGCGGCAATTTCATTGAACTTGGATTGAAAAAGTAACCCGAACTCGAGTTCGGCTTGTTCATACGACGTGCCAGGCGCTAAACGCCCGAACAATTTCAACCACACATTGGTGTCGTCCTTCGCACTCTTGGACTGCAAATTGAGGGGAATCCACACATCGACTTTTACGCCCACCTCCACGCCGGTGAACTCCGGATTCATAACGCCTATAATTGTATAAGGGGTTCCGTTGAGGATTAGGCTTCGTCCCAGAATGTTAAATTCACCGCCAAAACGGCGTTGCCAAAATGCGTAGCTAAGAACCAGCGATTGTTCACGAGTGCCATGATCTGCGGGTGCACCCAAAGTTTGGCCGATTGCCGGACGAACGCCCAATAGTGAAAAGAAATTGTCGGATACGCTGCAGCCCTGCACATCTTCTTCTTCATTGTTCCCAAAGCTGGGAGCGACCATTGCATAGGGATTTCCTCGGAATGCCGCGATCGATGCCATGGACTTGCTGTTCCTTTGGAAATGCTCGTAAATGGGATAGGAGAACGCCTCGGTAGCCCAGCTATCGGGCAACAGGGAATTACGGCGTGTTATGATGGCGAGCTCCTCCGGGGCCTGCACGGGCAGGGTACGCAATAAAAGCCCGTTGATAATTGAAAATAGCGCTGTCGTTGAGCTCATTCCTAACGCCAAAGTCACTACTACGACCAAACTAAATCCGGGATATTTCGCTGCGCGGCGGAGTGCAATCCGAAGGTCCTGCAATAACGTATTTCTGATGGTCACGGTGCCGAGTCGGTTTGGCAGAATTTGTTTAATTCGGATTCAGGATCTCTTGTGGTGGACACTTGGTGGTTTTGTCGTCGCATCATCAACTCGAGGAGTAATGCGTCTTCCATCGCAATAGTGAGAACTTCGGTCGGTAACGTTAATGATCTCCCGATTCTTCAATTGATCGACGTTCGATGTAACGTAGAATAACAGCATCACGTTTGGACGGAGCCAGGCGGCAGATCGCTCCATCGAGAATGGGTGGGTTTTCGCCAAGAGGCGTTCGAATTTACCCGGCTCGTCTTTACTCGTCATTTTGTCGTGTGCCGCTTTGATTGCTATCCCTATAGCACCCGCAGTATCCAAAAACGCACAGAAGCATCGCACCCAATCCTAAGTTCAGCTGTTGAAGGAGATTTTTTTGGGAATTTCAGGGTCGCGGGTGGCGGTGGAATCTGCGGGTAAAGGCACGACACGATTCAACAGACCAATTGCTGGCCAAGGGAGAGCAGCGGGCCACCTCCGCACGCACGAAGCTGAAGTCGATCGCCGAGCAGATCGCCCTCAAGGGAAGGTCTGCCGCACTCACCGATCCAGATTTGCCTCGTAAAGAAACAATTCCTTCCGTCTTCGTGTTGTCCAATCTCTGCCCAAAATTGAACAGCCGACCTGTCAACGGGTTCAACCCTCAGGCTGATTTGGTCCATTGCGATATCGCGCGACATTCAACCCGTGTTGACTGTTCACCGCGAGTGATCGAGCCGGTTTTGTGAGTAGCGGACACAAAAAAGCCCGCCGGGAAATGGCGGGCTGATGGGGAAATAAATCAGGCGCTTGGTGCTTAAATCGCCTTGGGGAGTTCGACGTCCCCAAATTCGATCGAGCGGGGATGATTGCGTTTGTCCTTGGCGACGCCGTGGCGGCGACGGAGGCCTTGGTCGAGTTTGTCCACGAGCAGATCGATGGCCTTGTAACATTCGTCGGCGACCACTGTGACGTTGATGCCCGGGCCTTGGATGACGATGTGGCCTTTGGCGATGAATTGATGCTCGGGATCATGCTTGGGGTCGCATTCGAGTTCGACCTTGATCCGCACAATGTGTCCCTCATGGCGAAACAGGCGTTCCATTTTATCCTGCACATGGTTTTTAAGGCCGTCGGTGAGTTCCAGATGGATGCCAGACACGATGATTTCGTGCGGATGATTTGTTTTATTCATGGTTTTCCTTATGGGTTAACGACGCAAAAAACGGGGCGAATGGCTGCCTCACTGGGTTCCTCGTCAATCGATGCGACCGCCTTGAGGGCCGGTGCATTTATTAGGAACAACCGCTTCATTCGACTGGTGATTAGTGGTACTTCAGGCCATCCATTTTGCAAACCTTCTTGTCCTGAAAAAATAATAAAAGATGGAACGTTTGGAGCATGATTGATGCCACTGAAACCCTGCCACCCGCTGCGCCACCGCTGGTCGATCCGGCGGAATTGCGCTCGTGGGTGATTCTGGAGGACGAGCATCTGCTGGTGATCGACAAGCCGGGTTGGCTTGTCTGCCATCCCTCTAAAAACGGCCCTTGGTCGAGCCTGGCGGGTGCGGTCAGGGAAGAGTTCAAACTGGATGCCATCCGCTTGGTTTATCGTCTCGATCGCGAGACCAGTGGAGTGATAATTCTCGCCAAAACCGAGGCGATGGGCCGGCGCCTGGGTAAGGCGGTGCTGGGACGTCGCATTGGGAAATTGTACGTGACGCTGTTGGAAGGCGAGATCAAGGGAGCGGTTACAGTTAATGAACCCTTGGGACCGGATCTTGCCGCCAACGTCACGGTAAAACAGCGGGTCGTACCGGGCGAAAGTGAAGGTGCGCAGGTCGCGACCACGATCTTTCACCCGTTAATCGTGCGAAACGACTTCACGCTGGCGGCGGTGGAATTGGTGACCGGCCGCAAGCATCAGATTCGCGCCCATGCGGAATGGCTGGCGCGACGGGTGGTGGGGGACAAACTCTATGGTCCGGACCCGGGACTTTACTTGGAATTCGCGGCCCAAGGCTGGACCAGCCGGCATTCGGAGTTGTTGGGGATGACGCGCCAGGCGCTGCATTGCGCGGCGATCGATCTGCGCACTACGGGCTTGGATTACTTGTTGCGTGCGCCATGGCCGGCTGACATGGCGCGATTCGCGCAACGTAACATGGCGCTAGCGGCGGACGATGTGCAGCAATTGATCGATGCGTTCGTGGCGGAAAAATTGCCGGTTCCTCCGCCGTGGGCCGCCGGAGAACGAGTTGGCTGACCTATTTGTCGTCGGAAAATTCAGCGGCAAAATTCGTCGAGCGCGGCAGTGAGAACAGCGCAGTGGGTTGCGATGCGTTGCGCCAAAGGCAGGGCGGAGGGTGTCTCGGTGGTGTAGACGAGCGTCCCGTGAAAATGCCGCAGATAGATTGCCTCGGGCCATGTCTCGCGCAGCAACGGGTCGCTTGCGGGCCGGATAATGCCTGGCTCCGCGATTTCGCGTCCATCGATGACCGTCGCCGGATCAATGGGGCAGTTCGCCCGGGCTCCCGCCAGCATTGCGTGGGCGAGGGTGGGGCGGCTAACCGGGTTTAGCTCGTAGAGATAGAAGCCCAACGATTCCCAATCCTCGTGGACACAGATGATCAGATCGAAATTTGGCTGGCGTTTCAGCCATGCGATGTGGTCCCGGACTTCGGTGGTCAACGGCCCCTTGTAGTCGCGATTCAGATCCACTTTCGCCTGATTCTCGCGCGTGCCATGGGTGAAGCCCACGGGATTGATCAACGGGCAGATAAACCAATTGTAGCGTTCATCAAAGACGCCTGCTTCGAGTAGACGAAGCAGCGCAAAAGGCGGAGCCGGTTCGTCGCCGTGAATTCCGGCCGACAGATAAACGCGCGGGCGGACTCCGGGTGTGCGCTTGGTGTAGGCGGAGAGCGTGTGTCCGTTAATGGTGCCATAAGTCTCGATTCTGAAACCCGTTTTTTGGGCTGCTGCGTCAAAATTCCCGGTGAATTCGGTCGGGTTGAGTTGAAGCGCTGGCGGCATGGAAAGAGTGAGAGGATTCTTTGACACGATGGACAGAATTATCACCATCGCCAGTCCAGCAATTGTCAGCGGTCCATTTAATTTTTCTCCTACTGTCCACACCATGTCCCAGGTTCGCGTTCGTTTTGCGCCAAGCCCAACCGGTTTTTTTCACATTGGCAGTGCCCGTACGGCGTTGTTCAACTGGCTTTACGCGCGGCACACTGGCGGGAAATTCATCCTGCGGATTGAAGACACCGATCAGGCCCGCAACAGTGAGGAATTTCTGCGGCTGATTTATGACAGCCTGACGTGGCTTGGGATGGATTGGGATGAAGGTCCGAATCCCAATGGAATCGGCGAACGCGGCGACTTCGGGCCATATCGCCAGAGTCAGCGCGCGGATATTTACAAAAAATACCTGCAGCAGTTGCTCGATGCAGGGCGCGCTTACGAGAAGGACGGTGCGGTGTGGTTTAAAATGCTCGGCGAGCGCTACAAGGTTTACGACGACCACCGGAAGAAAGAGGTCGAGAGGGTGAAGGCCGCACCGGTCGTCATCGACGATCAGATTCGCGGGAAAGTGGAGCGGGCTGAGGACGAGGATTTCGTGATTTTCCGTTCCGATGGCAACCCGGTGTTTCATTTCGTGAATGTTGTCGACGACATCACGATGAAGATTTCCCACATCATCCGCGGCGAAGATCACCTGTCGAACACGAGCAAGCACGTGCGGTTGTACGAAGGCTTCGGGGTGACGCCGCCGGTGTTTGCGCATATTCCGTTGATCCTGAAGTCGCCGGAAATGGGGCAGGGGAAAATGAGCAAACGCGACAAGGGCGCGTTGATCGAGGAATACCGCCAGCGCTATTTCCTGCCCGAAGCCATCGTGAATTATCTTTCCCTGCTCGGCTGGAACCCGGGCGATGATCGGGAAAAAATGCCGGTCGCGGAGATTGTGCGGTTGTTCGATCTGCCGGCGGTCAACCAATCCAATGCGAAGTTCGATGGGAAAAAACTCGCGCACATGAACATGGTTTATCTGCTGGAGCAACCGGCTGATCGGTTTCTGGCGCTGGCGAAAAATTATTTTCAAGCACAAGCCACGGCGCAGACTGTTCTGGCGAACGAAGTTTATTTCCGCGAAATCATGTTGCTCGCCCAGCCGAAGATCAAGGGGATCGAGGAGCTCGCGGCGTATACGGCGTACTTCTTCGCGGAGGATTTTTCGGTCGATGCGAAGGTGAAGGAGAAGGTGATGGCGAAAGGAGATCCGAAGGCGCGATTGGCCGAATTAATCGCGGCAGTGCCAACAGCGGATTTCTCCAGCGACGCCACGGTGGAGGATGCGATTAAACAATTGGCCGCCGCAAAAGGCCTTGGTTTCGGCGATTACCAAGCGGTGGCGCGACTGGCAGTTACCGGCACGAATGCCGGCCCGAGCATCACGGCGATTTTCCGCGTGCTGGGGAAGGAACGGGTGCTCGCGCGGCTGCAAAAATTTCTGGCGGGCATTCAGTAGGCGGAACGATTCGGCGCCACACCGCAAAATCCGAATGTAGGGCCGCCGCTTGCGGCGCGCCGGATCGGAAGCTCGTGGCGGCCGGCGCAAGCACCGGCCCTCCAATCCAGCCATTTCGTGGGAATAGAGGGTACCGCAGAAGACACCGAATACACAGAAATCGGAGTAGTGAAAATGTTCATTCTGTGTCTTCTGTGCTTTAAAAAATCCGGCCGGATGTTTTCAACTCCGGCGAGGCTGGTCTTGCAACAATCCGGCCCTTTGCCGTGTCTTGTGGGTATGGAAATATTCGCCTGGAGCCTCGCCATTCTTCTCATGGTGATGGGATTGATCGGCTCGGTTGTGCCATTGGTACCGGGGACAACACTGATCCTGCTCGGCGCGCTGCTGCAAAAGTGGTTGTTGCCGGACACGCTGACCTGGCTCGTGGTGGGCTGGATTGCGGCGTTTTGGCTGCTATCTGTGATGGCGGATATCGGCTGCACCATTGTCGGGACGAAGCTGTTCGGCGGCAGCAAGTGGGGCATGGCCGGTGCCACGGGAGGAGCGGTGGTCGGAATGTTTCTCTCGATTCCGGCGCTTTTGCTTGGAACGATTTTGGGCGCGGTGCTCGCCGAGAAATGTCTGGCCAAACGGACTGGCGAACAAGCTCTGCGCGCCGGTGCCGGCGCGGCAGTTGGTTTCGTACTCTCGATCTTCGCCCGCCTCAGTTGCGCCCTCGTTATGGTCGCGCTTTACGTGGTGGCGGTATCGAGCGCCGCACCGAAAATCGGCTGATTAATCACTGATCCTTTCGCTCAATGGCAACGTGAAGGTTCGAAGTCCCCTTCGACTGATCGTCTTTGCCGCGCCGGAGCCTTGCGCGAAGGCGGGTCCGTATTTGGATTCCCGGTCGTCCTCTGATCGCGGACTGGATTGCGGATATTCTCCGAGCAAGCGCGACTATTTTAGGCGGACCAGTTCGCTCGTCGCCGGGACATCCTTGATGATTTGCGAAGGCTCGGGTCCGACGCCGAGGTAGCGCAGGTTTGGCAGTACAGAGGGGAGTTTGTCGCCATAAGCCACCGCGACCAAACTGCGGACCATGGCGGCGGTGTAGAGCTGGGCGTTGCGCGGGAGATTGGCGAAATGACGCACGCCGCTGATGTCCTCGGCCCAACCGGCGTGTTTCGAATAAACGGGCTTCAACGTTTTCCGGACAGCTTCGTTCCGCGGGACGTGGTGGTAGCGTTTGCCGTTCGCATCCTCGTACGCGGTGCAGATCAACAGCTCGTGTCCGCCGCTGAGCGCGTCGATTTTGTTAATCATCAAATCCTGATAACCGCCGTAACGCAGGACGTCGCCTTTTTCGACGGCATCGTACCAGCCGACCATGCGCTGGCGTCCGGTGCTCGTGCCGAATTCCAGCAGCTTTAGTTTCACAGTGAGCGGATGCGCGTCGTCCATCTGCGTGAGAAAGGTGTGCGTACCGACCTTGGTGTCGTACGCCTTGGCCACGCCGAAGGTGTGAATGCGTTGCACGGGAATCCCGGCGCTCTCGAAAAATTCCGGCGTGAAGGTGTGCGACGCGGTGACGTTGGGAGAATAGCCGTGGCGTTTGTCGAGCCAGTAAGCCTGGCCGAATTCGCCGATGACGGTGTGACCGGCAGCGATCTCCCGCAGGACGAGTTCGCGGACTTCGCCAATGTTTTTGGCGAGGGCGGTGCCGGCCTGCCAATAGACTTCCGTCAGTTTATCCAGATTGAGAGTGAAGGGCTCAGCACCACGGAATTGCAGGAAGTCGAACTCGGCCTTGTCGAAAATGCCCAGCTCGATCGCCTCGGCATTGGCGCGGAGTTCGGCGGTCGTTAGTTTTTCGAAAAATGCGGCAAACGTTTCAGGCGAGACGCGGCATACGTGCTGGATGGTGCGGAGTGCGCGGTCGGCGCGTTGCGCGAGCTTGCGGGCGAAATAATTTTGGCCGGCGTGAAAATCGGAATAGGTGATCTGCCACTGGCCGGTTTCATCGCCATACGCCGGGGTGATGCCGCGACCGGTGGACCCGCGTGGCTCTTCCTTGAGAATGTTGGTGCGGTAGTCCTCCCACGCGAGGTCGAGCAGTCGATGGGTCAGATCGGAAACCATCGAGCGCTCGTCAATCAGCAGACGCGAATAGACGGCATGCCCTTTCTTTTCGAGTGGCTGGGCTTCCCAGTGAAACTTGCGTGGATCGGCGACAACGCCCGCGCCGACGCACAGGTGCGGCGCATCGCGGACGACCACGCCGGCGGGCAGGAGGTTGAGTTTGATGCCGCCGGCGGTGTGGCCGGAGTTGGCGCCGCCGTTTACTTTTAGGACGACGGAAACGGCGGCCGGCGTGCCACGAAGTTCGTCGGCGACCTCCGGAATGAGGCGGCCCTTGCCCTCGTCACCGAGGGAAATGCCGACGTCGGCGATAAGTTGACTGCTGAAAGGGATAAGAGGCATGGACGGGAAGCGGAAAACGCTCAGCAGGAAGCAGCGCGAATCCGTCGGCAACGTCAAATTGAGTCACCAATCAAGCCCCGGACCCGCGGGCTCTCCGCTCTTCAAGCCTGCGGGGGAGAGGCGATGGTTTCACCCTTAACCAGTTCCGCTTCGACGAGAATTTTGCGGCGCGGAGACGACGGATGCTCGATCCGGTTGATCAAACGGGTGAGCCCGGAGGAGCCGATGGTTTCGTGTGGCACGCGCATCGAAGTGGCGCGGCGAAGGCCCGCCGCCGGCTCCAAACCGTCGAAACCAGTAATGGAGCAATCCTCGGGCACGCGGATGCCGCGCGCCTGCAAGTCCTGGATTAATTGATAGGCTTGGTGGTCCGCCGCGCAAACCCAGGCGGTCACGCCTTCGGTTTTGGTGATGCGAGCGGCGGCATCGGCAATTTCGGACGGGGTAAGACGAGGGGCGTTCTTGTGCACACTGATCACCCACGACGGATTGAAATCGAGTCCGTGAACGAAAAGCGCCTCGACATATCCGCTGAAGCGCCGGGCGACCCAGTGACCGCCGATCGGATAATACCACGAGAGAAAGCCGATGCGCCGATGTCCTGCGGCGTGAAGGCACTCCACGAGCTCGAGGACGGCTTGGGCGTCGTCTGTGTCGATGACGTCAATGCCAGGATGACTGTAGCTCTCGAGCACCGCGACGGTGGAAATTTTCCGCGCAATCATTTCCACGGCGGATTCAGTGAATGGATAAATGAGAATCGTCCCACGCCAGTCGTTGTTGCGGATATGGCGGAAAACGGATTGCCGGTTTGACTCCGAATGAAATTCACCGGGTGGCTGGTAATAGACGTCAACTTTGACGTGTTCGACCTCGGCGCGTTCGCGAATTCCTTTCAAAATATACGGGAACGTCGCCATCACCACGTTCTCCGCCGGAATGCCGATGAGTACACCGATGGTGATCGCGCGCGAACTTTTCGAGTGCCGCCGCGATGCGCGCCCCGGGCTCTGCCGATAGCCGAGTTCCTCCGCCATGCTGTGCACTTTTGCGCGGGTCTCCACACTGATGGCGGGATGATTAGCCAGACTGCGTGACACCGTCGTACGCGAAATGTTTAGCTTGGCGGCGATGAGGTCTTGGTTGACGGAAGCCATGGGGCGGAAAAGAGGCCGTAAGGGGGAGGAGGAGAGCTTTAAACGGGAGAAAGCCGTACTGTCAGGCCTTCAATAATCAAGGATAATAAATTATGCACGAAAAGTGTTTTAATTTAATTAAAACTATAAAAACAATTTATACTAAAATGTATAAGTAACTTATTAATAGTGTTTAAAAATATGTCACGCCATTCATAATTTTACGCACTATTTTGTGCACATCTACGTTGACATACATGTGCAAAAATAAAAATTAATGAACGTCACTTCGAATGGTCGCGGTGATTTTATTTCATGTTTCCTGCCTCGTTTTCGTTACTCCACGCCCTCCTGTTTCCGTCGCGAAATGGAAGGTTTTAAGGCTTGGCGTACGTGGTCGGACCAAACCCAACAATCCACCCCTGCTATGAACCTCAAACATCGATCCGCGCTTCGTGCCGGACTTCTGGTCTCCGCCGCTCTGCTTGGCGTCTGGCCCTTTGCCGCGAGTGCCCAAACCAAGGCACCGAGCACCACCGCCCCCAGTGATAGCCTTGAGAAGAAGGATGAAACTGTGGTGCTTTCTCCTTTTACGGTGACCACGGACAAGGACCGGGGATACGCTGCCACCAACGCGACCTCCGGTTCGCGTGTGGACAGTGCGATCAAGGACATTCCGCTTCCGATCAATGTCGTCACCAGTGAATTCATCAACGACATCGGTGCGACCAATCTGCGTGACGCGCTTTCCTACCTTTCAGGCATTTCCCTGCAGACCCAAAATGACTTGGAAAATTCCGGTGGCATCGGCGGAATTCAAAAGTCTGCCTACGGTCCGGGCGGCGTGAACAATCCCGAGGGTGTGACTTCCAACATCAGCGGAACTCAGCTGAAGATCCGCGGGTTCATCACGAATAATGTTTTGCGCAACGGTTTCCTGCGCGGAAGCCCGAGTGACTCGGTCAACATCGACCGCGTCGAGGTGGTGCAAGGACCAAACGCACTGCTTTATGGCACGGGCAATTTCGGCGGCGTCGTCGATTATCTCACGCAGCGCCCGCTCGATAAACAACAGGGCACCGCGACCTTTTCCTACGGCGCATACGATTTCATGCGGGCCGCGATTGATACGACCGGACCTCTGGCCCCGAATTACGGCCTCGATTATCGCGTTGCGGGCAGTTGGGAGAGCAACGAGGGGAATATCGATAACCAGAAGAGCTCCCACTATTTCATCGCTCCTTCCGTTTCATGGAAGCCGACTAAGACCACGGAAATCCTCGTTGAAACGGAATACACCAAATCGAAGTCAAACGGCTACGGCTTTCGTGCGCTACGCGCTGCACCGGGCACGAGCGGTACTCCGATCAACAATGATCAACTGGAAGCTACGGCCTTCTATTGGCCTCCGGGCGCGGACAAAAAGACCTTCAACCTCGGCGGTCCCGATACCTTCGACAATCAGGATGAATCCAACATCGAGCTTCTGGGTACCCAGCAATTGTTGAAGGAGACGGAATATCTCCCGCGGGTCGACTTCCTGCTCGGTTACAATCATACCAACTACAATACGCACACGCAGGACGTCAACGGCGGCATCCAGGAGGTTCTGGCCGGAAATCCGGGGTTTAATCTTTCCCAGTCAATTACGCTCTCCTCAATCGACAATGGTCTCGATGGCGTCACGCCTTCCAACGGCAATCTGCAGTACGGTACCTTCCCCAACGAGGTCGTGAGATATGCGTGGAATCAAGCCAACACCCAGAATCGGCGTGATCAAGAACGGGTGGAACTGACCGCGCAAAAATCCCTGTTCCAAGGCAAGTGGTATCAGTTGGAGGATCAGGTCCTCGCCGGTTATTCGGAACTCTACAATGAGATCAAGGGCGATAACTGGCAGACCGTTGATGGCCTCTACAGCTTCAAAGGCCCGCTCGATCTTACGCCCATCCGCTTCGGCGTTCAGGGCGATGGCAGTCCCGCGCCCGCCTTGTATCAGAACGATCGCAACAACATCAACAAGGGTTGGGATCGTGCGTTTTATCTAAACAACTTTCTCAAACTCATCAAAATTGGCGGTGTCGACGACCGGGTCATTCTCATGACCGGCCTGCGCAAGGATACCAGCGACAACTGGTCGACCGACACCACGATTACTTCGCCCGGCGCATCACCCGCAAGCGTGCCAACCACCAACACCAGTGTGGCCGCGCAAACCAAAAAGACTTCCCGGCAACTGGGCGTGATGCTCAAGGTCACCAAGGAACTTTCGGTTTTCGCTTTGAAGGCTGATGGCTTTCAACCGAATTTTGGCGGTCTCCACGAGTCGCTGACCGGTGCCCCGGTCGGTGCGGACACGGCGAAGAGCAAGGAATTCGGCATCAAGTTCGATTTCCTCGATGGAAAAATCTCCGGTTCGATCAGCCACTACCGGATTACCAAGAATGCGTGGTTGGGAACGGGCTTCTCGACGCCGGCGCCCCTCGGTCACGTCCGCTTTGATCCGACCAAGCCCATCATCTACAATCTGGGCGATGCGAACCTCACGGGCACTTACAATCCGTTCGTGAACACCACTTACGTTGCCGGCGGCAAAACCTATAACGGTTACGTCGCCAGTGGAAACGGCAACAATTCTGCCTCCCCGACGGAGCAGGCGGCCTGGGTTGCGGCAGTCAATTCGGGCGCGGTGACATTGCTTTCTCCGCTCAACGGAAAGAGCGCGGACCAATCCAGCATCTACCTGAACGCGAGCACTCCTCAGGGCGCGGCGTTTATGGACGCTTACTTCGCTTCTGCGGCACCCGGTTGGGCCGGCTGGGCTTACCATGGTAACGACATCGACGATCCCGGCATCAACAATGCGGCTTTGGACGACGGTGGTTTCCAAAATGGCTCTGCGAAGAACGCGCTTCCTGCCATTTCGGAAGCGAGTGGCTGGGATGGTTCAATACTCTTCACACCAACCGATCATTTGCAGATCGTGTTTTCCGGCGCGGTTAACAGTGAAGTTAAACTCATCAACAAGGGCGTGTGGATCAAATATCCGTACCCACAGGACCGTTGGGCTCCATGGTATTTCCCGAACGGCGGTTTCGGCCTGAAGGGTCAGACCTTGGCTGAAGCCTACACCGATCCGACCGACACCTCGACTCGCACCAACACCGGTACGTTCCCGGGCGATGACACACCGAAGAATCGCTACACGATTTTTGCCAACTACAAGTTCTCCGGCTCGATGAAGGGCTGGGTGGTCGGTGCCGGTGGCGATTGGGCTTCCCAGCGCGCTTATTTCTCCGGTGTGACGCATGGTTCCGGTCAGGTCCAGACTGACACCAATGGCAAGGTTATCGTCCTCTACATGCCATCCCAGCTGACGGTCAATGCGTTCGTCCGCAAGGAATGGAAATCGGGCGGTTACGGCCAGTTCGTCCAGCTGAACATCGACAACCTGCTCAACGATACGAAACTCTATGGGCTGATCTACAATCCGCCGATCACGGCGCGGTTGACCTATCAGATCTCGTTCTGATTCCGGGAAGAAATTGCGGGGTGGTTCGACGCGCACCGGATAATGCAACCGGTGCGCGTTCCGCCACGCCGCTCGTTTTCCCTTTCGTCACTTACGTCCCTGGCGCATCGTCGGATCGATCCGCGGCAATCCTTCCCGGACGTAACCCCAACCCAATCCCGTCGTGTCCACTTCCTCCGAACGGCTGTCCTTCAAAGAAAAATTCGCCTATGGTTTGGGCGATACCGCCTCGAATTTTTATTTTCAGGCCTTCAATCAGTTCCTTGCCTACTACTATATCGATATTCTTGGGATCAAGAATTCGGCGGCAGGATGGTTGATGGCGACGATGCCGATCCTCGTGGCGTTCCTGAATCCCATCATCGGCATGGTTGCCGACCGGACAAATACGCGCTGGGGAAAATTCCGCCCGTGGATTTTATGGGGCGCACTTCCGTATGGTGTCCTCGGCTATGTCATGTTTGCCAACCCGGGGTTCGGCCCCCACGGCACGCTGGTTTACGCCTACATCACCTACACGCTGACGCTGATTGCCTACGCTGCGATCAACACTCCATACGGCGCGCTCATGGGGGTCATGTCGGCCTCCTCCGAGGACCGCACTTCGCTTTCTTCCTATCGCTTTGCCTGCGCTTTTACGGGCACGCTGCTCATCGGCTGGTTGGTTCCATGGATGAAGGAAGTTCTCGCCGGTGCCGGCGGCAGCCCAGCCGAAGGGTTTCGCAACACCATGGCGATCTTCGCCGTGATTTCAGTGGCCATGTTTTTCTACACCTTTGCGAATACGCGCGAACGCGTGGTTTCGCCACCCAGTCAGGGAAGTTCGATTGGACCCGATTTGCGCGATCTCCTGCGCAACGGCCCGTGGCAGGTGCTTTTCTTCGTCGCTTTTCTCAATCTCGCCAACGTCGGGCTGCGCAGCGGCGCGGGTATTTTCTATTTCAAGTACAACGTCGGACAGGAATCCAGTCTCAGCACTTTTAACCTCGTCGGTTTTCTCTGCTTTATCGTCGGCGCGCTCTCGACAAAATTGTTCACCCGCTATTTTTCGCGGCGCTTGTTGATGATCGTGCTGACCATCATCAACGCCCTCGGCATCGGTCTGTGCTACTTTGTCGATCCACATAATCTCCCGCTGCTTTATGCGCTGAACATCATCGGCAGTTTTGCGGCCGGCCCGACGCCCGCCATCGTGTGGTCGCTCTACGCCGACACCGCTGACTACGGGGAATGGAAGTTTGGCCGGCGCGCCACGGGTTTGATTTTTTCCGCCACGGTGATGGTGCAAAAAATCGGCCTCGCCATCGGCGGCGCGATGATCGGCTGGCTGAATGCTTACTACGGATTCGTCGCCAACGCGGAGCAAACGCCACGCGCACTTCACGGCATCAACCTGCTTTTCAGTCTGCTGCCCGGTGCCTTTTGCCTCGCGGCGGGACTTGCAATTGTTTTCTACCGCCTCGACGAACCACAGGTGAAGGAAATCGAGCGGGAACTCGCCGTGCGCAAATCCATCGCCGCCGTTCCGGCGTCCTGATTTCCCCTCAATGCTTTTCTCCCGCCACAGCCTTGCTGCCTTCGCGCTCCTTTCGACCGCCATGCTTTCCGCCCAATCGTCGTCCCGCTGGACCGTCACCGAAACTGCCCGCGATAACGGTCATCGGCTGGCTCTGATCGCGACGCCCGCGATTTCGGGTTCAGCGGCTGGCGCGTTGACGATTTTCCCGGAACAACGTTTTCAGCAGATCGAAGGATTCGGAGGGGCGTTGACGGAATCTTCAGCGTGGGTGTTGGCGCAGATTTCAGACGGGAAGCGGGCCGAGGTGCTGCATCGCTACTACGATCCGAAGGACGGCCTCGGTTACACACTCGCACGAACGCACATCAACAGCTGCGACTTTTCGTTGAACATGTGGGCACTCGATGAAACGCCGGGCGACTACGATCTGTTGAACTTTTCGCTCGCACCAATGCGTCGCTGGCTTTTGCCGCTGTTGCACGACGCGAACAATGAGGCAGGCGGAAAATTACAGATTCTCGCATCGCCGTGGAGTCCGCCGTCGTGGATGAAAACCAACAACCGGATGGACGATGGCGGTTCGTTGCGCAGCGAATACGCTGCGGCGTGGGCGCGTTATTATGTGAAATTTGTCCAGGCGATGGCGGCGGAGAAACTCCCCATCTGGGCCCTCACCGTGCAGAATGAGCCCGAGGCGAAACAGGTTTGGGAATCGTGTCTTTATTCCCCGGAGCAGGAACGCGATTTCGTGCGCGATCACCTGGGGCCCGAACTCGAAAAGGCCGGACTTACGAACGTCAAGCTCCTCGCTCACGATCACAACCGCGATATTCTCGAAAAGCATGCGGCGGCGGTTTTCGGTGATCCGAATTCTGCAAAATATCTATGGGGCGCGGCGCTGCATTGGTACGTCAGCAACGATTTTGCAGCGTCCTCCCGGGTGCATGCGCAATTTCCAGACAAGCCGGTTCTTTTCACGGAAGGCTGCTGGGAGGGAGGCGGCGCGATCGGTTCCTGGGCCCATGGCGAGGGTTATGCACGCAACATGATCGGCGATTTTCGCAACTGGGTTTGCGGTTACATCGATTGGAATATCGTGCTCGATCAGCGCGGCGGACCCAATCACGTTGGCAATTTCTGCGATGCTCCCGTGATCGTCGATACCGTGACCAAGGAGGTGCGTTACGGTCCGTCGTTTTATTACATCGGCCAGTTTTCCCGCTTCGTCAAACCGGGCGCCCACCGGATCGCGTCCACCGGCGGACCGGCCGAATTGCAGTCGGTCGCCTTCCTTAATCCGGACGGCTCCCTCGTGACGGTCGTGCTCAACGAAGGCAACGCGCCGGTTAATTTCACTCTCTCGACGGGCAGCGAAGCGCTCACCTGCTCTGTGCCGGCGCACGCGATTCAGACTTATCATCGCGACGCGCACTAGCTGTTGGGCCGTCGCTTACCCAGCTCATGCGAGCTTTCCTTTCAATCTTTACGTTTTTCATGACCTTCTCCCTTTCGGCCGCTCCACTTTGGCAGGATGATTTCAACCAGCCGCCCGGAACCGGGCCTGATCCCGCGAAGTGGGTCATGGATCTGGGCGACAACGGCTGGGGCAACAAGGAACTGCAAACTTATACCGACTCGCGCGAAAATTCATTCGTGGTCGCCGACCCCCAAGCCACGGATGGTCGGGCGCTGGTGTTGAAAGCCATTCGCACGTCAACCGGTGGCTACACATCGGCACGATTAAAAACCCACGGGAAATTTGCCGCGCGATTCGGTCGGATCGAGGCCCGCTTGAAATTGCCACGTGGGCAGGGGATCTGGCCTGCATTCTGGGTGCTCGGTGACGATATCGATGAAAATCCTTGGCCGGCTTGCGGGGAAATCGACATCGTTGAGCTCATCGGTCACCAACCCGGCACGCTTTACGGGACACTGCATGGTCCGGGTTATTCGGGTCAGCATGGCCTGACGAAATTCATCAAGCTGCCCAACGACGCTACCTTTAACGACGCGTATCACATCTTCGCCGTCGACTGGCGCCCTGGACGGATCGATTGGCTGCTTGACGGGAAAATTTTCCACACTCGTACCCCCGCCGATCTTCCGCCGGGCACCAAATGGGTGTTCGATGACATGAAAGGCTTTCTCTTGTTAAACTTGGCGGTTGGCGGTGCGTGGCCAGGTTATCCCGACGACACGACGAAATTTCCACAGGAATACCGCATCGACTATATTCGCG
Source organism: Lacunisphaera sp. (assembly GCA_036499685.1). Classification (GTDB taxonomy): domain Bacteria; phylum Verrucomicrobiota; class Verrucomicrobiia; order Opitutales; family Opitutaceae; genus Lacunisphaera. The sequence continues at coordinate 104,745 of DASYDH010000066.1, read as the reverse complement.
TTTACGGACAACAGTAAGGCGGTCACCCGCTGCCATGCCGAGCCTGCTCCGAATCATGTTTTTTGTTGTCGGCATGCTGGGATTTTCTGGCGTTGCAGTCGCGGGCGAAATCACCGCCAGTTGGTGGAGTCGTTTGGGACTGCATGATTTGAATGATGCGCCCGTGTCCGCGAAGGGACGCTGGGTGGTCATGGTTTTTATTTCACCTGAATGTCCGGTGGCGAATGCCAGTATTCCCGTATTGAATGCCCTGGCCGCGGAATTTGCGCCGGCTGGTTTCGATTTTGTCGGGGTTTACGCCGATCCCACCTTGGAACTTCCGGTGCTGAAGCGTCACACGGCCGATTATCACCTTGGTTTTGCGACGGTCGACGATCGCGCTCAGCGGCTGGTTCATCTTGGCGGAGCGACCTATACACCGGAGACTTTGGTTTTCTCGAGGGATGGAGCTTTGTTGTATCGCGGACGCATCGATGATCGCGTGACGGATTTTGGCGCGTCGCGTCCCGCGGCGACGCATCAGGATTTGCGCGATGTGCTCTGTGCGCTCGCTGCGGGAAAGCCAGTCCCGTTTGCCAGTCGCCCCGGGTTTGGCTGTTCGATCCCGGAGGTGGCGAAGCGATGAAATCGGGACTGCTGGTTTTGTTTTTATTTTGGAGTGGCGTCCAGGCGGCGGAGTCGGTGCCAACGTGGGCGACCGATATCGCGCCACTCATTTACCGCAACTGCGTGGAGTGTCACCGCCCGGGCCAGGTGGGGCCATTTTCCCTGCTGGGTTATAAGGATGCGGCCAAGCGCGCCCGGTTCATTACCAAGGCGATAAAGGCCCGTTACATGCCGCCGTGGTTGCCCGATGGACCAGCGGACACGTTTCTCGATGAACGCCACCTCTCGGCGAGCGAGGTCGACCTGTTGGTTCGCTGGGCTGCCGCCGGTGCGCCGGCGGGCGATCTCGCGCAGGCGCCCGCGCCACCGTCCGAAGCTGACGACGGATGGACGCTGGGCAAACCGGATTTGATCGTGCGGATGCGTCAACCTTTTAACGTGCCACCGGGCCCCTCCGATTCCTTCCGGGTTTTTCCGGTTCCGTTTTCATTGGAGGGCGTGCCGGCTGAAGTGCTGGCCCGGGCGAAGATTCCCGATTCCAACGTCCTGGGGGTTGCCGCGATTGAATTCCGACCGGGCAATCGCCGCGTTTTCCATCACGCCGCCGTCTGGGTGGACCCAAGTGGCGAGGCGCGTAAGCGCGAAATCGCCGAGGGAGGCAATGGCTACGAAAGTTTCGGTTCACCGGGATTTTCCTCCGCGATATTGCTCGGCATTCGCGTTCCGGGCATGACGCCCCGGTTTCTTCCGCATGGAATTGCCGCGAGCGTGATGCCGCTCAGCGGCGACCTGGCTTTCCAAATTCATTATCGGGCGACGGGGAAACCCGAGACAGACCAATCGGAGGTCGGGATTTATTTCGTACGCGAGTCGGTGCGCCGGATCATGGACACGATCGCGCTGCGGAGTTTCAAGCTCGATATTCCCGCGGGCGAGGCGGCGTTTACGGTGGAGGATTCGACCGAAGTTCCCGCGGACTGCGCGTTGATGAATATCTGGCCGCACATGCACCTGCTGGCGCGCGAAGTCCATGTTACCGTCGTCAATCCGGATGGTTCGGTCCGTCCGCTGCTCGATATCAGTCGCTGGAATTTCAAATGGCAGGATCGTTACGTCTACCGCGAACCGTTCATCCTGTCGAAGGGCGCGCGAATTCATTGCCGCTGGATTTTCGACAACAGCGCGGCTAACCCCAGCAATCCGTTTTCACCGCCACGGCCGGTGCAATTCGGGCCGGATGCGACCGACGAAATGTGTGCCGTCGACTTGGGTGTCATCCCAATTAATCTGGCGGATATGCCACTGTTCCCGGCGGCGTTGGAACGAAAAATAAAGGAGAAGGTCGCCGAACTTTCACCTGAACAACGCGCCCGCCATAACTGGGACGAAGCGTTCGAGCACTGATTGACCTTCATTGTTATGGGCACTTCCCGATTCTTTGTCCTTGTTTTTGCGTTTCTTGCGACCGACTTCGTTTTCGCAGGCGTATCTGTTTACACCAGCCGGCCCGACGACGCACAAGGGGTTTATTTGACCTCGGAAAAATTTGCGGTGACGGGTGACGGCATGTCTGACGACACGGCAGGATTGCAGGCCGCGATCGATCGCGTGCAGGAAAGCACCCGACGGGGAATCGTTTTTATTCCGTCGAGTCGCTACCGGTTGACTCATGAGATTCAAGTGTGGAACGGCATCCGCCTCATTGGTTACGGGGCGACCCGGCCGGTGTTGGTGCTCGGAAAAAATACGCCGGGCTATCAGGACGGCCCCGGAAAATACCTCGTGCATTTCGTCAGCGACCGTCCGCGCTCGGCCGATCAACCGGTCCGCGACGCCAACCCCGGCACATTTTACTCGGCGATGAGCAACATCGACCTCGAGATTCGCGATGGAAACCCGGCGGCAGTTGGCGTGCGATCCCACTATGCCCAGCACGGATTTCTGGCCCACATGGATTTTCATATCGGGCAGGGCAGGGCGGGCGTTGAAGAAGTGGGCAACGAATCGGATGACCTCCATTTTTACGGTGGCGATTTTGGCATCACGACGCACAAGCCGTCGCCGAGCTGGCCGTTTCTCCTGATCGACTCGACCTTCGAAGGTCAGCGTCATGCCGCGATCGAAACGGAAGAGGGCGGGCTCACGCTGATTCGCACGGCAATTAAAAATGTTCCGACGGCAATTCTCGTGCGGGAGAACCGCTCCGAGGAATTGTGGATGGAGGATTCCCGTTTTGAAAACATCAGTGGCCCCGCGTTGGTGATCAGCGAGCAGAAAAGTGCGCGTACGCAGATTAATTTGCGCAACACCTTGTGCGCAGCTGTGCCGGTGTTCGCCGCCTTCCGCGAGAGCGGACGTCAGATCGTGGGAAAGGAGGCAATCTATCGCGTGAAGGAGTTTTCCCACGGATTGCAGATCGCGGATGTCGGCATAACTCCTGGGATAGAAACTGTCTGCGAGATGGAAGCGTTGTCCGAATTGCCGCCGGCGGTCGCGACCGATATTCCTCCGCTTCCTCCTGTTTCAGAGTGGACAAACGTGCGTTCGATCGGCGCGAAAGGCGACGGGACCACGGACGACACTTCCGTCCTTCGCGCCGCGATCGCCGCGCATCGGGTGCTCTATTTCCCGAGCGGACGCTACCGTGTGACGGATACGATTACGTTGCGACCCGACACAGTGCTCATCGGACTCAATCCAATCACCACGCAGATTTTGATCACGGACTTCACCGCGGCGTTTCAGGGCGTCAATGGACCGGCGGAACGACCAGTCAGCCCGGATTTGCCGGGCGTCCCGCGCGCGTGGCGGACCATTCCGCCGTTTCCCGGCAGCGGTGCGCCCAAGGCGATGATTGAAGCGCCAAGCGGCGGAGCAGTGATCATGAATGGCATCGGCCTCGACACGGGTGGAATGAACAACCGGGCCGTCGCGTTGAAATGGATGTCTGGTCCGCAGTCGCTTGTAAACGACGTGCGATTCCTCGGCGGCCACGGCACCTACGCCGCGGACGGCACTTATCTTTCGATCTACAACGACAACCGCACTGCCGATCCGGATCCGCAACGACGTTGGGATTCGCAACACTGGAGCCTGTGGGTGACGGACGGCGGTGGCGGTACGTTCAAGGATATTTGGACGCCGAGTCCCTTTGCCGCTGCCGGTGTTTATATTTCGGACACAAAAACATCCGGTCGCATCTACGCGTTGTCGAGCGAGCACCACGTGCGCAATGAGATAAAGTTGAACCGTGTTGCCAACTGGCGGATTTATGCGCTGCAAACCGAAGAGGAGCGCAATGAAAGTCCCCATGCGCTGCCCCTGGAAATTCAGGAATGCAGCGATCTGCTCGTCGCGAATTTTTTTATCTATCGCGTCGATACGCCGGTGCCCTTTGGGACAGGGATTCGGGTGACAGCGTCTCACAATTTGGATTTTCGGGGCCTGCACGTCTACAGTCCCGGCAAATTGAGCTTCGACAATACGCTCGTTGATCAGACCCACCACGCGGAAGTGCGGTCGCGCGAGATCGCATGGTTGCATCTGTCGGGCGGGGCGGCGGCACCACCAAACGCCGGGCCGGCTTCCTCAGTGCTGGCGAGGGACGCGCTACTTCAAAAACTCTCCGGTGGTTTCACCAATATCGATGGTTTGGTCGCGGACGCGTCCGGTGCGGTTTATTTCGTCGATGAGGAATGGAGTCACATTTACCGCTGGTCTGACGCTGAAGGGCTGACGCTGGTGACCGACGCGATTCCGCAACCCGTGACGCTCGCGCTCGACGCGACCGGACGACTCATGGTGGTTTCGCACCATGGCAACGTTTACACCTTCAAGCCGGGAACGAGCGAAGCGGACATCGGGGTTCTTTCTCCGCAAAACTCAAAACCGCGTCCGGATGCGATCGCGTGGCTGCCGGTGAATCGTTGGCGCGACAGTCACGATTGGATTGAAGCGAGCACGCGCCGCGAACCCTTGCAGTATGTGTCATCCGACGGTTCCGCGTTCATCCCTTCGCCCGAAAGCTATTCCTTGCTCCCGAAACCCGGCCGGGCTTGGGGCTTCGGTACCATCGACCTGCGGCGGGCGTATGCGTTGGTGCCGGCGCGACCCGGGGAACCCGTTTATTTATCCGACGAATTCGGACAGACGACGTGGCGTTTCATTCCACAATCGGACGGGACGCTGGGAAAACCGCAGTATTTCGCCGGCGAAGGAGAAGCGGGAACTGCGATTGACGGCGAAGGAAACGTGTATGTGTGCGCCGGTCAGATTTGCGTGTACGACCGCACCGGAAAGTCCCTTGGCACAATCGAAGTTCCCGAGCGTCCGAGTGTCCTGGCCTTTGGTGGCGCTGATCATAAAACGCTCTTTATTGCCGCGCGAAGTTCACTTTACTCGGTTCAGATCGCGAATTTCAAACCGCGAGGAGACGCTGCACAAAAGACGCAATGACTACCATCGGACGGATAATTCGCCTGGGAATGCTCAGCAGCGCTTTGCTCACCGCCTCGGCGTTTGCCGGAACGACCGCTTCAACCGAATCTCACGCGGCGGGAACGGAGGCGCCGTTGCAGCTTCCCAAGGTAACCGTCAACGGAGCGAGACTGACGGACTTTCCACCGATTCCGAAAGGAGAATTGAGCGGTGGCGGGGTGGCACCATCGGAACCCCCGGTCCGGATTTTTTACCCCGGCAAAGCTTATTCCGAGGGCATACCACGGGGATACGCTTCCGTGGCCGTCGAACTGGATACCAAGGGCCACGCGGTCGATTACCTGCTCGCCGCCTATACGGAAAAATATTTTGGCGATGCCCTGTTGCGCGAAGCGAAGGACACGAAGTACAGTCCGCTGCTTTTCAAGGGAGTGGCGGTTCCGTCCCGGTTTAATTTCGGCTACGAATTCCGGCAGGAGCTGACGGTCGCGATGAGCAGTTTCACCGCCTTCAGAAACCGACTCTTGGAAGTGAGCGGCGGCCGGCCGGATTTCAAATACCAGCCGGTCATGAAGGACGATTTGGATTCGCCGCTTGAATTTCTCCGCCAGTCCGTCCCGGTTTATCCAGACGGATTTACCCCTTCGGTGGGAAAGCCGGACTCCGTGATGGTTTCCTTCTTTGTCGACGAGGAAGGCCGGGTTCGGATTCCCAACGTGGATTCGGCTTCATCGCCGCTCTTGATTCCCAACGCCATCAAGGCGGTGCACTACTGGAAATTCAAACCGCCGCTGAGAAAGGGAAAACCAGTGCTCGTGTTCGGGGCCTACGCGCTGAGTTTTACGCAAGCTCGCAACTAAGCCGGGCTCGCAAGAAAGCGATTTGGGGAGCAAAGGGGTTCTTCGGGAATCGATTCCACTGGCGACCGGGCAATTTTACCTGTTGCTGCAAGTGGAGCCCAGGTCTAGCGAACACAGGTAATCGTCAGGGCGGGCTGCGAAAACCATGAAAACAAAAATACTGTTTGCGGGATTGATCGCGGTGGTGACCACGGGGATTACCGCTTTGCAGGCGTGGGACGGATGCGGACATGAAGTGGTGGCGACGATCGCCTACGAACAATTGCCGGCGACCGTGAAGGCGAAAGTGGACGAGGTATTCGCGAACGATCCGCGCGGCCGGACCTTCATCGACTCGGCCCCCTGGGCGGACGACATCAAGGCCGGAAAACGCAACGATCCGCCCAGCGCTCCGCTCAACAAATCGTGGCACTTTATCGACCTCCCTTACAAGGCGTCGCCCGAGGAGATTGAGCGCCTCGTGACGAACGACAGTATTCCCGTCAATCCGCATATCGAACGAACCGCGACCATTACCACGGCGATAACTTACTACGCCAATTACCTGAAGGCGGTGCACGGCACGCGCCTGGCGCGGGCGGACGCATTGAGTTTTCTGATTCACTATGTCGGCGACATTCATCAACCGCTGCACTGCGTGACGGTTGAGGAGCCACTGCCAAACTACGCACTGCCGTCCGGTGGCGATCTGGGCGGAAACGGTTTTGGCATTCACCATCCGGCGGGAGAATTGCACGCCTTGTGGGACGATTCGTTCGATGAACCCACCGATGACAAGGGCACGGGACGGGATGCGAGCATCGCCCACGCAAAAGCGGTGGCGGACGCGTTGCGGCCAAAGTTCACTTCGACGCAGGACCAGATCGACGAAGACGACCCGGGCGATTGGGCGAGGGAGAGTTATTCCTACCGTGAATTCGCCTACAATTTGCCTGAGGACCCTACCTCCAAAGCCGCGAGCAAGTCGCACGTGGTGTCACCCGAATACCTCACCCAGCAACAGCAGATCGCCGGTGCACGCATCGTCCTTGCCGGCGACCGGCTCGCGGCATTGCTGAACTGGATTTACGCCAAGTGAACGGAATGGCGGGAGCATTTTGACGAAATACACAGCCCCTTTCGCAGATTGAACCCGGGAACGCCGAGCCCCAGCTCGGCTGCATTGAAGACGAATGCCGAGCTGGGGCTCGGCGTTCCTCCCGGCCGGCGGCATTCGAAGGAGACGCAGTGGCTACGATCTGGAGCGCGGCGACCTTGCCCGCGAGAGCACGGCAGCGGGGTCGCGGCCGCTTCATCGGGATTCGGAGGCTGACAGCTATGAGATTATTTTAACTGCTCTAAAACGAGTCTGCCCGCCGCTCAAAGTCTGGCCTGCTTTCTATATTGATAAGCAGAGAGCATGAAGATGACCGCTGAAAGCAGAATTATTATAAATCCTCCTTCGCATATCGCCAGCATCCCCAAAATTGCCAACAGCATTCCCAAACAAACGGCTGCCTTGGTTTTCCCGGTCACCCCGAGCCAGCAACCCATCGCGAAAACAAGCCACATAATCACAGCTACAATGTCTAGTGCGTGCCCAATGCCACTCAGAATCGGTTCAAGAAGTTGTAGCATTTGTTGGTTTTGATTGATGTCCGATCACTCACCGCTTTGAGACGTTTTTCTGTTTTTTTCCCAGAGCGCAAAAGCAAACCACGCAAACACCGCACACGCGATTATTTCGCCGACCAAGTGACCGGCGAGAGAGGCCGTGGGGGTCTTTGCCTCCGCCGATTGGTGGAGGAGGGCAACTGCGAGGTGAAACGCTGCGATGCCTGGTGCCACGGCAAATGCGCCCATGAATAATGCGAGGCCGAGCCGAAGAAACTTCATCCCTCGTCTTTCCAAGCGAGCGACCTGTACGGCATCGCATTGTTTCGTCGCGGCGCTGGCTTCTTCCGGGATGGTGTGAGCCGAGGTGGCGTCGGAGGTGTTCACGGGATTTTGATTGCTACAGTTTGAGTACAGCGTGGCCAGGTTGAGCGCGAGCATCATCGCGACAGAGCGGGCATTTAAATTGTAATCGAATGATCGCGCCCACTCGGGTTCGGCCTTTCGGCGACGGGTTCAAATCACAAGCGGTTTGACCCTTGCGGGAAACGTGTCCTTGTTCGGCCCCGAGATCATCTGCTTTCCAAGCGCTACATGCCGCCCAGCCCAATTTCGCCCTCAGATCGCCGCTCGTTGGGCAAGCCCGGCTATTTTCGCATCGGTCTGGCTGCGGAGCTGGCACTTTTCCGCCAGCCCAAGGTGATTATGGCGGCGTTGGCGATCATCTTCGTGCCGTCGCTTTATGTACTGATTTACGTGAGCAGCGTGTGGGATCCGTATGGCAACTTGGGACAGCTTCGCGCGGCCCTCGTGAATGAGGATGTTCCGGTCGTGCACGGCGGACGCGAAATCAATCTCGGCGCTGAAATCGTCGCTACCTTGGAAAAGGATAAACCATTCGGCTTTGTGCGCTACGCCGCGCCTGCTGCGGCAAGGCAGGCGGTGCGCGACGGTGAGGTATTTTTCGCTCTGACTATTCCCGCTGATTTTAGTCGGAACGCCCTGGGCGGCACGCAACCGGCACCACTTAATATCATACTCTCCGAGGGTGGCAACTACACGGCTTCCATTTTCAGCCAACGTTTCGGTTTGGAACTCGCCCATACGATTAACGAAAAAATCGCCCGCGAGCGCTGGGCGCTGCTGGTCGGCGGAGAGGAGGGTCAGTCAGACGTGGTCACGCTGCGCAGCGGACTGCACTCACTGCAGGCTGGGGGCAAGCGGGTGGCAGGGGGCGCGGCCCGGATTCATGCCGGCAGCGTTCGATTAAGCGACGGCCTCGTGCGTGCGCAGGCAGGCGTAACCAAATTGGCGCAGGGTGCTGCGCCACTCAGCGATGGAGCCGCCCGGCTCACGGCCGGCATGAAACAGGTTGAAACGGCGGTGGCGTCGATTCGCACCAGTCTGCCCGACGACGCGAAACTCGGTGAACTCGCCAACGGCAGCCGGAAGCTCGCGAGCGGTGCCGCCCAGCTCAACCAAGGCCTCGGTCAACTCGAAGCCGGTGTTCCTAAACTCGAAGCGGGTGCTGCCGAATTGCAAGCAGGTGCGGCCAAGGTGCCGTTTTTCGGTGGAAAATTAGCCGCGGGAACCGGCCGGCTACGCGACGGCATTGGCACTTTCGCTGACGGAATTTCCCGCGCGGCCAAAGGATCGGCCCAGCTCAACGATGGCATGATTCGTTTGGATTCGGCCATCCAGCCGCTCAGCGCCGGCTTGGTCCGGCTGAATGCCGGCCTTTCCACACTGTCGGAGAAATTACCTCCGGCGGATCAACTCGATCTCTTTGACCATTCGATGACACAGCTGCGCGCTGGCAGCATTTCACTTTCCGCCGGGCTCGATCAACTGGCGGCCGGCGCGAGCCGACTTGAAACTGGCTCAAGTGAACTCGCTGGCGGCGCAGATCGTCTCGCGGCGGGACTGGATGAAGCGGCAACCCGTTTCGATGCCGGGTTTGGTCACGCCACGGCGGCTTTGCTGGCTGCGCCGGTCGAGATCAAGGTGGATGCTGGCATCGCTCCCGTGGCGAACAACGGTCAGGCCTTCGCGCCTTATTTTTCGGCGCTGTCGATTTGGATTGGCGCGGTGATGATGAGTTTTGTTTTTTATCTGCGGCGACTCCCCGAATCCCAACGCACGGCAACGGCTCCGGTAAAGTGGTTCGCGAAAGCGGCGCCGCTTCTCGTATTGGGTGTGCTGCAGGCGGGCGTTGTTGTCGGAGTGTTGAAGCTTTTGCTCGCGTTTAATTTTTCCCATCCGTGGTCGGTCTTGCTCGCTGCCGTGCTCGGCTCGGTGTGCTTTGTCAGTATTCTACTCTGTTTGATGTCGATCCTCGGTGACGCTGGCCGGTTGCTGGCGGTGATCCTGTTGATTCTGCAGTTGGCGTCATCGGGTGGGATTTATCCGATCGAGCTTTCCCCGGAATTTTATCAGAAGGTCCACGGGTATTTGCCGTTCACTTATCTCGTCCACAGTTTCCGCGCCACGATGTTTGACGCATTTGACGGCCGCTGGGGCCACGCGGCGGGAGCACTCGGAGCGTTCACCGTGACGGTCATGATATTGTCGATGCTGCTCGCCCGGTGGAAATATGTCCCGAACGAGGGCTACGGACCGGCGGTCGAATTTTAGAGAGTGTCCAAACACTCGTTAGTCATTCTGCACGAACTGAAGTGTTACCAGCAGGTCTCAATCCACGGTCCACAGAAGGGTTAACCGCTAATAGTTTCGCTTAGTAGCAGACGCGAAACCTGCAAAGTCACCTTCGACTGATCGTCTCCGGGTTTAATCCGGAGGCGTCCGCTGATCGCGGACGGAAGTATGAGATTCGACCCAAAATTCATTTAATCGCGCGAAGCATACCTGGGGACCTTTGGGCCAATCAATGATCCGTAGGCTCTGCGCGCTCCGCGCCCTCCGCGTTTAATTCCGTCGGTTCGATTTCGCGCCTTTGTGATCTTTGCTATCTTGGTATAAATCCTCTGTCAGCGCTCCCGGTCGGGTGGGATTTCGGAAAAAGCGAATCGAGTTTCGCCAGGAACGCGGCGGGCGGTCTGACGGGATTAAGCTGCCGGTTGACGAACGCCTGATGAGTGAAACCTGTGGTGAGCAGGACATCGTCGCGTCGGATTTCATAGTCGAGCCTGATCAAAAAGGTCGGTCGCCGGCGCAGGCTGGTGACGATTTCGATCGGGTCGTCGTAAAATGCCGGCCGGTGAAACGTGAGACCGAATTCCAGCACTGGCAGCAGATAACCCATCGCCTCAAACTGGTGGTACTCGAAGCCGTGCTCCCGCAAAAGGGCGGTTCGCGCCATGTCCAGCCAGCGCGGGTAGCAGGCCTCGGCGACAAATCCCATCGGGTTGGTTTCCGAGTAGCGGGGCGTGATCGCCATCCGGGACGAAATAAGGGGCGGTTGTTTTGCAGACAGGTTCACACGGTCAGGTGGTTGGTGGATTTTGTTTGTCCAACCACGAGACAAGATAGGCGACGATATCGTTAACCGTCCGGACGCGCGCGATTTCGCTGTCTTCGATTTTTAAGTTAAAAGCCTCCTCGAGTTCGAACATCAATTCGACCGCACCAAAGGAATCGACGCCGAGATCCTCGGCCAGCCGGGTCTCACCGTTGATTTTTACGGCATCCACGGAAAATTTCTGTGCGACGATTGCGATGACTTTTTGCTGGATTTCTGGGACGGTCACGGAATCAGGTGGCTTGGGAAAATATCAGTGAAACGTTGCAGTTGCCGAACCCAAATGAATTGGAAAGCACGTGTTGCAGCCGGGATGGCCGGGCTTTTCCGGGAACATAGTCGAGATCACATTCCGGATCGGGCTGGTCGAGGTTGATGGTCGGTGGAATAATCTGGTCGCGAAGCGCCTGGGTGCAAACCACGGCTTCGATTGCCCCGGCCGCTCCGATCGAGTGTCCGATCATGGATTTGGTGGAGGAAACGGGAATCCGGTAGGCGGCCGCGCCGAAGACCGCCTTGATCGCCTTGGTTTCGGCGTAATCGTTGGCCTTGGTGGAAGTGGCGTGGGCGTTGATGTAGTCGACGCGGGAAAGACCGGCGTCGGCCAGCGCGGCGACCATCACGCGGGCGGCATCTGCTCCATCCGGGTCGGGTATCACCATGTGATGCGCCCCGGAATTACAGGCATAACCGGTGACTTCGGACAGAATCGGTGCGCCCCGGGCGAGGGCGTGGTCGCGTTCCTCGAGCAGCAGGATGCCGCCGCCTTCGCCCATCACAAAACCGTCGCGATCCCGGTCGAAGGGCCGCGAGGCTGCGGTGGGATTGTCGTTGTTTTTCGACAGAACGCGCATCGCGCAATAGGCGCTGAAGTTGAAACGGGTGAGGGGAGCTTCCACGCCGCCGGTCAGGCAGACGTCGATTTCGCCGTATTGGATTTTCCGGAAGGCCTCGCCAATGGCATGCGCGCCGGAGGCGCAGGCGGTCGATATCACCATGTTCGGTCCCTTGAACCCGTAGCGAATGGCGATTTGACTCGCGACGGCATTGGGACTGACGCGTGGAACCGAAATCGGATTGGTGCGCATGAATCCGCGCTCGAAGGTGCTGAGGATCTGTTCCTCGTGAAAAAGTTGCCCGCCCAGGCCAGACCCGAAGATTACGCCCACCCGCTCAACGTTCTCCGGCGTGAGATTAAGTCGGCTTTGGGTCAGCGCCATTTGTGCTCCTGCCAGTCCGAAGTGGACAAAGCGATCGACCCGCTTGGCGACATCCTCCGTCATGTAGGCGAGGGGATCAAAGCCGCGAATCTGTCCGGCGATTTTCACGGCGAACTCGTCCGGGTTGAAGGCATCGAGACGCGAAATTCCTGAGCGTCCTTCGAGGTTGGCGCGCCAAAACGTCTCCACGCCGACGCCGTTCGCCGCGGCCACGCCCAAGCCCGTGACGACAACACGGCGACGGTTCATCGAGCCGACCTTTGATTGCGAGGGAATTTCACGGGCATTTTTAGTTTTGACGGCATTTGCTAGCCCGCAGTCCTCGAAGCGACAAGTATGATTGCGGTAAGCGTGAAACCGGTGCCGGACGTTGCTTTTGCACGACAGTTACCTAGCCGGCGCCAGATGCCCTAAAAACCGGCTGAACTGGTATGATAGGTGCGTGCAAGCGTTCGACGAAAACCAATGAAGCAGTGCTAAGTGGCGGTGGCTGGCAGGATCGACCAGTCGAGCGGGAGCATCGGCTGATCGTCCGCAAAATCCTTCCCGGAAGCGCTTTTTGGAAGGCAAAAGAACGATCGGTCGTGTTCGAATTTTCGGAAGTGGTGGTTGCCGTCGGTTTCGTGACCTGCGCCGGCCGGTTTCTGCCTCTGACTTACCATGCGTTTGGCCCGATCTATCTGCTAATGGTCGTGATGCTCAGCCTCAGGGTCGGCCGCTGGCCGGTGATGGCCGCAGCCTTGCTGAGTGCAATCGCATGGAATTTCGTGTTCATGCCGCCGCGGATGTCGTTCTCCGTTCTGGATGTCGACGATGCCCTGATGCTCGGCACTTATTTCACGGCCGCCCTGATCGGGGGGTTGCTTACCACCCGGATCCATGAGCAGGAAAAAGACGAGCGGCAGCGCGAACGACGGGCGACGGCGCTTTTTCACCTGACCCGCGAACTTGCTGCCGTCCGTACACTCGATGAAACGGCCCGGACGGCATTGCGGGAAGCGGATGATTTGTTTCAGGCGCGAACGGCTCTGCTGTTGCTCTCATCCGACGGTCAGTTGAAACCGCATCCGTTGAGCTCGTTGAAATTACGGGAAAGTGACCTCGAAGTCGCGCGATCAACGTTGCACCACGCGCGCCCGAACGGTCGGTTCATGGATGATCGTTCCACTGCGGACTACACCTACCTGCCGATGGTGCGGGCGGAACAAGTCCTGGGGGTTTTTGTGCTATCCCTGCCAGCGGATATCGCCCGGCTCACGCCGGTGCAGCGCGATTTGATCCACGGGTTTGGCGCGCAGATTGCGATGTTGGTGGAACGGGAGCAATTGTGCGCCGCCCGGGAGAGTGAAAAACTTCTGGCGGAATCGGAGCGGCTTCATCGTACGTTGCTCGATTGCGTATCGCATGAACTCAAAACGCCTCTCGCAGTGCTGCGCGCGGCCGGGGAGAAGATCGACACGCCCGACGCGGATCGGAGGGCCAATCTCACGGAAGAGATTCGTCAGGCCACCCAGCGGCTGGATCATCTCGTGGCGAATTTGCTCAACCAAACCCGGTTGGAATCAGGTCGCCTCAAGCCGGAGCTGGATTGGTGTGAAGTGCAGGACGTGCTGGGCGCAGCCAGGCGGGCCGTGGGTCGCGAACTGGCGGGCCGGCCGATCACGATCGACATTGCGGCGGACATGCCGCTCTTCATGGCCGACGCGGTCTTGCTGGAGCAAGTGGTGTCCAATGTGCTGCTCAACGCCGCCCTGCACACGCCGGCTGGCACCGCGATCACGCTGAGCGCCGGCCGGGATCGATTGACGGAGCGGGTGTTTATTTCCATTTCGGATCAAGGTTCCGGCATTGCGGCCGGCGTGCTGCCGCTGCTCTTTCAAAAATTTTTCCGTGGAGCCAGTCGTCCGGCAGGCGGCCTCGGTCTCGGTTTGTCGATTGTCCGCGGATTTACCCTCGCACAGGGTGGGGAAGTGGTGGTCAGTCGCAGCAAGGCCGGCGGTGCCTGTTTCACGATTTATCTGCCTCACCTGGATCACAGTCGGGTACCGGACGATGAGCTCTGAATCCGCCGCCTACCAAATCCTGGTCGTCGACGATGAAATCCAAATCCGTCGGCTTCTGCGGTTGACGCTGGAGGAAGCCGGTTACGTGGTGCGTGAGGCCGAGACCGGGCTCGCCGGTCAAAATGAAATTCTCCGCCGCAGCCCGGACGCGGTGATTCTCGATCTCGGTCTGCCCGATCAGCCGGGTATCGAAGTGCTCCGACAGCTTCGGAAATGGAATACAGTTCCCGTGCTGATCCTCTCGGTTTTCGGTCAGGAAAAAAGCAAGGTAGCGGGACTCGACGCTGGCGCGGACGACTATCTCATCAAGCCGTTTGGCGAAAATGAACTGCTCGCCCGGTTGCGGGCCCTGCTGCGTCGGATTAAACCGGCGGTGGCCGTGAATCTTTTCCGGTTTGGCCGCATTGAAGTCGATATTGCCCGCCGCATGGTCAGCAAAGACGGGCAATTGCTCAAGCTGACCTCGATGGAATATTCGCTGCTGCAATTGTTCATCACTCATCGTGGGAAGGTTTTGACGCACCGCCACATTCTGCGGGAACTTTGGGGCCCCAAGGCGCAGGAGCGGACTCATTATCTGCGCACTTATATGCTGCGGTTGCGGCACAAACTCGAAGACGATTTGAACGAGCCAAAATATTTCCAGACCGAATCAGGCATCGGCTACCGGTTCATCTGTGAACACGCCGGGAGCGGTTAAGCCGTTCGCGCCGCAAGACCGACTCCCGCGCGGGACGGCGCCAGTACTGCTTTCCCTGAGGGGGAACCATTTTTTTGAGACGGAAAAATTCCGCACGCCCCTCACTCGTGAATGCGCCGCAGTGCGCGTGGCCTGTATATGTTTTGTTCATATAATGCGTGCCCACTATCAATGACCTGTCCATTTCCGATGGTATTTGGACTGCATTAACATCGGTCAATCGAAGTCGTGCTGAATGAAATCAAATCGAAAGAATGGATTCGTCGTCTGCCGGAAAATTTCCGGGATGCGAATTCCATTCTGGGTGCGCTGTTTTCCGAACGTGGAAATTCGGAGACGAGAGAAGGACATGGGCGGCCCGTTCCCGCAATGGAATCGGGCGGGCCGCCTCTCGTCGCTGCCGGGCGCTCCTTTCCACACCAGACTTTGCGATGGTTTCGCAGGCATGATCTCTCCCAGGAGTTCCATGTCGGCGTTGTTGATAACCCATAACCTGCGCATCTCCCCCGGGGGAGCGCTAACTCCACTATGATGACCCGATACTCAGGATTGAAATGGTTGCGCTTGTCGATTTTTGCGACGGCGCTGTATTGTTCCCTCGGCCTTTCCGGGCTGCGGGCCGATGATCCCAAACCGGACCCGGCTGGCACGTCGACCGGCGTGGCCGCCGACGTGCCCGGTTTTGTCGTTTCTGCTCCGGCTGATCTCAGCGCGGACGATGCGAAGGACAAGGACAAGGCCAAGGCTTACACTGACGCCAAGAAAGCGGCCGAAGACTACACCAAGCAGGCGGCAATTGAACCGCTCGCGGTCAAACTCGCCGACAACGTCGGGCACAACCGGGTCGCCATCAATTTCATGTGGACGCTGGTCACCGGCTTCCTCGTCATGTTCATGCAAGCCGGATTTGCGCTGGTTGAGACGGGCTTGTGCCGGGCGAAAAATGCCAGTCACACAATGTCGATGAACTTCATGATCTACCCCATGGGTATGCTCGGTTTCTACCTGTGCGGGTTCGCCTTCATGTTTGGCGGCATCGGAGCCCTTGGTACCCTCGGTGGATATGGCGGCCTGAACCATGAATTGGGTGTGACCCTCGGCGGACATTTCTTCGGCCTCCTGGGTTGGAAGGGATTTCTTCTCCAAGGCGCGGGGTATGACACGGCGGCCTTTACGCTCTTCCTTTTTCAAATGGTGTTCATGGACACAACCGCGACCGTGCCGACGGGTGGTGTGGCCGAACGCTGGAGGTTCTCCGCCTTCATGATTTACGGTTGTTGCATCGGTACCTTTATGTATCCACTGTTTGGTAACTGGGTGTGGGGCGGCGGCTGGCTGTCCCAACTTGGCGTCAATTTCGGCCTCGGCCATGGCCACGTTGATTTCGCCGGCTCTTCCGTGGTGCACATGCAGGGTGGCGTGATCACGCTCATCTTTGCCTGGCTCATCGGACCCCGTCTCGGCAAATACAACAAGGCGGGCAAACTGGTTAATCCGATCCTGCCGCACAACATCCCGATGGTGATGCTCGGTACGTTCATTCTCGCCTTCGGTTGGTTCGGCTTCAATCCCGGCTCCACCCTCGCCGGCACCGATCTCCGCATCGCGGTCATCGCGGTCAACACCATGATCGCCGGTTCCACCGCCGCTCTGGCAACCACGCTCTATATGTGGTGGTTCAAGACCAAGAAGCCTGACCCGTCCATGATGTGCAACGGTCTCCTCGCGGGCCTGGTCGCCATCACCGCCCCATGCGCCTTCGTTAGCGCTGGCGGCGCGGCCCTCATCGGCGTCATCGCCGGTCTCCTGGTCGTCGAGGCTGTGTTCTTCTTCGACAAGATGAGAATCGACGACGCGGTCGGCGCCATCTCCGTTCACGGGGTTAATGGTTGCTGGGGCTGTCTTTCGATCGGACTGTTCGCCGATAACACTTATGGCGATGGCTTCAACGGCGTCGCAGGAAATGTCGTTGGTCTGTTCTACGGTGGCGGCATGAGCCAGTTCTGGGCGGAATTGATCGGGGTGACCACCTGCTTCGTAACCCTGACGGTTCTCTCCGTTATTGTCTATTTCATCGCCGAGAAGTTGGTGGGCAACCGTGTCTCGAGGGAAGTGGAGATCGAGGGTCTCGACGTTCCCGAAATGGGCGTGGCGGGTTATGCCGGCATGGTGATGGACAAACAGTCCGAAACCCCGCCGATCTACTAATCCAAAACCGCAAAAAATACTACCCTTCATGCAAACTCACTTCATCGATCTGATTCGCGATCTGGCCGGCATTGCCGCCGGCTTGGGCTTGGGCTACTGCTTCGGTTTGTTGCAACAGGCGGCCTTGCGCCGCAATGAGCAACTGGCCTTGAGCGGAAAACTGCACAATCCCTGGTCGCTCATCCCGGGTTCAGGCGCTCGCGTGGCCTACCTGTTGATCGCACTCGTGCTGGTCCAACTGATCTGCCCGCTCCTGTTCGTCGATGGCACCCAATGGTGGGTGTCAGGCGGCCTGGTGCTTGGCTACGGCTGGATGCTTTATCAGCAGCTGCGATTAAAGATGAAGCAGACAGTTTGAAGGGCTGAGTGAATTACGGTGCCCCGCGCTCTGCGCGGGCACCGGCCAGTTCATCCTGCGTTTAAAAACCATAGAACAAAATCGATCAGCAGATTCTCAGCTCATTTCATATGAAACTTATCATAGCTATTATCAAACCCTTCAAACTCGATGAAGTTAAGGCCGGCTTGTCCGACGCCGGCATCGAGGGCATGACGGTGACCGAGGTCAAGGGCTTCGGCCGGCAGAAAGGACACACCGAAATCTATCGTGGCAGCGAATACACGGTCGATTTTCTCCCCAAGATTAAAATCGAAATCGCGGTTAGCGACGATAACGCCGCCAAGGCGGTCGGGGTCATTGTGAAATCCGCCAAAACTGGAAAAATCGGTGACGGGAAGATATTCGTGGTGTCGCTTGAATCGGTCATCCGCATCCGCACGGAAGACCAGGGCGAGGCCGCACTCTAAGTGAAGGTTGATTTTCAAGCCGGCGACGCGTGCTCCGCGGCGCCGGCTTTTTTCCGGGAAAGATTTTTCGCCTTCAGCTCCGCCCTTCTCCTGGGGAGTCCATGTCCTTCATGATCTTTACGCGTTTCCTCGCTGTCACCGACATTCCACCCGTTCTACTGGCGCCCTTTGCGCTGTTGCTGTTTTTAATCGCGGTCATGCCGCTGTCGCCGGCTGCGATCAAGCACCAGTGGGACAGATTTTATCCCGTCGTGTCACTCGCCCTCGCAGGCACGGCGATCGGTTATTATTTGCTGCGCGTGCCCGGAGGCCCGGTTGAAGTCGGGCGCACCGCCGCCGATTATTTTTCGTTCATCTCGCTCATCGGTTCATTGTTCGTCATCGCGGGTGGCATTCACCTCAAGGTCAGGGGCGAGGCCACGCCGATCGCCAACGTCGTGTTTCTCGTCGTGGGCGCGATCATCGCCAACGTGATCGGAACCACCGGTGCCTCGATGGTGTTGATCCGGCCCTGGATCCGGATGAACAAGGTGCGCATCGGCGCCTATCACGTCGTGTTTTTCATCTTTATCATCTCGAACGTCGGCGGCTCGCTTACGCCCATCGGGGATCCGCCGCTGTTTCTGGGTTATTTGCGCGGGGTGCCCTTTTTCTGGCTCTCCAGCCAGGTGATGCTGCAATGGCTCGTCACTGTAGGCGGGATTCTCGTCGTGTTCTACGCTTTCGATAGGCGCAGTTTTCACCGCATGCCGCGCAAGCTCCAGGCCGAGGTGGCGGCGCAGGCGGAGACGTGGCGATTCGACGGAGCGGTCAACGTCCTGTTCCTGCTGGTCGTCGTCGGGGCGGTTTTTCTGCCGGAGAAATACATGTTGCGGGAGATTGTCATGCTGGCCGCTGCCACGGCCAGCTGGTTCGCCACGCCCAAGTACGTGCATGAGGAAAATCAGTTCAGCTTCGGACCCATCAAGGAGGTGGCGTTGCTGTTCATCGGTATTTTCGGCACCATGCTGCCGGCTCTCGACTACCTGACCTTGCACGGTCCGGGATTCGGTTTCACGCGTCCACTGCATTATTACTTCGCCAGTGGCGCGCTCTCGTCGGTCCTCGACAACGCGCCCACGTACGTGAATTTCCTGCAGCTGGCCCAGGCGACCGCCATCAATCAGGCGCCCGCGGCGTTTGCCGTCACGGCCGGCGATCCCGTGGCCACCACGCATCTGCTGCTGCTGCGGGAGCCGTTGTTTGTAATCGGGGTCAGCCTGGGTGCGGTTTTTTTCGGTGCCATGACTTACATCGGCAATGGGCCGAATTTCATGGTCAAGGCCATCGCCCACGACCGCGGTGTCCATTGCCCGACCTTTTTCACCTATATCTTCAAATACAGTCTGCCGATTCTGTTGCCGATTCTTGCGCTCAGTGGCTGGCTGTTTCTTTGACGGCGAACGAAAGTTAACCTCCAACCCCCAGGCAATTCGTCATCGATCGCTCGCGAATTGCGATTCACCGTCTCCCCGGCGGCGTAATCTTCAGCCAGTCTGATTTCCATGGAAACCACCCTTACCAACTTTCAGCGGAATTTCCGCGCCGCCCGCGCCGCGGCCGATCGTGGAGAGACGATCAAGGTGATATCGGGCGCCACCACCTACGTCTTCGCCAAGGTGAACTACCAGCCGGCGCGGCCCTTTGCCGATTTGGAACCCCTGTTCGGCGTCGTCCATCGGATCTCGCGCACTGAACCCCCGCATGAAGCCATCAGTCATCGCCCCAAGACGCGTCATACTGGTTGATGCCGGACCGCTGGTGGCCGCCATCGACTCGGACGATCCTCATCACCGCTGGGCGAAAGCCATCCTGCCCCAACTGACCGGCCGGTTGCTCAGCTGCGAAGCGGTCGCCGCCGCAGCCGCACTTCTGCTCGGCCACGAGCCCATCGCCTTGAATTCCCTGCATGGCTTTTTGCAGCGGATGGAACTTGTGCCGGTGCTCCGGGATGAACTTAACGGCATCTTCGCCCGCCTTCAGCGCGCCGCGCCCCGGATGGATCTGGCCGATGGCTGTCTCCTGGCCCTCGCTTCCCGCGACCCGGACGCCGTGGTGCTGACGACGAACACCCGCGATTTCGCGACCTACGGAGTTCCTTTCGTTTCGCCACTCGGCCTTTTTGCGTAGGGCTGACCGAAAGCCAATGCCAGTGTTTTGTAATTTCCAGACTTTGTTCTCCGGTTGAAACGGTGGGGACGGTTGCCCACGACTGGCCGTCAAATACGACTACGACGCGAACGGCGCCGCGTCGCCGCCGGCAAAGACCGGCCTATTTGCCTTCTCACCAGCAAACTGTTGAAACGCTGAAATGGGCCACAGGCTCTACTTCAACCGTCCGGCTGGGATATCTTCGACTTCGCTATTCGTCGCGAGGTCTGCTTTCAATCGTGCAAAGAGCGCGGCGAAATCAATATTGGGCCCACGAAATGAAGTGGCATAGGAACGATTTCTGGATTTCCGATGAACTGGCGGACGTCGATACCGCAGCGGTCAATCGACTACTGTCCTCCACCTACTGGGCCGCATGCCGCCCCGGGGAAAGAACGGAACGAGCGCTCAGCCAAAGCCTGTGCTTTTCTCTTAAACAGGAGTCGCAGCAGGTGGGCTTTGCGCGCGTGATCACGGACGGCGCATGTTATGCCATCGTTGTCGACGTGGTGATTGATGCACGCTTTCGGAAGCAGGGGCTCGGGCGGTGGCTGCTGTCGGTGATTTCTGCGCATCCGAAGTTTGTCGGCACCGTGTTAATTCTCTGGACCGCGGATCAAGTTGGTTTCTATCAGGCTTGTGGCCTGCAGCACGTGCCAGGTTTCCAAGTCATGCGACAGGCGCCCGACTGGATGACCTCCGAGATCAAATCCGGAATTTGAGGGCGGAGTAGCTCAAACTGCCAAGCAAATGCTTCACGGGACTTATTACTTCGGACGAAAGCGTGTGGCGTGCCGCAATGCCTATTGCACCACCTGCCGTGCGCCGCGATTCGCCGAGGGCTTCAGGTCGCTCGTGGTGCTGCACGTTTTTTTCATCCCGTTTCTCCCCATTGCAACGACGGTTCGTTGGTTTTGTAGCACATGCAAAAAAGAGATCGATGCGAAGCGCCCCAGTCGGCCATGGATTCTGATTACTGGAATACTCTTCGGTCTGTTCATGACATTTATCGGGGTGATGATGCTGTTCGACCGCCATGAAAAGGAGACTGCTTTGGGCGCGCTGATTTTTGGTCCTCTCATGGTGATCGGCTTGGCCTACATGATCAGAAAGCAAGACTATCGCGGCTATATTGGTGCACAGGAAAATGTTCCCCCATTGCCAGGTGATCATTGTCCGTATTGCAAAGCTCCGGTCTTTGCGGCGAAGACGCCCCATTGCCACGCATGCAAGGTCGACATCATAACGAAAGCGCCCTTCGGTTCCCCAGTCGCCGAGTTGCCTTCGGTGCAGAAGAAAGTCGTCCTGAAGCAAACGCACTCAGCAACGAAAACGGATGAATTCTGGAAAATCATTGAGGCCGCCCGGGCCGGCGCCAAAAACGGTGAGGCGGACATGGGTGCGATTAAACGCAACCTCAAAGGCATGAAAGCAGAGGATGTTCAGGGTTTCGACAGTGAACTCCAACGGCGCAGAGCTGAGAGTTATCGGTGGGACCTTTGGGCAGTTGCCTACATCGTAAATGGCGGATGTTCCGATGATGGGTTCGATTATTTTCGCGGCTGGTTGATCAGCAAAGGAAGAAAGTATTTTGAAACGGCCATGGCTGATCCAACCCGGGCAGCGGACGATGCCGAACGGGATGCGAATGAATGTGAAGATCTGCTCTACATTCCTGCCTCGGTATACGAGGAAAAGACCGGCAGGGTTCTGCCCAAGTCCGAGGTCTCTTTCCCTTCGAATCCAGTGGGCAAGGCATGGGAAGAGGATGAGTTGGAAGGTTTGTATCCAGCGTTGTGGGCGCGATTCTCGTGATCGCCTGTGTGGGGGCTGTGAGCATTACTTGTGGCTGCTCATTTGACGGTAAGCGTCAGCGTAGCGGCGGCCGAATTCGCGGTATGACGCACTGTTGAAGTGGAGCTGGTCGCCGCGGTCGGTGAGTCCCTCGGAACTGACGTACGCGGTATGCGGCACGAGTTCGACCAAGGCGCGGGTGGCTCGATCGACTTGCTCATGAGGAATGTCCCAAGGCTTGCCGGGGAAGTGGCCCATCTCCCCGGCCAGGAAAGGCACGTCGGGTGCGTTGAGCGCCGCGCGCAACCGGGCGACCAGATCGGCGATTTTACCAGCGTAGGCGGGAGCGTTGGCGGAATTGGAGTCCGACTCTCCTTGATGCCAGAGGATGCCTTTCAGTGTGCCCGTTTGCAGCGCCAGGCGGGCCCGACGCATGGCGTCGTCCCACGGGAAACTTTTGGTTTCGGGGTAGAACGCGCCGGGTTGCCAGGAATCGATGGGCGAACCGCCGACGGCGCAGGGTACTAGGCCGATGGTGGCGCCCGGATGGTCGCGCGCGATTTCAGCGCCGAACGTGCGGCCCAGTCCGGTACCGGCGACGGGTTTGTCAAAATGAATGGGATCGATGGCGGGCACCCATTCACCGGCGGCATTGAGGGTGAGCACCCGATCGATCGGCACTTGATCCTGTGGCTCGATCGTTCCGCGGCCCGCCATGTTGGATTGGCCGATGAGAAGGAAGATGTAGAAGTTGTCCTTGATCGGAAGACGGGGCTGGTTTGATGCGCTTGCCGGAGCGGGGGCCGTGAGTTGCACGGAACGACAAGCGGACAAGCTCAGCAGAGCGCTGGCCAGGACGACTCGCAATACTGAAGGAAGCGAAAGCATGAGGGTTGGGCGAAGATTGAGCCAAGCGTGAGTGCTCTAGCCGACGTCTGCACGATTGGGAAGATTATCTGAAATACGAATTTGAAACCACGGATCTTCACGGATGATCCAAGGTTTGCCAAACACACCTCACGGATGAATGTTTTCCAATCAAAACACCTCGGAAACTTAGGAGCGGACTTGCTGACGTGGGAGCAGATCGATTTCGCGCAAGGCCGTGGGGAGAACTGGAATTAACCGCTGATAAGTTTCGTCAACCGTCGAAACTCTAAAATACCCCTCCGCCTAATCGGCTCCGGATCCGGGGTGGAACCCGATCTCCGAGCGGGTTGGTTAGGTTTGGATCGATGAGGCAGTGAATCGGAATTTGTATTGGAAGGAGAGGAAGCCCGGCCGGAAGCCACCTACGATTATTACCGCTGCGGCTGTAAGTATTATAATATTATTTAGACGGAAAACGTCGTGGCCGTGAAATTATAAACATTCCGACCAGACCCCTCTTGCGGGCCCGTTATGGCCCCGTTCGGGCTGTCTGCCTCGGTATTACTTGACGATCCGAGGCCGTTTGCGGCTGTCAGAGTTACTTTGGCCCTGAAGAAAAGTACGGACCAATTGATCGATCAAATGGCAGGCAAGTACCTTCTTTGGAATCGTTACATTCGGGAACCTGAGGTATCGCAGGAGATTAAAAATCAACACGTCGGCGTACTCTGCGGGTTGGACCTTTCCCAAACTCTGAAGACCATGGTGTACTTGAGAACGGAGATAGTCAGGCTTCAATGCCCGGTCATTTGAGATGTCAGCGAGCGATTTAAAAGGATAGGCGCGCAACGCACGTTTCACCCAAACATTAATGTTTTTGCAGGATAGAGCGCTACCGTTTTCTACGTCCATTCGAGCCAAGAGCAAATCTACATCTAGCGCAGCAAAGTCAAAAAGTCGCGGAAACACGCCAGCGCGGCCGAAGTCGATTAACACCGGTTCGGCCGTTCCTCCGAGAAAAACGTTATGACAATGAAAATCTCCATGCAATTGTGCGACATGTGTGCCGTTGCGACGAAATGGTTTGTATCCATCAATTACTGCACCCACGAATTTTCGTGCTGCCGCCACTGCTCGCCGATGCTTGCGATCAAGAAAATTAGTCCAACTAGAAGCTTCTTCGAGAAAATCCACTAGCGCGAAGGCCGCACCGTGTTTCAGTCGGTAGTCATCGGGCGTGAGTTTGAGATCATCAAGCATTGAAGAATCTTGGGCAGGGCGGACAAGGAGGACATCTACGACTTGTTTAAGTGCTTTTTTGTCTAAACCTGTCAAACTTGGTCGGCAGAGAAATTCAGCAAGTGAACAAAAGCCCGTCACCTCTGGAACGAGAATGCCAAACAACTTTCCAGAATTTATAACACGTCCTTGAGGACCGAACGCGTGTCTGTCCAAGTGCGTTCCCATTGCCGGCCGGCGGCTGAACTCATCATCCACGACCTCTTTCGTGCGTGTAATTTTCAGGATCCGACGGACTGTATTCCGGGCGGATGTCAGACCGGTGAGGCGGACAACTGCTGAGCCGGAATATCCGTGTTTAAGAGCGGAAACTTTAACTTGGTCGAGCCCGGCCGCCGCTTCCCGAACCAACTCCGAAATTTCAGCATCTCCGTATGCCTCCAACAAAGCCCGTGTCCCCAAGTCCGATGCATAGGATACCGGAAAGACCTGTTCGCGTTTGAGTCGCATCTCTTTTACGGCATCATCGAGCATACTGAACAATGTATCCGGCGAGACTGAAATGAGATCACTGCAGCTAATGACACGAACCATCGGCACTCGGAGGCATTCTTGATACCGTTCAAATTCTTGCTCGCGCCCTTTATGGATCATCGAGGAGTACATAAAGATCGCCGCGTCGGGCTGTTTTTCGCGTATCTTTTGACCCAAAGCGATGCCGTTAAACTCGATTTTTGCACCGCGTTTCAGTTCTTCCTGCTGTAGATTCAAGTCAAGAAGGATGACGTCGAATTGCACATCTTGAATTTCGCGCAAGGCTACGGTTGGACTGGGTGCAGTATGAACTTTCAGTCTTTTAATGTCAGCTACGTCGGTGATTGCGGTCGTTTGAGCGGCACGATCCTCAATTAGGAGTACGTTGAGTTGGTTCATTGATTATTCCAGAGTGGGAAATGAATAGTATGCAAAACTGACCAGTCATTACTCTCACCGGACTGTGCCGGTGTTATCCGACCGCCAAAAACTAGTATGTTGGCGGCGACGTGCCTTCCGCCTTCCCCAAGCTCCGCCTGGGCTTCCAGCGACCTTCCGTTATTAGCAATGACAATAATTAAGACCGGTTCACCTCCGACCACGACTTCTTGCCGTACTGTCAGGCGAACCTTAGGTGTGAAACTGGTCTTTTCGACAGGGAAAGCATGGACCAGAAGATTATGGGACACGTTTGCTATACACTCCCTTACAATGGCATTTGGTACGAATAATCGAAGCGAGGGCGTCAATTGAGCGACGCCGATCAGCTCTACCTTTACCGCGAACGACACCAATGCGGTTTCCAAACTCTGGACAAACTGATCGATCACATGCACTGCGCGAACCGAATTGATTTCGCCCAACAACCGGCGAACGAGCGAGTCTTGCGACAGAATTTGCGTGTAAATGAGGGTTCCCGTTGCGATCAATTGGTTCCGATAGTATGGACTCATCTCTGCAATTTCCGAACGAACAGCACCTCGCCCACTGAGGTCTTTTAGTGACCGCAGTGCATTTTCGAATGCGCCAATGCTTTCCATCGTTTCCTGACATTCGCGTGACAAAAAACTATATTCCGTTGGAAGAAACACTGTCTTAATCGAAGCGGTCTTTATGAGTACTTCCGCTGTCGCGATCAGCATGGGCAGTAGCTTCTCTCGCAGTTGCTTACTGTGATCCATTTCCCACTCAATTACCAAATCTCGCACTAGGTTGTCGCTGAGTTTCTCGGCCTTTAACTGCGAACACATGTTAAAGTAGGCGACCAAATTATGACTCTCCCAAAAGCCACCTTCGAGTTGATGCCACAATTCGATGACCGCTTGTTTCGGCGATTGTACTTTCAGCGGACTAAATCGTAGCTCTAGGGCAAGCGAACGGACGAACGAAAGCAACGCATGTTCGGTCTCGATCATTTCCGGCGTCACCAGCCGAGTGGCGGCGGTACTCGCGCATTTTTCAACGATTTCCTCAAGGGCGCGCACGCAAGCTGCGCGTTTGCGCCATTCATTGGGCAGCGTCGCGATATGGAATATCAAGCGCTCGAATGCAGTTTGATTGCCTACAACGACGGGTACGAGGTCCGGGAGGATTTCTACAAAATCGTCACGAAATAGCGCTCGAAGAATTGTGATGGCTATTGTTCTTAACGAAGTGGCCACTTGCATATCCACCGCCGCCGCCATGGCGCGCTTCCGCAAGCTCTGGAAGATGTCGTGTCTAACCCGGGCTCGGCCGAGCAGTCGCCATTCGTCAACAAACAAGGTGAAGATGGCCGTAAGGCCTTCATTTGGTGGCATGCCTTCGATCAGCTTCTGCAGCTTTTGGAGTGCTTCCTCACTCTGTGACGCCAGTTCTACATAGGCCCTAGTGCGCAACCAAGCATCCTTGAATTCACGCGAATGCGCCCGCGGCGCCGCAGGCGTTCGACCATCCAATTCTTGAATCAAATTGTCCGCAATCCGCCGAAGCGCCGCATTGGACCCCCGTCTATCGCGCAACCGCGTCTGCGTAATCTCATATGGACATTCATGGAAACTATAGAACGGAACAGGCAGATGAAGAGGGAAAGCGTAACATATCTCAGTCGCAGCTGGGCTTACCCCGTCGACAGCGGCTGATTGCAGCGAATGAAGCGCCTCGAGTGCTTCCGCATCCTGTGGGGTAAGTCGCGAGAGCAGCGGAACCACGAAGATGCGTCGGGCAGAGAGTGACATCGCCAGACGGATTAGGGCACTGGTTGTGGAACCCTTCCATATGCCGTCATCAACTATCACCATATCTGATCTTTCACTATCTGTCTGGGTGATGTGGATTGTCTGTGCGCAACGAGCTGCGCCGTTTGGATCAAATGCGCGTGCGACCTCATAAGATTGTGCCATCTGCCAGATCTGCTGCACTAGTAGCACGCAGGCTGCCACCGCAGTCTGATAATTTCCCGCAGTTGGCGGGGTCGTTTTACCTAGACCCGGAGCGGCGGCCACGCTTTCGAGCCGAGCTATGCCTGACGGGAACAACAAAACGCGAGGATTAAAATCCACCCAGTTTCGGGCTGCCAAACGGACGTTGACAGTTTCCTCTATCATGCGGCGTATGGCCTGCTCTTGCTGACGAAACAAAAGGTTAGTGAAAACATAGGTAGAAGCATGTCGTGCCCCATCTACGATATGTCCGCATGCCGCGGCATCTGCATCTCGAATGATATCAAGCGTTTGATCAATACGCCTAATCGTCGTTGGCGACCAACCCCAAGCGGGACGGGCATTTGGCACTAGGACCACTGGGTCGACCCAAAATTTGGTTTGTGTCAGAGTGCTTTGCCCAGAATTCCATGGCGGTAAGTTACCGAGTGGAAGATACAAATACTGCTCACGGCCGAGACGAATCTGATCCTCGACCACGCGGTCGTTTCCTGGACGTAGAATCAAACTGGTAACTCCAATGATGCGAGCTCCAAGTCGAAGGATTATGTCGGCGACTGACTCTGCGAGCGTTCCGCTGGAAATAATGTCAGTCACTAAAATCACCGCATTGTGTTCTGCTACTACGACAGCCAGTTCTTCTTTGGTAGGGACGTCAAAAGTGAGAAGCACGTACGCGCGCCAACGGATGGGCAGTAGGGTGCATGCATCCTCAAGAATTTCTCTGATTGTGCCAGTAAACCCAATGATCACCACATCCTCATTTGAACTCAGTCCGGTATTGGTTAACAATAGGTGTAAAGCCGATGCCAAACCTTGCGCCCAACGTTTTCGCAATCTTTCACCACCATCTTCCAAGTTACGACGAAGAGCAAAATAACGCGGTTCGGGCGGGCCCCCTTTAATAAGATGAATCTGTCCCACAAAAAAGCCGGCGGTGCCATTGGTCGTTTCGCCAGTTGCCGCTAACGAGACCTGTTCGAAACCCATGCGTAAATAATGGGAATTCACTTTCACGTGCAGCCGCTGATATTCGGCGAGCATAAGCGGGACGGTGAAGCCGACTGGTGGCCCAACAACCGACTGAGCCGACTTGCTCGCGACGATAAGTTTCGCGACGACCGTGTAGGCTCGAGTCCGGCCTGTGGCATGACGCCATTTTGCATTATCGCCGACAGGTCCTATAAGACGCGCATCCCCGTAGCCACGAACGCAAAGGGGAGGCATTATTTGCCCTGAAAATTCATCATGAATTTGCAGAAAACTGTCGAGCGCTCCCAGCAAATTCCAGTCGTCCGCCACGTTCCAAAAGATTAACCACTTGAGTCCGGTTAGCTTCACGACGGCCCGGCAAAGATACTCCATCATCCGAGAGCCACTCGCCGCATAGCCTAGATCAAAAAGTACCACTTCTTTAGTGAATGTCGTATCTGAGATGAATTTTTCTGCAAGTTCAGCGGTAGCAATCTGTCCACACCGACCCATAGAGTCACACACTTGAACGATCTGCGCTTCGGGCAATTCGGGACCGCCTTGTTGGTCTAAGGTACGCCCGATCCTCGCCGGAACGCGAGCTAGTTCTCCAATCACTTGAGTCCCCGGCAATGCACAGGCCACGAAAGTTTCGTCGGGCTCCGCAACGGTCTCTCCTTTGAGTTGTCCTAACAGTCTCACTGCGCCACCGCCGGATCGGAGCTGGATTTGGCCGGACTGATGAAGTGCCGCGGCAACTCGGGCTAGGCCGCGATAGCTTTGTTGAAATGCAACAGACGGAAATTCCGAACGAGAGGTAGTATCTGGAAAAAGCGAGTAGCGTACTACGTCGGTAACTCGCGACAGTCCCCGACGGTGTCGAAGCTTAAAGCTAGGGCGGGCATCTTGATCGTACGCTGGGCCCAATGTAGACGGAATACCTCGTCCCCAGTCAGCAACAACGAATCGCACTCGAGGACTGTCCATCGGCTCTTGCGACGGTCCTACGACTTGGAGCCCGAAGACGCCGATGCCCAAACCCGGAGCGATTTCCGAATGTAAAACAGTGTTCCAGCCCAGTTCGAGAAAGAGGACGCGAAAAAGCGTTTCAGCCATTGTCCGATCTAAAAAACTTTGTTGTGTTAACAGCCCACGAAAATGCCGCTCAAATTCTTCTCCAACAGTCGGCTCTCGTTTCCAAATGCTTAATGAGGTATTCGTAGTAAAATCGTGCTTAGTAAACCAACGCAAAGGAAGATAGTGAGCGCTAACCGTTGAGGTATCGATGTGGATAGATAGTGTCGGATCGTAATTTTTGAAAGTTACGCGTTCGTGCCAACGCTCTCCAGATACGCCTTCCGCGAGCAGTTTATGGAACTGAAGGCGCTCAAGATAATAAAATATCCGTGAAGGCTGTCCTTTGAACTTTTTGGGATAAATAATTTCCACCTGGCGATCTGATATCGCCACCCAGCGAATTAACAGTGCGAGCACCGCGACATCCTCAAGGAGCAAACGGTCTTCGGCTTCGAATCCGATAAACGTCACCTCAAGAGTCTCCAGTTCATCGTTCAAAGTACCGCAGCCATTCTCATCTACGCGAAAAATTCCGGCTGATCGAAGGCGCCGCGCCAAGGTGACGGAATTTGCTTTAATCTGGTCGAAAGCTAGCTTGGCGTGCTTCATAGGAGAATGATGAAGCTAGATCTTAAAGGTTGCTCCCGTCGCCAAATCTTTCGCGATAATCCTTGATGACGCTGTCTCGTCTGGCTGCGAACGATAGACGTTCCTTGGTGGAAATCACTTCGCTAAAAAGATACATCAATCGTGCTGTGGTTGAACAAACGATAGGCACATAAACATATTCCACTTTGGCCCTAGCGGTCATTCCAGAATTAAAAGATGTTGATGCAAAGGCGAATCAATTCCTTATCACGGTGGGAATTCCATTTTGCTTATCTTTTTCCAAGCAGCGGGGCTAAATACAGGGTAAAAACTTTGTGGTGCGTGGGCGTCAGACGGGGTCGATTAATCTCACGACTTTACCCAACGGGTTTAGCTGATCGCAGTGTTTTTATTTTTGCTCCACGAAAGTGCGACGGCTTTTTACCTGCGATCTTTTTTTGCCCAGGCATTCACTTCCGCCCGGCGAAATGACTTAGGCAGTTCCAATTCCCGCAGGCTTACAAACAAGCGTAAGCGGGTTCGCGGCCAGTGCATGATCTTTGATGAGCGTGACCTTGAAGTCCGCATTTCCCACCGCCCAACCCTTGCTCAGCGACACATACGTCTTGGATTTTCCCACCGGGCCCTCTTGCGCCTGCCACTCCAGATAGTCAGCCTATTTCCGCCAACCTGCGGGACTGGATAGTATTGTGTCCCTTTTTCTGTCCCGCGACGTGCGGGATTATTCCACGATCGCTGGCCGAGCGGCGGAGGTTGTATTTACTTGCCGGGCTCGGTTGAAGCACCGGCGCCCGATGCTGGCGTGGATCCCGCCATGGGCGGTTTTGCGGCGCCGTGTCGCAGCGTGCGAATGATTCCCACCGTGTAATCCCAATACATGGAGGGATGCGGACGGCCGTCGTGACCCTGCCACCGCTCGATCGGAAGGCGGCTCTTGGGGTAGTCGACGCTCGTGTCCGCCGTCCAGACTGCGGAATCCTCCGTGTAGTCGTTGAAGGCGCCGATCATGACGATTCGGGGCAGGGGATTGCTGAGGATCTTGTTCCAGTTGGCCACATAGTAGTCGCCGTCTCTCCGGGAGGTGTGCATCCACCCGGCGTGGACAGGCAGATGGTTGTCGTGCCCGGGCTGCAGATATTCGACCTCGGGATGCAACAAGACTCCCGCCGCGTTCATCGCCCAACCGTAATCACCCGCAGCCACACTGTACCCGCCGCTGGTCCCGGCCCAGCGAATGGCAAAGCGGCCGGCCCACCGTTTGGCGCCGCCATAGTTCGCCCATCGCGTCCGGGCATCCCTTGCGTAGTCAAGCACCACCAGCAGCGGCTTCCCGTCGATCTGATAATAATCTTCGGAATGGTAGCTGGGATTGTCCAGGACCTCATCAGCAACGCGGCGGGCCTGCTGCTCGACGACGTCATAGCTGGTGGCCGCCGGGTACTCGCGGTCGCCGATCATGAACGATCCGATGGCGAAGGCATACTTGATTTTCCAGGTGTGATTTTGGTTCCAGCGTTCCAGCCGTGCACAGACGGCCTTGGACTTTTCCTTGATCCAGGTATTTTTTGGACCGTAGCCGTTGAAGTCACCGTTGGTGTCATCGAAGAGAACGAAATCAATCTGCGCCGCCGCGAGTTTTTGGAGGTGGAAGTCGATGACGGCGACATCGGCAGCATCATACATCCCGTAGCTTCCGTCCGGCAACAATGGCCGGTAAGTGGCCATGTCCCACCAACCCCCGCCGTTCGCATCCCAGTTTGTGCAGTACCAAATGCCGACATCGGTCGGGCCGCCGTTACCATTGGTTTTGATCGTGGCCGCACCCACTGCGCGGCTGCCGAATTGCAGCGCGACGAACCACACGCAGAAGAAAAACCTGGTAGCTATGGATATGCTCATGGGGAGAGGACAATCGGGATTTTATTAATTAGTACGTCAGGGCCAGCCACGACTTCCCACTGAAGTTTCTCCGGATCACGGGGTGAACCGAGCTTGAGGGTACTGCGGGATTTAACGTACTGAGATTCTGCCGGGCGCAGGAAATCTGCAAGCCTGAGGCTTTCCCACGGCGGTGGAACCATGCGGTCGATCTCTTCTGAGGCTTGTCTGAGCCCATCGCCGTTTGCCCTTAAACCGTGAAGTTCTGCAATCGCCCACTTGCCGCCAGCAGCACTGGCGGGCAGTGGAAAAATGTATTATTGCGCGCCGTGGAGAACGCCGACGGGACGCGATGGCTGACGCCTGGCCGGTCACCCAAAATTAAATCGCGTTTTACGGATGGGGATGTGCCGGGCCTTGGATTGTCATTAAAGGGGGAACGTCCTTCGCATTTCACTGCTTAGACCCTTGCCCCATTTCACGTTATCGAATAATTCAAGCCTCCGTCCATGCCCGAGTCCGCACCACCGCCCCCTGGTTTTGCTTCGTTCTATCGGGCGACCCTGACTCCCTTGCGGCGTTATCTTGCCCGGATGTTGCGCAATCGGGACGACGCGAAGGACGTGGCTCACGATGCCTATTGCCGCATTTTTCAAGTGATGGATCGGGAGCCGGTGGAACGTCCGCAGGGATTGCTGTTCACCACTGCGCGCCGGATGGCGCTCAATCAAATCAAGCGCCGCGAGATTGCCCCCGTGCAAGGGACCGATCACCAACTGATCGAAATGTCTCCGGCACCAGCTCCCGGAGTGGAACATCTGGTCATGGCCCGGCAGGAATGGGCGGCGACCCAGGAGGCTATTTCCCGGCTCCCTCCCGGATGTCGTGCCGTCCTCCTGCTTTGTCGCGTGCAAGGCTGTACTCATCGCGAGGCCGCCACCCGGCTTGGGTTGTCTCCCAAGACGGTGGAGAAGCAGCATGCGCGGGCGCTGCGTCTGCTCCGCGCGTCGTTGCAGAAAGACAATGAAATGCCCGATGAACTCGATGCTGCGCGCGACGCGGCCGGGCGATGAACACGATGAACGCCGCACGCCACCGCCAACGCGAGCAGATCGAACAACAAGCTGCGCTCTGGTCCGCCCGCCTGACCACCGGTTCCCTCTCCGATGCGGAACGACTGGAATTGGCCCGGTGGTTGGGAGTCGATCCGGAAAACCGCCGGGTGTTGGCCCGCTATCGGGAGCTTTGCGGTCAGCTCGACGAACAACTCCCGGCGCTGCTCGATCCGGCCGAAACCGAGGAATTAATTGCGCAAACCGCGACCCGAGCCCGCTGGCGTCGCGGGGCGTGGACACTCGGCGCGGTTGCCGCCACCGTGGTCATGGCGGGGCTCACCTGGTGGTTGACGCCGCAGACCGTCGAGACCTTGCCCGCGGAGCGGCGCTCGCTCGCTCTCGCGGATGGTTCGCGGGTCGATTTGAACGCGCGGAGTAAATTGCAAATCGACCTGGGCCGCAGGGAACGCCGGGTGCGTCTGAGCCAGGGCGAAGGTTTTTTCCACGTGGCGCACGATTCCTCCCGGCCATTTTTTGTGGAGACGCCGCAGGGCGAAATCCGCGTGACGGGCACGATTTTCAATGTTCGTCAGACCATGGATGCAGCCGTCGAGGTGACCGTGCTCGAAGGCGCGGTGCAGGTTCGAGCGCGACAAAGCCCGGCGGATCCCGTGCCGCTCCGGCCCACCGAGCAGGCGCGATTGTCTGGAAGGGAAGTCACGGTGCAAACCCTCACCCCGGAAGCCATGCAAGCCGCCGTAACGTGGCGCACCGGACAGGCGGCCTTTGAGGCCGCCCCGCTCGGCGAAGCCCTTGAGCGATTTGCCGCCTACACCGGGCGCGATATCATCGTCAGCCCGGAAGCCCGGAAATTACGCGTGGGTGGACGTTATAGTCTGGATGATACGGACGGCTTTCTCGCGGCGATTCAGCAGGCGTTACCCGTGAGTGTTCTTCGCGGGGAAAACGGTTCGGTGCGCGTCGTCATGCGCTCACGACCCGGATCATGAACTTCGCTCAAGTCGGAAAAATATTTCGCGGAGATGGGGAATTGGGCCGCGCTGGATTGTCTTCAAGGGCAACATGCGCATGAAGCCACTCCGCGTTCGAACGATTGCCTCGCTGCTGTTGGCCCTTCTCACCACCGCGGCGCCGGCAGCTTCGATGAAGTTCGATATTCCCGCGCAACCCGCGCCCGCCGCGTTGATGTTATTTTCGCGGCAGGCGGGCGTCGAGGTGGTGTATTCGTACGACGATCTCAGCCAGGTGCGCGCCAATGAGGTGCGGGGCGAATTTGGTCCCGACGAGGCAATCGCCCGGCTGCTCGCCGGAACCGGCTATGTCGCGCAACGAAATGAAGCGGGAAAATTTGTCATCACACGCGATTTGCCTTCGCGCGGTGCGA
Organism: Lacunisphaera sp.; assembly: GCA_036499685.1. Lineage (GTDB taxonomy): Bacteria > Verrucomicrobiota > Verrucomicrobiia > Opitutales > Opitutaceae > Lacunisphaera. The sequence goes on along the minus strand of DASYDH010000066.1, from coordinate 70,730 downwards.
TTCATGGCCGGGTGGTGACCGCCGAAAGTCACCGACCCATCGCAGGCGCCCGCGTGGGGTTGTCGGGATCCATCCGGACCACGACCGCCACCACTTCTGAAGACGGGGAATTTTTGCTCACCGGAATTCCCAGCGGCCAGCAATCACTCGGCGTCAAGGCGACGGGCTTCGCCACTGCGCTCGTGGTGGATGTCATGGTTGCAAACGCAAAGACCAGCGAGCTGCCCGAGCTTGAACTGAAAGCGGTCACTGACGGCGTGGAGCGACTGGACGAATATCACGTCTACGGTGATCAACTGCTGGTGGGAGGAAATGTGTATCCGCTGGGCAATCTCGTGGTCATGCCCAGCCGTTTCGGCATCGCGGGAGAGCGCATGACCAACGACGTTACCCTCACCAAGGCGGAACTCGAAAAACTCCCGCAGCTCGGGGAGGACGTGTACCGGACAATCGCCCGGATGCCCGGACTTGCGTCGGACGACATCTCGGCAAAATTTTGGGTCCGCGGCGCGCCCAACAACCAGATGCTTTCCCGTTTGGATGGAGTGGACCTGATCGAGCCGTTTCATCTGAAGGATTTGGAGGATGCACTTTCCATCGTCGATTTGCAGACCATCGGCAGCGTGGACCTGGTGACCGGAGGATTTACGACCGACTACGGAGACCGTCTCGCGGGCGTACTGACGATGGAAACCCAGTCCAATACAGAAGCGGCGCGCCGGACGACCGTGGGCCTCAGTCTTACCAATGTGCGGGCCACCAATGAGGGAACGTTCGCCGACGGCAAAGGCGCGTGGCTGGTGGCGGCGCGGCGCGGGTACCTGGATCTCGCGTTTAAAATCACCGGAGGCGACGAAAGTCTCTCACCCACGTACTATGATCTTTCCGGTAAGGTGGAGTACCGGTTCAGCCCTCACCAGACGTTTTCGCTGCACGCCCTGTATGCGGGGGACACACTCGAGCGCCTTCACCATCACAACGATCCCGATCTGCGGAGCAGCTATGACAGCGGATATGTATGGGGCCGCTGGCAGGGAGATTTCGGCGAGCGGCTTTCCGGCGAGGCGGTGCTGTCGTTTTCCCGGCTCGACTGGCATCGCACCGGCGATGGACTTTTTAATGGGTTTCAACCGTTCAGCCTGCGGGACAACCGCCAGCTCAATGTCGTCAGTCTGCGCAACGACTGGTCGTCAAATTTAACTGAACGCGCACTGCTGCGCACTGGATTCGAATTCAAATCGGGCGACGCCAGTTATGATTATGCCCTGTCACGCCAGCTAACCGAACTGCACAACGGGGAATTTGTTCCGTTCCTCCGAACGGAGAACGCCACGCTGAAACCCAAAGGTGATTACCTGGGTGCGTACACGGCCCTGCGATTCACCCCATTCAAAGCCTTGGTCGTCGAGCCGGGGCTGCGTTTCGAACGCCACACCTACACGGGAAGTTTTACCGGAGATTCCGGCTGGAGTCCGCGGCTCAACGCTTCGCTGGCGTTGGGTCGGACAACGATACGTGCCGCGTGGGGCATCTATGAACAAGGCCAGGGTTTGCACGAGCTTTCGGTCCAGGATGGCGAAACGAATTTTCATCCGCCAGAACGAGCCGAACAGCGCGTCGTTGGCATTTCGCACAAGCTGGAATCTGGTTTGGATCTTCGCGTCGAGGTCTATGAGCGACTCAGTTCCCGCCTTCGTCCCCACTGGGAAAACGTGAGTGACCCCGGTGCGATTTTTCCTGAATCGCAATATGACCGGGTCGAACTCGATCCCTCCGACGGCCGTGCGCGGGGCGTGGAGCTGATCGCCGAGCACCGTGGCGGTCGCTTCGGCTGGGGCGCGAACTACACGTACGCGATCGCCGAAGAACTGGTCGGAACGCGGTGGATCCCGCGCAATCGCGATCAACGCCACACATTTTATGCGGACGTGACCTATGCTCCCGCGCCTCATTGGCAGCTGAGTGCGTCGTGGCAGCTCCACACCGGCTGGCCGACCACCGAGGTGATTTATTTCCCGGTGACCCTCAATGATGGTTCGCGCAGCTATTTCGTTTCCTACGGACCCATCAACGCGCAACGCACCCCTGTCTATCACCGGCTCGATCTGAGAGCGACGCGCACCTTCCGGCTTAAACGCGGGACGTTGCGGGTCTTCGCCGACATCTTTAACGCCTATAACCAGCCCAACTCCGATGGCTACGACTATTCGGTCGCGGTCACGCAGAATCAGCTGACGGTCGAGAAAACGCCGCGCACCCTTTTCAATATCATTCCCAGCTTCGGGTTGAGTTGGGAATTTTAGGCCAAGCCCGGTCTGGATAAGTTGAACCAGGCGGCATTTTTTCAACATCCGTTTCCTTTTGGTCTGGTAACCCAGGCATTGGTCCAAAGTGGATTTCCCCCTGATCCCTGGCCCCAATTCGACGATTTTGCGGGAGAAAAGTCTGGCTTACCGTCAGAGCGAAGGGTGAAGGAATTTCGAGAAACTCGCGCGCAACATCACCGTCGGGGAATCCTGAACATTTGGCAAAAGGTACGTGTCAGATGCTATGACCAAGTGATTAACAGTATTGGGTCGGACTGCTTTTTTTCGTCTTCAATTGTCTGCATTTGTACGCACTAAGTTCATTGATTTCAGAGGAGAAATGATAAATAAATTGGCGACAAAAGAAAACAGATGAAAACTTTTGAGCACTTCAAAAACCGGACAGTAACCGGACAGTGGAATGATCACTGTCCGGTCTCGCGTGCCGCAAAAACCCATCAGGACTACTGGAAGCCGCGCATCAAACGACGTTCTTTCAGGGACGGACGCGGAAAATTGGTGACGCCTCCGGAATATTCCGTGCGCATGTTTCACCTTGGTCGGGAAGCGTGGTTCAATCTCGATACGGCCAACCAATCTGCCGCCGCCATCAAGGCGCGGGACATTTATCTTTCACTGATTTCATCGGGATGGGAATCGGCACTGGCCAAACACAAGCCGGCCAACATCGCGAAGCCTGAAGTTTGCACCGTGGGTGAATTTATTGCTGACGTACTGGCGCGCAGTCACCTGAAAGCGATCACCGTGCGCCGCTACGCAACGAAGCTCCGCAAAATGGCAGCTGATGTCGCCAAGGTTGACGCAGGCGCGAAAGGCAAAGCGCGCTGGGCGAAGTTCGATTACGTGAACGGCGGGCGGGAAGCTTGGCTTGCGAAAGTCGAAGCGATTTCTTTGGGACGGCTCACGACCGAAGTAGTCAGTACATGGCGTAATCAATATGTCGCCAAGGCAGGCACCGATCCTATCTCGCGCAAATCGGCAGAACGCTCGGCTGCGTCTTATATCCGTGCTGGTCGCTCACTTTTCACCCGGGACATTTTAGGTGTTCTTCGTGTGAAGCTCCCACCCAACCCCTTTGCGGGCGTGAAATTGAAAGACCCCGGCGCCCAGCGTTATCGTTCGGAAATTAATCCGGAGTGGCTTCTCGCGTGCGCGGGTGAGGAATTGCGAGAGAAACACCCTCAGCAATATCTCGCCATGTTCCTGTGCTTATGGGCTGGGTTGCGCCGCAAAGAGGCGGATTTGCTGACGTGGGAACAAATCGATTTTGCACAAGGCCAACTCTATGTTCGCCGCACCATTTATTTCGAACCCAAGACAGACGAAAGTCAGCGCGACATAGATTTGGCGCCGGAAGCGCTCGACGTATTGCGCTCGTTCAAAAAAGTCAGTGAGTCGGAATTTGTCCTCGATGGAGCCGAGGCACGTCCGGAAGCCACCTACGACTATTACCGCTGCGACTGTACTTGGCGCGACCTCAACGATTGGCTCCGCAGCAAAGGTGTGCGCCAGAAAAAAGCCATTCACTCACTCAGAAAAGAAAGCGGCTCACTCATCGCTTCGGCATACGGCATCGAAGCCGCCCGCCAGCATCTCGGCCACCGTGATATTCGTACCACTTCGTCTCATTACGTGGACAAGAAAAAGCGCGTGGAGATAAAACTTCCTATGGGCGACAGAGCGGGGCAGATACTTGCGTTTTGTTAGCAGAGTGCGGAGGGCGAGCCTTATATTCCGAACGGAACAAATTGCACCGCCGTGAAAATACGGAAATTCCGGCTGCACAGAGATCGTGAACTGAGGTATGTCGTAACGGGAGGCCTTATACGCCGCAAACGCACTCGGCGTCGGCTGTTACCCAATATGGCTGTCAGGCGCACTGTTACTAGGCAAATCTAGGCAACCCGCCTAAGTAGTAACTATATTCTTTAGAATTTCTGTTGGAAGATCTGGCAATGTGATCTCTTTGGGGATGAAGAGCCGATGCTTTCCAGTTTTGAGTTTTGAAAACAGAGTGGCACCCTTCATACCTATAAGTGCATCGATCATCGCGGAGTACGGCGAAAGGTTTAGTGTTTTGGCGCCTCTCCCTAATTCGGTTGCCTGGTCGATAGCCGTCCACAGCTCAGCGGAATCCGTGAGTTGGAAGACCCGAATAAGGTTTAACAGGTTAGCCGTCAGTCGAACCATGTCCTTAGGTAGCGCCTCTGGGGGCCATCGTGAACGAATTTGAGTTGCAGCAGCGGCAACAGACTCAGAATCACCATCCGTGCGATCCAACATGCTGGAGTCGGTCAATCGATTTGCTTCACTGATCGACAATTCTGCATTCTCGAGCATCGCCTTTACTTGATAAGCGACTCGCGTCAGGCCCCAATTGATTTGATCGGTTTTGTAGATGAGATCGTGAGTCGCAATTCCCCATGCATGTTGCAGAAAAGTTTTAATTTGGACTTCAAACACACGTCCATCGAGGCCGGTTGGTTTTTGGCTAGGCTCGTCGCGCCATTTGACGTAAATTCGCAATTCATCGAAATCGAAGCTATGGGGCCGTAGATGGGTTTTTTTGGGGTTTGCTGGGCGACGTTCCACCAATGTGAAAAGCTCACTGACCATTTCCTCGGCTTCCTTCCGCTTGGTGTAATTCTCTACGACTAAGGTCGCTCCGAATAAATCTTCCGGCATTCGCGGATCATCCCTGCCGGTCTCCAGCTTCAAGGCGAAACTTTGCTCACCCTTCACCCGGCTTTCATAGTGCCAGCGCGGACTCTTTTTGGCACGAAATAAGTCGTCCACACGTGCCCTTAGGCTTTCGTAGACCGGGAGAAGATCTGCGTGAAGTGCGCGAATTGATTGAGGGACCTTCACGACGCCATATAGGCCACCAAAGCATTGATTCGTTTTTCTCTGAGGACCAAATCTGTCGAAGCGCCTTGAAGTCCCTCAAAGAATTCATAGGCACGCCGGTATTGATCTGGCTGGGCTGATATAAGTGTCAGTCGGTCCTCGGCGGCTCGGATTTCATCCAACGTGGTCAAAAATGTCGCCAATTTAGCACCGACAACGGCAGGGTTGCTGGCGTTAAATCGGTTTAAAGCCAGTGCTGCCCAAATCGTGTAAAAGCTTTGCAGGGTACTGGCCGCTTTTTTTAGCGCGCCACCGGCTGCGTCAATACTCGTCATCAATGATTTTAATCGAGCGATTTCAGAATCAAAAGCTTCTTCATCAAATTCGAGATCTGAATCTTCTTCGCCAACTTCGTCATATTTACCATAGCTGTCGTCGATAAAGTTCTGATCGAAGCCGTGCTGTCTTTTTTCGATCGCAACGAGTAATAGTTCGGAGAGAAATTGGGCGTCCTTCATCCTTTTTGCGCGGGATACTGTCACGATGCCAATATTTTTCCATACGGCATCGCTACATTCGGACTCGACCCGTCTCATAAACCAGCCGTCCCAACGGGCGTGCCGCAACTCTTGTGGTTCTAGTTTGCGTGAATTTCTGTTCATTCGCTCGAACGCCAAGTTTACCGCGTGGGTGTCGTTTGCAGCAAAAGTGAGAAACTCAACCGGTAAGATGTAATTCCAAAACACATTCTTTTCGTCGGTTCCGAGTTGGCTCATTTTTTTGCCGTTGAATCGCTCGTCATTGAAATCGGCTGCGATTGCGATCTGATCTCGCGAGAACATAAGGATCGTTTGTAATCGCTGCTTTCCGTCGACCACATCGTATCGCGTCTGATGTGTTTCAGAGTGAATTGTCTTGTTGAGAAAAACGGCAGGACATGGGTAGCCACGAAAAATGGTGTCCAGAAAAAAACGGCGGTCTTTCGCCGTCCAAACGCTACGTCTTTGATAGGGTGGATTTAGCTCAAGTTGTCCGTTTCGATCGAGATCGAGGAACCAGCTGATGTCTTCAGTGCTTGCGCGTCTATTCATAGCTAAGGGGCGTTAGGTAACTGGCAGTGCGTCATCGTAGGGGCCTAAAAAGCGCTCCCCGTTAAAATGAATCAAATGGTCGGGATCTTCGGCAATCCACACTTCTGTCTCCCAAGAAATTTGACCTAGAAACGACTGCATGACTTTTCGCGTCTCGAATGCTGTGACGAAAACGAGCCCCGCTTTCGAGTTCTTGAACAATTCCTTCAGCTCCATTCGTCGTTTTCCGTCAACGGGACCTGCGCTTGTGACAGCTTCAATTAAAATGAGCCAATTCCGGCGATGATCGTGCGCAACGACATCCGGCATTTTTGCGGCGGCATCCAATGTAATGCCGAGCTTTTCAAGATAAGCCGCCTCAAGATGCAAAAACTTCGTTTCAGTGTCCCCAATGTAAGCGATAGCGGCACCGGGAGTGAACCGGGGGCTGAATTCTTCCACTACCGCCTTAATTAACGGATTCTGCCCACCGGCGGACAATGTCACCTTCTGCCCGTCAGGGAGCGTCACTGGAACGCGAGCGAGTGTGCGTTGGCGTCGAATCTCTCCCCTAATAGTCGCACTTTTTTTGAGATACGAAGCCAGGCCCGCCGGCCAATCTTCAGTACCGAAGGTTCGCAAGAGTGCCAGAGCCTCGGGTTCAACCTGATAAACGGTTTTCCCGCTGTTCGTCGGTCGCGAAACGCTGTCGGGGTTGCGGAGCAGCAATCCAGATTCAGCGAAAAATTTGACCGCCTCGTCGCGGATGGTTTCGCGAGTGTTCGGCGCGTAGCTGATACCGTAGTGGTCCGAAATAACGCTGATAATTGGGGTGATTCCGCGCAACGGCGCGGAGGCTTCCGACCAAATCTGCCCGGGTTTCAGATCCAGCAGTGCCAGCAGAACCAACGCGGCCATTTCGTTTGACTGGCGCACGCCAAATCCGATGGCGTGAAGGACCGCTTGGGCATTTCGAATTTGAGAAGCCTTGGCCGATGTTTTTTTTGCCATTAGACGCAGTGCGACTCAACGAGCGCATCAAGTTGAAGCTGGGTGGGAAACTCTCCGCCTAATGCGTTTCCGACAGCGACAAGGGTTTCGGTAGATGGGAACGGCAAACTACGAAGATCGGTGGCGTTGACCTGAGTATGTCCATTGAAATGTCTGAAATAAGCATCCACCACGCTCCAGTTCAAATAGGCCACCAAGCCTTTTGCCATTGTCAGCGGGAGGCCATGGCCAGCTTCGTGAAAATAATTCAAGTGGTTTTCAATGCCGATCCATTCAACGCCAGGAGGGAGGCGAGTCGGGTCGAGTAAGCTCGCAACAATCCGCTTTTTTTCTTCTTTTGAGGAAAACCGACGTACGACCACATACACGCCGGCTGGAATAAGAAGATCTGTGCGTGTTGCGGGGACATGTATCGCGTTTGGTTTCTTTCCTCCAATTTTTGGCCACCGCAGAAGGCCCGCTTCAAAGTGAGATGGATAAAGCAGCGGATAGCTTCCGTTCCCACCTTCGGGCCGCAAGTGGTCGCGGGCACGGAAGTCGACAACTTTTCCGGTGGAGACCGTAAGGTTCAAATCGGACAAGCGTCCGTTTAGGCCGGCAAGCTGAACCCGAGCAGAGTGTTCACGTTCGTTCGCGGGCAATCGCACAAAGGCTTCTTCATCCTGAGGGGAAACTATCTCTGGCCAAGGAAGCAACTGGCTGCGCACGGAATCTGTGAAATCGCCATGGCTCGAAGAAATCTCAACAGTGCTTGGAGGAGTTGAACTGCGTTCGGCGCGGAGTATGATGTTTTCTTGAAGCACGGCTTCGTTCGAAAATGCTGCGGTCCGTGACTCAAAAACGTGGAGACGGCGAAGCGCCATGCGCTGCATGAAGTCCCTCCTAAACGCACGAAAATACGGTCCGTTGCAGAAGCTGCGCGGTACGATAGCCACCAATTCGGCATCAGCTTCAAGAACACGGCTCAGCAAAGCGAGGAATCCGCTATAGAGATTTGATACATCGATCCCAATTTCCCTCAGTTGATGGTGGGCGCGCGAGCCAACAGCCAGCTTCCGATAAGGTGGGTTTACGATGGCCGCGTTAAAAGTTTTTAGAGCAGGAGCGAAAAACCCTTGCTCAAGGGACGCGGTGGTTTGTTCGATAAAATCCTCGGTCCGTAACTCCGATGTGAACCTTACATAGTGTTCCGCGCACATGACCGCGCACCTTTCCAGCGTGTCGCGCAACTGTTCGATCGCAGCGGGATCGATCTCGTAAGCGGTAACGTGAAATGAAACAGGGGGCTTTTTCTCGGCTAAGACTTTCTGAAGGAGAGCAACAGTTAGCGCCCCAGACCCTGCGCCAGCATCGATTATTCTCCAATCGGACAAGGGGCATGTGAAGAAAGACGCAACGAAAGCCGCAAGCTGGGGGGGCGTAAAGAATTGTCCGAGTTCACGTTTTTCGGTCTCCAGTTTCGCCGGAGCTAGAAGGACGGGCGGATTCTTCTCAAGTCTAGCACGCACATTAGCCATTGAGTGCTTAAAAAAGGCCGAAGAAGGCCCATTGTCGAGTCGGTACCTGAAATGATTCGGCTATTTCAATCTGTCGCTCCGTTACGGTGAAACAAGCCAGTGTATTGCGTTTCGGCGCGCTTCCCGCCATGCTGATTTCAATCGGCTTCGTTACCCTCTTTCCGCCACGAAAGGCCAAGTTTCTCGTGCATTTTTGGCAGAAAATTGCCTCAGAATTATAGGTATTTGGCAGGCGTGGAGCCTCGATTTTCGAGGATTTAGGCTTCGATTAGCCGGGTGAGTGTCCGATCATTGCGCGCGCTTGTTTTCTACAGACGCAAGGCCCTAACGATTTCGTTGGGTTCAGAAACGCGTCAAAAATCAGCGATGAACTCGGCGCACGTTGTCTGCGCTCGTACCTTTATTTTGCGTGCTCAGGGAGACGTTGTTTTTGGCGACACAACTTGGTCCCTCCGTCTTTTTCTATGCGGCGACTCGATTGGATTCGCGTGGATTTTCCGCACCGTGTTTGAATGACTTACCAAAGGCCGAAGTCCTTAGGGTATTGCGTCTGGGTACCCACCAAGTGTGCAAGTCATCGGAGAACCGGGCAAACTAATCGAAGCCGAGAACGCCCGACCAACGAAGCCGGGACATTGTGTCTACCCTTTTTACGGTAGGAGGCATACCGCATTTAGGGTAGAGGCGCGCCGTTGTTTACGCGCCGGGACTCGCGTGAGAATGCAGCCATGACGCCAACAAAAAATTCATTCACAGCACAGGATTCGCAACGCGACGGAGTAGGGGGGCGCAAATTCAGCAAAGCCAAATCGATTGCCGAACGGCTGGGCATTTGTTCGCGGACAATTTTCCGTTGGGCCGATGCCGGCAAGATCACACGCCACAAAATCAACGCGCGCGTGGTGTTGTTCGATGAAGTGGAAGTGATCGCGTTCATCGAGTCGGCGCGAGTTGATTGATGACCGTAGAAATCGCGCGCTTCGGTTCAGGGTTGCTGCTGTGCTAGCGACCGGACATCTATTTCTCCATGTCTGCCAGCGTAGCTAAAATCGTCGAACACCCTCTGAAGGAAATGGCCGAGAAGGAATTTGTGCCCGCTTCCGATGGAACACCCGTTCGGAAAGAAAATCACGAACGCACACGCTTTCGAGTAGTGTCGGCAAAAGGAGTCCATTTCCAAGGAGTGTCATTTAAATATTGTTTGTTTGAAGACTGCTATTTCAGGGACTGTCGGTTTGAAGATTGCGATTTCACGGGAGCCAGTTTTCGCAACAGTAACCTGCGCGGTAGCACTTTCGACGGATCTCGCTTCGACTATTGTCGATTCGCGCACACCTTGGTCCCTCAAGTGGTTCTCGAGCGGCATATGCCTGGGTATGAAAACGTGGCTTTGGAGTTGGCTAGGGCTTTGCGAGTTAATTACGCACAAACAGGCGACTCAGTGGGTGTAAATAAAGCGATTTCTGCCGAATTGGACGCAACTCGGATTCACCTTCACAAAGCGGCTTGGTCGAAGGAAAGTTATTATCGGAGCAAGCACCATGGCTGGGGCCGGCTGGCGAAAATCGCGGAGTACTGTTGGTTTCGTCTTCTCGATGGGATTTGGGGCCATGGAGAATCGCTTCCAAAGCTGTTGCGCACGGGACTAGTTTGTTATGTAGCGGTCGCCTGGAGATTGTATCGCCCAGAAATTGGCGTCATTGGTGCAGTGCGGGACAGTTTCCTTTTGTTTTGGGGAAGTACATTTAGCCGTCCACTCTTGGGAGCCGTCGCGGTGGCGTTGCGCACGTTACTCTTGGGATTGTTTGTAACGGTGCTGGTGCGACGCCTGTCGCGGCGCTGACCCATGCGGGAATTCTACATTTTCGGGTCAGTCTGCAGAGGAGAACCCGATAAGGGGTCTGATGTAGATGTCTTGGTCATAGCGGATGGGGCGCAAGATCTCAAGAATCTGCCGACTGCCTGGTCGCGCTACAGCCGTCGTCGGATCAGTGTTCTGTACCGCCGCGGAACATTGTTTGCGTGGCATCTTTATTTGGAATCTGTTCAACTCTGGCCCCGTGATACTGTCGGCTTTTTGAGGAAAATTGGTCCGCCGAGACCTTACGACAGCGCAGTTCGCGAAATTTCTGATTTACGGCGCATTCTACGCGGCGCGGTAGAGGAACTATCCTCCGGGACTGATGCGTCGGTTTATGAATTCGGGCTGCTCGCTATGGCGTGCCGTGATATCGCGATGGCGGCATTTCCTTCGCTGGTTGGTCGGTTCGATTTTTCCCGCCATGCCCCCCTTCACTTGCCGACTGGTTTTCCTTTATCAAAGCCCCAACTTGATTATTTGTTGCAGTGCAGACGTGCTTCTACACGCGGTGGTGTCCTTCGCCGTCATGTCAACCTTGAGCGCCAAATATTAACGCGTCTCCCTGAACTCAATACGTGGTGCGACAAACTACTCACTCGTCTTAAAACATGAACAGCTATCTTCGCAAAGTTGAAGCCGAGCGTCTTGTCCTGCGTACAGTCAACCGACAATGCGGCGGTGATGAGTTACATGGACTGAGTGCGGGCGCGATAGCGACATGGTCCCAACAGAGACCCCGACCACCTACGATGGTCGCAGAAGTCGGCGAGCTAAGTCAGATGATCGGCGCAATGTGCGAACGCAGTGGGGAAAGGGATTTCTCTACTGATCGCACACATCATGGACGCATATCTCTTGCAGTCCGAAAGTTTGCGGCTCGGCACGCGTCCTGAGGTGTTCGCGTCCGGTCTGAATTAGGCTAAAAACAGCGCAGACTGACTGCGGGGCATGCTAACACCGGACAGTAACCGGACAGTGGTTTTTCCGCAAAAAAGCCAACGAGTGTAAGTCGTTGGCTAAAATGGCTGCCCGGGTAGGGATCGAACCTACGACCAAGTGATTAACAGTCACCTGCTCTACCACTGAGCTACCAGGCAATGTGGCAAAAAGAAGGGTCAAAAAGATACTCCGAAGTCGCGTTGTCAATCCCTGTCTCCCGTAAAAACGCGCGTTTTTTCGGGCTTGGGCAAAGTTTTAGTTGCATCGCCGCTTGGCGCTCCATCAACTCCACTCCCTTTTCCATTACGCCTGCCTTCAATTCCGGAGTCTCAGGGGGAACGAAATTATGAAAAAATTCCAACTTACTGTCACGAATCGTGAGGGCACGGGCCGCAGTGCCTCGCGCCGTCTCCGCAAAGCCGAGAAGATCCCCGCGATTCTCTACGGCAAGCACACGAAACCCGAAAGCCTGGCCGTCAATGCGCCGGAATTCGTCAAATTGCTGAAGGAAATTTCCGGTGGCGCCGCCCTCATCGAGTTGAAGCGCGACGCGGGTGCCTCGGCCCTTTCCTTTTTGCAGGAAGTGCAGCGGGATCCGATCACCGACAAATATCTCCACCTCGACCTTCAGGAAGTGAAGGAAAACGAGAAGATGATCATCAATGTGGCCATCCGCGTCGTCGGCGAGGCTTACGGCGTGAAGACCGAGGGCGGCATTCTCGAGACCGCGACCCATCGTCTGCGCATCCGCTGCTTGCCGAAGGATCTGCCTTCCGTGATCGAACTCGACGTCGCTGAACTTAAGGTTGGTGAGTCCATTCACGTCGGCGAATTGAAGCCCATTGCGGGGGTCGATTTTCTCGACGACAAGAATCAAACGGTCGTCCTTTGCGTCGAGCCGCCAGCAGAAGAAGTCGCGGCGGTCGTCACTCCTGCCGCCGGGGCCGTTCCCGCCGAAGGTGCTGCCGCTGGTGCGGCTGCCGCCCCCGTTGCTGGTGCCGCTGCGGCTCCGGCCGCCGGTGCGAAACCGGGCGATGCGAAAGCCGCCGCCCCGGCCGCTGGCGCCAAGCCGGGCGACGCGAAAGCCGCCGCTCCGGCTGCCGCTGCGAAGCCCGCGGCCAAGAAGTAAGTTTTTTTCAAGGGTCGTCCGTTCGCGGACGGCCCTTTTTGCACCCTGTTCTTTGAGTCATGTCCGTCACGCTAATCGCTGGACTGGGCAACCCCGGGCGAGAGTACGCCGCCACCCGCCACAATCTCGGCTTTGCCGCGATTGATGCGCTGGCAGCGTCCGAAGGTCTCAAGTGGAAAGCAGAATCCCGCTTCGAGTCTGAGACCGCCCGCTGGGATGTTCGGCCCGGTGTCACCCGGTTGCTCGTCAAGCCGCAGACATTCATGAACGACAGTGGGCGCGCTTTGCGCCTGTTGCTCGATTTTCATAAACTGCCGGTCGATGCGCTGATCGTCGCCTACGACGATCTCAACATCGATCTCGGCCGGGTAAAAGTGTCGGTCACCGGCAGTGCCGGTGGTCACAACGGAATCGCCAGTTTGCTCGAGCATCTCGGTAACGGTTTCATCCGTTACCGGCTTGGCATCGGGGCGGCGCGACCGGCGGACATGGACCTTAAGGACTTTGTGCTCGGGAAATTTTCAACAGAACAAACCAACGTCATCGATCAAAAACTAACCACCTTCGTGGACGGCCTCCGCCTGCTAATGAATCGCGGGTATGCCGACGCCATGAACATCCTCAATCGCAGAGACCACCATGAGCCAGAACAAGCGTAACTACAAAGCCACCCTCATCCTCGACAACCGCGGCAAGGAAGACTCCGTCGACCAGATCATCGAGGGCGTGAAGAAGGAAATTTCCGCCGTGCAGGGTGAAGTCACCGCCGTGGAAAACATCGGCCGCCGCGATTTCGCCCGCAAGACGGACGATAAATTCCCCGCCGGCGTGTACATTCAGGTCAATTTCTCCGCTCCCGCCGTCGCTCCCGCGCAATTGCACGAGCGCCTGCGGTTGAACGCAACCGTCTACCGCGCGCTCGTCGAGAACGCCTGATCGCGTTTCGCGCCCCTCCCCATGGCCAATCTCAACAAAGTCATGCTCATCGGCAACCTGACGCGTGATCCCGAATTACGGGTCACGCCGAAAGGCACCGCCATTTGTCAGTTCAGCCTGGCCGTGAACCGCAAATTCCGGGACGAGGCGGGCGCCGACCGCGAAGAAGTGACTTATGTGGACATCGAGGCCTGGGGCAAATCCGGCGAAAACATTGCCAAGTACTGCACGAAGGGACGCCCGCTGTTTGTCGAAGGGCGTCTGCGCCTCGATCAGTGGGAGGACAAGAACACGAAGGAAAAACGCAGCCGCATGAAGGTGGTTTGCGACAATTTCCAATTCCTCGGCACGGGGCGGGCCGAAGGTGGCGCGCCCGGTGGTGGCGAAGGTGGCGGCGAGCAGCCGCGTTACAATTCCCCGTCGCCGCGCACGAGTCCCACCCGGCCGGCGATGCCGATGACTCCGGAAAATCTCGATGAAGACGTGCCGTTTTAACGCCACGGAAGTACCAAAAAGTACCAGGTAACAAGGTATCAGGGCTTAAACAGCCGAATCATTTCAAAAAACAACCAACTCATCACGATCATGGCTAACAGCGAAGTGCTCCTCCTTCAACCCGTCGACGGCCTCGGTGCCGAAGGCGATCAAGTCAAAGTCCGCGCCGGTTATGCGCGCAATTTCCTCCTGCCCCAGGGCAAAGCGGTGCCGGTCACGGTGGCCAATCGCAAACAGGTCGAGGCGCTGAAGAAGGCCCGCGGTCTGCGCGAGGCGAAGGAGCTCGACGGAGCCCAGGCGCTCGCGAAACAGATCGAGAAAGCTGGCATCGCCATCGCCGTGAAGACAGGCGAGGGTGGCAAGCTCTTCGGGGCGGTCACGGCCAATGACATTCACGACAAGCTCGTGGCTGCCGGCATCACCGTGGAAAAGCGCCGCATCCATCTCGGCCAGCCGATCAAGACCCTCGGCAAGCACGAGGTGAAGATCAAGTTGCACGCCGACGTGAGCGTCGAACTTTCGTTCGACGTCGTTTCCGAGAATCCAATCGAGCCAGCAGCCGCGTCGTAACGTCTGCCGAGACGTTCGATTCCTGACCGGACATGGCTCAATCGCCTGCTACATTCCGGCGCGGCCAACCAGCGGACGACCAGACTCTGCCGTCCGCTGCGCCAGACCGTTCGCCGCCGCACAGTGCGGAAGCGGAGGAGCATGTCATCGCATGTTGCCTGCTTGATGGCAGCGACACGATCGCGCGTTGCCTTGAGGCACGAGTCACGGCGGATTGTTTTTACTCCCAAGCCAACCGGCTGCTGTTCCAGATTATCGTTGAGCTTTATCAGAAGAGCCCGCCAGTGACACTGGAGGTCCTAGCCGAGGAGTTGAAAACCCGCCGGCAATTGGAGGTCATCGGTGGCTTCCAGTATTTGATGCAGGTCACGGGCAAGATCCCGACCACGGCGCATGCGGCTTATTTCATTGAGAAAGTCCGCGAGAAACACCTGTTGCGCGAACTGATCAAGGCCGCGACGGGAGCCGTCGAGCAGGCGTACAGTTTCACCGGTGGATTGGGGGAGTTTGTCGACAAGGTCGAACAGGAGCTTTTTGCGGTCACGCAGGATCGTGTCAGCGACAGTGCGAAGGAAATCAAGGAGTCGATTAAGGAGGCCAACGCGGTTATTGCCAAGATGCTCATGAAAAAGGGCGAGCTGACCGGCGTGACATCTGGATTCAAGGACCTCGATGCGATGACCTTCGGTTTTCAGCGGCAGGAAATGATCGTCATTGCCGCCCGTCCTTCGATGGGAAAGACGAGTTTTGCCCTGAATATCGCGGAGGCGGCCGCCATGCCCAAGCCCGGCCGGGAACCGGTGGCGACGTTGATCTTTTCGCTCGAAATGAGTTCGTCGCAGCTCGCATTGCGCATGCTGTGCGCCCGTTCACGGGTGAACTTGAAGCTGTTGCGCGACGGCTTGGTGAGCCGTGATGGCCATGAGGTGAACGCGCTCGGCAAGACGGCCGAGGAGTTTAAGAAGGCGCCCATCCTGATCGACGATTCGAGCAATCTCACGATCATGGAAATCCGGGCCAAGGCCCGCCGCATCTACGCCCGGAAAAAATTGGGCATGATTATCGTGGATTACCTGCAATTGGTCAGCGGCAGCGATCCGCGTGCACCTCGCGAACAGCAAGTGGCGGAGGTTTCGCGTGGATTAAAGGCGTTGGCGAAGGAACTTGATCTCCCCGTTCTTGTTCTAAGCCAGCTCAACCGTTCATCGGAAAAAGAAAATCGCACACCCCGCTTGTCGGACTTGCGTGAATCCGGTTCCATTGAACAAGATGCTGATATCGTGATCATGTTGTCCCGACCCAAGGATGCTGACGAAAAATTCCAAACTGCCGCGTCCGCGGCAGACCTTATCGTTGCGAAACAACGTAACGGACCGGTGGGTGATTTGAAACTAACTTTCCTTCAAGAAATTACGCGCTTTGAAAACTTCACCCAGTAGTCCGTTTCTTCGGGCTTTTTCAGTCATCCTTTTTCTCTTTTCCACGGTGGTGGGCGCCTTCGCCCAAGCCGGTGCCGATTCCGAGGGAGCACCGGCTGCCCATGTCGGTACGATCACGATCAAGTTTGTCGGCATGGCCAACGTCAGCGAACAGATCGTCCGCGCGAATATCGCGTTGCGTGAAGGTGCCGAGCTCGACGAGGCGCTGATCGATCGCGATATCCGTTCCCTTTACCGGACCGGCCTTTTTGAGTTCATCGAGGTCAAGCGCGAGTCGGTGGCGAACAACGTGGTCAACCTCGTGATCGAGGTGACACCGAAGTTCCGGGTGCTTTCGATCCATTTTCAAGGAGCCAAGGCGTACAAGGAGCACCGGCTGATCAAGGAAATCAAAACCGTGTTGAACGGCGCGCTGGACGAACGCCAGATCAAGGACGACGCTCAAAAGCTTTACGAATTCTACCAGAAGAACGGATTCAATCAGGCGCAGGTTACCTATAGTATTGACCGTAACCGCAGCACCGGCTTCGGCACAGTGTTGTTCAAGATCCGCGAGGGCGCAAAGGTGCGCATCGCAGCAGTCAATTTCGTCGGCAATGACCACATCAAGGCGAAGCGCTTGCGGGGGGAAATGGAAACGCGGAAGTGGCACATGTTTTCCTGGCTGACTGGCAGCGGCCGCCTCAAGGATGACGACTTCGACGAGGATTTGGGCAAGCTGCGTGACTATTACAAGGAGGATGGCTATCTCGACGTCGAAATCGCCGAGGACAAAATCACTTTCGACTATCCAAAACCAGACCGCCTCGTGATTACAATCCGCGTGAGCGAAGGGCGCCAATACCGGATCGGTGACGTCAGTTTCAAGGGCAACAAACTTTATTCCGATCGTCTGTTGCGCCTGCTGCCAAAGCAGAAAAAGGGCATGGTTTTCGTCCCATCGAAACTGGACAAGGACGTCGAGACACTGGAAGATTTTTATGGCCGCGACGGCTATCTCGACACACGCGTGCGGTTGATCCGCAAACCAAACCTTCAGACGAACAACATCGACGTCGAATATCAGATCACTGAGAGCGAGAAATTTCAGGTCGAGACGGTTAACATCGAGGGAAACACGAAGACCAAGAGCATCGTCATTCTTCGCGAACTCGTGCTGGGTCCCGGCGATGTGTTCAGCAGCGTGTTGATGAAGATCAGCAAACTCCGTCTCGAAAACACGCGCTTCTTTGAAGACCCGGTGAACGTGAAGGACGAATCCACCAACATTCCCGGCCGCCGTAATCTGAAAATCTCCGTGACCGAAGCGCGTACCGGCAACCTCACTTTCGGCGCGGGCTTCAGCACCCTGGAAAAAGCGGTGGTGTTCGCCGAGGTCACCCAATCCAATTTCGATTTTAAAAATCGCAAATCATTCTTCCAGGGCGACGGACAGAAATTCCGTTTGCGATTCCAGATCGGTTCGGAATCCAGCGAGGTCGTCCTGGCGTTCGAAGAACCCTATTTATTCGAGCGCGAACTGGCCCTCGGCTTCCAGCTCTATCGCCAAACCTCCGATTACGACAGTACTTACTACGAAGAAATTCGGACGGGTGGCCAGGTCTACCTCCGCAAGCGGCTCTTCAACTGGCTCGAGGGCAAGTTGGCCTACACCTATGAAGTGGTGGATATCGGAAACGTTGCTTCGTCGGCTCCGATCGAAATCCTGCTCGCAGCGGGGAAAACCACCACGTCGAAGCTTGGTTTCACACTGACGCAGGATACCCGCGACAAGATCATCAATACCACCCGCGGTAACTATGCGACATTGGAAGGTGATGTCGCCGGTGGTCCGTTGTCAGGCGACAACAACTATTATCGCCTCGAATTCCGTGGTTCAAAATTTTTCCCGGTCGCGGAGTTTCAGGAGCAGGTTCTTTCGGTGATTGGTCGCACGGGAGTGATTGAAAGCTTTGGCGACAGCAACAAACCACATGACATTACGTTGCTTCTGCCTGACGCCACGGGGGCTTTGTCCTATCAGACAATTCCGGGATACGTCAGGGACGTTCCGTTCTATGACCGTTATTTCCTGGGTGGCCCGCAGGATCTCCGTGGATTTGAATACCGGATGGTGGGTCCGAAGGATAGCGTGGGTGAACCGATCGGCGGAAAGACCTACGGCTTCCTCAGCTTGGAATACTCGTTCGACGTCGTGAAGCCGGTTCGGTTCGCGGTATTTTACGATGCCGGCTTTCTGAATGCGAACGCCTACGACTTCAATCCGTCGCAATTCAACGACGATTTCGGTTTCGGTCTGCGTTTGTTTGTTGCCGGCGCGCCACTCAGTCTTGATTTCGGCATTCCGCTCACCTCTGATAAATTCAATAAAAAAGGCACGCAGTTTAACTTTTCCTTTGGCACCCGCTTCTAATTCCCTCTGCTTTACCCTATGAATAAGACGATCCGTACTTTAATCACCCTGGCTGCTATCGCTGCCGGTTCCACCACATTGCTCGCGCAGCCGGCAGTGAAACTGGTCGTGGTCGATATGGCCAAGGCCTACGACGGCTACTACAAATCGGAGGACGGCAACGCCAAGTTGCACGATGCCGAAAAGATGGCCCAGGAACAGGTGGAGGAACTCAACAAGCAGGGCCAGATCCTGGTCGACGAATACAAAGAGCTCGTCGAACAGTCCAAGAGCACGGTCTTGACGCAGGAAGCGCGCACGAAGGCCGAAGGTGAAGCGCAGAAGAAAATGGAGGAAATCCAGCAGAAGCAGGCTTCCGTCCAGGATTTCACGACCAAGACCCGCGGTTCGCTGCAACAGCGCATGAAGAATCTCCGCGACGCGCTTTTGGAGGAAATCACCAAGGTCGTGAACGATATCGCCAAGCGCAAAGGCGCTACGCTCGCCCTCGATAAATCCGGTCCGACGCTGTTCGGCATTCCCGGTGTACTCTATGCCGATTCATCCTACGACATCACCGATGACGTCCTGAAGGAAATCAACAAGGACCGTCCGGCCCCGCCGACATCGGCGGCAGGCACGACACCGCCGGCCGCATCGGCTGCACCGTCGTTCAGTGTACCGAATGTCGGCGGCGCAAAGACCGAGCCGAAAAAGTAGTAACTTTCTTGCCAAGCCCTGTTCAAGTGAACAGGGCTTTTTTGTGCCCATGCAGGTTGCCTATACCCCCGGGGAAATCGCCATTTTTGTTGGCGCGTCCCACTCCAGCGGAGCGACCACCTCCACGATTTGTGACATCGCCTCGCTGTTGAGCGCACGCACCGGGGATCTTTCCTTTTTGGGCAACGTGAAGTACAAAAACCAAGTGCCGGCCAGTAACGCCACGGTGCTGCTGCTTCCGGTCGACTATGTGGGGAAACCGAAACCCGACCAGGTTTACCTCTACGTTGAAAATCCCTCCGTGGCGCTCGCGAAATTGTGCGCACGGATCGAACAGTCGCTGTGGCCAAAGCCGGCCGCCGGCATTCATCCGAGCGCGGTGATTGCCCCCACCGCAAAAATCGATGCGACGGCGCATGTCGGACCGCTTTGTGTCGTGGAAGACGGAGTCCAGGTTGGCGGTGAGAGCGTACTTCAGGCCTCCGTGTTTTTGGGCCGCGATGTCCAAGTGGGCAATGATTGTTGGATCATGCCAGGTTGCACAATTGTGGCTGCCTGCTCCCTGGGCAATCGGGTTCGTCTCCAACCCGGGGTTGTCATCGGATCCGATGGATTCGGTTATCAATTTGTCGCCGGCCGGCATGAGAAGATCCCGCAGATCGGAACCGTGATCATTGGGGACGATGTCGAAATTGGTTCAAACTCCACCCTGGATCGCGCCCGTTTCAGCAGAACCATGGTGGGAGAGGGAACGAAAATCGATAATCTCGTCCAGGTCGGTCACAATGTGGTGATCGGCAAACACTGCATTCTCTGTTCCCTGGTGGGCATTGCCGGCAGCGCGACCTTGGAGGATTACGTGGTTCTTGGTGGGCAGGCGGGCGTGGCCGGGCATATCACCCTCGGCAAGGGCGCGAAAATCGGCGGCCAGTCCGCCGTCGGTCGCGATGTGGACGCCGGAAGCTACGTGAACGGTACCCCCGCAATTTCATATATGCTGGAACGCCGCCTGCAGATTCTCCACCAGCGTCTGCCCGACCTTTTCAAGCGCTTTGAGATTCTGGAGAAAAAAATGGAATAGTCTTCTCGCCTGTACCTTTCTCCGTTAATCACGCGGACACATGAAGGACACGCGGCTCAAGATTTTTTCCGGCTCTTCCAATCGCGCACTGGCAGAAGAAATTTGCCAGTCCATGGGTGTTCCCTTGGGGGATGCGACGGTCAACTGTTTTCCGGACGGGGAGTCATTCGTGAAGATCAACGAAAATATCCGCGGTGCGGATGTTTACATTGTCCAATCGACCTGCCCGCCCACCAATCATCATTTGATGGAAATGCTGATCATGATGGATGCCGCCAAGCGGGCATCGGCGCAGCGGATTACGGCGGTTATTCCATTTTACGGTTACGCCCGCCAGGATCGCAAGGATCAGCCGCGCGTCCCGATCACGGCAAAGTTGGTGGCTAATCTTCTGATCTCTGCGGGCGCCAATCGGGTGCTCGCGATGGATCTCCACAGCCAGCAGATCCAGGGATTTTTCGATATTCCGGTCGATCATCTTTTCGCCTCGCCGGTTTTCTTTCAATACCTTGCGACCAAGCGCAGCAATAACCTCGTGGTCTTCTCCCCCGATGTCGGCGGGATGAAAATGGCCTCGGCCTACGCGGATGTCCTTGGGGCCTCGCTTGGGCTGGTGGCGAAGAAGCGCACCAGTGCGACGACGGTGGAAGCAATCAGTGTCGTCGGTGAAGTGAGCGGGTGCGACGTTCTGCTGGTGGACGATATCACCGAGACAGCCGGCACCTTGACCGCGGCGGCGAGAATTTTAAAGGAGCACGGGGCGAAGAGCATTCGGGCGGCGGTGAGCCATTGCGTGCTGAATGAGGTCGCCTACGAACGCCTGAAGACCGGCATCATCGATGAACTGATCACGACGAATTCCGTGCCGATTGATCCACGCGGCCTCCCGATAACCGTGCTGAGTATTGCGCCGTTGTTGGGCGAAGCGATTTTACGGATCAATACCAACGAAAGCGTCACCGGTCTTTTTAAGATCAAGGGTTTCTGAGGCGCATACGAAACCGACGGGAAGATCCGGTGTCATCCCCGTACAGCCCAATGTCACCGCCCATGAAAACCTCGCAACGCATCCTCTGCCTCGGATTGATCGTTTTTTCCCTTGGCTCCGCCCGGGTGTTGTTCGCAGTCGAGAAGGCCGCGCCGAAAACTGCGGCCAAAGCCACGGCTCCGAAAAAGAAGCCGGTGCTCAAGGTCGATTCCACTCCCATCAGCGATCTCAAGTCGTCCGTGGTCACGAGCTATGCGGATTCGCTCGAGAATATCCGGCCGGCGGTGGTTTCCGTCTATTCCAGCAAGATTGTCCGTGAACAGATACCGGAATTTCTCCGGCAATACGGCATGCGGGGAGGCGAACAAAAACAGCGCGGGCTTGGCTCTGGCGTCATCATTTCAACCGACGGATACATCATCACCAATAACCACGTGGTCGAGGAGGCCGATGAACTGAAGGTGCTTTTAAACGACGACCGCGAGTTTACGGCGAAGTTAATCGGCACCGATCCCAAAACCGATGTCGCGGTGATTAAAATCGACGTGGAAAACCTGCCGGCCGCGACCCTGGCCGACAGCAGCAAACTGCGGGTGGGCGACATCGTTTTTGCGATCGGTAATCCGTTGGGCGTCGGCCAGACGGTCACCATGGGCATCGTTTCCGCGACCAACCGTCGCGTGCGAATTCTCGATGAAGTGGCGGGCTACGAGGATTTCATCCAGACCGATGCCGCCATCAATCAGGGTAATTCCGGCGGTGCGCTCATCGATGCGCGTGGGCGACTGGTCGGCATCAACTCAGCGATCATTTCCACGTCGCAAGGTAATATCGGAATCGGTTTCGCCATCCCGATCAATCTTGCGAGCAGCATCATGCACAGCCTGATTGACACCGGCACCGTCACGCGCGGCTACCTCGGTGTTTCAACCGACACGTTGAGCGCGGACATGGCCGAGTCCTTCGGGTTGAAGCGCGAGGCGAAAGGCGTGATCATCACCGATCTTAATCCCGCGGACGGTCCCGCGGCCAAGGCCGGCCTGAAGCCCGAGGATATTATTGTGGCGATTGACGACAAACCGGTTACGTCGCGCGACGATCTCCGTTTGGTCATCGCCCAAACTCCACCGGGCACAAAAATCGCGGTGAAATTTATCCGCGACGGCAAGACGGAGACCAAGGATGTGGTCTTGGGCAAATTACCGGACGATGATTCCACGGAGGGTGAATTGTTTTCGGGCGTGACCGTTTCACCGGTGACGGCGGATTTGCGCAAGGAGCTTCGGATCGATGACCGTGTGGACGGAGTGGTCGTGACGGAGGTGGCGGAGAATTCGCCTTATCGCGACGTCCTGCCGCAGGGCGCGGTAATCGAACAACTCAATCGCGTTCCGGTCACCGACCTCGCCTCGGCGAAGCGCGTGCTGCGTGACGGACGCAACCTGATTTTTTATTATTACCGCGGCGTGCGACGCTTCATCACGGTCAATAACGTTCCGTAAGACTTGATTTCGTCCAAAAAAGCGCGCCGGAAATGGCGCGCTTTTTTGCAAAGGTTTTTGCGACTCAACTGCCCGGTTTGGTCGCGGGGATTTTTGCCAGTTCGGGCGGCAGTTGATCGGCCGGATAAGTCGGGTAGCTCATTTCGAGCAGGGAAAAGGTGGGAACATCGAATTTCGCCTGACCTGAACTCCGGTCGACCAATACGGCCACGCCGGCTGCGGTGCCGCCGGCACGCTTGACGATTTCCAGACATTCCAAAACGCGACCGCCGCGCGTGATCACGTCTTCGACCACCAGGACACGTTCGTCCGGCTTCAAGGTGAACCCACGACGCATCACGAGCACATTGCTTTCTTTTTCGGCGAAAATATAGCGTACCTTCGACTGGCGGGCCACTTCCTGGCCGATGACAAGGCCGCCCATTGCCGGCGCGAGCACCGTGTCGAACGGGAGTGTGCCCAGTTTTTGCAGCAGCAGGGTGGCGAGCCGTTCCACTGCCGGCATGTCCTGGCAGACTTGCGCGCATTGGAAAAAATGACCGCTGTGCAGTCCCGACCGCAGGACAAAGTGTCCTTGCAGGAGAGCCTTGGTGCGCAGAAAAATATCCGTGACCTCTTGTTGAACCAAATTCATTGAAAAAAGTTGGGTGATTCCAGGATGGATTGGAAACAATTTTTGGTTAATATGGCTTCATGCACTCCTCTTTGGACAAACCGCAGTTGGAAGACGAGCTGGGCGATGTGCTGGAAAAAGCGGCGCGCCATTCCAAGCTGACGACCGAGCAGCTGGCCGTGGAGAGCCGGGTGGATTTGGTGAAAATTCAGGATGCACTCGATTATCGCCCGGAATTGACGCAGGCCGAGGTTGGGCGCCTTGCCCAGGTGCTCGATTTAAACGAAGTCGGCCTCAACGCGCTCGCGCAAGGCGCCTATCCGCAGGCGGAACCCGGCAGTCTGCCATTTTCCGTGCATCCACTCCGCATGCCTTTTGGCGTGGGTGTTGCCAACGCCTACGTCGTTTCCACCGGCGGCGATACCGCTCTCTTGTTCGACACCGGTGCCAGCCATGCGGCATTGCACCGCGCGTGGCCGAAACGCATCGAGGAAGTCGAATCGGTTTTTGTGACGCACTACGAGGCTGAACACATCGGCGGCCTGGAAGAGGTTTTGCGGGAAACCGGCTTGGACTATTTCCATGGTCCGCCCAGCGGCCGGTGGCCACACTGTCATGGCCTTGGCGAAAAAGAGAAACTGAATTACGAAAAAATATCTGTCACAGCGTTCAGCACCCCGGGGCACGCGGCGGAACACAATTGTTATCTCGTGCAATCGACCGTTCAGCCAACTGCGGCGTCATTGCTGATCTCGGGCGATCTCATTTTTGCCGGTTCGCTTGGCGGCGGTTATTTCTGTTGTCAGCGCCTGCTGACTCATGCGCGCCGGATTTTGGACCTTTTGCCCAAGGATACCGTAATTGCGCCGGGTCACGGACCGCTGACGACGGTGGCAAACGAACGACGCTTCAACCCGTTTTTGGCCAGATAGATTCCGGCGCCTTCGCCTCGCGCAGGCTCTCCTTGTTCAGTTTGCCCTGGGTAACCTATCGAGCGCGATTTTTTCCTTCGAGGTGGGTGGCGAAGCATATCGCACGAAAGTTCACACCGATGGAGTCAAAAGACAAGTGGGCGGCCGTTTTTCTTCCGTTGTGACGGCGATTTTTGGATGTACTCCCCATCAGGCATCGCAACGATTGGGGCTCGTCCGCATGCCTTATACCCGCACTTATTCCACGCTCGGGAGTCCGGAGTTGGATTTGGAACAGGCATTTCAACTTGCCCGAAGGCACCACCTTCCCGGCATTGAATTGCGAGCCCTGGCCGGAACGATCGATTTGCCGGCGTACTTCGCGTCGAAGTACGGCACACCCGTGGCATTGGCGGAACGATTGGGTGATGAGTCCATGAAAATATTTTCCCTGGACACCTCGTTGAAACTCGCCGGAGGAACAGGAAAAGACCGCGAAGATTTTCTGGAATTTATTCCGTGGGCGGAAGCGTTGGGCGTATCGCGCCTGCGGGTGTTTGATGGCGGGGAGAAAGCCGGTTCAGTTACGTGCCATGCGATGGCGGAAACGGTGGCGTGGTGGCGGAGATTGCGCGGGGAAAATAATTGGAAGACAGACGTGATGGTTGAGACGCACGACACTCTTTTTACGGCCGACGCCATCAATCAGTTTCTCGAATTGGCACCGGATATCGGAATTCTTTGGGACACACATCACACATGGAAAAGAGGGAAGGAGGATCCGTTGCTGACGTGGCGGGCGATTCGGTCGCATGTCGTGCACCTGCACGTCAAGGACAGCCTGAGCATACCAAGCGGCAAACATCCGTTCACCTACTGTATTCCTGGGGACGGGGAATTTCCCATGCGCCCATTGCGAGAGATCATCCGCAACGACTATTCCGGACCGGTCAGCCTCGAATGGGAAAAGTTATGGCATCCCAATCTGGCTCCGGTCGAAGCTGCACTTACTGCGGCTACCGAACGCGGCTGGTGGTGAGGAGCATTTGTGTATTTGTCCTGCGATCGGTTGTGACGGCCAAAATGCTCCATCTTCGACTGGGTGGATTCATTTACGCCCCGGCTCAAGCCTAGGGAAATATTTTATCGAGTGTCCGTTCGTTTTTGAATCCAGCGGCTGCCATACCTGTGACCATCGAGCAAAACGCACGGTGGCTCAAATCCTCGGCTCATGAAATCATCGTTCTGTAGATTCTGTGGTGTTCTCGCATTCATTCCCTCCCTTGCTTGGAGCTCCGGGATGAATATCGGCGGGCTGGTCGATCGTCTCGATCAATTGGTCCATCTTGGCCCAGCGCAAAAGAGTGAGGCTGCGGATGTTTTTAAAGCGGAGAATGCCGCCTTGCAGGCTTTTGCCACAGCGGAGGAGCGGACGGAAAAGGGTTCTTCAATCAGAGAGCGGGCGCGGACTGAAATCCGGGCCTTACTTACGCCGGAGCAGCGGGCAATCTATGACCGTGCACCGCAGCGGTTGGGCGGCGGTGCCATGCAGGACGCCGCAGCAAAGGTCGATCGGATCGATCAGATGGTTGAACTTTCTGACGAGCAACTCGCGCAGGTCGCGGAGATTTATCAGAAAGAAACCGATGCCTTGCTGGCGCTTCCTCTCTCTGAGCGGGCGATACAAGGTGCGAAGTTCAGTCAGTCTGCGAAGACTGAGGTGGAAGCTTTGCTAACACCTCGGCAAAAATTGAAATTAGCGGCCAATCCCAATCTGGTGCCCGATCTGGCTGAACGAGCTTATGTGACCTCATTCATTAAAAGTTCATCCGCGATCGCCGCGCGATTGGGCGTCATCGCGCATGTTTCTCTGAAGGGAGCTAACACCTACATTGTCTCGTCGGATGATCGGGTCGAATCGACGAAAGGAAGCTATAATTGTAACGTGCGCGGTAGCAGTGGCCGCGAGCTGTTGAAGATTTACTGGGAAAGGGAGCCGTCAACCGGGGAGATCAAGATAATCAAAATTGAGAGCGGAGCGGGTGCTGCGCTTCCACTATGATGTTGAGTGCACGCCCATCGCTACCCGAGGGCGTTGGGCCACGTCAAAGGGAAAACATCGATGCACTTCTTTGATTGTGATCGATTCAAACCCAGCGTTTCCCCCGCCGGCCGAATGGTCGGGACGGCGAGATTCGAACTCGCGACCTCTTGCTCCCGAAGCAAGCGCTCTACCAGGCTAAGCTACGTCCCGTTGTCGGATTCTTTCATCCGAAAGGATGGGCAAGAGACCCAAAAGCTCTGGTTCTAGCAAACCTAAATTTCATCCGATTTCGGCCGGTTTTTTTAACCGCTAATCTTCGCTGATCTCCGCTAATTTTTAGATCTCAGAATTCGATGCGCGCACTTCGCCGATCAGGTGAAACCCGCAAATGCCATCGAGGTCTTCGACGGTTTTATTCGCACAGAT
Organism: Lacunisphaera sp.; assembly: GCA_036499685.1. Lineage (GTDB taxonomy): Bacteria > Verrucomicrobiota > Verrucomicrobiia > Opitutales > Opitutaceae > Lacunisphaera. The sequence goes on along the minus strand of DASYDH010000066.1, from coordinate 43,912 downwards.
TAGCCGTTGGCTGCTGCCGGGTTTTTGTTCCGGAGGGTGGGGCCGTCGACCCAGATGGCGGGAATCGTGGTGGTCGAGGGATGTTCCGGAACGCCGCAATCGTTACGGTGCAGGGCGGCGATCAGGAGTTCCACGCCACGCGCCCCGAGCAGCAGAGGCTGTAAATCCAACCCGGCGGAGGTGACGGCGTTGCTGGTCACATTCAGACAACAAAATCCGTGCGTTTCCGGGATTCGCGCGCCGGCTTCCTCCATCCATTTCATGACTTCCGCCCGGTGGCATAAAACGACATCGGGCCGTCGGGTTTTGAACCAGCGGATGAATTCTTTGCGTTCGAGCTCGGGGAGGACAAGCGGTGGCAGGGATTCCTTTTCCGGGTGATACTCGTGATAAGTACGAAAGGCCGCCTCCCACCGATGGAGCAGCCTCGCGTCGTGGTCGGTGTGCAACACCAGTCCCAGTCGTCGATATCCGAGGGCGTGCAGTTTTTGTACGGCGAAAACCATGGATCGATAGTGATCGGGGCAAACGGCATGAAGCGCGGGGCTTTCAATCAGATAGTCGGTATAAATTCCCGCAAAATGATTCCAATTGAGTCCGTTCAATTCCGCTTTTTGAGCGATCGGCAGAAGCAGGAGGCCGCGGATGCCGCGGGCCTGCAAAATCGTGTCGAGGCGCGCGTCGGAAATCCCCCGCATTCCTGTGATGATGGTTTCAGCTTTGAAACCCAATTCTGCTGCACGCACGCTTGCGCCGCGGATGAGCTCGCGGTGATAGCGATTGGAACTGGCGGGACGGCTGTCGGGTCCGTCGAGATCAAGGATCGCGAGCACGCCGCGAAACGTCCCGGAACGGGCCCGGCGCATTTCCGACATCAATGCGCCGGCGAGTGGATTCGGTTGATAACCGGCGGTCCGGGCCGCTTTTTGGACGCGACGGCGGGTGGCGACATTGACGCGAGGCGAATTGCGGAGCGCTTCCGAAACGGTGGTATGGGATATCCCGAGGGATCGGGCAATTTCACGAATGGTAGTGGTCGCCATGGGATGAGGTTCTTATTGTAAGAACACAGGAGCGAAATGGAAACGGGCGGTCAGGGAATTTATAGCGGGAGAGTCCATTTTTTCGCGAAAGGAGCAGTGGATGATCTGCGATTTTGTGCGTCAGGATTTTGGAGCGCGGGCGACCTCGCCCGCGGGCGGAATGCAGCGAGGTCGCTGCAACTCCAGAAGAAGGGTGCACTGCCATCGTGAGCTGAATTTATCAGCGATCGACTTGGATTACCGCGGCGTCGAGCGGCGCGAGGACGACGCTCCCGGCCACTTTCTTTTCAGCGATCAGGTCGTGGCCGTGCAGACCGCCCAGAGGGATTTTTGCCGCGCTGTCCGCGTGATTGAGCAGGAATAGAAAATGTCCCTCGGCCGATACGCGATGCGTCGCTTCGACTCCGGCGGGCGTTTTCAAAGTGGGTCGAACTTTTGCCTCCCTGGCCACCCGGCTGAGCAGCTGATCCAAACCCGCGGCGTCCGGTCGCGTGCCGAGATAGAAAGCGCGGCCCTTTCCATGTGGGTGACGCGTGATGGCGGGTCGGCCGGCAAAGAAGTCGCCGGTGTAAGTGGCGAGGGCTTTCGCTCCTTCGAGATGAAGCAAATCACACCAGTGGTGGCAGGTATTTTCTTCTCGTACGCCGTTAAATTTCAATCCGTTGGTGCGTCCGTCTGGATAAGGGCACCATTCCTCGACCCACAACCCGAGCACTTTTCGGAGCAAAGCGGGATAACCGCCCAGCACGATGTGTTCGTCTCGATCGACAATGCCGGTGAAATAAGTCGCGAGCAGGGTGCCTCCGCGGGCAACATGATCGGTTAGATTGGCGGCGTCGGCTGGCGTCAACAGATAGAGGGCCGGCGCGAGCACCAGATTGTAGCGCGTGAGATCGGCTCCCGGATGTACGAAATCGACACCGATGTTTTTTTCATAAAACCAACGGTGCAAGGTTTGTGCCCAACCGGCGTAGTCAATGCGTCCGGGTTTGGATTCGGTCTCGACCGCCCACCACGCATGCCAGTCGAAGGCGATGGCAACTTTATTTTTTACCACTGAGCCAGCCACGATTGCGAGTTTGTCCAGCTCAGTGCCCAACGCTTTCACCTCGGTGAAAACGCGGCTTTGGTCATGGGGCACGTGTTGCACGAATGCGCTGTGGAATTTTTCCGCACCAACCCGGGATGCGCGCCATTGAAAAAACATCACGCCGTCGCCGCCACGGGCGAGGGTTTGCAGGCTGCCCAGGCGCATCAGCCCCGGGCGCTTGGGGAGATTGGTCGGACGCCAATTCACGGCGGAGGTTGCCTGCTCCATGAGCACGAATGGCTGGTCCGGTTTCAACGAACGCATGAAATCGTGTCCGACCGCGCCAGCGTGGCGCGCGGCCTTTTCGTCCACGGGATCGGGGTAATTGTCCCACGCCACGTAATCGACCTCGGACGCCCAATCGCGGTAGTCGAGCGGTTTAAAGAAACCCATGAAATTCGTCGTAACGGGTATTTGCGGAGTGGCGGTTCGCAGGATGGCCGCTTCCATTCGATAGAGCGATAGAAACGCGTCGTTCGTGAAGCGCTTGAAATCGAGACACTGCGTCGGATTGCAATGATACGGAGCGCGGCGCGGCGTGAAAATTTCCCTCCAGTCACCGTAGGCCTGGCTCCAAAAAGCCGTGCCCCAGGCATCGTTCAATGCATCGATCGTTTTGTAACGGGCACGGAGCCAGCGGCGAAAGGCGGCGGTGCTGGCGTCGCCGTGGCACTCCTGCATGTGGCACGCATACTCGTTGTTGATGTGCCACGAGACGAGCGCGGGATGCCTGTGATAACGCCGGGCCAATTTCCGCACAAGCGCCGCCGCAAATTTTTTATAAACGCGGCTGCTCGGCGAGTACTGCTGGCGGGAGCCCACCTGCAAGACAACCCCGTCGGCCGTCACGGGCAAAACTTCGGGATATTTTCGGGAGAGCCACGGAGGCGGGGAGGCCGTGGCGGTGGCGAGGCAAACGGAAATTTTGTTGGCCGCGAGCAGATCCATGATGCGGTCGAGCCAGCCAAAATCGAAGCGCTTTTCGGAGGGTTGCAGTTTCGCCCAACTGAAGATTCCAAGACTGACGATATTGACCCTGGCTTCGCGCATCAGACGGACGTCTTCCTGCCAGACAGATTCCGGCCATTGCTCGGGATTGTAGTCGCCGCCATAGTATAGTTTGGAGGGAAGCCGGGGATTCATTAAGGTGCAGGCTAGAAAGTTGGTTGCTGAAAAGGGAGCGAAATCAAATGCTTCGTCGTAACTGCACGTTTATACTGGCGAGTATCCGGGATTGTCGAAGGTAGGGAGCTTTATCCCTAAAGCGCCGTCAGGGTTATCGACCACCATGCATCTCGCGAGCGTACCAAACGGCGGGTTGCGGAAAACCCGCCATACCTTCCTGATCGCGGCACTGAAGTGATGGTTGATGAGACAGCGCGGGTGCTGGATCGGATTTAATTCCAGGGTGTGTTCAAAACAAACCACAGCGGGGTCGCCTTCCTCAGGGTGGATGATTTAACTGCCTTCCGGTTTGATTACAGGTTTGGGCGGACTTGCAGGCAGGTGCCAATTTTCCGGAAGATCGGGATGAGCGGGATCGAAGGATTTTACTTCCGGGCGAAGATGGGCAGCGAGCGCGATAACCCGGGACTTGATTCCCTCCACCACACAGTGAGCGAGTTCGTAAGCGCCGTAGGCGTTGAAGTGAGTGTCATCGGCGAGCGCGATGGGTTGTCCCGGAAACGAATTGGCGGGAAAATGCACGAACGCTTTTTTCGACTCCCCCGGTCCGAGTGCCTCATAGAATGGAATGCTCATCGCGTTGAGATCGATCACCGGCACAGCGAGTTCCTTGCCCACTTCACGCATGGCCTGCGGATAACCTTCGAGCGTGGGAACGATATGCCCGTCTGCATTGAAATGGCGGCGTTCCATCGAGGTGACCAAAACCGGCAGGGCACCCTTGGCCCGGGTTTCCGCGATAAAGCGACGCAGATAATCCTTGTAGCCCGTCGCGGCGTCGGTGTGCTCGGCGTTGATTTTTTGATCGTTGTGGGCGAATTGAATGAAAAGGTAATCGCCGGGTTTGATGAGCGACATCACCTTGGCGAGACGGCGCTCCCCGACGAAGGATTTGATCGTCTCCCCGGATTCGGCGTGATTCGCCACGGCGACCTTGTCATCAAAGAAGGCGGGAAGCATCTGGCCCCACGCGGCCCACGGTTCGATCTGTTGATCGGTGACGGTGGAATCGCCGGCGAGGAAAACGGTGATGGCATCATCGACCTTGACGAGGTCGAGCGCCGCGATACACGGACGGCGGCCGTTGAATTCCAAGGTCAGCCGGTCATCCCAGTGCAGGGCACCAATCTCGCGCGGCTTCAGCCGGACTCTTCCGCCGCCGGGCAATTGTGCATTGCGGATATTGACGAGGAAGGTCGCGGTTTTGATTTCGCCTTTCGCAGTATCGACGGGTTCAAGCACCAAGCGTCGCGACTCCGCTTTGACCACCGTGTGGGAAACCCCCGCGTGGTCGCCCACCGTCAACGTGACGCGATAGTTTCCCTCAGGTAAATCGACGGAGAAGAAAAAAGGTTTGTCGCTGGTGCAATAATCGTCGGCCGGTCCGCCGCTGACGCGATGCGTCGCCGAAATGGTCGCCCCGGTTTCAAAACCGTAGCCGCGCGTGCTGGAGTAAATGGTATCCGCATTGGCGGGCAGCCAGCCATCGGTGGCAACCGTGGCGCCGAAATCAAATTTGCGCTCCAATGGAACCGCGGCATGTGCGACGGCACCGGTCAGGAGGAGGCAGGTCAAAAGGCGTGACAGTTGATTCACGGGAGATTTTCGCAGGATCATGTTTGGTCGATTGCTACGCCGACGGTAGTTCATCGCCGGCGAGGGCGAGATTTTCAATGGCGGCGAGGCCCCATTGCGCGGTGGTATTGGTGGACACGAAGGCGGCTTCGTCAATCGGACGGAGCACGGCCGGACCGGTAATGCGTTCCGTTTTGAACGGGTGTCCACGCCCATAACCGCCGGAACCAGCCGTGAACTCTGCCCAAGCGCGTTTTCCGAGCGCGGGATTCCGGGTGATTTTGGCGGCGTACGCGGTGAGACGCGAATGACCCTGTTGGAGGTTCAATTTTTCAAGCGAATGACCAAGGCGCCGGGCTTGTTCATCTGCGGGAGCGTTGTAGAGTTCACAATAGTCGAGCCATGCCTGCTTGAACGACGGTACATCGAGAAGTTGCACCAACTCGGTGCACACTTCCACGAGTCCGAAGACCGCACTCAGGTGGGAAGCGGCGGCGCGTGGGTTCGTGGAAATATCGAAGACGCCTGTTTCAAGATCCATGCGTTCGCCAGTGGAGAAAAATCCATGCGGCTGCGCGGCGATGGTCTTCATGCTTGCGACAAGCCGGTCACGGATGCGTTTGTCGCCGGTGCGTTCCCACTCAGTGAGCCACGCGGCGGACAATGCGCCCCAGTCGGTACCGAAGCCGATTCGCGCATGCGTGGCGGTGGCGTCGGGCTCCTGCGGTTTGCCGTTTCTCATGACCTTGCGATTGGGCTGGATCTTAACGAGTGCACACGCGGCCTCGACCTGCTCGCGCATGAGATCGCCCACGCGTTCATCGGCGGTCAGATAATAATAGTAGCGACGGTTGGCGGCGTTGCTGATGCGCAGCTGCTTTGCGCTGCAACCCCAATGCAGGACGTTGTGCCGCGAACCCAAGGGGGCGAAACGACCGATGTGATGCACGTCAACCTCACCGGTGTGACGCGTCATCGCTTCGGCGAAACGGAAAACGTCGGCGCGCCCGGTGCGGAGAAAATAGAGCCACAACCAGAGATCGGTGGAGAGTTCGGAGTTGTCCCACGCGAATCCGCCCACGTCGTACCGCCATTCGTGCCGGTCGGCGTCGTAGGTATGCATGACGTCGCCGTAATTCCAAAATCCGTACCAACGCCGCTCGCTTTGCTGGCCTTGGTAATATTTGAAAAACCAATCGAGTTCGTCCTCGAGCTTATTTCGTGCGGGGGTGGAGCGATCCTCCAGTGACCACAGGCCGCCGAAGATTCGACACGTGCTCATGTACTCCGGGGTAGGTACGGCGACCGGCGGTTGACGCACCATTTCCGCCATTTCAACGAATCTCCCGCGGGTCGGAGTTGCGGGAAGCGCCCAGAAAAAAAGTTCGCTCGTGCGCGCGACGCCTTCAGGCGAATCGAAGCCGGGCTCGTAGTCCTCGTAAGTGATATCCAATGCTTCGAGTTGTTTGGCATAATCATCCTCGCCCATTTCGTCGTGGTAAGGGCGAAGATCCATTGCTCCCGCGTCCGGTGCCCACAGCCAGGTGGTGATTTCGGCTACGTCGCCCGTCGCATTGCGGATGTCGAGTTGCGCCGGGTTGCCTTGCCAGAAATTGCGCAAACCGAAGGCCGCTCCACCCTGGGGCGAACCAACGTAACCCAGGCCACCGGCGCGCGATCCGCGGGCGGAACCGAGCCAGGTGAATCCCTGGCGCGTACGCTTGCGGATTTCGAACCCGTCGCAGTTGGGCTGAAACAAGGTCCAGTCGGCGAAGGCCGGAACGTATTGCAGGCGGCTGCTGACAGCCCGCGCCCAACTGTCGAGCGGTGGCGTGGCGCGTCCAGCGAGTTGGGCTGCCTTCACGTCTTCACCCGGGTCGCGGCGGAGACCGGTAATGCCGCGCACGGCTTCGGCGAAGAGGCCCTTTTCCTGTCCGGAAAAACGGACATGGCGGTCATACAACGCGCCGCGCAACGGCACCGAGAAACGAATCCCCAATCCGCCGATCGCGTCTTTCCCGGGGTCGCCGTTATAAATGATCGTGTGCAGCATCCGCACGACTTCTCCACCGGCATAAAAATAAAGCCGGACAACGAAGGGCAGCCATTTCCGCTGGCCGGTGGTCGAGGCGTGCTGGCCGGTGATCTTGACGACGGCCCGCACTGGACCGCTCGACTCAAGCACGACGGAATTGATTTCACCTTCGAATTTTTCCTGGGTGGCTTCGCGTTCGGGTGAATCGGAACGCAGCATAATCAAGTGCCCGTCGCGCAGGATTTCCGTGCCGTCCCGCGTGATCGACGGAATGATTTTCCGGCCCGTTTTAGCGACGGTTGCGTGAATCACCCCGGTGTCAATTTCGAGGGCGCCGGCAGTTTCCTTCACCGCAAGTGCCTGGGCCGGCGTGGTGGGCGCACCGGCCGAGAGCTCGAAATCCGGGGTGAGAAATTCGTTGGCCGGAATCGCGTGCCCGGTCCACTTGAGCGAGCCGTCCGGCCAGTAGGCGAGGGGCCAGCTTTGCACGGGAACGCTTTCGCCTTTTGCCGTGCGCAGCGCGAAGCCGGTTCCCGCCGCATGCTGGCCTTGCGGCCACGGCGTACCCCACGTTGTGCCCGGCGCGATTGAGGGCACGGCGTCGTCGAGCCAATGCACGCTGGCAATTCCCGGCTTCACGGGAGTTTTGATTTTTGCGGGAGCAGATGTTTCAGGCGCGGCCGGGAGATCGCCTGTGAGCTGCGCGGCGGCGACGGCCAGAACGGTATTGCGGACAAATTCGCGACGGGTAATGGACATGATTGCGAGGGACTGAAAACTTGTGACGCCGCTGTGCGCCGATGGTAACGACCGCGCCAGACAAACTAGGAAGCGGTCGGCGTGGTAAGAATGAAACCGGTTTCCTGAAGAAGCGATCGATCGGCGAAGGCGCGGAGGAGGGCGGCTTCGAGCCCGCGCACCACCGGAACCGGTGGCGTGTTCGCGAGCGGTGTCTCCCAATTGATCAGGACAGCTGGCACGGTCTGCACCCGCGTGGCGGCGTGGACGGCCTCGACGAACGCGGTGTGATGTTCGGCCAATCCTGTGCTGCAGACAACTGTTTCGGGCGAAACGATTTTTTTCAGAACCGCCGCGAACATCGATTGCCGGTTGGCAGTGATGTCGGGCAGCAGGCGTTCCTCTTTGCGTCCGTCACCATGAATGATCGTGCAACTTTGCTCGTGTTTCCATTCGATGCGTCCATCAGTACCTTCCAAATGAATTTCCGGCTCGTGGATTTCGTGGCAGGTGTGCGTGGCGCCAAACCAGAAGGCGACGCCGGCGGCAGAACGGGCCTTCACCACACTGGTATCGAAGCTCTCGATGGCGTTGGCCCGGAGCAATTCCGCCGATTCAATTTGTGCACTCGCTGCCGCTTCGAGTTCGGTCCCCGCGAAGTAGAGGCTGAGAATGACGAAATGAGCGAAGGCGTTGTTAAGCGGGGAATCAAGCACCTGGCTGCCTTGTGCGTGCAGCCTGCCGGCCCAGTCGTTGCGAGTGAAATAGGATGCCGGGCGTGGCCAGAGTCCGAGAAAACGCACTGTGTGAAGACGCCCGATCGCGCCGGCGTGCAATTGCTGCTTCAGCCAGCGATTGACCGGACTGTAGAGGTCTTGAAACCCGACGGCGACGAATTTGCCGCTTGAATGCTCAGCGGTCCGAATGGCTGCGACTTCCGCGAGCGAACCGGCGAGTGGTTTTTCCACGAGTACATTTGCGCCTGCTTGAAGGGCGGCAATCGTCATGCGCGCGTGCCAGGGAATCCCGGTCGGTATCAGGCACAGGTCCAGTTGCCCGGACTCGGCCCGCAGCATTTCCGTGTAGTCGCGATAGATCCGGCAGCCTTGCTGGCGCAGTCGGGATTCGATCGATCCTTCCTCCCTGGGATTGATGATCACAGCGGCGATTAGAACCAGCTGACCGCGCGCTTGAGCGGCGAAAACGAGTTCAAGATAGATCTGTCCGTACCCGGACACGCCGATTAGTGCGATGCGGGGACATTGAGAAGAACGGTGAATCATAGATTCCCCACAACCATCGTTTGGCGTTGAGACATGGAATATGGCGTGCGAATCAAAACCATCCATCGGGGATGGATCGCTATTGAAGGTGCCGCCTTGGTTGAGTGATGCGATTCGGTAGGTATTTTACAGTAAGAACAAAGGATAGACGCGGCACTGATGTCCGAGTTTTTCTTAATGAGGCGCGCTGTTAAATTCAGGAACCCTTGGCGCTATAGACAGCTCGCCGCCATAGAGTTTCGGCGCGCGCAGGTGTCAGGATCATAATGAAAGAATACTCAAAAAAATGCTCCGCTAGTCGCGGAGCATTTGTAAGGCCTAATTTCGCACCGCGCTAGATGTTATGACACAAAGAAGTCTGCCCAAATCTCATCATAATAAGACCAAGCCCGTATTTCTGTATACTGCCCGTAGTCTGAGAACTCATATTCAGTTGGCGCCGGAACCGTTAGATCAGCGGTGTAGTCCCCCTCCGGCAGATCGTATGCTACGAACGAGGTACCATCTTGCGACCAAGAAACTCCTGTGGCGGCATACAATACCCCGCTTGTGTCACATTCGAACATTAAGTCACTGCCTTTGTAGATACTGACCGTTCCATACGCAGATCCGGTGGGAGTGATTTCTATCGTAATAGAGCCGTTAATTACGTGACCAATCGAATATTGGGGTGACGCCCAAGCCACGGACGCGATCGCAAAAAAAACGATCGCTGCAATAGTTTTAATAGCTGTTTTCATTTTTGTAGTACCGCCGCCCGCAATTACGACTGAAGCCGTACGTCGTTTCTGAAGACTTAGGTATTTGGGTATGGTTATACAAACGATAGAAGCGCTTCGGACGTTGGCACCGCAAGCCACGCTCAAGCCTGCGGCACCCTAAATTATTTTTAGAAATCGAATGTCGTCGTCAGTGTGAACTTTCGCGAATCGATGATGCGGTAGGCGTAGGGCGTCCCGTCGTAGTTAACCGCAACGGGCTGAAGGTGGCCGTCTTCGAAGACGTCTTCCACGTTCAATTGGACGATCAAGCCCACACGGTCATGCCAGATTTTGCGCTTATAGTTAACGAAGAGATCCGTGTAGTAATTGGCGGAATCGTAAACTGGCTTGGTAACGTCCGCACTATCGAGAAGGTTAAGGTTCGCGGTGGTGTGGGCGGTCTTGCCTAAATAGCCAATGACGGAGGCCGATTCCCAGCGTTCGGCACCGCCGATTCCCCAGCCCTTTAACCGGCCTGACGTGAAGTCATAACCGGTATTGTATGCCATGTGGTATTTGCGCTGGCCGGGCGACTGCTGGCCGTTGAGGTCTTTGAAGAGCTGGACCTGTGGGGTCAAGTTGACGTCCATCCAGTTCTGCGGGCTCTTCCCACCGTCAGCATTGGTGATCTTCACCGTGCTGGTGTAGCCGTAGCTGCTCAGGAAGTTCGTGAGGTCCACCTGAGTTCCACCGCTCGTTGTGTACGTTAAGTATTTTTGGTACTGGGGCAGAAGGTAATCGGAGGCCTTGGCGATCCACAACGGACTGCGCACGGCAAACCATGCGTCGTATTGCTGCAGAGCGTTGGAGGTGGTCGTGACCTGCCTGCCGAAGGTCACCCGATTCCGCCAGTTGCTCGTGTTGTAGTTGAGCTCGAACTCCGTGCCGGTAGCTATTCCGTCGCTGGTCGCTGTGATGGCGCCCGGAAGGTCGTTATAGTAGTTGAAGGGAAGCTGCCAGATCTTTGCTGCCCCAGCCTCGACGTCCGTCTCCTGCTGATTGGTCAAAGGAGCCGGATTGTCGAGCGTCGGATCGAGGCCCAGATTGATCTTCGCTATGGTTCGTGCCCACGTGCGGAACAGCCCATCAACGCTCGCCGGTGCAGCATCGGGAGTCGCGAGAGCAGGTATTGCGGTCAGGCGTCCGATTGGCGTGCCCGCCGAAAGGCGGGAATCTATACTCGTGGATCTGAACCACGTCACGCGGGCGAAGAGTTTGTTGTCCAGAGCGGAGACTTGGAACCCGAAGTCACGACCCACGCCCTGAGGATTGGGCAATGGCTTTCCGAACGCGTCTACCTGGGCGCCCGTCGGCACGTCGAAGTTGTCGGACCAATTGTAGACGATTCCGAAGCTACGGATCAATTGCCACAACTCGTTGCCATCAGAAGCGCGGCGATCAATGGTGTCCCAATTCTTGAAAACCTGAAGAACCCCGCCGCCGGTTTTGGTCCGGCCGGTGACATATTGCCACGGCTGAAAACGATTCCACATCGAGTCGTAATTGAAATAGCCGTTGGTAAGGAATTTTTGCGGCGCGGTCAGAGCGGGCAACGTCGTGCCGTCGGGGAGTTTGATCGCGCCAGTGCTGGTATTCCGCGCTTTGAATTTATCCAGTCGTGCGCCAAACGTGGTGATCAGCCGGTCGTTCCACCAATAGTCGGTGGAGCCGGTACTATAGGATTGGAGCGTCCTCTGCGAGCGTGCGGGATCGGCAACTCCAGCGACGTATTGCGTGGTCACGTTCTCGTTTTCGAATCCTTGGGTGAGATAATTATAGGCCACGATATTGCCATTGAAGGTATTGTCGTTCCATTCACCGGATGATGTCGTCACCTTGCCCATGGGATCGCCCGGATTGGCGAGATAGAAATACCGTTGGACGGTTGCTCCGCTGCTGCCGGTGAAATGCCATCCCGTCGGCGCGCCGTCGGCATCGGGGTTGGAATTCGATAGATAACGATAGGTTGCGGCGGGGCTGCCGGCCGCAACAAAACTAAGACGCTGCCGGTCGGCAAAGGCCATGGACTCGTCGCGCGACCAGAGCCCGAGCATCTGGTGGTGCCCGAGCCATTTCGTCCAACCTTTGTTCTGAGTGAAGTCGGGACTGTAAGCCAACATCGCACGGAAATGATCGTCGACCTCGTTGTTGATATACCGGTCTGGATCAATATCGGTGACAAACGGCAGGCCGACGTCAGGATTAGGTGTGCCGTTCGGGAGATATTTGTTTTCGTCGATTCGAAGGGCCGTTGCGTTCAACTGGCCGATCGTGTAATTCGTCGTTTGCCTGGTGTCCTGACGGAACCAGCCCGCGTTCAGATAAAGGTCATGGAGAATTTGCTGATCAAGATCGAGTTCGTAGTTCTTGTTTTTCAGGAGTCCGTAGTCAGCCTGGAGAACGTTGACGTTCTTCCAGTCATAGATTGATCGATCGGTCACGCCGGGATAGTTGTAATTTCCAACATTGCTGATGAACGAATCATTCGTCCAGCCGGTGGACATATAATTGTTGCGATCATAGATATCGGACGCAACGAGGTTTGGGGCCGCAACGGTTCCCCAGATATTCGTAATGGGGGAGTTTACAGCCGCGGGTGCTGCCTTGCCGGCTGTCTTTGCACCGGCAGGAATGGCGTAGCCCGGAGTATAGGTTGTATTATAAAGCATCTGATACCAGTTCTGCAGCTGACCGTTTGCGATTTGCAACGTTGGGCGGATGGTCATCTGGGCCAGGCCCGGGACGTAAAGTACTGAAGCCGCGGGATTGGGAACCGCCACGCTCAGAGTTGGATTCAATTGCACACTGGTCCCGTTTCCACCGAAGATTGGCTGGCCGTTGTAGAACGAGAACGTCGTATCGGTGCCGCCCAACGCAGTGGCTGAAGTGCCTCTCAGCGCCGGATTGTAGTTCGGCAACGACTCGATATAGTCGCGCACCTGTTGCGCATACGGTGAACTGGCGCTACTGATATAGGGACCTGACACCTGGCCACCATTGAGCAGGGTGATTTTTTTTGTCAGATCATCGTAGATCGGCCGGCCCGCCAAGTTCCACTGGGTGACGTAGTCGATCGGCGAAAGAGTATTCGGCCGGCGGTTGCTGTTATTATAGTTTTCGAAGTTCGCCCGGATGGTGGTCTTCGAAAATGGCTTGAAGGTGATCGCCGCATACTCCCGCTTGGTGATATCGTAGGACGGCTTGCGTTCGAACTGTTCATCGTCGTAAAGGAGGGCGCCGTAGATCGCCAGTTTGTCTTTCACGAGGTCACGATTGAATGAAAGGCTGCTGCGGAAGCTGCCCCGGTCGTCCGTGCGAACCTGAACCCGGTTGAAATCCTCGTTCAAGAGTGCTTGCGCAGTGGAGGAATTCACGATGCCCGCCGGGCTACCAAGGCCGAACAACATTGAATTCGGGCCACGGCTGATTTCGATGGACTGAATATTGTACACGTCGGGCGCCACTGCCCCGTTGGACGGGTAATAATTGATACCCGCACTGGGAATGCCGATGCCGCGCACGCGATTTGCCTGCGCGTTCGTGAAGGAACTCACCGCATTGCCCTGCGTGCCGCCGGCGTTCACGTCGAGGATGCCGTCGTTGCGGAAAGTTTTCGTTCCTGGCGTGTAGGTGCTCGAACTCTCGGTGTTTACCTCGTAACGAAACACGTCATTCACGTTGGCTGAGGCGAAATCCTCCATCTGGGCCTTGTTGACGATCGAGATCGCGGCACCCAAGTCCGCAAGATTTGTGTTCATGCGGCTACCGGCAAGTGTATTTGCCGCGTAATACCCCGTGTCCTTCGTGGTGGTGACCACAAACGGTGAAAGTACCACCTGTTCATCGTCCTTCACGCCAGTCGCGGACTTTCCCTTTTCGACGGGGGCAGACTTTTGGTCAGCAGCCTGGCTGGCTGGGGCTGGATTGGCCGTTTGCGATCTGAGGGCGGGCACGGTTGCCAGCCCACAGGTCAGCGTCAGCAACAGCCGGCGCGTTAGTTTACCTCGTGGTGTTAGGTTCATGAGCATTTCGTATTTGTTTGGGGATCGGTACGCAGAAAATTTGATTCCGCATTCTGATTAATTGCGGATTTGGTGGGACGAAAAGGCGAAGGGCAACGGCATGAAGCAAAAATGGTGCTCCAGTGGGGATCTATAAGCCAAATATCGAAACTGCATGCCCGGCATTCAATGAGGCAGCATTCGGACAGTCAGACAATCTTAACCAAGGCAATCAGACGGGACTGGAAATCAATCCGCGCAGGTCGCTGGATTTTGAAGCCGACATCTCTTAGTGGTTTTGTCCGCTCGAAAGCGCGGCCGAGAGCGTCCTCAGGCCGGTCACGACTGGAACCCAGGGATGGCGTTCGGCGAGTCGCTTTGAATCAACGATGCCGGCACGGGAGCAGTGCTGCAGATGACTGTCCCCGCCATGGAAAGTTTGGCGATGACGGCGCCCCGCATGGTGACGCAGTTGGTGGCCGCGTCCGATGAGATTCTTCTCTTTGGCCGGCAATCTGCCCGCATTGCCACGATTCGATCGAATGGACATATTTTTCTTATTCATCCGCGGGGACAACCTCCCTACCTCGACTCCAAATCGATTGGATCTCTATCCGCGCTTAAGGTGACCGTTTTGCTTCCAGGAATCGACGAAAATGGCGACGGTGCCCGATGAGCGTGCTTTGCTAAACTGGTCGGAGCGCGGATCCAAGAATCGGCGACCTCCGGCGAAGATATTCGCGCTCTCTGGCCAGCGATCTTGACAATGGAAACGCCCTGATGGTCGGTAAGACCCGGTAGGAGCCTTAAGCGTCACTGGTCGTTCAGGGAGTGGTGGTCGAAAAAGGCGCGGCAGGGAGACCGGCTGAATTGGTCAGGTTGCAACCCGCCGGATAGTTCGCCCACGCGTAACGCGCAGTCGTCGGTGCTGACACCGCGTCGTTTTGCACGACTACCGAATCACCGTCGATTTTCGCCATGGCAGGCAGGAACTTTCCATCGGCTCCGGCGATTTCAAACGTCTGCAGCGGTCCATCCTTGGCGATCAGACCTTGATCCACGTGGGAGAATTTTAAGCGCAGGGTACCGGCGTCGACGGTCATCGATTCGAACACAGGCCCCGAGTACTCGATCTGTTGTCCGTAGACTTTCGCGAGGGCGATTCGGCTTAAACGATCGCCGACGGGAGCTTTGTTTTTGGGATGAACGTTTTTTGCATCCCCCACGTCGATCGTGACGGCCATGCCGGTGTTGGGCAGGTGCAAGGCCTCCGCCTGCCACGCGCGGACCTGAGGGCTGTTGCTTTGGTTGTCGTGGGCCGCGAGCTGGCAAAAATAAAAGGGCAGGGACCGGCCCCAGAGTTTTCGCCAGTCGGTGATCAGCGTTTCATTCCACAATGGAAATAAATCGCGCGGCGCGGTGATCGATTCTCCCTGATACCAGATGACGCCGCGAATCGCGTAGCCCACAAAAGGCGCGATCATTCCATTAAACATTACCGTGGGGTTGTGCTGGTCCTGCACGGGATCGGGTTTTGGCCGGCGCGGCGGGCGTTTGCCGGCCGCCTTCGCTTGATCCGCTACGACCTGCCACTCCTTCAGCTCTGCTTCAGTCGGCGGCGTGTAGGAATTAACCTTCGCGTCAAACGCATCGAGGGATGGTTTGAGCAGGGGATTGGCGGCGATGGCTTCGCGCCGGATCCAGGCCTGCGCGGTGCTGGCACCATACGTCAGCGTCACGACGCCGACCGGCACGTTTAACGCGTGCTGCAAATCACAGGCGAAAAAATACGCGATCGCGGAAAACTCACGGACATTTTCCGGGGTGCAGATTTTCCACATGCCGGCGATATGGGTTTGCGGCTTGCAGCTTTTCGTCCACGCGCCGGTGAACATGCGCACCAGCGGATGGTTCGCGGCGGCGACTTCGGCGGCTTCGTTGAGTACGCCCGCAAAATAATATTTTTCGGTCTTCGCGACGGTGAAGTCCATGTTCGACTGGCCCGACGCCAGCCAGACTTCGCCCACGAGCACATCGTGAATGGCAACCGACGTGTCGCGGTGACTGCCGGTGACCGTCAGGGTTTGTCCTTCGGCGGAAGCGGCAAGCGGGTCGAGTTCCACACGCCAATTGCCTTCCGCGCCGACGGTCACGCTTTTTACCTGACCGGCAAAAGCGACAGTAATCGAGTCGGCAGGTTCAGCGGTACCCCACACGGGAACGGGGAGGTCGCGCTGGAGAACCATGTGGTCCGTGAAGGGACTCGCGAGGTGAACATTCGCCGGGAGCGAAACAGCCATCAACGCCAGGGAGGCAACCATGGCACCAAAATGCCGAAGGGGAAAATGAATCATGATCGTGTGAGGTTGAAAACGGATACGAAGCTTCAGAAGCATGTGATGCGATCTGTTCGGGGGGTGTTTCGGGCTGGATTCAAATGACGGATAAAATTTGGAGCCGCGCGTTGCGGAAAATACTAGGGCAGGGATTGGCGCGCCAGCTGGAGATTTTCTTCGGTGCGAGCATCACCGGGACGTAATCGCAGGGCCGTTTCATATTCGCGCACTGCGTCAGCTGGCTGCTGGGAAAAGAGCAGCACGTTGCCGTAGTTCGCGTGAGCGTCTGGATCGTTGGGCTTTTGCTGAACGAGAATTTTGAAGTGAGTCGCCGCTTCCGTCCACTGCTGACGGCGTGCGTACCAGAGCGCGATAAAACTCCGCCATTCCGATTGGCCGGGCGCGAGTCGCAACGCGGTTTCGAAATGAACCGCCGCCTCGTCCGTCCGGCCAAGACTTCCGAGCGCTTGCGCGAGATTGAAATGAATATCCGCAGCGGGAGTCAGCTGCAACGCCGCTTGGTAATGCGGCAGCGCTTCCCCTGTCCGGCCTGAACGCGCCAATAAATTTGCAAGGTTGACCTGAATGTCGGGATTGGCTGGAGCCAGGCGCGCGGCAGTCTCATACTCGGCGAGTGCTTCGGGCAGATGAGCTTCGTTCTGCCACGCCAGTCCCAGATGATAATGAGCGAGCGCGTAGTCGGGGTTTAACTCCGTGGCGCGAATAAAATGCTTTTTCGCCTCTTCCGTGCGTCCGGTGTGAAGCAGTTCCACCCCGAGGTTGAGTTGTGCACGCGAATTTTCGGGGCGATGGGTCACGACGTCCGACCAAATGGAAAGTGCGGTGTGATAATCGGCGTTGCGCGCGATCGTACGTGCACCGAACAGGACCGCGATCGCGGCACCGAACCAAAGGCCGGTGCGATTTAACCAACGATATAAGCTGACAACTAAAAGCAGCACCGGCGCCGCCAGAGACAAATAAATGCGGTGTTCGGCCATCGATTGGGTTGCGACTGGTATGAAACTGGAACTTGGCGCCAAAATCGCGAAGAACCATACGCCGAGAAATCCCAGGGCGGGTCGCCGAATGAGCGACCAGACGGTGCCTCCTGCGAGGGCAACGAGTAAGAGTGACTGCCACCAAACCTGCGCGAATTTCGTCACAAGATCGGTGCCGTAGTCGAAGACGAGCGGATAGGGCCACACGATCAATTTAAGGTAGAGTACGATCGCCTCGCCTTGGGTCAGAATGTAGTGCCAGGCGGAAATCCCAGAGGAAAATCCCGCGGATCCGCCGCGTCCGTGAGTCTGGACTACCAGCCACGTGAGGGGCAGCCACGTGAGCATCAACGCGCAATAAGGTTTCCACCGGCGTCGCCAAGCATCGCGGAAACTGCCGGCGATAAATGTTCGATCGTAGAGGAAAACGATGAGCGGCGCCGATACCATGACCTCCTTCGTCGCCATGCCGAGGAGACAAGTGATGGTCGCGGCGACATACCACAGGCTGTTCCGTGCCGTTGAGGCAGTACCGCGGACAAATAAATACACGGTGAACAGATAAAATAAACCGACCAATGACTCGGCGCGTTGGACGATATAGGTGACCGATTCGGTTTGAAGAGGATGCAGCATCCACAGAGCGGCAGTCGTCAGGGCGAGTGGCTCCGCAATGGAGCCGAAGCGATTCAGGAGTGTCGGTTGTCGCAGCGTACGACAGATGAGCGCGAATAAAAGCAACGCAGCCGCGACGTGGATCAGGATATTCGTCGCGTGGTAACTCCACACGGACTGATGGCGGATCGCGCGATTGAACCAGAAAGTCAGGTTTAACACCGGACGCCCTCCGGTGGTCAGATAAGATGCCGGGGAAAACGCGGAGGAGAACGTTTGCAGCGCCGGATTTTCCGCAATGGTCGGGACGTCATCGAACAGGAAGGGAACGGTAAGGCTGTTCCAATACGCGGCGAAACCGGTGACCGGAATCGTCGCGACGGCGAGTGCCGTCCATGGGAACTGGCGGGGATTGACTGCGCGGGGCATCGAATGAAAAACGGTGATCAACTCACCGCAGGGAGAATCAAGTAGCCAATAAAAAAAAGCTCCCCAGAACGAACCGGGGAGCCTTGGACCGAACACCAAATTTTAGAAATCGAAGCTGGTCGTCAGCACGAACTGACGGGAATCGATGATGCGGAAGGCCCAGGGAGAGCCGTCAAAGTTGACCGCGATGGGCTGCAAGTGTCCGTCTTCGGTGACGTTGTTGCAGTTCAACTGGATCTTCATCCGCGCCTTGTCGTGGAAAACCTTGCGGCTGTATGCCACGGACAGATCAAGGTAGTAGTTGCCGTTGTCGAGGTAGACCGGACGGGTTACATCGTAGGCGTTGATGACGGTCGGCTGGGTCGGATCCGCCGCTTTGCCGAAATAACCGACTGCGGCCTTCGATTCCCACCGGAGACTGCCACCGGCACTCCAGCCCGCCAGTTTGCCTTGGGTGAACCGGTAGTTGGTGAGGAAGCTGGCGTGGTACTGACGCTGATTCGTCGCGACTGCGCCTTCCTGCGCTTTGGCGAGACCCACTTGGGAAACGACCGTATTGTTGAAGTAATTCTGGGCACTCGTGTTGCCATCGGTGTTGCTCAGCCGGGCCGCCGACGAATAGCCATAGGAGGACCAGAAGTTTTTGAGCGAGTATGACGTTCCGTTGGCGTCGGTGAAATCGGCGATCTCCGGCGCGGTCGCGGCCGTCCAAACCGGCATGCGAACCGCCAGCCACGCGTCGTATTGTGGCGCTACGGCGGTGAAGATGGATTGTGATTTCGATCCGGTCAGTTTCATCGTCCAATTGCGCGTAGGATTGTAGGTCAGGTTCAGCTCGGTGCCCTTGGCGCTGCTTTCCTGCGTCGCACCTGGCGCGAGTCCGGCGTAGTAATCGATGGGAAGTTTCAGCAGGGAATAGACTTCCTGGAGATTCGTGCCGCTGGTCACGTTGACTGCAGAATCGGTATTCCAGTTTTTGTCGGTTAGATAATTAGCGCCATGACGGATGCGGACGACGGCTTGGGCCCACGGGAGCATGAGCGTCGTGTCCCCATAGGCGAGGCGGCTAATAAGTGTTCCCGCGATGCCGGTGCGTTCGTTGTGGTCTTTTGTATCGAACCAGTTGATGCGGGCGACGAGTTTGTTGTCCAGCATCGAGAATCCGACTCCGATTTCACGATCCTGACCGGTCGGGGTGGGAAGCACTTTACGGAAGTAGTCGGTGACGACCGAGTCGGGTGGATTCCAGTTGTCCGAACGATTGTAATAGAAGGTTGTTCCCTGGGCGATCTTGGCGAGCCAGTTGCCGCGGGAAGCCGCCCCATCGATGGCTTTCCAATGTTGGAAGAGTTTCAGCGCCGCTCCGTAGGTTTTCGTGTCGTACTTGTACTCTTGGGACGGTGTCCAGCGATTCATCACCAAATCATAGTTGGTGAGACCGGTCTTGGCGTCGTAAAGCTGTGTTGCGCTCAGGGCGGGGACGGAGGTTCCGTTGGCATCAAGGTATACCCCCGTATTCGTGCGGCCAAGCGAAAGTTCGTCATGGCGCCAGCCGAGGGTGGTGACGAGACGATCATTGAGGAGATAGCTTTGCGCGGCGAAGTTATAGCTCTTGAGATCACGTTTGAAACGGAAACTGCCGGCATCGGAAAAGTGATCGGCGATGGTCATGTTGACGGTGCGATATACTCCGGTGACCTGATCCGGCACGGTGACGCTTACGTTATAGGGGGATTGCCAACCCTTGTTACCCCAGAAACCGAGCGAATGGCTGACCTGCGCCTGAGGATCACCCGGGCTGGCGAGGTAATAGGAACGATTGAGGGAGGTGGTATTCCAGAGGTTGGGTCCGGTTCCGAGGGTGAAGTTCGGCAGGAAACGAAGTGTGCCGTCGGCGTCGCCGGAATCCCAGCTTTCGCGCCAGCGTTCGGTGGTGCGCTTGATGGATTGGTTTGACCACATGCCAAGCAGGCGGTGCCGGCCCAGCCATTTCAACCAGCTGCTATACTTCGTGAAGTCCAGCTCGTAGGCGAGCATGGCGCGCATGTTGTCGTTGAGCTCCGGCAGATAAAAAGTGTCGGGCGCGGAGTCCGTCAGGTAGGGCAGACCGAAGTAGGGATTGGCTGACCCATTTTGCAGTTTCGTGTTGGTATCGATCTGGACCGTGGCACCTGTGGTTTGCGAAATGCTGTAATTCTCAGCATCGTTGATCTTTTGGCGGAACCAACCGGCGCTTAAGAAAAGGTTGGGAAGAATCTCCTGTTCGAGTTCGACGTTGTAATTCTGCGCCTTGGTCATGCCGAAGTTGGATTGAAGCGTATTGTACTTCGTCCAGTCGTAGATGGATTTGTTCGTGATCCCGGGATTCTGCCAGCTGCCGTAAGTATCATTCGGTCCAAACATCGTCGCGGCGGGAATCGGGAGGGAGTTGGAACCACTCCACTGGCGGTCGAGAATTGTGTAGCGGGGATCCTGGGCGACCCAGCCCAACGAAGTGGCCGTGGGAAGTGCGGCCTGCGGGTTGGTTTGCACTGTCCGGTAGAACTGGAGCTGGCGCTGGAAATAGTCGACCGCTTCTCCATTATCAACGCGCTGCACGGGACGAGCGCCGCTTTCAAACTGGATGCCCGGTACATAATAAGGTGAGGTGGTGGTGGTCAGTTCGCCCGTGCCGGTTCCGGCCGCCGCGTTATAACCGGGGGACGCGGAGCTGGCGACGTACGGGCCGTAGGTCTGGCCGGTGTCCAGCTTCGTGATCATGCGCGTGGTCATGTCGTAGGCGGGACGGCCGGCTTGCAGCCATGGCGTCACAAAATCACGCGGCGTCAGGAAATTTGGCCGGTTGGCGTTGTTGAGATAATTTTCTGCAAAGCCACGAATGACCGTTTTGTTGGTGGGTCGAAACGTGAACGAGCCGTATTGCCGGCGATAAAGATCATAGGAGGGACGGCGTTGGAATTGCCGGTCGTCGTAGAGGGCCGCCACGTAGATCGCGAGTTTGTCGTCGATCAAGGTCCGGTTGATGCCGAACGAACCGCGGGCGGACCCAAGGCTATCGGTGCGCAGCGTGATGTTAGTGGTGTTTTGATTGATGGCAGCCTGGGTCGTGGATTGATTGACAATGCCGGAAGGCGTACCGAGACCGAACAACATGGAGTTCGGGCCGCGATTGATTTCAATCGATTGGGTATTGTATGAATCGAACGGAATGCGGCTGCTCGTCGCATAGAAGTTTGTGCCGGCGTCCGGCGCGCCGAGACCACGAACGCGATTCGATTGGGCGTTGGTGGTGGTGGTGCCATCGTTACCCAGCGAGTAGCCGGCCACTGTGTCCTTGGCGGTACCGCGATCAGTGACAGTCGGGGTGTAGCTGCTCGAACCCTCGGTGCTCGCCTCATAACGGAAGACATCGTTGATATCGATCGACGCCGTATCCTCCAATTGTTGCTTCGTTACGACGGTGATGGCCGCGGCCAGATCGCTGATGGTGGAATTCAAGCGGCTGCCGGCCAGAGTGTTTTCGGCAAAATAACCCTGGTCCTTTTCGGTGGTGACCACAAACGGTGAAAGCACGATCTGCTCCCCGTCTTTTTTTTTGCCGGCCTCCACCGGCACCGGCTTGCTTTGCGTCTCGGCTGGGGCTGGTTCAGTGTTTTTGGTTTGTGACCAACCGGCTGGCGCAACGGCCAAGCTACAGGTCAGCGCCAGCAGCAGCCGGCGCGATTTCTTCTTTTTCGGGGTGTTGTTCATGGGCATTTCTTGGCGGGTTTTGTCGGGTTTGAGGGGACGACAACGCCCTGCACGTAAAGCCGTGCAGGCGAAACTAAAGGGGGGAGTGGGGAAAAGCATGAAGCCGGGGGGAGTGCTTCGCTGAAGGCAGTCGGACCAAAGAAAATTGTTTGCGGGATTTCAATGGATGCCGGTTCTTACAGTAAGAATAAAACCGGACTTGCCCCGGGGAGGATAAAGGCGGGAGCGAAAAATTGAACACGGCGGGCGTGTCGACTCCGAAGAGATTCGGAAAGTTTTCACGCCGCAGACGGGTCGCGTCGTGAAGAATGTCGCGAATTTCCGCCACCCATTTACCCGCTTTGTTTATGACAGATAAAGTGCGTGGGCCCGATTCGGTACAGATCCAGTCGGATTACCGTCGAAATTGCGCAAAATTCCTTTCGAAAATCAAAAAACAGGATTGCAAGGACCGGCTGAGCAGAGCGTTGATTGATTTCCCGCGCGCTCAGGTCGATCGCCAGATCCGCCAGTTGCGTGGCATGGTAAAAGCTGCATACTATTTTCCGACCAAACTCAACTTATCCTCCGATCTGACAACGGTGAACAAAGCACTGACATTTCAGCCTGCCTTTTGTGTCCGCCGCGGCTCTTCGCCGGCGTGGGCCGCTGCATCTTAACCTCCTTTCAGGCCCGTGAAGCTGTTCCGGGCCTTACGAGCAAACTCCCTTTCCATGTCCAACCAGAAGAATGATTCGTCCAGTGCCGCCGCCTCGCAGAACTTTGGGCGGCCAGGTAAGCAGGGTCTCTACGATCCGGCCTTTGAGCACGACGCTTGCGGCGTCGGCTTCGTCGTCGACATGAAGGGACGCAAATCGCACCAGATCCTGCAGAACGGTCTGCAGGTATTGCGCAATCTCGATCACCGCGGCGCGGCTGGTGCCGAGGTCAACACGGGCGACGGTGCGGGCATTTTGCTCCAGATGCCGCATGCATTCATGAAGGAAGCGGCCAAGAAGGCCCGTATCACGCTTCCTGGACCCGGTGAATATGGTTCCGGTATTCTCTTTTTGCCGCGCAACCAGACAGTGCGCCGGAAGCTTGAGCAAACATTTGAACAGATTGTCCAAGCAGAGGGATTGACTTTCCTCGGTTGGAGAACGGTGCCGGTAAACAATTCCTCGCTCGGCGAATCCGCCAAGGCCTGCGAGCCGTTCATGCGGCAGATTTTCATCGGGCGCGGTTCGTCGGTGACCGACGAGCTGGCGTTCGAGCGCAAGCTGTACCTGATCCGCAAGCGCGCGTATTCCGACATTCGCGCGTCGACCATGAGCGGGGCGGAGTCCTGGTATGCGGCGAGCCTGTCGTGCCGGACGATCGTCTACAAGGGCATGCTGCTGACCAACCAGCTGCACGAATATTTCCCCGATCTTTCCAATCCCGCGATGGAAACGGCGCTCGCGCTCGTGCACTCGCGTTTCAGCACGAATACTTTCCCGAGTTGGGATCGCGCACACCCGTACCGGTACGTCGCGCACAACGGCGAGATCAACACGCTGCGGGGTAATATCAACTGGATGCACGCCCGCGAGGCACTCTTCGAGTCCGAGGCCTTTGGCGAGGACATGAAGAAGATTCTTCCGATCATCAACCCGAACGGTTCCGATTCAGCGATGTTCGATAACACGCTCGAACTGCTCACGCTCGCCGGCCGTCCGCTGGCGCACGCGATGATGATGATGGTGCCCGAGCCGTGGTCCAACGACGAAAACATGGACCCGGCGCGCCGGGCTTTCTACGAATTCCACGCTTGTTTGATGGAGCCGTGGGATGGTCCTGCGGCGATCTGTTTCACCGACGGTACACAAATCGGCGCGGTCCTCGATCGCAACGGTCTGCGGCCCGGTCGCTACTGTGTCACGAAGGATGGCATGGTTGTCCTCGCTTCGGAAAGCGGCGTGTTGAGCATTCCGGCCGACCAGGTGGTCATGAACGGCCGCCTGCAGCCGGGCCGCATGTTCCTCGTCGACACCGCCCAGGGACGCATCATCGAGGATGAGGAGATCAAGCAGCAGATCATCACCGAGCGCCCTTACCGCAAGTGGCTCGATGAACATCTGGTCCATCTCGCCGATTTGCCGGCGGCTCCCGAGGTTCCATTGCCGGACCACGATACGCTGCTTCAGCGCCAGATCGCCTTCGGTTACACTCACGAGGACGAACGCATCATCATTACGCCGATGGCCCGCGACGGCGTCGAAGCGATTGGTTCGATGGGGAACGACACCGCGCTGGCCGTGCTCTCAAACAAGCCGCGGTTGCTGTACGATTATTTCCAGCAGCTTTTCGCCCAGGTGACGAATCCGCCGATCGATTGTATCCGCGAGGAAATCATCACCTCGGCCGAGACGCGTCTTGGCTCCGAGGGCAATCTGTTGCATCCCGGCCCGACCGCGTGTCGTCGCGTCGAGTTGAAATGGCCGGTGCTCACCAATGAGGAAATGGCAAAGATCCGCCGCATGGATTTGCCCGGCCTCAAGATCAGCACGCTGCCCATTCTTTTCCGCGTCAGCCGCGGTGAGAAGGGACTGGCGAAGTCCATGGAAGAACTCTGCGTGATGGCCCGCCGCCTGATTGAAGAGGAAGAGGTCAACGTCCTCATTCTCAGCGATCGTGGCGTGAACAAGGAGTTTGCCCCGATTCCGGCTCTGCTGGCGGTGGCCGGCCTCCACCATTATCTGATTCGCGAAGGTCTGCGCACCCGCGCCAGTCTCGTGCTTGAAACCGGCGAAGCCCGGGAAGTTCACCACTTCTCGCTGCTCATCGGTTACGGTATCAGCGCGGTGAATCCATACGTGGCGTTTGAGTCGATCGACGACATGATCCGCGAGGGCTTGCTCGTAAACATCGACCACAAGACGGCCTGCAAGAATTTCGTAAAGGCGGCGTCGAAGGGCGTGATCAAAGTCATGTCGAAGATGGGCATCTCCGCGATCCAGAGTTATCGTGGCGCCCAAGTGTTCGAAGCGCTCGGGATTCGCCAGGACGTGATCGATCACTATTTCACGTGGACAGCGTCCCGCGTCGGCGGCGTCGGCCTCGATGTCATCGCGCAGGAGGTTCTCGCACGCCATCACGCGGCTTACCCGGCCCGCCCGGTGAGTGACCACGTGCTGCCGGCCGGCGGCATCTACAAGTGGCGCTCCGACGGCGAGAATCATCTCTTCACGCCCGAGTCGATCCACCGTCTGCAAAAGGCGACGCGGATGGGTAGCTATCCTGCGTTCAAGGATTACTCGAAAATCATTAACGAGCAGGGTCGGAATCTTTGCACGCTCCGCAGCCTGCTGGATTTCAAGCCGACCACCGCGATTCCTCTTTCCGAGGTCGAGTCCGTCGAAAGCATCGTCAAGCGATTCAAGACCGGTGCGATGTCCTATGGCTCCATTTCGAGCGAAGCCCACGAAACGCTCGCCATCGCGATGAACCGCATCGGCGGTAAATCCAACACTGGCGAGGGCGGCGAAGATCCCGTGCGTTTCGTTCCGCTCCCGAATGGAGATTCGAAGAATTCCGCGATCAAGCAGGTCGCCTCCGGTCGTTTCGGCGTCACGAGCGAATACCTCGTCAATGCGAAGGAACTTCAAATCAAGATGGCGCAGGGTGCAAAGCCCGGCGAAGGCGGCCAGTTGCCCGGCACCAAGGTTTACCCGTGGGTCGCCAAGACCCGTGGCACGACTGCAGGCGTCGGCCTCATTTCGCCTCCGCCTCACCACGACATTTACTCCATCGAGGATCTGGCGGAATTGATTCACGACTTGAAGAACGGCAACCGGCATGCGCGCATCAGCGTGAAGCTCGTTTCCGAAGTCGGGGTTGGCACGATTGCTGCCGGTGTCGCGAAGGCGCACGCCGACGTGGTGCTGATCAGCGGTTACGACGGCGGAACCGGCGCTTCGCCGCAGACGTCGTTGCAACACGCCGGGCTGCCGTGGGAACTCGGTCTCGCCGAAACCCACCAGACTCTCGTCCTGAACAATCTCCGCAGCCGCATCGCCGTGGAAACCGACGGCCAACTCAAAACCGGTCGCGACGTGGTCATCGCCGCGTTGCTCGGCGCCGAGGAATTTGGTTTCGCGACTGCGCCGCTCGTGACCTCGGGCTGCATCATGATGCGCGTCTGCCATCTGAATACCTGCCCCGTCGGCGTCGCCACGCAGGATCCGCGACTCCGCGCAAAGTTCACCGGCAAGCCGGAGTACGTCGTCAACTTCATGCGTTTCATCGCCGAGGAAACTCGTGAGATCATGGCACAACTCGGTTTCCGCACCATTGACGAAATGGTGGGCCAGGTGAGTTATCTCGAACCGCGCAAGGCCATCGACCACTGGAAGGCGAAGGGTTTGGATTTCTCCAATATTCTCTATCAGCCGGAAATCGGGCCCGAGGTCGGCCGTTTCTGCTCCATCAAGCAGGACCACGGCATCGACCGCGCGCTCGATGTCACCACGTTGCTCGAGATTTGCGCTCCCGCCATCGAGCGCGGCGAAAAGGTCGTGGCCGAGATCCCGATTCACAATGTCAACCGGGTCACCGGGACCATTGTGAGTTATGAGGTGACCAAGAAGCACGGCGCCAAGGGTCTGCCCGAAGATACCATTCGGCTCCAGTTCAAGGGATCCGCCGGGCAGAGTTTTGGCGCGTTCGTGACCCGCGGCATGACGCTCTCCATTGAGGGCGACGCCAACGATTACGTCGGCAAGGGCCTCTCGGGCGGCAAGCTCATCATCCATCCATCACCCACTGCGACCTTCAAGGCCGAGGAGAATATGATCGTTGGCAACGTCGCGCTTTACGGCGCAACCTCCGGTGAGGTTTATTTCCGTGGTCTGGCGGGGGAACGGTTTGCGGTCCGCAATTCCGGGGTCGATGCCGTGGTGGAAGGAATTGGTGACAACGGCTGCGAATACATGACCGGCGGCCGCGTCGTGGTACTCGGTCGCGCCGGACGCAACTTTGCCGCCGGTATGTCCGGCGGCATCGCCTACGTCCTTGATGAAGCGGGCGATTTCGCCAAGCGCGTCAACACGCAGATGGTCGGCATCGGAAAACTTGAGGATGCTGCGGAGATCGCCGAAGTCCGCAGGCTCGTGCAGAATCATCTGAACTACACGAAGAGCACCCGCGCCAGGCACCTGCTTGACCAGTGGGATCTGACCGTGCCGAAGTTCGTCAAGGTGCTTCCGAACGACTATCGCCGCATGCTCGCTGAAATCGAGACGGCCCGGTCGCAGGGTCTCACCGGCGATGAAGCCATCATGGCTGCGTTCGAGAAAAACGCCCGCGATCTCTCGCGTGTTGGAGGAAATTGATCCGAATCACTCGTTCCTTTTAACCACTAGTCCACACTAATGGGACACTAATTCGAACCGCGGAATGCGCCTTTCACTTTCAGTCGTTAGTGAGGCATTAGTGGACATTAGTGGTTAAAAAAAATAATTTTTACACACCATGGGCAAGCCAACTGGATTCATCGAATATCTGCGGGAAACTCCCGTGGACCGCACGCCGGCCGAACGCACGCATGATTGGAAGGAATTCCATCATCACATGGAGGAGAAAAAACTCCGCCAGCAGGGTGCGCGCTGCATGGATTGCGGCGTCCCATTTTGCCACACGGGCAAACTCATCAGTGGCATGGCGTCAGGCTGCCCGATCAACAACCTGATTCCCGAATGGAACGACCTCGTCTTCCGCGGCCTTTGGAAGGAAGCGCTGCACCGCCTGCACAAGACGAATAATTTTCCGGAGTTCACCGGTCGCGTGTGTCCGGCCCCGTGTGAGGGTTCGTGCGTGCTTGGCATCAACAATCCGCCCGTTACGATCAAGAACATCGAGGCCGCGATCACGGATCGCGGATGGGAGGAAGGCTGGGTTGTTCCCGAGGCGCCAAAAAACCGCACCGGCAAAAAAGTAGCCGTCATCGGTTCCGGTCCCGCCGGTCTTTCTGCCGCCGCCCAGCTCAATCTCGCCGGTCACAGCGTCACAATTTTTGAACGCGCCGATCGTCCGGGTGGTTTGCTCATGTATGGCATCCCGAACATGAAACTCGACAAGCAGGAGGTCGTCCTTCGCCGCATCAAGTTGATGGAGGAAGAGGGAATCAAATTCATCTGCAACGCCAACGTTGGCGACAACGTCGAGCCCCAGATTTTCCTCAAGGAATACGATGCCACGGTCATCTGCACCGGCGCGACCCAGCCGCGCGATCTTCCGATCGAAGGTCGCAGCCTCAAGGGAGTGCACTTCGCCATGGAATTCCTCACCGCCAACACGAAGGCCGTGCTCAACGGCGGTTCCGACCACGCGTTGATTCACGCGAAGGGCAAGGACGTCATCGTCATCGGCGGTGGCGACACCGGCACCGATTGCGTCGGC
Organism: Lacunisphaera sp.; assembly: GCA_036499685.1. Taxonomy (GTDB): domain Bacteria; phylum Verrucomicrobiota; class Verrucomicrobiia; order Opitutales; family Opitutaceae; genus Lacunisphaera. The sequence continues at coordinate 15,653 of DASYDH010000066.1, read as the reverse complement.
ACGTCGATGCGTCATGGCTGCAAGAGCATTACACAGATTGAAATTCTCCCGAAGCCGCCGCTGGAGCGCGCAGCGGACAATCCGTGGCCCGAATGGCCCAAGACGTACAAATTGGACTATGGTCAGGAAGAGGCGGCGGCGAAGTTCGGCGCCGATCCGCGCGTTTACGTGACCACGGTGAAGAAATTCGTTGGCGACGACCAGGGCAACGTGAAGGAACTTGTCACGGTCGAAATCAAGTGGGGCAAGAATGAGAAAGGCCAGTTTGTGCCGCAGGAAATTCCCGGCACCGAAAAGACGCGTCCCGCGCAACTCGTGTTGCTCGCGATGGGGTTCCTCGGGCCTGAACAGGCATTGCTCAAGGAGATCAAGGTCGAGACCGACGCCCGTTCGAACATCAAGGCGGAGCACGAAAAATACACGACCAGCATCAAGAGCGTTTTTGCCGCCGGCGACTGTCGTCGCGGCCAGAGCCTCGTGGTGTGGGCGATCAACGAAGGCCGTGGCGCCGCCCGCGAGTGCGATCGCTACCTCATGGGCGCGACCGATCTCCCGTAGTTGCAGAGGATGTTCCTCCAGCGCTCCCCGAAAGTGGAGCGCCTTTTTTATTGGCGCTTGGTTAGATGCCCCGAAGCTCACCGCCACACAAAATATGGCATTGTACCAGGCGTCCCAAGCTTCTGCATTTTACCAAGAGCGCAAAGACCGCCAAGGACAGCCGGGATTTCATTCTGTTCTCTGCGTCCTTTGCTTCCTTGGTGTAAAGGGATTGGACGGTTGGTATTAGATTCAGGGCGACTTGGGCGAGTCTGCGCCGTGCTTTTCAGTTACTCACTCTTCTCCACCGGTACCAATTTCACCAGTCGGCCGGATTGCATGCCGATTTGTTCGAGCGCGACGTAAATCAAACCGTCGGGTCCCGTTTTGATATCACGGATGCGCCCGAGATTTCGAAAAATTTCTTCCTCGTGAATGATCTTTCGTCCGTCGACCTCGAAGCGGATGAAACGCTGCTGGGCGAGTGACCCCAGAAACAAATTGTTTTTCCAGTGGGCGAAACGGTCTCCGGTATAGAAGGCAATCTGGCTGGTGGCGATCGAGGGCGTCCAGTGGAGAATCGGCTGCTCCATGCCGTCCTCGGCGGTTTTGTCCGACACGGCGGTGCCGTCGTAATTTATTCCGTAGGTGATGACGGGCCATCCGTAGTTTTTTCCGGCCTCGATGTAGTTGAGTTCATCGCCACCGCGCGGTCCATGTTCCGTCTCCCAGAGCTCCTGGGTTTTTGGGTTAAACGCCAGACCCTGCGGATTGCGGTGGCCATAACTCCAGATCGAGCCGACCAAGCCGGATTGCTTCACAAATGGATTGTCCGGCGGAATTTTTCCGTCGGGAAAAACGCGGTGAATCTTACCATTGGCGACATCGAGCTTCTGCGCCTCGTCCTCGATGCCCCGGTCGCCGACACTGAAATACAGATAGCCGCCGCTGAATTCCATCCGGCATCCAAACCCCATATAGCCGTGCTGATAATTGGCCACGGGAATGGAGAATACAGTTTCAATATCCGCGAAACGATTGTCGCGGAGTTTGCCTCGCACGATCTTTGTCATCGCCATGTCACCGGGCCCCGGATCGCTGAAGGCCATGTAAATCCACCCGTTTTGCTCGTAGTGTGGATCGAGCGCGAGCGACATCAGGCCGCCTTCCCCCGCTTCGATTACCTTCGGCACTCCGGTCAGCGGCTGTTCGACTAGATGACTGTGATCGATGATCCGCAGCTGGCCTTTGCGTTCGGTCAGCAGAATGCGACCGTCGGGCAGAAAGACAAAAGACCATGGAACTTGCAGGCCCTGATCCACCACCGTTTCGATTCGATAATCCTGCAGCTGGCTGTGCCGAACTGCCTTCGGATCGATCGGCAGGTTTGTCACCGGAGTGACATGGTTCGCCATTCGTTCGTGCAGGAGCACGACCAACGAGCGAATTTCCCGCGGTTTCAAGGTTTCGCCGAAAGCTGGCATGCCGGTGTCCGCATAACCGTCGTGAATACTGCGGGTGATGCTGGCGTCATCCTTGCCGTGTTTGTATTGTCCATCCTGCAGGCGAAGCGCGCGGCCCCCGTCATGGCAGTTGGCGCATTGTTGCTGGAAAATATCGCCGGGCTCGCGGACGATGTCCGCCGACCAGCCCATGGTAGCCAGGGCCGACGCTGCGGCCAGCACCCGTCCGTTGAATAGTTGACGCATGTTGGGAGGAACAGACCGATCACCACCCAACCGGTTCCCGCTGGCGAGACTGGTTGCGCGATATGACGCATCATTGTTCTTCGCGACTCGGGCCCCTGAAACTGAAAGACGCGAAACGCAACGGGCCGTTGGTTTATCGGGTTGCCAATGCAAGTGGAAATGTGGCGAACTGTCCTTGCTTGCCAATCGCCGCTATGTTCGACGGAACCCGCCGATCCGCGTCGTTTACTCACAGCTCCTGTGCCGCATCTTCTGGTTTTTATTCTAAGCTTTATTGCCACGGTTGTGGTGAGTGCGGTCTTGCTTTGGTGGGGCACCAAACTGATTGCGGGTATCGTGGTGAAAAAGGAAACGGTGTTCTGGGTTTCCTTCGTCACCCAATTTTATCGATGTGTCGCCACGTTATTGCTGCAGTATGTACTCCCGAACCGTCCGCTGATCAGTTTCCTGCTGGTCCTTTGTGGCATGGTTTACGTTCAGGCGTTGGTCCTGCGCCTTGCCGTGGGGGTGGGGACTCATGAAATTTCATCAAGTAAGTCCCAAGCGGTCTCGTTTCTAGCGGTCTTGATCGGCTTTGCCGGAGTTATGCCGGTTATCGCCTGGTCGGTGACACGTTTTAGCGCGTGATGGATTCCCTTCATTGCGGCGGCAGCGATTTCATGAGGCTAATTTAGCCTATAAAAACAACTTGGGACATCCTCCAATTGCCCGAAGACTTTAACGAAAGTGAAGAGACCCATTTAATAAAGGGGGAACCGCATCGAAATTCAGGGTACTGTAAATTTGTCCGAACAAATCATGGCGCTCCCGGTAGGGGTCGCACGTCAATGTAGGCCTATTCCTTCCATGAATCCTCCTATCAATGATTCCGATTCAGGTTCCGATTCCTATCCTCTGGTAGGAAGCCCGTCAGGGTCGCCGATTAACGGGGCACATATTCTCCTGATCGAGGATGATCCCATTATCCAAGGTTTGATTGCGATGTCTTTGCAGAAGGCCGGTTACCAGGTGAAATGTGCGGGTGACGGGGAAGAGGGATGGAGCTATCTTTGCGATGAGCACTTTGACCTTTTGATTACGGATAACAACCTGCCGAGCCTTACGGGTTTGGCCCTGATCCGGCGTTTGCGGACAGGCGATCCTCAGATTCCCATTCTTCTCATCTCAGGTCAGATTCCCTGGCACGCACCGGGCTTGGAAATATTGCTCACGCCGGGTATGGCGTTGGAGAAACCTTTCTCCATGGCGCGATTGGTCGATAGTGTCCGCAACGTAATGCATTCGGCCCCGGTTCGCGCCGACGTCTCGCACTGACCGGCGGCTACGGCCCGACTAACTATTATCGATGGGTGCGATATTGCCCTGTGGGAGCCGCAGCGACGTCGCCGCGGTTTTCCCCTTCCGAAGAAACCACGGCGGGGGTCGCCTTGGCTCCGTGAGTTTCGGACCGGAATTAAGCGTCGCTCAGACGGCGGCGAGAATGTCGTTGAGTGTTTTGCTCGGACGCAAAGCCGCCGAGGCGAGTTTATCGTCAGGTTGATAGTAGCCGCCAATTTTAACCGGTTTGCCTTGCACCGCGATGAGTTCGGCGACGATTTGTTTTTCGGCTGCCGTGAGTTTTTCCGCGACCGGTTTGAAGGTCGCCTGCAAATCTCGATCAACGGTTTGCGCGGCCAACGCCTGTGCCCAATAAAGCGCGAGATAGAAATGGCTGCCGCGATTGTCGATGCCGGCACCCACCTTGCGGGCGGGAGACTTGTCGTTCTCAAGGAACTTGCCATTCGCCGTGTCGAGCGTCTCGGCCAGCACCTTGGCCTTCGCGTGATTTTGCGTGATGCCGAGATGTTCGAGCGAAGCGGCCAGCGCGAAAAATTCGCCGAGACTGTCCCACCGGAGAAAATTCTCCTCGACGAATTGCTGCACGTGTTTCGGTGCGGAACCGCCGGCACCGGTTTCGAACAGGCCGCCGCCGTTCATCAACGGAACGATCGAAAGCATCTTGGCGCTCGTGCCGACTTCCAGAATCGGGAAGAGATCGGTGAGGTAATCGCGAAGCACATTGCCGGTGACTGAAATCGTGTCTTGCCCGGCCTTGAGGCGCTCGAGGGTGAACTTGCAGGCTTCGGCGGGGGGCAGAATGCGAAGATCAAGACCTTTGGTGTCGTGGTGCGCCAGGTAAACCTTAACCTTGGCGATGATCTCGGCGTCGTGGGCGCGTTTTTCGTCGAGCCAGAAAACGGCGGGCGTGTTGCTCAGGCGGGCGCGGTTAATTGCTAGTTTCACCCAATCCTGCACCGGTGCATCCTTGGTCTGACAGGCGCGCCAGATATCGCCCTGTTCAACCTGGTGCTCGAGCAGGACCTTGCCGGAGGCGTCGACGACGCGGACAGAGCCGGAACCGGGAACCTCAAAGGTTTTGTTATGCGAGCCGTATTCCTCGGCGGCCTGGGCCATGAGTCCGACGTTCGGCACCGATCCCATGGTTTTCGGATCGAAGGCGCCGTTTTGCCTGCAGAAATCAATCGTGGCCTGGTATACGCCCGCGTAACTGCTGTCGGGAATCACGGCGAGGGTGTCCTGCGCTTTTCCTGCGGCGTTCCACATTTGTCCGGATGTCCGGATCATGGCCGGCATCGAAGCGTCGACAATCACGTCGCTCGGGACGTGCAGATTGGTGATGCCTTTGTCGGAATTGACCATGGCCAGCGCCGGCCCGTTGACGTACGCGGCTTTGATGTCGGATTCGATCTCCGCTTTTTTCTCCGGCGGAAGCTGCTCGATTTTCGCAAGCAGGTCGCCGAAACCGTTTTTCAAGTCGACGCCCAGCGAGGTAAAAATTTCACCATGTTTGGCGAACAAATCCTTGAAAAAAACGCGGACGGCGTGGCCGAAAATGATCGGATCGGACACCTTCATCATCGTTGCCTTCAGGTGCAGCGAAAAGAGCACTCCTTCCGTTTTCGCGCGGGCAATCTGGTCCTCGAAGAAAGCGACAAGCGACCATTTGCCCATGATGGTTGCGTCAAGGATTTCGCCGGCAAGCAGGGTGGTTTTCTCCTTGAGGATCCTGGTGGTGCCGTCGTTCCCGACGAATTCGATTTTTGCGATGGTGGCCGCCGGAAGGGTAAGGGACTTCTCGTTGGAGAAGAAATCGTGGTGTCCCATGGTGGCGACGTTCGTCTTCGAGTCGGGTGACCAGGCGCCCATGGAATGCGGATGTTTTTTGGCGTAATCCTTGACAGCTTTGGGTGCCCGACGGTCGGAGTTGCCTTCGCGGAGAACCGGGTTCACGGCGCTGCCCTTGATTTTATCGTAGCGGGCGCGGGCGTCCTTTTCGGCGTCAGTCGATGGATTTTCTGGAAAATTCGGGAGTTTGTAGCCTTTGGCCTGAAGTTCGGCGATGGCTTCCTTCAACTGTGGAACTGACGCGCTGATGTTCGGCAGCTTGATGATGTTAGCTTCGGGTTTGAGCGTCAGCGCACCGAGCTCGGTCAAGGCGTCGGGGATGCGCTGTTCGGAGGTCAAAATTTCGGGAAAAGCCGAGATGATGCGTCCAGCGAGCGAGATATCACGGGTTTCAACTGCGATGTCCGAATGCTTCGTGAACGCCTGAACAATCGGAAGAAGCGAATAAGTCGCAAGGGCGGGCGCTTCGTCAGTTTTGGTATAGATGATCGTTGGCTTTGTCGGCATGGGAAAAGGAGGACTTTCGATTAAAAATTGGTGTGCGCCACTTAGGGGAGCAGCTGGCTGAAAGGCAATTATAACTGTCACGTTTTCCTTGTGTACCCTATTAACATTTGGAGTTCTCGTCTGGCGTTCACTTCAATTGCAATGGCGGTGGCGAGTGTTCAGATCTTTTGGAAAGGCGATTCCGGCGTTGGAAACGATTACTTTTGCGCATCGGAAATTGCTGCGGAATTCCCGCGGTTTCCGAGGGCGCTTCATGGTGAATTTTAAGGGGATGCATCATTAAAGATTCCCGGCGGCCGGGTCGATACTGAGGGATTCCATTTCTTATTTTGCATCCTCGTTTGACTAGCTTGGTGTGTCGTGTGGCCGGGAATACCTATTCCCGGGTGACTGGGTGTGTCCTTTTCCTGATAATGGCGGCAAGTTCGATTCCCGTGCGTGCAGGCATGATGGGAGGGATTCCGAAGGATTTGATCGAAAGCGGCATGCCGGCGTTTGTGGTCCTGGGACCCGAATCGCTGGGACTTAGCAAAGCGCCCACCGATCTGCGGATCCTGCCTGATGGCAGATTGTTGGCGGTTTCCAAACGGGAGATTGCCTTTGGCGATGGCGTTCGCTGGCAGACATTCCAAAGCCGGGATGACAATGCCGGAATCATTCTCGATCGCATCGCAGTGGCGGACGACGGTCGGATTTATACGGGAATCCAAGGCCAGATTGCGCGCGTCGAATTCGGCATGGACGGCCGGTGGAGCCTGGTGCCGGTGGTTGATCTTCCTGCCAATGTCGGGGTGCGTAATGCGGTGCTCATGAAGGTCTCCAAACTGGCGGACAGCTGGTATTGGTATAGTGGCAGCGGCGGAATTGTTTCGTGGAAACCCGGCCAGCCGGCCATATTCGTTGGCAAGGTTGGGGCGATTGAGGGCGTTTTTGCGAATGGCAAAAGCAAGTTTGTCAGCAATTCTTCGATGGGTGAGCTGTACCGGCTCGATCCTGAGGGCACGGGCGAATCCGTCCGGATTTCGCCGCCGACGGCTCTTGCGGGGGATTGCATCACCTGCACCGCGCCGTTTAGCCCGGGTGTCATCCTGACCGGGACAATCGACGCGGGACTTCAGCTCTTTGATGGCGTTTCGAGCCGGCCCTTCAATTCCAGCAAACTGCTCGGTCGCGGACATCGGATCAACGATCTGTGCGTCATTAACAATTCCCTGTTTGCGGCTGCCGTGGACACGGTGGGCATCGTGTTTTTCGACCGGGATGGGCGCGTCGTCCAGGTTTTGGATCGCAGCCAGGATCATCGATTGTCCCGCGTGAAGATTATTCGTTATGCGCCCAATGGCATCCTGTGGGCGGTCCTCAACGAAGGCATCGCCCGGGTGGAATTTCCCTCTCCGGTCACGCATTTTGAACCGCTGATTCTCAGTGGCGTCGACTACGCCAGACCACTGCGTTTCGAGGGTAAACTTTGGGTTCTTTGCGATGGGCGCATTCTTCAAGGCACCTACGACGATGAAGGACGGCTGACCGGATTTCAGGATCGCTCACCTCCGGGCTTGGCTGCGGTCAACGCCGCAGTCGTCGGTGGTTCCTTGTGGGGAACCTCGGATTCGGGCGTGTACGCGCTGGAGGGCAACGAATGGAAAACCGTTACGACAGAAGTGAAAAATGCCCACATCGATATGATGGCACCGCAAAAACAGGGTGTGTTCTACGCGACGAAAGGCGAGATCGGTTGGATTCGGAAACGTTTTCACAGCTATGAAATCGCAAGAGTTCCTGAACCCAAATTGGGCACGGTATTCAGTGGATTGCAGGATGCGCGCGGTACGGTTTGGCTTGAATTGGGCCTGAGCCGCGCCGGACGCGTGGATGTGAGCGGGGAAAAACCTGAATTGGAAATTTATGGCCGCGATTCCGGGTTGGGCGCGGGTTGGCTCGGCGCCTTCTTATGGAAAGGGGATGCCATATTTTCGCTGAACAGCCGGCAATTCTCCTTTGACGATGCCTCGAATAATTTTGCGCTGACGACAAATTTGTCGAAAAGCATGCCCGAACTTGCGGCCATTGCCGGCCGAGCGCAAATGGACGCACGGGGCCGGCTATGGTACTCTTTGAATGGCGGCACTTTTTTCATGGAACACCCGGGTGAGGAAGAGCACGCCGCGACTCGGGTGGCCGTGGGCTACGAGGTGTCGGAATTCACGATGGAGGAGGGCGGAGTGGTCTGGATGTGGTCAAAACAGCGCCTCTCGCGGTATGATCCCACCATGCCCTCGCCGCCGGTTGTCCCCTTGAAGGCATCGATCGACCTGGTCCAATTTACCGCGAGCAAACGCCATTTTTTCTCCCCGGGCGAAACGCTTCCGGCCATCAATTTTGATGACAACACCTTTGTCATTAACTTCGGGGCGCCCTCGAACCCCTTTGGCTCGCGCGTCACGTTTGAAGTGAAGCTGGAAGGAGCGAGTACGCAATGGGCGTCGACCGGAAGTGTCGCTTCCGCCTCCTACAATGATTTGACGGAGGGCAAATATGTCTTTCACGTCCGCCCGGTTTCGGACTCGGTTCCGGGAAAGGAAGCCGTGTTGTCGTTCACGATTCTACCTCCCTGGTATCGAACCACCCTTGCATGGATTCTCTATGGCGCGAGCGCTCTCGGTGCGGTGGCATTCTTCGGCTGGCTTTCCTCCTATCTTGAACGGCGGGAAAAAAGCCGCCTCGAGAAACTGGTTGAAAAGCGCACCGGCGAACTCAACACCACGAATTCCCAGTTGAACCAGCAGGTTGGGGAAACGCTGGAGAAGACCAAGGCGCTCGAGGCCAGCGAGGAACGTTTCCGCTTGCTCAACGCCGATCTTGAGCGTCGCGTCGCGGAACGCACTGCCGAACTGGCCAGGGCAAATAGTGCGATGCAGCGCGCCAAGGAAGCGGCCGAGGCCGCTGATCTGGCGAAGAGCGCTTTCCTGGCCAACATGAGCCATGAACTGCGCACACCAATGAACGGCGTGGTTGGCATGGGCCATCTTTTGTTGGGCACCAAGCTCGACCCGGAGCAGCGCGAGTTCGTCGACACCCTGATTCATAGCAGTGAAAGCCTGCTGACGATTCTCAATGACGTGCTCGATTATTCGAAGATCGAGGCCGGTTTGCTCGATTTGGAGGCGATCGACTTCGACCTCGAGGAGCAATTGGAACGTGCGATGTTCTTGCAGGCGGAAGCCGCGCACAAAAAGGGTTTGGAACTCGTGCTCGATTTTGCCGATGAATTGCCCTCGCGCGTGCGCGGCGATCCCGTCCGGTTGCGCCAGGTCGTGCTGAATCTCGTCAGCAACGCCATTAAATTTTCCTCGAAGGGCGAAGTGGTGATTCGCGTCTGCCCCGCCACCAAACCGGCCAGCGCGGGCCTGCGGCTGCGTTTCGAGATCAAGGACACGGGCATCGGCATCGCACCCGAAGTGCAGCGAAATCTTTTCCAACGGTTCGTCCAGGCGGACAGTTCCACGACGAGGAAATTCGGCGGCACCGGCCTCGGGCTCGCGATTTGCCGGCGTCTCGCGGAACTCATGCGCGGCGAAATCGGGCTGGTCAGCGCGGTTAACCAAGGCTCCACGTTTTGGTTCGAAGTCGAATTCGGCGTGGCGGAAACCCTGTCGGAAACGGACGATGCCGCGGGGTCGCTCGAAGGTCGCCGGATTTTGGTCGTGGATGACAATGCCACCAATCGGAAATATTTTCATCATGTGCTGAAACGCTGGGGCGCGATTTCGGAGGAAGTGGACGGTGGCATCGCGGCGCTGCGCGAACTGGCGCGCGCCATCGCGGCGGAGTTGCCTTATCAGCTGATCCTGCTCGATCAACAAATGCCGGGAATGGACGGACTCGAATTGGCGCGCCGGATCAACGCCGAGCCTTCCTTCGGCCGGCCGGTCCTGGCTTTGCTCAGTTCCAGCAGCGAACGGATGTCGCCGGAACAATTGACGGCGCACGGGCTGGCGGCGGCTGATCGAAAGCCAATCCCGGCGGCGCGGCTGCGCTCCCTTATTTTTCGTCTTCTCGGTCTGTCCAAATCGACGCAGACGGCCCATCCGATCGGCGGCACCAGACCGGCGACCCCGAAGGCCGGCGAAATCCCTTCGGGCGAAGCGACCACCGGGACCGCACCGGCGCAAAACAAGGTGCTCATTGCCGAAGACAACCTGGTTAATCAGAAGGTGGCCGTGAGGTTCCTGAAGAATCTCGGTTACAATGCTGATTTGGCGGCGAACGGCGAGGAGGCGATCGAAGCGCTTCGTCGTTATCCCTACAAACTGGTGTTGATGGACGTGCAAATGCCGGTGATGGACGGACTCGAGGCGACCCAATTGATCCGCAAGGCCCAAGCCGCGGGGGAAGCGGGATTCACACGGGAAATTCATATCGTCGCCATGACGGCCAACGCCATGATGGGGGATCGCGAGCTGTGTCTTTCCGTGGGCATGGACGACTACATCACCAAGCCGCTGCGGCCCGATGCGATCAAGGACGTCCTCGCGAAATTCATGGGCAGCCAGGTGAACAAGTAGGCGCCGCCAGCGCGGCTGCGCTCGTTGCTTACTGTCAGTTTTCTTTCGCACTGCCCGGGAAGCGGCCGCCGGTGAGAGTGCGCGGGTGCGTTACCTTACTCCCCGTTTGTTCTTTTGCCTGCTTCCGTTTGTCGCATCGACGTTGCTGATTTCAGCGGTATTTCAACCGCCCGCGTCGCCGCGCGTCACATATGATTTCAATCCCGGGTGGAAATTCATCCGCGAGGACGTCCCGGGCGCCGACGCCGTCGCATTCGACGATTCCTCCTGGTCGACGGTCAGTACGCCGCACACGTGGAACGACGTCGACACCTACCGCGCGTACATCGGCCACAGCAGCGGCGAGCGCAGTCCGGGATTTTATGCGGGCATCGGCTGGTATCGAAAACATTTTAAACTCCCCGCCGGCGCGAAGAGCGGAAAAGTGTTTCTCGAATTCGAAGGACTCAAACAAGCGGGCCGTTTTTTCATCAACGGAAAACCGGTGGGTAAAATCGAAAACGGCGTCAACGCCTGTGGCCTCGACCTCACCGGCTTGGTCAAGTTTGGCGATGAGGACAACGTGCTAGCCGTCAAGGTGGACAACTCGGACCATTACGTTGAGGAAGCAACCGGTGTCGGTTACGAGTGGATGGGGCGCGCGTTCAATCCGAACTTCGGTGGCATCAACCACAACGTCTGGCTGCACCTGACCGGGAAAATTTACCAAACCCTGCCGCTCTTCAACAACCTTGAGACGACCGGCGTCTACGTGTACGCGAAAAATTTCGACATCAAGGGCCATCGGGCGGACGTGCACGTGGAATCCCAGGTGCGCAATGAGTCCGGCGACTTCGCGTCGATCGCGATGTCCACGGTCGTGGTGGACGCCACGGGCGAGGTGAAAGCACGGTTTGAGAGCGATAAATCCGACCTGGTGGACGGAGAGACCGAAACATTCACGACGGCCGGGGCGATGAGCGGCGTCCATTTCTGGGAGCCGAACGATCCGTATCTCTACGATGTGTACACGATTCTTTCCGTGGGCGGGCAGGTGGTGGACGTGAACAGAATTCACACCGGATTTCGGAAACTGGAGTTTCGCGGCGGTGCGGGCACTGGTGGCGTCTGGCTCAACGGTCATTTTCAATGGCTCACCGGTTTCGCCCAGCGCTCGGTCAACGATTGGGCCGGGCTTGGACAGGCTTATCCGGATTGGATGCACGACTGGACCGCCCAACTCGTCCGCGCGAGCAATTCCAATTACATTCGTTGGATGCATATTTCGCCCGGTGCATCCGACGTGCGCGCCTGTGACAAGGCGGGAATCATCCAGATTTGTCCGGCGGGCGACAAGGAAGGCGATCCGGTCAACGACAAGCGGCTGAAGCCGGAGGTCGCGGCGCGGCAGTGGGAACAGCGCGCCGAAGTGATGCGCGCTTCCCTGATCTATTTTCGCAATAGCCCAAGTATTTTTCTTTGGGAAGCCGGCAACCAAGTGATCACGCCGCCACACATGAAACAGATGGTGGCCTTGCGCAAGGAATGGGATCCTTCCAGCGGACGCCTCATGGGCGTGCGGCACGGCGACGATAGCGTCGCGGCCGCGGCTGTCACCGGCATTGCCGAATATTACGAGGTCATGGTCGGACAAGCTCCGCAGACCGACGCGGTCACTGGCGATGAAATTTTCCGCGGCTACAGCGGCCCGCGCCGCGACCGCGCCCCGTTGATCGAAACCGAGGACTTTCGCGACGAAGCGCCGCGCGGGATCTGGGATGATTTTTCGCCGCCCGGTTTCGGTTTCAAACCCAAGGGCAAGCCCGGTAAAAACGGCGACACCTATCACTGGAATTCCGAGACGTTCGCGCTCGCAGCGACCACCCGTTATCATTCCTACATGATCAACCGGATCGACAATCCCGATCCGGCGCACTCGAAATGGGCGGGTTATGCGTCGATCTATTTTTCCGATTCCAACGCCGACGGACGGCAGGAAGGGAGCGAAGTACTGCGCGTGAGCGGCAAGGTCGATGGAGTCCGGCTGCCGAAGGAAATTTATTACGTGACGCGGGTCATGCAAAACGACCAGCCCGATTTGCATATCATCGGCCACTGGACCTACCCGGCGGGCACGAAAAAGACGATCTATGTGGCCGCCAGTCACTGCGACAGCGTTGAACTTTTCCTCGATGGCCAGTCGAAAGGCGTCGTCAACCAGACGCTCGATTTCGTGGATACGTTTGGCGGCAGCTCGCGCGATCTCGGCCAGACGGGCTGCATTTACGCGTTTCCCGACATTGGATTTGTTCCCGGCACACTAAAGGCCGTGGCGAAGAAGGACGGAAAAGTCGTCGCCGAGCAGGAACTAAAAACCGCCGGCGAGGCCAGGGCGCTTAAATTGACGGTTCACACCAGTCCTTCCGGCCTGCACGCCGATGGCGGTGACGTTGCCTTGATTGATGTCGAAGTGGTCGACGCGCAGGGCAACCGCTGTCCGACGGACGAAGCCCGCGTGGACTTCTCCGTCACGGGACCAGCGATCTGGCGCGGAGGTTTCAACAGCGGGAAGCTGAACTCGACCAACAATCTCTACCTCGACACCGAATGCGGCATCAACTGTGTGGCGGTGAGAGCGACATTCGCCCCCGGAGCAATCACAGTAACCGCGACCCGTGCCGGACTGACGCCGGCCACGGTTACCATCGACTCAAAGCCCGTTGAAATCACCGCCGGTCTCTCCCGTAAATTGTGAGCTTCGCACTCGAGTCCGACGCCTATTGACCGCATCGTCGTTGCGAACTCGCCTCGTAACGGATGGGTTCGATATGGTCACGCCATGAAACCGAACTCCAAAAAGAAACGTCCGGCAAAAAATGTTGCTCGTTCCGTCACCAAGACGCGAAAAGTTTCAGCGAAGAAATCCGCGATGCGCGAGGGGGTTATCCTTGCTCCTATTCGAAGTGGGGGAACCGGCGCTGCGATTCTGTTTTTCGACGAGGCGGACATCTTGTTTGGCAAGCGCACCGCTGTGCGCGACTCCCATGATCGCTATTCCCCGCCGCCAAAATCGCGCGCGAAGAACCTGAAAAACGGAAAAACAAGGAAGCGACCGGCGTAAGATGCTTCTCGTACTGTTTTCATACCGGCGATCTTCACGCCGTACTTGCATATTCCAGCGAGCACGCGAGTTCGCGGCGGTTCGACGTCTGATCGGATTTTCGATGCGCTTTCCCGCTTTGAATCTGCTTCTCGTCAGACTTGGATCAGACAACTGCGTGTGAAAAGCGGCAGGATCAGCTTTTGGGATCTAATCTGCTCTCACCTGCGGGGACCGCGTAGCCACGGGAAAACATCTTCGAGCCATTGCACAAGGACATGGCGCTCTCCGTTTCCCGTCTCGAACCATGGCAGCTTCCCCAATCGAATCTGCACAAAAAATACGGCCGCAGGGGCGATGCTAACAATGATTGCCACGGCGTCCGCGACGGAGTTGCGCGAAAATCGCGAAAGCATGAGATAGTCTGCGGCCGCTATCGCGCAGCCGACCGGCAAAGCCCGAAATAAATTGATATGTTTCACGGGGATTTCCTGCATTGATCGTCCAAGATCAGATGGCGAGGGGGAGTGGATCCTTCTGCCGTTTCCGGTTTTTTGGTTTTGGTTTCAACCATTACCTTCCAGGAAATGCCAAAGCGATCGATTACGATTCCGTATCGCGTCGCAAAAAATGTTTCCTGCAAAGGGATTTGGATTTGTCCGCCGTCACTGAGAGCCGCGAAGACCCGCTCGGCTTTCTCCGGAGTTTCAACTCGAATGGCGAACGAGAACCCGGCAAACGTCGTTATGCTTGGCGGATGCTCGCTACCGCAGTCTGATGCCATGATCTCGGTGGCGCCGATGCGAAAGGTGGCGTGAAATACTTTCTCCTCCATGCCCGGTTTCAATTGGGGACGGTCTGGACGATCACGAAACCGTAACATGAAGAGAGTTTCGGCTTCGATCGCCCTCACATAGAACTGAATCGCCTCTTCCGTGCGCCCGTGGAAATTCAGCGTGGTTTGGATGTCCATGAATTGTATCTGATGGCTTAAGCCGTCCAGGCATTATAATTGCGGCGCGGAAGGGTAGGGGGGGTCTCCACGTCTTCTAATTTCGAAGGATTCGGCTCTTTTTACTCCAACTAAATTCGTACATCAAAAAAATACCCGAAGCTAAATAGTAGCCGAAAGTAAGCCCCAAAATTACCAAAGTAACAGGGCTCTGGCCGATGTGGGTTGAGGCGGAAACCGGAGTTTGGGTAATAATCAGCAAGCGATATATTACACGCCCTATTAGTAACAGGCTCACTGTCGCCCCGAAGTAAGGATTCAGAGTATAGAAATGCCCATCCTCTCCATGCTCAAAACGGGTCAACCGGTGGGAAAGCCCCGTGAGCAGTAATCCGCCGGCCAATCCAGCGCCCAGGGGCCAGATGGGAAAACCGCTCCGCCAAGTTCCCCAAGCGGCCAATAAAAGGACGAGAGTAATAAACGTTATGGATATCCATGTGCGTTTCTCGTTAAATTTTTGCCGGCCCATATTCCGGTGAACGCGTCGATAAACCCGCCACAAAATCAGCGGAACGATTAATGCCGGTAAGATTTGGGAATTGTTCATGATTTGAATGCTTAACGTTCAGCTCAAACCCGCGGGGACGGGGAACTCCGCCAGCTGTCCGTGCCGGCTTCATGAGAGGTCAAGTCGATTGATGATGTTTTAAAGGGTGCGCCTTTGGGTGAGTGGTCTGTGAAGTGGACCCCATGGGTTGGGCAGGAGGAACGGGAGATTAAGATATAATTTCCGAAGACAGGACAAGCGGATTGGTCGCTCCCGAGGACAGGAGCGCTAAAGCTTGCCGCAGGGAGCGACCAATCCGCGGAGGTGCGAGTACTCATTGATTGACCGCCTCCGGTTCGCGTGTGCGGTAAGCCTCGCCGGGTGTACTGCCGTCGTGGGCCCGGTGTGGCCGGCGTTCGTTATAGAAGTGGAAGTAAGTTTCGAGCTGGGCGTGGGCATCGACCAACGAGCAATAACTTTTCAGATAAACTTCCTCGTATTTGACCGTGCGCCACAGGCGCTCCACGAAGACGTTGTCGAGGCAACGGCCTTTGCCGTCCATCGACAGCTT
>DASYDH010000065.1:0-12161 GCA_036499685.1 Lacunisphaera sp. | reverse complement strand
TAGCAGGCTGCTGAAAAAGGCATGATTTTGAATCATGGCGCTGATTTTCTTGGATTTGGCTCTGAGAATCGCATCCGGAAGACGATTTATCGCGCCGCGACGGGCGCGTTCCGACTTGCTGGGCGGCGTTTTCGCGGTGGTCGGAACCACCGCGGCTGCGGCGGGCCTCAGGCCCGCGCCGTTGGCGGTGGATCCTCGCTCATCAGTTTAGCCATCCGAACGAGATTCCAAGTGGCGGTGACGTATTGGCCTTGGGCGTGCGTGCGCTCGACTCCGCGATAGCGACTCTTGCGGAAGCCGCCGGTCGTTTTGCTCCAGCCGAAAATCTCCTCGATGCGTTTGCGGATTCGCTGACTGATGGTGTGCGCACTGGTGAGCAGGACGCGCAAGGTTTTCTGGCCGGTCTTGAGTGCGGGATGCGGCACGATCTTTTGCTCCCGCATCCCTTCGATAAACTCGGCGGTATGATAACCTTTGTCGGCTCCGACCGTCTTGGGCCGGAAGCCAAGGTGGCGCAACTCGGTCATCTGCTCCACCGCCACCGCAGATTCCGGAGCGCCAATTGCGGGTTTCACCGCGAAGCGAACGCACAGTCCGTGGCGGTTTTCCATCGTGGCGTGGCCGGCGAAACTCAGGCGTGCTTCTTTGCCCGGGCCTTTGCGGATCAGTTTAGCTTCGCTGTCAGTCGTGGACTCATGCGTGTCGTTGCAGCGTTTCTCTCCCTTGAAGTCCGTCCAAGCGTTGCCGGCACCGGGGCCTTTGGTCTCATCCTTGGGCCGGAAACTTTTCATCGACGCCCACGCCTCGATCAGCGTCCCGTCCACACTGAAGTGTTCGTCGGAGACCCAATCATGGTGTCGTGCCAGTTCCACCACGGTGGTGAAGAACAGCTCCGCGATTTCGTGCTGGAGCAGCCGACTCTGATTCTTGCTGTACGTGGACGCATCGAAGACGGCTTCGTCCAGAGGTAGGTCCACGAACCAGCGGAACATCAGGTCGGTCTGCAACCGCGCGCAGAGCTGCCGATCGGAGCGCACCGTGTAGAGCGCCTGCAGCACTTTGCCCTTGAGCAGCGTCTCCGGCGGGATCGAAGGTGCCCCGTCCGCGGCATAGATTTTGTCGAATGCCTTGCTCATCGTGGCGAGCACCTCATCACACAGCCGTTTGATCGCCCGGATCGGGTGCGTCGCCGGGATCATCGTCTCCACGTTGATCAGGCTGATGAAGTTCGGGGCAGTGGGAATTTGTCCGCGCATCCCAGTCAGACGCACCACCAAAATATTTGTTCATGAAAAAACGGACTTTTTCAGCAGCCTGCTAGACATTGGCTGGCTTATTCCGCCCCGAAGCGAGGAAACGAAAGGGCCATCACCTGTCGAACGCTTCAGTGAACCGCTTCCCGTGTTGGCTCCGGTGAATGGGATGCCGCATCTTTTATTTTAGCGACAGTGATGGTCGTCGTGCCATCAGATTTGCGAATCAAAATATCCTCGCGCGCAATTCCAGCATAACCAATCGCGGTGTGGAGAAGCCAACAGTCGCCCCTATCTTCAGGAAACGTAACCCCGCCGTCAGTGCGATAGGAAGCCAGACGGTCTAGTCCGATTTTGTAAGCCTCCACTTCGGAAATCCCGTCCGAAGGATCAACCTTGACCGTGCGCGCCTGCTCTTCAAGCAGCAGCTGGTGCCGGCGAAGCTCGGTTTGCCGGCTTGTTTCGAATACCGCACACCCGGCAACCGCACAAACCGTGAGGCCGACGAGAGCTGTACGTATCATAAGATGCCGATTCGGATCAGGCATGTCCGCGGAGCGGGCGAACCGTCTTTTTTGAAAAGCTGAACCACGTTGAACAGAGATGTAGCCGGCAATTCGGATAAGATCAAGGGCGTTGAACTGTGGCTGCTTCGCCTCTCTTCATAGAATCTGCGCCCGCGCGAATCATATGTAGTACTCCAGCTATGGTGCCAACTCGCATTAACGCGCGGAGGGCCGAAAAAGGGAAAGCATAAAAGGGGTTGTTCATTCGTCCCTCAGTCGTTTCAAGTCCACCGAGCTCTGCAGATATCGAACAAAGGTTCGCGTTCGCTTCGTCATGACTCAATCCAGAATCAATTTGAAGACTGGCTTTTTACTCGTCGATTTTCGCTTCACTTTCCTGAGTATGTTTGAATTTCAGGCTCAGCCTTGACCTTAACGGTGGTTCGTGGAGCAGTCACCGGGCATTATCGGAAGAAATAGGAACTGCCGCCGGCTTTTTCGATTTCGTCGCGGGAGGTGATTTTGATTTCGACCGAGGCGACCGCTGAATCGGAAAATCCGGCAGCGAGCATTTTCTTTTTGAAAACGGAAATGCTCCGCGAGCAGTCAGTGCGGGTGAACTCCGCCTTTTCCGCCCTCGTCCGGCAGATGAACCAGACCCCCATGTCGTCCGGGTCGCCGGCGAGACCGGTGCGCAACTCGTAATCCACCACCGGACACGACGAACCGGATTGTTCGCGCACCACTGCCGCCAGACAATCGGTCATCGCCTGCCTCCATTTCGTTTTTAGTCCGGACATTATTATTTTTGAAGATTAATTGGGGCCACCTTGCGCCGGAATCATGAATTTTCTGCGTTTCGAGCATCCCGAAAAACCTGCGGACACAAGCCGTGTTCCTTCCTCGCTCGGCCGGCGTTGGCGGATGCGATCCGTTCCACCAATGCAACGCGTTCTTCCTTGGTCGTGTCGCGCAGTGTT
Organism: Lacunisphaera sp.; assembly: GCA_036499685.1. Classification (GTDB taxonomy): domain Bacteria; phylum Verrucomicrobiota; class Verrucomicrobiia; order Opitutales; family Opitutaceae; genus Lacunisphaera. The sequence goes on along the minus strand of DASYDH010000065.1, from coordinate 9,422 downwards.
GGTTTCACCACCAATTCCAATCCGGCTTCGCGCCGCACCAGGAGCCCCCAGCCAGCGGGTAGTTCGAGCGGCGTGAAGAGTCCCTCCTCCGCGACGAGATAAAGCAGGCTCGCCGCACGCCAGCGGCAGAGCTTCGCGAATTTCGTTCCTTCGTGAAATTTCCGCTGGGCGACGCGCAGCTCAGTTTCCAAAGCGTCATGCGTGTCGTGACGCAACCCCCGCAGATCCACCGCATCAAACTCGGGAAACAATTCCCCGCTCCGCCGCAAATCCGGACGGTGGCCACCAATCAACGCCCGCAACGCCACCAATCGTTGCGCGAGCGCCGCAATCGTTTCCGCCGCGCCGACCTCAGGTGAACTGTCGCGCCGAAAATCAGCGCGAGAGACCTTGCATTCGAATACCGCTGTGACCGCATTGCCCGCGAGAATCCGCGGCGTCGCCGCGACCACGTCGGCACGATAGTTCGCGCGCGGCAGCCGAACCTCCGTCGCACCGAGGATCATTCGCCGCCCGCAGGCCCATTCCAAAGCCAGGCGCTTGAGCTCGCGGTGGGCGGCGCTTTCCGAGCGGGAACTGGCGGGAGATTCATCCATGGTTTCCAATCAAAAATATATCTAACCACGGATTCAACGGATCGACATGGTTCAAGGCAAAACGGAAACGGACGGAAAATCTCCTTCAGTCCGCAAATCGCAGGAGACCATTGGTCCCTTCCAACCCCTTCACCGCCCCATGAACCAGATGAACACCTGCAGCGCGGTCGTGCCGCCCGAGGAGAGAAACAAGGCGCCGACCACGGGATTATCCCAAAAGGGAACAAAGGCTCCGCGATCGAGGTGCTGGATTTCGTCGAGAAGGTTTTCGGCCTGCGTGGCGTTGTTCTGTGCCAAGCTGGGCGCGGCTTGCGCCTGAAGCTTTTTTATCTTTGCCGCCAGACTCGCCTCCGCCCGGCGTTTAGCCGCGCGCGCGGCAGTTTGGAGGATCACCACGCTGGCGAGCGCGAGGATGAAATTGCACGCAAAGACGACGATGAGCGAGACCGGCCACGCCCAATGGTCCCACCAACGGTTCCGCGCCAGAATCATCAGGAGCAGCAGACATGATGGAAAATAGACGAGCCGCCCCACCTGCTCGGTCAATTCCGCGATAAGTTGCAGGTCGATCCATTCGTCGAGGTATTCTGCGTCGATTCCTCCCTTTAACCGTGAAAAATGCCGCCGCGTCGTGGAAGGATAACGCGTGGGGCCCGTGCTCAGTTTTTCAATGAACTCCCGGCACAGGCGCGCCGCGTCCACCGTGAAAAAGGCGAGGAGAAGAAAGCCCAGCAACGAAAGGCCGAGGAGAATGGAATTTAGCCGGTGTAGAACGGGACCGCGCACCGGGCTGGTCATCGATTCGCCGAGTGCCTGGTTGATCGCCACGAGCAAAAGGAGGTAGATCGGGACGAACAGCATCACCCGCAGAAACCGACGGCGAAACCGGCTGTTTTCCCGGTAGTCGTACCAGATCGATTGCACACTGAGCCGCCAGGCGGAATCGTCCCTCCGTCGCGAAGGCAGTGAAAAATGAAAGCTTCGCGTCAGAGTGAGAAAGGCCTCGCGCAGCCGATGTGACAACCCAAGGCAGAAACACACGGCCAGAACAAAAATCAACAGGCGAAACACTTCGGCCGGCCATGCGCTGGTGCCGCTGACCAGACTGAACGGTTCGCCCTCGGCACTTTTGAAGGTGTTGTTCCAGATTGTCACGATCATGACGATGCCCACCGCCCCAAGCAGGATCGCACCGGCCCAAAAACACCCAAGCTGCCGGCAGCGCAGTCGGAATATTCTCACGGCGGAGCCCCGGGCCGCGATCGCGGCGTGCAAGGCGGTCTGCTCAAACGCCTCCGGCCCCTGTTCTTCAGCCCGACAACGCGGAAACGCCTCGTCGCCGGAGATCGTGTCGAGGAAACGGTTCGCGCGCGTGCGGACCGTTTTCAACTGCCGGCGCAAGCTGCCCGGATGTTCCTCAAACGCCGGGACGGAATCGGACCGGCCGCGTTCCAGCACAAGCCCCGGAGAACCCACGCGATCCAAGTACGCGTTGAGGTATTCACGGCGGTCATGGGTCTGAGCCAGTTCGCGCGCGTGCGGCCACAGCTGCACGATCCGGCGGAGAAAGCCGGGATGATTTTGTGGAGGGAGAGGAAGGGCTGGTGGTCCGAATCCGTCAGCCAATCTATTTTGCCGGAGCAACTGATTGAGCGCCTTCACCGTCAACGCGGTGATCCGGGTGAGAATTTTTTCCCGCTCCCACTCCAGCTCTCCGTGATTTTTCAAGGGATGAAGGTTCAATTCCGCACGCGCTATTTGCAGGTGCGGCTGCGAGATCAACCAACGCGCAATTGTGTCATCCGCAAGACTGTCCAAATTTTGCATCAATGTCTCCACCCCATCCGGACCACCCACATCCTCCTCGGCGAAGTCCAACGCTTCACGCGGATAGGCCAACGCACTCCAGGTCATGCGGCGAAGTGGCGTCCAAACCCACGAGACACCCGCCGCCAGCAATCCCGCGATCACAAGACTCCACCACAACGGATGCAGATCGTGATCGGCGGGTGCCCAGCGGTCTCTTTCGCTCGCGGTCAATGGATGCAACCATTGCCGGGAAACGCCGGATTGATTCGTGACCAGTTCGCTGCTCTGGACACTGAGATCCGTCGCCGTCCGGTTCCCGATCTCAAAGCGACGGACAGGGATTCTCTCCACGTCCGGCAGGTAGCGATCGGCGCCAAGCGCCGCCAGCGTGGCGGCAAATTGCGCCGTTTGCGCGCTGTCGCGGAATTGCGGAACGTTGCCCTGCAATTTATCATTCAATGCAAGCCCGTACGCACTCGCCACGACGAGATTGCGGGCCCACTCCCGTTCGCGTGGGTGCAAATAACGCACGTCCAGATCGGTGGTGAAAAAAAACGCCGACGGAAATCGATCGCGGAGCGCCTGCAGAATCAGGAGCTTGTCGTAAACGTCACTGCCCACGATACCGATGGCGCTGATCCGCCCACGGCCTTCCCGCTTGAGTGATTTCTGCAATTCATCCATTCGGTCGCCAATGCGGCCCAGATAGTCGAATTGCGCCGGACCTTCGGCCTTGTTAACGTCCGGCACCCAGCGCCGCAGTTCATCGACCGAAGCGGGCCCCAAGCCACCGTCGCCGGATTCGTGTACCGCATCACCACCAATAGTCTGCCCATCAAGCCCGCGCAAATAGACGAACGGATGAAAGTTTTTGGGGTTGGTCTCAGAGCCCGCGACGTACGCATCGATAAACCGCGCGGGCGAAGAGTCCGTGGTTTTCAAATTGTTTTCCTGCCACGCCGACAATTCCGCCGCATACGTCAGCGAAAGCATGCGTGCATAGAACGTGTCCCATTCCGAAATGAGCACGACATGTTCCTCGTCATCCTTCAAATCGACCCCGCGCAATGCCAGCTCACCGAAAATTTCGCGGGCCATCTGCGCATCGGTGGCCGCGAAGTTATGAAACGATTTGAATCCCTCTTTCAGCAGTTTTTCCCGAATCGAAGCCCGCGGGTTACGATCGGGCGTCTGCGGATGTTTAACCAACACCTCATCCATCGCGCTCGGCGTCGCGCAAAATATTTCGATGCGATTGATCACTTTTTTCGCCAGAGTGGCCAGATCCTGGTTGGCAAACTGCGCGAGCGGCTGCACGTCGGTTTGCCAGGAAGGAAGCATGCCGCGCAGAGTGGACGAGCGGCGGGGCCCGATCAGCGCCACCCGCGGCTCGGGCGTTCCGGCAGGGAGCAAATGGACATCGGTCAGCGGTTCGAGCAGCAGAGGCAGGCGGATCAGCGGGTTATCCTCGAAAAAACTATCGTCCAGCCAAAGCAACAGGATGGCTGGGCGGTCGTCCTGGTTGCCCGAGCTGGCGGAAAAAACGCGCGGCCGGTACCACTCGTAACGAATCACCATGTGCGCCGGGTCGGCGGGAATTTCCACGCCGAGAAACCGCGCCTTCTCACCGGAATTCTTCGCCGGTGACCAGAGTTCAGCGAAGCGCGGCGCGCCTTCCGCGGGAGTTTGTTTGGCGCGCGCAAGCTGTTCCTGTGTCGGCCAGGGGATTTTTAGATTTCCGATGTGTTCAGCGTCCTCGGGCGCATAGCCTGCGCGGCCGAGTGCGGAAACAATGGCGAAGCGGCTGCGAATGCGACTCTCCTGATCCTCACTGTACTGGCCGCCTGAAATCATCGCCGGCAACAACACCACCCGTTTGACGCGTCCGTTGCCGGAAGGATCAATGACCTTCGACGTACTGCGCCGGCGGATTTGCTCCGCCAGCACCGAAAGGCCCGAGACATCATCAGTCGGATCGTTGGCCGTTGCGCCGTTGAGCGGTCGGAAGGGATCCTCCCACAAACGCACTTCCAATTTTTGATCGCCAATGAATTCCTTGGATTCGCCCGCCGGTGTGACCGGACGGTCACTGGTCAACTTTTGCGAAACAAGCCACAGGCCACCGACGACCGTCACCAGCGCGAGCAATGCGCTCGGATTTCCCAGCAGAGATCCGCCGCCAACTGATTTTTCCTCAGCCATAACCAATCACCAAATGTGTTGTGCAAAAATTCCCCGACCAAATGCAGTCCCTGCGTATGAAAAAGGTGCCCGTAAAGGAGCACCGAATGGCGGAGTGTCAGTGACCCAATCGAAAGCCGCAAGTCAGAGGGTACCCTGCGGGAATCAGGGTGAACTGCCCATTTTGGCCCGGCGCCGTGTCCGGCACCTCCTTCGATCAATCGCCGTCGTGGCGATAGAGCGGAGAATCCATTTCCTTTCGATACAGCTTCCGCACGGTCTCGTCCTGCTCGATGCGGCAATCGAGCCAGTCATTCCAGCTGAAACCGAGTTTCTTTGACCACACCGCCCAGTTCCAGTCGATGTAACAAAACGCCTTGATTTCCGGCCTCGCGCGAATGAACGCAAAATAGGGCGCATACCATTTGTCCCAGCTTTTTTGTCCCTCATGGACGCCGACGTAGCGCGCAGTCGATTCGCCGATCATGACGGGTTTGCGGTGACGGTTCGCTTCCTCGCAAAACGACCCCGGCAACTTGGCGCTCATTTCGCCAGCGGAAAATAAATCCAGACTCCACCAGTCCACCCATTCATCGCCCGGATAGTACGCAAACAAACGCGCCAGGCCGTGATCACCCGCCGACATTGCAGCGGCGCACCACACGGTCGCGACGGCCAGATGGTGTTCGCGAAACGCGCGGGTCACGCGCACGAACGCCTTGCGGTACGACTCCGGGCGGTAACCGTTCCAGTCGCCTTCGAATTCGTAGCCGATGCGGACAAAGACCGGCCGTCCGAAGCTTTCAATCGCGTCACCCGGCGCGGCGAACGATTTTAATTTATCCGTTTCCCGAAGCCGCCGTGGAAATGATTTCGAAAAAAATCATCACCGTGTCCGTGCTCGAGACTTACCGGCAGGCAGGCGTCGACATCATCGACACCGACGACGCGTCGGCGATTTTCACCTTGGTGGAAAAACTGCACGCCGGCGATCACCGCCGCATTGGTTTCCTCTCCTGGGATTATCAAGTCGGCGGACATTGGGCCACGCGGCGTTTCAGCGGTTATGCCGAGGCGCTGTTTTGTCTCGGCTTGGAATTCCGTCCCGAATGGGTGCTCAATTTGCATAAGGGCTCCCCTCGCCTGGCCAATCCGGCCATCGCGGACACGGTGGCGAAATTGGTTCGCGAGGAAAAAGTCGCCGCGTGGGTGTGCGCGGCCGATCATCAAGCATACCAGTTGCTCCAGGATTTGCCGGCGCGCGGCTTGCGGGTGCCAGAGGACTGCTCGATCACGGGTTTCGATGGACTGGAGCCACCCACTGCGGCACCGCGCGTGATGTCGATGCGCGTGCCTCACGAACACATCGGCGCGTCAGCTGTGACGCGCATCGTGAATCGTATTCAAAATCCGCAATCTCCGCGGCGGAAAATTTTTGTCGAGGCAGAATATATCGAAGGTTCCACCGTGAGCCCGCGTGCGGTGCAGTAACAAGCAGACCAGTCGAGCGAGGAACGATGGAGCGGTGTTCTTGACAGAATGCGGTCGCGTGAATCCATTGCGTACACTCTCGGTCGTCGAGTACCCCGCTGATGACGGACAACCCCCAACGAATGCCCCATGATGCTTCGCAATCGCTCAAAATTGAAACAACTCACCGGCATGGCGGCATTGCTGTGGGGTGCGCTCGGATTCAGTCTGGCGCGCGCTCAAGTTAAAACCGACGCCGGACTGGTCGAAGGCTTGCCCGCTGACGCTTCTGGGATACGAGCATTCAAAGGTATTCCATTTGCGGCGCCACCAATCGGCGACTTGCGCTGGAAAGCGCCCCAACCTGCCGCGCCATGGACCGGCGTGCGGCAGGCCGTTGAATTTGGCCCGCGGGCAATGCAGGGGCCGATTTATTCGGACATGATTTTCCGCGATGCGGGACCGAGTGAAGACTGTCTTTATTTGAATGTGTGGACCCCGTCAAAAACCGGCGCAGACAAATTGCCCGTCATGGTGTGGATCTACGGCGGCGGCTTTCAAGCGGGCAGTTCCTCCGAGCCAAGACAGGATGGTGCGATTTTAGCGAAGAAAGGCGTGGTGATCGTCAGCATGAACTACCGCCTTGGGCTTTTCGGATTCTTCGCACACCCGGGATTGGCAGCAGAAAACTCCAATGGCGCGACAGGTAATTACGGCCTGATGGATCAGATCGCGGCTTTGCAATGGGTGAAACGAAACATCGCTGCGTTTGGCGGCGATCCGCACAACGTCACGATCTTCGGGGAGTCGGCGGGATCCGAAGCCACCTTCTCGCTGATGGCATCCCCCATGGCCCATGGTCTGTTTCAGCGGGCCATCGGCCAGAGTGGTTCGTTTGCCCATTCCGCTGCGGAAAAATCGTCCGCCAAAATGTCCCGGTCGAAAGCCGAGGCTCGCGGCGTCGCATTTGCCACCGCGGCTGGGGCCGCATCGATCGAGGAATTACGCCAGAAACCCGCGGCGCAACTGCTCAAGCTGGCCCTGAGCCAACAGAACGACGAATGGAAGCCGGTGATCGATGGCTCGGTATTACCGGACGATCCCAACGAAATTTTTTCCACCGGCCGACAAAACGATGTACCTTTGCTCGTCGGCTGGACTGCTGACGAAATGCGCGCATACCGCACTTTTGGCGACAAGCGCCCGACCGCGGAAACTTTCCGCGAAACCGTGCGACAGAAATATGGCGACGACACGGCAGCGTTGCTCAAACTTTATCCCGCCACTTCGGACAAGGAAGCCGTGCGTTCAGCAGGCGATCTGGCGGATGATCGTTCCACCTGTTTCGCCATTTGGAAATGGCTGGAATTACAGGGAGAGACCGGCCACTCGCCGATTTACCACTATTCGTTTGACCATACCGTGCCGGTCGAACCCGGCCGGATCATCAATGGTGCGCCGGCGACCGCCACAGACATCGGCGCAGTGCATGCCAGCGATATCGGCTATGTGTTTGCTGCTTTCGATTCGGCTCCCATGGTTCCGTGGAAAAACGAGGACCGGCGGGTGTCGGATACGATGATGACGTATTGGACTAATTTTGCACGAACCGGAAATCCAAATGGTCCGGGCATTCCAAATTGGCCGGAGTACAACGACAAAACCAATTTTGCAGTGATGCATTTGGACACAGCTTCAAAATCGTCGCCGGCCTCGCATCGCGACCGTTACAAGTTTCTCGACGCTTATGGCGTCCGGAAATGAGCCGCCCCAAATAGGACAGCGGTTTGTCGTTGTAGATCGGTAGGTTCGATTGCCGGAGACCAAAGCCGGCCACTCGGGTCCAATACATCATGGCACCGACCAGCCGAACTCACTCGCTTTGCATTCAGCCTGAAAATGGCTTCGCCACGCCCCGGCACGGCTTTTTTCGAGCATGAATTTTTCCCGGTTCAATCCCGACACCAAGCGCATCTCGACTGTCGGAGAAGAAAAATCGGTCGTGCGCTTTGAACTCTCGGTTCGTTCCCTGCTGTTGGGGTTGGCGCTGATCGCGGCCGTGTGGCTGCTGATCAATCTTGTGCCGATTTTGTTGGTGCTGATCACGGCATTGATGCTCGTGGGTGCGTTGAGCCCGATTGTCACTTGGCTCGAAGAGAGAAACGTGCGGCGGTCATTTGCGCTCTGCACCATTTTTGGCGTCGCCATTGCCCTGGTTGTCGCGCTCGCCGTGGTCACGGTTCCCACGATTATTGCCCAATTGCGGAGCCTGTTGGAAAACGAACCGGTAATCCGCGAACGCGTGGCGATCTACCTGCAGCAATCGCATTATACCGCACCGCTCGCCGATGACCTGCGCAACCTGCACTACACGGATTTGGCCAAGTCATTCAAAACGACATTGGTCTCGATGGGCGCTGATACATTGGAAACGTTTGCGTACAGCGTGGCGGCGGTATTTCTGGCGTTTTATATCATGCTCGATCGTGACCGGCTGCGCGGTGCGCTCTTCGCCGTCGTTCCCCGCGCTCATCACATCCGTCTGTCACGGATTTTGCTGAATCTCGTCACGATTGTCGGCGGCTACATCCGCGGCCAGATACTCACCTGTCTGCTGATGAGCGGGTTTATTCTTGTGCTGCTGCTGGCGTGTCGCGTCCCCAACGCGCTGGCGATCGCAGCGTTTGGTGGAGTCATGGATCTGTTGCCGTACATCGGAATTTTCCTCACCATGGGGCCGGCGGTTCTCGCTGCCACGGTCAAGGGGCCGGTCGTCGTCGGCATCGTCTTTGGTTCACTTTTGGCCTACGAGGAACTGGAAAGTCGCGTGCTGGTGCCGCTGGTTTACGGGCGGGCGCTGCGGCTGCCATCCTCGGTGGTCTTTTTCTCGCTGTTGGTGGGCACGGCCCTGGATGGAATTGTCGGCGCGCTCCTCGCGCTGCCGAGCGCCGCGGCCATCCTGATGTTAGTGCAGGAGCTGCGGGTGGAATTGCCGGGCGAAGCGATTCAACCGAAGGACATCGAACAACGCCGCGAAGACGACCGTTCCGAACAGGAGTACGAACGTCGCTCGGAAAGCATGCCCGCCGAACAGGCCGCCGCCATTGCGGTGGAGATTTCCGGCGAACGAAAAAAAGAGGAGGAAGAAAGCGACCAGACGGAATCCACAACTCCGGAAATCCGTCCGTCGGTCATTCCAGCAACAGAACCGGAACTGCAAAAGCATTAGAGCATATTAAATAATAGTGTAGCCATTATTTTCTCGTATTTGGGGTGGCAGTGGCAAGAGTGGGAGTCATGAAAACCCTTTCACTGGATTTGCGGGAGCGGATTCTGGGAGCCTACGATGCCGGCGACGCCACGCGG
>DASYDH010000064.1:0-261987 GCA_036499685.1 Lacunisphaera sp. | reverse complement strand
GGGGGGGGCCGCTTCAAATCCGCAGTAGATCCAGCGCAATTGTTGACCTGTCCCAATCAACTAGCGCATCCAACACGACGCGACACCTGAATTTAGGTGGTCGATCTGTCTCATGGCGTCGTCTACCGGAAGAGCGGTAGTCGGGGCCGTTGTGAATCTGTTTTAGGGATACGATTCTTTGAGCGCACAAAACGCTTCCATGCCTTCAAATAAAAATCCCAACGAAACATCCGAAGTATTATCGCATTGGTACGCCGTCAGCGAAGGCGTCCAATTTTCATCCCAAGAGTTCTATGCATCGATCGAATCGGAAATTGCCGCGAGAAAAATGCCGAGATTGCACGCATCGCGAATCGAATATCACGAGGGCAGCATTGCGACAGACAAACGAATATATCTGAGATTCGCTAGGGAGCGCTACGCTTTTGATATTTGTGCGGCCCCCTTTGGCCGCGACTATTTCTTCTCCCTTCGCCTCATCCAAAAAGCTCGTGAGAGTTGGCTGCCCCTTATCTGCATTGCGGCCGTCTTCACGCTGTTCTTTATGTTTTTTCCGCGGATGTATGTTCCGCGCGAGTACATGAGGCAATTCTGGGGGATCGTGGGAATTGCCATGCTTTATTCGGTATATCTGGCGTATGTGCCAAAATCTTTCAGCCCGTCAGGTCTCATACCGGACATTGATGGGTTCCTATTAAACCTGCCGGGTATCGGGAAAATGTACGAAAATTGGAGGCAGGATACATACTATCGATATGATACCCGGCTTCTTTTTCAGACGCTCGTAGCGGAAATCGTTAAAAGGAAGGTGGAGGAAGTCATGCAGGTGAAAGGCGCCAAATTGCTGCAAGCATACGAATACAGTCCAATCCTGGGCGAAATGTATCGGCGCACGACTGTGATGGCGGAGACAAAAGATACAGAAAATGCCATCGCTTGACGAACGAATCACGGAACAGTTTCGCCTCTGGGCATATCGTGGCCAGGGGATGGAACTGTGGGATGCGCCAGTATCTCCGGAACCCGCCTTCGTTCCGTTCCGGGGATACGATTTCGGAAGTGAAGCGATTGCCGATGACGGGCGAAAACCGACCTTCCTTAGTTCCGTCGTCCGGAGCTTGTTTTCTGCTCCTAAACGATCTGGGGAAGACGCACCCGCCCGTCAGGTGATGCCGAGACTGTTCGTGCGCGATGAGATCACGGAAATCCAACTGTTAGCGCCGTCCGCACAAGGGTGCAGCAAAGACGGGTGGCTGTATTTTGTAACAACACTCACCTCATGCCGCGAGCCGTTGGTATTCGAGCTCATTTCGGATGCAACGGGCATAAAGGCGATATTGTCGGTCCATCCGCGCGATGTGCCCCTCGTTCGTGAGCAGATTTCCGTGTTCTTTCCGGAGTGTGTAACAGTGATTAAAGAAAAAACGCTTCAACAGGCATGGGATGGAGCTACTGGTGAATATTACGCAGTCGTTGAGTTTGGGCTGGAGCAGGAGTTTATGCGACCGCTCAAAGTTCCGAAGTTTGATTCATATCTCGGCTTGGTCGGCGCATTGGGGGAACTACGGGAAGGCGAGTTCTGTATGCTTCAGATTATATTTGAGCCCGTGCAAAATTCTTGGGCGGAACATGCATTGCGTACAGTCACTGATTCGTCCGGACGAACATTTTTCGTGAACGCTTCCGAGTTGCTCTCGTGCACGGAGCAAAAAATATCGTTTCCATTGTATGCTGCGGTTTTCCGTACAGTGGCGAGGAGCGAAACGTCTGCGCGTGTGAATGAAATCGTGAAAAATGTTGCCGGTGCCCTGGGCATATTCGATAACTTGGAAGGCAATAGGCTGGTTCCTGTCGAGAGAGGGGAATACTCAGGCGACATTCATCTGGAGGACGCGCTGGCCCGGCAGACACGAAGATCCGGGATGATCCTCAATGCTGAAGAGCTTGTCAGTCTGGTGCACTTACCGTCGGAAGACGTGCGCTCGACAAAACTCCAACGGGTTAATCTGAGGACGCGAACCGCACCGGCCCTTGTGACTTCGCCGGGCGGTGTCGGACTGGGTAGAAACGTGCATGCAGGAATAACCAATCCAGTCTTTCTCATGCCGGAGCAGCGTTTGCGGCATATGCATGTTATAGGCGCGTCGGGAACAGGGAAAAGCACGTTGCTCTTCAATGTCATAAGGCAGGACATCGACAATGGCTATGGAGTGGCGATCCTCGATCCCCACGGCGATCTTGTTGACCGCGTGCTCAGTATCATACCGGAGGATAGGATCAGCGATGTGGTCCTCCTCGATCCGTCTGACATGGAATACCCGGTCGGATTTAATATTCTCCATGCTCATTCAGAATTGGAGAAGACGCTTCTCGCTTCGGATTTGGTGTCGGTCTTCCAGCGACTGAGTACGTCGTGGGGTGATCAGCTTGGCTCGGTATTGAGTCATGGAGTTTTGGCATTCCTTGAAAGCGATAGGGGTGGGTCGCTTCTTGATTTGCGGCGTTTCTTCCTCGAATCGGATTTTCGCGCGTCATTTCTCGAAACCGTCCGCGATTCCGAAGTCGTATACTATTGGAAAAAGGGTTTCCCCCTCCTAACGGGCAATCGGTCAATCGGACCCATATTGACCCGGCTGGAAACCTTTCTCACCCCAAAATCAATCCGCTATATGGTGGGACAGAAAGAAAACCGGCTCGATTTCGCCGACGTGCTCGATTCCGGAAAAATCTTTCTGGCCAAGCTTTCCCAAGGAACGATCGGCAAGGAAAACTCGTACCTTCTAGGGACGCTGCTCGTCTCCAAATTCCAGCAGCTGGCTATGGCACGGCAGGCACAGGCAGAGAAGGACAGGCGCAATTTTTTCCTGTTTATAGACGAGTTCCACAATTTCATGACGCCGTCGATGGCTGAAATATTGGCCGGCGCTCGTAAGTACCGGATGGGTCTTGTCCTCGCCCATCAGGAGTTGCGCCAGTTGGAGAGGGATCGCGAAGTTTCGAGCGCGGTCATGTCGAATTCGTACTCCCGCGTATGCTTCAGAGTGGGAGATAGCGACGCTCGGGCGCTGGATTCCGGTTTTTCCCATTTCGAAGCAAAAGACCTTCAGAATCTGGGGACCGGCGAGGCTGTTTGCCGCGTCGAACGGAGCGATTTCGATTTCAATCTTTCCGTCGAGATGCCGGATTTTCCGGATGATGTAGTAGGAGACGCACAGCGAAGGAAAGTGATTGAAGCGTCTCGGAAAGCGTATGGCAGGCGTCGTGACGAGGTGAAGGCGGTATTGAGCATGCCGCAACCGATCAAAACGCGGGTTCAACCCGAATCGCCAATGCCGGCTGCAGTATCCACTCCAATTATCATACCGAAACCGGAGCCAGTCGTTGTCGTGGCTGAGGTTGAACGGCCGAAGCCAGCGCCAGCAGTCAAGTTAGTTGCTCCGGTCATCGCCATACCGGCCACACCCGGCCGAGGCGGCGTCGAGCACAAATATCTGCAGACCTTTATCAAACAGTGGGCGGAAGGAATGGGATGGCTGACGACCATTGAAGCCCCGGTGCCTGGCGGTCCCGGAAGCGTTGACGTGCTGCTATCGCGATCCGGCGTCACTGTTGCCTGTGAGATTTCCGTGACCACATCCGTTGAGCATGAAATCGGAAATCTGACCAAGTGCATCGCCGGTAAATTCACTCACGTCGTTTCCATATGCTCTGAACAGAAACGTGTGGATGAGATCGAAGCGGTCGCAAAAGCGACGATTTCAGGGAAAATGTTCTCATGCCTTCAATTCTTCACTCCTCCGCAGTTATTTTCCTTCGTCGAAAAGATCGCTGCGGAAAAGGCGGCAAAAGAAACGACCGTGAAAGGGTACAAAGTGAAGGTGAGCTATAAGCCGGTTGCGCAAGAAGAGCGGGCGGCCAAAGCGGAGAATGTCGCCAATGTGATCGCCAAATCCCTGAAGAGATTACGTGCGAAAGGAAATAAAGTGGGCGGCCTGACACGATTATAAAATAGCAACGGAACATCGTGATAGATTCGTTGACATTGAAAAGCAGTCGAAGAAATTTGCCGCCACTCAGAGGGAAATATGAAAAAGACCGAACACGTTGGGCGTGAAAAAACAAAATCTGTTGGTATCTGGATTCGAGTCTCGACCCAAGACCAAGCTAAGGGAGAAAGTCCAGAGCACCATGAACGCCGTGCCCGCTATTACGCCGAATCTAAAGACTGGTCAGTTACGGAGGTGTATCACTTGGAAGGCGTCTCAGGAAAGACGGTGTCGGAACATCCGGAGGCGCAGCGAATGCTCGCGGACGTCAAGCGCGGTCACATCACGGGCCTGATTTTCTCCAAGCTTGCGCGCTTAGCCCGCAATACTCGCGAACTCCTCGATTTCTCTGATTTTTTCAGAGACGCCGGAGCCGATTTGATATCCCTTCAAGAATCCATCGATACATCAACGCCAGCTGGTCGCCTTTTCTATACGCTGAATGCGGCGATGGCGGAGTGGGAAAGGGAAGAAATCGCCTCTCGCGTGGCCGCGTCTGTTTCAGTCCGCGCGAAAATGGGGAAATCGCTGGGTGGACGAGCCCCTTTTGGTTATCAATTGGAAGACGGAAAGTTGGTTCTCGATCCCGATGAGGCGCCCGTTCGCAAGCTGATGTATGAGCTATTTTCCGAGCATAAGCGGAAAAAGACCGTTGCGCGTCTTTTGACTGAAAAAGGATATCGCACCCGCAACGGCTCTAATTTCACCGATACAACGGTCGGCCGTCTGATCCAGGACCCCGCAGCCAAGGGCAAGCGTCGCCTCAATTACACTCAATCCCTCGGCGGTGGCAAAGCATGGAAAATGAAACCAGAAACGGAGTGGGAGTATACGGATATCGAACCGATTGTTTCCGTCGAATTGTGGGATCGGTGCAATGCGGTGCTCGATGGAAAGAAAGGGTCTCGTAAGCGTGTTGCGAAACGCCCCGTTCATCTATTTGCCGGGATCGTCCACTGCGGATGCGGGCAAAAGATGTACGTGCCTTCAAACACGCCAAAATATGTCTGCTACAGCTGCCGCAATAAGCTCCCAATTGAAGATTTGGAGGGAGTTTTCATCGAGCAGCTGAAAGGTTTTTTCCTGTCTCATAAGGAGGTCTCCGAACAGCTCGACAAAGCAAATGAAACAATGGCCGATAAGGAGAAACTATTAGGTCTCAAGCGGCGCGACCTCGAAAAGACTCAAAAGGAGATTGATCGCGTATATAGACTCTATGTCGAAGAAACGCTTTCTCCAAAAGATTTCGCCGGTTTCTTCAACCCGCTCCAAGAACGCAAAAAGAGCATCGATGAGGAAATAGCTAAAACCGAAGCAGAGCTCGACTACCAGAAGGTCAATAGGCTCTCGGCTGAAGAGATCCTTTCGGAAGCTGGGACGCTCTATAATCGTTGGCCAAAATTGACCGCCGAAGAGCGTCGGAGCGTTGTGGAGAGCATCACGGAAAAGATCGTCGTGGGGAGCGGAAACGAGGGAAGTATCTCGATCGAATTGGCGTACTTACCATCTTCTGAGAACCTGACAGAAAGGCAACGCAACTTCACGGATTCATCGCAGCGACCAGCATGAAATTGCAGGGCAGGGTGATTTTTCCGGCGCTGCGTGAAATGGTGACGTGGCCATCCTCCAAGGGTTGGCGCAACACCTCGAGGGCGGAGCGTTTGAATTCCGGTAACTCGTCCAGAAAAAGCACGCCGTGATGCGCGAGCGAAATTTCTCCGGGACCGGGAATCGTGCCGCCGCCGAGCAGGCCGACATCGGAAATGGTGTGATGCGGGGTGCGGGAAGGACGTTGCAAAAAATGCAGGCCGGTCTGCATCGTCTGGCCGGCGGCCGAGTGGATGCGCAGGATGTCGAGGTATTCGTCGAGCGTCGGTTGCGGCATGATCCCCGGAATGCGTTTGGCGATCATCGATTTTCCGGAGCCGGGCGGCCCGATCATCAGAAGATTGTGACCGCCCGCGACGGCGACTTCGATCGCGCGGCGCACACCGTGCTGCCCTTTGATTTCCGCAAAGTCGGGTCCGGCTGAGTCGGGAGGAATTTCGGCTTCCGCATTTTTAGGAGCAGTGAGCGGTTTCAGATCGAGTTGGCCGGAAAGAAACCGGTTGGCCTGGTCCAGCGACGTGATCTCGTAAACGGAAATGCCTTCGACCAACGCCGCTTCCTGCGCCGCGACGGGCGGCAGCAGGATGGACTTTTTTTCGGAAGCGCGGGCGAGAACGGCCATCGCGAGGCCGCCTTTGATCGGGCGTGTGGCACCGGAAAGGCTCAACTCGCCGGCGATGACGAAATTGGAAAGGGTCTCGCACACGAGTTGGCCGGTCGCGACGAGGATGCCGAGGGCGATGGGTAGATCATAGATCGCGCCCTCCTTGCGCAGGTCGCCGGGGGCGAGGTTGATCGTGGTGCGCGTGCGCGGCATGCGCAGCGCGGAGTTGCTGAGCGCGGAAAACACGCGGTCCTCGGATTCCTTGACGGCGGCGTCCGGGAGTCCGACGAGAATGAGGTTGGGGACGCCGGATTCGCCGGTGTTGACCTCAACCTGAACGGGCACGGCATCAATGCCCAGCAAGGCTGCCGAGCAGACAGTGGCTAACATGTAACTTTGAGCGGTAAGGGATTATTTCTTCCCAGTCCGTTCCCGCACGAGTCGCTGCACTTCTGCAATGTTGGCCTCGACTGCCTGCAAGTAAGGATTGGGTTGGCCCGCTGTCGTCAAATAGCGATGCACCCCGCCGGCCTCAAAGTCGAGCAATGGCCGAACATAATTTTCCCAGAAGCGCGGGGTCTTTTCGAGCAGTTCGCTGATCTCGTGGTAGGAACGCTTCTGTTCGGGCACATGTTCGAATTCGAAGGCCTCCTCGAATTCCCCGAAAAGCATTGGCAACTCATCCACATAATCCGGCGCGCTCATCTGTCCGAGGTAGTCGGCCGTCACGAGAATGAACGCGATGATGCGGGCGTTCTCGCGGCTGAAGGTCATCTGGGAAATCTTGTTCTGCGGGCCGGTGCAGCTGATGGCGGCGCAGACGTCGTCGATTTCCGCGGGCTTGATCCCCAGCGACGGCAGGTAGCTGCGCGCAAATTCGCAGCTGCGGCTTTCGTGGATCATTGTGTACTTGGCACCCGTTCCGTCCCGATCGTCGGCGTGCTTTAAATAACCAGTGTCATGCAACAGCACGGCAATCACCGCCAGTTCCCAATCGCGCGCGGAAAGGATCGGTTTATCACCGCTGCGGTGACGCCCTTCCAAAATCTTGATGAGACACACCGTCGCCTGCAACGTGTGCTCGTAATCATGATAGTGCATGTCGATGCCCAAGTATCCCGGATGCTTGCCATTGAACATGTTGGTCACGTCCGCAAAGAGCCGATCGAGCAGGGAAAAACTCGCCTGCGCTGAAATCAGCGCGAAAGCGTTTTTGACGACGGCGACGACGGCCGCTGGACTCTTGGTATCGATTGCGTGCGGAGCCATTAAGTTGCAATTAGAGATAGGGTTTGCTCCCTAGCCGGCAAGCCCTTTGTCTGGTCAGGAAACGAATGCGCAGTCATGCGAATCTGATTGTTGGACTTACGGGTGGAATGGGTTGTGGAAAATCCACCGCCGCGGTTTTTTTTGCTGACCGCGGATTTCTTCGGGTGGACGCCGATGCCATGGTGCATGATCTGTTGTTTAGCAGTAAAGAAGTGATTTTGGCCATCCGGGAGAAATTTGGCGACGCGGTGTTTGCGGACGACGGCATGGTACGTCGCGAGGTTTTGGGACAGAAGGTCTTTGGCGATCCCGCAGCGCTCGAATGGCTGGAGGAATTGCTGCACACGCGCCTGTATGCGCAGTGGCGGGAGACCTTCGCGAAAACCGAGGGACAGGCATTCATTGTCGAGGTGCCGCTCTTGTTCGAGAAAGGTTTGGAAAATTGGTTTGATTTCATCGTCTGCGTGACCACAGAGTCTGGTTTGCAATTGAGGCGGCTGGAGCAAAAGGGCATCACCCCCGAGCTCGCTCAACAGCGCCTAGCCAAGCAACTGCCACTGGCCCGAAAATGCGAGCTGGCAGACCATGTTCTCCTCAACGACGGATCCCCCGAATTTTTGCGAGAACAGGTCAATGCGCTGGCTGATCGCCTCTTGAAATAAACTACGTCCGGCCCGCAGGCCGCATTCAATGGTCCCCCCTAAATCCGACGAGGAAACATCCAAGCCCGCTGCTGCAAGCGCCGATTCCACTCCGGCCAAACGCCCAGGCTCGCGTCTGGTCCGCGGCAAGAAACCAGCCAAGCCGTCGCGCAAGGCGAGCAGCGAATCCGCTGAAGCCGCGCCCGCCGCGGCTGCTCCCGTAAAGGCGACTCGTGCCCGGCGTGGCTCGGCCGCAGCCCCCGCTCCCGCTGTAGAAGCGGCACCCGCGCCGAGGTCAGCGCCGGCACCAGCACCCGAACCCGTTTATGTCGCGCCACCGCCCGCTCCCCGTGAGCCGGAGCGTGCGCCGGTTCAGGAATTTAATTTCGAAGCGCCGCAATCCGCGCTGCCACAAGCTCACGAAGCTCCCGCTGCCCCCGCTGAAAATCAAGGCGATGGCGGCCAGCAACCCCAACCGCAGCAGCAATCGCCCGACGATAACCAAGGCGGTTATCAGGAAGGAAACGGCCACGGCGGAGGAAATGCCGGCGGTCAAGGTGGCGGCGGTGGTGGTCACTATCAACAACACGGTGGCGGCGGTGGCGGCAAATTTGGCCGACGCGGTCGCGGTGGAAAACAGTTTCGCGGCGGCGGTGGTCAGGGTGGTGGTGGAGGTGGTGGCGGTGGCGGCGGGAAATGGGGTAATCCTCAATTCCAAGGCAACAAGCATCCGCAACAACCGCTTCCGCCCAAGGAAATCGTTCATGTGGGCGATCTGCCCGATCCTGTTCGCTTCCAGAATTTGGAGACGATCGCCAAGCTCGCGGAGGAAATCGCGACCGGTGGTCAGGAACCGATCTGGTTGAACGAACTTTATGGTCTCAATCTTTTCGATCTCACCGCGCTGGCGCGCAGAATGGAACTGAAGTTCGAAGGCGCACCCAACCGGCGCCAGCTGATCAATCAGATTTTCGCCGCGATCGATGAACAGAAGCGTCCGCTCTACGACCGCGGATACATTGATCAGACTGATCGCGGACTGAGTTTCGTGGTGCACGAGGACGTCAATTATCGCCTGTATCCGGAGGATGCCTTCCTGCCGGAAATTTTTGTGCGGCAACTCGGTCTAAAACGCGGGCATCAGGTCGAAGTTCAGCTTCAGGCGCCCCAAGGCAACGACCGTTGTCCAGCGGTGGTCGCAATCCGCTCTGTAATGGGTCGTGCACCGGACGAAGCGTCGAAGGTGCAGCCATTCGAGGAATTGACGCCTTACTATCCACTCCAACGCATCATGCTTGAACAGCAGGGCGCGAAGGATGTTTCAATGCGCATGGTGGATATCGTGACGCCCGTCGGTTTCGGTCAGCGCGGTCTCATCGTTGCTCCGCCACGCACGGGTAAAACGATCCTCATGCAAAACATGGCGAACTCCATCGCGGCGAATTCGCCGCATGCCCGCTTGATCATTCTTTTGGTCGACGAGCGCCCCGAAGAAGTCACCGACTTCAAGCGTCACTGCAAGGGTGAGGTGGTCAGCTCGACCTTTGACGAAGCTCCCGAAAGCCACGTGCACTGTGCCGAAATGGTGATCGAAAAGGCCCGCCGTCTCGTGGAGCTCGGTGAACACGTCGTCATCCTGCTCGATTCCATCACGCGTCTCGCCCGCGCTTACAACGCGCTTGCGTCCAACAGCGGCAAGATCATGTCCGGCGGTCTCGAGGCCAACGCACTGCAAAAACCGAAGCGTTTCTTCGGTTCTGCACGCAATATCGAAGGGGCGGGGAGTCTCACCATCCTCGGCACCGCGCTCGTCGACACTGGCAGCCGCATGGACGAAATCATCTTCGAGGAATTCAAGGGCACCGGCAACATGGAGCTCCACCTCGATCGCGATCTCGTCAACAAGCGCATTTTCCCCGCGATCAACATCGACAAGAGCGGTACGCGCAAGGAGGAGCTCATCTATCATCCGGAAGAATTGCTCCGGGTTTACTCACTCCGCCGGGCGATGCAGGGCGTGCCGGCGGCGGACTCGATGGACATGCTCATCGGCCGCCTCAAGAAAACCAAGACGAACGCAGAATTCCTCATGAGTCTAAACCGCTGACGCGGGGCCACGCGTCGGCCCGACGCTTTTGAAAACGGCCGACGATTATCTCATTCAAATCGCGTTGGATCACGGACTGGTCCAACGCGAACAGGTGCACGAAGCACGGCGTGAAATCGCCGCGCCCGTCGGCGGGAGCGATTCCGGCCTCCGGCTGATCGACGTTCTTGTGCGCAAGGGCTCGATCGACGACTTTGCGCTCACGGCGGCGGTCGCCGAAGCATACGGTCTACCCTGCGTCGCCCTTGAAAATCGGCTGATCCCGGCGGCGGCGTTGGCGGCGGTCCCGTTTTCGTTCGTGCAGGAGCACACCGTGTTGCCATTTGCCATCGAGGATGGCGCATTGTACGTGGCGGCACCGGCATCGTTCGCGATGGAGGCGATCGACAGTCTGGCCTACCTGACGGGAATGCGGGTGGTGTTGTCGCTCGCACCATCGGAGGATATTCGGAAAACGATCCAACGCTGTTACGAGTCGCCCGGTCTTCCGGAAACAATTGTTCCCGGAGCTGAATTGAAACCGGCGGTCGATGCCGACCTGACAGTCGAGGTGAGTCGCGAGGAAAGCGAGGCCAGCAAAAGCGACGCGCCGATCAATCATCTCGTCCAGACGATCATTGCTGACGCGATTCGGCGTCGCGCCTCCGACATTCACCTCGAGCCATTGGAACGGGCGTTCCGGGTGCGCTATCGCGTCGACGGGGTTTTGTTGGAGGCAAGTGCTCCGCCGAGGCGGCTGCAACCGGCGATCATTTCCCGGCTGAAAATCATGGCGAATATCAGTATTGCTGAAAAACGCCTGCCGCAGGACGGGCGCATCCAAGTGGCGTCCGGCGGGCGCGCGCTCGACCTGCGCGTTTCATCGCTTCCGACCACTCATGGTGAAAGCATCGTGATGCGCGTGCTCGATCAGGAAGGATTGAAACTCGGCTTGCCGGAACTCGGTTTCTGGCCGGACGACCAGCGCGAATTCGAGCGGTTGATCGCGTCGCCTGACGGCATGGTGCTCGTCACAGGGCCGACGGGTTCGGGAAAAACCACGACGTTGTACGCATGTTTGCACCAGCTCAATCAGTCGGCGCGCAAGATCATCACGGTCGAGGATCCCGTCGAATATCAGCTTTCAGGCATCAACCAGGTGCCGGTCAACGCGGCCATCGGCATGACGTTTGCCGCGGCGTTGCGCGCGATGTTGCGACAGGCACCGAACATTGTGATGGTCGGCGAAATTCGGGATCGCGAAACCGCGGAAATCGCGATCAACGCCTCGCTCACGGGCCATTTGGTTTTCAGCACGCTGCACACCAACGATGCGACGTCGGCCGTCACGCGATTGGCCGATATCGGCGCGAAACCGTTTCTGGTTGCAGCGGGTTTGCGGGCGTCGATGGCCCAACGATTGGTCCGGCGGAATTGTCCCCGCTGCCGGACGGCATACGCTCCGTCGGCGCACGAGTTGAAGCCGCTTGGTTTGTCCGCTGACGAGTTGGGACGGGCGACGTTTATGCGTGGTGCCGGGTGCGATTCATGCCATGGAACCGGTTTTCACGGGCGAATCGGCATTTTTGAAATCTTTTTAGTAAATGACGAGATTCGCGCCCTGATCAGCAGGCGGGCGAGTGCCAGCCGGGTGCGCCAGCAGGCCAGAAAAGACGGATTGCGGACCATGCGGGAAGATGGGATTCGCAAAGTCCTTGCGGGCCACACGACAATCGCCGAAGTTATCTCTGTTACCGTTGCCGACGCCCTTTGATGATCATCCTAAATCCTACCCCCGCATGAGCTACGAAATGAACGATCTCCTTGAGCTGGTCGTGGACCAGAAGAGTTCCGATCTGCACCTTCAGGTTGGAGTTCCACCGTGCCTTCGCCTGCGCGGCAGCATGACGCCGATCGATGGTCCCGAATTGCGTCCGGAAGACACCGAGCAACTCATGTTGGCAATCACGCCCGACAATCACATTCAAAATGTGAAGCTGAACGGCGGCACCGATTTCGGTTTCGCGTACGGTGAAAAAGCGCGGTTCCGTGTGAGTGTGCTCAAGGCCAAGGGAAATTACGGCTTGGTGCTGCGCCAGATCCCCAATCAGTTGTTCGATCTGCGCACCATCGGCATGCCGGATAAGATCAAGGAATTGCTGCATCGTCCGCGCGGGCTTTTCCTTGTCACCGGTCCGACCGGTTCAGGCAAGTCGACGACGCTCGCGTCGATGGTGAACTACATCAACGAAAACCGCGACGGGCACATCATCACGATCGAGGATCCCATCGAGTATTATCATCCGCACAAAAAATGTGTCGTCACCCAGCGCGAAGTCGGCGCCGACGTGCCGAGTTTCGCCGAGGCGATCAAACGCGCGCTGCGCCAGGACCCGGACGTGATTCTCGTCGGTGAATTGCGTGATCTTGAAACCATCGAGGCTGCGATCAGCGCGGCTGAAACGGGACACTTGGTTTTCGGTACGCTGCACACGAATAGTGCTGCCAAGACGGTTGACCGTATCGTGGATGCGTTTCCGGCCAACATGAAGGAGATGATCCGTATGCAGCTCTCGACGTCGATCATCGCGGTGATTTCCCAGTCGCTCTGCAAAAAGACGAGCGGTGGACGCATTGCCGCCTTTGAGATCATGATCAACACTTCTTCGATTGCCTCGCTCATTCGTGAGAACAAGACGTTCCGTATTCCCTCCGATATTCAGACGGGCGCGGCTTTGGGCATGATCACGCTCGATACCCACTTGATGAGTCTCGTTAACCGCGAGCTCATCGATCCGAACGAGGCGCTGGAAAAATCCCAGGACGTGAATGCAATGCGCGAGAAACTGACCAGCATGGGATTCAAGCTCGCCGAAGTCTGATCCTCACTTTCAATCATTCAGGCCGTGGGCCCGGCCGCACCTCACCGTGTTCGACGGGCACCATTCCCTTATTTTCGATTTTCTGACGTCGCGTCGCTCGATTGAGCCGGCGGCACTGCTGGCCGCATTTCACGAGCACGAATCCACGGACAAGGCATTCACTTCGGTGATTGTTGATACAGGACTGATGGAGAAAGCCGCGTTGTTGGGTGCGCTCGCCGAGTATCTCGGATGCGATTACGCGGACAAGCTGCCTTCCGGGGTCTCGCCCGAATTGGTCGGGCTTCTGCCGCCGGACTGCGCGCGATCGTTCGAAGTGATGCCGGTGGCGATTGATGGATCAACGGCGGTCCTGCTCACGGTCGATCCCTTTAATTCGCACCTCGCCGGCGATCTGGCGTTTGTCCTTGGCCAGCCGGTGCGGCTCGCGATGGCTGATCCGGATGAAATTCGCACATTGATCCGGCAATACTATGGCGCGGGGAAGCCGCCGGCCGATGAACCGCCAATTCAATCGCCCGACGCTGGTGCTGAAAAAGCCGGAGAGGCGGCGTTGACCGAGGCCGACATTGAGAAGATGGCGGGGCAGACGCCGATCATCCGTTTCGTCAACCTGGTGTTGGCCCAGGCGATTCGGGACGGTGCGTCGGATATCCACTTCGAGCCGTTCGCGCAGGAATTTAAAATCCGTTGTCGGATCGACGGAACGCTTTGCGAAATGACGCCGCCAGCGCGCACGCTGGCATTGCCGATTACGTCGCGACTCAAAGTCATGGCGAGTCTCAACATCGCCGAACGCCGGCTGCCGCAGGATGGGCGCATCGCACTTAAAATCGGTGGCCGCGCGGTTGACCTGCGGGTCTCGACGCTCCCCACGCAATTTGGCGAGAGTGTCGTGCTGCGAATTCTCGACCAATCCTCCGCGAAGCTCAAGCTGCGCGAAATTGGACTGCCTGCGACGATTCAGAATAAAATCGAATCCGTCATCCAGCGGCCGAACGGGATTTTCATCGTCACCGGGCCGACCGGTTGTGGGAAAACCACGACGCTTTACAGCTGTTTGAAGCAACTCAACACGGTCGACACCAAATTGCTGAGTGTGGAGGACCCGGTGGAATACGAGCTCGATGGCGTGATGCAGGTGCCGGTGAATTTTGCAGCTGGACTCACATTCGGCAGAGCGCTGCGTGCCTTTCTCCGGCAAGACCCCGATATCGTCATGGTCGGAGAGATCCGGGACTTTGAGACAGCGCAAATTGCGATCCAGGCAGCTCTGACGGGTCACTTGGTCCTGACGACGCTACACACCAACGACGCGACCGGCGCGATTACCCGGCTGACCGACATGGGCATCGAACCGTTTCTGCTCGCCTCGACCGTCGAGGCGGTTCTCGCGCAACGGTTGCTTCGGCGGATTTGTCCAGCCTGCAGAATTGAGTTTGAGCCGGCTGTCCCGTTACTCGGACACCTCGGGTTGAACCGGACATCGATGCAAGGCCGGTCTTTTTATCGTGGCACCGGCTGCGTGGAGTGTCAGCAGACTGGTTACAAGGGACGGCTGGGGCTCTTCGAATATCTCGAAGTAACGGAATCATTCCGCGAGAAAGTGGCGGAGGGCGCATCACTGATGGATCTTCGCGCGCGAGCGATGGCCGATGGGATGACCAGTTTGCGCGATGCCGGAATGCGCGCGCTATTTTCCGGCGATACGACGATCGAGGAAGTCATTCGGTACACCTGAGATTTCAGACCATGCCACAGTTTACTTACACGGCGATCGATGGAAATGGCGCGGAGAAGGGCGGCACACTGGACGCATCCGATCAACGGCAGGCGACCCTGCTTTTGCGGAGGCAGGCTCTTTTTCCCATCGAAATATCACCGCTGGGAGGCGCGGTCGCAACCCAGCCGATTTCCGCCCGGGTGGTAACCGACACTCCACTTGAGCATACAGCGCAGCGAAAATTGGCGCGATGGTCGCTGGGCAAAAAAATTCGCCCCCGGGAAGTGGCGGTTTTGACGCGGCAACTGGCGACTTTGTTGCGGGCCGGCATGCCACTCCTGCGCGGATTGGAGGTGCTCGGGCGGCAGGAACGCAACGGAACGTTGCGGGGAGTCCTGGAGTCTTTGGCTGACGGGATAAAATCCGGCGGAACACTTTCGAGTGCCATGGCGCAACACCCGCGGGTGTTTGACCGCCTTTATTTGAACATGATCAAGGCCGGCGAGGCGGGAGGCGTGCTCGACGTTGTTCTGGAACGTCTGGCGCGGTTTCAGGAGAAGAGCCTGCAACTGAGAGGTAAGGTCAAGGCTGCGATGGTGTATCCGCTCATCGTACTTGGCGTGGCAACGGTCATTTTGGTCGGGCTGCTGGTGATTGTGGTGCCGAAATTCAAACAGATCTTCGCCGATCTGTTGAAAGGCGCGCCGCTGCCCGCGCTCACCCAAGCCGTGCTCTCGATCAGCGATGCAGTGAAAGGGCATTACTTGATCACAGCGGGAGTAGGAATCACGGGCTGGATTGCCTTTAAATTATTTGTCCGCACCCCGCGCGGAAACTTTTTAATCGATGGCCTCGTGATCCGCATGCCGTTGTTTGGTGACCTGTTTCTCAAGGGGATAATTGCCCGGTTTGGACGGACGTTGGGCACGCTCCTGTCGAGCGGTGTGCCGATTTTGCCGGCGCTGCTGATCACGCGCGACACGTGCAACAATTCCCGAATCGCGGGCGCGATCACGGAAGTCCACGACCGGGTGAAGGAAGGCTCACCCGTGGCCCGGCCGCTGGAGACGACGCAGGTTTTTCCTCCGATGGTCACGAGCATGATGGACGTGGGCGAGCATACGGGCCAGATGCCGGAGATGCTGGGAAAGGTTGCGGATATCTACGAAGACGAAGTGGACAATGCTGTCGCCGGCCTGAGTTCATTGATCGAGCCGATCATGATTCTTTTCCTGGCGTTGATGGTGGGAACCATCGTCATCGCATTATTTTTGCCGATCGTTCGCATCGTCCAATTGCTCAGCTGAAGGCGATGGGGGTGCTTCTTCCGATTTTCCGCAACCAAGGGATGTTCATCCCACCGGGTTTCACCGAGAGAAGAGGTGAACGAAACTTCTGCTGACGGGTCTTAGTGAGAGATGACCAACCCGTTGAAACAACAATGGCAATCGCTCAAGCGGGGTAAACCCGGACACCGCTTCCGGGCACGTTATGACGCGGGAAGCAGGGTGAAAAAGGACGCCAGTTTTGGGTTTAAACTGATTCGTCTGTTGCGTTTCGTCATCGCACTAGCGGCGGCGGCAGTCGGTGTCGTCCTGGTTTTTATTCCGGGGCCCGCCATTCTGTTTTTTCTATTGGCCGGAAGTTTGCTGGCGGCCGAATCCCTGACGATCGCACGTTTTCTCGATTGGATCGAAGTAAAACTGCGCGATCTTTTCGAATGGTGTCAGCGACAGTGGCGCCGAATGCATCCTGCCGGAAAGATCGCGATCACCGGTCTCGCCGCCACCGGTGCAACCGGATGCGTCTACGCCGCCTATCGACTGGTTGCCGATTAGGGAAGACGCCGCTTGGAAAAATAGACTTACCAAACTGCGACCGCGCGGCGCTTTTCGGCGGATATAAGTACGCGACTTTCGATCAAGGAGGGAGGGCGACGGACACCGGCGGGCGCGTTTCCAATGAAACGGCGGCCGAATCGACGGACCGCATGCCAAAGTGGTGGTCGACGGCCTGGAACAGGGATTCATAGTCGGAAAAACCATGGCAGGCAGTTCCGGCCAGCTGCGGGTAGATGGTATTCAATTCCTTAAAAAATATCTCGTTGCCTTGCCGTTGATACACAAGGTTCGTTCCGCCAAAATAGCTCGCTAGGACTGAATTGCCGCCCTGCACCGAGATGAACCGTTCGCACTGGGCATAAAGGCATAGCTGCAGGTGATTGAAACCGGTTACATCCCGTCGTTTTTGAACAAAGATCTCCTCCGCAAATAACAGCTGCGGGAAGTGCTCCTTGAGGAAATCCTTTTCCTTTAGCTCCTGGATTTCGTTGCGATCAACGACGATCAAACCATCGCCTGGGCGGTTATAGATGATCGTATAGTGAGGCGTCAGGCGCTGGATAATGCGGACAAGGATTTCCCGGGAAAGAAAGTTGACTGGATAACCTTCCCACTCGCGGTTGAATTTATTGGAAATAATCACGGGCGGTTTTTTATCATCGAAGCCGAAATTTAAAACATTTCGATAGGTTTCCTTCAGTGGAACCCTCGTCCATCGGCGGTAGGAGTAGGAAAAATTGTGATCCTCCGAATTCGGGATGTTGGGATCCAGGAGATATTTTCGCTCACCTGCACGCTCCACGTGATCCGGGCTGAAAAAATAAAACGGGCTGGTTCCGGCGAAAGACACCGTCCGCTTTAAGGTGCCATTGAGATGGTGCCAGTAGGCGTAGGGCAGGTAATATTTCAGCTCAGGGCCAAATTCACATTCACAGGCGACTTCGCGGTAGGGACGGGCAAGGAAAAAATCGTCCGCCGCGAATCGAAATTGCCAAAGCCGGTTGAAATAACCCTGTACGATCCATTCGGCCTGCAACTGGTTCAACTTTTTCCCCGTGGTTTTTCGGTAGACCGGAATGACGATTTTTCTCAGGACCTTGCCAGTTAGTCCCTCCGAGAAACTGCCCGGTGTTCGCTTTTGAGTGAGTCGCATGACGCAGTGTTCAACCGGGACCGTGCGGTCGACGGCCCCTCACAATTGGAAGTTCTCCGGGTGCGGGGACGGGATCGCGTTTGGGCGCATCGACTAAAATCTTTTGCACGCCGGCCCGGGTCAAGAAATGAGGTGCATGCCACCGCCTGATCAGATCACCGGGGATTCCATTAGCCGGTTGAGGTAGGGAGCTGTATTCTTAAAGCGCCGTTCCGGGTTTCGAGCAATGGAGCCGCCTGTGGAAGCCTGCTGACGCGACGCGTTGAGGATAACCCGCCCTGCCTCGATCCGTGTCGCCCGCAGTCACTGCTTTGCATAAGTCCCAATCGCAGGCGCAATCCGAAATTGATTGTAGGGCGCGCGATATTTTTTTCGTAACGACATGCCCGTTGCGGACCAGACTCTTGACTCACCGATTTGTCGGATAATTCGGTGGGACGTTATGTTGCTCCGACCGGTTTCACTTCCAGAAATTTGAGCGAGGGTCGATTGCCGGCACGGGAATCGGGCAGGGAGACTTCGAAGCGGGCTTCCCAGTCGTTGAGTGATTCCGGATCCACCAGGATTTGTGCAACGCGCCAGATTTGTGAATGAGCCGTTTCTTCCGTGAAGTAGGTGTGCTTGCCGGAACGGCCTTCAGGGTCGAGGCGAAAGCGATGGTGTTGTTCAAAATAAGCGGTGAACTCGCACTCGATTCGGCGCACTTCGGCCTGATGGACTGATTCGTCGGTCGCAGCGTCTTCGACCGACGCGGCGATGCGGGAGCGTGCAGCTTCGGCGTCGCCGGCGGCGATGTCCTGAAGAAAGCCGAGAATCGCGGTGCGCACCAGTCGCTTGAACGCAGCAGAGTCGCGCGTGATGTCGAAACTCGTTGGTCGGGCGGGTTTGGCCGCGGTTTCAGCGGCGATGAAATCGGGATTTTTCAACCGTTCCCATTCGTCGATCAGGCTGGAATCGATGCCACGAATGAGTTCGCGAAAATACTCCTCCATTTCAATCACTTCGTCGGTTTTCGCGCTGTCGGGGACGGTTTGCGTGAGCACCTTCCAGACTTGCATCAAGTGCCGGAGCAACAGGCCTTCGCTGCGTTCGAGGCCGTAGTCGCGGATGTAATCCGCAAACGAAAGGTAACGCTCAAACATTTCGCGGGCAATCGACTTGGGACGGACATTTTCCTGCTCGATCCACGGGTGCGCGGCGGCGAACGCGTTGAATGTTTCGTAGAGAAATTCGCGAAGCGGTTTCGGATGTTCGACCTCGTCGAGTTTCGCCATTCGTTCGTCGTAGCCGAGGCCGGCGGCTTTCCATTCCTCGATCTTAAGCGTCTTTTGTTTGTCCACCTGCCGCCGGAGGATTTGGTCCGGATCCTCGACGATCGCTTCGCAAAGCGTGAGGACGTCGTAAGGATAGTCGGGACTGGTTTTGTCCAGCGCTGGCAGCGTATCGATCAGGTAAAGGGAAAGCGCTTGGTGCAGTGAAAAGTCGTCCTGCAATTCCAGATTCACCTGCAAGCGACGACCCGACGGCTGGCGCGGGATGATTTCGACGATCTTGCGATCGAGGAGCGCACGGAACAACTGCCATGCCCGACGACGAAGCGCGGATTTGCGGGTGGAGCGCTCGTGGCTGTCACCGATGAGTCGTTGCATCGCGCGGCAGCCGTCGCTTTCGCGGGACAACACGAGCAACAGCATCCCGTGTGAAACGTCGAAGTGCGACGAGAGTTCCTCGGCGGGTGCGGTGCGGAGTCGCTCGAAGGTTTTGGCGTCCCAACCGACGCTGCCCTCGGGAGCGCGTTGTTTGATCAGTTTCTTTTTCTTCGCGGGGTCGGCGGCGGCTTTTTCCTCGGCGCGTTTGTTTTCGATCACGTGTTCGGGAGCCTGGACGATGACGTAACCCTGATCGTCGTAACCGGCCCGGCCGGCGCGGCCGGCGATCTGGCGGAAGTCGCGGACACTGAGAATCGCGGCTTTTTTCCCATCGTATTTCCAGAGTTGGGTGAACAACACGGTGCGAATGGGCACGTTGATGCCGACGCCGAGGGTATCGGTACCGCAAATGAGTTTGAGCAGACCTTTTTGCGCGAGCTGTTCGACGAGGATGCGGTATTTCGGCAACAGGCCCGCATGATGGACCCCGATGCCGTGACGCAGCCAGCGTTTCATGTCCTTACCATAGGGACTGTTGAATTTCATCCGCTCGAGTTCTGTCGCGAGCACGGCCTTTTCCTCCTTCGTGCAAATCGGAAGGCTCATGAGCGCTTGTGCGGCCTCGGCGGCGGCACGCTGGGTGAAATGCACGAGGTAAACCGGTGCGCGGTTCGCTTCGAGGAGTGGGGTCACGCGTTCGGCGAGCGGCGTTTCAGAATACTCGAACGCGAGTGGAACGGGGCGCCGGTCGCTGCGTACGGTGACGGAGGGAGCTTTGGTGAGCCGGGTGAGCTCCCGCTCGAAGAAATCGGTCGAACCCAGCGTGGCCGACATTAAAAGGAAACGCGATTGGGGTAGCGTCAACAGCGGCACCTGCCACGCGTAACCGCGCTCCTGGTCGGAGTAGTAATGGAATTCGTCCATAATCACCGCGGAGACATTCGCCTTGTCGCCGCGGGTCAGGGCGATGTTGGCGAGGATTTCCGCTGTGCAGCAGAGGATGAGTGCCTGCGGATTCACCGACGCGTCGCCCGTCATCATGCCTACGTTTTCCGGTCCGAAATCGCGGCAAAGACTGAGGAACTTTTCATTTACCAGAGCTTTGATCGGACAGGTATAAACGGAGCGCTGGCTGGCGCAGAGGGCCTTGAAATGCAGGGCGGCGGCGACCAGCGACTTCCCTGATCCCGTTGGGGTGTTCAGGATGACGTTTTTGCCGGCGAAGAGTTCGAGGATTGCCTCCTCCTGCTCGGGATAAAGTGTCAATCCTTTGCCGGCCATGGCGGCGAGAAACCGGTCCAGCACCGCGTCCGGTTCAGGAGAACCGGGGAGCGGGGCGAGGGGAGCGGTGGGCGTTGAAGACACTACGGGACAACGACAACTCGCCACTCGCGACACAAGTCAGGAGAGCAATGATCGCACGGTGGATTGCGCCCAAGTCGATATCGCCCGCGGGAGTACGGCAACGCGGTCGCCGCCGTTCCAGTCCGGGTCGGACGCGTCTGGTAGATCAAATAAGCTCTATTTGACTTCGCCGAGGATGATCAACGGGCCGAGGTTCACGGTGCCTTCGCGATCGGTGGGACGCCCCACTTTTATTCCGTCGCTGGCTCGTCCGAAATAGTCGACCGCCACGGCACTCATCCGGGTCATGGCAGTTTTAAAATTTTGTCCCGGAGAACGCATGTTGAGGTAGAGCGTCCACACTGGGCGCTGACGCTGCCCGGGTGATTTCTTTTCATGAAAATCATAGGCCTTGATGATGATGAAATATCTTTCCTCCTCGAGATTGGCGCGCAGGGTGGCTTCCTGTACCGTCTGGAAGGCATTTTTTTCGAACCGACGCATGTCCTGGGTGTAACCGAGGAGTTGGGCGTTGTTGCCCGCCCTTAAATCACTGTCGAGGTCATCGGTAAGTCGCTCGGACTGCTCGAAACTGGTTTTAGCGTCGATGTCGCTACCGGTGGAAAAAAGGGCCGCTACCTGGGCATCGCCACCGGCCATGGTCTCGTTGAATTGCTGTTGGATGGCCCGCTCCTCGGCGTGGTCGATGGAAAAGTCGGTCGTTCCCCGGGTCTGGTCCAACGTGATGCGCGGGGCTGTGGTACCCCAATGTACGATCAAAAGGAGGTCTGCGGTGTCGACGCGCGGAGTTGGCACATAGTTTCGCCGAGCCAGCTCGGGCGCGAGGAATTCCGCGATTTTACGGAACGGGAGGCGGTCGATCGAGTGATCGACCCTGCTTCCGCCGAAAAACCTGCCGGCGGCGAAAACATAAGTTTCCTGACGAGAGGCTCCACCGGCGTCCTTGCGGCTGACATATTCAGGACTCGCCCAAGCGTTAACCGTAACGTGATTGTCCGCGAGCGCTTGGGAAAAACCCAGGATAAGCAACGCGCCACGATACAATCCACGCCGAGGGGTGAACGGCTGCGATTCCATGCAGGTCGAAATTCGAAATTATGTTTGAATGGTCAAAGGAAAACTGTCGTTCGCCAGCTCTGGAGCGGGGTTTTCACACTTAAACGATGCCTACTTATCTTACTGTCAGCACGATTTCGCCCTGCTTGTGCTTTCCGGGCGGCTTGGATTCGTGCACGGTTTTCCCGGTACCCCCCAGCCCCTTCGATTATCATGATTGGCAGCCTTCACCCCCTCGATCTTCTCATCATTGTCGGCTATCTTGCATCGGTCATTTATATCGGCAAACGCGCGGCAAAGGGGACGACGAGTGAGGACGGTTTTTTTCTCGCCGGCCGCAAGTTGGGCAAGCTGTACCAGTTTTTCCTCAACTTCGGCAATGCGACCGAACCACAGGGAGCCGTGAGTACGGCGAGTTTTGTTTTTCAACAAGGCGCGCCCGGCTCGTGGTTGTCGTTTCAAACCGTATTCATGAACCCTTATTTTTGGTTCATGAACGTTTGGTTCCGGCGGGTGCGGCTCACGACGCTCGCGGATTTGTTCGAAGTGCGTTTCAACAGTCGTGGATTGAGCATGTTCTATGCGTTGTTTCAGATTCTTGTGGCCTGTGTTTTCCTCGGTTTCGGCAATGTCACCGCGTACAAGATCGCCTCGTCGCTCGTTGTGAAACCGGAGGCGGCTTGGACTCCTGCGGAACGGGCATCGGTGGACGGTTACCAGGAGCTCCGTACGCTGGAGCGGCGAGTGAAAGCCGGCCCGCTGACGGCTCCGCAGCAAACCCGCCTCGATACCCTGCGCGATGAGAGTGCTCGCGGCGAATTGTACAGCTATATCACGTTGCTCAACGACGTGGTCTTCTATCTCGGCTTCTCGATTGTGATCGGAACGTATATCGTGATGGGAGGGATGTCGGCGGCCGCGGTAAACGAGGGATTGCAGAGCATATTGATCATTGTGTTTTCGCTGCTGCTGATTCCGACCGGACTGCACGCCATCGGCGGATGGCATGCACTGGGGGAAAAGGTGCCGAAGCGAATGTTCGATCTCTTCGGTGCGCAAGGGTCGGATCAATTCTCGGTGATCGCGTTGGGTGCGATTCTCCTCGTGAGCATTGTCCAGAATGCCGGCTTGAGCCATAACATGGGCATCTGCGGTTCGGCGAAGAATGAATTCGCCGCCCGGTCGGGCGTCTCTGGCAATTACCTGAAACGGTTGATGATCATCCTGTGGGCTTTTGCTGGATTGATCGCCGTGGGATTTTTTGGCGTCGATGGCCTCGCCGATCCTGACGCCACGTGGGGGGCGCTTTCGAATAAACTGCTTGGGCCCGGACTTATCGGACTCATGCTCGCGGGTGTTCTGGCGGGTACGATGTCCACGCTCGCGGCCAAGGCGCTGGCGATTTCATCGCTGTTTGTACGCAATGTTTACCGGCAGATCTGGCCGGACATCACGCAGAAGCAGGGCGTGTTTTACGCCCGTTGCACGATCATTGTGGTTCTGGCATTGGGCGCGGTTTCCGCGTGCTTGATGGGGAGTTTCTTCTCGGTCGTTAAATTGGTCCTGACCGTCAACATTCCATTCGGCGCGGCGGTGCTGACCATTTTCTTCTGGCGCCGGGTCAACGCTCCCGCCGTCTGGGCGTGCGTAATTCTTTCGACGATCTGTATTCTTGCCGTTCCGGTGCTTGCAGTGAAGGTGCCGGCGCTCCGGACCAATACGGGACTGGTGACGGTGGCGGCCGATCCGTCCGGCAAACCTGTCTCGGTGTACTTCGATTCCGTGGTGCACGAGAATCCCGACGATCTCAGCAGCCGCATGGTCGGCACAGGCCGGTTCAATTTTGAGTGCTGGTTGCTCGACAACATGGGTTTCAATGTCGTCGCCCTAACCCCTAATCAGCGTTTCACCGCCACGTTTTTCTTCGACGGAATTTTTCCGTTTGTGGTTTTAATCCTCGTCAGTCTCATCACGCCGCGCACCGATCCGAAGCGCGTCGCGGAATTTTATGGCATCATGAAAACGCCGGTGGGCGATACACCGGAGTCGGAAGCCGCAGCGGTCGCGGAGACCCGCCGTAATCCGACACGTTTCGATCACACAAAATTGCTGCCGCAGTCCAACTGGGAATTTTGCAAATGGGACCGCGTGGACACGGTGGGTTTTATCATCTGCAGCGCGCTGTCCGGGGCCATCGTGATGATTTTCATCGGCGTCCTCAAGTGGGCCGCGCCGTGAGTCATCAAGGTGTGCGTCAGGTGGCGCGATAGCGTTTTTGCAACGCTTCCGCCACGTTGGGCGGGACAAATTTGGCGACGTCGCCCCCGAGTTTCGCGATCTGCTTCACGAGCGTGGAGCTCGTGTAGCTGTACGCCTCCTTGGGCATGACGAAAAGCGTCTCCACGTTGGGCTCAAGGTGGCGGTTCATCAGCGCCATGTTGAATTCGAATTCAAAATCGGAGAGCGCCCGGAGTCCGCGGATGATGGCGTGTGCCTGGTGCTTGCGGGCGAATTCAACGAGCAATCCCTCGAAGCTGAGCACATCGACATTGGGCAGGTGGCCGAGATTGGCGCGGACCAGTTCGACCCGTTGATCGGCCGTGAACAGCGCGTTTTTCGTTGAGCTGATCGCGACCGCGACCGTGACATGCTCGAAGAGCTTGGCGGCCCGTTCCAGCACATCGAGGTGCCCGTAGGTAACCGGGTCAAAGGTGCCGGGGTAAATGCAAAGTTTCATGGACGGAAGCCACGGAAGGATTGCCAACGAGGCGCGGATGGCGAGGAAGTTTTGAAGGGTAAAATCAAGGGATTGCCAACCGTCGACGGGACGTTTCCACTGCGCTCCATGCGCTTCACCATCGCCAACTGGCTTACCGTTTCCCGGATTCCTGCCATGTTTGCCATTGTTTTGTTGATGAAGCGGGATTTCGACTGGGCGGCTACCCTCACTTTCTGGCTGTTTATCGCCGCGGCGCTGACTGACTGGCTGGACGGCAAGATCGCCCGCGCGCGCGGCGAGGTATCGTCATTTGGACGGTTTATGGACGCGGTCATCGACAAGGTGATGGTGATCGGCCTGATGTTTGCGCTGGTCAACGACCACTATTTCGCCGGTTACGAAGGTTTGGCCATGATGCTGTTGCTTTGCATTCTTGGCCGCGAATTTGCCATTTCGGGCATGCGGATGGCGGCGGCGACCAAAGGAATTGTAGTGGAAGCCGATTTGAGCGGAAAGGTGAAGACTTTCGTGCAGCTCAACGCCATCGGCTGGCTGCTCGGAGCGCGCATGATGTCGCAGGATTTCGGCACTCTTTTTCCAGGCGACGAGCTCTGGATCATCACTGGAATTCAGTATGGCGGGATGGCGCTCTATTTTTTGGCGGCGGTGCTGACGATCACGTCCGGAATCTCATATTTCCGGAAACACGGACACGCGGTGTTGGAGTGAGGCGATGAAAACGACTTCGC
Source organism: Lacunisphaera sp. (assembly GCA_036499685.1). Lineage (GTDB taxonomy): Bacteria > Verrucomicrobiota > Verrucomicrobiia > Opitutales > Opitutaceae > Lacunisphaera. The sequence goes on along the minus strand of DASYDH010000064.1, from coordinate 236,596 downwards.
CGAAATGGCTGCAAATTTTTCCCGATTGGCTGATGGTTGGCACCTCGACCTTGGGCCCGATCGGAATGAAGCTGCCGGCTCCAGGCACTTGGGGTTCGCTCGCCGGTATTTTGTACGCGCTGGTTTTTTTCCGGCGCTTGGGCTGGGAGCAGACGGTGGTATGGACGATAATTTTCAGTGTCGTCGCGGTGTTTTTCACAGGTGAAGCGGCGCGGCGAATGGGGCGTACTGATCCTGGTGAGGTTATTCTCGATGAATTTGTCGTGATGCCACTGGTGTTTCTGGGCTGGCACGCGGGCTACCCAGGACGCCTGCCGGAATGGGTCGTGGTAGCGGCGGGCTTTGGACTTTTTCGACTTTTCGACATCCTCAAGCCGCTGGGCATTTCACGCCTGCAAAACTGGCCTGACGGCTGGGGCATCGTGGCTGACGACTTCGCCGCCGCCCTCGTGGCCTGCGGCACGCTTCACCTCGGAGCGTGGCTCTGGGCGTTGCGATAGAGCATCAGAGCATGATTTTCCTGTTGGAGATCACGGCGACTTCGCTGCCGTCTTGTGGATTTTCTCCATAAACTGCCGGAAGGTAATTTCTGCGCGCAGTCTGGAATTGGTGCTGAAATCGAAGCCGTCCGGACCCCACGTTCCGCGCACACCCAAGCCGACAATCCACTGGGTTTTTGAATGAAACGTAAAGCGGGATGGAACGTACCAGAGTACGCCGGGCTGAAGATAATAAAAATTATTCGTGTGGCTTGTGATGAGCGCGGTCGTCGCGTAGGTGCCGGTGATTGTCCACTTAAGCTGACCCACATCGTAGACGGCGCCCGCGATAAACGATATCGAATGATCGTGTGGATCATTGGTACCATAGGTGCCAGCGATGTTGCTTCGACCGAGGATATCCAATCCCACACCGCCAAAGGTGGTGAGGCGGGGCCGGCTGGCCCAATTATGCTGAGTGACGACGGTGGGAGTGAAGTGATAGTTCCCGTCAGTCATATCGATCGGAGGATGACCGGTGGGAATCTCTGCGTTGATCGTCACGCTGGTCTCGTAATCCTGATACGGCCAATGTTCGAAAACATAATTCGAGCCGAGCCAGATGCGACCGATGCCATAACCGTCAGACGATGAGCCGCCCAACCCGTGGGTGAAATAGGCCGAGGCTTGGGCGGTGAGTTCAAAATTTTCGTTTAATGCCCACCGGGCTCCGGCATCCAGCCGCATATAATCACGTCTGGTAAAATCGCCCAAATGGGGACGAAAAATCAATTTGAATGTGCCGGGCAGATCGAGCTGCGGCAGGTCCCCTCCGAAGAGTCCGTTGATGCGCGAGAACAAGGGCACCTCCGCGGTGTTTTTTTGCGAATCCTCCGGCGAAGGTGCGGGCTCCTCTTTGGGCGCTTCCTGCTCGGGCGTCGGCTTGGTGAGAGCGGATTGCGCCCGGGCGGAAACTGTCATCAACGCTAAAAGGAAAATGGAAAGGAGGGTGGTGGGGCGAGCCATGGTCGTCAGGGAAGCAGTTGGAGACTTTCGAGCGGGAGGCGCACGAGGAGTCCTTGCTGCAACACATCGACAGACACGACAATTCCGTGGGGGTTCGCCGGATCGTCGACGTAACCCTCCAAACCATTGAGCGGTCCGCCGCGAACGCGCACGTGCGTTCCTTTCCTGATCAATGGATGCAGCACCGCCTCCAACCCGGAGGCGCAAATCGTTTTCACGGCCTCCAACTGGCGGAGGAAAACCGTTTCATTCCCGATCATGATGGCCCGCACCAAAAGGTCCTGCTGATAAACCTGCGCCTTGCGCTCCGGTTCGAGACGGGCAAAAACATAGCCGGCGAAAAGCGGCTTCGTGAAGGTTTTTTTCTGCGCGCCGTAGCGGCGGACACTTTTGATCAGTGGCAGCTCATGGACGAATTTTTCGCGCACCAGCAATTCGCTGAATTTTTTTTCGCAACGTGGCTTGGTGTGGCAGACGAACCAGCGCGGTTCGGGAAAATCAGGGAGATGCTGCCCCATGTCAGAGTGCCGCGAGCAACTGCAGCGCCTCGATGTAACCGGGAAATCCCTTGCCGGAAACCATGGCGCGACAAGCCCCCGCCGTCATCGAGGCGTGTCGGAATTTTTCGCGCTTTTTAATATCGGAAATATGCACCTCGATTGCGGGCAGTGCAGCGCTGGCGAGCGCGTCGCGCAGCGCAATGCTCGTGTGGGAGTATGCGCCGAAGTTGACCACGAATCCCTCGATGCCCCGGTCGGTCAAGGCGTGGATTCTATCGACCAGCGCACCCTCGTGGGCGGATTGGAAAAACGTCACGGTGAACCCCAGCCGTTTTGCCTCGGTGCGAATGAGCTGCTCAAGATCCTTGAGCGTGCCCGTGCCATAGATGCCCGGCTGGCGCTTGCCCAGGCGGTCGAGATTCGGGCCATGAAGAACGGCGATTTTTTTCACAGTGGATTGTCGGTTTCAATGAATTCCCAAGGGAGACGAAACTTTTTGGCGAGCTCGGCGGCAAGGGCTTTTACACCGTGGGTTTCGGTGGCGTAGTGACCGCAGCAAATCAAATTGAGGTGGTGCTCCTGGGCGTAGTTGAACCATTCCTCGCGCAATTCGCCGGTGATCAAGGTGTCCGCGCCGGCCGCGATTAACTGCGACACGGCGCTGTTCCCGCTGCCGCTGCAAAACGCCACGTGTTTCGGCACTGCCGGGCCGCAGTCAATCGTCATGACGCGCGGGTAAAGTTCCTCCAAGCGCGCGCAGAGCTGGGAGCGCTTGAGTTTGTTGGAGGCGATCCAGCCGATGGGTTCGCCTTCGTGGAAATTAAACGGCCGTTTGGCGCGCAATCCGAGTTGACGGGCCAGCAGCACGTTGTTGCCGATCTCCTCGTGCGCGTCGAGTGGAAGGTGGCTGGAATAGACGGCGCAATTGCCACGCACGAGGGCCGCAAACCGCCCATAAACCGGGCCGGTCAGCGGTTGCACGCCACCCCAGAATAAACCGTGGTGAACGATGAGGAAATCGATGCCGCGTTCGACCGACTTTTCGAAGGGAACCAGGCCGGCATCGACCGCCGCCCCGATGCGCGTAACCCGCCCGTCGTTGGCGACCTGCAGGCCGTTATGCGCGCCGGGATAATCCTTGAACGCGAGTCGCCGCGTGCGTTGGTCGCAGTAGGAAACGAGACTATGGAGAGTGGGCATGGGACGGGACGCCGATTCGGCAACTATGTGCGCTAAAGCCTGCCCCGAAACTCACGAGCCAAAAATCGCCGTCATCCCCGGGAACTTGCGTCCGCAGCGCTTCCTCCAAGGCAAACAAGACTGACGGGCTGCTCATGTTGCCAAAATCGCGCAAAACCGCCCGGCTGGCGGCGAGCGAAAACGGTGCGACCACCGGCTCCAGCGCATCGAGCACATCGCGACCACCGGTGTGGGTGATGACACGACTCACCGGCCGTGGCCCCCGTTGCTCCCACAGTTGTGCGACTGCACTCGCAGCCAGAGCGGGAACGGAGCGGTCGAGCAGATTGCGAAGTTTGCCGTTGCGCTGTTCGAAGCGGAGTTTGTCGCGTTCCGCCGGGAGATGGAGCGTATTAAAATCAAAACACCGCAAACCGGTTGGCCCGGGAACGGCGCGCCAAACGCTGGCTGCCGCTCCATCGCCAAAAAGGCACGCGCTGATCAACACGCCCGGGTCATCATCGAGATAAAATGCGGCTGAACAAATTTCGACCGCGATGCATGCAACGGTCGCACCCGGCTCGGACGCGAGAAAATTGGCCACGGCGCGCAACGTGGGAATCGCGGCACCACAACCGAGCCCGACGATATCCTGGAGGAAAGCGTGCGATTTGAGCCCCAGGATTTCCGCGACGTAGCTCGTCAACCCCGGGCAGAGATATCCGGTGCAGGTGCAGATCATCAAGGCGTCGAGATCGCGTGCGTCGATGCCCGCCCTGGCCAGCGCAAGGGTCAGAGCGCGCGCGGCGAGCGCCGGACCTTCCTCGCGAAACGCCGAGTTGAGCTGGTCCGGTGTGAAGTCAAAAACGTGGTCGATATCACGGACCGCGAAATGGCGGGTGGCCACACCGTGATCACGACGCAGGATGGCTTGGAGTGTAAGCAGGGAACGCTTGTTCAGTCGTTCCCGGATCGGCGAATTTTGTACAATTTCCCAACAGTCGGCGGGCGTAAAAGTCTGTTCCGGGGCGGTAGTGGCGAGAGCATGAAGATACATGGTTAGTGAAGCGCCGAATAGAGTTGGCGAAAAGGCAGAAGATGGGCGCGATCAAGGGCGGCGAGCCAGCGTTGGCGGGATGGCCGCAGCAAATACGGGTGAACCAGATGCGCGGACGCCAGCCGGAGCCGAAAGAGCCGGGCTTGTGCGTGGTAAATGGCGGCACAGGTTTCATTCCAATTCGTTTCGGAACGCGCATACGCGATCAACGGGACGAGCGCAATTTCCGCCGATTGGAAGGCCATCGCCATGCCATTGCCGGTAAAAGGCGGGGTCATCGCGCAGTGATCCCCAAGTGAAACTCCGGTTTGCCTTGGCACTTGCCGGTCGAAATCGACGGCGGCGACGGAGCAAAAGGAATCGACGTCGGGTTTGGCGTAACGGAATTTTTCCGCAAGGTCCGTGAGACCGGTGGCATTGAGGTACGCACAAATTAAGTCGATTCCGTGAGCCGACAAACGCCGGCGCTTGAAGAGTCCGCAGACATTGACGGCACCGTTTTCGACTTGGGCCAGACCCACGTAAGCGTGATCGCCAAGATGAAATTCCAATGGTCGCAACAGGTCGAGTCCGTGTACGTGAATTTTCAGTCCGAGCCACGGCGATTTGCCGGGCCGACGTCCGGTTGCCACGATTCTGCCTGCACGCGGAGCAAGATCCGTTATGCGGGTGCTGGTCTTTAATTCGCCGCCCCCGGCGGTAAAAGCGTCCGCCAGACGCGCATCGAGTGTAAATCGACTCAGGCCGAGCGCGGGCGAAGGGAGGCGGTGAATTCGCGGTGGCTCCGAGCGGTTAAACCAAGCCATTTCGCCGTGCGACAAGGCGTCGGACAGCAGCGGTGCAAGCCCCAGGCTTTCGATGGTGGACGTTGCCAACCCCGTGATGAATTCGCCGCAGACGCGATGGCGGGGATAAGTGCCGTTCTCGAAAATGGTGACCGCCACTCCGGCGCGCCGCAACGCGAGCCCGAGCGACAGGCCAGCGAGGCCGCCGCCGACGATTTCGATTTTGCGCAAGCCACTCACTTGCGGCGCGTCGCAATCATCCGGTAGGCGCCGAAGAGGGTGGAAGAGCACGTCCATTCCCATTCGACCGGCGAAAGCCCAAGTTGTTGCGGCAGTTCTTCGCGGCAAAACCCTGCCGCGATGCTGACGTGCGCGTCGTGGCGGCTCACGTGATTCGCGCCCGCCAACGGCGCGATGCCGGCAAAAGCGATCTGGAAAAAACGCCGGCGCACCGGTTCCGAGGCGAGGATAAGGCGAGCCGAGCGACTTAATTTCGCGCCGAGCAAGGCCAGTTCTTCGCTGCGAAATTGGTGGAAAATCAAATTGCCCATCACGACTGCATAACGCCCATACTGCTCGAATTTCAGCAGGTCGTCGCGGTGCCACTCGCTTGCGGCCGGCCAGTTTGCTGGTCGCGGCCAAAGATCGAGACCGTCGATGGCGACACCGGCATTGTGCAATCGGCAGCCCATTTCCCCAGTGCCGGCGCCGAGTTCAAGCGCGGAGTCACCGGGATGAATGTGAACAGGCAGCGTCCGCGCAAACCACCGGTAATTTCCCATCAAATGATTGGTCAGGCGCAGATCGCGGCGATTGTGCAGCGCGTCGGGATGATCGGCGGGGAGGGAATCGAGCAATTCGGGCTGGATCTCGCGTTGCATGGGCAAGTGCGAGGTTGCCCAGGTCCGCTGTGTTGTCCAGACTGGCCGGCTCATTCATGAACGAACCGGTAAATCCCATCGACGCCATTGCCCAGGCTACCCAAACTTTTTCCAGTCGCCCGTCGTGGGACGAATATTTCATGGCGACGGCCAAGCTCATGGCGTCGCGTTCCAATTGTGAACGACTGAACGTGGGATGTGTCATCGTCACTGCGGGTGATCGGAAAAACCGGCTGGTGGCGGCCGGCTATAATGGATTTCTGCCCGGAACCCCGCATGTATCCCGGCTGCGGGACAATCACGAGCAGGCCACGGTGCACGCGGAGCAAAACGCCATCGCCGACGCGGCGCGCCGGGGTTCCAGCGTGGATGGTTGCATCGCCTACGTGACGCATTTTCCGTGCATCAACTGTGCGAAAATTCTGGCGGCAGCCGGAATTTCCGAGGTTAAATTTCATGAGGACTACAACAACGATCAGTTGGTCGCGCCGATCTTGAGCGACGCGGGGGTCAAGTTGACAAAGCTCTAGCAATGGAGCCGATTTTCACGGTCGAAAATTATTTTTAACGCCCATGAAGGAACGTCGCAGTGGAACGAAGCCGATCAGTCTTGCGGGACAACTCCTGTTGGCACACCCGGCGTTGCGCGACCCGAACTTCCGGCGGTCCGTCATCCTGCTTTCCGTGCACAATCCGGATGGCGCGATGGGTGTGGTGCTCAATCGGCCGCTCGATAAACAGCTGGGGGAATTAAACGGGGATTTCGCCGCCGGGCCGCTGGCGGGCGTGCCGCTTTATTGTGGCGGACCGGTTAACCCTGACCAATTGATCATCGTGTCCTGGCAATGGCTCCCGATGGAGAATGCATTTCAACTTCATTTCGGGCTCGACCCCGAAAATGCCGCGGCGCAGGTGGGCACTCCTGGGCTCACGTTTCGCGCGTTTCTCGGTTATTCGGGTTGGTCAAAGGGCCAGCTCGAAAATGAAATGAAACACGACACGTGGTTTCCGCAGGTGGTGGAGGGAGGGGAGTTGGAAAAGAAAGACGGCATCGCTCTTTGGCGCAGTTTGGTGAGTGCAATCGCGCCGGAATTGAAATTGCTGGCAAACGAACCGGACGATCCGGCGATGAATTGAACTCCACCCGCGGGACGCAGTGGGTTTGACAGCGCAAAGCGCTCTTTGTCGGGGAAAGTTGAGTTTGGTGATCATGCACAATGCAAGAATTTGCGTCGACGATCTGGCAGTGTGCCCGCGAAAACCCCTATTAAATTTTCACTATTTCAGTGTGATTACTTTATAAGTAATTGTTTCGTAATGTGATGTGTGCTCGTTGGCACGGCTGGCATGGCATAAGGTATAGGGATGGCACGACAATCAATCATCCACTCATCAACTTATATGAACACCTCACGTATCGCTCAGCCAACCAGCCAAATTCAGGACGAAAGCGCGGCGACCGTCCGCTCCAATAATAAAATCGAAGCGGCCTACGATGCCGTGTTAGTCCAACGTTTTAACAACGGGGATGAGTCCGCGTTCACGGAGATCATCAAACGTTACTATCCGCGGATCCGCGCTCTCGCGAACCAGACATTGCACAACCAGGCGGATGCCGAGGAAGTGGCGCAAGACACCTTTATCCGCGCACATCGCGGCCTCGCGAAATTCCGGGGCGATGCTTCGCTGGCCACGTGGCTCCATTGCATCGGGCTTAACCTCGCTCGCAATCGCTACTGGTTCTTTTTCCGCCGGCGTCGTCAGGACACGATGTCGATCGATCAGGCAATTGTCGATGGCAGCGGCGTTTCGTTGACCGGCGCGCTGTCGGATGGAACGAATGACCCGCGTTCTGATTCGATGACAACGGAGTTCAGTTCATTGATTGCAGGTTGCATGGAGCAACTCGATGCATCGCACCGCGAAATTCTCACGATGCGCACGATGCTCGATCTTTCCTATGAGGAAATCGCGAATAACCTCCGCATCAATGTGGGCACTGTAAAGAGCCGCATCGCCCGCGCCCGCGAAAGCCTTCGCACCTTGCTTCTTCGTGCCGCGCCGGAATTCAGCCGCGAATCCTCGATGACGGATTTTTTCGAGACCGCGCGCCCGATGCCGCAGCCAAGTTTTGCGGCAGCCTAGTCCGTTCGCGTCGCCCACCGGTTTAAGCAGCTTTCAAGTCCAGGGGACGGAATTTAATTTCCGTCCCTTTTTATTTTCGCGGGCTTGTGCTTGTGACAGCCGGCAAAGTTCCCACACTGCCCGCCATGAATTCACGCATTTTCGGCAAGACGGGGCGCTTGGTCGGCGAAGTTGGACTCGGGACCTGGCAGATCGGTGGCAATTGGGGCAACGTCACGGACGATGAGGCACTCTCGACGCTCAAGGCTGCGGTCGATGCCGGCACAAATTTTTTCGATACCGCCGACGTTTACGGCGACGGTCGCAGCGAAACGCTCATCGGTCGTTTTTTGCGTGAGTCCAAACTGCGTGACCAGCTTTTCATCGCCACCAAGTTGGGTCGTAGGGGTGATCCCGGCTGGCCAAAAAATTTTACCCGCGAAGCAGTCCGCCAGCACACGGAAGATTCGCTGCGCCGGCTGGGTGTCGAGACAGTCGATCTGACGCAATTCCACTGCGTACCCACCGATGTATTGATGCGCGGTGAGCTTTTCGGCTGGGCGGAGGAGTTGAAGCGCGAAGGAAAAATCAAGGCATACGGCGCGAGTGTTGAAGCGATGGACGAGGCCGTATGGTGTTGTGCGCAGCCCGGTTGTTCGGCGCTCCAAATCATTTTCAACATTTTCCGACAAAGGCCCATTCACGTGTTGTTCGATGTCGCCCGGAAAAATGGCGTGGCGCTGATTGTGCGCCTGCCACTGGCGAGCGGACTGCTGGGCGGCAAGATGGCAAAGACCACGAAATTTTCCGCCGACGATCATCGAAATTTCAACCGCGACGGGCAGAGTTTTAACGTGGGCGAAACGTTCGCCGGCCTGCCTTTTGAAAAAGGCGTGGAGTTATCCGACGCGCTAAAGCCCGTCGTTCCGGGCGGAATGACGCTCGCCGAGATGGCCCTGCGCTGGTGTTTGGATTTTGAAGCGGTGAGCGTAGTTATTCCTGGGGCGAGAAACGTCGCCCAAGCCCAGGGAAATGCGCGTGCATCGATCCTCGCGCCGTTGAATCGAGAGCAGCACGTGAAGCTGGCGGCATTTTACGAACGCGATGTCGCTGCTCACATTCGCGGTCCTTATTGAGCGATCCGTCGCCGCGTTTTGATCGCTTGGGCGACTCTTGACCGGAGCCGCGGTTTGTTGCTGACTGGCCGGGTGATGTTGCGGCGAAGAGTTAAACGGATCGTTTGGCTGATGATCGGGGCATTCGCAGCCGAATTGACTGCTTGTGCGGCGGCTGACGTGGCTCCGATTGCAACGCATGGTGAGCTCGCGCTGACGCCTGAACAGCGGGATTTCATGACCTGGCGTTTCGGCATGTTTGTCCATTTCAATCTCGGTACGGTTGCGGACATCGATTGGGCCGGAGGCTACGAAAATCCGGCACTGTTCAATCCCACGAAACTCGATTGCGGACAATGGGCCGACGAAGCCAAGGCGGCGGGAATGACCTATCTGGTCCTCACGGTTAAACACACGGAAGGCATCGCACTCTACGATAGTGCGGCCACGACGCACGACATCACGCTGTTCAAAAATTTCCGGCACGGCCACGGCGATATCGTCCGGGAGTTTGTGCATGCCTGCCGTTCGCGCGGGCTAAAGATCGGATTCTATTATTGTTTTCCGGGTGATTACTCGGACGACGCCCATCATAACCCGCCTCCGCCCGGAAAGCCCAATCTCCATGGCCTGCCACCGGAGGCAGCGGGCGACTATGTCGGTTTCATGAAAAAACAGCTCGCCGAGCTCCTGACCAATTACGGGCCTGTCGACCTGATGTGGATCGACCAGTACGACAACAAATATACCGGCGCACAGTGGCCCGGGTTGAAACAATACATGAAATCGCTCCAGCCGCATTGTCTGGTTCTCGGCAATAACGCCCACACATCGGAGGATTCCGACGTGGTGAGCATCGAGTTTCCCTGGAAGACAACGCTGCCGGTTGCCGGAAACGATTTGCCCGCCGAAGTCTGCGATACCATCCAGACCGGGGCACGCTGGTTTTGGCGCGAGTCACCCGGCCCAGCTGATTTGCAGACGGCCGAGACCGTGGTTGCGCGCCTCAAGGCCTGCAATGAGCGAAAAACGAATTACCTGCTGAATGTTCCGCCCGATCCAAGCGGGCTGATTTCCGGGCCGCAGTTAAAGCGGCTTCGAGAAATCGGCGCACTGTTGCAAACCGCCGGGCCGCGCACCTAGTTCGGGCGCAAGATTTTTAGTTTTGCGGGCGGCGGGGGAGGCAGGCAAGGAGTGGGCATCTGTTGGAGCGGATATTACGATCAATTCCCATCGGTGAAGGAAGGGCTTGCCGACCGTGGACACTCACCCAAAGTTTGCCGTCGCATTACCGCATGAAATCCCCCCGCGTTTCCCTGGCGGCGCTTTTGATCGCGCAAGGTCAGGTCACCTTCACCGACTGTGCCGCGAAGCTGATGCTCATTTCGCTGGCGCAGCAGCTCGTTAAGACCACCGGGTGGGATCCAAAGGCCGTGACCGCCGGGCTTGGGGTGCTGATCGTGTTGCCTTATATTCTTTTCGGACCGGTGAGCGGATGGCTGGCCGATCGGTTTTCCAAACGGAGCGTGATCAATGCCGCGCTCGTGGTGCAGATCGTGGTGATGGGAGCATTGATCGCGGCGCTGGGGAGTCGCTCATTTCAGTGCTCCGTGGGCGTTTTCTTTTTGCTCTCGGTGCAGACGATGATTCTGACGCCGGCGAAGCGTGGCATCATCCTCGAGTACGTGGGCCCAAGCCATCTTTCGCGGACGGTCGGTTACATGGAGATGATTAACATTACCGCGATTCTGGTCGGTTCGTTTGCGGGCGGTTATCTTTTTTCCCATTGGCTCCGCGATGGAGGCGACCCGTGGCCGGCTGCGCGGAACACCGCGTGGATCTTGCTGGGCCTTTCGGTCGCTGCGTGGATCTTGTTTCAACTTGCCGCGAAAACTCCGGCACAATCGACAAAGCCGTTTGATTTTGGCCTGTGGTTGAGACATTTCACCGACGCGAAGGAAGTATGGAGCAATGGGCCCCTCCGGCGCGCAACGATCGGGATTTGTTATTTCTATGGGATGGGCGCCTATTTTGTCGCACTCCTTCCCCAGATCGCCTTTGAGCTCCAACACGGAGGTGCGCTGACGGGTGCCGTGCAGGCAAAAATGCTGCTTGCGGTGGGAATCGGCACGATGTCCGGGACATTGTTTGCGGGACTTTTTTCACGGCGCGGCATCGAACTTGGATTGGCTCCGATCGGTGGCGTGCTTCTGGCGGTGTCATTTGGAGCACTCGCTTCACTGGCCCCGGTGTCGAATGGATTTCGAGTGGGATTGATCGCCGTGGGATTTTCCTCGGGGCTTTTTCTGGTGCCACTTTACGCGTTTGTTCAGCAAGCGGCGGGCGATCATCGTCGCGGTCGCATCCTGGCTGGCGTGGGCCTGTTGAGCAGTGGCGTGGGCCTGGCTGCGAGTCTTCTTTATTTAATCGTAGCGGGCGATGCCGGGCTGACGCAATCGCCGCGCACGCAACTGATCTTCCTTACGGTCGCGACGATTCTGATGACCGCCTACGCGCTGTATCATCTGCCCTATCAGACCGTGTGCACCGTGATGCGGTTGGTGGGCCGCGTATTTTACCGGGTTAAGGTGAAAGGACTGGAAAATGTGCCGGCGGGCGGGGCCGTCATGATTTGTAATCATCTATCGTACATCGATGCGGTCGTGCTGCAAATCGCCTCACCGAGACCATTGCGCTTCGTCGCGTTTTCCGGTTTGACGAAAAATCCGATGATGCGGTTTCTATTTCGCGCGTTCGGCGTCATCCCGATCACGCCGGCGAAATTGACCAAGGGCGTCCGGCTGGCCTGGACGGCAGTGAAACGCGGGGAGTTGGTCTGTATTTTTCCAGAAGGTGAGATTTCACGAACCGGGCAACTGATGGAATTGAAGCGCGGTTTCAGCTTAATTGCGGGGAATGCCGGTGTTCCGGTGGTGCCGGCGATGATCGACGGGTTGTGGGGCTCGATTTATTCCTTCGCGGGAAATAAATACATTTGGAAATCGCCCCGCCTGATGCCGACGCCGGTTTGCGTGGCATTTGGGTCACCGCTTGCTCCGGCCCAGGCAACTCAAGAGTCGGCCCGACGGGCGATGCTGGACCTCGGGGCGGAGGCTTTTCAAGAACGACCGGTGCTGCGCCGGCACTTGGGTCGCGAGGTCGTGCGTTCGCTCGCCAAACGTCCATGGCATGAAACCGCGGTCGATCGCACCGGCGCGCGGAGACCAATCAAATCCGGGCAGTTGCTGGCGGCGGCGGCGGCGCTTTCCCGGCATCTGAAAAAGAAGGTCAACGCCCAGCGTGTCGGAATCGTGTTGCCGCCCGGAGCCGGTGCGCTGATCGCCAACCTTGCGGTTTCGTGTGCGGGAAAAACCCCGGTCAATCTTAACTTCAGTCTCGGCCGGGCCGCTGCCGAATTCTGTCTTCGTCTCGGCGAAATCGATGCGATCATCACGGCGGATGCGTTGCGCGTGCGGATTCCCAATTTTCCCTTTCCGGAAAACACTTTGGATTTTCAGCGGGAAATGGCCGCGATGGGAGGAAAGCGTGCCATTGTTCCCTGGCTGGTTGCTGCGTGGGTGCTACCCAACCAATGGATCGCCGGCTTGCTCGGTCTCCCCAAACGCGGGGACACCGGGGAGGCGGCGCTTCTTTTCACGAGTGGGAGTTCGGGTGAACCCAAGGGTGTAGTCCTCTCGCACCGCAATATCCTCGCCAACTGCGAACAGATCTCGTCGCTCTCGATCCTGCCGAACACCGCGACGATGCTCGCGTGCCTGCCGGTTTTTCATGCGTTTGGCTTCACGGTTACTCTCTGGTATCCGCTGCTGCGCGGTTGTCGGATTGTCACGGTGCCCAGTCCACTTGAAACGAAAAAGATCGTTGAAGCTATCCAACAGGAGAAGGTAACCGTCATGGTCGGCGCGCCGACGTTCATGCGGCCGTTTTTGAAAAAAGCGTCCCGTGAAGAACTGAAAACCCTTAAGGTCGTCGTCACGGGCGCGGAAAAATTGCCCATGGATCTCTATGCCGCGTTTCTCACCAATTTCGACATCGAGATACTGCAAGGTTACGGACTGACCGAAACCACGCCGGCAACGAACATCAACCAGCACCATCCAGCGGTGATCGCCGGGACAGCGGAATCCCAACTCGGCAAAAAAGCCGGCTCGGTCGGCCGCTTGATGCCGGGCATGAGTGCGCGCATCACGGATCCTGAAACGGGAGCGGAACGGCGGTTGAACGAGACAGGACTGGTATGGTTGCGCGGGGCAAACGTGTTTGCGGGGTATTTGAAGGACGCGGAGAAAACGCGCGCCGCTTTGCGCGATGACTGGTTCAACACTGGCGATCTCGGACGTTTTGACGACGATGGTTTTCTTTATATCGAGGGAAGGTTGTCCCGGTTTTCGAAGATTGGTGGCGAAATGGTGCCGCATGGGACCGTGGAACAACGGATCATCGAGGCGTTTGGCTGGGGGCAAAACGAGGGTATTTCCATCGTGGTGATTGGAGTTCCCGACGCGGCCAAAGGCGAGGCGTTGGTTTTGCTGACCACCGTTGAAGTCTCTTTGGACCAGCTGCGCGGTAAGTTACTGGAGCAAGGATTACCCAACCTCTGGATTCCCCGGCTTATTCGAAAGGTGGAGGCAATCCCGATACTCGGCACGGGGAAAACCGATCTCAAAGCGAGTCGTGAACTGGCGATCGCGCTCACCAAGGACGCGGAGGCGACGTAGGATTTCAGGCGGCGGCGTTTGCCGGCACAGCCGCGGCCGGGACACCGGGAAGTTCAAGGATGAAGGTCGCCCCGAATCCGACGCCTTTGCTTTGCACGGTCAAAGCGCCGTTCATTTCTTTGGCTGCGTTGGCGGCGGAATGAAGTCCGAAACCGTGTCCGTCGGGTTTGGTGGTGAAACCATGCGCGAAAACTCGAACGAGATTTTCGGGCGCGATGCCGATTCCAGAGTCCGATATGGTCAGACGCACCCGACCGGAGTCGCCGCGTTCGATGCCAAGCGTGATTAGCTTGTCGCTTGCGTTACCGGCGGCGCACGCGTCCTTGGCGTTGCCGATCAGGTTGAGCAGGATTTGAATCACTTTCGCTTTTTCACCAAGCAGCTGACCCGCATCCTTGAATTCACGCGCGATGCGCACGTTGTGACGGGCGAGTCCGGTGGAGTTGATCCGCAGCGCGTCTTCCATCAACACTGTCGGATCGAGCGGCTCGGACAGGCTGATCCTTGTCGCATACGTTTGCTGCATCGCGACGATTTCCTTGATGTGTTCGACGTTTTGCTGGAGCGCCGACGTCTCCGCGATCAGACGCTGTTGTTCGGCGACGAAATGAGTCGCCAGCGAATCGACATATTCTGGAATGCGTCGGCCCTTCGGGTCGGTGACGAGATAGGCAGCGAGATCGGCGCTGTGCTCCTGGATGAGAGCCGACAGTTTTGCGAAACTCTCGACTTTCGAATGACGGAGGCCGTCGCCGATGACCGTGGCGGAGATGTTCAGACTGTTCAGGACATTGCCGACGTTGTGGAGCACGCCCGTGGCCACTTCCGCCATGCCGGCCGTGCGTGAAACTTCGACGAGATTCTTGTAGGTTTCGGCCAGTTCCCGCTCTGCTTTTTTGCGAGCGGTGACGTCTTCGAGGATACCGATATCCTGTGTGACCCTGCCTTGCTGGTCGCGAATGACCGCGACGGAAAGCATCCCCCAGACGATTTCGCCATCGGGCCGGCGGTAACGTTGTTCAAGCGTATATGCGTTGATCTGACCCGATTCGATTCGTTTGGCCAGTTCAGCCTGCCGGGGTGCGTCTTCGGGATGAAGCATGCCGGTGAGCAGTGAGAAATCCGGGAGCGTGAGCGAGGGAAGATCGAGAATGCGGCGGAAGGTCGCATTGAAGTGGTAACAGTCGCCCAGGTCGGCGCGTTTCCACGAAATGCCAACCGGCGCGTGTTCAAAGATAAGACGGAACAGCTGCTCCCTCTGCTGTAATTCGCCGTGCGATTGAAACAGTTCTGCAGTGCGTTCGCGAACGCGCTGATCGAGCTCATCGTTCGCGCGCTGCAACTTGAGTTGTTTGATCTTTAGATTCCGACCACGCAACCAGAACAGCAGGAAGACTGCGGCGAGCAGCGTCGCGACACAAACCGTGCGAAAACCTGTTGTTTCATAAAAATACGGCTGCACGGTGATTTTCGCCGATGCACCGGTTTCGCTCCACACCCCGTCGCTGTTGCTGGCGGTCACATGGAAGGTGTAACTGCCCGGGGAGAGGTGGGTGTAGTAAGCCCGCCGCTCGGATCCGGCCTCGATCCACTGGGGGTCGGCGCCTTCCAGTTGGTAACGGAAACGGAGCCGTTGCGGAGCCATCAAACTGAGGGCGGTGTAACGGATTTCCAGGCGACTGGTCCCGGCGGGTAAAACGATGCTGGCGGTTGCGGGCATCGACCGGGTGTCGCCAATGACGTTTTCCACGATCACGGTGGGCGGTTGCTTGTTGATCCGGAGCCTTCGCGGATCGGTGATCGCGACACCTTTGTCGGTTGCGGTGAGGATACGACCGTCCTTGAGTAAAATGGCACCGGGGTTTCCGTTGCCCGAACTCGAGCCGCTGGCCAACCCGTCGCTGCGGCCGAAGGTCATGCAGTTCACGGTCGTCGCGCGGCCTTGATCCACGGCATCGAGATCTTTCTTGGCGACGCGGGCCAGCCCGCGGGCGGAACTTACCCAGAGTGAGTCCTCGCCGTCATCGAGTACGGTGAATAGTGAGTCGTCCACCATGCCGCAATGAGCGTCGTACGCGTGGACGCTTCCGTGTTGCCAGCGGATCAGGCCGACCCCTTCAGCCGCCAGCCAATAGCCGTCGTCGGTTTCCAGCACATCGTGCACTGAGAGGGGTGAACTCAATGAGGGGAACGGCACCAGTTCCCAGGAGCGATCGGCTTTTCGTTCATAGAGCCCGGCGTTGGTGCCCATGAACAATCTTCCGTCGCGACTGCGGTGAAACGTCCAGACCGTCGCGGAACTGAGCGCGCGCGCTTCCGCGACAGGAGTAATGGCACCGTTGCGAAAGGTGAACAGGCCGCGACTGCCGATGCCGAGAAGGAGCGTTCCGTTGTCATCGCCGATAATGGCGGTGACCGGCCGGCTGGTGGCGACGCCCGATTGATAAATGAAGGTTGTGACTTTGCCGTTTTCCAAACGATCAAGCGAACATCCGCGGTTTCCGAACCACATGACGCCGCCGGGCGCCTCGTAAATTGCCGTGACGGTTTCGTGGGAGAGCGGGGCGCCGACCGAATAGCGCGTTATTTCACCGTTTTTGAACCGCGCCACACCGGATCCCCAACTGCTGACCCACAAGCTGCCGTCGGTGGATTCTTTGAGCGCCAGCACAAGACTTCCCGGAACACCGTCTGATTCGGTGAGTGAAAGTGCCCGGCGATCCGTCAACCGATAAAGGCCCTCGGACGTTCCCGCCCACACGCAACCCTCGCGATCCTCCAGCAATGCGTCCACCACGCCCAGTCTCCGGCCGAATTTATCTGCGTAGGGGACTACGTGCCCGTGGTAACAACGATCAAGCCCGCTGGCGGTTCCGATCCAGAGATTGCCGGCGTGATCGAGCAGAGTCCGACTGATGCGCTGGCTCGAAAGAGCGGTGTTTTGTTCAAGCGGTGCGAAGCGATTTTCTTTGAGTTGAAACAATCCATTCTGGGTTACGGCCAGAATGCTTCCATCAGGGCCGGCGCTGATCGTCTGGATCTGTTGGTCGGGCAGACCCTGCTCGCGGCCAAACGCGGTCATGATGCCGTTTTGAAAACGCAACGCCTCCGTTCCGACTCCGAGCCACACCTGATTTTTCCCCACGACGGTGATGTTGCGCATGCCGAGGGTGGAATGTCCGGAGGTACCGACATCGTTCACGAATTTTCCGTTCACCCAGCGGGTGACTCCGTTGTGTCCGCCGATCCAGAGCGTTCCGTCCGGCGCGACGCAAAGGGAGTTGATCGTGCGGTCCTTCACGCCATCGGCCCGGGTGTAGGCGCTAAAAGTTCCTGCGTGATAGCGCACGAGACCGTCGCTGGTTCCGATCCACAAACTGCCGTCGCCGGTTTCGGCGAGGGAGGTTATTTGGCTGCTGTCGAACGCCGGCGTGTTATGGCGGTTGAAAACCGTAAAATTCAAGCCGTCGAATCGCGCGAGCCCTGCCTGCGTTCCGATCCAAAGATAACCGTCCTTTGTCTGGCAAAGCTGCTTGATCGAATTGTGGGGCAGTCCGTTTTCACTGTCCCAATGCGCAACGCTGTAGTCAGCCGGCTTGTCCTCTGGGTTGAGCGCGAAACTTTGCCCCCAGCAAAACGCCGCGAGTAAACCCAGCGCGAGCCCGCGCCATTCCCGGCTGAATCGCCGGTTGGTTCCCGGAACCGACGCGTGCTCCGGAATATAAGTGAGCATCAATGGGTTTGAATGCACGAAAAGCCCATGGTCGCGTTCAGCCGGAGGCGTGGGTGAACACTGGAAGGTCGAGGACGAAACTGGCGCCACAGCCCGGACCGTCGCTGAAGGCGTTCAAGGTGCCGCGCATTTCCTTCGCCGCATTCGCGCTCGAATGCAGGCCGAAACCGTGTCCGGTCGCCTTCGTCGTGAAACCATGTTGAAAGATGCGCGTCAGGTTTTCCGCCGGGATGCCAATGCCGTTGTCCTGTACGATCAATTGCACGCGGCCGGCATCGCCCGCCCTGATGCGCAGCGTGATGATCTTGTCGGGTGCGCCACCTTCGTCCGCGGCGTACTTGGCGTTGCGGATCAGGTTGACCAGGATTTGCAGCACCTTCGCTTTCTCGGCGAGAACGGGCGGTACCGGGGCGAAGTCACGGACAACCCGGACGTCGTGGCGGACCAATGCAGCCGCGTTCATCCGGACCGCATCTTCGATGAGGCCGAGGGGTTGCAATTCCTCCACGACGCCAACCATCGTTGCGTAGGTTTGCTGCATGGAGACGATCTCCTTGATGTGGTCGACGTTTTTTTGCAGCGATTCGATTTCCTTTAACAGCCGGGCGCGGTCTTCCGCGAAATGGCGGCCGAGCGATTCGATAAAACCAAGCACCAGTTTCCCCTTGGGATCTTCCGTGACAAAAGAGCCGAGCTCAGCCGCGTGCTCCCGTAGCATTTCGCCTACTTTCACGAGACTGTCGGCTTTCGACTGCCGCAGGGTGGAGGCGATGAGATCGGTTGAAACGTTGAGACTGTTGAGCACGTTGCCGACATTGTGGAGGACACCGGTGGCAACTTCCGCCATGCCGGCGAGGCGGGAAGCGTCGATCAATTCGCGCTGGGATTTTTCCAGGGCGGCCTCCATCTGCTTGGATTCGGTGATATCCTTGCTGATGCCAAAGGTTCCGATGATTTCGCCCTTTTCGTTGCGCAGTGGCAATTTGTTGGTCAGCACCCAGCTGACGCGACCGTCGGCCCAGGTTTCCCTCTCAAGTTTTCCGAGCAGCGGTTTGCCGGTCTTGATGATTGCCTGCTCATCGTCGAATGCCGGTTGCGCATGATCCTTGCTGAAGAAGTCGAAGTCGGTTTTCCCGATGATGTCGGCGATGCCTTGCTGGCCGTGTTTGTCCGCCAGCGAGGAACTGAGTGCAATGAAGCGGGACTCGCGGTCTTTGAAGTAAACGCAGTCCGGAATGTTCGCGAGAAAAGCGGTCACGAGCGCGCGGTCGAGCAACATGTCGTTGGTGGTGGGAGTCGTCTGCGGCATGGCGGGATGGCGGGGTTAAGCGGACGTTGAAGTTGGGAGATCCAGGATAAAGGTCGCGCCCGTCCCCAGTCCATCGCTGTGGACGGTGAGGCTGCCTTTCATTTCTCGGGCCGCGTTTGCACTGCAGTGCAAACCGAAGCCGTGCCCATTTTCCTTGGTCGTGAAACCGTGATTGAAAATCCGCCCGAGATTTTCGGCTGGAATTCCCTCGCCGTTGTCCGCTACGGAAAGTTGGATGTGTCCGGTATCGCCGGCCGCAATGCGGAGCGTGATAATCTTTTCCGGGTGCGGGCCTTTTTCGGCGGCGTATTTGGCGTTGCTGATGAGATTGACCAGAATCTGCAGGACCTTGCCCCGGTCGGCGAGCACGGCGGGCACGGGGTTGAAATCCCGGACGACGCGAATGGCATGACGCTGGAGCGCCGAGGTGTTCATCCGGAGCGAGTCTTCCATCAAAACCGCCGGGTCCATGGGTTCGATCACCCCGATCGCTGTCGCGTAGGTCTGCTGCATCGCGACGATTTCCTTGATGTGGTCGACATTGCGTTGCAGCGATTCGCTTTCGCGGAGCAGGCGCGTGCGGGTTTCGGTGAAGTGATGAGAAAGGGAATCAATGAAATCCGGCACGAGTTTCCCCTTGGGATCGTCGGTGAAATACGCGGCGAGATTCGCGCGATTTTCCCGGATCATGCCACCGACCTTGGAAAGACTGTCGGTTTTGGACTGGCGCAGTCCAGTGGTGATAACCGTCGTGGAGACGTTCAGGCTGTTGAGGACGTTGCCGACATTGTGCAGCACGCCAGTGGCAACCTCCGCCATGCCGGCCATGCGCGATGCATCAATCAGTTCACGGCGGGATTTTTCCAGTGCGGCCTCCATCTGTTTGGACGCGGTGACGTCCTTCGTAATGCCGAACGTACCAATGATCACGCCTTCGTCGTCGTGCAGGGGCATCTTGTTGATGAGCGACCAGGTCTCGCGTCCGTCCGCCCATTTCACGTGTTCGAGTTTGTCGACCATGGGCACGCCGGTGCGCATGACCTCGTCCTCATCTTCCTTGGCTTTGCGGGCGTCCTTTTCGGAGAAGAAATCGAAATCGGTTTTGCCCACGATCTCGTCCTCATGCTTCAACCCGTTGCGGCGGAGTTTGGATTGGCTGACGGCGATGAAACGGCCTTCGCGGTCCTTGAAATGCACGAAATCGGGCACGTTGGCGAGGAATGCGGTCACAAGCGCGCGGTCGAGCAGGCGCGTCGCAGCGGCCCGCGCCATCGGCGTCACAACGTTCGCGGGCGGATTCATTGCGAAAGAATGAACGGAGTTTCGGATGCCGGGGATTTTGCGGGCAAATAGCGCACCAGCATTTCGCGGAGAACTTCAGGCTTCACCGGCTTGGAAAGATAGTCGTCCATGCCCGCATTGAGACAGGCTTCACGATCGCCTGTCATGGCGTTGGCCGTCATCGCGACGATGCGCAACTCGGGAGGAAATCCGGGAGTGCCGTTTGCCTGCGCCTGGCGGATGAAACGGGTCGCGGTGAACCCGTCCATTACCGGCATCTGTTCATCCATCAAAACCAGCGCGTAACGTTTCGCTCTCAGCGCGGCGAGGGCTTCCTGGCCGTTGCCGACAATATCGACGGGATGGCCAAGTTTCCCCAGCAGGAGCCGGATGACTTTTTGATTAACCACGTTGTCCTCGACGGCGAGGATGACGGTTTTGCCCTGCGGAAGTTCCGCATGCGCGCAGGCAATCATCGGGGCGGTGCTGAAGGAACGGCGGGCACCGATGACGCGGCCCAGCGCCAAGCGCAATTTTCCCGGATGGACCGGTTTTAGTTCGCAAGCCGCGAGACCGTTGGCGCGCATCTGATCCTTTGAAAGGCGTTCGCCGCGGGACGTGAGCAACACGAGGGCGGCACTGGGCAACGTTGGATCTGCGATGATCGCCGATGCCAGTTCCAAGCCGTCCATGCCAGGCATGTGGTGATCGAGGACCACCAATTCGTACGGCTGGCCGGCGTCGGTCGCGCGGCGCATTTCCGCGAGCGCATCCGGTGCGGATTCGACCGAGAGATGCGAAGCTTGCCAGATCTCAAGCAGGCGATCCATGAGCTTACGATTCGTCGCGTTGTCGTCGACCACGAGCACGCGGTGACCGGCCAGCGGAGAAGGGGATAACTCGGGAGCGACGGCGACAAGGGCCGATTTTTTGAGTCGGGCGGTAAACCAGAACGTCGAACCTTTGCCCGCGTCGCTCGTCACCCCGATCTCGCCGTGCATGAGTTCGACCAATCGACGGCAAATCGCGAGACCGAGTCCGGTGCCACCGTATTTTCGCGTGGTGGAGCTGTCGGCTTGGACGAAAGGACGAAACAGTGATGCCTGGACCGCGGGTGGAATGCCAATCCCGGTGTCACGAATTTCAAAGCGGGCCATCACGTGATCGGCGTGATCGGAGACCGGAATCACGTTCAGCATCACTTCGCCAGTCGCGGTAAATTTCACTGCATTGCCCAGGAGATTGAGGATGATTTGCCGCAATCGCAATGGATCGCCGCAGAGGTTTTCGGGCAGCGCCGGATCGACGTTCAGGATCAGTTCGATGCCCTTTCGCGCCGCCGTGTCGGATTGCAGGTCGATGGGAATTTGCAGCTGTTCGCCGAGATTGAAATCGATCACCTCGAGCGCCATCTGGCCGGCCTCGATTTTGGAGAAATCAAGAATATCGTTGATGATCGTGAGCAATCCCTCGCTGCTTTGGGCCAGCGTGTTGGTGAGATCGCGTTGCTCGGAGTTGAGCGGCGTGTCCAAAAGCAGGCTTGCCATGCCGATGACGCCATTCATCGGCGTGCGGATTTCATGGCTCATGTTCGCCAGAAAGGCGCTTTTGGCGCGGTCGGCGCTTTCGGCGGCGTCCTTGGCTTGCTTTAAATCCGCTTCCACTTCGGCCCGGCGGGCAATCTCCGCGTGGAGACTGGCGTTCGCCGCTTCGAGGTCGGCCGTGCGCTCCTGCACTCGGCGTTCAAGCTCGCTCGCGTGGGCTTTTGTCTCTCGGATCAAATTCCATTTTTCGCTGAGCGCATTGGCGAGTTGGAGGACCTCGATGGTGTCGAACGGTTTTTTTAGAATGACGAGACGGTCGCTCCCGCCGATTTTGGCCAGCATGTCGTCCCACGAATAATCCGAATAGGCTGTGCAAATGACGATTTGAAGGTCCGGATCGACCTTCCAGAGTTCCAAGGTGGTTTCGACGCCATCCCAACCGGGAGGCATGCGTACGTCGACGAAAGCCAGTGCGTACGGCCGGTTTTCGGCAATGGATTTTTGCACGAGGGTAAGTCCGTCGCGACCTTGATAAGCCGATTCCAGATTAAATTGGATCGCGGGACGCGTTGCAGCCGGTGCGGGCGTGCCGAGCAGTTCAGCCTCGAGTGCATCGAGCTCCGATGCTCCTTTGCTTACCTCGGGACAGAGAATTTTCCGTATGTCCGCGTGAATAGCCTGATTGTCGTCAACAATCAGTATACGGTTGTTTCTTTCCCGTACATTTGGGGGCGCGGGGCGGTTCATAGGGTAACTCGTTGCTAAACCTCATCGCCACAATTTGGCGGAAATTTACTCTATAGTGACGGAGTGGCATTTTACATATCAATTAATATGAATGTGACGATGCCCGATCGCTCGCGACGAACCTACGACAGCCAACGCTTCTAGCGCACCTCAAACTGGCCCACGTAGTCAAAATGGGTATTTTCTATTTTGGCGCATCGGTTTGCCAGTTTTTACACCTGGACTTGAATAGCTCCGGCCCGGATTCGCGACCGGACGATTATGGGGATGGTGGTGCGGTGCCGGCTGCCTCGGATTCCGGCGTGACACCGTAGAATTTTTCACCACGCGCGATTTTTTCGCGTCCATTCGCGACGCGCCATTTATTCGTGTCGCGCAGGGAATAGACGCAGCCGCAATATTCCTGCTGATAAAATTGCTCACGCTTGGCGATTTCGACCATGCGGTTCGCACCGCCCATTTTTCGCCAATTATAGGTCCAATAAGTGATCCCGGGATATTTCGCCGCGACGCGTTCACCGCTGGCGTTGATTTGATCCATGTCCTTCCAGCGCGACAGGCCGAGGCAACTCGTAATCACCGGAAACCCGTGCTCGTGCGCATAAAGCGCGGTGCGGTCGAACCGCATGTCGAAGCACATCGTGCAGCGCGCGCCGCGTTCCGGCTCCCATTCCAATCCCTTGGCACGGGCGAACCAGTTGTCCGTGTCGTAATCAGCATCGACGAATGGCACCTTGGCGGTTTCGGCAAACCGGATATTCTCCTGCTTGCGAAGTTCATATTCCTCGCGCGGATGAATGTTCGGGTTGTAGAAGTAAATCGTGTAGTCGATACCCGAAGCGCTCATCGCTTCCATCACCTCACCCGAGCACGGCGCACAGCACGAATGCAGCAGCACCCGGTTGTTGTCCCCGGGCGGAACGAGTTTTTGGCGATTAAGTGGAGCGGACATGAGCGTGAGGGAAGACCTAACGGGAATTGTTTCTCAGACCACCACAGTCTTAAACGATTCTGGTTTCCACAAGGGTTGTTTGGCCTCGGTGGCGAGTTCGTTGAAAGCGTCGATTTCGGCTTTGGTGAAGAGCAGGCCGCCCGCAGCGGCGGTTTTCTTGCCCCATTCTGCTTCGAGCTGGCCGGGGAGCATCGACTTTTCGTTGCCGTGGCCGAGGACGTCTTCGATGACCGCCTTCACGTTCTGGGCTTGAGTGCGGCCTTTCGCAAAAGAACCGCCGTTGATTGCGTCGGGATGAATGACTTGGAAAAAGAAAACGCACGTGCCCTTGTCGCCTTCGGTTTTATCCCAGCGATTGCGAATCGTCGGAAGCGAACCGCCGATGTAGCCGCCGACGATTTCGTTGATCAGCGACAGGCCGTAACCCTTGTGCGCACCGAAAGGTAGCAGCGAGACGGCTTGGTGTGGATCGGTGGTCGGATTGCCGTCCTTGTCCACGGCGGCGAGGGCAGGCAATTGTTTGCCTTCGCGTTTCAATTGTTGCACGCGGCCCATTGCGACGACGGACGTCGCCCAGTCGATCACGATCGGATAACCTACCGCCTCGGTCGTGGGAAATCCCCACGAGTGCGGATTCGTGCCGAGCGTTGGGAATTTACCGCCGAACGGCACGACTTCCGCGAGCGCGGCAGTGCAGTTCGTGTAGGCGATGTAGCCTTTGCGGGCTGCGTCCATGACGTAGCCGCCGCCCCAGAGATAATGGAAGGCGTTATCGACGGAAACAGTGCCAACGCCGTATTGATCGGCGAGCCGGATCGCCTCGGCCATCGCGCGATAGGCGGTGGCTTGGCCGAGTTTTTTGTTGGCGTTCCAGATTTTCGTCGCGGCGAACCGCGAGGGCTTCTCCTCGATTTGCGCACCGGGCACGCAGCCTTTCGAACCGGAGCCAAACAGATGATCGAGGTGGAGCGCCTTGATGCCGTTGTGCGTACGAATGCCGTGACGCGAAGCCTCGGCGCAGAAACGCGCGCCCTCGGCCGCTTCATCGGCGAGGAAACCGCGATGCTGGTAGGCGGCGGCGACAAGCGCGTTATGCTGGGACTCTGGGACGATGTAATAGGTGTCGGGCATGGGAAGAGAAGTAGTGAGTATGGAAATTTCTAGACGGCCGATCGGCGGCGAGCAGAAGATGTTTTGTTATTTGTTCCCCGAGACTTCGGGATTGGCCTGGGCGATGGGTTTCTTGCCGGCGAGGAAGAGGGTGAGGTTTTCCACGGCGCACGAGGCCTGGCGTTGAACGCTTTCGTGGGTGCGCGAGCCGATGTGAGGAGTGATGATCGCATTGGGCAGTCCGAGCAATGGGTGGTCGGGCGGCGGCGGCTCCTGGTCAAGCACGTCGGCGGCGTAGGCGAGCAGGTGTTTCGATTTCAGCGCGTTGACCAAGGCATCGAGGTCGACGAGCTCGCCGCGACCGGTGTTGACGATGACGGCGCCTTGCTTGATGAGGGGAAAATTTTTCGCGTTGATCAGGCCCTTCGTTTCGGGGGTGAGTTTGGTGTGGAGGGAAATGATGTCGGCTTGACGGAGAACGTCGTCGAAATTTTCCACGCGTTTGATGTCGTACCAACGGGCGAAATCTTCGTCCCAATAATGACCGTAGCCGATAACCGTGAGGCCAAAGGCGCGGGCGCGAATCGCGACTTCCTTGCCGATGCGGCCGAAGCCGATGATCGCGAGCGTCTTTCCGCACACCTCGTTACCGGTGATGCGCGTCCACTTTCCGGCGGCGGTGTAGTTGGCCTCGACGACTAGATTGCGGACGGCGGCGAGCATCAGGCAGAAGGTGTGCTCGGCCACCGTGGTGTGGTTGACGCCGGGCGTGAAAAGCACGGGCACTTTCAAGGCGGTTGCAGCCTTTACGTCGATCTTGTCGAGGCCGATGCCGTATTTGCTGATGACCTTGAGACGTGGAAGCGACTTGGCAATCACCGCGCGGGTCAACGCGTCGTCGCCGCAAAGGTAGGCGTCGAACTGCCCGGCGAGTTCGAGCATGCGCTCTTCGGAAAGCGGTCCGCGCTCGCGGACAATTTCGAAACCGGCTTTGGCCAGCATGTCGTGATGAATGCCCGGTGTGTCTTGAAAGGAAGTTGTGGTCAGGAGAACTCGCGTCATGGGAACAGGAAAAACAACACGCCCGGGCCGCCGATTCAAAGCGAAACTTTCGGCAATCTACCAAGTGTGCACGAATGAAGTTCACTGGCGAAACTCCGGGCAAATCGCGGATGATCAGACGGACACAACGGGATAGAATTGCTCTCTGCGTCAGCGTGGTTTTGTTAACTCTTTCGCTAATGAAACTTCATGCCCAAGCCACTGCTGCCCTGAAGCGCCGATTGGGCGCGCGAGTCGATCTTACACCCGATGGCCGCTGGGCGGCGTCATTCGACAGCAGCAAAATTTCATTTTTGCCGGAAGCGGTGATCGCACCGCGCACGGAGGCCGAGATCGGGCCGGTGCTCGAATTGGCCAATAAATATCGCGTGCCGGTCACCGTGCGCGGGCGCGGGACCACGCTCATGGGTTCGGCGGCTCCCGTACGTGGCGGGTGGGTGATCGACATGATGAAGTTGAACAAAGTGCGGATCGATGCCGACGCCGGCATGGCGCACGTCGGCGCGGGCGCGACGAACGCAGCGGTGCAGAACGCGGCGGCGGCAAAAAATTGGTTTTATCCCCCCGATCCGTCGTCGAAGGATTATTGCACGATCGGTGGAAACATTGCGTGCAACGCCGGCGGAATGCACGGCGGTAAATACGGCGTGACGCGTGACTTCGTGATCGCGTTGCGTGGGTTTTTGCCGACCGGGGAATTCGTGGAGTGGGGGACGGCGACCAAGAAATTTGCCGCCGGCTTCAATCTGCGCGATCTCTGGATCGGCAGCGAAGGCATGCTCGGGGTCGTCACGGGCGCGGTGTTGAAACTCGCGCCGATGCCGGCCGCGCGGTGGACCTTGCTGACGTCGTTCGAGAATGAAGTGGCCGCGCTGAGCGCAGCGCGAAAACTCTTCCGGCAGCGGGTGCAGCCGGCGATTTGCGAATTCCTCGATACAGAGAGTGTGTTGTGCGCCGAACGCGCGACGGGCAAAACGGTTTTCGAAGGTCAGTCGGGCCGGCCGGTGATTCTGTTGGAACTGGCGGGTTCACGAGCGGAGGTGGAGGATCTGAAACAAACCGTTCTCGTCTGGGCGCGGGAAAACACCGTGGCGTTCAAGGAAGCGCACTCGCGCAAGGAGGTGGAGGAACTGTGGTCGGTTCGTCGCAAATGCTCCGGCGCGATGTTTGAACTCGGTGATTCGAAATTGAACGAGGACATCGTGGTCCCGATGCGCAATTATGAGAAATTTGCACGGTTCATCACCCGCTTGAAGCGGAAATCGAAACTGCCGATCCCTACGTTCGGGCATCTCGCGGACGGCAATCTTCACGTGAACATCATGTATCACCGCGACAATGCCGTCGAAACGAAGGCGGCCGAAGCGGCGGTGCAAACGCTGATGGAAACCGTGGTTTCATTCGGCGGTGCGATTTCGGGTGAACATGGCATCGGTTTGGCGAAGACACCATTTTTGCGGATTCAACACCGGCCCGCACAGGTGAAGGCGATGCAGGCCGTAAAGCAGGCGCTCGATCCGCGCGGGATTTTGAACCCGGGAAAGATGTTCGACGTGGTGCGGATTTGGAAATATCCGAAATTGAAACTGCAACTTCCGTGGGACCACAAATAAAGATCCGTCCTTATCAGGCAACGGATGAAGCGGCCGTGATCGAGCTGTGGCGCGCGGGCGATTTACTGTACCCGCAAAACGATCCGCGCAAGGACATCGCGCGCAAGTTGAAGGTGAATCCGGAATGGTTGCTGGTGGCGGAGGCGGCGGAGAAACTTGTTGGTGTGCTCATGGCGGGCTACGAAGGCCGTCGTGGTTGGATTAATTCCTTTGCCGTCGATCCCGCCCATCGAAAGCACGGAATCGGTCGGGCACTGATGGCAGAGGCGGAAAAGCTGTTGCGCGCGGCCGGTTGCCCAAAAATTAATTTGCAGGTGCGGCCGGATAACGCGGAGGTGGTCGAGTTTTACCGCCGCCTTGGCTACGAAGTTGAGCCGCTGATCTCCATGGGAAAGCGACTGACGAAAGATTAGGGAATGTCTGGGAAGTAACTTACATTGCTTGCGCCGACCGCGTGCGAAAACAGCATGTGGCAAGCGACGCCCTACAACCGAGAAGGTTTGCCCACAAAATACACGAACTACACGAAAATCAGACGGAGACGCAGCGATTCATTGCCCATTCAGTCAACTGGTTGCTAAGATAAAAACCGGATTGGCTTTGCCCGGAACTTTTCCTTTTCGTGTTATTCGTGTATTTCGCGGGCCACTCCGATTGCATCAATCCGATTGAGCCTCACGCCGCTTCCGCCGCCTCGGGCGTGCTGGGACGGTTGCTCACATTATTACCGTCATTCGGACGCAGTCGCCAGAAGATCAACGACGAAACAATCGCGACCGACCCCAGCGTCAGATACGTCTCATGCAACGCGTGCACGAAATTAGCGGAATCCGATTGGGGGATTTTGCCGACGAACCAGCCCGCCAGCAGCGAGGCGAAAGCAACGCCGAAACTGAGCGCCATCATCTGCGCGGTGCTGGCGATACTGCTGGCCATGCTCGCCTCGCGGTCGCTCACGTCGGCGTACACGAGGGAATTCATGCTGGTGAACTGCAGCGCGGAGAAAAATCCCTGCGTGAAGCTCAATAGCAGGATGCACCAGATGGGTGTGCCGAAGCCGATCAAGGAGAAAACCATCATCGTCGCGCCATAGAGCACGGTGTTGATGATCAGGATCTGACGATGCCCGAACCGTGCGAGCAGGTTCTTGCTCATGACTTTCATGGTGATTGCGGCGATCGCCTGCGGCATGGTTAGCAAACCGGCTTTCCACGCCGGAAAACCAAGTCCCACCTGATAGAGTAGGGGAAGCAAAAAGGGCATGCCGCCGATACCGAGACGGGTCACAATGCCGCCAATCACCGCGACGTTGAACGTGCGGATGTCGAAGAGCGAAAGTCTCATCACCGGGTTGGGTACGCGCCGTCCGTGAAAATAGTACGCGGCCAGCAAAACGCCAGCTACTCCCAGCAAGCCGACGATCGGACCGGGTGGCAGACGATGCTCACCGAAAATTTCCAGTACGTACGAAAGCAGCGCGATGCCGCTGCCGAACAGAATGAAGCCGGTTCGATCGAGCGGTTTGACCGCGTCGTCGCGGTAGTCCGGCATGTGACGCTTGATCAGCCAAAGCCCCGCCAGCCCGATGGGCAAATTCACGAAGAAGATCGTCCGCCATGGCAACCAATGAACGATCAAACCCCCCATGACCGGCCCAAGGAGCGGTCCGATCAATGCGGGAATGACGACGAAGTTCATGGCCACGAGCATTTCGGAGCGCGGAAATGTCCGCACGAGAGCAAGTCGTCCGACCGGCGTCATCATTGCACCCCCGATGCCTTGAACGATGCGCGCCATGACCAGCGTCGGACTGTTTATCGCCAGCCCGCATAGCAAAGACCCGAAAGTGAACAGGCTGACCGCCCAAGTGAAGACGCGTTTGGTGCCAAACCGGTCGGCCATCCAGCCGCTGATCGGAATGAAAACGGCGAGACAGAGCGTGTAACTTGTCAGCACGCCCTTGAGGCTGAGTGGGGTGACTTTAAGCGCTTCCGCCATTGTCGGCACCGCGGTGTTCACGATCGTGGCGTCCAGATTCTCCATGAACAGGGCCACCGCGACCAGCCACGGCATATACCGTTTGATGCGGACGATCGGATCGAGGGCGGCGCTAGTC
Source organism: Lacunisphaera sp. (assembly GCA_036499685.1). GTDB lineage: Bacteria > Verrucomicrobiota > Verrucomicrobiia > Opitutales > Opitutaceae > Lacunisphaera. The sequence goes on along the minus strand of DASYDH010000064.1, from coordinate 207,244 downwards.
ATGGGTAGTTTAATAGTCCGGGCACTCCCCGAGGCAAGCGGGCGGCGGAACCAGTAGCCGGCGTTAAGTCAACCGCGTGTTCCCCATTATTTCTGTGAATTGTTTTGTTGTTTTTTTCCATTGCGGAGGGCTGGGGCGCTCCCTCTAGTCTGCTTTTTTAAGCTTAATGTATCTCAAGGCCCTCAAACTCCACGGCTTTAAAAGTTTTGCCGACAACACCACGCTCAATTTCCAACCCGGGGTTACGGCCATCGTCGGGCCCAACGGTTGCGGCAAGAGCAACATTGCCGACGCCATCCGCTGGGTGCTGGGCGAGCAATCTGCGAAGGCGCTGCGCGGAGGCAAAATGCAGGACGTCATTTTCGAGGGTGCCGACACCCGCAAGGCTGCGCAATTTTCCGAGGTCGCGCTGCTCCTGACCGATTGCGAAAAACAGCTCGGCAGCGAATTTCACGAGATCGAAATCATGCGTCGGGTCGCGCGTGATGGCGCGGGCGAATATTATTTCAACGGCCAGCCGTGCCGGCTGAAGGACATCCATAAACTTTTCATGGATACCGGCGTGGGCCGGACGAGTTATTCGATCATGGCGCAGGGCCAGATCGACCAGATTCTGTCCTCGAAACCCGAGGAACGCCGGGTGGTGTTCGAGGAAGCGGCCGGCATCACGAAATACAAGAGCCAGCGCCGCGAGGCGATGAACAAGCTGACTTTGACCGAGCAAAATCTCGCGCGCGTGTCGGACGTGATCAGCGAGGTTGCGCGGCAAATCGGCACCTTGAAACGACAGGCCGCGAAGGCGATGCGGTTCAAGCGCCTGAGTTTCCGTCTTCGTCAGCTCGCGCTCGCGCACAGCGGATTTCAGCATCACCAATTGAGCACGGTGCTTACCGATCTTGACAGCCGTGTCGCGACGTTGCGCACCGCGGCGGAAACCCGCCGCGCATTGCTCGAGGAACGCAGCGGTTCGTTGGAAGGCAACAAAGCGGCGCGCAGTTCGCTCAACCAGCGCGTGCAGGACGCCCAGCAGGCGGTTTTCGATCTTCGCTCGCAAAAGGAACAGGCGGAAAACCAGGCCGGCATGGCGCAGATCAAACGCGCGGGTTTGGAGGAACGTATCGCGTCCAGCACCGACGATCTCGCGGAGTTGGAAATGCAGTTGAAGGAACTCGCGTCACAAGTGGACACCGGCGCGCAGGACAAGCAGATGCAATTGAGCATGCTCGGTTCCTCCGACGCGGTGTTTCAGGATCGCAATCGCGAGCTGGCGATCACGGAAGGCGAACTGACGAAGACCGAGCAGCAGCTCAACCAGGATAAATTTCATTTGTTGCAGCTGGAAAGCGCGGTGGCCCGCCATCGCACGGAAAGTTCCAGCCTCGAAGTCGACGCCCGCACGAGTCAGCACAAATTTGATCAGCTCTCCACCGATCTCAATCAACTGCGGGCGGCAGTCGAGGCCGCGCTGCAGGCGCTGGCCGAGGTGAGGTCCCGCGTCGAAGAAGCGCGTTCGTTGCAAAGCCAGGCGAACAGCGAGGCGCACGCCGCGCAGGCTGCATTGCAGGCCGCGACGCACGCGTTCCGCGAGGCGCAACGCAAATTGCAGGAAATCGACCGGAATCTGGCGCAGAAAACCGCGCGGTTGAAACTGCTCCAGCAGCTGCAGGAAAAATGGGAGGGTTTCGGCGAAGGCGCGAAGGCGCTGCTCCAAGGCCGGCTCACCGCAACGGTGGGCGAACGAAAATTTACGCCCATCACGCAGGGGCTTGAAATGCGGCCGGAGTACGCGAAGGCGCTTGAGGCTTTGCTGGGCGCGTCGGTGGAGGCGATCACGGTTTCGGACCTCGCCACGGCGCAGAAAATTCTGGCGCAACTCGAAGGCGAGAAGATCGGCAGCGTGTGTCTGCAGGTCGCGGATTTTCGCGGCGCGCCGGCGGAAAACGCGCTGCCCGCGGGATTGCGTCCGGCGGCCGAAGCGGTGGCCAACCTCGATCCGGCGCACCCGGCGGCCAGCGTGTTGTCGGCCTGTTATATTGCGGACGACCTGGCGGGTTTCTTGGAATTTTGGAAAGCGAATCCCACCTTCAGTTTCCTGATGGTCGCCACGCCGAAGGGCGATTTGGTGGACCGTCGCGGCCTGATTTTTGGCGGTTACCATAAAAAACCGGCGAACAGCATCGTGCAGCGCGAAGTGGATTTGCGCGAGACCGGCAAGGCGGTTGTGTCGGAACAGAAAGCCCACGACGAACAACGCGCGTTGATCGACCAGCTGAACGCCACGCTCAACGAAGCTGAGGCCACACTTGAGCAAAAGCGCCGGGAGGTGCTGGCGGCGTCGGAAAATGCCGCGGTGATTTTGACCGAGGAAAAAAACGCGCAGCGTTCGCATGACGACGCGGGCAACCGGCTGTCGCGCATGGAAAACGAGCTCAACACGCTCAAGCGCGACCATGACGAAGCGTTATCCCGGTTGGCGAAGGCCCAGACATTCCTGCACGAAGCCGAAGCGGGCGTGACGGCACAGAAGGAAAGGATTGTGGCGCTGGAAGCGTCCATTGCGGAAAAGCGCGCACTCCGGGACGAGAAAAAGGAAATTCTCGCTCAAGCCCGCCTTGAATTGGCGGAGCGCCGGCAAAAGGTCGAAGTCCTCGATCGAGGACTTACCGAAATGGAACGTCGCCGCGTGCAATTGGACGAGTTGCTCGTCCAACGGCAGATCGAACTTGAGACCTGGTCGGAACAGGTGGCCCAGCTTGAACAGGAAGGTGCGGCCCAACGCCGGCGCGCGGAAGAAGTATTAACGACACTCGGCATTGCCCAGGAAAACGTGGAAAATATCCGCCGTGAACTGGCGGAAGTGGAACAAGCCATTGCGGCCGTGGAAGTCGGGCTGGCATCGATCCGCTCCGAATCCGATTCCGCGCAGGCGGAGCTTTCCAAGCACGAGGTAAAAGTCGCCGAGACCGGCGCGCGGGTGCAGTTTCTCGTCGAGGAAGTGATGCGCGAATTTCAAATCGAGATCGCCACGCTGGATTGGAAACAACTGCTTTGGCACGCCGACGATGAGCCCGAGGGCCTGAAGGCGCTCGATCTCGACGAAGAGGAAGAGGCAGTTGCAAGCGGCACCGAATCGGGCGCGCAACCAGCGGCAACCGCGGAGGTCGCGGCGCCAGCGCCCAGGCGCCGCAAGAAAGATAAAAACAAGGGTGAAGCGACCGAGGCGGATTTGGCGGAGCTCGATTCGACCAGTTGGTCCGAGGTGAAGTCCGAGGTGGATGCATTACGTCAGCGCATCAGCTCGATGGGCGCGGTGAATCTCGTCGCCATCGAGGAGTATTCCGAGCTGAAGCAGCGTTACGAATTCCTCAGGACCCAGGTCGACGATCTCACCAATGCGAAGACCGAATTATTGAAGGCGATCGACGACATCAACCAGACATCGCTCGAGCAGTTCAAGGTGACCTTCGATCAGATCCGGAAGAATTTCGCCTACACATTCCAGATTTTATTCGGCGGGGGCCGGGCCGAAATCGAACTCGTGACCGCCGAGGACCCGCTGGAGAGCGGCATCGAAATCGTGGCACAGCCGCCCGGAACCAAGCTGAAGGGAATTACACTTTTGTCCGGCGGGCAGAAAACGCTCACGGCGGTGGCGCTGCTTTTCGCGCTCTACATGGTGAAACCGTCGCCGTTCTGTTTGCTCGACGAATTGGACGCGCCGCTTGACGAATCGAACATTCACCGTTTCACGAACCTGCTGAAGCAGTTCGTGAAGGAGTCGCAGTTCATTATCATCACCCATAATAAGAGCACGGTGGCCGCCGCCGATGCGCTGTACGGCGTGACGATGCAGGAAAGAGGCGTATCGAAGACGGTTTCAATGCGATTCAACCAGATAAAGGGCGAGGCCGAGGTCGTGACGATTGCGGATTCGGTCCGGAGTGTCGCACCAATGGCGCCGACTGCGTCGTAGTCGCGTTTTTCAGTCATTCCACCGATAAAATCGGAGGGATCGGACGAAGCGTAATCATGTGTGGGGCAGTGCTTTTTTCCTGCTCCACCTGACGCGATCGCCAATCGACCGTTTTTTCGCCGTTGCTGGAAGTCTTCCGCCGGCCGCTCGCGGGCGAGGCTTTCATCAGAACGCTGGTGCTCGGGACAGGACTCGAACCTGCACGCCTTACGGCACACGCACCTCAAACGTGTGTGTCTACCAATTCCACCACCCGAGCATTTCCACCGTTGGAAAGGGGAGAAAGGTAAATCTGGCGCGGCTTGTAAAGCCCGGAAATGCGCTTGCTTCGCGCTTTTATTCACTGGACACTCTGCTTTTACCGCTTGATCGACCGAATCCTGCGGAACACCCAGCAATAAACAGACACACACCGGGTAGCCACGCCCGTTTTCCTGAGCTTCATGGACGACCACACGCCCGCCAACGAAAACAACGAGCCGAGATTGAATCAAATCGATCTCAGCCAGTTGCAATCATTCAATTTCGGTACGCAATGGACCGAAGTTAAACCACTCTCTCCGGGAGCACGCCGCGACACCGATCGTGGAGAACGTCGTGATCGTCGTGACGACGGCGGCAATCGCGGACCGGCTCAGCGCGACCGCCGATCATTCCACAAGCCCGCAGGCCCGGCTACGGGTCCAGCGGGTGGATCGACACCACCCGCCGGCGATGGCCAACGCTTTCAGCCGCAGCCGCAGGGTGATCGTCCGCCAGCCGGCGGACGCCGATTCGATCGCGGCCCCGGCGGCCCGCGACGCGATTTTCACGGCGAGCGTCACGAGGGCGGCGGTCAACAATTTGAACGCGGCCCGTATATCAGCCCGTATTTTGTCGCCACGTGCTATCCGGAAGACACCGGTTTCGCGGCGATGGTCAAAGCCGTGCGCGCTTCGTGCCGTACTTATCAATTGTTCGAAATCACCAAGGCGGTGCTGGAGAAAAACGATCGTTTCGTGGTTGTTCTGCAACGTGCGCGACCGGCTCGTCCGGAAAAAAGCGGTGCGGCGGTGCCGGGGGCTGAAAGCGAAGTTTCCGCGAAACCTGCGGCGGAAAAGCCCGCCCCGCTTTACATGTCGTTGCCCGACCACCTGCCCTTCGATACGGAGGACGCGGCGATTCAGCACGTGCTGGCCAATAATCTCAGCGCGTTTTTCGATACGCAGGACGTTGAAATCGAGGCGCCCAAGGGCAGTTTTCCGATCATCAACAAATGCGGGATCACTGGCGAATTGCTCGGACCGCCCAATTACCACCGCTACCAGCAAATCCTCCAACAGCATCACGCGGCCAAACTTTCGCGCATGCCGTTCGAGCGGTTTCGTGAAAGCATCGTGTCGGTGCGCGAGCCCGAAGTCGCGACCCAATGGTTGGAAAAGATGAAGAAGGCCACGCGCTACACTTGGAAAACACCGGCCGCCAAAACAAGCACAACCATTCCTCCTTTTGAGACGACGCCTCCGGTCGAGGTTTCCCCAAAATCCGAGGCAGAAGCAGCACCGGCGGCAGATGCTTCGGCACCCACTCCAGTGGCAGCGGTGGAAGTCACCGCCATCACCTTCGATAACATCGAGGATGCGCGTCTCTATCTGCTCGCCAATGCCCGCGACAAAGTCGTGCGGGCGGTGGAGAACGTGCGTTTCCACGGTAAACTCATCGAAAAACTTCCGCCCGGCGAAATCCGCCGTGCGCTTGAAGGCCACGTCGAACGCCAGCGCCGGTTCCCGCTCGATACGGCCAATGCATTGCGCGGCCGCCTTCGCCGCGAAAATTTCACGATTTTCAAGAAGGGATCCCGCGGCGTTTCCTATGTCTGTGCCGTTAAACGCCGTTTTCGCGTTCCCGGCCAGGTGTTTTCCGAGACGATTGCCGCACTGATCGAATTCATCGAAAAGCATCCGATGATTCACGTGAAGGATTTGCCGAAGGCATTCCTTGGCGTCGATGTGGCGGCGACACCAGCGGCCGCACCGGCCCCCGCACCCGAGGGAACCCCCGTATCGCAAGCTCCGTTTGTGAGTCTGCCCCCGGACCAAGCCGAAAAGTTGCGGAAGATGGGTAACGATCTTCGCTGGCTGGTGATGGAAGGGTATGTCACGGAATTTTCCGATGGGAAATTGTTCTCGCCTCCGCCGATGGCTCCGCAGACCGCGAGGAAAGCGGAGTCGGGTGAAGAGGAACATGATCCGGTGGACTTTCCCGACGCGCCTGCGCCGGCACCGAAAATCACGGATTCGTCGCCGCCAACCGAAACTGAAGCGTCCGCTCCGGCCCCGGCTTCTGCCACTGAACCAACCGGAGAAACTCCCGTGGCGGCCGTTCCCGCAGAAGAGCCAAAACCCGAACCTCAGGTTTAAAATTCCAACCCGCTCATCCGAGCGGGTTTTTTTTGGCCTCATTGCTTTGCGCCTGCTGGAGTCACGGCGACCTCGCCGTGGTTTTCTCCGCTATCACTGGAGCGTTATCCGATGCCGATCGCCGTCGATGATCGATAGCGTCAGGTGCCACGTATCCGACGGCAGCCACGCGGCGATCTTTTCCGGCCACTCAACCGCCAGGCAATAGGAGTTGACGAGAAAATCCTCCAACAGCAGCGATTCGATCTGCCGCTCGTTTTCCAGTCGATAGGCGTCGAGGTGAACCAGCGATCGATGACTGCCCTGGTGAACGGAAAATATTGAGAAGGTCGGACTCGTCACGCGTTCGCTGACACCAAGACCCTCGGCGAGCCCCTGCACAAAGGTGGTCTTGCCGACCCCGAGATCGCCGTGGAGCGCGAGCGTTACGACCGCGGGTAATTCCGTCGCCAGTGCTTTCGCGATCGCGCGCGTTTTTTCCGCCGAATCGGTGACGATGCCTTGCCGGAGTTGCTCGATGAGGGTCATGGCCGGCGAAGATTTAACTCAGATGTTCGTAACCGCGATAGTCCGCCAGCCGCAAACTTCCCTCTGGCAACCGGCCGGCGGCGACGAAATGGCCGAGGTGATTCAGTTTCAATTTTGGGAATCTTTTGCGCCACGCCCGCTCGAATGCCGTCTGATTTGAGCGGCCGCGAACCACGATTAACAACTCATAGTCCTCACCATCGCACAGGGCATGGTGAAGCGGATCCGTGCTGGTTTGCACGGACATTTGCCGGGCGGCCCGACTGATGGGAATGGCGCTGGCGTCGAGGGCGGCAACGAGTCCACGCGGTGCGATTGAATCGAGATCCTTGGCGAGACCATCGCTTAAATCCATCATGGCGCACACCTCGCGACGTCGCGCCAGCCAGCTTCCTTCCGCCAGGCGGGGAACGAAATCATGGTGATGTCCCGCCAGGCTGCCGCCGAGTGAACCGGTGACGTAAATGCGGTCGTTTGTCTTTGCCCCGTTCCGGGTGACGAGCCGCTTTCCCGTCGATTCCCCGTGAAGCGTGAGAAACGCGCCGACAAATCCGTGGGGTCCCTCGGTGATATCTCCGCCGACAATCTTCACGCGATAATGTCGGGCGCATTGCGCGAGACCCAGGTAGAATTCCCGCAGCCACGCGACGCTCGTTTCCGGGGCGAGGGCCAGGGAGATCACGGCGGCGACCGGTTTCCCGCCCATCGCCGCGATGTCGCTCAGGTTTCGTTTGAGGAGCTTGGCCCCGACAGCTTTGGCGGGAATATTTTCGTCGAAATGACGGCCGAAAATCACCGGATCGGTAGTGACGAGTTGATGGTTTTTCGTGGGTGGAATCACCGCGCAATCATCGCCGATGCCAAAGGGGGAACTGGGTGAGGCCGAACCGAGCCAGCGCCTGATGCCGGCAATGAGTTTCAATTCGCCCTGGGCGATCACGGAATCGGAGCGGACCGAAGTGAACGGGTTCATGCTCACTTGGTCATACCCGACAGAATCGCGAGGATGGTATTCAAGTTGAAAAATGCGTGAGCGACGATCGCGACGCGGATCGACCCCGTGTTTTCGTAAATCAAAGCCAGCATGGCACCCAACACAGCGAGAGGAACGAATCCCGCCCAGTTGAAATGAATGGCACCGAACAATACACTGCTGATCAACAGCGCGGAGCCGCGACCGAGTTTCTGGCGGCAAAATCGATAAAGTCCCGCGCGGAACAACAGTTCTTCCATCATGGGTGCGAGACCGCACGCGACGAGCAGCATGCCGACGATCACCGCCGGCGATTTGGTGTTGGCGAAAATTGCGATGGTGTCCTGAGGTTCGTCCGGCAGGCCACATTTCGTGAGAATGAACGACCAGCCCGCGCTCAACGCCAACAACACCGGCATTGAAAGTGCCAATGTGCCGGCCGCATAGAGCATGATTTTATTCCACGAAAGCGCTACTTCCTGCACCGGCGCCGGCGTCGGTGGATCGGGAGGACTGACGCCGTAGTCGGAATACAGTGCGCGCCGGAGAAAGGGAAATAACAGCCAGCCAATGAGCGCACCGCCATCCAGTCCTGTCCCGTAAATCATTATTTCCAATCCTTCCCGATCGGCCGAGCTGTTGACGTAAGTACCAAGCAACATGCGGAGAACGGATTGAAGGACAAAGCCACCGGCAAAGAGCGCGAGGAAATACAGGGCGAACTCGGCCGCGGTCACGTTCCAAAAAGGCAGTTTATTGTTGTTTCCCCAGCGCGTTCGGAACTCAGGTTTGAACGCCAGTAATCCCGCCAGCCAAACCCCGATCAGCAATAAACTGATCTCGAAAACGGTGAGGATTTGCTGCGTAAGACCGGTGGGCATGAAGACCGCGCAGCCTTGGCACTCCCGCGGCCAAATCCAATCAGAATTACATAGTCCGTGGATGACTTTTGGGAGTGTGCTCTTCACCCGGGCCGGGCGGTGGATTCCGGTATTATAGCCGATGGAATCGGGGAAGACTCGGCGGATTTGCACCGGCGTGGGGTGCATTTTCAGACCGGCGGGAAAGATGCGGGAATGAGGGTTTTCCCCAGATCGAAGATTATTCGGACAGTATGAAGAATCTTCCTTTGCATTCGGCGCGATGCATTTTAGTAATCCGCGACCCCATGCTTCCCCCCGCAGATCGTGTTAACCCGCCAGCGCTTCGCCCCGTGCGAAAATTGATGGCGGCCAATCGTGGTGAAATTGCCGTCCGCATCTTTCGAGCCGGCACCGAACTCGGTTTCCGCACCGTCGGAATCTTCGCGCAGGAGGATCGGCTGAACATCCACCGCTACAAGGCCGACGAGGCTTATCAGGTGGGGCAGGGCAAAGGCCCGGTCGCGGCGTATCTCGATATTGAGAGCATTGTTAATGTGGCGAAGTCGAAGGGTGTCGATGCGATTCACCCGGGTTATGGTTTCCTTTCCGAAAATGCCGCGTTTGCCCGGGCGTGCCAAAAGGCCGGAATTATTTTTGTCGGTCCCAAACCCGAATTGCTGGAAATGATGGGTGACAAGACGGCTGCGCGCGCGCTGGCAAAAAAGATCAATGTTCCCGTGCTGCCAGGCACCGAGGAACCGGTCACCGATCGCGAGGAAGCGATGAAAGTGGCAAAGTCGATCGGCTTTCCGCTCATCATCAAAGCGGCCTTCGGCGGCGGTGGCCGGGGTATGCGGGTCGTTCACAAAGCGGCGGACTTGAGCGCGCTGCTCGACGAGGCGCAAGGCGAGGCAGACCGCGCTTTTGGCAACCCGGCGGTTTTCCTGGAAAAGTACATTTCCCGCGCCAAACACATCGAGGTGCAGATCCTCGGCGATCAGCACGGGAACGTGATTCATCTCCACGAACGTGACTGCTCCGTCCAGCGCCGGCACCAAAAGGTGATCGAAATCGCCCCGAGTTTTGGTCTGCCGTCGGACGTCGTGAAGGAATTATGCGAGGCGGCGGCGCGCATGGCGCGGGCCGTGAAATACGATAACGCGGGTACCATCGAATTCCTCTACGATCTCGACCACCACGAATGGTTTTTCATCGAGATGAATCCCCGTATCCAGGTGGAACACACGGTCACAGAAGTGATCACGGGCCTCGATCTGGTCCGCGCGCAGATTCTCATCGCGCAAGGTTACTCGCTGCATTCTGCGGAAGTTGGCATGCCCGCGCAGCCCGATGTTCCGCGCAACGGTTACGCCATCCAGTGTCGCATCACGACGGAAGACCCGGAGAATAAATTCATTCCCGATTACGGACGCATTCTGGCGTACCGATCGCCGGGTGGTTTTGGCGTCCGGCTGGACGGAGCCATGGGTTTTGCCGGCGCAGTGATTACGCCGTTTTACGACTCGATGCTGGTGAAAAGCGTAACGAGCGGTCCGTCGTACGAGAGCGCCATGAAGCGGGCGCTGCGGGTGTTGAGCGAGTTTCGTATCCGCGGGGTTAAGACCAACATTCCGTTTCTCGAAAACGTGCTTTCGCATCCATTGTTTCAATCCGGGCAGGCAACCACGGCGTTGATTGATACGTCGCCCGAGCTCTTTGCGTTCAAACCGCGTCGGGATCGTGCGACCAAGCTGCTGAATTTCCTCGGCAACGTCATCGTGAACGGGAATCCCCACGCGAAAGGTTTCCGTCCTGAAAAGCAATTTGTCGCCGCCCTTCCGCCCGGCACGGGCGACGGCGACCCGGCTCCCGGTACGCGGCAATTATTGTTGGAAATGGGACCCAGAAAATTTGCCGAATGGACATTGAAGCAAAAACGCCTGCTCGTGACCGACACGACTTTCCGCGATGCGCATCAATCGCTGATGGCGACGCGGGTGCGGAGTTACGACATGCTCGCCTGCGCGGGCGCACTCGCGCATCGCGTGCCGGAACTTTTCTCATTGGAAATGTGGGGTGGCGCGACCTTTGATTCGGCCATGAGGTTTCTGAGCGAAGACCCATGGGACCGGCTCAGGCAGTTGAGGGCACGTGTGCCCAACGTTTGTTTCCAGATGCTCTTCCGCGGAGCAAATGCGGTTGGCTACTCGAATTATCCGGACCATGTGGTGGCGGGTTTCGTGCGTCATGCGGCGGAATCGGGCATGGATATTTTCCGGATTTTCGATTCGCTGAATTATCTGCCGAATCTTCGCGTTGGAATGGAAGCGGTGCAGAATACCCACGCCATTTGCGAGGCGGCGATTTGTTACACGGGAGACATTCTGGACGAACGGCGCGACAAATTTTCGCTGAAGTATTACGTTAAACTTGCCCGGGAGCTTGAGCGCATGGGCGCGCACTTTCTTGCGATCAAGGACATGGCGGGACTCTGCCGACCCTACGCCGCGCACAAACTCGTGAAAACCCTGCGCGATGAGATCGCGCTGCCGATTCATTTTCACACCCACGACACCAGTGGCATCGCGGCCGCCTCGATTCTCCGTGCGTCAGATGCCGGAGTGAACGTGGTGGATCTCGCACTCGCCTCGATGAGTGGCAGTACGTCGCAGCCGAATTTGAATTCCATCGTCGCCGCCCTTCAGCACACGCCGCGCGACACCAAGCTCGATCTCGGCCAGCTCAATGAATTCTCCGACTATTGGGAAAAAGTGCGCGAAGTTTACCGTCCGTTTGATACCGCGCCCCGGACCGGGTCGGCGGAGGTTTATTTGCACGAAATGCCGGGCGGGCAGTACACCAACCTTCGCGAGCAGGCGGTTTCGATGGGTGTGTCCCACCGCTGGCCGGAAATCGCGCGGACTTATGCCGAGGTGAACCAACTCTTCGGTGACATCGTGAAGGTGACCCCGTCGTCGAAAGTGGTCGGCGATCTGGCGCTGTTTCTTTTTTCGCGCGGCATCAAGCCAGCCGACGTGGTCAATCTCGAACCCGGTTCCATGCCTTATCCCGAGAGCGTGATCGATATGTTGATGGGCGGGTTGGGCTGGCCGGAAGGTGGCTGGCCGGAGCCGGTGTGGCGCGCGATCCTCGGTGACAAACGCTTCAAGGAAGGTAAGGCGAAATACGAGAAGAGTTCGACGGCGGCAAAGCCGAAAACAAAAAGCAAAACCAATAAGGGCGCAAAATCGGTTGAAGCCGAGTTTGCCGCGCTTCGATCGGAACTGGCGGAAAAATTGAAACGCCAGCCCACTTACGATGAGCTCTATTCGCACCTGATGTATCCGGCGGTGTTTGCTGATTTCGCCAAACGGCAGAAGGAGTTTGGCGACGTGAGCGTCCTGCCGACGTCGGCGTTTTTCTACGGCCTCCAACCCGGCGAGGAAATCTCAGTGGAAATCGAGGAAGGCAAAACCCTCATTATTCGGTTGGTCGGAGTCGGCGCGCCGGATAAGGACGGACGCTGCGCAGTGTCTTATGAATTAAACGGCATCACCCGGGAGGCGCTGATTCTCGACAAGAGTGCGGTGCCGAAGGGCAAGGCGAGGGCGAAGGCCGATCTCGGTGATCCACTTCAAGTGCCTGCGCCAATTCCGGGATTGATCGTGGTCATGTCGACTTCCGTCGGAGCAAAGATCGTGAAGGGCGACAAGCTCTTCATGATGGAGGCGATGAAAATGCAGACGACCGTCTATGCACAAACGAATGGCGTCGTCGCCGAGGTTAACGCTGCCGTCGGCGACGCCGTCGAAGCCAAGGACTTGATCGTGAAGTTGCGGGCGGGAGGCTGAGCACTCTCCGAGGTAGGGCGCATTATCCCTAATGCGCTTGTTTGGGTGTCGGCGAAAATTGCGGTAAATTCGCGGCGGATTAGGGATTGTATGGACCGAAGACAAGAGTAACACGCGGACCGGAGACATGGGTGACACTTGGGGAAGCAGGACGCGTGGGTTAATTAGTCTTTGGGTGGAGTGAGTGCAGCTAATGGACGAAGGATGTGTTTGGCGCAGGCTGGGTCGTGAGATCCAGATAGCCGAGTTTGAAGTGGGAGAAGTACACCTCTCACCGTCCGTCGGCCTGCGGGCTCGGGCGCAGGCCATGGGCAGTGACGCGAAGACGTTGCCAATGTGCCAGGTTTGGTTGCCAAAGGTGATGACGCCTTTGGTGCACACGATGCGCACCTCCATGTTGGTGTGCTCGGGAAGGGGAAGAGCCGCTGGCATGGATCGCACACAGGGCCGGTACCGCGACGCGGGAGTGTCACCGCCGAGCGGGTCATCCGGACGTTTGTAGTTGTAGCGTTGTCGGCAGCGAGGGAACTCCTCGGTGCAGTGCGTGAGGTCACGCCAGGTGTGACGCGTGAGCAGCTCCACTTTGAGCGTTCGATGAAAGCGTTCCTCCTTGCCCTGAGTCTGCGGATGATACGGCCTTCCGTGCAGAATGCGCACGCCCAGTCGCAGCAGCCAGACGGTGAGCGCAGTATACCCGGTCCCCTCGGTCACGTTGCCCCAAGAGGCACCTTTATCGCAGAGGATGGCCTCGGGCAGTCCGTAACGCTCGAACGCGGCGGTTATTGCCGCCTGCACCGTCTCCGTGCGCTGATTATCGGCGGGATCCAACACCAAGTTGAATCGCGAATGATCGTCGAGTATTGTCAGCGGATGACACCGCTGGCTGCACTGCGTCCCAAACTCGCCTTTGTGATCGGCCTGCCAGAGTTCGTTGGCAGCGACCGTTCAAAGCGCTGCGTGGCACCTGAGGCCGACTCTTTTTTCAGCAGATCGGCCCGACGCAGAATCTCTGTGCACGTGCTCGCCGCCGGCATCTCGCCATAGCCGAGAGCTCGCAACCGCCGTCGCAGTTTGCGGCCTCCCCACGTCGTCGCAAACCGCAACTCAATCACGGCCTCCGCCACCGCGGGCCGGACTTGTTTGGGCGAGCAACGCGGCCGGCGGGAGTGATCCTGCAGCGCTTCCCTTCTGCCAGCCCGGTATCGCTCCAGCCACTTATAGCCGTTCTTGGGCTCACGCCGTGGGATTGATTTGCGAATCGGAAATTAAACGCGGAGTGGTCTGAGGATGGGGAGAGCGCGGAGGGGCGAAAGGGATTGTGGGGCACCTCCGCGATCTTTGCGGCCTCCGCGTGTTAAATATCTTGGATTGACGCGGCGCACGGCAGCACCGGGAAAAATGCGCGTCGCGTGCGATTCTGACAGCACATTGGCGGCAGCGCGTCGTACCGTTTAAGCCACCACCTAAGGGTTGAAATACCGCTCCCGGGCCTTGACCTGCACAATCCGTTTTTCCGGCAAAATATAGGCGGTGAGGCTGCCGCCGAGCACGCAGGCGGTGTCGATGCCCAAGGTCCATTTGGTCCGCGAAATCTCTTCGCGCGGGGTATGACCATACACTACAAACGGCGGGCCGGCCCACAATTCCGACCAATGCGGCGCATTGGTCGCTTCGGAACGCTTGCGCGGTTCGCCGTCCTTGTCCACGACTTGAATCCGGGTGACGATGCGCGCGGGTTGCTTCTGCCACGGTTTGTCGGGCAAAAACCCGGCGTGCACGAACACCACGCCCAACTCCTCGTCCTCATACGTCAATTTCATCGACTCGAGGTAGTCCCAGTCTTTACCGCGAAGCTGCTTGATGGTTTCGTAATCGTACTTCTTGAGATGGGTGGGATCGTCGGTCCGGCGGTAGTTAAGCTGGCGCAGCTCATGGTTGCCGAGCAAGGACGCGGTGGCGTGTTCGCGCGCGAGTTCCACGACCCGACCGCTGTCCGGGCCGCGATTGATGAGGTCGCCGAGGAGGATAAGACGGTCATCCTTTTTCAGGTCGAGCTTTTCAAGCAGGTCGGAGAATTCCTTGTGGCAGCCATGGATGTCACCGATGGCAATAAGACGGCCGTTCATTGGTGGAATTTTGCTAGCGTTCGAACCCGTGGAGGGTAAACAAGAAAACGACCATGGAGTTAAATCTTCACCCTATTGCCACAAAATGTTTCGTCAGTGGAAGCGATTTCCAGGAGAATGACCGTGTGGTCAGTTATCTGGTGCGCGAAGCCAGCGGGGAGGTGGCCCGGCGCGACCTGCACGAGGCGGAGGACGGGAAATTCATGCCGCCCGCTTTCGTTTATTGTCGCTGGGTGGTGGGATTCAAGCAGCGGAGAGCCGATGAGAATGCGGACCGGAATTTAAAACTCACCGCCGAGAATTTGTTTCTCACCCTCGCCACTCCGGCCGGCGGTGATGCGGGTGGCGTGGATTCCGGCGAATCGGCCGCGATCAACACGCCGCTGCTGCAATTCCTCGCGCTCATGCTTGAGCGCAAAAAGCAGATCAAGCCCCGTGGGCTGACTGAGGACGGTGAACGACAGATCTACGAACACATGGCGACGCATCAGTTATACGAAGTGCCGGTGGGCGACCTGAACGTGGAATTTTTCCAGAAGATCCAGGAACATCTCGGAGTGTTGGTCGGTGCGCCGAAGATTAAGCCGGCTCACCAAGCGGAGATGCCGGCGACGCCGACGCAACCGGTTCCGACGGCCGGATCGTAGGACGCCGGCAGGAATGCCGGTGTGATCGCGAATCCCGCGAACAACCGGCGGCATCTGTGCGTTTATTGGCGAACGGGTCGGTGGAATCGATGTCTGAGAGTGATGAATCCATTACTTCTCATCATTATTCTTCTCCTATTGCTGGGTGGCGGCGGTTTTTATATTGGCGGCCCTGTGGTGGGCGGCAGCGGAATCGGCCTCATTCTTTTGATCGTGCTGATCATTTATCTGATGGGCGGCCTTCGCGGACGATAGTCTTTTCATTCCTGCTTCTTCTCCCTTCGATTTTTGCCAAACCGGGGGTCCTTTATTCGTCGGCACTCTTTTCAACCCATCCATTATCATGCACTCCACCTTATCCTTATCTCGAATTGCGTCGCGGGCCACTCTGCTGGCCGGGGCCGTCGCGCTGCCATTGCTAGCCGGTTGTTACACCGGGCCGCAACGTACGGGCTATCGTTCTTCAGGTCCGGGAGCGGTCGTCATGGAAGATGACTATGTGTACTATCCGGGTGACGAAGTTTACTACAACAATACGCGTCATCAGTACGTATATCGCGAGGGAGACGCTTGGGTAAACCGGCCTCAACCGCCGCACGGATGGACTCAGAACGCGCCTTCGGTGCATGTGGATTTCCATGACGCGCCCGAGCATCACCACGCTGAAATGGTCAAGACCTACCCAAAAAACTGGCATCCGACGCCGCCGACCCATCCTGCACCCAATGATGATCATCGCTCCGATCATCGGGACGATCACAACGACGACGGGCATCACAATTAACGATCGTCGGGTAAACTGGGGCGACGATTGAACGGGGGTGGCGGGCGTCTCTGCCCGTCGTTGTTTACGATACGAAAAGCGACAGGCGCGGAGGCCTGTCGCTACGTCGCGGTTCGTTGTCCGACGGCGTAAGCGGACCGGCAGGATTATTGTCTTTGTTTGGCCGCTTGGTTGCCGCCGCAGTCGCGGTAATCGGCATTTGACCTTGTGGACGGACGAAAATCCCATCGTCCCGTCGCATGAGCACACGCGTGATATTTTTTGCCCCACCGACGGTGACGCCGCTCGATCTGATCGGGCCGCTCCAAGCCTTTCAATTGGGCGGCGGCATTTGTCATCATCCCTATGACATCGTGGTGTGTGGCCTGACGTCATCGGTGCCGGTCGCGGGCAATCTTCACTTCTCGAATCTGGTGCCTTATCGGGAGATCAAGATTGATCGGGACGACATTCTGTTCATTGCGGGTTGTACTCCAGAGGTTCTCCATTCAGCGGAATTCTTGCGAAAAAACCGGGCGCTTTTTAAGTGGATCCGGCAGGGCTGGGAAAGCGGCGCGACGATTTGTTCCATTTGCACCGGTTCTTATCTGCTCGCTGAAGCAGGCGTGCTCGACGGCAAGGCGTGTGCCACGCATTGGCTGGATGTGGACGAGTTGCAACGGAGATACCCGAAGATCGAAGTGAAACGGGGGATTCTTTTTGTCCAGGCGGGCAATGTTTTCACGAGCGCCGGGATTGCCTCAGGCATCGATATGGCGATTCACCTGATTGGTTTGCGGCATGGTCCGAAGGTGGCTTTCGAGATGGCGAGGTTTCTCGTCGTTTACCTGCGTCGAAGCGGCGACTTTGAGCAGGAAAGTGTATATCTGAAATTCCGCAACCACCTCGATGATGTCGTGCACCGGGCGCAAAATATTTTGATCGAGAAACTCGACCGTCCGCCGGGTCTTGAACGATTGGCCGCGCAAGTCGGCGCGAGCGCCCGCAACCTTTCCCGCCGTTTTCGCCAGAGCCTCCAACTCTCGGTCGGCGGGTACCTGCAGGAGTTGCGACTGGAACATGCGCGCGCCCTGTTGCGGGAGGAAGGTTCCAAGGTGGAAGATGTCGCCCACGCCTGTGGTTTCAGCGGCTCCCGCCAACTGCGCAATCTCTATCAGGCACGATTCGGACGTTCGCCGCGTGATCGCAAAAGACGGCTTTTATCCGGCGCCTGAGCGGTGGGCAGCACCCGGGAGGCGTGGCCGGAAATTGCCCATCGTTGGCTTAGGCGAATACGGGGTCGTTCGATATAGTCGGCACCGTTCGCTCATTTCCCATGACGGGAACGCGGACCATAAAAATACACGACCATGAACTGTTTCAAATTCCTCTTAATCTCCGCTTGCTCGCTCGTCATCGCCGGCTCGACGTCTGCCGTCGAAACGCCCAAGCCTGAGGCTTTGCCGTCGGGGCAAAAAATGTACGTGATCGAACGCGATATGCCGGGCCTGGGCAAGCTGAGCCCCGCCGATCTCAAAGCGGCGGCGCAAAAATCCTGCAAGGTCCTGCACGATCTTGGCCCGAAAATCCAGTGGGTGCAGAGCTATGTCACCGGGGATAAAATGTACTGCATCTATATTGCTTCGGATGCGGACATCGTACGCGAACACGCGAAGGAAGGCGGCTTTCCGGCCAATGCGGTGAATGAGGTTAGCACCATCATTGGACCGGAAACGGCCAAATAGTCCGGCGGCCGTTGGCTCAGCTTGGATTGTCCGCTTCGCTGTCCAGCCGTTCCTGGGTCACCTTGTTCGCGAGCATGGGGCGCAGATTGCTCATCGTTTTCAACAGGTTGAACCAGAACGGCGCGCCGAGGCTGAGCAGCGCTGCGCTCGCAATGATTCCCCAGAGCGTGCGTTTCGCGAACACCCAATCACGATAAATCGGCGTGGGATAGGGATCGGGCAGGAGTTGGTAGGCCAGCTGGCTTTTCACGGTCGTATTCAGGTTTTGCACCGCTGACTGAAGCGTCAGCCTCGAAACCTGGGTCTGATAGGCTTGGCGCCATTTCTCCACATCCGCCGGATGAGTGGCGCTGAGCTGACTCGCCAGCCATTGGTTGCCGCCTTCCAGCGTGGAAAATCCGGCTGGTTCAGGCAGTCCTTTGAGCGAATCAAGGTTCGAGGCGATCAGTTGTTTCATCGCGGAGGTGTAGACATTCGATCCATCGACGGAAGGCGCGGCGAGAATCTGGTCAGATTTTTGATTGATGGCATCGGCGCTGGCCGTCAACCGGGCCCTTAAATCGGCATCGGTGGAAAGCGTAGTGAATAACTTGAAGGCGTCCAGCTGCAGCAGAAACGCGACAATTACGGAAAAGATCACGGTCCAGCAACGCGTATGCATGGCGAAGCGTTGGGAAACACGGTCCATCACCGAATGGAACCAGTTGTCCAATTCCGCCGTCAGTCGCTCGGCGGTCGGAATGAGTTGAGCCATGACCAGTTCGACTTTGGCCGGATCATCCGGGAAAATTTTTTTGATTTCGGGCAGGACGAGCATCAGTTTTTCCCCCTCCGCCGGCACGAGGCGGTCCATCGAACTTCTGAGGGCGGTGCGCCAGGCTTCCGCGCCTTGGGTTCCGGTGTCATCGTTTTTGCCGAGGATGCGCACGATTTCGAGCAGTTCGTCCTTGCGGATCGCTGACGCAAATTTCCAGCGGCTGAAAATGCCGTGCTTCCGGTTCGAGAGCGTCGAATCGGAGATGAGCGGGTGATGAAGAATCTGCCGTGCAATCACGGCTGCGTGTTTTTCCAAGGTGGGGTCGGCGTTGACCAGCAGCGTCTGGATCCCCCAAAAAAGATTTGTGCCGCGCAATCCCAAAACGGCCGACACGCTTTGGGTGAGGGTTGTGATCAACAGACTGACGCCGGTGATAACCGCGACAAAGGCGATGATCGTATCAAGATGTTCTAGACTCATGGGAGGATTAAGCCGGTTTACCGGTCGATGCACCGGCGGCGGTTGGGGCGCGCGGCTTGCGTTTGGGTTTGGGTGCTGGTTTCGCCGTTTCGAGCTTTGTGTCAGCGGCGGTTGGCGTCGCGAACGGCTGCACGATAACGTGTCCGTCGGCACTGACCAGCGCTGAATCCGCGACTGAAGTGAGCAGGGGCCAGAAAACGAGTCGTTGGTTTCTGATGGCGAGCTGATTGTTGGGCCAGCCGACGTAGCCGAGTACGGCAAAGTGATGCTGCACGCCGCGCGGTGGCAATGGCTGCGGGTTCAAATCGTTCGTGGCCGGCCATTCGATTTGACCCGTCGCGACGCGCGCGGGAATCAACCAGTAATCACCCGTGCGATAACTGCCGCCGGCAGTAAATTGAATTTGCACTCCATCCTCGAGATCGATCCACAGGCTTGTTCCAGCGGCGGCTTCCTGGATGGGCACCGCGCCGTCGATCAGACCCGAACTGCTGGCCACGCTTTCACCGTGGTCCCAGCGACGCACCTTCGGATTCTTGTCGTATTCGCTACGCGCGGGCAGAGGAACAGCCGGATCGGCGCTCAGTGTGCCGTCCTCGACTTTTGCCAGTTTGAAAATCGCGCCGGGCTGGCCGAGGAGCTCCGTGGAATCGTCGGACAACTCCACCCAGTTTCCCGCCGCGAAACCGCGGGTGTTGGCAACTTGAAGGTCGTTGCCACTGCCGCCGAGCCACGCCGTCGCGACGCTGCCGTTATCGCGCGACCACTTGAACGTCGGCGCCGGATTGTTGTTGCCGATCGTCCCGCCGCGATGGATTTCCACCCGATAGAGTTGGTTTTCGAGACCGCGGTATTTTGAATCGGGCGGCGTAACGCAGGCATTCTCAATTTTAAGTCCGGGATCGACTCGTGCAGCCAACGTGGCGCTGCTCAAACCGGTCAACTGGCCCAGGATTTTCTCGTCCAGCGGAAGCTGCGAAAGGCGGTTCGCGCGGTTTAGGTCGTTGTCCATCGCCAGCAGTTGCGGAAAGAGCACGGCTTTTTCTGCGTCCGTGGCCGCGTCGAATTTTTTCTGCAAGGCGATCCGCGAGGCATAACGTTTGGCCAGTGCGTCCTTGGTTGTCCTGGCGGTGGTGGCCAAATCCGTCGTCAACTGTTGCGTCTCCTGAAACGCCTTCACCTGCCAGACGATGCGGGCGCGGGTGCACGTGTCGGGTCCGTTGAGGGCTTTTTCACGGATGGAGTCGTCCTCAAGTGACGTGACGTGTTGTTCCCATACGTCGAGATAGACCCAGAAAACGGGCGAATTGGAATCGCCGCGAATCGTCAGCAGCGGGTCGTCCTTCGCCAGTGGAAAATCCGGTTGGGCCTTGTACGTGCATTTATCGGTGTCGTTTTCCACGAGGATGCCGTCGACATAGTAGCGGCCAGGACTAATGGAAAAAATCCCGTCGGGATCGGCCTGAAGAACGAATCCGCCACCCGTGGCGGGCGCGGCGTAGGGTCCGACGACGTCACGCGTCACCTGTCGTGCGTAGTGACGCTCGATCGCGGCCTGTTCGTTCGCGTCGGCATCGAGCGTGACGCGGCCTTGCTGCATCAACACCCGGCTGAAGTGTTTTGTTGGATTGAATGTGTCGCGGGTAAAATCGCCTTTCATAGTGTTCTCCTTGGATGGATGGGTTTGATAAAGTGTGGGGGACGCGAGTGGGACTCAGGTAACGTGAATGATGCCAACGTCCGATCCGGCGGAGGTAAATTCGTCCAGACGCGCGGAGAGATTTCCTTCGCGCTGCGGTTGGAACAAATCGTGGAAGACGCCCATTTCGGATTCGTCGTCGGCTCCGCTTTTGATTTCGTCGGCGCACGTATCGGTCAGCTGGCAATAGGCCGGTAATCCGTAGCGGGTTTCATTGAATTGAGGCCGCACCCGCAGGCGCTCGAATTCCTTTGCGGCTTCCATGGCGAGGTCGGTCGGTGCGGGGTTGCCGTTGACGACTGCTGCGGCGCGCAGCTGGTCTTCAATCGCCTGCGCGGCGAGATCCGGCTGGCAGTGATAGCGGCGCGGCGTGCGGCAGCCGTACGGCACATGGCAGAATCGCATGCAACCGATTTGCCGGCGCGCGACGTTCAGGCAGTTGGTGAAAATTGAGTTTTCCGCCAGGCAAACGGAATGAACGTCCACGATTCCGAACACCGTGCATCGCCGGATGGTCAACACCGCGTGCGCCTCGTCGTAACCCGGCGCACCCAACGCTTCGCGCTCCGGCGAGATCGCGTCGAGGATGCTGTCGCTGAGGCTGACGGGAATCGGGTCGAGTTTGACCTCGTCCTCGTGAATCTGAATCGGCCCGAGGATGCTGTGCTCGATGTGAACGTTGGCCCGCAGTTGAAAAAGTTCGAGGCTCGGTTGGGCTTCGTAAGCGGGTGTACAGTCGCAATCCAGTCCCCAGCCCGGGACGAGGGTGCAGTGGCGGATGATCAGGTGCGCGCCGCAAACCGGATCGCGTGGGTCCTCCGGCTTGTCGCGTTTCGGTCCGTAGATTTGTACGCCACGACCGGTCACGAGCAGTCCGTCCAGCGTGAAGCGACTGTCGCGACAAAGGACAACCGTGAGAGCGTCGGGTTGATCGGTTTGCCAGTCGAGCAGCCGAATGATCGGACGAGCACCATTGGCGGCTCGCAACTGCAGCGTTTGGCCGGCGTTCACGCGGATCGAGATCGGTTCGACGTAAACGCCGCTGTCCGTGATTTCAACGACGGTGTCCAATGGCTTGTCCTTGCGCCAGCGATTCAACGCTTCGCCGATGCGGATGTTCGGTTGGCCGTGGCCGACACGGTACACGGTGGCGGCCACGCTTTGCAGAATCGTTTTCGTCGGATCGGCCGGATCCGGCGCTTCAATTTCCCGCGGTGAAGGATCAAATATCGGACGCGTATATTCGCCCCCACCGATCTCGGCGCTGAATCCGTAATGATAGCTCACCCGGACGTTTTTCCGGGGCACCTGGTCAAAGTCCTCGGGGAACGCGAATCGGCCGAGCACGGGATCGACGGCAACGTATCCTGCTGGCGGGGTGTATTGCCAGTCGGTTAAGTTGGAAGAAATGATTTTTTCCACCGGAACCGGTTGGGTGGCATCCACGCCCGCCCAGCCTTCGACCCAGATCGCGAGGCTTTTATCGGCGCCATAAAAAAGCTCCGGGTGCTTTGCGAATGCCTCTCGTCGAATCGCGGCGGGAACATTCAGTTCGTGCGAAATGTCTGTTTCGTCCGACTCTGGCGTCGGATTGATAAACAGCGGCGCGTCCTGACTGAGAATGCTGAAGGTGTAGCCACTCGGGCAGAGTTGATCCAAGCAATGCGCGCGGGTTCGGGTGACGGAATACGGTTTCAACCGCCAGACGAACACACCAACAGAGGAAATACTGTAACGTCCCACGGTGCGCTGCGAATCGATGCGGCGAACATCGACACTGTGTGCATACGGATCGAACGCACCGCCGATCAAGTCCAGTTTACCGACCTGCCTCACGCCGACCGTCTGCGCGCGGTCGGGATGCTGATGGTTGATATTCTGGTTCCAGCCGAGGCGCTGAAAAAATTCCGCCGCGTGCGCAGGCCACCCGGCGACGTCGTTGGCGAGCAGTTCCAACAGCGCCAGCGTGCCCTTGCGCCGACGGTACGCGATGGTGTTGGCCACTTCGCGCCGGGGAATCAGCACGCGGTTGAGCGCGCGTCCTTCGCTGGTTGCGACGTCTCCAATTTGTCCGGCATCGGCGACGGGACGGTAGCCGATCAAATCCGCGATATACGGCACGACCCAGTCGTCGGCGGTCTCGATAAACCAGTTCCGGTAAAGTTGACTGATATCGTCTTCGACAATATTCACCTGCTCGGCAATGACGCGGAGCAAAGCCTGTAACGCGTATTTCTGATCTGCGTCGCGCATGCGATGGATCGCCGGCAACAACTGGTTGAGCCGGTCGATCCGCGGATCGCTGGAGAGTGTATTCATGAGCGGAAAGTTAAGTGAGTTGATTTAAAACAATCGTGTCGGGTACGGCGGCGGTGAAGAGAGCCAGTTGCGCCGGTCGCAGGCCTTGATTCTCGAAGTCCGCGACATTCACGCTCACGTGTGACGGCGGAACGGAAGCGAGCGCGTGCCTCTTTGAGCCGTCCGGACTTTGATTTTGCGAACCGGAGACGATTTGCTGCACGGCCGAAGAAATCTCGTCGAGAGTGAGGAGTTCGCGGGCGCCGTCGGCGGCCGCTTGTTTTTCGGGCACGCCGCCAAACGCGTTCACGTCCACGTACTCGACGCCGTCGGTATTTTGAATCGCGGCGATGATTTCCGACAACAACACCGGCTGGCCGAGCGCGCGTTTCTGAAAACCGAACCGATCGAGGAGCATGGTCCGCACCGCGGTCACGACCGGTTCCCATTGGTAGTCCGGCGCGAGACGGATGCCCGCGCTCAGGACGAGGGTTACGAGTTCGCGCAAGGCAATCTGTACGGGCAAATCCAAGTCGCCGAACTGGCGCAACGCGATGCGCAGATTTTGAAACAAATCCGAGGATTCGTCGATGGGGGCGTCATCGGCCCCGGCGATCGTGAGAGCGACGAGTTGCCGCCGGCCGTCGCTGAGTTTCCGGGCCGCTGCTTTTCCGATGCCGGCGAACGTCCGGGAAAAATCGGCGTAATCCTGCACCGATACCAGCCGGTCCAGCGACATCACCGCGAGCGGCGCGTTCTCCCGGGCTTGATCGCGGTTTTCCCGGTCCGCGCCGCCGGATGCGGGCAGGGGATTGATCACGCTTTTGACCCCGAGTGGCCGGGTTTGCAGCAGACTGATCTGCCCGGCTTCGACATTTCCCGGCTGGCCGATGCCATTGCGATAAATCGCTTTCACATTCGTTTGTCCGGTCGGCAAGCGCGCTCCTTCCGTGCCATTGCCAAATGTCACTGTCGTCTTGTCGTCGTCGCCCGTTTTTGTGACGAAAATCCGGTCCTTCGGTCCGTGGCCGGCTAGCGTGTTGGCCTCGTGCCATTGCACGTCGTTCACGAAAATTTCCAACGTGCTGTCCACTCCGGATGGATTCGGCGCGGACACAAAGGTGAGCGGCGGTTGCTTGAGGGTAAACTGTTGGAACGCCTGACTGCCGTCACCGTTGCCGAGGGTTTCGTTGCGCGTTTCACCATGCGTGGCTTTCACGACGTTGGCATAAATGGTCACCGTTTCGCGCTTGTAGGAATTTGCGGTCGGGGTGGCGAGGAGAAGGGTCGTGCGGGTTTTGTCGCCGGGCAGTGTGGCGTCGAAATCCTGGCGCAGGCCGGAGACCATCAACAATTCGCTCGCCTTGACTCCCGCGACGCCGGGAATGTCGGCACTCGAACGTTCGCCGGAGAGAATGATCCAGCGGCCGGAGTTGAGTTCCTTGTGCAAGGCGTCGAGTTCGATGCCATTTCCATTCGCGAGATCGTCCGCGGTGAGTGCGACGTCCTCGGTCACCGGCGCGTCAACCAGAGTGAGCGCTTCACTTTGGGCGCGCACGAGTACGGAGCGCAGGACGCCTAAATCATCCGATGAGGAATCAGTTCGCCAATCGTCCGCAAGCGTCAGCCGCGTGGTTTTGCCGCTGATTCCGTAGGCATTGCGCTGTAAGGTTTGCACCGAACTTAAGGGGCGCACCAAGCGCGGACCTTCGCCGAGCTGGATCAACGCGTAGCCCGTCGCTTCGATGCCATCGTAGGCGGAATCGAGAAAAAGATCCGTGCTATTTTCGGCGTAATCCAGCGGCCACTCCTTCCAATCCGTTGGCAGGTTTGGCGTCGTCCCGGTGTACTTGACCATTTCGGGCACGGATGATCCAAAGAGTGGTGCTGCGACGTGGAAGGCAAACACGCCTTTGAGGCTCGGCGGTGTCGGGTTCACGTTGGCGCTCGCCCACGCGGTGTAAAACGAACTCCGAAGTTGCGGCGCAAAATTCACGAGCAGTTGAGGGATGGAATCTGCTCCCGCTTTGAACGCAGTGCCCAACTGACGATTGAGTTGAAGGCGGCCGGCTGGTTGTACTTCCGCCGGACGCAGCAGCGAGCTCACAAACAGCGCAGGATTGGAGTACATGCTGCCGGGCGATGGCGGCGGAGGTTGGTCCGAGATGCCGAGCAAGGCGACAGTGAAGGCGTCGTACTCCGCTTGTACGTCAGGGGCGAGGGACCCTTTGTGCCCGATAAAAATATCTTTCGCCCAGTCGTCGGGTAATGGCGCCGACTCCAGATACGCCTGGGTCAATAGCTCAGAGGCCCTGGTCGCGAGCGTACGATTCACGTCGCTGCTGGCATCGTTCACCATCACTGATAGTTTGGCGACAAAAGCGAAGAGCAGAGGAACGGCGGCGATGGTTTTGGCCGGGATCGGACGAAACTGAATTTCAGTTCGCTTGGTGTCGAATTGCGCGTCGATGGCGGCGACGGTCCGAACCACGGACGGATCGCCGGTGTCGTCGAAAACAAAAAGCAGCGTGTCGCCGGCCTTGAGATTAGTGCTGGTGCCGGCGACATAAATACCGTCGAGGGACAGTGCGTTTGCGAGTGTGATGACCTTCGGACGGGTGAGCCGGACTTGCAGGTTGTTCCATTCCGCGTGGGCCACGAAATCCTCGCTGATCTCGAAGGATTGCGGAAGCTCGCCGGGATTCGGAATGCTTTGTGAACGGGCACCGGCGGGAATCGTGACCGGCGCGCTCTGGTTGTCGTCGAGCAGGTAGGCAAGAAATACCGACGCCGCGACGCCGGGCTGCAATGAATAGCCAACGACTCGGGCGAGCTCCAGAATCGAGCGGCGCTCGGTGGCGGTGCGCAGGTAACCTTCGTTGGCGATCCGTTCCTGATAGAAGGTCAGGACGTCGGCGACGGTCGCCCAGCTGTCGAGGAGCGCGATCGAGAAGTCACCCGGATCACGCGTCGTCATTCCCGCGAGTGGACGCGATGGCATGAGTTTTCCGTCGGCTCCGGATACGTCCACGGTCATGGTCGTGAGCCGCGCCTTCATCGTTTCCAGGAAAGCGGCGTGCGTCCCGACGCGATAGGTTAACGCGTCCAACCCGGGCCGGTTTTCCTCCGACTGGGGTGTGATGGCCTCGATGCCCGTACAGCAGTCGCAACAGTCGGTCCCACATCCACAGGTTTTGGTGCTCATGGTTATCGTCCTCCGCTGAGTTGAATTTCCAATTTGCCGTGTTCCGGCCAATTGGGGTCGTTGTCGAGCTGCGCGATCTCGTCATTGCGCAAAAGCAGCACACCGGCGGCGAGCTCACCGTTGGGCGATTCGAACAGACGGTGAAACCGGGTAACGCTGACTGAGGTGACCCCCGCAACGGCTTGCGCGGCGGCGATGATTTTGCTGAGAAATATGCCTTCGCCAAAACTGAGATTGTCCGGGTGAAAGAAGCCGCGCTTTCCGCCGGGCAATGCCCGCTGACCAAACACGTCGAGCAGCGCCGCCTTCACATGTCCGCGTTGATAGTTGGTCTGGACGCAGACTTTCAGTTGCAGATCCAGCGGTACGTAATGGGCCGGTTTCACGTGAAGATCGTGGCCGATGCGTCGGAAACGGCGGAGTTGTCGCGTGATTTGTTTGAGCAGCACGCCGGACGCGTCTTCGCTGCCGAGTGGATCGACCGCGACGTCGGCCTCGTACCAACTTCCCGTCCAGACCAGCGCGGCCGCGGCGCGCTGAATGGCCGGATTCCGTTCGGCGATCAATGCATAGTCGTCGGCGATGATCGCGCGCTGGATTTGTGCGGGATCGCGAAACGCACGTGGCGCGAAGAGTTTTGCTTCCGCCACCGGTTCGGCGTCCATGCCGCCTTGGGCGGCCAGTGGATTGCGCACGGTAATGACCGAACCGTTGATGCTCGTTTTCCCCAGAACCACGAGTGTGATCGATTCTGGTCCGACGTTGCCGCTCGTCCCATTTCCAATCCGGTAATTGGTCGCGAAGGTCGTGCCGGCCGCCGGAGTGAAACCAAGTTCGCCGTCGCCGAAACGGAGATGAGCCGAGCCGGCGTCATCGACTTCCACGACGAAGTGCCGGTCACCCGGCTCGCTTTCGAACAGGTCGTAACGCGACGTCCAGTTTCCGGATGGCTGCGAAACGAGTTGGAGATTGGGCAGCGCAGCGCGCACGTCCTGGAGCAGGAGCGTGGTTGCGGCGGTCCAGCGGGATCGCGCCGGATTTTCCCGAGGGAGCGGCTCGCTGAAAGTGAGCGGAGTTCCGGTGAGCGATAGCTCAAAGCGACCGGAAATATACTGAATATCGGTGGGATGCCCGGCGCACTCGCATTGCGCCTCGGTGCTCAAGGTCGGCACTGCGCCGAGATTTTCCGGGCCGACGGAGCGTCCGTGATCGACGAGCAGCACATTGCCGCGAGCCACGCTGATGTTCTCGATGAATTTGCACTCGGGCGCCTCGGCAATCGCGGAAAGACAAACGGAAAACGGCAGCGCATCATCGAGCGCCCATTCGATTTCAACAATGGGCTGCTGATAAAGCGTGTCCTCGGCAGCGGTGACTTTGGTCAGCCGGAGGACGTGGCGTTTCGCCGGATCGGCGTCGGCGGGATTCGCCGTAACCGGTCCGATAACTTCTTCAAAGATGAGCACATCACCCGCGCGCAGATTAAGCGACCGGTGGCGCGCTGGCTGGGTCGCACCAATCACCGGACCATTTGGCTGCGGAGTGGGAGTGGGATCGGGTGGCGGGGCGGGCGGTTGTTCCTTGACCCAAGTGTCGATCAGTGTGGCCGCCGTGCCGCCGCGTTCGAGGCAGCATCTTTTCCCGCCCCAAGTGTAGAAGTGAATCTCGCTGTGGGCCGCATAGAATTGCAGCGACGCCGTCCGATTCAACGCCATCGGTTGAAATACTTCGTAGGAATTCGCCGGTACCGAACGCAAGTCTTCCCAGTGAAAAATGGTCTTTGTGGGAAGGTTGCTGTTTTGCGGAAAGGTGATGAACGCGACGTCAGTGGGATCGAGGGAAAAATCAGCATCGGTGCCGACGCAGACCCATGTGCGCGCATTGCACCCTTCGTGCAGATGATAGTCGACGAGGCGCGCATGGCGCCGGACCGATATGCGTTGGCGCGCGGTCGCGAGGTAGGCTTCGGTCGCAACCGCGTCTTGAAAATAACTCAGGTAATCGCCGGTGTAGGCGAGTGCTTCAATCAGCGTGATGCCGACGTCGGGCACGTGACGTTCGGTCCATCCGGGAACGAGCAGCGCGAGCCGGTCGAGCATGAGCTGGCGAAAACTCGCGTAGTCCTTGGCGAGATAATTGATCTCGGGTTCGTTCAGGGCCGGCGGTTCGCAGTGGCAAACCGGCGCGCAATCCAGGTCCGACGGACAATCGATTTTGAACGTGAAATCGACGTGGTCGTACAGCGGATCGATCTTCGCCACACCGACCAGTCCGAGCGTGTAGGTGGAGAAATCGCCGTATTTATCGAGAGTGACGACAAGTTGGTCGTCCTTCTCCGGATCGGGATCGGACAGCGGTTCGATCTGCGTGATGCGGATGTCCTTCACGCGCTGCCCGCCGGTGAGTTGAAGATACCGGGTCAGTCCCGGTTTTTTTTGGTTTAGTTCCGGCGGGAGTTTGCCGAGGAAGAAGAGGCGAAGCGTCAACTGATCGGGACTGACCTCGAGATAATCGAGACCGTTTCGTCCGCGGGCGCGGCGGACCGCATCGCGCCGTTCATCTTGCTGGCAACAAAGGCTCATGATTCGCGGATGGGTTTAGGTGGTTTGATTGAACGTCGCGGTTTGCCGCTCGGTGGTGCTTTTGACGACGTAGCCAACGGTAACCTGCAGCGTGGAGTCGATGGCCGTGACCTCGACCTTTTGCACGGCGATCAGATCGCTCAGCCACCGTTGCAATCCGGCCTGGATGGTAAATTGCACGGTGGCGGCGAGCTCCGGACTGTTGGGGGCAAATACCAGTTGCAACAAACCGCTGCCGAAATCCGGCCGGTTAACGCGCTCGCCGGGGTTGGTGAAGAGGAATTCCTCGATCATGTCGCGGATATGATCGTTGTCGTCGGTGGCGGCGGTGCGGCCGCGACCGTCGAAATGAAAAGGGAAGTCGAGATTCATGGCGTTTTCAGAAAGCAGTGGCGCGGGTTTGAGTGACGAGAATCAGCAACGGCGTGCCGGTGGGCGCGCAGATCGACTGGCTGCTCAACACGACGAGCGGCTGTCCATTGGAGAGAACCCGCGTGGATCCGGTGAGCCATTGCGCGGTGACACACGGTCCGTTCGCGACGGGAGGCGGAGGGAAAGGACAACCGGCCACCACATAAGGTGATGGCATCAAGACTGTGGGCTGACCGCTGACCATCACGCGCGGATTGGGGACGGTGGGCTGGGCTTGCCCGCCGTGCGAGCAAGTGACTTGGGCACCGATATGAACGAGGAAGCCGGGCATGATCAGGTGACGACAAGGGCCGTTTGATTGATCATCACGCTCGGCCCGAGCAGTTGGATGGTGGCACCTTTGCCGTTGGAAATAAAGACGCCGGCGTCGTTGACGACGATCGAGGCACCGGTGGTGCTGCGCAGGATGATCCCGCCGGTTGTGGGCACGGGTGGCATTACCGGCGGCGGAACCGACGGCGGCATGTCGCTGATCACGATGGCCTGCTGCAACAGCGATTGGATTACGATATTCGGATCGGCGGGATTTCCCGCTTGCGCGGCGAGGGGAACATCCGCGGCCGATCCCCAACGGCAGCCAACCCAGATCGGTCGGTTGGGATTGCCTTGCTCAAACTCGACCCACACCCCCGCGCCGATCGGGGGGACCATGAATACGCCCATGGGTGGTCCCGTCGGCCCGGCGAGCGGCACGCAAGGTTCGGCCCACGTGGAAGGAATGAGACTGAGCACGTCGGGCACGATGACTTGGACGCGACCTTTTCGCTCAGGGTCGACGTTCTGGACCACGGTGCCGCGATATTTGCCGAAATAGCTGTTCGTTCCGCTCATGGCACGACCCTCGGTGTAAGTGAAATCAACCCGTCGCGCGAAAGCGTGAAGCTCTGCTTGTACTCACCGCGTTTCAGGTTGTGCGTGACGCTGTCGACATAATACAGCCCGTCGTACGAGATACCCGCGCCACGCACGCCGACGAGCATCCGTGAGCGCAATACCCGTCCGTAACGCACGACGTCCAGCGATCCGCTGCCAGTGATCGCGGTCGTGTTGTTCATGAAATAACCGAGAATGCTCTGCGCGGCTTCGTCAGGTGCGAGCGCCGCGGCATTTTTGGCGAACTCGACTTTCGCCGGTGGCGTTGGGCGTGCGCCGAGCGGTGGTTTGAAAACGTTGACGTTGGGCGCGGGAATCGGGATCGGGATTTTATGCGTGATCGGATCCATGATGGTGAACACGCGGACTTTCTTCGCCATGCCGTCGAGCGAGAATGTGAGGTTTTCGACGTTCGTGTGCGCGTCCATGTTCACGTTCAACGCCGGCTGCGGAACCGGCAGGCTGATGTCCGGGCCGAAGTACGCCACGCTCTGTCCAGGCAGCGGGCCCGGGTCGACGTAGAAAACGTAACCGTTGCGTTCCGCGATATCCTTGATGAACGAGAGATGCGTGCCCGTCTGCGTGTCCCAGGTTTCCACGGGGATTTTAGTCACCGGAATAATCGGGGGGATGATGACCGGAACGATTCCGAACATTGCGAAGGGCGCGAGCGCGAGCACGATCTGGCCGGCCTCCGGAACGGCAGGGAAGGGCGCTTTGATTTCGACGACGTCCATCAGCACACTCAAATCCTCGCCCGTGATCGTGAGTTTCGACTGGGCTGCGTCGCTGCTCGGCGCGACTTCCTGCCGGGTGACGATGCCGTCCATGAGTACGTTCGGAAATCCGTTCAACGTTACCATGACGATCACGCGCGTGATCATCGGATCGAAATAGCCGACGGGGAGGAGCGTGGTTTGCAGCAATGATTCCTTGCTCGTGGAAAACACGAGTTGGAACCCGCTGCGATCCTTGCCGCTGTTGACCTGGATGCTTTGCAACGCATCCATCACGGACTTTGGCGCCGGAATGGGAACTCCGGGACCGATGAGTAGCGTCAGTTGAATTCCGTCAAGCATTGGGAACAGCGGGAACACCCTCGGGCAGCGTGATGCGAATGGCGCGGCCGACGGTCTCGGTGAGTTCGTCCGGACGTTCGGCGCGATTGGCGTCGCAGATGCGCCAGAATTGTTCCGGATCGGTCAGGTATTTCGCCGTCAGGTTGTCGAGGCGTTCGCCCTGCGTGACCTTGTGGGTGAAGAGCAGCGAGAAATTTTCCGGCGATGGGACGAAGCGCCGGCGCAAATAAATCGCGGTGCGTCCGTCCGGCAAAACGACCGTGGCGGTTTCGATTCCGTAATAGCGGCTCGTCGGCGGGAAGGGCGTGACCTTGCCCTGGCCGGCCATTAACAACGCCTGCAATGCCTGATTGGTGTCGCTCATCCGATGCCTCCAATTCCGAGTGTGCCGAGTGAACCGGCTTGGTTTTGCGCGGCCAGTTGTTCCTTCGCCTGCAAGTAGGCCAGAAACAATCCGCCGCCCTTTTGATCGAAGCCCAGATCGTCCACCGTCAACACCGTCATGCCGAGACTGACCTTGGCGCGGAGAGGATTTAAATTCGGATCGAACGCCTCTTCCGTAACGCTGAATTCCGTGATGCGCACCGGCACGATCCGGCGCGGTCCGAAAATGAAGACCGTCAACGCCGTCGAAGCTGGCACGATTTCGAGGGTGCCGCCGGACGCCTTGCCGTTGTTGGCCAGCAGATGTGCGCTAGACGGATAGACGATCATTTCCAACGCCGCGAGCGTGGCATGCAGTCCGATTTGCGTGGCCTGCGTGTCGCCGGTTTCCAGTTTGTCGGTGGCGTCGAGTTCCGCCTCGACCTTGATCGTTTCCGAGGGCGGACCGACGAGGCGCAACGCTTCGATGTGGTCGCCGCTATCCGCGCCAACTCCCTTGATTTTCAAGCTACGCGTCAACGTATCGGGATTGTACTGCAGAGGCAGGATCTGCTGCACCGCGCCGCTCGCGGGATCGAGCAGGGCAATGCCGCCTTTCAACAAACGGGGTGATCCGGGAAAGGTGCTCATGGTAAACGGATCAGGGGGTATGCTGCACGAGAACTTCCAACATCGAATCGATCGATTTTCGAAGACTGGCGTTTGCTTTGAGCGCTCGGTTCAGCGTGGATGCAGGCTGGTCTTTGAGGCCGAGCAATTGCTCGGCGTGGGCCAGCGTAAATTGGGAGAATTGCGGTGGGTTTTGAAACTCTGGCGTGGGCTGCAAAGATGCCACTGCAGCTCTCGACTCCCGGCCCGTGATTTTTGAAGTTTCTCGTCCACATATCCGGGGTGTCCACGGCCCGCTCCGGGGTGGATTCGGCGCTGCTGATCGCTTGAGCTTCGCACCCGTGACAGAGTCGGGCGTCGCCAATTTCAGAATGTCCGGACGTCACGACCGGAGCGGATCTCGCCGATGTTTTTTCGGCGGTCGAAAAGGGAGTGTGACCCGTATTCATTCGAATTTCAATGGGGCCGCTGCCGTGGTCGGCAGATCGCCGACCGCCACGGCGGGCGGAGTGACGGGCCACTTGAGCGCCCATTTGGGATCACGCAGCTCGGTGTGAATCATGAAGCGCTCGCTGGTGTCCCATTTTTGACTGGAGGCCACGGACTCGGCGGTCTTCGTGATGAAATAGTCCGCATCCGTGCATTCGCATTTGCAGCGCAGATCCTTTACGATGCCGCTGATGTCCTCGGAACCGTTCTTCACCCAGAAGTCGAACATCGAGTGGAATTTATTGAACCGATCCTTGCTCGGCTGGGCGAGGGCTGCCCGATAATATACGTGCATCTCGGCGAGGTGCGCGGCCATCTCGGATAAATTACCCTCGTGGTCGGAAAACTTACACGCCGCCGCATTTGGCTGCGGGATCGCTGGTGCGGTGTCGAAACGCGCGTGTTCCGTCTCGTGCGTGAGGGTTCCGATCGTCGAGATCAGCCATTGCGCCCGTGGCAGTCCGGCGACGGTGTGGCCACCTCGCTGAAAAAGTTTCCCCTGCGCTTCCAGGGTGTCGGGTACGAAAGTACATTGGCCGCCCGGCAGCGGTGGCATGAAGTCGGAGCAGGATTGGGTGACGGCGCCCCATGTTGCCGGCATGTCCTTGTCTACGAAAATCCCCGTGATGTGAGTGGCGCGGGAGGGGTAATTTGCCTTGAGGATCGCAGTGAGAGCGGAGGCCAAGGCACCATGACCATCGGAGGTGCATGCGGCGTCGGGCGGCTTTTTGGTGCAGGCCTTTTTTCGTTTGGTCGCATTGGCAATGTATTTCGGGTCGTTCTCCGTATCCGCGACGAAGTTATCCAAGGTGGTATTGGGAGCAGCGCATTCCGCAGCGGATAGACAGGCACGCTGCAGCGACCAGTTCGCCGGCGTGGTCGGTGCCGTTGGACCGGCATGGGCTGGTCTGCCAAACGTGCGCGCAGTTGAATCCGCCTCCACCTCAAGCGCATCGTCCGGACGCCCAATCCGCAGCGTTCTCCCTGTCGGAGCACCACTGCGTTGCTGGAGCACATGGGTTAGCTCGTGCGCGATTAGCTCGCGGCCGGAGTTGGTCGACGGTTGATAGCGCCCAGCGCCAAACACCACATTGTGTCCCACCGTATAGGCCATGGCTTGCACGGCCTCGGCAGACTCGGTCGCCATTGAATCAGTGTGTACCCGCACGTGGCTGAAGTCGTGGTCGAAGCTGGGTTCCATTTGGGCGCGGATGGCGGAATCAAGCGGGTGCCCGGGAGAGCGGAGAACGTCATGAACGATGGCAGGAGCTTCGGCAGAAAACTGACCGCCAGCCGGGGCCGCTCCGGCTTTCCGCCGGACTGTTCCGGTTTCGCGTTTCTTCCGGCACTCGTCGCATTCGCCGGTTAGCCCAGGCGTGCCGCCGCAGGCACATTTGCGCCGGAGCACGGGACTCCGGTGAGGCGGCAACGGCAGATGCGTTACCGTTGGGCGGATACTCTCTTTTCGCTCAAGCGCGCAGGTTGATTGTGATCGGGTGAACATTGGAACGAACGCTGGCTCGTTTTAGGGAACGCATGCGGGCGTGGTTGGTGAGGCGGTTCCCTGCGCGTCGGCTGCGTACGCCGCATAACAGTCGGCGTGGGTGAAGTTGTGGCCGTGCAAGATGCCAAATAGCGAGTGGGCGGCTTCGTGGATCAGCAGCTGCGACTGCACGGCGGGTGAAAAGGTCCAGAAGCTTGGGCAAAGTATGATCACAGTGGGACATCCGAAAGCCGACGCTTGCGAGCAGTCCGCCGTGCAACTGCCGATCGTGATCTGATGGGTGATGCAGAGAAAACGAATCCGCGAACCTCCGAGAAAATCCGCGATCCGTGAATAGCGAGCCTGCAGCGATTTCACCTCTTCCACGAGCGCTTGGGCCTGTGAAGGGAACGTGGCACCGGAGAGGCGGTTCCTGAATCTGCCCCCGCCTGCCGCGGTGGGCAGTCCAAAGCGACGGGTATAATTCTGCATTCTCGTTCCGGTCGGCATGGTGAACCCTCCGCCGGCGCCAAGCCCCGGTAGCACGGCGTCGAGCTGCAGCATGTTAAGATCGGAACTCGCGAGGGTCGTGGCGAGAATGGCGAACAGTTCCAACCGATCCAGAACCTGATCGGCTGCAGCCGGGGCGCCATGTCTGCCCGCCGGGCAATTCACCGGGCTCGCCGCGGCCTGTCGGGAGATAACCCCGGTTCTTTGCCGCGAGACGGGCGAGGGGCCAGGCAGCAGATCAGAACCTACCACCTTGTCCGCCACCTGATCGGCTTCAACCTCGGCCGGATCGTGTTCTGATCCCATCCGGTCTGAGGTCTGGCGGGAAATGCCCTTCGACTGTTGCACCACATGGGTCAGTTCGTGGGCGAGGAGTCTTTTTCCTTGGGGCGTGTTGGGAGCATATTCTCCGGTCCCAAATACAATGGCGCGCCCATCGGTGAAGGCGCGCGCTTGCACCGCTTGGGCCGCATTGGCCGCCGCACCGTCGGTATGCACCCGCACCCGGCTGAAATCATGACCAAAGCGCGGCTCCATGAACTCGCGGACAGCGCTGTCGAGTGGCCGGCCCGCCGTGTGCAGAACGTCGTGGACGACGGAAGGAGCTTCGGAATGACAGGGACTGAGAGTGGAGAACTGCGCGGTGGTCTCAAAACCCCGGGATTTGCGCCGGAGAAGTCCGGCCTCGCGTTTCTTCCGGCACTCTTCGCATTCACCAGTCGGCCCTGGCGTTCCGCCGCACGCACACTTGCGCTGCAACAGGCCCGAACTCCTCCCCTCCGGCGAGGAAAGGAGGAACCCGAGCCGTGTCGGGCTCGCGCCGTGGGAAAACAGGTGGGTGCTGGAAACCATGTTGAATGAATTCCGATCGAGCTAGTCCTTGTTGAATCCGCGCAACGTCCAGAAGTCGTCGGCGAGGTTTCCGTTCGAGATGTAATCGTACGGAATCGTGAAGTAGCCCTTCATGCCCCAGTCGTCGCCCCACGAATTGCGGACGAGAATACGTTTTGTCGAGTCGTCGTAACCCACCGCGCAAACCGCGTGGCCGCCGACCTGCTTTTCCCCGGGCTGCGGCAGATTCAGGGTTCCGCTTTTGG
Source organism: Lacunisphaera sp. (assembly GCA_036499685.1). Classification (GTDB taxonomy): domain Bacteria; phylum Verrucomicrobiota; class Verrucomicrobiia; order Opitutales; family Opitutaceae; genus Lacunisphaera. The sequence goes on along the minus strand of DASYDH010000064.1, from coordinate 171,399 downwards.
CGACTTCGTCGGACTCGAATGCCTCGTAGACCGAAAAACCGAACACAAACGGATAGCCTTCCGCCAAACAGCGGCGCATTTGGAGTAGTCCGATGACACGGTGATAGGAAGTGAGCTGATGTTCGGCGCCCAGCTTGAAGCACGCCGGGGTGGGTTTCTGTTTAAACTGCGCGATTTTGTACGGCCACTTGCTCTCGGAACAGACGCCCAGATTGACCAGCGATTTGACGCCATCGCGAATCATCGCGCCCGAGTCCTCGTTGACGGTGCCCTCCATGGCGCGTTCGTTGTAGTAGATGAAGAGGCGGCTGAGATTCGTGACGGCGTGCCCGTTTTTCTTCATCAGAAATTCAAGGTTGCCGACGATCGCATTGGCCGTGCAGCTGCCCAGTTCGCCCTGGTTTTCGACCGGCGAACAGCCTTCGCGCAGATCGACGCTGGCGGGCATTTTCTTCGGTGGGGCGGCAATGGTGGCATAGAGTTTGTCGCGATAGTCCGGCCGGTCGGGGGTCCAACCGTACCACGAGTTGATTTTTGATTTGGCGGGCATGATGCGTTTTTCCGTTTTGTTGCTGGTTTTTATTGGGCGGCAGGCTGCCGCGAAGCTGGCGGTGGCTTGGAGCCGCCGCGTAAATGTTTTGGTTGGCCGCGATTGGCCGGCCGCGGGTTCGCAATTCCGGCATAGAGCGTGTGGGCGATTTGCCGGCCCCACTGCGCGGGCTGTCCACTGGCTGACAGTTGAATGGCTGCAAGGGGCAGCTGGGGAACCGCGCCCATCGTCGTTGGCTCGATGCCGCGTTGCTCCAACAATCGGGACAATTCCCGTTCGAGCGCGTTTTGAAGCACGATGCCTTGCCGATGGGTCAATGGCAGGCCGTTCAGGACGAGACGTTCGATGTGGAGGTCGACATTCATGCGTGGACGGGAGTTTTCGGCACGACTGAATTTCGGGCAGCGGCAGGTTCTTCCCATTTGAAATCGGACTCGTTGATCGGCCGGTCGAGTTTGCGGAATTCGTTGCGCGCGGCTTCGAGGACGATCGGCATGGTAATGGCGGATCCGCGGTGGGCGGCGAGGAAGGCGGCATTCAATGCGACATTGTGGATGTGGCCGCCGGTGAAGTTCAGGGCGGCGAGACGATCGCAATCGATTTTGTCCGTTGGCGGCACGGCCACGCCTTGGTTGGCCTCGTGTTGCATGAACGCCTTGCTCCAAAGCCGGCGGCGGTCGGCGGCGGTCGGGAAATGAAAATTCACGATGAACCGGAGCCGCCGGATGAACGCCGGGTCGAGGGCCGATTTCTGGTTGGTGGCGAGAATCGCCAGTCCGCGGTAGGATTCCATCCGCTGCAGGAGATAGTTGATCTCGATGTTCGCGTAGCGGTCATGGCTGTCCTTCACCTCGCTGCGCTTGCCGAAGAGCGCGTCGGCTTCGTCGAAGAAAAGAATTGCGCCACCGTCCTCCGCGGCATCGAAGAGCCGGCGGAGATTTTTTTCCGTTTCGCCGATGTATTTGTTCACGACCTGACTCAGGTCGATGCGGTATAAGTTCAGCTTTAATTCCTGCGCGATTACTTCGGCGGCCATGGTTTTTCCGGTGCCACTATCGCCGGCGAACAAGGCGCTGATCCCGAAGCCGCGGTTCATTTTCCGATCGAAACCCCAGTCGCGGTACACCGTTCCGCGCTGCGCCGTTTGGGCGGCGATCTGATGGAGAATATCTGCCTCGACTTTGGGGAGCACGAGGTCGTCCCAGGTCATTTTCGGGTCGAGGCGTTGGGCCAGTGCGTCGAGTTTCGGACGGTCGCTGGTGCGGCAAACCTGCCATGCGGCCTCGGCGAGCGGCAGCGCGTCCTTTTTCGTCTTCGTTTGCGCGAGTTGCGCGAGTGTTTCGATGGCCGGCAGATTCAAGTTAAATTGAGCCGCGAGTTGCGCGGGCGATTCTGCGGCATCGGACCCAAGGGCCGAGCCCCATGCTTCTTGTTGCTCGGTCGTCGTGGGTTTTGCAATATCCACGGCGTGTAGCGCGCGACCGAGGCGTGGATTGAATTCGCGAATGCCGATAAAAAAGACGCCATCGCTGCGGTTAAGAAAACGAGTCAGTGCGCCCGAACGTTCGGTTTCCGCGCCATCGATTTCCTCGGCATCGAAATAAAGCGCGAGCGGCAGCAACCGGCTCTCGCGCTGCCAGAGGCGGGCCAGCATTTCGATTTCAGCGACGGACGCGGGAAGCGATTCTGCGTTTAGCCGGAACAGGCGGCGGCTGAGCCGGGTGGCGACTTGGGACGCGACGAGCTGTTTGCTCAATGGGTCGGCCCCGACCAGTTGAACGGCGGGCAGTGGAACACTGAGCGTGGATTGTTGCCAGCCACTCAAAATTGATTCGGCCTGCTCTTCCTGGGTGGCGCTGAGCGCGGTCGCGGATGAAACGAGGTCGAGCGGCGAAAAAAACGGCACGAGCCGGTCATCGATAAAGTTTAGTCCCTTGAGATAACTGACAATGCGTTCGTCAGCGCGAATGGGACTGGCGGTCAAGGCCTGCGTCACGGCCGGATGAATTTCAATCAAGCGCCAATAGCGCAGAGGACGTTCCGGCGAAAGTGCGTCCCACGACGGGGAATCGAAAATTGCGAGCGCGAGAGCAAAGGTGGGAAACGTTTTTTGCGCATCGTCCTGCGCACCGGCACAAAGACCGGCAATCCGGGTGTCCAGTTCGGGCGCAGCGGAGAGCAGGAGAAGATTCTGCTCGAAGACGGACAAACCGAGGCGCTCCGCGAGCACGTCCATCGCCCACGGGAGTAAGGCAGGCGGCGCGGAATTTTTCGTGGCGGGTGGTTCGGGCGGAGATTCCAGGGCGGGCTCGGCGGGAATTTCCGCGCTGGGTTCAGGAAGTGGTTTTTCGACGACGACTGGTGCGCGCAGCAGTCGTTGCAGTGAACTGCGGGAGAGAGGCGCTGGTGACGCTTCCACTGTAATGATTTTCGATTTCGCCTGGGGCGGAGGCGGGGTAACGATCGTCGGCGTCACGGATTTTGGCGATGCGATGCGTTCCAATCTGGCGCGCAGATCCGCGAGCGCGGATGAAAGCCGTTGCGCATTGTTTTCCTGCCAGTGGTCCGGTTCGTTCATGCGGGGAAGGTTACCGTTTGGCGGTCAAGCACCGGCTTTGGTGGAATGCCTTGCGCTTTGAATTGCATGCTGTCGACGCCATCGACGCGGAGCCGCGCCACCACGGTGCCGGCCGCGGGATTGCTCACGGGAAATTCGAGTGGATCGGTGTCGTTGACGCGTGCGACCGACGCCACGTCGCGGTCGGGGAGAGCGAGGAAGGCGGTTTGAAGAACGCGCACGACCGGCGCGGCTGTGACGGTGACCACGACGTTGCCCTCGCCGTCACGGGCGCTGGCGGCGAGAGCGGAAAGCTGCGGTGCAAACGGAAGCGGAAGCGAATTGGTGCTGCGGGTTGTGCCGCCCGATGAAACAACAATTGAAACAAGATGAATGCCCGCGACCCAGCTGTTTGGCGCCGCCGGATTGATACTGGGAATAACCACCTTGAGTTCGTTGCTGCGGTTGGGCGTCAGGTTGGTGGCAATCTCGATGGGATTGTCGTGGAGATGCAGATTGCTGAACTGAACGAGCAGGCTTTCGCCGCCGAGATCCTTTCCGCGCAAGGTCAGGATCGTGCCGAGTCGTGCGCTCGGGTACGAAGGCAGCCGAAGCCGGGCGACGTCGTCGGGGTCCTCGCCGATGTGCCAGCTTTCGAGGCTGGGGAACGGCCCGAGTTGCGTTTCGACGCCTTGGTCGGTCTGGCCACGCTTCAGCACGGGTTGCGAAGCCAGCACCGTTTCGTCGCTCTCGATGGTCACGACCGTGGCCACGTAGCCGAGGGACAACGCGTACGGCACCTGATAAAAAATCGACCAGATGCGCGAGAGTTCGTCGATCGACAGTGACTGCAGGGAAAACTTTACCTGCTCCACAGCGTCCGCGAGATTTGAGCCGCTCATCTTGTCGCCATTGTCATCCTTGCTGACGCTCAGGATTCGGTCGCGCGTAAGGCCCGGTTCGGCGGAAAGCGCGCGGACCACGGCGCCGAGCATGCGTTGCGGCTCGAATTTGGAATCGTCGCCGTAGAAACTCAGCAGGTAATGTAAATCAAGGGCGCTGCTCGGTCGCGTCACGACCTGCCCGGGGGAGTTGCGCGTCGGCAGGTCGGAATTTCGCAACGCGGCGTTAGGCGTCACCTGGTAAAGAAAGAGGTCCACACAGGCGGTGCGCGCGCCGGGATCGGGGCGCTGCGTGACGGCACTGGAGCCGTCGACGGCAGACTTGGCGGCGCTGTCAAGCAGTTGCGCGAACGCCTTCGTCACGGTGGCGACCGCCAGGTAATTACTCATCGCGACCTCCGTTTGACCGTCGATGGAGATAATTTTCCAAACTCAGGGCCGGATTTTTTCGCGGGGTCGTGCGTGACGGCGTCGATGGCGGAGGTGTCGCTTTGATTTCAACCCGTCCGATGCTTACGCGAATCGTGGAAGGCGGAGCGGAAGTTTCGCGGGAGGGTGACGGTCCATTTTCTTTTCGGGTCACGGTCGAGGCCGATCGCGAAACGTCAAGGTGAAGAGTTCCTTTCGTGGACGTAATGTTCGGACGGATATCGGGAGAAAAGCGGGAGTCTGCGTCGACTCGTGGCGCGAAAGCGGTCGCGGGATCGACCGGTTGAACGGCCCGCGGGAGTGGCGTGGCGGAACGGGGAGGTGCCTCGGCGCGGCTTGGTGTTTGCGATGAATTCTGCGGGAGAGGCGGGACCGCGGCGAACGGAGAAAATGACGGCAACGGCTCCGGGGAGTTTTTTTCCTGGGCCCCGGTCCGGGGATGTTCGGTGAATTGCCCGTGCGCGTCGTAGTTTGCTTCGCGGGTTGCATTTGGAATTCGGGTAGCGCTGGTTTTCGCCAATTCGGCAGGGCGCTCTCGCGACGCAGTGATTTTCGAGTCGACGGGACGGTCGGCGTCCACCGCGTTGTCGACCGGCGACTTTGTCGGCGACGATTCGAACCGCGACGGTGTGTTTGGACGCACAGCGGGGAGGGGAGCAAACGATCGCTCCACGAGATGGCCGAGGTAGTCGCTCATGATTCGATCAGTTTCAGGTACGTCTGTCGTCGCCGCGAACTCAGCGCCAGGATGTCGGCTTCCCGCCAGCCATACGCAGACGCAATCAGGTGAATCTCGTTCAGCGTACGGCCGGCCCACGCATGGATTTCCCGCCACAGGTAGGAAACGATATCCAGTGGCGACAGCCATTCGTGGCGGCATTTTGGACAGGTGAGGGTCAGTTGGATGTCACCTTGCGGATCGAGTTGTGCCATGCGTTCCGATAGCGCGTTCGCTACTTTTTCGGGGAGCGCTGCGATTGAAATGTTCGGTCCCGCGGTCTTCATCTCGGTGATGCAGCGTTGCAAAAGCTGTGACCGGCCTTCGCAGGCGGTTATGCCGGGCGTGAGTGACGCAAGATCGTCGCAAGTGGGCAGACGGAAATTCAGCGCACAGCCATCCAACTGGAGGGAATGAATCTCGTTCGCTCCGGGAGCGGATGTTGTGCTGATGTCCGCGACGGAAAAATCCAATTCAATTTCCTGCGCGCACGCGGGACACGTCGCCGCGGCTGCGAGACGTGAACCGAAAAGCCGTTCACGCAGTCCGAGCAGTTCACGATCACGCCGTCCAATGCTGTAGCGCGCCAATTCGTCCACGGCGCGGTTCGGCAGGGCGAGTGCGAGCAGGGAAAATGCCCGCTGCACTGGCGTTTGGGAACGCCCCTGTTCCCAGACGGTGAGCAACTGGCTGGCGTTGGGTATTGGCTCCACGGGGAGAAATCAACCGACGGGATTCGTGAACGTCGGTTCGCTTGGCTCGGGAACTTCCTGGTCACGCTCCCAGCCTTCGTTCTCAAGTTTGATGTGCTGCAGGGCCACCGCGTTGGCGTTTGCGTCGAGGTCGGGTGCCGCTTGGAATTCCGAGACCCAGCACCGATAAACTTTATAGGCGATGGCGAGCTGCCCGGCTTCGTTGTAGATTTCGATGATAAGATCCTTGCGGAAATCCTTGAGCGAAACCTCGGCGCCGAGGCCGGCGCCCACCTGCCAGACCTTGTTCGCCCATTTCTCGAACTCAGTGTCGTGGGTCACGCCGCGCTCGAGGGTAATGGCCTCGTATTCGGTGCGGCCGGGAGACTTCCGGCTCGAACTCGGATCGCCGCCATCGCGGTGCTTGACGACTTCGGTGGTGCGTTTGAGGGCGCTGCATTTGCTCACGCCGGCGACGTATTTTCCGTCCCATTTAAGGCGGAATTTGAAGTTTTTGTACGGATCGAAACGCTGGGCATTAACGGTGAATTGGGCCATGGGAGTGTCCTGGTTTAAGTTTCAATTTGTCCGGCGATTTGTTGGAGCTGGATCACGACAAACTCAGCGGGCTTGAGTGGCGCGAATCCGACGACGATGTTGACGGTGCCGAGGTCGATGTCGTTTTGGGTCGTCGTTTCCTTGTCACACTTCACAAAGTACGCGTCCTTCGGCGACGATCCTTGAAATGCGCCCTGCCGAAACAGGTTGTGCATGAATGCGCCGATATTCAGGCGAATCTGTGCCCAGAGCGGTTCGTCGTTGGGTTCGAACACGACCCATTGCGTACCGCGGTAAAGACTCTCCTCGATGAAGAGTGCGAGCCGGCGGACGGGAACGTATTTGTATTCGTCGGCCATCTGGTCGGCCCCGCGCATGGTGCGGGCGCCCCACACGACTTTTCCGGCGGCGGGAAAGGCGCGAAGGCAATTAATCCCCAGCGGATTCAACATGCCGTTCTCCGCATCGTTCAAACTGGCCTGCAGTCCCTGCGTGCCATTGAGCGACGCGTCGAGCCCGGCGGGCGCCTTCCAGACGCCGCGCTGGCTGTCCGTGCGGGCCATCACGCCGGCGACGATGCCGCACGGTACAAAGGTATCGAGCTGGCCGCCGAGTTGCGGATCGGACTCGATCACGCGGGGAAAATAGAGTGCGGAGTTGCGAGCTTCGACGCCATTCAGGCCGAGAGCGCCGACTCCCGCCGCCGCTTTGGCGGCGGCGGTCTCCTTGTTTGCTCCCCAGGCTGCAATCGGATCCACGATCAGCATCGCGCGGCGTTTGACACAGTACGTTTGCGCCTGCTGGTACACGGTCGCCAGGGTGTCACCGCTGCGTGTATCGGGCGGAATGCAGAGCAGATTGAAAAGATCGGCCTTGGCGAGGGCGTACATGCCGGTCTTGGTGTCTTCGTCGCCGAGTACATCGGTGTCGACGGTCAACGGATCGCTGTCGGTGCCACCTGAGAGTTTTTTGAATTTCGACGGATCGGTGCCGGCGGGATTCGCCGGATTTTCCGCGGCGGCTGAATCGGTGGGACGCGTCGTGGGAAGATCGGGTGTTCCGTCGGCTTTGAGCATAACGCGAACGAGATTCGATTCATCGGCCAGCACGCGATCGAGCCGGCGCGAACCCGCGTCCGCCGTCACCGCCACGTTGAGGAATTGCTCGACGGTGCCTTGCCCGGGGTTTTCGTAAATGGTGAGATTAAAAAGTGCGGATTGTGCGATGCCGAAACGAGCGGCGACATCCGCCGTGATTCCCGTGGAGTCGATCACGTAGACGATTAAACTACCCAGGGCACCGGGGCTCGCGGCTGCGAGTTTGACGTCATTGTTTTTCGCGTTGGCCGCATTCTTTGCAATGCGCACGATGATCGCCTGACTGCCACCGTTGTTATAAAAATCACGCACCGCGTACCCGAGCGGATAGCCAAGATCGAGTCCGCCGAACTGGCGTTCGAAGTCGCCATAGCTGTTGATCGTGACCGGTTCGTTGACCGGACCAGACAGGGCGCGACCGACGAACGCCGTGATGGAAGTGGCGACACCGGTGATGGTGCGAACGCCGCTGGAGATCTCTTCAATGTAGACGCCGGGATAGGATACTTGCACAGGCATAAAACGCCTTGGGTTGGGAGTTGGTGGTTGATGCTGAAAAAATCACAGTGATCCGCGGCGCGGCCATTTACGCATGACTCCGCCACCACCAATGCGTAATTTCCTGCCCGGTTTGCTCAGGAATTTTCCTGCGCCTCGAAAAAAGTTTGGAAAGCGCATGGAATAAACGGCGTCGGCTGGGATTTATGGGCAGACGACGCAGCCCGTGGAATTCGCGTTTGTCACGCACGCCAGCGCGAAACTCGGCTCAAAACCACCGCTGTCTTTTGAATTTCTGTCACCTGCGTTGACGAGCGATGAAAGCGATTCGTCCGTTTCTGGTTTCCTTCGCAGCAGGTAATTGGGCGCGAAAGGGAAAAGCTTCAGTAAATTCATGAGAACCGCCGGGGCGAAAATTTTTGTAGGTATGCAATTTTTGAAAAACAAACTTTAGTTGGGGTCCTGAATAATGAGCCTCAACGCAGCTGAGCGGAAGAGCCCGAGACGAAACAAGAAACATCCTCGGTGATTTGCCGGTAAGTTTTATAACCGGCCTGGGCACAAACAATCAGCAGCGGATGCGGGGGACGCCCTTTCGATTATGAACCAAATCGATGTTGGAAAATGAAATTCCCCAACGTGATCCCACCTTTTCGCAGTTCCACGGTCTTGGACGATGGAGCCGGGATGAGCCCGCTGCGTCGGGAAATAGGAATGATAGGAGGCGTTTATGCATCTTGGATGTATAAATAATGTAAAAAAATTGCATTAAATATTGACCGACTTCGATTGTAGGGCCTTAACCCTAGGCATCGCTCACGCATTTATGAAAAAACTCTTCCTCACTTCCGCCTTTTTTGCCGGGCTGCTCACGGGCCTCGTTGCAAACACGTTTTCCGTTTCCTCCGTGAACGGTGGCGCTGCCACCGGTTCGACCAAACTCAACTTTGACGATCTGACGTTGGGCAATACGACACAATGGGCCGATGCGAACGTGCAGGTTTCCTTCACCGGTTCGGGCAACGTGGTTCAAGGCGCATCCAGTGGCGTCTATGCCGCTCCGTTTGTTTCCGGCAGCAATGGGCTCGGATTCCTCGCGCCGGACCAGCCCACGGGCGTTGATGCCACCAATTATTTGAGCACCGGCGTTGGTTCGGTGACGATGCAGTTCTCGTCCAGCCAGGATTATTTCGGACTGCTCTGGGGCTCGGTCGATGACTACAACACCCTTTCATTTTATGACGGCGGCACGTTGGTTGGTTCCTTTACTGGCACGCAGATTTGGGCCAATGCCAACGGTGACCAGGGCCAGCAGGGCACGTTTTATGTGAATTTCAATTCCCTCGACGGCGGTTTTAACAAAGTCGTCGCGAGCAGCACGCAGAACGCGTTCGAATTGGACAATGTCGCCTACAACTCAAAAAGTGTACCCGACAGCGGCGCAACGCTCGCGCTAATGGGCATGGCTGTCACGGGCCTGGTTTTCCTGCGCCGCAAGCTTCGCTAAGCGACGCCTCATTTGATTTCTTCAAGTCCGCCTTATCCGAGGCGGACTTTTTTGCGCACTGTAAACAAGCAGTGGAGAAGCGCCGTTTCGTTTTTACACCGCAGGTCGGGGCGGCGCGGCGTATTTTGCCGACGGCGGATTTCAGCAAATCCCGCCGATCGGATAACCACGCCAGGTTTTTGACAGTTGGTGGGGACTCGGGCCCACATAATCTGAACGGATCAAAACGGTCACCCGGCTGGCAAAACCATCGTTCGCTGGAGTCGGTGAGACGATAGCGAAAACGGGAACAGAAATTGAGGTTCCGACAATGATTGCCGCAAGAGCAACGGTTAGCTTTCTCATTCAAAAGCCGCCGATGCATTAATCGCGCCATAATGCATTTTCACTTTTGAAAAAAAATTACGATATTGGAAGACAGCTGATTAAATTTTTTGGTGTAGTGTCCGGCTGTGCGCGACTGTAAGCCACTCCGACAATGTGTCTGCATTGCTTACATCAAGGCCCGGATTTGCGGTGAGCCGAGCGAAGGTTCTTCGTCATCGCGGGAAATTAAATCGAGCGCTGGGGTTTAGATACTCTGTACCAAGATCGCCCACGACTTGTTTCCGTTCGATTCTGAGATTGCTGCGGACGGGGCGGGATTTTCAATAGGACGATGGCGCTTCCACCATCGACACCCCCACGACTCGGACCGCCGGGTTTATGGGGTTGGCTGGATCGGTGTTTATCGTCGGTCATGCTTCTTAAGCTGAAGGGGCATCGCGATCGAAATCCGTTGCGCGGAATTGTCTTTGGCGAGGAATGGCTGCGGAAGCACGCCGGTACGGCGTTGTTTTACCGGCACCTTTCGCTTTTGTACGATGACCTTCGCCGGCGGGATGAAGCGCTGGTGGTGGCACGCCGGGGATTTGCATTATATCCGAAGGATCGGAAACTGGCCGCCTGCCTCGCAAATTACCTGGCGAAGGTGGAGGGCTCGGCGAGTGCGTTGCGCTTTGCCGGGGCCCATCCGAAAATTTTTTCGGACGATACCTATTGTCAGAATACACTCGCCGACGGTCTGAGTTCGAGCGGCGCCTATCAGGAATCGGCGAAACTCTTCGAATCGTTGACCCGGCGGGAGCCCGACAACCCCAAATACCTCGGTTCACTGCTGGACGCGTGGTTTCACCTCGGTCGGTACGCGGAGGTCGTGGCGGAAGTTGAACGCTGGCGGGAACGGCATCTGGTGAATGGCCAACTTGCCAACGAAGCGGGACGGGCGTATCTCGACCTGGATCGCGGAGAGGAGGGACTCAAATGGATCCGACGTGCCATCGAACTCGCGCCGGGCAATTCGAAGTATGCGGACAACTATGCGGTGGCTTTCGGCCGCGCGGGACGCCACGAAGAGGGGATTCGCGCCGCGAAGCAGCGCTTGGCGTCGTCCGATTCTCCGGATCGCCGCCGGTTGTTGGCGTCGGTGGGCATTGGTCATACGTGCCTCGAACAGCACAACGAGGCACTTGAGATTTACCGGCAGGCGTTCACGGAATTTCCGGAAAGCGACGATACCCTGATCAATCTCATGGTCGGATTGAACTGGCTGGACCGATACGACGAGACCGTAGCACTGGCGCAGTCGCAGCGCGAAGCGCGGGGAACCACTCGACCGCCGCGATTTTGGTCTGAGTTTTCCTGGGCTCTGCACAAGACGGCTCGATTTGCAGAGGAGGAAACCGTCGCGCGAGAATGGGGACGCCATTATCCGCACGATCCTGATGCGGTACGCGCCGCCAAACGTGCACTCAATGACTTGAAGCGGGAGGAAGGCGCGCTGGAATTTGTCCGCGGCTGGGTGAATGCGCATCCCAACATCGCGTGGGGTTGGCGTTATCTCGCCGAGCAGTGCGAACTCTGTGGAAATGCGGCCGGGGAAGTTTCCGCATTAGCGGAGGCCAGTCGTTTGGCGCCGGATTCGGCGGATTTCAAGGACGGCCAACTCGTGACGCTCCGGCGGATCGGGCGTGCACGGGAAGCGGTGGAGATTGGCGTCGCATGGGATCGTGCATTTCCCGGCCGGGCGACGACCACGTTGCTTAACCGGATTGGATTGGCGGCCGATGATGTTGAACAGTGGAAGACGGCGGGGGAATACTACTGTCGCGCGCAGGTGGCTGAGCCGAAAGAAGGCACTTGGACGGGAAACTTGATGCGCGCTTTGATTTTTCAAAAACGGTCGATGGAGGCGGTCGAGCTTGGCCGCGCGTGGCTCGCGGCGAATCCGTGGCAGGATTATGTCGTGTTGAAGCAGGCGTGGGCGTTGCGCGAAGCCGAACTCTTGCCGGAGGAAACCAGTACCTTGCGCAGTGCGATTGAAAAGAAACCAAGGGATGAAGAATTGCATTACGTGCTTCTGACCAACCTGATTGCCCGGAAGCTTTATGCCGAAGCCGCGACATTCATTGTTCACTGCCAGACGGGCGGGATCGCAAGCAGCCGCTTCTTTAACGACTGGGCCAACTGTTTGAACGAACTGGAACGCTTCGATGAGGCGGAGGCCGGCTATCGAAAAGCTCTGGAACTTGCGCCGGAAAACGCGACGGCGGCGGGCAATCTCGTTTCACTTTTGACGGGTCGCAACCGGACGGATGAAGCGCGCGAATTCGCCCTCGCGTGGATCGGACGCCACCCAGACCACCATTACGTGCGACGGCAACTCGCCCATGTTTATTATACCATCGATGACTATCCGCCGGCCGAGATGGAATATCGCACGCTGACGCAAATGGAGCCCGATTCAGCGCATTTATTCGGCCGGTTGATCGCGTGTCTGCGTTTGCAGGGGAAATTCGAAGAAGCACTCGCGCTGGCCGAACCTTGGTTAGAAAAGCATACTGGTACGTCGTTTCTATTAACCGAGATGGGAATCTCCGCCCACCGTCTTGGCCGCGGTGATCTGGCCCTGAAATATTTCGACGCGGCATTGCGCGTGGATCCGGCCGTGCTCCCGACGGCACTGGGGAAATTGCGCGTTCTCGCCGGGCAGGAACCGGCCTCGCTTGGGCTGAAATTTGGCGCAGACTGGGCGGCAGCCCACGCGGCTGACTCACAGTTTGAAAACGAACTTGCCATCGTGGCGGACCGGGCGGGAGATCTGGAGCAGGCGCAGCGCCGTTTCTTGCGCGCGGTTGAGCTCGACCCGGAAAATCCCACGCTGGCCGGAAATGCCGTGGAGATATTGTGTCGTCAGGGCGCGACCTTGGAGAGCATTCAGCTGGGGCAGCGCCTGCTCGCGAAAAGTCCACCCAATGCGTATCTGCTGCGCCGTTTGGCGGAAGCGTATTGCGCGCACCACGAATACCCCGCGGCAATCGACCTGCTTTCCAGTGCCGACGCGCTGGAACCGGATGATTACACGGTGGCGCTCGCATTAATGCGCGCAGCTCACGACGGTGGGGAAGGCGAGCGTGGCATCGAGTTCGGACGGGCTTGGCTGGCCAGACCGGATAATGCGCGGCGCGCGGCGGTTTGGGTGCAATTCGCCCGGCTGTGTTTTCGCGCGGATTATGACGACGAAGCCTTTCGCGCGTTGCAAACCGCAATCGAAATTGAACCTGATGAAATCGGGCATGTTCGTCTGCGTTTTAGTTTTTGGAGCGCGCTGGATGACAGCAGCCGGATCGTGGGGGAATTCCGATCGGTGCGAACGGAATGGCGCGGTGATCCGGTGTTGTTGCGATATGTCAGCCAGGCAAACCAAGAGCTCGGGTTGTCGGGCGAAGCGCTGGATCTTGCGGTTCAAAATGTCTCGGTAAATCCCGGTGACGCCGATTCCGCCGCATGGCTGGCGGAACTGCATGTGCGCTGCGATCGGCTGGATCAGGCGCGCGACTGTATCCGTGACTGGACGGCGATCCACGGTGAACAGATGGAGTTGATCAAAGTCCGGGCGCAACTAGCCCTGCGGGATAAGTGTTATGCGGAAGCCTTGCGCGATGCGGAAACGGTGCTCGCACAGGATCCGTCGGATGAAGATTCGTTTGTGATTTCCATCCGCGCTTTGCGGGCGGTCGATCGGGACGGCGAGGCCCGCACCCGATTGCATCGCTGGATCGAGCACGAGCGAACTTCTTCACGGGTCTCGGCGTTGCTGGATGAGGATTCGTCCCAGAAAAGCGATTGAATCACCATGGGAGGTTTTATTCACTGCGAGTTCTTGAGCACCCACGGGATGACCGGACTGTTGGCCACGGGGACGATGACCTGCAGACCGCCGGTCATGCCCGACGGCAACGGCACGGGAATGCTCACGACGGGCAATCCGCCCAGACTTGCCGGTGCCGTCAGTCGAATAATGCTGCGGCGCAGTTCCACGGTGCAGTCGGCTTTTCGCGGTGCGGGACAGGGTGCGGCGGGCAGGATCAGGTAATCGTAGTTGAGAAAAAACTGCCGCCACGCTGCCCAGATTTCTTTTTGTTTTGCGCGGGCTGACGCGATCCTTTCGGGCGGGTAACTTCCGGCGTCGTGGAATCGTTGCCAGATTAACGGGTCGTAATGCTCGCGGTAAGGTCCGAGCCAATCGCGATGCACGGCATTGGCTTCACTCATGCCGATCGTCAGGTACGCATCGATCGAGCCTTCCCATGATTCGAGTAACAGGCTTTCCGTGCGCGGATCGGCGCGCTCGCCCCAACCTGCGGCGGCTTCATCGCATGCGCGGGTAATCTCAGGATCTGCCAACGTGAGCAGCGTGCTCATTGGCAAATAACATCCGCGAGGTGTCGCGTGCGACGGCGCTGCGCCAACCAGCGCCGTCCAGGTGGTCAGCATATCGGCCGCATTGGCCGTGAACCACCCGGCAGTGTCCATCGTCGGTGCAAGCGAAAACGCATCCGCGATCAGCGCGTCGCGCGGCGTGAGCCGGAATCCATAAAGCCCGCAGAAAGCCGCCGGCACACGGACTGATCCACCGGTATCGGTTCCGATACTCAGGGGAACGACGCCCGCCGCGACCAATGCGGCCGAGCCGCTGCTCGAACCGCCGCTCAGTCGATCGGGAAATTGAGGATGAGGGCAGTCGCCGTAGTGAGGATTTTCGCCGGTGAGTCCCGAGGCGAATTCGACCAGTTGGGATTTCCCCGCGCAGCCCGCGCCTCGTTCGCGTAAGCGCCTGGCGATCTCGCTGTCGCGAGTGGGCAGCGGACGCACCTGATCGAGAAAAGTGGACCCCGCCAGCATCGGCACGCCGGTGAGATCGAAGAGATCTTTCAACAAATACGGTACGCCATGCAGCGCTTGCCTCGCTTCGCCGCGGGCGAAGTCGGCGGCCAGTTCGTTTTCCGGGCGCCACCAGGCGAGCGCGGCTTTGCGGAATTCCACCGAAAGCGCATCAACTCGTGCATGAACCTCGTGGGCGGCGCGGGCTGGCGTCATCGCCTGCCACGTCTTAAACGGCAAAGTGACTGGCGTTTTGGGCGCGTTTGTGTCCATTCGTCAAGATTCATGGCGGCAGTTTCACCCATCGTCAATTTTACCTCGCTGCAAAAAAGCTATGGTGACGGACCGGTGGTGTTGGATGAGATCAATCTGGCCGTGGTGCCGGGCGATTTTATTTCCCTCATCGGGCCGAGCGGATGCGGGAAGTCCACGATTTTGAAACTGGTGTCGGGGCTCAGCCCATGGACCAAAGGCGGACTGACGGTGGCGGGCATGAAGCCGCGCGAGGCCCGGGATCGGCAGGCATTTATTTTTCAAGACGCCACGTTGCTGCCGTGGCTGACGACGCAATATAACGTCGAGCTTCCGCTCCGGTTGCGCGGCACATCGAAGAATGAGCGGGCGGCAAAAGCCCGCCGGATGCTGGCGCTGGTGGGCTTGGACGATGAGCGCGGGTATTATCCGCGGCAACTTTCGGGCGGAATGAAGATGCGGGTCTCGATTGCCCGTGCGTTGACCCTCGCGCCCGAATTGCTGCTTCTCGATGAGCCCTTCGGTGCGCTTGATGAAATGACGCGCAATCGCCTGAACGAAGAGCTGCTCGCGTTGCGGGACCAATCGCCATTCACCGCGATGTTCGTCACGCATTCGGTGGCCGAGGCGGTTTTCCTTTCGAACCGCATCGTCGTGATGGCCGCGCATCCCGGGCGGTTTCACGCCGAGGTGCGGGTTGAGTTTCCTTATCCGCGGCGTGCGGAACTCAGGACGCACGCTGAGTTTCAAGCGAAGGTGAATGAAGTGTCGCGTCTGTTGCATCAAGTGGAGGAGCTGGCCCCCGCATGAAAGTTAGTGCTGATTTGTCTTTCTCGGTGTTCGTTCCACGGCGAGGTCGCCGTGGCTCCGGCACTGGAGTGCTGGCGACCTCGCCCGCGTCAGGAATTGATTAGTCTCATGAAGAAATTACCGCCCATTTTCATCTGGATTCTACCGGTGCTGAGCGGGGCGCTGTTTGTCGCGTTGTGGTATGGCGTCCGGGCCGTGAGCGGATTGCAGAGCTGGATTTTGCCGACGCCGTGGGAAATCGTTGAAGCGGCCGGGCGTGAGCGGGGTCATCTGGCGGCGGCGGCGGCGCATACCGCTGTTGGTGCGCTGGGCGGTTTTTTATTGGCGGCGGCGTTCGGATTTATAACGTCGTTGCTGCTCGGCGTCTCGAGCGTGTTGCGCTCAAGCTTTTATCCGTGGCTCCTCGTACTGCAAATGACGCCGGTGATTGTGTTGACGCCGATCATCATGCTGTGGGCGGGTCCAGGACTGCCGGGAATCATCACGATCACGTGGTTGATCAGCTATTTTCCGATCGTGGCGAACATGACCCAGGGAATGCTTTCGACGGATATGAACCACGTCGCGCTTTTCCGCATGTGCAATGCGAGTCGCCGGCAGGAAATGCTGTTGCTGCGTCTGCCCTCGGCCATGCCGTACTTTCTGGCGGGATTGCGCATTGCCGCGACCCTCGCCCCGATCGGGGCGATTTTTGGCGAGTACATGGTCGGTAATTCCGCGGGCGATAGCGGCGGTCTGGGGTTTCTCGTCTACAGCTACAACACGCAGATAAAAATCCCGGCGTTATTTGCCACGGCCATTGCGAGTTGCCTCCTCGGTTTTATCTTTGTCGCAGCGGTTGCGGGACTCAATTGGGCCGTGCTGCACAAATGGCATGATTCCTATGAGCGCGATGATCACTGAAGTGCAAGGAACCCGCGAGCGCATGGAAACGTTTCGCCTCGCGACCGACAGAAATTCTAACCGCTGATGGTTTCGCTCAATGGCAGACGCGAAACCGACATTGTCACCTGCGACTGATCGTCTCCGGAATTGGAACTGAGGCTTCCACTCATCGCGCACGAGATGGCATTGTAGTCCACCCCGTCGCGGCTTCCGGATTTTCAAATCAGTTTGATTTGATTCATCCGCTTAATTCGCTGTATCGTCCAGCAGATGGCGCGCCGCCAGGGTGGCAAACTCTGTCACTTGCGCTGCGACCCACCGTTTGTCCCGGCCGAGTTCGCGGGCGAGGAGCTCGGCGACTGGTCTGGCAATCTCGATCGCTGCGCGCGCATCCAGTGGCAGCGCGCGGTTGCGGCGGGCGAGCATATCGTCCAGCGTGCGCGCCATTTCGTGGCGTGCGGCCCACACCACTTCTGCACCACACAACATGAGACGCGGATGAAAATCGCGGGCGAGGGCCGGTTCGGTTTCGATCAATCTTTCGAGTGCCGCGACATCCGTGCCGTAGTGCGCGAAGCGCCGTGCGGTGGCCGCCCCGCGCGTGGCGGGTGCGCCGTGGAGACGGAGCGATTGGGTCTTGGCTTCGCGCACCGGGAGGCTGCCAGCTTCCGCAGCGCTGGTGACGGCGTCCTCCGCCATTTTGCGGTAACTGGTCCACTTGCCGCCTGTGATTGTTACCAGTCCACCCGGCGAAACCGCGATGACGTGATCGCGCGAAAGTGATTTGGTGGCGGCGACGTTGCCTTTTCGCACCAGCGGCCGGAGCCCGGTGAACACGCTTAGAACATCGGCGCGCGCGACGGGTTTGGTCAGGTAATGATTGGCGTGTTCGAGCAGAAATTGGATTTCACGCTCCAGCGGTCGCGGGTCCAACTCGGCCGCGTCACGTGGCTCATCCGTCGTGCCGAGAATGACGTGATCCTGCCAAGGCACCGCAAAAAGCACCCGACCGTCGCTGGTGTGCGGAATCATGAGCGCGTGTTCACCGGGGAGAAAGCTGCGATCGAGCGTGAGATGCACCCCCGAACTCACGGAGAGCATCGGTAGCACGGTCGGGTCGTCGAGGCGGCGGATTTCATCGGTGAAAATCCCCGTGGCGTTCACGACCACTCGGGCTCGCACCGTGAACTGCCGTTCCGTCTCCTGATCGACGATTTCCGCGCCGATGATGCGACCGTCCTTTTTGGGCAGGCTCACTACACGCGCGTAATTGATGACGGTGGCGCCCTGGTCATCTGCCGTCTGCGCCAATGCGAGCGCGAGACGTGCATCGTCGAACTGGCCGTCGTAATAGAGCACGCCGCCGCGCAAACCATCGACTCGCACTGTAGGGAGCAGACGCTTGGTTTCCGCCACGGAGAGCCGGCGCGAGGCGCCGAAACTCAACTGGCCGGAAAGACGTTCGTAAGCCTTGAGCCCGAAACCATAGATCGGCAAATCGATCCGGCGATAAACAGGGATCACGAAGCCACGCCGCCGGACGAGGTGCGGCGCATTGCGCGCGAGCAGACCGCGTTCGCGCAGCGCGCCCCGCACGAGGCCGATCTCGCCGCTGCGCAGATAGCGCACGCCGCCGTGGGCCAGCTTGGTGCTGCGGCTCGAAGTGCCTTTCGCAAAATCGTGCTGCTCGACCAACGCCGTGCGGTAGCCGCGGGCCGCCGCGTCGACCGCGACGCCAAGGCCGGTGGCCCCGCCACCGATCACCAGCACATCCCAGGTTATTTCCCCATCGGTCAGGCGTTGCAATGCAAGCTCCCGATTCATGGTGTGGCGCAGGTGCGAATGCGTCTGATGGTGCGACTCCAATTTCCACGATGGGCGGAGCGTCCGCCTGTGATCGCTCGCTGGGCCGGCGCAACGCAAGTGCCGGTTCCGGCGAACATGATTCTGCGCGAACCTGTCGTGCCCCGATCGATGGCGAGGAGGTATTTCATTTCCTCGCGAGTCGCTTCGTATGCGGAGATGCAGCGATCTTGCGTCGCAACCAGCGGGCGTATTCCGCGGAATCGAGCGGCAGCTTGACCGCCCGGTCCCGCCAACTCGAGAGCAGGATCGCATTCGCCAGCTCGACGGAATGAATGCCCTCGGCGGCGGGGGCGACGAGCGGGGCGCCGCGTCGGATCGCGTCCGCAAAATTGCGGAGAATCGCGATGTGCTGCAGACCGGAATTCTTGAAGGTGAACAGTCGTTCCTCGGTCGGGGGCGCCGCAAACGGCTCCTTCGTCGTGCGGCTGAAGGTGGCCGTCGGTACGCGGTTGCGCGTGAAGCGCAGTGTGCTGTTCTCCGCGACAATGCGGCCATTCTCCGCCATCACCTCAAGTCGGTTCGTGCCGGGCGCTTCGCCCGTCGAGGCGACGAATGTCGCTGTCGCGCCATTCGGCAGATCGAAATAAGCGGTCACGTCGTCTTCGACCTCAATGTCGTGGTACTTGCCGAAGGCGCAAAATCCACGCACCCGCCGTGGCTGGCCGAAGATCCAGGAGAACAAATCCAGGTTGTGCGGGCACTGGTTGAGCAGGACGCCACCGCCTTCGCCGGCCCAAGTCGCGCGCCATGCACTCAGGTTATAGTAGGCGTGCGGGCGGAACCAGTTCGTTACGGTCCATTGTACACGGCGGATTTCCCCGAGTGCACCCGTTTGCACCAGCTGGCGGAGTTTGGCGTAAAGCGGATCGGTGCGCTGGTTGAACATCGCGGCAAACACTAGCCGGCGGTTGGTGTGCGCGGCGATCAGACGTTCGCAGTCGGCGCGTTGCACTGCGATCGGCTTCTCGACGAGCACATGCAGGCCGGCCCGGAGCGCGGCGATGCCAGTATCCACGTGAAAATAATGCGGCGTTGCGATCAGCACCGCGTCAACAAGGCCCGACTCAATCAGGGCCTGATCGGAGGAAAAGCCTGGGAGGGGAGCGAATTTCGCGAGCCGTGCGGGATCACTATCCGCGACGGCGGCGAGTTGCAGGTGCGGAATTTTCCGCTCGAGAATGTGACGGGCATGAGTTTGGCCCATGACGCCGAGTCCAATGATGCCGAATCGAATTTTTTTCACGATGGGAATGAAACTAAGCTAGCCGACGCGCAGAAGCTTGCGCTTGCAAGCAAAGCTCGGCGGCTTTGAACACATGGGCCTGCGTCATCGCGTTCTCGGTTCGGTGAAGACAGTCGAGTACGAGTTGGCCAAAAAACGGAAATCCGACCGTACCGGCGACCGGGAGGTGACGCGCGCCATGGGCATCGACGATGTAGACGTGGTCGCCGCTATCTTCCCGGGCAACATCGATGTACTTGCGCAGTTCGATGCTGCCCTCGGAGCCAAGGATAAAAGTACGGCCGTCGCCCCAGGTCTTGAGACCGTCCGGCGTGAACCAATCCACCCGCAGATAACCGCTGGTCCCGTTGTTTCCGATCAGGGAGGCCTCACCGAAATCCTCCAATTCGGGTTTGTCGGGATTGGCATGGTTCGCGACGGCGGAGGAAGTCACGGTCGCATCCGTCGCACCGGTGAAATGGAGTATCTGTTCGATCTGGTGGCTGCCGATGTCACAGAGGATTCCGCCGTAACGTTGGCGCTCGAAGAACCAAGCCGGCCGTGTGGCTTTGCTGAGCCGGTGCGGTGCGATGCACATTACCTGGAGCACGCGGCCGATGGCACCACGGGCGATGAGTTCGCCCGCAAAGACCGCGCTCTCGACATGTAGTCGCTCGCTGAAATAAACCATGAACTTCCGGCCCGTGGCGGTGGCGGTGGTGTGCGCCTCCGCGAGCTGGTCGAGCCTGGTGCAGGGCGCCTTGTCGGTGAAATAGTCCTTCCCCGCGCGCATCACACGGCATCCGAGCGCAGCGCGCTCGTTGGTAATGGCGGCGGCGGCGACCAGTTTCACCTCGGGGTCGAGCAGGATTTCGTCGAGCGAACGCGCCGCGCGGACCTGCGGATATTTGGCGCAGAATGTGGCGATGCGCTGCGGGTCGGAATCATAAACCCACTTCAAATGCGCGCCAGCCTCGAGCAGTCCGTTGCACTGGCCGTAGATGTGACCGTGGTCGAGGTGGGTGGCGGCGAAGGTGAATTCGCCTGGTTTCACCACGGGACACGGTTTGCCTTGGGGGGCGTAGGTCATTCCGTCGTAGCGGGCGTTCATGGGACAGGCAGCGTTGTTGCGATCAAGGCCCACAAGGTCTGCCCGGATAGGGGTTGCCCGCAAACCGCTCCGCACTTAAACGTTTAGTTCCATGGTCACTCCCCACCGCCCCACGCTGCGCAGTCTCGCCGCCGAAGCCGGCGTGAGCGCGACGACGGTGTCGTTCGCCCTGCGCAACAGTGCTGAGATCTCGCGGGCCACGTGCGAACGTTTGCAACGGCTGGCGGCGGCGCGCGGCTATCGGGCCAATCCGCTGGTCTCCGCACTTTTGTCGCAAGTACGCCGGCGCAAGCCCCGGGGCGATCACGCGGTTATTGCTTACCTCAACACTTGGTGGCCGAAACGCCTCTGGGAATCCTGTGACACGAAGTCCGGTCAGTTTCGCGGCGCAGCGGAACGAGCGGGAGCCCTCGGCTTTCACCTCGAGAATTTTTGGTTGAACGAACCAGGCATGACGCCGTCGCGACTCGCGAAAATCCTCCAGACCCGCGGCATTCGTGGCGTGCTGGTCGGGCCGCTGCAGCACCAAACTGTACCGATCGATTTCCCGTGGGCTGACTTCGCTCTGGCGACAATGGGCTACAGTCTGCATACGCCGGCCATCTCCCGGGCGTGCCACGCGCATTTTCGCGGGATGCATCGCGCCATGGATGAACTCATTGCCCACGGCTACCGGCGCATCGGGTATGTAACGTCCAGTGATTTCGAAGGTCGCGTGAACTCGCTGTGGGGCGCGGCCTATCGCCTGAAACAGCATGACCTCGATGCGTCCAACCGGATTGAGCCGCTCGTGTTCGAGTCGGAAGCCGGGCGCGACGGCCTCCGGCGATGGGTGCGCGAGACCCGACCCGATGCCATCATCAATGCGCTGCCGGACGTGTTTGAAATGCTGGGTGAGCTGGGAGTGCGGACTCCGGACGACGCCGGTTTCGTGCATCTGGATTTGCCGGTGCACTTGAAGGACGCATGCATCTGCGGCATCGACCAACTGTGGGATATCGTCGGGGCGGGCGCGCTCGAATTGGTTGCCAGCCAGCTCTACACTAACTCCTGTGGGGTTCGCGCCCATCCCGTCACGCAGCTGGTGGAAGGCGTCTGGCTCGCTGGTCGCACTCTGGTTGATACTCCCCACGCGTCCAACCCCGGCGCGGTGCGCCGAGGCGGAACCTCGGCCAGCGATCGCCACCTCGGACGCAATCGTCTGCGCGGCCAACGGGTAAATTCTAAACTGTAAAGCGGCTGGGCGCTGGCCCGCGCTGAAAAACCTCCGAGTATCCCACCCGGACGCATCTCGTTCATCTTACATGAAACCGATCCTTCGCGCCATCCACGTCGGTGTTGGCAACCGCGGCCAATGGCCGTTGCGCCTCGCGACGCCGGCAGCCGGCTTTCAACCTGTCGCCCTCGTGGATCCCAACGAGGATTTGCGCACGAGGGCCAAAGTCCTTTGCGGTGAGGTGCCGGCGTTCGCCGATCTCGACGAAGCGCTCGCCAAGTCCAAAGCGGACGTCGCGATCATTTGCTCCCCGACGCGGTTCCACTTCGCCCAGGGCGCCCAGTGTCTTCGCGCTGGTCTGCACGTGCTCGTCGAAAAAGGCATGGCACCCACTCTCGCCGACGCCAAGGGATTGGTCGCGACCGCCGGGGCGGAGGGCCGCTGCCTTTGCGTCGCGCAGAACTACCGGTATCAGGCCATGGAGCGCACGGTCGCGCGCCTGATCGCCGACGCCACGCACCCGCAGCATGTGGGTGCGCCGTTTCTGATCGAATACACGCAGCATCGCCAGCGTCCGCACCCGCGCACCCTGGACTATCCGTTTGCTTCGGTGTGGGACATGAGCTGCCATCACTTCGACAATCTGCTGGCCTGGCTCGGACCCGGGTTCACCGCGATCAACGCGCGCGCCTTCGGGCCGGATTGGAGCCGCTACAAATATCCCAACAACACGAGTGCTCAAATCGATCACGCGTCCGGTTGTCTAGTCCACTATCTCCATACGCACGATGCCGCGGTCAACGAAATCCGCATTCGTGTGCAAGCGGAGCGCGGCGCGATTTTAGTCGATGGCGACAAGGTCTTTTTCTGTCCGCGGGCCGAGACCCAGCTCGAGCACGAACCGCTCGCGCTGGTGAGCCTCGAACCGCACGCGGGCGAGGCGGGCGTACTGGCGGATTTTCACCGGCACTGCGTCCAAGGTGAGCCGGTCGGCATTTCCGGTGCAGCCAACTTAAGCGTGATGGCGCTTTGCGATGCGACCTGCCGGTCAGCAGCACAGGGGTGCCAGGTCGGGCTTGCCTAGCTCCAGCTCTCCACACTCCATGAGTACCCCTTACCGCTACCGTATCCTCGCGCTGCTGTTCGTCGCGACCACGATCAACTATCTCGATCGCTCAATCATCGGCGTGCTCGCCCCTACGCTGCGCGACAAAGTCTTCGGCTGGAGCATGCGGGATTACAGCTATATCATGATCGCCTTCCAGCTTTCCTACGCGATCGGCCTGCTGACGGTCGGTTCGTTCATCGATCGGGTAGGGGTGCGCGTGGGCTACACGATCACGATTTCGATCTGGAGTCTGTGCGGCGCGGCGCACGCGCTGATTCGTCCGGCCTTCGGATTTGTCGGATTCGTCATCGCGCGGTTTGGTCTCGGGATCGGTGAGTCGGGCAATTTCCCCTGTACCACGAAAGTCATCGCGGAATGGTTTCCGCAAAAACAGCGCGGTCTCGCCACCGGGGTCGTGAATGCGAGCACCAACATCGGCGCCGTTTTGGCACCGCTGCTCGTGCCGCTCGTCGTCAGCGCCGATGGACACCACTGGCAGCTGGCTTTTCTTTTCACCCCGGTGTTAAGCGCGCTTTGGGCGGTGTGGTGGTGGCGCTCGTATCGCAGTCCCGCGGCCCAGCCGCGCGTGACGCCAGAAGAGCTTGCCTTGATCCAGCGCGACACGCTCGTACAGACCGAGCGACCGCTTTCGTGGACGGCGGTGGCGCGTTGCCGCGAGACGTGGGCGTTCGCGCTGCTCAAACTTCCCGACGCTGTGTGGTGGTTTTATCTGTTCTGGGCCGGAATTTTTCTCACCGACAAATTCAAACTCGATATCGCGAGTCTCGGGCTTCCACTCGTGGCGATCTTTGCGACAGCCGATTTAGGCAGCATTTTCGGCGGCTGGATTTCGGGACGGCTGATTGCCGCGGGCTGGTCGGTCAACGACGCCCGCAAGATTACGCTGCTCGGCTGCGCCTTGCTCGTGTTGCCCGTGACGCTGGTCACTCGCGTCACGAACCCTTGGTCCGCTGTCGCATTGCTGGGCCTCGCGGCCGCCGCTCATCAGGCTTGGTCGACCAATATCTTCACCGTGCTGTCAGATTTATTTCCGCGAAAGGCACTCGGTTCGGTCGTGGGTATCGGCGGCATGGTGGGCTCAGCGTGCACCATCGCGGCTTTCTTTACGCTGGGACACATCATTCATAAGGACGACCCGGGCAGTTACCTTGCGGCGTTTCTCGTGGCGGGCTCGGTTTACCTTGTCGTTCTCGGCCTCGTGCAGATGTTGGTGCCCAGGCTCACTCCGGTGGACGCCACGCGGCTGGACCGGTAGTCCGAACTCCACTGGTTATAAATGCATTCGTTCCTGGCAAAAATATGATTATGCTTTCCGGCAGAGTCGTCTTTCAGGAAATATCGGCCGAATTATCAGCAGCTGATCTTTACTCCACCCAAATTGTGTTTTCGTAAAACCCCGAAAAAAAATGTCTTCCCGTACCCCAGATTCCCCGGGCATTTCGCGACGTGATTTTTGCCGCGTGGCTATTGGCGCCACGACGGTCGCGCCATTCATCGCTCCGTCGCGTCTGTTTGGAGCCGACGCGCCCAGCAATCGCATCCGGGTCGGCCATATTGGCTGTGGCCGGATAGCCACCGCGCACGACATGCCCGGAGTTGCACGCTCGGGGTTGGCGGATGTGGTGGCCGTGTGCGACCTCGATTCGATCCGCCGGGCGGGAGGCAAAGCCACGATCAAAAAACTTTACCGTGATCGATCCGGTCCGAAGCCGGCGATTGAAATGTATCGCGACTATCGCGAATTACTGGCCCGAAAGGACATTGACGCAGTGATTATCAGCACGCCGGATCATTGGCACGCCCAGCTGGCCTTGGCGGCCATCTATGCCGGAAAGGATGTCTATCTGCAAAAGCCGATGACAATGACCCACGCAGAAGGTGTGTTGTTGCGCGACGCGGTGACTGGAAGCGGACGGATCCTTCAAGTTGGCAGCCAGCAGCGTTCATGGGGTCCGAATGAACAATTCCGGAAGGCGGTCGAATGTGTGCGCAGCGGACGGGTGGGCCGTTTGCTGAGAGTGGAAATCGGCCTGCCGATCGACCCGACGAAACCGGATGATCCCGCTCAACCGGTTCCCCCGAATCTGGACTACAATACCTGGCTCGGACCCACTCGCGAAGTTTACTACACGGAACAACGCGTGCATCCTCAAGCAAACGTTTCTTCCCGTCCCGGCTGGCTCCGCAACGATGCCTATTGCCTTGGGATGATCACCGGATGGGGAGCGCATCATTTCGACGTTGCACACTGGGGCATGAACCTCGAACTCGGCGGACCGACCAAAATTGAAGGCCGCGGTGAATTTCCCGCCAACAAAATCTGGAATGTACACGGAGCGTATCAAGTTCATCTGACCTATCCGGGTGACATCCACCTGACCGTTTCCGACAAGCTACCGAACGGCATCAAGTTCATCGGGGACGAAGGCTGGATCTTCTGTACACGGGAGTCGGAAGCGGGTGCGACCGCCAGCGATCCGACTGGGGTAAGGACTGGGCTCCAGCCCTTGGACGCCAGTGACCGGAGGTTGCTCGATCCCACCGGACTGTCGGTGCAGTTTCCGCACAGCCTCTCGCATCATCGGAATTGGCTGGAATGTGTGAAGTCGCGTCAGACTCCGCTTTCTCCCGCACCCATCGCGCACCGGGCCAATGCCGCCTGCATATTGAGCTGGATCGCCATGAAGCTCGGCCGGCCGCTGCAATGGGATGCCGGCAAGGAAAACTTTGTCGGCGATGCCGAGGCCAATTCCATGCTCTCGCGCGAAGAACGGGAGGGTTTTGGCGCCACGCACCTGGCCAAGGCTCACGCGACCCAAACGACTTAAATTTCCATGGTGCTTGGACGGCGGTGATCTGCTCAGCGGAAACTCAACCGGTTAAACGACGGGCGGCAATCTGGGCGCGCAGCGCCACTTCCGCCGATTTGAAAGCATGCGCCTGGGTCATGGCTTTTTCGGTCCGGTGCAGGCAATCGAGGATGAATTCCCCGAAAAATCGATAGCCGACCTGTCCGTCGACGGGGATATGCCGAACTCCGCTTTCATTGGCAATGTAGACGTGATTAGCCGTGTTGTCCCTGGCGATATCAATGTATTTGCGCAGTTCGATGAATCCCTTCGTGCCGAGAATGAAGGTCCGGCCATCTCCCCAAGTGGGCAGCGTGTCAGGCGTATACCAGTCCACCCGGACATAATTGGACGCTCCGGTGTCGCCAATCAGGGACGCCTCGCCGTAATCCTCGAACTCCGGATAGTTATGATTGGCAAAATTGCCGATCAGCGCCTGCGTCACCGTGGCGTCGGTCGCGCTGGTATAAGTCAGGA
The DNA here is from genome assembly GCA_036499685.1 of Lacunisphaera sp. Taxonomy (GTDB): domain Bacteria; phylum Verrucomicrobiota; class Verrucomicrobiia; order Opitutales; family Opitutaceae; genus Lacunisphaera. The sequence continues at coordinate 144,872 of DASYDH010000064.1, read as the reverse complement.
ATTGTTCGAATTGATGGCTGCCGATGTCACACAGGATGCCGCCAAATTTTTCCCGTTGGAAAAACCATGCCGGGCGGGTGGCGGCGCTCAAACGATGAGGGGCGAGGCTCGTGACCTGAACGACACGACCGATCACGCCCCGTGCGACCAGATCGGTCGCATACATGGCGGATTCGTTGTGCAATCTTTCACCATAATAAACCATGTACTTCCGTCCCGTGCGTGCCACCACGCTCTTCGCCTGCTCCAGTTGGTCCAGCGTGGTAAAGGGTGCCTTGTCGCTGAAATAATCCTTTCCCGCCTCCATGATATGACAACCCAGCGGGCCGCGCTCGGAGGTTACCGCTGCCGCTGCGACCAAACGCACCTCGGAGTCTGACAGGATTTCGTCCAGGGAGCGGGCAACTTTCACCTGGGGATATTTCTCGCGGAACGCCTTGGTCTTTTTTTCATCGGGCTCGAAGACCCATTTCAAGGTGGCGCCGGCCTCCGTCAGACCGTTGCACATGCCGTAGATGTGCCCGTGATCGAGGTGAGCCGCAGCGAAGACGAATTCACCCGGCTTGACGACTGGGTTCGGTTTGCCCTCGGGGGCGTAATTCATCCCGTCCGCCTTGTTGTCGGAGGCAAGAAGATTTCGTGGAGCGACGGAGCTGGCCGCCATGGCCACAGCCGCGCTGGAGAGGAAGTCACGCCGATTCATGGGATATTTTGTGGCCGACAATCCGCGGGAAACCGATCCTGCGACTGAACCGTTGGCACGTGCGTTTCATGGTGATTTCGAACCGGAAAACAACAAGGGCAAATCCCGCAGGTCTTCGGTGTTTACTGCTGACCGCCGTGGGGACATGTCGCTTAAAACAAAAGGCTGGGCGGAATTTTCCGCCCAGCCTTGAATAATTGGATGTTCAGTCAGAATCCCGCTAACCGATCGTCAGCTAACTGATGTCGGCGAAACGGGTCAGAACTTGTAACTCGCTGACATGCGAAGATTGATCGGCGAGCCCATGACGATGACATCCTCGCTGCGGGAGGAATAGATATATTTTGTATCCAATAGATTGGCGATCGAGAGCGTGTAGCTGATATGCCGGTTGTATTCGTATTTGATGTTTGCATCCACCAGCAAGCGGCTGGGGATGTAGCCCCAGAACACCTGGTTGGTGCCATCGGTGATGGCGCGCTTCGAGAGATAATTGCCACCGAGGCCGATCGACAGTTTCCGGTTGAACTGATACAGTCCAAATAGGCTGTAGGTGTGCTCCGCTGTGTTATCAACTGGCACGGAAGCCAAGGCAACCCTACCAGTGGCCGGCTGAAGGAAGATCGCACCTTGATAGCCGTCGTAAGTCGCTCCAAGAATCGATTTGGCACTATAATTGGCGAAGCTGGCGATCAGGTAAAGTTCCTTGCTGACCTTGAAGGAGAGGTCGCCGTCAAAGCCGCGGGAAATCACGCCCGGGATCAGCACGTTCGGATTGAGCGGGTCCGAGGGGAAGGAGGGGGCCGTATTGTTCTGCTGGTGCACGTCAAAATACGAGATGTTGGCCGTCAACCGGTGGTTGAGGAAATCGGACTTGATGCCGACTTCGTGCTGCTGGCCTGTCTTTGCAGGCAGCACCGAATTCGGAACGCCATTCAGCGTGCCGGTGCCGTTTGCTGCGAAGTTCTGATTGGAACCATAGAACAGGGCGACGTTCGGCAACACCTTGTAGGTGATACCATTTTGAACCAAATTCTTGAAAAGCGTATAACCATTGGGCACCCCGACCCACGTATGGGTGAGATCATTATAAGTGGAAGCAAAGGTCCTGGCCCGGGTGACACCCCAATTCAGGATGAAGCTGTCCTTGAACAGTTTCAGGGTCTCAAGAATATAGAAGCGATCCTGCTTTGACTGTGCATTGGTAAAGGCGCTGGGTGCGGTGTAATTAGTGACCACAGTGGCGGGGGTATTCGGAGCGTAGGGAAACCATGCCGAGGTGGAGACACCGTTTTTATAGGTCAGGGTGTAACCTGGTGAATCGCGATGTTCACCGCCGACCAGCAGCAGCTCATTGAAGTATTTCGCCGACCAGTTGAAATTCACATCAGCCTGGACGTCGTTGTAGAGTTGGTGTGCATCGTCGGCATTGATGGTGCTGCGTGGAATGGCCCCGCCCGTGTAATTGGATGTGCCCCCCCAGGAATCGGTCACATAATACACGCCGTTCTTCAGGACGTAGTTGACTGGTGCCAGCGTCTCCGAGGTGGATACGCTGGGACTGGTCCATTTGCCACCGAGGAATGTCACCGGCGTGGATACGCCATTGATCAAGGCCGTCCCGTTCGTGGTTCCTTCCGACCAAGTGGGAGCGATTGACTCGAAACGCTTGGCGTCATCATAGGCACGCATGCCCTTGATGTTGATCGCCACGTGGTCGTTGAGACGGGAACTGAAGTTGGCCCACACACGATCTACATAATCCGTGCGCCAGTTCTGGGGGCTATCCAAATCCTGCGTGGAATCATAGGATACATCCAGTACCTTTCCGGTGCGGGGATCGACGGGCAAGCCGTTGTAAGATGGCCAATCGACATGGCTAAGCTCTCCTTTGATCACCAGCTTGGTATTCGCGGAAAAATCGTATTCCAACGCTCCGTACCCGACAAACCGATGCATGTAGGTGTATTTGTAATAGTCATTCCAATAGGACTCGGAAGCCACGACCCGATAGGAGAGCTTCTTGTCCTTGGTCAGAGCTCCGGTGGAATCGAGGGTGATTTTGTTGCCTGCAAACAAGCCGACCTGAACCGTCACTTCCGTTGAGCTATCGGTGAGCGGGTTCTTGGTGATCTTGTTTTGGATGCCACCCGGGCTGCCGTCGGCCGCCATGAAGATGGCGGAGGGGCCCTTGATGATCTCCATTCGATCAAAGATGGCCGCGTCCTGTGCGGTGGCTGCAGTCGGCGCGAATCCGTCCACATAGTCGGCGTCACCGGTGAAACCGCGGATGTTCATGCGGCCGGGAGTCCAATTCAGCTGGCCGCTCTGGCCGCCACCGACGTAATTGAGGACATCGCTCAGCATCGTCGGCCCGAGCGCCTGGACGAAGGAGTTGTTGAGCACCGTGACCGATTGTGGAATTTCGGACAGGTCGACGGCGATACGGGTGGAACTGAGCGAAGACTTGCCGACGAAGTTATTGTCCTTTTCCGATTTCACTTCGAAAGCCGGAAGATCAATTGCGGCCCCGGTTGGAGCGGACTCATCGGGGGTGGAGGCAGCTTCTTGGGCGTAGCCACGGGCAAAAACAGCGCATGCTGTGAAGGCCAATAAACAACAACGGAGTTTAGGTTGCATTCTATGTTTTGGGTTGGGTAACAGACCATACTGTCGGAGTGCGAAAACATTCCGAAACAGTTTCATTTGGGTTGGGTAGCGGATAACTAAATCGGTGGTAGTGGTCGACTGTCGACTTGAAGTGAGGCGCTCCCCACTGGCAACAAACATCTTCACTGATTTCGAGCGTTCATTTACTTTAGCGTAAAGTTTGGAGTAGAAGCGCACCGCTGCTGACGGTTGACCGCGTGTCCGCTTTCAAGCCACCTGCACGGGGTTGTTTTCGCTGGTGAGATATGTTTAGGCGGTATCTGCGTGGCGATGGGCTGAATTCCACCCAGAGCCGGATCGCCCGGGGAGCCATCCGGAAGGAAGTTTTGGATCATTCGACAAGACTTTTCGCCTGTTACGACGCTGGTGGTTCAATGCGCTCTCCGCCAAGTTGAGTTAAAATCCAGCATAATATTTTGGTTTCAGAACGCCGATGCACGGCAGGTTCCGGTAGCGCTCGTTGAAATCCAGACCATAGCCTACGACGAACTCATTTGGGATATCAAACCCAACGTAGTCCGCTTCAAAGGGGACCGCACGGCGGGCCTTTTTGTCGAGCAATACGCATGTTTTCACTGTTGCCGCTCCTTTGGCGTGGATCATGCCGGCGACGGCCGCGAGGGTCTTGCCTGTGTCCAGAATATCATCGACGAGCAGGACATTATGACCGCGCACATCGAGCTTCATTTGATCGACAATGCGGGGCTCGCCGACGGCCTTGGTGCCTGCGTGGTAGCTGGACGCGCGGAGGCAGTCCAAGCGGAGCGGAGTGCGCAGAGAGCGCAAAAGATCGGCGGTGAAAATCAACGCACCATTGACGATCGCCACGACCATCATGTCTTTGTTGGCGTAGTCGTGGTTGAGCTGTCCGGCCAGTTTTTCGATCCGGCGTTTGATGGCCAGCGGCGAGACCAGCACGTGGTCCAGATGCTTTAATTCAGGCGGGCCTTTGAGCGACGACATGGGAAATGAAAGACGCGAATTTTCCCGCAACGCAAACTGTTACAACCGCGGGAAGGGGTTTATTTTTTTGACTTAGCCGCCGGGTGCGGTTGCCTCGGCAAGGGGCTGGTGCCTCCCAGATGATCTCCATTCAGGTCAAGCAACTGACGAAACAATTCGGCAATGTCGTGGCTCTTCACGGGCTCGACCTGACCATCAATCCCGGCGAACTTTTCTTTTTGCTCGGTCCGAGCGGCTGCGGGAAAACCACTTTGCTGCGCAGCATTGCGGGTTTTTATATTCCGGAAAAAGGCACGATCCTGTTCGGCGATGAAGATGTGACCCGCCTCGAACCGCACAAGCGAAACACGGGAATGATGTTCCAGAGTTATGCGTTGTGGCCGCATATGACTGTCGCGGAGAATGTGGCTTTTGGTTTGGAGGAGAGGAAAGTGTCCCGTGGAGAAATCAAACAGCGGGTGGGCGAAGCGCTCGCATCGGTGCGGATGGATCAATATGCGGAGCGAAAACCCAACCAGCTTTCCGGAGGTCAACAGCAGCGCGTTGCGCTCGCACGTGCGCTTGTCGTCCGGCCCCGATGTCTGTTGTTGGATGAACCGCTTTCAAATCTCGATGCCAAGCTGCGCCTGGAAATGCGCACGGAAATCCGCCGGGTTTGCAAGGAGTTCAAGCTGACGACCGTTTACGTGACCCACGACCAAAAGGAAGCACTCTCTATCGCCGATCGCATGGCGATTCTGGAAAGCGGACATATTCTTCAGGTGGGCACGCCACGCGAGGTGTATAAGCGGCCGAAGCGAAAGACCGTCGCCAACTTCATCGGTGAAACCGATTTCCTCCCCGGGAAGATCCTGAAGCGAACGGGTGACAAGGTAACGGTGGAAACAGCGGTCGGGAACTTCGACGGCGTTTTTGGCGATCCGGGTGATTCTCCAGCGGTGGGTTCGACCGTGACGGTTTCGATTCGCCCGGAATGTTGGGAACTCCGTCACGAGCCGGCGGACCGGAACACGGTGAAAGGTCGCATTGGGGAGTCCATTTACCTGGGGGAAGTGGCCCAGTACGAATTTATCACGGATGAGGGAACGAGATTAAAAATTTTCGAACGCAATCCACGCTTTGTAGACGTGGCAGACCGCGGAGAACTGTTTGCGGCGGTTCTACCCGAAGACGTGGTCGTGTTGACCGCCTGAACCGAATGGGTTTCCGGACGCATCTCATCCCATGATGAAACGCGCTATCCTTGTTATCGCTTTAATCGCGGTGGTCGCGGTGCCGTTCCTGCTGCGGCCCAAGCATGTGTCGGTTGCCAATGCGGACGAGACGGTGGTGGTGGTTACGCCTCACAATGAGGCCATTCGCTATGAGTATTCGCGTGGATTTGCCAGATGGTACAAAGCAAAGACCGGGAAAACAGTTGCGATCGATTGGCGGGTTCTCGGCGGCACGAGCGAGATCGCGCGATTTCTCGAAAGCGAATATGTGACTGCTTTCAGAAATTATTGGACAAATACGCTGCACAAACCGTGGAGCACGGAGATTCAATCCGGGTCGCAAAACGGTCATTTGCCACCTGAGGCACCGGAAGCGGTGAAGGACGCACGCGCGGCGTTCATGGCTTCTGATGTGGGCTGTGGCATCGATGTTTTTTTTGGCGGCGGAACTTACGACTTTGCCAAACAAGCCAGCGCCGGGCGATTTATCGCGAGCGATCTCCCCACGCGTCATCCGGACTGGTTTGCAGACGATGTCATTCCACAGGAGTACACGGGCGAGGAATACCGTGATAAACAAAATAGATGGATCGGATGTGTATTGAGCTCCTTCGGCATTATCTACAATCGGGACGCGTTGAATCATCTTGGAGTCGAAGCCCCGCCGAAACAGTGGGACGATATTACGTCCTTCCTTTATTTTGGCGAAGTGGCGCTGTGCGATCCAACTAAAAGCGGTTCGATCGCGGAGGCGTTTGAAAATTTGATTCAACAACAGATGCAGCGCCGTTTACGGGCGTTGCGTTCCGAAAAACCAAACGACACCACTGCCGCTCTCGAAGGACAGGCCGTACGCGAAGGTTGGGATCACGGTCTGCGAATTCTTCAACTGATCGGGGCGAACGCGCGCTATTTCACGGACACGTCCCAGAAGCCGCCGATCGATGTGGCGGCGGGTAATTGCGCGGTGGGCATGTGCATCGATTTTTATGGCCGGACGCAGGTTGAGTCTGCCGCTCGCCGGAACAGCACGAATCGATTGGGCTATGTCGCCCCGGTTGGCGGAACAGTCTATTCGGTCGATCCAATCGGCTTGTTGCGGGGTGCCCCACACAAGGAAGTGGCGACGGCATTCATGGAGTTTGTGCTTTCGATGGACGGACAAAAATTATGGAACTTCAAGGTGGATACGCCCGGTGGACCAGATCGATATGCGCTGCGACGGATCCCGGTCAGGCGTGATTTTTATTCGCACCGCGAATGGGATGAGTTTCGGAGCGATCCTGATGCGAGGCCTTATGACGAGGCGGATCAACTTGTGTATCGGGAGGCCTGGACAGGCAGCCTTTTTCGGGAGATGGCATTTATCATTCGCGTAATGTGCCAGGACACGCACGAGGATCTCGTCGAAGCCTGGCGCACGATTAATTTGCCGTCGGTCACAAGCGAAAACCGGAAGGCTGCGCTCGCGACCCTGCAGGACATGTCTGCGGTCAGTTACGAACGCGCGGGAAAAGAGATCAAACAAGCACTCGGTTCAAAAAACAAAGTGGATGAGATCCGTCTCGCCAACGAACTGGCGGGTGTTTTTCGCCGAAATTATCGTCAGGCGGCCGCGATGGCGCTCGGGCCACCGCATTGATTATTTCGTGGGCGATTGCGGACGATAAACGTCGGGAAAGCGGAGGATCATATAGCTCCCGGGATTGTCCACGGCTTTGAAGCCTATCATTTCGTAAAGCTTGTGGGCGTCCCGGGTGCGCAAGTTCCAGCTGCGCAAGCCCTGAAGTTTGGAGTGACCGCGGGCGAATAAGAGCATCGCCTTGGCCAGACCTTTGCTGCGATGATCTTCCAAAACATAGACATCGCAGAGATAGGCGAACGTCGCGTAATCGGAAATGACGCGAACCAACCCGACCTGCTGGCCGTCGGAAGTATAGATGCCGACGCAAAGCGACGAGGCCACAGCGCGTTTTACCGTTTCGAGGGGAATTCCTTCCGACCAATATGAGCGCGTGAGGTAAGAATGAATGGCTCCGATATCCAACCGCTCGGATTGGTCGGAAATTACGTAACTGCCATGAGTCGCTTCCATCGTTTCTTTTAACTCATTCCCGCAATCGCGTTCACAAAGCCTGGTTTATCCGCAGCGCGGAAAAACGATGTTCCGGCGACAAAAGTATCGGCACCCGCGGCGTGACATTCACGGGCGGTTGCGAGATCGATTCCGCCATCTACTTCCAGGCGAAAATCGAGGTTTCGTTCCTTTCGCCACGAATCGATTTGGCGAAGCTTGGGCAACATGTCCCGGCGGAAAGACTGTCCGCCAAATCCGGGCTGAACGGTCATGACGAGCACCAGATCGATTTCCCCCAGCAGGGAGTCGATTGCCGATGCCGGGGTGCCGGGGTTGAGGACAATGCCCGGTTTGCAACCCAGCGCACGAATCCGTGCCAGAGTTCCACGATGATCATATTCCGGTTCAATATGGATGCTGATCTGGTTCGCCCCGGCTTGGGCAAACGGTTCGATGTAACGGTGGGGTTCCGTCAACATGAGATGGGTGTCGAAAAATTGTTTCGCCCCAGCCCGACGGAGCGCAGCGAGAACTTCCGGACCGAACGAAAAATTCGGCACAAAATGCCCGTCCATGATATCCAGATGGAGCCAGTTCGCGCCGGCTAATGCGGCAGTCCGTGCGCTAGCGGCCAGCTGACCGTGATCTCCAGCGAGAAGGGAAGGAGCTAGAATTGGCGGGTTTGGCATACCGGCAGACAATGGGATGGGGAAATGCCGATAGACAATCCCCAAGGTTCATCCGCCAAGTGCCAGGGATTTTTATTCTGCCTTACGGGTAGCGTGATGACCCTACCAGACGTCGAGTACTGCGTGCACCGTTTCGCTCGCGAGCTGTTCGGCCAGCAATGGCATGGTGTCGTACTCCGCTGGAACGAGCCCGCTGTCCGTAAATACACCGCGTTTCGCGCTCAAAAGCCGGTCGGCAAAATACGTCTCCTTGGTTCGATTGTCGGTAAGTGTGGCGTTGGCCTTGAGCGTCAGGTCAAATCGCCGGGCCAAACCGGTATCGTCAGCCTTGGAAACAGCGACCGTGCGATCATACCCAATCAGGGTTATCCGCAGAACGGCGTCGGCGGACTCCGGCGAATCGACGAGAGTGACGCGACCATCTTTGATGAAGGCTTCGCGCAGCTGGGTCGTAATCACGACCTGCGCTTGCGGGATGACCGTTTTGGCGGTGACCGGTGCGATGAACAGGGTGGAGAATTTAACCTTGGTTCCGGTCCCCAGTTGATAATTAGAGCAGGAAGTGGCGACGCTTAGTAAAAGACCGGAGATTCCGAGCAAGAACGCTGATTTGAACACAGCTGATCGGGATTTCCTGAAAAGAGAAGGGGCGATCAGCATGCTGAATTCATTTTGATCGCAGACGCGACCGATGGCGGGAAATCGCGTTTAGAAAATCCAGAGACGCTTCTTTTTCTGCGGCTTGACTGGCTTCGCCTTTGGCGGGGGAAGCGCCGATTGCTGTTCGAGTTTGGCGTCGACAATGGCCAGCTTGGCGCGGGCTTGTTTTGCGACGTCCGAATCCGGATAAACCGTGATGGCTTCGTTATAAATGACCTTCGCCGCTTTGTAGTTGTGGCGATACTTGAAGTAATAATCCGCCATGACGATTTTGCTCTCAGCGAGAACCTTTTTCATTTTCGCGAGACCTTTCTCCGCCGAGACCATGCCGGCGTCGCCCGGGAATAAAATCATATAGTCCTCGTAATAGGTGATCGCTTCCTTCGTGGAGGCCTGGTCGTACTGCGGGCCATCGACCAGGGAAGAATGGGTTTGGGCGATTTTTAAATAGGCGTCAGGCGTGAGAACGTTCCGCGGATAAGTATTGATCATGCGATCGAGTGCATCGATGGCCGCTTCGCTTTCACCGATTTGTTTGTAGCCCTTCGAAGCGTTGATCAAGGAAAGCGGAGCGTAGTCGCTGTAGGGAGCGGTCCGGACAATGGTCTCGAAATATTCGAGCGCCTTCTCCCGATTGCGGAAGCCGGGGATCACGCCCCAAATGCGTGGGCGTTTTCCCTCAAAAAGATCGCTGGCAATGCGGTATTGCTCGCCGATCACCTGGTTGAATTTTTCCGAGTTGGGATAGCGGGCCAGCATTTGCTGGTAAGCGTCGAACGCCTTGTAGTATTGGCGACGTTTCTGGCGAATCACACCGATATGGTAAAGCGCCTCGGAGGCGAAAACGGAATTGGGATATTTCTTCCCCACTTTCGTGTAGAGCGAAAGAGCGGCTTTTTCCTGATCCGCTTCCTCTGCCGCTCGGGCCTTGTTCATCAGATCGAGGGCATTGCGTCCGTCCTCCCCGGCTATGCCGGCGAGTGCGCCGCCTTCCACGTGCCACCCACTTTCGGGTGTCCAGATTAAATCGGCGGCGAGCCGGGAGGGGAGAAAAAGCAGCAATGACAAAGCCGCCAAAAACAGAGGGGAGGTGAAACGACGCATGATACTGGTAATTACCATCGAATAAGAGTGGAACCGTAGGTCAAGCCAGCGCCGAAGGCGACGAGCAAAGTATAATCGCCGGGTTTAATCCGACCCGCCCGGCGCGCCTCGTCCAAGGCCAGCGGGATCGAGGCGGCAGAGGTATTCCCATAGCGGTCCAAGTTCGAGTAGATGCGATCCATGGGGATCCCGAGGCTTCCAGCCAAGGACTCTATAATGCGGTAATTGGCCTGATGGGGGATCACGAGGTTGATTTGGTCAAAAGTAAGGTGATGTTGTTCCACCATTTCCCGCGCAACCGTTTCCATGACGCGAACGGCGTTCTTGAAAACTTCCTTTCCCTTCATGTGGATGAAATGGCCCCCGGCTTCGATGGTCAGCGGGGAAGTTGGCCGGCGGCTTCCGCCGGCGGGTGTGTAGAGCAGCTCCATCATTTCGCCGTCCGAACCCAGGTCAGAGCCAATAATGCCCACGCCAGGTTGCTCCACTTTCTTCAAAACGGCTGCGCCCGCTCCGTCGCCAAACAGGACGCAGGTGGTCCGGTCCTTCCAATTGACAATCGAGGAGAGTTTTTCGGCGCCGATAACCAACGCGCACTTGTACCGTCCCGTCAGTAGCTGTCCATAGGCGATTTCCGTGGCGTAAACGAAGCCCGTACACGCGGCCGCAATATCAAAACAGGTTGCATGCGGCGGGACCCCAAGTTTGTGCTGCACCACACAAGCGGTGGCGGGCATGGGATAATCCGGCGTGCAAGTGGCGACGATCAGAAGATCAATATCCGAGGCCGTGATTTCCGCGTCATGCAATGCGAGCTTGGCCGCCTCCAGGGCCAGGTCGGAGGTCGCCTGGTCATCTGCGGCAATGTGGCGTTCGCGAATGCCGGAACGGGTGCGGATCCATTCGTCCGATGTATCGACCATTTTGGAAAGATCATCATTCGTAAGTATGCGTTCGGGAACGTAGGAGCCTACTCCCGCAATAATCACAGAAGCCATAATGGGATTAGTTAACGGCAGACTCGGGCGTCGACACCAGTCTGAGTTCATTGGCTTTCGCGATGTCCTGTTCGATGTGATGATAAAGGTCTTGATGGATGATCTTGCCGGCGGCCCGGATCGCGCTGGCGATCGCGTGACGGTTGCTTGATCCGTGCGCTTTCAGGATGTTTCCCCGCAAACCCAACAAAGGAGCGCCGCCGTAACGATCAGGATTCATCCGGGCCTTGAGCGAGTTGAATGCGCCCTTGGCGAACAACGCCCCCGCCATCCGCAGAGGGTTTTGCTGCAACTCCTCCTTGAGCATCGTCGTGATGAATTTGGAGAGCGATTCCCACGTTTTCAGCAGTGTGTTCCCCACGAATCCATCGCATACGACCACGTCGACCGTATTGCGAAAAACCTGGAAACCCTCGATTGGTCCGACGTAGTTGATCACGGAAGTTATTTTTTTCAGCTGCTCGTGAGTATCGGCGATCAAAGCGTTTCCTTTGCCTTCCTCCGTACCGATCGTGATCAGTCCGACGCGCGGGGATTCCAGTCCGAGAATAACTTTGGCGTAGTTGGCCCCCAGAATTGCGTTATGAACGAGATGCTCGGGTCGGGACTCGGGATTGGCGCCTGCGTCGATCAAAATAAAATAACCTTCCGTGCGGGGAATTACCGCCGCCAGTGCGGGTCGGTCGACCCCGGTCATCATCCTCAGTCGCAAGGTGCCTCCGGCCATGAGCGCTCCGGTGTTGCCGCAACTGATGGCGACGCGAGCTTCTCCATTCTTGACGAGCTCGATCGCCCGAACCATGGACGAATCTTTTTTCCGTTTGAGCGCTTGGAGCGGTTTATCCTCCATCGTAATCACCTCGGACGCGTGCAGGATCGAGACCTTGGCATGGCCTCCGAGGCCCTCCAGCTTTAACAAAGGTTCAAGCTGGGCCTGATCTCCCACCACCACGATTGGATCAATTTCCTCGGCCAATGCTATTTTGACCGCAGCGACAACTTCGGCTGGTCCAAGGTCGCCGCCCATTGCGTCAACCGCAATCCGGGCCTGCGCAGGCATGGGACTGGCCGTCTCGGAAGTGATGGCGGAAAAGCAGCGGAACGGTCTTAAACCTCGACGTTCAACACCTGGCGGCCGCGATAAATGCCGGTCTTGGGATTAACCCGGTGCGGACGGAAGGCGCCGCCATCGGAATCCTTGGCGAACTCAGGGGCGATAAATGCATTCGCGGCGCGGCGATTGGCGCTGCGGCGCTTGGATTGTTTACGTTTCGGATTGGCCATAAAGAAATCGAGTAGTGCAAACCGTTGCTTAAAACAGCTGCCGTTGAGTGATATAAGGCAAAGGTTGTAGAGGTCGGTGGACGAGCCCGTCAAGATGTTTAGCGAGCGTTTCGCAAGAGACTTCAGAACAGGAAAAAAGCAGCTATAACGAGAGCCAGGGCAAGGCGGTAATAGGCGAATAACGACAGGCCGTTTCGAGAAAGAAAAGTAACGAGAAATTTCACTGCAATCGCAGCCGAAAGTGCAGCAACCAAGCCACCCAGCAACAAGTTTGCCCAGCCAAAGACTTCGACCATCGCAGGCCCGCTCTTTATAGCCTTAAGCAAGGCGGCACCCGCCAAAACTGGCAAACCTACTAAAAAGCTAAATTCCGCCGATTTGACCGGGGTTAATCCAGCCAGGTAGCCACCGACAATCGTCACCATCGAACGGCTGGTGCCCGGCCAAAGCGCCAAACACTGGGCGAAACCAATGCCCACGGCCTTTTGCGGCGTGAGATCAGAAGGGTCGTTTCGGGAATAGCCGATGCCGGTATTTGCTCTGCGCCAACGCTCTGCCCAAAGCATAAGAAAAGCCCCCGCCGCTTGGGCGCCAATAACTGCGGGCACCGAGAAAAGATGGTCGGAAATCCAGTCGTTGAGCGAAAGTCCGAAAATCGCGACGGGTACCGTGGCAAGGACGACGTTTCGAAGAAGCCGGGCGCCGGAATTACTCCGTCCAACAATGCCGATGGCCATGCTCAAAAGTTGTCTCCAATAAAGGAGTACTACGGCGATGATCGCGCCAATTTGAATAATTACCGTGTAGCTGTCGGCGGCCAATTTGATCGTCAGCGGAACGCCGCCGGGATGTTTGGGCGACGGTTTTTTGTACCAAAGTGGCTGGCCGAGGCTATCCGTAAGCTGTTTTTCCGATTCCAATCCCATGACTTTCGTTGCGATGATCAGATGTCCCGTGGAGGAAATAGGGAGAAATTCAGTGATGCCTTCAATCAAACCCAGCACGACGGCGTTGCTCGCGCTCAGTTCGGCCACGGGTTGTTGGGACGTCTCGACCGGCGGAGAAGGTTCTTTTTCAGGACCTGCCGCGTTCCCGATCACAGAACCCGCAAGGAATAGTGTCAGAGCGAAGATTCGAAATGAAAAAGTCACGCCGTGGTGGTCCCAGAAACGTTTGGGTCTGTCGAGTTTTATGCTTTGCGCCTTTCGTCGGAAATTGTCTTTGTCGACGGCTTATGGCTGCGCTCAATGATCTAACCACCAAGCTGGTCTCCCGGAATAACTTGTCGATGGACGAGGTGAAGGTCGCAGTAACATTGTTGAGCTCGATGGAGGAAAGTGATGCGGAAAAAGCGGCATTTCTTACGGCGCTGGCGACCAAAGGCGAAACGGTTGACGAGCTTGCTGGTTTCGCTGCGGCGTTCAGATCGTTGGCCATTAATCCCGGCGTGACCGAATGGGCTGGCGAAGCGATCGATATCGTAGGAACCGGCGGGGATCACTCCGGGGGATTTAACATTTCCAGTCTCGTCATACTGGTGCTTGCCAGCGCGGCGGTTCCGGTGATGAAGCATGGGAATCGAGGCATCACTTCCAAATCGGGCAGCGCCGATCTACTTGCGGCCCTCGGGGTCGATATTGCAGCAACCGCGGAGAAGTCGCGACAGGCATTGAAGGAAATAGGTTACGCCTTTTTTTTCGCTCCCAATTATCATCCCGCCTTTAAAAACATCGCTCCCGTTCGCAAGGCGCTGGCTGCGCAAGGACAGCGCTCGATCTTTAATATTCTCGGGCCGTTGATCAACCCCGGATGCCCGGCTCATATTCTGCTTGGCGTCGCGTCGTTGCCGTTGGTCAATGCGATGTCGGGTGCCCTCGAAAAACTTGGCCAGTCGGCCGGTCTCGTGGCCCACGGAGTGATCGGTATCGGTCAGGGTATCGACGAATTGACGGTCGCAACGTCGAATCAAGTTCGCGGCGTCGGACGTTTGCGGAAGATCGATTCCATCTGGCGCGCCGAGGACTTTGGTCTGATGGCTTCGCCCTTTTCGGAACTGATCGGTGGTGATGTCACCGCCAATGTAGCCATTGTTGAGTCAATTCTCGCCGGACGCGGCCCCGCGGGCCTGGTCGATACGATCGTCCTGAACGCCGCGGCTGGCCTCTATATCGTCGGTCGGGTTCCCACGATTCGCGACGGTGTCGCTCCAGCCCGGGAATTGTTGGTTGGGGGTGCGGTGCGGAAAAAAATTGCTGAAACGAAAGAATTTTACCGTACCTGATCATATGTCATCCCCCAGAAAGTATTTCGGAACCGACGGAGTTCGCGGCCTCTACGGCAGCGCCGCAATGAACGAGGAATTCGCGTGGCGACTCGGCGCGGGGGCCGCGCGTTGGTTGCAAGGAAAAGGTGTCGTCAGCGGACGCATTTTAATCGGCCGCGACACGCGCGTGTCGGGGCCGTCACTCGCCAGGGCGCTTGCGGATGGACTTGCCTCCGGCGGCTTTCAGCCGGTGTCGCTTGGTGTTTTGCCGACGCCCGCGGTGTCGCGGGCCGTTCGGATTCAAGCGGCGGTGCTCGGTGTCGTGGTGACGGCATCCCACAATCCGGCCGGTGATAATGGGATTAAATTTTTTGGCCCCAATGGAATCAAGCTCACCGACGAGGAGGAAGCGTCGATGGAGAATTTTATTCCGGAGAGTCGCACGCATGGAGGGAATGCAAGGGTTGAACCGGCCGATGGGGTTGCGGATTACCTGGCTGCGATGAACCGTATTCTTCCCACCACTCTTGCCGGATGGAAAATAGTGCTTGATACCGCTAACGGCGCCACGGTTCATACGAGTTCGCGTGCCTTGAGGGATTATCGGGCCGATGTATTTGCGATCGGCTCCGAATTTGACGGATTAAACATCAATCGTGGTGTGGGCAGCGAACATCCGGAAAAAATGTGTGAAGCCGTAAAGCTCCACGGAGCGAGAATCGGCATCGCGCATGATGGCGATGGCGATCGTTGCATTTTGTGCGATGAACAAGGTGAGGTTCTCGACGGCGATGAGATCCTGACCATCCTGGCGTTGCACGCCCTGCAAAAGAGCGCATTGAGCAACAAGACGCTTGTGGTGACCGTCCAAAGCAATCTTGGGGTTGAAGCCGCGGTGACCGCGGCCGGCGGCCGCGTGGTGCGGACGCCAGTGGGTGATCGCTACGTGATCGAACGCATGTTGTCCGACGGGGCATCGCTTGGGGGTGAATCCTCGGGGCACGTCATCTGTTCGGACGTTTCCCCAACGGGAGATGGGCTCGTGGCCGCGCTCAAAGTCATCGAAGTGATGCTTGCCACCGGGCGTTCTCTTTCGGAATTGCGGCGTGGTCTGGTTAAGTTCCCGCAACACTCCGTCGCGTTGAAGATTCGGGAAAAGAAACCGTTAAACACTCTACCGACCCTGTCGTCGGTGATCAAAACCATCGAACAGGAGCTGGGAAATAGCGGTCGCGTTCTGGTCAGGTATTCTGGAACTGAGTCGAAACTTCGTTTGCTGGTCGAAGGGCCGACCGAGGCAACGGTTCAGTCTGCAATGGATCGACTGGTCCAGACAGTCCGCGGCGAACTGGAAGTGATCTCACCCTGATAAATAAGTCCCTTTGAAGAATCATAAGATGTCCGAAACGCCCATCACTGCCTTGGATTCCCAGCTGCAAAAACAGGTGGAAAGCGCCCGCTCCGCCCTCGACCGGGGGCGTCCTGAGCAGGCGTTGGAACTTTGTCATTCGGTTTTGGCCGCGCAGCCGGATTGCCTGCAGGTGCGGAAAATGGAACGCGCGGCCCAACTCAAGTTTGCAGCGATCCGGCGTGGCTTGGTGTCCAGATGGGTGAGCGCGGTGTCCACTGCCCCATTTCTTCTGAGTGGGAATCTCAAACTAAAAGACGATCCGCGCAGTGCGTTGGCCACGGCGGAACGACTGCTGCGGCGCGATCCCCACAGCGTGGCGGCACTTAATTTACTTGGTCAGTCTGCAACTGAGCTCGGCTGGATTGAGACGGCGGTATTTGCCCACGAGACGGCGAGCGATTTGGAGCCGGATCGCATGGATCTGTTGCTTTCGCTCGGCCGTTCTTATCTCGCCGCTTCACGCGCTTCCGACGCGGTGGAAACTGCCAACCAGGCGTTGAAATTACAGCCGGCGAACAGCGACGCGTTGTCGTTGCAGCAAGACGCGGTGGTGGCGATTTCGATGACGAACGGTAAATGGGAGCAAGGTGGGGCGCCCCGGCGTAAAATAACCGGCTAGCTGAATCGTTTGGGGTGGCCGCGTTTAATCTCACTCAAACAAAATTCTTTTTCTGCAACTTTGCAGATGTTTCAGGGGTTTTTGGGATGCCGGAATTTTCCGGCTCATTCAACGCTTCCATGAAAAACTTGATCTCCTCTTCCATTGTCATCGCGACTTTGTCGCTGGCGTTTGCTGCCTCTTCATTTGCCAGTGAAACTGATGCGGGATTGGTCGATTTCGGCCGCCTCGTACCTTCTCCGCACGGTCAGTTTGTGGAGGTTAATCTCTCGCAGGGAATGCTGAAGTTTGCGGGAAAAATCGCGTCCTGCCAGGATGCTGATGCCGGCGATCTTATCAGTAATCTCCGACAGATTCGGATCAACGTCATCGGAACGGATGATTCGAATCACGCTGATATCGTCGGTAAAATCCGGGCCCTCAGTCATAAACTCGAGTCCGACGGCTGGACGCAGGTTGCGACAATTCGCGATGGAAAGGGAGGCGGCGACGTGAACGTTCACGTCAAACAACATGGTGCCGACGCCATCGATGGAGTGGTGGTGACGGTGTTAAACGAGAATGGTGAGGCCGTTTTTATCAATGTCGTTGGCAATATCAGCGCAGACAAACTCGGCGTGATCGCTGAAAAATTGCATATCGATCAACTCCGGAATTTGAAGGTGAAGGATATGGGCAAACAGAAGAACAAGGAAGTCTGACGGTCCCTTCCGGGAAGGTTGAAGGATTCGCGGTGCCATGGGAAATTGTGATTGGATCGTGCGGGTTGAAGTGCCTACAACGATGAAGCATGCCGCCACTCCCGCTCATCGTTCACCTCGACGCGGACGCCTTTTTTGTCTCCTGCGAACTGGCATTGCGACCGGATCTGCGCGGCACCAAATGCGCGGTCGGTGGACGGGAACGCGGAATTATCTCCTCGGCCAGTTATGAGGCGAGGGCGTGCGGCGTTTATACGCCGATGCCGACGAAGACCGCACGGAAGGTATGTCCGGACCTGATCTTGTTGCCCCATACTTCCGGGTTGTACGGCAGGGTATCGCGACAAATGTTCGATTGCTGCGAAACGCTGACGCCGTTGGTGCAGCGCAACTCCATTGACGAGGGTTATCTCGATCTTGGACTTTGCGGATTTAAATCAATCGAGGCGATCGAGGAACGGGTTCGCTCTCTCCAGCGCCGGATTTGGGATGAAATGCAGATTCCCACGTCTTTCGGAATCGCCACCAACAAATTGGTCGCGGCGATAGCCAGCAAGGCACGCAAACCGTGCGGCTTTACCATCGTTCGGGCAGGAGACGAAGCCTCGTTCCTCGCGCCGCTTAAAATCGGCGTCATTCCGGGCGTTGGAACCAAAAGCGAAGCACGGCTCGTGACGGCTGGTATTCGTTTGGTGAGCGATCTCTTCACGCGAAGTGAAACAGAATTAAAATCGCTATTTGGCAGCTCATGGTCGGAAATGTTGCGGATGGCGCGCGGTGAGGATGATCGTGTGGTGGAGACGGAACACGAAGACGCCAAATCTTATTCCACCCAGGAGACTTTCGGCGGGGATATCGGTGACGTCCATGAGATTGAGCGCATCGCCAAACGAATGGTTGACGAACTCATGCCCAAAATTCGCGAAGACGGCAAACGGGTGAAAACCATGACGGTCAAGGTGCGCTATCCAGGGATGGAAGACAGTTCTTCATCGCGGAGTATTGCAACGGCGACCGATCTTGAGAACGCGTTCTATCCGATGGTGACGCTTTTGCTGAAAGCCGCTTGGACCAAGCGCCGGCCGCTCCGGCTGGTGAGTGTTAAATTTTCCAATGTCGAGGGCGCGGAAGGTCAGTTGGAGATGTTTGCCCAGTTGGATAATCGTAAACGGCGGCTCGCGGCGGTGATTGACGAACTCAATGCACGTGGGCGGAAAAGCATCGTGAGTCGCGGGCACCAATTGAGTTCGAACGAAGAAGCTTAAGGCGAGGGCGTGGGCTGCGGGAAACTTACCTCGAAGGTTCCGAGCCCGCCCAGATCTGCGGAAAATCCCCCTTCGTCCAGCCAGTGCCGGGCGTCCTTGTCACCTTTGAGCCACGCGTCCCAAAAGGCAGTGGAACCCGATAAAACGCGCGCTTGTAATTCTCCGTCAGGCGGACGCGATTCCGTGAGTCGGCCGGAAAACACCATGTGATCACCGCCCTCGAACACCAGCAGGTAGGCCGGAGCATGATGAGTGTGTCGGAACGGACGAAGTCGCTGTTCTGCACTGGTATTTCCCACCACGGGATCTGAATCGCTTTCACGCCGTCTGCCGGGGCTCTCGTCTTTGGTGCCCGTCATGTGGAACACCGGGATTTTCACGTTATCGAAGGCTTCATCGTTGTCCTGCGTGGCCGGTGTGCTCATCGCGATCGCCGCCTTCACGCGTGGATCGAGATACGTCCGCTCGTTGCCGAGGACGGGAAAGTGCGCACCGGCGATGGCCATCGTGGTGAACGCGCCGAACGAATGTCCCGCGACGCCAAGACGCGCGAGATCGAGCTCACCGTGCAACGGAAACGATGGGTCTGCATCCAAGGCGGTCAGACGATCGATCACAAAAATAATATCCAACGGTCGGTCGATGGCATTGGCAGGATTCGCCGCCGCTTCACGCAATGCTTTCAGCGGGCGAAACCCCCGCATCACGTCCTTGTCGCTGCCGTGATGTTGCGGGTGCACCACAATATATCCGCAGCTCGCCCAATGTTCCCCGAGGTAAGCGTAGCCTTCGCGGGATCCTCCCAAACCGTGGGAAAAAATGATGACGGGAAATTTTCCAGCGACATCGGCGTTCGTGGATTTCGGGAAGTAAATTTTTACGGGCACATCACGATTACGCGACGCATCATGCCAGGTTTGCTCGAGCGTTCCGACAGTGAACGGGCCGGGTTTTGCCGTGTATTCGGCCGCTCTACCGGTACGGGCGAATAAACCGAACACGAGAAGCAAAAGATGCAATTGGAGTGAACGCATGAGAGTAACAGACGCCTAGGGAATTGAGCTCAAAATGTCGCTATAAAAACCGTTGGTGAAAGAACTCGGGGACACCATGAGCGGTTGAAATAGGTCTTTCTCTTTTCGCATCAGTGATCATCACTGTAAGAGTGGGTAATAATTCTGACATCGAACAACGCATTGCTGCCGCAAAGCATGCGGTCATGGCCGAGACAACGCTGATGCATCGCGAATTCGGCAAAGCGAAACCCGAAATCAAATACGATGGAACGAAGGTTACGCCGGTCGATATCGCGATATCCCAACATATTCAGGACGCGATCACGGCACAGTTTTCCGGCGATCAATTTTTCAGCGAGGAATTGACGCCAACGGAGCGTCCGGTGCCGGTGACTTCGCGTTTTTGCTGGGTGCTGGATCCGATCGATGGAACGAACAACTATGCGGGTGGAATCATTTATTGTGCGATCTCCCTCGCGCTGCTGGATAGCGGCACGCCCCTTTACGGCGTGATTTACGACATGGCCAGACGTGTGTTAATACACGGCGGCCCGGGCCGGGGTGTCTGGGATGGGGAAAGAAGGATTATCCCTAAAGTGGAACCGCCGGATCGTCACAGCTTGATCGGATTTCATTCCCCGGTGGACAAATCCTTTGCCGACGAGGGCAAGCGATTGCTCGAAAAATTCAAGATTCGCGGCCTTGGCAGCAGCACGTTGCATCTCGCGTACGCGGCCATCGGACTTCTGAACGGTGTCGTCGACCACAACAACAAAGTATGGGATATCGCCGCGGCCTGCGCGTTATTGAGCGAAGCCGGGGTGGAAATAAACTACCTTGAACATGTGCCTTTTCCGATGCGCGAATTCACCTTGCAGGCTCCTCGCGTACAATACGTCGCCGGAAATGCGGCCATGATAAAGCTGTTGCGCGAAACGATCGGAAGATAGGTGGGGCAATCATTTCGGCGCGCCCGAACCGAACTGTCCGGCCGTTGCGGGTCAGACCAAGTGGGCTTGCAGCGGGACCGGATCCAATACCTTGGAGTCAGGTAACTGGGCGGCGAATTGTTCTGCAAACCAGGCGCGTGCAGGTGGATCGCCGTGGGTGAGCACGATGGACCTGGGATTGCACTTTACCGCGTAATCCAGCAGTTCGTCGCGCGAGGCGTGACCGCTGAATTCAAAGCGTTCGATTTGAGCGCGAATCCGCGTCTTGACGTTGACGGCTTCGAATAGAAATTCCTCGCCGTTATTGGCGGCGAGCAGGTGGCCGCCCGGCGTGTCGGGATCGCAATAACCAACGAAGCAGATGCTGTGTTTTGCATTGCCCGCGAGCGAAGAAGCCAGCGTGTAGGAAGCGGTCTTTTCCACCAACATACCGCTACTGACCACATAAATGCCCTGAGTGTGCGGTTCCTTGCCTGGAACGATGTCGCGCGGTGATTTCTTTAGCTTGAGGTCTTTCAGGATGGTGCGCGTGAAATGAACCAATCCTGTTTTCTTGGCGATGTCGTCGAGATAGTCGCAAATATCCATGCCCAGTCCGGACGCGAACACGGGAGCGGGAGCGAGTCGGTTGAACTTCCGCGCATCGTGCAGAATCGCGAGAATTTCCTGCATCCGTCCCAATGCAAATACGGGAATCAAGACCGAGCCTCCACGTTGAAGAGTGGCGTTGATCGTATCGATCAAGCGGATCATTTCCTTCGAGCGGACATTGCCGGGCGGTTTTTCCGTGGCTCCGTGGGTTGTTTCCGTGATGAGAGTGTCGAAGTGTCCGCTGGGAAGTCTGGCTCCGTCGAGGATCCGCTGCGTCGCAAACAGGACGTCGCCAGTGAACAGGATTCGGCGATGTTTGTGCAGGATCTCCACGGCGGCAGCGCCGGCGATGTGTCCGGCTGGATGGAAGGTAAATTCGATTTCGTCGTGGGCTCCCGAAAATTTCTTGGGGTTGCCGAATGCTTGCGGGAACATTCGCGGAGCCACGCGATCGATTTCGTCGTGGGTAAAAAGTGGGTATTCGGTGATACCTTTCTCCTCGCGCTCGCGAACCATGACATTGGCGGAATTATGCAACATCCGCTCGATCAACATGCGGCTCGGCAGCGTCATGATCACCGGCGTATTCGGATAGGCGCGCATCAAAAGCGGCAGAGAGCCAATATGATCCAAATGACAGTGGGTGATGATGATGAGATCGAGCTTTACACCTTGGAGGGGCCGGAGGTCCGGCGCAGCCCGGCGACCGACTTCCTTGGGGTTAAGGCCACTGTCGACCACCAGATGGAAGTCACCCAATTGAACATACATTGAATTGGCACCGATGCCGCCTGCGCCGTTGAGGTCGATTATCTTCATCAATTGAACCAGAGAGTGCTACAGCTGCTGCCGGTGCAAGGTTTTGTGGCAGAGGAATTCCACAGGGGTTGAGAGACAGAATAGAACGCAAGGTTCACTGCCCGGGAATCTGGAGCGAAAACAACGGAATGCGTACGAAAACGCGCCGTCCGGTCTCATCCAGCCCATGAAAACTCCCATGGGCGCGAGCGTTACAAGCGGTGACGTGGTAGCTGTTGTAGGAAAAATGAGCGCCCGGCGCGAGACGGGGGCTTTCGCCAACGATTTTGTCACCCTCAACGACCAACTGCGTCCCGTCGGAGTTTTCGATCACCCATTTGCGTCCCAGCAAGGTAACGGTTCGATCGGAGTCGTTGCGAATCGTCAGATAATAGATGAAAGCATGTGGCCGGTCGGGCGGCAGTTGTTCGCCGCCGTGACGATAAACGAGTTTATCCAGTTCAACCCGCAATCCGGGCAATTCGATGGGTGCGGTCATCAGTCGGTTAAGTAGAAACGAGCCGACCGACGAAATACATGAAAAAAGTGATGCTCAAAAAAAGGCTTTCGTCTTGCCGTGGAAAGCAGCTGCTTCACAAAAGCAAGGTTCATGCAAAAGCTCGCGCTCCTTTCGGTTAGTGACAAACGCGGTCTCGTGGAATTTGCCACCGCCCTCGTTAAACAAAAAAACTACCAGCTGCTTTCAACGGGGGGTACGGCGAAACTGCTCGCAGAAGCGGGGTTGCCGGTGACTGAGGTGAGCCAGCACACCGGATTCCCGGAAATAATGGAGGGCAGAGTAAAAACTTTGCATCCGAAAATTCACGGCGGACTGCTTTGTCGTCGCGACAAACCAGATCATCTGGCACAAGCACGGCAAAATGACATTGAGCTGATCGATCTGGTGGTCGTTAACCTCTATCCGTTCGAACAAACCGTGGCCAGGGCCCATGTGGAATTTGAGGAGGCGATCGAGAACATCGATATCGGTGGCCCGTCCATGCTGCGCAGCGCGGCCAAGAATCACGAAAGCGTCACGGTCGTCTGCGATCCAGCCGATTATGCCCTCGTTATCGCCACCGAAAAACCTGACGAACTGGCGGTCTTGCGACGCAAACTGGCGTTGAAGGTATTTCAACGGACCGCCAGCTATGACGCAGCGATTGCCCGTTATCTCGAAGGCCAGCAACATGAACCTGATCTGGAGGCATTGAGCGGATTTCCGGCGAATTATTCGCTGTCCTTGAAAAAAGCGCAGAGTTTGCGCTATGGCGAAAATCCGCATCAAAAGGCGGCGCTCTACGGGACCTTTCATGAGCACTTCCAGCAACTTCAGGGGAAGGAGCTGAGCTATAACAATATTTTGGACATCACGTCCGCCACTTATCTGATTGGCGAATTCGAGCGTCCGACGGTGGCGATTCTGAAGCATACCAATCCCTGCGGCGTGGGCAGCGCGGATACTTTGATTGAAGCGTGGGAAAAAGCTTACGCGACTGACCGTCAGGCGCCGTTTGGCGGGATCATCGTGATCAATCAAACCATGGACGGCGTACTCGCGAAAATCATCTCGGAGATTTTTACTGAAGTCATTATTGCTCCTCGTTTCAGCGACGAGGCGATGACGATTTTTGGGAAAAAGAAAAATCTCCGACTGATGATCGCCAAGGACGGAATCGGCGCTGACGCCTTGCAGGAAATACGGTCCGTTATAGGTGGCGTGTTGGTGCAGGATCGCGATCGGACGCTTGGAAATATCAAGGAATTCAAGGTTGTCACCAAACGCCAGCCCACCTCTGAGGAATGGGCCTCCATGATGTTTGGCTGGAAGGTGGGCAAACACGTGAAGTCCAACTCCATCGTTTATTGCCGCGGGGAACAGACACTGGGTATCGGCGCCGGGCAGATGGCGCGCGTGGATAGCTCGCGGATTGCCGTGTGGAAAGCCGGCGAGGCGAAGCTCGACCTGAAGGGTTCGATCGTCGCCAGCGAAGCGCTGTTTCCATTTGCCGACGGCTTGATTGCCGCGGCTGACGCGGGTGCGACGTGCGCCATTCAACCGGGCGGATCGATGCGCGATGAGGAAGTGATTCGGGCGGCGGATGATCGCGGCATGGCGATGGTCTTCACTGGTAGCCGTCATTTTAAGCACTGATTCGATTTCAATCCGCCCACGGATCGGGAAGGCGCTGGCATATAATTCTTGCTAGCACCAACGGGAAAGCTCGCCATGGTCTGGCGTATGTTCGATCCCTTGGAAAAATTGAAGGAGTACGTCCGGCACGCGAGCGTTTCCGCCGATCCGCAGTTTAAACCGGGCATGCTTGGCGCTCAAACCTTCGTCTCGTCATTGCTGACCGAGATGGGTTTTGCGGTGGAGGTCGTACCGACTCCATTGCATCCGGTGATCCTGGCAAAACGTGACGGGAATTCCAAGTGGCCTCATGTGATTATTTACGGGCATTACGATGTTCAGCCGGCGGACCCCATTGAAAAATGGCATACGCCACCGTTTGAGCCGATAATCAAGGATGGACGGATTTATGGTCGTGGGACGGCGGACAACAAAGGCCCGTTGATGGTCCATCTGGCGGCCGTCGCCCGGCTGCTGGAGAAAAATCCAAATCTTCCACTGCGAATCACCTTTGTGGTCGAGGGTGAGGAGGAAATTGGCAGCAAGAATTTCAAGAAATTCCTGCGGGAAAATAAGGAGAAATTGCGGGCGGATTTCATTTATTTTTCCGACACAGGGAGTCCGTCAGCCGAACAGATTGTCATCACCGTCGGGTTGCGCGGGATGGTGGCATTTGAAGTGGAAATAACGGGACCGAAGACGGACCTGCATTCCGGACTGCACGGAGGAGCGCTCATGAATCCGTTGCAGGCGTTGGCGGAACTTTGCGCTTCGCTTCACACCCCGGATGGATTCGTGGCTATTCCCGGCTTCTACGACGCGGTGGTCGAGCCGGAGCAATGGGAAAGGGCGGAACTAAAGAAACTCGGGTTGCAGGAAAAAAAATACGCGGATTTTTTGGGCATAAAGGAATTTCACCCGCCGACGGGCTACACTCCTTTCGAGGCCATTCGCTTTCTGCCGACACTAGAATTCAATGGATTCAGTGGAGGCTATCAGGGTGAGGGGACCAAAACGGTCATTCCGAGCAAGGCGACCGCGAAGATTACCTGTCGTTTAGTGCCAAATCAAACGCCGGATAAGGCGAAGGCTGCGATTTTTAAAACGATTAAAGAGCGGTGTCCGAAAGGCGTGACTCTGACGATCACCGAGCAGCACCATGCGACACCGTATGTTGCGATTCCGCCCGATCGAACCAACACTCCGAAAGATCAGTCGCCGATTTTAGCGCGAGGTTTTAGGGCGATCGACAAAGCGGTTACGGAAGTGTGGGGCAAAGCGCCGCTTTATTTACGGGAAGGTGGCAGTGTCGGTTTAATTGCGGACTTGAACGAAGTCCTTGGCCTGGATGCCGTGATGCTGGGGCTTTTCCTCCCCGAGGATAATCTGCATGCACCGAACGAAAGTTTCCATTTGGGCGTGATGCAAAAGGGAATCGAGGCGTCCGAAAAAATGCTGCTAGATCTGGCATGCGACTGAAATTCGACGCGCGTTGTTTAGTTGGAATGGCTAAAGCAAAAAAGACCGCGGATTGCTCCGCGGTCTTTTGATGAAATTACGAATTATTTGGTCAGCTCGACAAAATCGACGCGTCGATCTTTCTGCCAAACGGCGTCGCCGCCAGTCTGCTTTGCGTCGGTGGAACCCTTCGAAAGAGTTTCAAGCCGGGAGGCATCAGCTCCCATTGAGATAAGGTATTTTTTTACTGAATTCGCGCGTCGGTCACCGAGGCCGAGATTGTACTCGGCGGTGCCACGCCAATCGCAATGGCCGATGAGAACGAGATTCTTGCCCGTGTTGTCTTGCAGCCACTTAATCGCCGCTTGCAGTTTGGGGCGTTCGGCTTGGGCAACTGCGGAGCGGTCGAGGGCAAAATAAATCGGCTCAACCACGCTGTGGTTTTCATCGACGGGTGTGCCGGCGTTCGGATCGCGTCCGGTCAGCCCCGTACCTTCAGTCGCGACTTGTTCTGGATTAACTCCGTCCCCCGTTCCCATGGAAGTGGCCGTCGGGTCGGGACGAATCGGCTTCTTTTTGCAAGCCGAGAGAAAAAGTGCGGATACGGCCAGAGTAAGGCCGAGGAATTTGGAAACATTCTTCATGATTTTCAGAAAAGTGGGTGCTGCGGTTTATCGAATAAACGCCCTTGGCGCGCAAGAAGTAATCTCACCCATGCACACCGGTTACCACGACTGGACGCGATGGTCGATCAGGCCAATCTCAAGGGAATACCGCGTCAGGCTGGCGACATCGTGGAGATTCAATTTTCGCATCAGATTGGTGCGATGGTTGTCCACGGTTTTGACGCTGATGTTCAGCTTCTGCGCGATGTCCTTGGTGCTGTTGCTTTCCGCCACGAGCTTGAGGATTTCCCGTTCCCGCTCGGTCAACGAATCGACGCTTCCCGTCGGGCTATTATTGGCTACGACATTGCGAAGCAGGGCGGCGACGCCGGGACCGAAATAGGTGCCGCCGTTGGCGATCGTTTCGAGACCTTTCTTGAACTCAAGGAGGCCAGCCGTCTTTTCGACGAAACCGTGCGCACCGGCTTCGAGCATTTCGCGCACCAGCGCGGGACTTTCATAGCCGGAAAAAATCAATACGCGGGTATTCTTTAATTGTTTGCTAATCCGCCGGAGAATATCGACGCCGCTGAGGCCCGGAAGGCGTGCATCCAGCACCAGCAGATCAGGTTTCAATTCGAGGCAGAGCGGACATGCTTTCAAGCCATCGCCGCATTCGCCTACGATTTCGTAAGCGGCGTCAATCCGCAGGATCTCGGCGAGCATTTCGCGGATAGCGGTTTGGTCTTCAACGATGACGATACGTTTTACTTGGGTAATGGTAGGCACGGTGGGTGAAGGGCGATCGTCTAAGTGGTTACTGGAGCGGGAGAGTTGGGTGGTGTCTGGAAAAACTCAACCCCTGATTCGGCAAAAAGCACTCTCTCAACAAATTGGCGGATATGACTAGCTGGTGGGTCGACCGGGACTCGAACCCGGAACCAACAACTTAAAAGGATGCTGCTCTACCATTGAGCTATCGACCCCAGCTAAAAGAAGAAATGGAGATAGTTTTTCCCTTCGCCGCCAAGGCAAGTATTATTTACAATGAACTGACGCGATTAACGTTAATAAGCTGTCATTGACCAATGCCACCTGCCTGCCGCAACGTATCTAGCAACTGCCAATCTTAGTGGGAACAATCCTCAAATTTCCGGATCAGAATGAGCCTGATCCTATGACAGCCAAAGCCCAGGAAGTAGCCTTGGATCGCCTTTTGGTGGACCGCTTCAAGGGCGGCGACTCGACGGCGTTTGACCAACTCGTCACCCGCTATTGGGCGCGCATTTATGCGATGACCAATCAGCTGCTGCGCAATCAGCAGGACGCCGAAGAGGTGACTCAGGACGCGTTTATCCGGGCTCATCGCGGATTGGTTAATTTTCGCGGCGATTCCGCCTTTTCCACCTGGCTGTATCAGATCGCGACCAACTTGGCGCGCAACCGCTACTGGTACTGGTGGCGCCGCAAACGCGATAAATCCATTTCATTCGACGCTCCGGTGAGTGGCGACAACGAAACGACGCTCGCCGAGCTTATTCCCACCGAGCAGGAAACGCCGGAAGACGCGACGGTGACCCAGGAGTTCGTCAGTCGTGTTTCCGAGTGCATGGAATTGTTAAATGAAAAGCATCGGGAAATCCTGATTTTAAGAAACGTCCAAAATCTTTCTTACGAAGAAATCGCCGAGATCCTCGGCATCAGCGTCGGCACTGTCAAAAGCCGGATTGCTCGCGCCCGCGAAAGCCTGCGCGAAAAACTTGGGGGAGAGTTTCAACCATGAAAGACAATCACTTCATTGAATTGGTTAACCTTTATATCGACCGGCAAATTTCCGGCCAAGAAATGGAGTCGCTTGAAGCCGAGATGCAGGCGAATCCCCGCCGTCGTGCGATTTACCGCCAATACTGCCAGATGCATCGCGCCACGACTCTCGTTTATGAAAGCTTCCGTTCGGAGGACGGTGCACTGTCCACGGACAAATTGAAGACGCAGGCCAAGATTGCCCGGTTTGAATCTCGCGATGGTCGCCGGAAACATTGGTCTTATTATGCAACTGGTCTGGCCGCAGCTTGTGTGGCCATTGTTTTTGCGAAGGTCACGATCAGTCGCAATACGGCCACCCAGACTCAAACAGTGGCGGTTAAAACGGCCGCAGTTCAGCCACTCGCGGTTGCGCAATCGTTGCCAGTTTCGAGTCAGCCGGTGGTTGCGGTTGTGCAGCAGCCCAAGCCAGTCGCAGTAACGGCACCGTCCACCAGCTTGGTCGCCAATCAGGATTATACCGCGATGCTCACCGCCATGCGCAAGGAAGACCAGCGCGCGTTTGCAAGTGGTCAGATCCAACCAAGCCGGACGACCTCGCTTTTCGAGGACGGAGTTTTCGACTCACAGTCTTCCGGTTCGTTGCGGAACTTCCGGAGCACCCCCGCCACTTCACAGCAGGCTGAGTTTGCTGCGTTCCAGTTTCAGCGGTAAGCAAGGCGTTCGTTTTTAGCCGAGCGCTTTCTTAATCAAGGCCTCGGTTGAGGCCGAAGCGCCCAAGGCGACCCAAGCTTGGCGGACTGATTTGTCCGCATCTGTAGCTTTGTAGCCCAACGCAACCAAGGCAAGGACGGCGTCCCGAATTTTATTTTCCGCAGCGGGCGCGCTATTGGCAGGGGTATTTTCGGTTTGCGGGTTGGAAATTGTCCCGAGGTCCGCCGGGTTAAGTTTGTCCCGCAGTTCCATCACGAGGCGTTCGGCGGTTTTTTTGCCAATGCCCGGACATTTCGCGAGCAGGGCCACATCGCCGGCCACGATCGCACTTTTCAACGTAGTCAGGGAAAGTTTGCTCTGGACACTTAGCGCCATTTTGGGACCCACACCGGTGACTTTTTCAACCAGCAATCGAAAAAAATCACGTTCCTCTTCCGAAGCGAAACCGTAGAGCGTCTGCGAATCCTCGCGATAAACGGCGAGAGTATGCAGTTTGGTTTGCTGTCCAATCGAAGGGAGCCTTTCAGCCGTCGTGACCGGAATATGGACTTCGTACCCGAAGCCGCCGGTTTCAATAATGGCGCTAAGCGGCGTGGCCGAAACGAGAATGCCGGAAATGCTCGTGATCATTTCAAACCGAGCACGTCCTGCATGTCGTATACGCCGGGCTTTTGATCGATGATCCAATGCGCGGCCCGAATGGCGCCGCGGGCAAAAATCGCCCGATCGCTCGCTTTGTGGGTCAGTTCGATCCGCTCGCCGGGTGCCGCATAAATCACCGTATGATCGCCAATCACATCACCGCCACGGAGCGCATGAATGCCAACCTCGTCGGTCTGTCGGGCTCCGGTGATGCCGGAGCGACCGTGACGCAGTGCAGTACGGCTGAGTTTACGTTCCTCAAGGATAATCTCCAGCAAACGCTCAGCAGTCCCGCTCGGTGCGTCCTTCTTAAAACGGTGATGCATTTCCACCACTTCGGTATCGTAGTCCGCGCCGAGAACCGCGGTTGCCCGCCGGGTCATGGCGAAAAGTAAATTCACTCCGACGGAAAAATTCCCCGCCCAGACGCAAGGCACTTTGGCCGCGAGTTGGAGGAGCGCCTGTTTTTCGACGGCGTCATGGCCGGTCGTGCCGAGCACGAGTGGTTTTCGGTTTGCGATCGCAAGTTCAAGCAAGGCACGGGTTGCTTGATGCGAACTGAAATCAATGATCACCTCGCAACCGCCGATCATCGGCGCTGGATTGTCGCCAGCATCGGTGGCAGCCACAATTGAGGCGTCCATGTCCACCACTGCAGTGGCAATCGCCTGGCCCATGCGGCCACGGGAACCGTTGAGAAGAATCTGGAGCGACATAACGGTTGGTTAGCGTCGATACGTTGCGAGGGTGTCGAACAGGATTTTGCGATTTGCCGCCGACAAATTGGAAAGGGGAAGCCGAACTTCCTCTGAACTGATCCGACCGGCTTTGGCGAGTGCCGCTTTCATCGGAGTGGGATTTGATTCGATAAAGAACGTCTTGAATGCCGGATAAAATTTGCGGTGCATCGTTCCCGCCTTGCGGAAATCATTGGCGAGAGCGTGGCGCGTCATTTGGGTGATTTCCCGCGGAAAATAATTCGAAACTACGCTCACGACTCCCTTCGCTCCCACTGACATGAAGGGAACCGTCAGGCTATCGTCGCCGCTCAAAACCGTCATGTCATCACCGAGCGCGCGCAAAATCTGATCCACGCGCTCAACGTTTCCGCCGGCTTCCTTGATGTGCGCGACATGTGGATACCGCGCCCGAAGCCTTTCGATGACGCCGACGCTGATCTCAATCCCGCAGCGGCCAGGAATCGAGTAGAGCATCAATGGCTTTTCGGTCGTATCGGCGATCCTTGCAAAATGTTGGTAGAGTCCTTCCTGGGTCGGACGGTTGTAATAAGGCGCCACGAGCAGCATGCCGTCCGCTCCCGCCTGATCGGCGGCGCGGGTCATATCGCAGGCTTCCTTCGTTGAATTTGAGCCGGTGCCGGCAATGACCGGTACGCGACCTTTCGTCGCTTCGACCGTGACGCGAATGATCTCGAGATGTTCGGCGTTGTCCACGGTGGGCGATTCACCGGTGGTGCCGACCGGGACCAGGCCATCTACGCCTCCTTTGATCTGGAATTCGATGAATTCGCGGAGTTCGTCAAAAGCGACGGCACCGTCCTTGAAGGGGGTGATGAGGGCAGTGTAGGTGCCAGTGAAGTTGCTGCGGCGTTTCATTAGTTTGTTACCGAATGTTACCTTGAATGGTAGGTAATTACACTGTAGGCAAAGCACAGCTTTCAAGCCGGTTCACGCACAAAATCCATGAGTAACACACTTCATACCGAAATTGTTAACGATCTGCTGAAATTGGCCGTGGAAAGCGGCGCCAGCGACGTCGTTGTTAAGTCCGAGAAGCCCGGCTACCTTCGGATCGGCGGACGGCTTCGTCCGGTGGAAATGGATCCCATCACCTGCGAGCATGCCGAGGCTTTTGTCGACCAACACGTGCCACAGATTTTCCGCAGCAATTGGGAACGGGACGCCCAGGTGGACTTTGCCTATTCCGCGGATGACATCGGGCGCTTTCGCGTGAATGCATTTCATCAACGCGGCCTCGTCAGCATCGTGTTTCGCCATATCAAGAGCCGTCCGCCGACGTTCGAGGAACTGAAGATAGACTCCGAGGTTTTGATCAGACTCGCGCAATCGAAGGACGGCATTCTGTTGGTCTGCGGTGCCACCGGATCGGGCAAAAGTTCCACCATGGCGGCGATGCTGAACTGGATAAACCAGAACATGGACAAGCACGTGGTTTCGATCGAAGACCCGATTGAATATACGTTCAGCGACGACAAATCACTTTTCCAGCAGCGGGAAATCGGCCTCGACGTGCCGAACTTCGAAATGGCAATCAAGTCGGTGCTTCGTCAAAATCCCGATATCATCCTGATCGGTGAAATGCGGGATAAGGAAACCTTTGAAACCGCCATCTCGGCCGCCGAAACCGGACATTTGGTTTTTTCCACCATGCACGCGGCGACCGTCGCGCAATCGCTGACACGGATATTTGAGTTTTTCCCGCCGGACCAGATATTGCAGGCTCGCCGGCAGATCGCCGGATCGATTCGCGGATTTATCTGCCAGAAACTTATTCCTGCGCTGGAAGGCGGCGGAAGATTTGCCGCCCACGAAATTCTCGTGGCCGATGCGACGGTGCGGAATCTAATCCTCGAGGGGCATTTCGACAAAATTCAGCAATTGCTCGAGTCGAGCAGCGACCAGGGCTCGAAGTCGTTCAACAAAGACCTTTACCGACTCATCAAGGAAGGGAAAATCAGCAAGGCTGACGGCCTGCGGTTCTCGCCCAATCCTCCGGCGTTGGAGATGAATTTGAAGGGAATTTTCTTCAAAACCTAATCGATGCGCACCGGAGCCTTGAATTTGCGGTGAACGCTTAAACCGGCGGAGCAGTCCGGTTGATCTTGAGTTTGTTCAGCGCGTTTGCGTCCGGCTTGGGTCGATCCACGAAAGGCGGAAGACTGGCGGGAAGCGGAGCTTCACCCGATGGATAGTGGCCCTTCCGCCCGAAATGATAGGCCAACATTCCATCGACGACGTGCGCGAGCACGATGATTGCAGCTGACGTCATCCAGAATTCGGGGTCCACGCGTGCCGTCGATTGGTCCACCGATTTACCAAGCAGCGGATCGATTATGAGGAAGTACCAGAGTCCGCCCGCCCCAAGAAATTCAAGGAAGGCGAACCAGCGATAACCCAGATAAAAGCCGCCAAGTCCGGGGAAAATTGCGGAGAGCAACCCCGCTTTCCGCGCCGATTTGAATTTTCCCGTACAGGAAGGACAGGATGCCGGATGTTCCGGTACAAAAACAAAGCAATGCGGGCAAAGCTGCTCGACACCACGCTTCTGCTCGAAAGGAGCATTCGTCAATTGCACGATGTCAGCCAGAAATTCGACGAGGTACTTGCGATCTGCGCCGGGGATATGTTGGAAATTAAGGGTCTCGCGATTGAGCAGTTTCACGGCACAGCCACTGTTCCGCGACGGCTTCACGCTGGCGATACTGGCGTAGGGCAATTGTGACACCAGTTCCCGGGGGCGATCAGTGGCGTGGATGTGCAGCAGCAGGATTCTGCGGGAAGTGAACACAAGGGCCCGTCGATTCAGGTGGTAAGCGAGCAACCCGAACGGAAATTTTTCCCGGGCACTAATCGTCGTGCCGGTGGTGACAAAATGAACTTTTTCTCCTCCCTCCAAAATATGGCGCAATTTAAAATCAATTCGCTTGAGCAATCGCAGGCGGTTTTTGCAGCGCTGACGGCCCATAAATCCGTCGGTTTGGAACAGAGTTCCATATTCATAGGGAGATGCGGCTACTGACGTGCCAAGCAGCTCATCGAAATTCTGGGCGGATTCTACCGTCGTCATGACTGCGGTTTACTTGAGGATTATTTAAAGACCCGTTGACTATTTGATTTTTATTGGATGCGGGGGTCTAAATTGGAGCGAGTCAAATGGGGAAGGGGTGCGATGTTAGCAGGTAGTTTACTCGTCGTACTCCCTGGTCTCGTTGACTATTACTCGCCGCAGGCTCCTCGTTTCAGGCCTAAAGAAGATTAAGTTGCTGATCTTCCGCAGGCTGCACTTCGATTTTCTTCGATGGTTTCGCTTGAGGAGCCTGAAGTGAAACCGTGGTATCCTCGGATTCCAGTTTGGCCAAAATCGTCTTGGCCCGGTCGATGACACTCAACGGTAGCCCGGCCAGGCGGGCGACTTGAATGCCGTAGCTACGATCCGCCGCGCCTTCGACTACGCGTCGAACGAAGACGATTTCATCGTTCCATTCCTTCACGGCGACTGAGTAATTGCGCAACCTCGCCAGGTGTTTCGCGAGCTGCGTCAACTCCTGGTAGTGCGTGGCAAAGAGAGTTCGCGGCCCATTCTCGGCTGAACGATGCAGATGTTCGACGACCGCCCACGCAATGCTGAGCCCGTCGTAAGTTGAAGTGCCGCGTCCGATCTCATCGAGAATGATCAGGGACCGGCTGGTCGCATTGTTGAGAATATTGGCAGTCTCATTCATTTCGACCATGAACGTGGAATTGCCGCGGGCCAAATCGTCACTTGCGCCGACGCGTGAAAAAATCCGGTCAACCAATCCGATCCGGCAAGCTTTCGCCGGAACCCAAGATCCGATTTGCGCCATTAAAGTAATGAGCGCCACCTGCCGGATGTAGGTCGATTTACCCGCCATGTTCGGACCGGTGATCAGCGCAATCTGGGCATCATCGCAGGCCAGAGCGGTGTCATTCGGTACGAATGTATGGCTGCCGGAAAGACCGAGCCGCTCTTGCTTCATCATTTGTTCGACCACCGGGTGGCGCCCGTCGGCGATATTCAAGATTTCGCCCCCGTCGAGTTGTGGCCGGCAATAATCCCACTCGCGCGCGAGCAGGGCCCACGCAGCGAGCACGTCGAGCTCTGCGAGCGCTTCGGCCGTGCGGGCGAGCGTGACGGATTCATCCAACACCGCCGAGACGAGTCCGCCGAACAGTTCGAGTTCGCGTGCCAGCGATTTTTCCTCGGCGGAGAAAATCTCCTTTTCCTTCAGCTTTAATTCCTCGGTGACATAGCGCTCCCCGTTCGCCGTCGTTTGCTTTCGAATGTAGTCGGTGGGAACGTGGGCCAGGTTGGCTTTGGTGATTTCGATGTAATAACCGAACACCGAAGTGAAACGAACCTTGAGGCTTTTGATGCCCGATCGCTCCTGTTCTTTTCGTTCGAGATCGGCGAGCCATGTTTTATTGCCGGAAGTGAGACCACGCAACCGGTCCAGCTCCGCGTCGTAAGCGGCGCGGATATAATTCCCGTCCTGAAGATCGTTTGGGAGTTCGTCGGCCAACGCCTTGGCGAGCAACTCGCGCAAGCTGGGCAGATCCGTGAGTCGTTGGCGGATTTCCATGATCTTCCCGCCCAACTGACCGACGAGATGCGAGTCGAGCAAACCGAGACAGGCTTGGATGGCGGGGATTTGCGCGAGCGTGTCCTTCACGCCTCCCAGTTCGCGCGGGTTGCGCAGACGATTTTGAAGACGACTGATGATGCGGGGAATGTCGCGCACTTTCCCGAGCAGTTCGCGCAATTCCACGAGATCGCTCGGTTGCGCGAGCAGCTCTCCCACCACGGCCTGACGCCGGACGATTTCCGGCAGGTCGAGCGTCGGTGCCGCGAGCCAACGCTCGAGCAGCCGTGCGCCGGCGGACGTTGTGGTGCGATCGAGCGCACCCAACAAGGACGCCGTTCGGGTGCCGCGCGTGGATTGGAAAATCTCCAGATTGCGCAATGTCGCTGGATCGAGCAGGAGCGTGCGCGTGCTCCGGTACTCCTGAAGATTGCGAAGATTCTCGGGTTTTGCGCAGAGGTTTTCCGTCGCATAGTAGACCACGGCACCGGCAACGCCAAGCGCGGGATGCTGGTTCGACAAACCGAAGCCTTGCAAATTCAGCACGCCCAG
This sequence comes from Lacunisphaera sp., assembly GCA_036499685.1. Taxonomy (GTDB): domain Bacteria; phylum Verrucomicrobiota; class Verrucomicrobiia; order Opitutales; family Opitutaceae; genus Lacunisphaera. The sequence continues at coordinate 109,665 of DASYDH010000064.1, read as the reverse complement.
TGCGTTCATCACGGGTTTGGCGCCCGTCGAGACTTCAAAGTGATAAGCGGGCAGATCCGAGCAGAGGCGCGCATCGCAAAAATGCCTGAGCGCATGAACTGCGTGGGCTTCGTGCGGCGCGGCTTGCCACTTGGCGAGTTCTCCCTCGATCAACACCAATTCGGCCGGGTCGAGCGCCGTGAGCACGGGCAGTAAATTTTCCGGACGGGCATCCGTCGCCAGACGAAACTCCCCGGTGGACAAATCGAGCCACGCGGCGTGCAGCCCATTTTTGTCCAACGCAAGGGCGCAAAGATAGTGGTTTTTTGCCGCGTCGAGCTGGCTGGCGGAAAGCGTGGTTCCGGGTGAAAGAATGCGGGTCAACTGACGCTTGACCAACTTGCCTGGCGTCGCGGCTTCTGCCTGGTCGCAGATCGCGACTTTTTTTCCAGCCGCAAGCAGCTTGGTGATGTAATTGTCCGCCGCATGATGCGGCAATCCTGCCATCGGCGTTTCCTGGCGCTTGGTCAGTGTCAGGCCGAGGAGGCGCGAGCCGATTTCGGCGTCCTCAAAAAACATTTCATAGAAATCACCGAGCCGGAACAGCAGCAAGGTGTTTGGGGGGAGCCCGCGCTTCACCTCGAAGTATTGTTGCATCATTGGGGTTAACTTCTCGGCGGCGCACATGGAATGGTCCCTCTACTGCAACAGACCAGACGCCGGGTTTGGAAGCCAAAAGGAGCAGATCTGGTTCGGTCCGGTCTTTTCGACATATTTGATTTGTCTCGATGACGATCTGCCTGTCTCCGTGTTTTGGTGGTTCAATTACGACACATTGACTTGGGCGGGGAAGGCAAACCTCCCATGATTGTCTTGCACGGATTACTGGGCTCATCGCGCAATTGGCAGACGACCGGTCGCGATTTGGCGGCAAAATATCATGTTTACGCGCTTGATGCGCGGAATCACGGCAAATCACCCCACGATTCGGAGATGAGCTATGAGTCAATGGTCAGTGATATTTTGCACTGGATGAATCGAAAGGGAATCAATCGGGCTACGATTGTCGGTCACAGCATGGGCGGGAAAACCGCGATGCTCCTTGCCTGTCGCCACCCGGAACGCGTCGAAAGGCTCGTGGTGGTGGATATTGCTCCCAAAAACTATCAATGGATCGCCCATCGAGCGGAGTTCGCCGCAATGAACGAACTCGACCTGGCCAATTTACAGTCCCGACATGAAGCCGAGATGCGCTTTGAAACGCGCGTGGAAGAACTGGGCATGAGGAAATTCTTGACCACCAACCTGGAACGTATTTCCGCCGGTGGCTGGAAGTGGACGGTCAATTTGCCGGTTTTGACCGCCGCGTTGCCGGTACTCGAACAAAACAGCCTGCAAGCGAGGGATGTTTATGCGGGCGATGTCCTGTTCATTGCCGGCGGCCGTTCGCAGTACGTTCGCAGCGCCGACCATGAACTGATCCGAAGTCATTTTCCGAAAGCGACAATCGCGATCATTCAAGATTCCGGCCACAATCCCCACATGGAAAAACGGGTGGAATTTGTGGATCTGCTGTTGGCGAGGAGCGCAGACTAAATCACGCCTCGGGCACCAGCGGCAGCGTGTCGGCGAGAACCCTTTCGCGACTTCGTTGAGCGTATTTCATCCATCCACGCTTCTTCCAGCGTCGGTACATCACGATCCCGCGAAACCATTCTTCAATCATCATCGCGCCCCATATTCCCGGAAGCCCCCAGTGCAATTCAAGTCCAAGGATCCAGCACAGTGGAACGCTGAAGAGCCATTGCGAACACACTGCGATTTGCACCGGAAAGCGCGCATCACCGGTCGCGCGAAGGGAGTTGATAATCACGATATTGAAAACGCGGCCGGGTTCATAAACAACAGACATCCAGAGCAGGAGGGTTCCACCGGCGACGATTGTCGGGTCGTGGGAAAAAAGCCCGAGCAGATGAGGCGCCATGATCGCGACCAATGAGATCATAACAACGGCTATGATCAGTCCCGTGCGGAGACTTTTCAGGACCTCCCGGTAGGCTGCGTCAAATTCGCCGGCACCGACCATCCGGCCGATGAGAATTTCGGTGCCGAGCCCGAGCGCGATGCTGAACAGAATGACAAGGCGTTGAATTTGCTGGGTGTAGGTCATGGTCGCCAGGCTTCGTTCCCCAAGGCGGGCGGCGAAACTGGTGATGACCATCAGCGACGTCCAGTAGCTCATGTTTTCGCCGGCCGCAGGTAATCCTATGTGCAAAATACGCTTTATCCGGTCCAGGCTTAGTTCCAGAAAATCGCGCAACCGCAGCATCAGCTTGAGTCGTCGATCCAACAGAATCCACAGAATGATACTGGCCACCACCCGGCTGAAAACGCTGGAGAGAGCGACACCGGGTACACCCATTTTTGGCGCGCCAAATAAACCGAAAAGCAAGATGCTGTTACCCGCGATATTCAGCGCATTCTGAATCAAGGTAACGACCATCGCGTCGCGCGTATGGCCATGTGCGCGCAACGAGGCGCCGATCGCAATGTTCATCGATTCCATGAAAAGCGTGCCGCCCATCAATTTGAGGAACGGGCGCGCATGCGGCATAAGCTCCGGCGGGAGCTGCATAAATTGGAGGAGGGGACCAGCGAAAAAAAACGTGCCCAAACTGACAATCAATCCGATCCAGGTATTCACGGCGATTGCCGTCGTAACGATTTTTTCCGCGCCTGCGCGGTCATTGGCTCCGACATGATGCGTAATCACCACGCTCGCGCCGATTCCGATGAAATTAAAACAGATCAGCGCGAGGACAACGAATTGATTGGCGACACCCAGCGCCGCGACGGCTCCATCGGAAACGTGACTTACCATGAAGGTGTCAACGGTTCCAATCAGGATGCGGAGCGTTTGCTCCACAAAAATCGGCCACGCAATCGCCAACAAGGTGGTTTTGACGGGCGTGGTCTTTTTCATGCGCGCGGCATAAACTAGCACAGGCGATGCCGGGAGGAGTAAAGCTGAATTGCGCTATTTCGACAGCACCGTGGTTCTCGGGTTGACTGGCGTCCGGCTGTTACCGCTTGGACCACAATCGCAACGACGCGAGCAGGAAGTCCTCAAATGCCGCCGCTTCGTTTAGATTGAGCCGCAACAAACCGGCATTGTGTTCCAGCTTCTCAATTGCCGCAGAAAGGGACCGGCGGATGGATTCATCACCGGAAGCGAGACGGGTTTGCGCGAAGGTCCGGGTGGCATGCTCGAGTTCAATAAAGAGTTTCTGACGAATGCCGTTGGCAATGCCGGTCTCGATTGCGACCTGTTCATCGTCGTCGAGATCTTCCGGCAATTTCCCCTTTTGCGTTTTCCAGATGGTGTCGGTCGCGGCGTATAGCACTGCGTTGAAGCGCGTGATAAGTCCGTAAACCCCGATCAGTTGATCGGCGATCGCGCGCTTTTCGGTCACTCCGCTGGACAATTGTCCGAGCCATGCCGAATACCGCGTGCGGGTCGATTCCCACAATTCCCGGGTCGCTTCATCCGCGTCGACCAGTGCACTGCTGCCGGCGTCGGTGAAACGGAAAAGCAGGCAACGGCTCCGGATGGTGGGCAAGAGCGAATACGGCCGGGTCGTCAGCATGAGAATGGTCGTGCTCGGAGTCGGTTCTTCCAGCGTTTTCAGGAAAATATTCGACGCGGCCACGTTCATCCGGTCGGCTTCGTAGACTACCGCGACCTTGCGTTTCGAAACCGTGGCGGAGACCTGGATTTTTCCGATCAAATCACGAGTCGGCTCGGCTCCGATCTGCCTCATTTTGCCCGCGGGCCGAAGGGCATAAAAATCCGGATGCTGCTTGGGCGCAAAATATTGGCTGGGCTGCCGGGGATCGTTGAGGAGTCGATCCGCGATTGCATGGGCGACAGTCGCCAGCGTGCCGAGATTTTCCCCATGAAGCAGCAGGCTGTGGGCGAGGCGGCCGCGCTCGATGGCACGTTCAATCACTGCGACGGTGGGCGTGCCGTCGAGGGTAGCAGGCCAGGGCAGTGGAATGGTGGACATTGATGCGAGGCGGGGGGACCGTTGGCCGGAGGAGCAGATCGTTCCGCTTAGCTCACGTATTTCTGCACTTCGTTCCAAATTTTCTTGTCCAGCGCGTCAGGCGAAAGCGTTCCGTCGACGACCACGACTCGCTGCGGCCATTGCTGCGCCAGCAGCAGGTAGCCCTCGCGGACTTTGGTGTAAAAGGCGATGTTCTCCCGTTCCATTCGGTCGGGCAGGTCAGAGGCCCGTTGCCGGATACGGGCGAGGCTGACCTCCGTCGGAACATCGATTACAATGGTCAAATCCGGCATGACGTTGCCCACGGCAAATTGGTTGATGTCGCTGACTGGGCCCGGCGCGAGGTTTCGTGCAATTCCCTGGTATACGGTTGAAGAATCGAGGTAACGATCACTCAGGACGATGGCGCCGCGCGACAAGGCGGGTGCAATCACTTCGCGCACCACCTGGGCCCGTGCCGCCGTGAATAAAAGCAATTCCGTCTCGGGGCACATTTCGTCGCCCTTGGAATTGTGCACGATGATATTGCGGATCTGCTCGCCGATTTCGGTGCCGCCAGGCTCACGGGTCGCCACAACTTCCCGCCCGGCGTTCTGGATATGTTCGGCGAGGCGGGCAATCTGGGTGGATTTGCCACTGCCTTCGGAGCCTTCGAACGAGATGAGTTTGCCGACGGGTTTGATTTTGTTGGGCATGGTAAGCGGAAACATGCTCAACGAAAAAAGGTTGGCCGGGAGGCGCAACCAGATTCAACCGTCGATTCGGCAGGAATTTCATTTGATTGGTCCAAACAAACGCGCCAACACTCACAGTACATGCTCAGTCTACCTTTTTCGTCGCTTCCCCTTTCGACCATCAACGTCTGGCAGGTTTTTCTCACCACCGACGGGGTAGGTCAGTCCGTCATCGGGCTGCTCGCAATTTTCAGTATCTTCGCCTGGGCGGTGATGCTCGGCAAACATGCGGAATTAAAAAAACTCCGGTCACTGAATCTGCTGTTTGAAAAGAAACTCGCCCAGGAAAAGCACATTCTTGATCTGCCCGAAAATCTGCGCAACCGCCGCGATATTCCCTATGCCGATTTGCTGGCGGATGCGCTGGAGGCGTACTGGCGGGCCGCGGCTATCGGCAAGGAAAAGGGCGACGAAAACATGCGTTCGCGCCTGGAGCACGCCGAGAACGCCGTTCAACGCGCGCTGGCCAATCAATCGCTGCGCTACGAATCGAGTATGATCATTCTCGCCTCACTGGTTTCCGGTGCGCCCTTCATGGGTTTGTTCGGAACGGTATGGGGCATCATGGAGGCATTCAGTGCGGTCGCCACACAGGCATCCGCGAGCATTCAAACGCTGGCGCCAGGTGTCTCGGCGGCATTGTTGACCACCATTTCGGGTCTCGTCGTCGCCATTCCGTCAGTGTTTGGCTACAATATCCTGCTCGGTAACGTTAAGAAAATGATCACCGAACTGGAAAACTACGCGAGCAACCTCGCTGATCGCATCGAACTGGAAGCCAAGTAAGCACCGACCATGGCGAGAATTTTCCGCAGACCCAGGCATCTCCATCCGGTGGCCGAGCTCAACGTCACCAACATGGTAGATCTCGGCTTCACCTTGCTGATCATTTTCATGATCACCACTCCGCTGATTCAACAGGAGCAGACAATTCCGGTGAACCTCCCGGTGGAGGGAAAAAAAACGCAGCAGGTTCCGCCCGATACCGAATTTCAAGCAATCTCCATTGATAAAGTGGGGCGGTTTTATTTTGGCAACAAGCCGGTGAGTTTTGCCGAATTATCCAGTAATCTTTCCGCGCTCGCCGCCAAACCGAAACAACCGGTCATTCGCATCCGGGCAGATCTCACCCTTCAATGGCAGCAGGTGGTGCGGGTGATGGATGAGATCAAAAAATACAATCTGACCAGGATTACTTTCGATACGGAGGCCAAGTGAAGCGATGTACGCGAGATCGCCCAGTTCGTTTGTCGTATCACTGACGATCCACCTTTTGGTCGCGGCCTTTATTTTCGTGACCACGGTTTATGTGTCCCAGCAGGAAAAGCCCCCGGTGATTTTCGAGCTGGTGGCGGGCCCGCCCACGGCTCCTGACGAATTGGTTGCTCCGGCTGAAGGTAATTCTTCAAAACCGATAAAACTGGAAGTTCCGAAGGTCGACGTGCCGCCACAGAAAATCGAGCCGCCACCTCAGGAAACCAGTTCCACCAACGAACCCGAGGTCAAGGAGGAGATAACCCCGAAGCCCAAACCGGCTGCTAAAACTCCGCTCAAGCCAGCGCCGGCCAAGCCGAAGATTGACACTTCGATCGCGAAGGAAATGAAAAAGAGCGCGCGAGTATCCTATCAGGATTATCTCAAAAAACATCCTGCCCCAAAGGTTGCGGCCGTGACCTCCTCACACCGTCCGGTCAATGTGCCGCGGATCGACGCCCAAGGCATTGCAAATGGCGTACGTGACGGATCGACCGCGAATACACGTGGCGGCGGCGGCGAGAAAAAACTGACTCGCGAGGAACAAAGCGAACTCAACACTTACATTTCCTTCTTATTGTCGGCGCTAAAGGAAGCGCACGAGCCTCCACCAGGCGTGAGCGATCAACTGGAGGCGAAAGTGACCTTTGACATCACCGCAGGCGGATCCATTTTGAACCCACGCATTTCAAAATCGTCGGGCGATAAGTCGTTTGACGATTCGGTGATCGAAGCATTCCGCCGGGTGAAAAGCATTGGGCCAACCCCTGATGGTAAGGCTGACACGTGGACCGTCACTTTCCGCATGAAAGATACTGGTTGAATTCAGGCGCAGATGACCCGATCTGAGGACTGTAAACCCCCTTTGTGATCCTCGCGAAAAAGTCCTTGCGTTCCGCCGCCAAAACTTACTTTTAAGCCCTTCGATTAATCAGTTACGGGCTCTTAGCTCAGTTGGTAGAGCGCCTCAATGGCATTGAGGAGGTCATCAGTTCGAACCTGATAGGGTCCACCATTTTAAAACGCCGCCGGAAATTCCGCGGCGTTTTTGTTGTTAGATGGCAGAGGCTAGCCGGTGAAATCGCTTACCCAGCTTTTCGATGATAGGTGGTGCCGTAAAGCACTACCGTATTCGCATCCTTGATCGAAATAATGTCCGGATCACTGGTTATGAGTGCCGCGCGGCCATCCGTCAGTCCACCCCGGGCCATCTTGGTTGTTTCCTCCAAGATGGTTTTTTTCGGTCCAAATTTGCTCAGTCTCAACGTTCCGTCGGATTCGATTACCAATCGACGCGCACCCTCGTGGGTTCCTGTGATGTATTCCCCCGAGACCTTGGTCAGCAGGGCGTTGGATTCAAAATCAGGCAATAAGGTGAACTTCGGAGTGAGATGAGGTGGTGGCTTGAGCAGCATCCAAAGCGCGGTGCCGTTAAAGCCGATGATCAAAATCGACATCACAGTTATTTTGATCCAGCGGGGCAAACCGCCACTGTCGATCGAAGGGGTGCTGTGAGGTTTGTATGCGGGAGCGGGGCGTTCTATCTTAGGGACAACTTTCCCGTGTTCGGTACTCCCCGTTACCGCTGCGAGAATATAGACTACCGAGTGTTCTTCGCCACGCAGCATGGCTTCCCACCCGACGAAACAGAGGCGACGATAGCGGGTGCGGACGATGAAAATGTCCCGATCGGTTTTAATGCGTATCTCCGGTGACGATGGCTCGTAAATCGTTTGGCGGGAGGCTACCTCGCTGAGCGAATAAAGTAATTCACGAAGCTGCCCGATACTCACGGCCAATAAATGCTCGTCAGGGTAGGCCAATCCCGCCGCTTTTGCGTCCGGCGAAAGATGGTGCAGGGTTATGCTGTAAGCGGGGGCGGACATCAGTTTTCTATGATGAAAAGGGGATAATTCCCATTGCCGCGCCTGAACATGCCCGTCGACAGGTCGCCATCGTCAATGGCTTTATCGATTTCGAGTAAGAGTTCGTCATCGAGAACGATAGGGGCTCCGGTGGTTGGAGTGATTGCGATGGCCGCGTGGTACTGCACGCCAACGTGTGTCTGATTATACTCCCAGTCAAATTTGCCTCCCATCGGGGTCTTCTGAGTCCAGTCATCAAACTTGAGTTCATCGGGTGTCATTCCCATCGGTACTATTCCCGCCGCCGTTTCCGGGGGCCAAGCGCCCGCCTCGTGGGCGTGAGCCTGGAATACGGCCGCAAATACCCGGAGATCATTCGCAATCGCCGCAGCTTTCGCCTTCCGCTGAATTCGCTGATAAGTCGGGACCGCGAGAAGGAATAACAGGCTCAATATTGTCACTGCCACCATCAGTTCGATTAAACTGAATGCCCCATTGGATCGTAGGGATTTCCGCCGGCTATTCTGCCCGCGTAAGTGGGACCGTAATCTCATTTTCCCCTATTCGGGCGAATTGAGACACGTGAGGCAAGGGGGAATCAGCCAATCAGCGGGAGTTTAACCTCCTTTATCCTGCAAAAAAAATGCCCCGAAAACGGGGCAATAAACAAAAATCGATGAATCAATCTGCCATTTTAGGGCAGAGGAGAAACCGACTGGGCGCTGCGAATCGAGACTGTCGACATCGCCCGAACCGGTACTTTCCGGAAACGGCTGTCATAAATTTGCGTCAATAACGCCGGCAGGGTCAGCAGAATAATCTTAAAATCAAGACCTACGGATTTGGTTTCACTGTATCGGATGTCCAAATTGACCATTTCCTCGAAAGTCGTGCGATTCTTACCCGATACCTGCCAGAGGCCGGTTAAGCCTGGCATCGCATTGCAACGCTGTCTCTGGCGCGGCTGATAAGCCTCGTATTCGGTTGGAATGCACGGCCGGGGGCCAACTACACTCATTTCCCGGCGAAGGACGTTAATCACTTGGGGAAGTTCATCGAGCCCGGCAGCCCTCAGAAATTTGCTTCCAAGGATCAATCGGGAGTCTCCTGCGGAATCCAGCTTCATCATCGGAGCATTGGTTCCAATCAGTTGCTTGAAATAATCCTGATGTCCGTTGGTGTCAGCTCCAACCCGCATCGTCCGGAATTTGTAAATCCAGAACCGACGCCCATTGCATCCAATCCGTTCCTGACGAAAGAAAACCGGTCCCGGAGCCACCAGTTTCGTCAATACCGTCATAAACAACGTCAAAAGTGCCAGAAATGGTAATGCCAGTAAGCAACAAACCAAATCGATACCCCGCTTCCAAGCCGGCAGGTGATTTACAACATCACTTTCTGATGGGTTGGCTTGGGTCTGATTGCATGAAGTCTGCATGGTGTGTCGGTCGTCGCCGGAGACTATCACGCGAGCCTTTTCTGAGCTATTAGCCGGTAGGCTAGTGCCTTTGTTTTGCACTTAAGAATTCGATTGTTTTGCATCGGCGAACAAGAGGTGCGGGCATTCTTTTGGCGGCGGGAATGAGTGATCGAGAATATCTATTTTGATCTTTTTCGGCGGATGTTGTTCGCATAAAAATTGCATCAACGCCTAAATTTTTTTGCGGCGTCGCTTGAAACATACTTTTTGCGGCCAGACTGATTAAAGCCGGGGAATCGTCATCCCCCCATCGACCATGACGACCTGCCCGGTTGAATATGCGAAATCTCCACGCGCCAATCCGGCCACCGCTCGTCCCACGTCGTCGGGAAATCCCCAGCGAGGTTGCACGCAAAGGCCATTGGCAATCAGTTTATCATATTTCTCCGTCACACCGGCAGTCATGTCCGTTTTGATCACGCCCGGACGTATCTCGTACACCGGAATGCCCTCGCCGCCGAGTCGCGCGGCGAAAAGTTGCGTCAACATGCCGAAGCCGGCCTTGGCGATGCAATATTCGCCGCGATTAATGCTCACCACGGTCGCAGAAATCGAAGTGATATTGACGATCGTCGCGGCGAACGTGGAATCCTCCTTCCTCGCCTTTACCATGTCGCGGGCGAAAGCTTGGGTGAGAAAAAACACGCCCTTCAAATTGGTATCGATGACGTAATCGTAGCTATCCTCCGACGTTTCGAGGAGATCGGCGCGAACCTTGGGGGCCACCCCGGCATTGTTTACGAGAAGATTAATCGAGCCGCCGGCGAATTCACGGGCAGCAGCCACAATTGCAGTCCGGCCGGCTTCATTGCCGATATCGCCGCGGGCGTACCCCACGCGCACGCCCAGCCTCCGCAATTCATCCAAAGCCGCGCTCGCGTCCGCTTCAGAACGCACGCCGTTGATCACAATATCCCACTTCTCGCGGGCAAGAGCCTTGGCGATGCCAAAGCCAATGCCGCGCGAACCTCCGGTAACGAGTGCAACCTTTGCCATGATTTTTGGTTTTGAGAGTTTGGTCCCGAAACAGGTTCAGGCGCGGCAAGCACCGGTTATTTGATCCCTGGAACGTCGACCCATTTGCGTTCTGCCCATGACTTCAGGCCGAGTTCCGCGAGTTGCACACCTTTTGCGCCTTCACGCAGGTTCCAAGGAAACGGTGAACCGGTGACGATGTGCTTCAGGAATAGTTCCCACTGAACCTTGAAGGCGTTGTCATACGTGTCGTTGGAAGGCACGCGCGTCCAACCGTCCTTGTATTTAACCGGGCTATCGACATCCGGATTCCAAACGCAACGCGGCGTCGCAGCAAGCGCCTGGGCTTTGCAGTCGCGCAATCCCGCCACCGCGGTGCCATGCGTGCCGTCTACTTGGAGCGTCAGCAAATCTTCGCGATCAACCCGGACGGCCCAGGAGGAGTTGAAGTGGCAGATCACTCCGTTTTTCAACTCGAAGGTCGCGTACGCCGAGTCGTCCGCCGTGCACTTGTACGGCTTGCCGGACTCATCCCAGCGGGTCGGAATGTGCGTGGCCCCGAGGCACGACAGCGACTTTACGTCGCCAAAGAGATTTTGAATCACGTACTGCCAGTGGCAAAGCATGTCCACGATGATCCCGCCATCGTCTTCCTTGCGATAATTCCACGACGGGCGCTGGAGTTTTTCAAACTCACCAGTGAAGACCCAATAACCGAATTCACCCCGCACCGACAGGATTTTGCCGAAGAATCCTGTGTCGATGAGATACTTCAATTTTAACAGGCCGGGCAACCAAAGCTTGTCCTGAACGACGCCATTTTTGAGGCCGGCCGCGGTGACTTCATTGGCCAGCGCCATGGCTTCCGCCGAGGTTGTCGCCGTGGGTTTTTCGCAGTAGATGTGTTTTTTCGCTGTGATCGCCTTGCGCACCCCGGTCGGGCGCTGGCCAGTGAGAGTTGCGTCAAAATAGATCTGATTTTCCGGCTTGGCCAATTCGGCGTCGAGATTAGTGGAAATGCGTTGAACCCCCACGCGAGCGGCCAGTGCCTTCAGCTTGTCTTCGCTGCGGCCGACCAACACCGGATCGGGCATGATTACCTCATTATCCGAGAGCTTTACTCCGCCTTGATCGATGATGGCCTTGATGGAGCGGATGAGATGCTGGTTGGTGCCCATGCGTCCCGTGACGCCGTTCATAATGATCCCGATGCGATGCGTTTTCATGAAATGTAATAAAATTGCGGGTAAGTGGGGAAAATTGCGCGGTTGATTAAACAAACTCCGAATAGGACCGGACGATTTGTTGTAGATAGTCGTCCTGATTCATCGCCCACAAACGGTTCGAGAAAACCTCGACTTCATTGAAGCCCTTGAAGCCGGCGGCCTCGACCCACGAGCGAATCCGGCGCAGCGGTATGCAGCCTTCGCCCATGAGACCGCGATCATTGAGCAGATCGATCGTCGGCGTTCTCCAATCACAAACATGGTAGGCAAAAAGTTTTCCGAGGCGTCCGCAGCGGGCGATCTCTGCTTCAAGCGCGGGATCCCACCAAAGATGATAAACGTCCACCGCAACGCCCACGAGTGACGAAGCGATCGCTTCGCACATGTCATTCGCCTGCGCGAGGGTATTGATGGCCGACCGCGAATCCGCGTACATCGGATGCAACGGCTCGATCGCGAGTTTCACGCCGGCGGCTGTGCAATCGGGCAAAATCGCCGCGATGCCTTCGTGGATTTGCTTGCGCGATTCCGAAAGTTTTTGCCCGGGAACCGCACCGCAAACGAGCACGATGAGCGGTGCTCCCAACGCTTGGGCTTCGGCGATGGCGCGACGGTTGTCATCGAGCGCGGCCCGCCGCTCGGTTGCCGTATAGCCGGCAAAAAATCCCCCGCGGCAAAGCGAAACGATGCTCAGTCCCTGGTCGCGAATCCGCGCGCCCGCCTGGACTGGATTGCGCCCGTTAAGTGCGTCGCGCCAGACCGTGATTCCTTTCACGCCGGCCTTCGCATATTTTTCGGCCGCCACTTCGAGCGACCAGGGTTTGGTGGTGATCGTGTGGACACACAGTTTGCTCAGATTCTGGAATGGGAAAGCGGAAAAGTGGGAACTAGACATGGTGGTAGGCTTAATCGGCTCAATCCGCGAGGCAGCCGAAAAATGTGGGGTATTTTCCACCCTTGATTACACGCTGGAGATGCAACGCCGCCTCGCGCAGATGGTAGTCGCCCCACATGCACGCTTCCCCGCACGGAATTTTGCGACCCGGGGGAATGTAATCCCAGCCATTCGGACGATGATAAACCGAGTGCAATAGCAACCCTTGGTGATTGGCCGCAGTTCCGAGATACGGCTCCGCGAGTAATGTCTGCATTGTGGTGAGGCCGGCCTGCCAGTAACGTTTCCCGTCCACCGTGTCCGTACCGAGCAACCGCCCCAGTCGCAACAACCCTTGCGCGCCGATCGCCGCGGCGGAACTGTCGACCGGCTCGTAATCGTTAAATGGCTCAGCCGGTCGCGCCCGCCAATCGCCGAGTTTACCGAGATTCGGCGCGCCACCGTCCCAATACGGAATGCCATCCAGCGCCGTGTTGGCGATGTACCAATCGCACGTCGCACGCGCGGCTTTGAGCATCATCTCGCGCAAGGCTGCCTTTCCGCCCAACGTCGCGAGTTCGCCGTCGTCCAACGTGTCGAGAAACTCCAGTTCCTCCGCGTAACCGACCATTGCCCAAGCCAGCCCGCGGGTCCACGTCGTAAAGCCAGAGTAACCTTGCTGCGAGTTTGGGCAACGGAAGCGTCCGTCGTTGGGGTTGAAAATGGATTCGTGCGCCGTCCGCCCGCGCTCGTCGTAACTGTCGCGGCCTTCGCCATAAAAAATCGCGTACTTCGCGGTCGCTTCGATATGTTGCAGCCCGCGTTCCAGCAGTGAATGCGCCGCGTCATTTTCACCCATCAAGCGATGACCGAGTCGATGCGCCACCATCACAATGCGGCAGGAACGGATCGTATCGACGAACAGCGAATGAGGCCCGTTAAACGAATAAATGTATCCGCCTCCGCCGTGGATTTTTGCCCAGCGCGAAGCCTGCACCGCGCCTGAAACTTTCAGCGCCAGTTCGCAAAAATCGATGGAATCGTCCGGCACTTTTCCTTCGCGTTGGAGCCGCAGCCAGTTGCCATAGGTGCTGAGATTATTGAAACCGTGATCGTGAACACCAATGTGACTCACGTGCGAAGCCATCCGCGCAACCGTGTATTTCCGGGCGCGCTCGGCAAACGCCGCATCCCCCGTCGCATCGAACTGCAAAAAATCCGAGCCATATAAAAATCCTTCGGTCCACTCCGTCCAGCCTCGCGCCGTGTATTTGCCCGCGACAGTGAAGACAGGTGCACCGCTCGCCGGATCGTAGTCGCGGTGCGTGAGGTTGAGCTTCTCACCCGAAACCTGCCAGAAATTCTCCAGGGCCGGGGCAAGGGAAGCGGTTTTCAGTTGATCGTCGATACGCATGGAAAATCAGTAACGTTTGTCTTTGCGGAGGTGAAGAATCACGAATTCCGACGCCGCTAATGCCTCATAGGTGTGCTGCTGGATCGCGTCGAATTGGATGCTTTCCCCGGCCGCGAGCACGCATTGCTCGTGCGGCAGGCTGAGACGAAGTTTGCCCGTGGTTACCCAACACACCTCCGTGTCGTCGTGGTGAATCTCGGGGCGGGAAACCTTTGCACCCGCTGGCGCGGACCCGAGCAGCGCGACGACATTGGCGTACTTCACCTGCCGAAACTTGAAGTCACCCGATCGGTAGGATTTTTCGTTCGAACGATGGGCAAGGGGAGATTCGGTCAGGGCGAGAAGATCCGTGGCGCTCAATCCAAATGCCCGAGCCAGCCGGTAAAGCGTATCCAACTCGGCCAACTGCTGATTGCGTTCCAGTTTGGAAATAACTGCCACCGACACTCCTGAGGCCTTGGACAGCTCCGCCAATGTCAATTCGTGCTGTTCGCGCAGCCGGCGCAGGACACGAAAGTCGAATTTAGGGGCAATAGCAGGCATTTCGTAATGAGTAAGAAGATGCCAAATAATTAGTGTCAAAGATAATCATTAAAATGTCCCCGAGAGCTGCGTTTGACCGTAGGTTGCGCGCTCGTCGCGCAACTGCCGTTGCCGAGTGGCCCACGAAACACACGAATGGCACGAAAAGAAGCAGGTCCGGCAAAACTTCAACCGCTTCTTGTCCCACCAAACGGCGGCCTGAATGGGGACACTGAATCGCTGTATTCTCCGGACTGTTTTTCGCGTGGTTCGTGTGTTTCGCGGGCTGGTCTTCTGCTTGGATCTGACTTGGGAATGATCGCGGCAAACCGGCCCATATGCCGACCTTCCCCTTGACAATCTAGGAAGGACACATTTCTCTCCTAGTCAATCTAGGCAAGACCATGGCGAACAACAAAGCTGATCTCCTGCAGGGCACCCTCGACCTGCTCATCCTAAAATCGCTCCAGAACGAACCCATGCACGGTTTCGGGATTTCCCTCCGAATCCAGCAGATGTCGAAAGACATGCTGACCGTGGAGCAAGGTTCGCTCTATCCCGCGCTCTACCGGCTTGAAGACCAGGGCTGGATCAAGGCGGAGTGGGGCGTTTCGGACAACAATCGGAAGGCGAAATTTTACACGCTGACCACGACGGGCCGGAAACAACTCCAAGCCGAACAACAAAGCTGGGCCAAGCTTTCAACCGCCATCAATCTCGTGCTGGGAAATGCGTGAGGGACAAGCGATGAGTAGCGCGCATCAAGTAGCGGGTAGTGAGCATCGCCGAACTGCCAAAATGTGGAGCCGCAGCGACCTCGCTGCGGATTTGCCCCGGACCACGGCGAGGTCGCCATGGCTCCAAAGAATTCCGACGATAGGGCGCGTTATCCCTAACGCGCCGCTCCGAATGACATACGATAAACCCCGGCGCATTTGGGACAATGCGCCCTACCAATGAAATCCTTTCGCAAACTCCGTTCCCTTTTCCGCCGGCAAAAACTTGACGCCGAGATGACAGAGGAGATGCGCACACATCTCGATTTGCAGACCGCGCAGCACATCGCTGCCGGCATGAATCCCGACGAGGCGCGCTATCTCGCGCAACGGCAGTTCGGCAACGTGGCGAGCATTCAGGAGCGGGCGAGGGAAGGGCGCGACTGGATTTGGTTGGCGCAGATCGCGCAGGATCTGCGTTACACTGTGCGGTCGCTCCGGCGTTCGCCGGGTTTCAGTGTGGCGGCGATCCTCATTTTTGCGTTGGGCATCGGAGTAAGTACGGCAATGTTCAGCGTTGTCCACGGTGTGCTGCTGGATCCATATCCCTACGCGAAATCCAAGGAGATTTGGGCACCAGTAGTGGCCGATCTAAAAAGCGGGCAGTGGATGGGATTGCAGGTCCGGGACTATCTGGAGCTATCGAGGCTTTCCTGTGTTTCGAGCGCGATGACCACAGCCGTGGGTCGGGGGATTAAAATTTCAGGTGATCCTTTTCCCGATGTAACCAATGCCGTACGGGTTTCGGGAACTGCCTTTCAATTCCTCGACGTTCCTCCCGTACTGGGACGCGGCATCGCGCCGTCAGACATCCTGCCGAACGGCGAGGCGCAGCCGGTCACCGTGTTGAGTTTTCAATTCTGGCAGCAACGTTTCAACGGTGATCCGTCGGTCATTGGCCGGACGATCGTTTTGAATGATGTGCCGCACGCCATCATCGGAATCATGCCGCCGCGCTTTGGCTGGTATGGCAGTGACTCGCTGTGGCTGCCGCTGCCGACGACCGATTTGGGGGTGGGGGCAAACCCCATCCTCCGATTGAAGCCGGGAATCTCCCGGGAAACCGCCGAACAACAATTGCGAGCGCTCTATATCCGACTGGTGAAGGAAATGCCGGATCGTTTCCCCAAGGCCGGCTTTAGCACCCGATTGGAAAACTATCTCGACATCACCTCGGCCAGCGGGGCGATGCGCACCACCTTGATGCTGCTGGTCTTCGCCGTCGGATTTTTGCTCCTGATTGCCTGCACGAATGTCGCGAATCTTCAACTCGCACGGAGCGCGGGACGAGCGCGCGAAATTGCCGTTCGTCTTGCCATCGGGGCGAGTCGTGGTCGCCTGATTCGACAACTTCTGACTGAAAGTATCCTGCTCTCCCTCGTCGCCGGTGTGCTGGGTTGTCTGCTTAGTCTTGTGCTGATTAAGATCATCGTTGTCCTGATGCCGCCGTTTTATGTGCCGAATGAAGCGCGGGTCATGGTGAATGGCTTGGTGCTCGCGTTTGCCTTCGGGCTTTCGACAGTCACCGGCGTTCTGGCGGGTCTCGCACCCGGTTTGCAATGCACCCGGCCAAATCTCAACTATGCATTGAAAGAAGGCGGGCAGGGAGCGGCCAGTGGTGAACGCAGTGTTCGCACGCGGAATAGTCTGGTGGTAACGGCGGTCGCGCTTTCCGTAATATTGCTGGTGGGGGCAAGTCTCGCCATTCGTGGTTTCGCGGCTTTGTACCGTCATGATTGGGGCTTTCGCCCGGCGGGCCTGCTCGTGTTGCGCGTTCCACTTCCACCCGCACGTTACGTAACGCTCGGGCAGCGCTCGACCTTTGCGCGCGACTTGATCGAAAGAATTAAAAATTTGCCGGGCGTCACGTTTGCGGCGTTTGGCTCGCTGCCTTTCAATTCGAGCGGATCATCCGGTTACCAGATCAGCGGTCAGCCAAAAACCGAGGGCGTAGCGATGTCGGAAAGTTTAGTGAGCGCCGATTTTCGGGCCACGTTTGGCCTGACCCTTCGGCAGGGACGGGATTTGACCGAACGGGAGGTGACCCATGGTGACGCTGTCGCTTTAATCAGCGAGGCGACGGCCAAACTCTGGCCCGTTGGGGAAAGCCCGTTGGGACGCACGATCGAACTCGACGCGCTCGCTGATGCCAGCCGCCCCGACAATCTTGCGCCGGTGGGAGCGGCGAAGGAGGTAACGGTCGTGGGAATCGTAGGCGATACGCTCAACGCGAATTTCCGTGCGGCCCCGCCGCCCGCGATTTACGTGCCCTACACCCTGCGTGGCCTCGCGATGCAGCAATTGTTGGTGCGAACCAACGGCGCGCCGCTGAGTTTGCTTCCCAGTATCCGGAGCGAATTACGGGCGATGGACAAGGACCTGCCGTTGTACCGCCCGATCACCGTGGAGGAAATCATGGGACAGCAAACGGCCCAGCCCCGTTTCAATATGACGCTTTTCGGTGGACTCGCCATCATTGCACTAGTGCTTGCTGCGGCCGGAATCTACTGCGTGCTTTCCTTTTCGGTTGCCCAGCGCACGAGGGAAATTGGAGTTCGCATGGCGTTGGGTGCTGAACACGGCGATATCCAACATCTGATCCTCAGAGCTGGCGGACGACTGCTCGCCATCGGATTGTCCAACGGCCTCGTGATCAGTCTGGGCTTGATGAAACTTTTGCAGAAATGGGTTCCGAATAATCCCATGCCTGATGCGTTCGATGTAGGTGCAGTGGTCTTAACCTTGGTCGTCGCTGCCTTGCTTGCCTGCTGGTTGCCGGCGCGAAGAGCCACGAAGGTGAATCCGATGGTGGCACTACGCGCAGAATGACAAATAACGCATGAGAATTCTGCATAAACTTTCCTCACTTTTCCGTCGAATAAAAATTGATGTCGAGATGACGGAAGAAATGCGTGCACACCTCGAAATGCAGACCGAACAAAACATCGCCGCCGGCATGAATCCCGACGAGGCGCGCTATCTCGCGCAGCGGCAGTTCGGAAATGTGGCGGGTATTCAAGAGCGAGTTCGGGATGCACGGGGTTGGGTGTGGGTCGAGCAGTTCATCAGGGATCTGCACTATGCGGTGCGGTCGCTCTGGAAGGCGCCGAACTTTACGCTGACGGCCGTGCTGACTTTGGGTCTGGGCGTCGGGGTGAATTCGGCGTTGTTTACGGCATACAACGCCATCGCGTTGCGGTCACTGCCCGTGAAGGAACCGGAATCGCTCGTGAAGGTTCTGGGTCAAAACACCTCGCAGCCGGGCGCGGCTTCGACAAACTGGTCTTTTCCGGAGTACCTCAATTTTCGCGACGGCAACCGGGCGTTGTCCGACCTTGCTGCGATCTGGCCGGCTATCGTGTCTGTTGACGATGGGAGCCCTGCTGCGGCGGACATGATGTTTGATGTGCGCGGTGCCGGCACTGCGCTCATCCTTAACGTGTCGGATAATTATTTTCGGACGCTGGGCGGGGGCTTTGAGCTCGGGCGCGGCTTTTTGCCCGAGGAGAACCGTGTGCCCGGTGATGGAGCCGTGATTGTACTCAGTCATTCCTTCTGGCAGCGGCGATTTCACGGCAATCCGGCGGCGATCGGTCAGATGATCCGCCTCCGCGGCCGGCCCTATACCGTGATCGGCGTAACGGCGGAGGGTTTCGCGGGCGATCAATCGGCACCACCTCTCGGCTGGGTGCCCATTATGAACATTCTCCGAAACGAGGATCTTACCCGCCGGAATTTCAGCCCGCTCCGGCTGGTGGGCCGCCTGCGCCCCGGTGTGACGGAACAGCAGGCAGAGATGGACCTTGACCTGATCGCGTCGCGGCAGGCCCTGGAAAATCCAAGTGAACACGGCCGGGATGCCGTGAGCTTGGAACGCGGGATGCGTTTTATGACCATTCCGGTGAACGCCAAGACGCTGGCTGCAGTAACTCCGGTCCTATTTGGCTTTGCTTTGGTGTTGTTGATCGCCTGTACCAACGTCGCCAACCTTTTGCTCGCGCGCGGTATCACCCGACAGCAGGAGATCGGAGTCCGCCTTACGCTGGGAGCGAGCCGTCCCCGGATACTTCGGCAATTGTTTACGGAGAATCTGCTGCTCTGCGCGCTCGGCGCGGCGGCGGGGTTGCTTTTCGCCACTTGGACCCTGCAGATGCTCAAGCCTATTGCGATGAGCCAGCTCCCACCCGAGTGGGCTTACGAAACGCGTCGCTGGATGTTTCTCAGTTTCACGCCGGATTTCCGCGTGGCCGTTTTCACCGCGGTGGTCGCTTTGGTGGCGGCCATTGGCGCCGGCCTGATCCCTGCGCTCCAGTCCTCGCGAGCCGACTTGGTCTCCTCACTCAAGAACGATGGCACCGCGCTCGGCCGGAAGTTTGGCCAGACCCGTCTGCGCAATTTCCTCGTCGTGGCGCAGGTCGCGGTCTGTCTCATGCTGCTTTCGTGCGCCGGGCTGCTGGTGCGAAACACGATTGCTCTGCGCCACCCCGATTTGGGATTTGATTCCGAGCCTGTTTTTGAGGTCAGCATCGAGTCGAAAGGGGCTCCACGCGGCGACCCGCAATCTGCTTATGATCTCCGCCGCGAGGCGATCAGAGTGCTGCGCACTTTGCCGGATGTTGTTTCGGCGACGCTGGCCCGATGGGGTCCGATGCTGGGTGGCCCGGAAACAGGTGTGAGTTTGCCTGATGCCGCAGTCAGTCAGCCGGCCGAAAGTTCGGGGCGATATTGTTTCGTGAGCGACGGTTTCATCGAGACCTTCGGACTGCACCTATTGCGTGGACGCAGCTTCACGGCCGGTGAAGTGATGACGGATCGGCGCGTAATCGTGCTGAGTGAATCGGCGGCCCGGCACTTTTGGCCGGGCCAGCAAGCCATCGGCCGGTTTGTTGGCTTGCGCGGGGATATCTTTGACGCCCCGGGCCGAACGGTGCGCGGTCAAGCGACCCGGGAATTTCAGGTCATCGGTGTGGTCGCCGATGTCAGCAGCACTCTGCTGGAACAAAAGCACGTGCTCATCTACGCGCCAATTTCGCCGGAAGCGGCAGCCGCCACCATGCAAGGCGGTCGGATTTATCTTCGCCCGCGGAGTGACTCGACGGCAATGCTCGCCAGCATCGTGCGGGAGGCGGACGCCGCTGGGGAAGTGCTGCAGTTCGATCGCCGCGTATCGGCCAATATAACCGAGCAGCGTTTGCCTTTCCTCGGCCTCTCCGCGCTAAGCGGGCTGCTTGCGGGACTGGCGCTGTTGATGGCCTCGGTTGGTCTGTTTGGTGTGATGTCATTCTCCGTCAACCAGCGGGAACGTGAAATAGGCATCCGATCTGCGCTGGGGGCGACGACTGCGGATATCATCCGACTAGTCGTGAGCCAGGGGATGCGATTGATCGCGGTCGGCATCGTGGTGGGACTTGGCAGCGGTTTGCTTTTTGCCCTGCTGCTGCCGCGAATCCTTTTCGGTGCCGCCGGGGCTTTTGACCCAATCTCGTTTTCCGCCGTCACTGGGCTGTTCGCTGCGGTTGCGTTGCTCGCCTGCTGGCTGCCGGCGCGGCGGGCGGCGAAGGTTGATCCGATGATTGCATTGAGGGCGGAATGACAACCGTTCGAAACTCCCGATTATAAAATGCGATTTTGATGAAAAAATGAATGAACGTATAACGAATCAAAAAACATTCGATCGCTGCTGAATCTGCAGCCCAAAAATGCCAATCCAAAAATCATATGTCTCTCATTTTCGTCCATTTCCTAATCCTTCAAGGCTTCGGCTTTTTCATGGTAGCAGTCGGATCATTCATTTTCGCCCATTTGGGATTGCTGCTCATCGGCCGCATCGACGCCTTTCTCTCGTCGGAAAACAGCACGTCGTCGCAAGTGCGCCCATCAACAAAACGAACGCTGACGAACTGAATCCATGCCATTCGTGATAGGGGATGGAATGCGTGATCGAAGATGAATTCACTTCGCAAATTCCGGACACGATGCTGCTGGGACGAACTCTGCGTCGAACTGACTGGGGTAGGGCGCGGTTATCCCTAACGCGCCGTTCCGAATTGGTGATTGCGCTGCGCTCGGAATGAAAAATGCCGCTTATTTCAAAATCGAAAGCACCCATCCGACGATTGATTTTTCAATACATTTCCGGTGGCAGGTTCCCGCCGGTTAAAACCAAAGGGGAGCGCCGACCGGGGAGTTGGCGCTTCTCTTTTTAAAATTTTCTCACCCTTAAAAATCCACGTCCCATGAAGTTTTTAAGGTTTTTCCAAAGGAAAAAAATTGAGATGGAAATGAATGAGGAGATGCAACGTCACGTCGAATTGCAGACCGAGCGTCGGATCAAGGACGGCATGCATCCGGCGGACGCGCGTTGTGCCGCGCTCCGTGAATTTGGCAATGTGGCCGTAATTCAAGAGGAGTGCCGCGACCAGCGTGGATGGATGTGGCTCGAGAATATCTGGCGGGATGTGCATTTTTCATTCCGCTCACTCCGTCGATCGCCTGGATTCAGCGTCGCGGTCATCATCACGCTCGCGCTCTGCATTGGCGCGAACAGCACGATTTTTTCGGTGCTCTACGGACTGATTCTGAAACCGCTTCCCTTTCACGACGCGGGACAATTGGTGGAAGTGTACAACTCTTTGCTCAAGGGCGGACAACCCAAGCGGATGAACAGTGTGGTGCAATACGTCGACTATAAGGCGAACGCGGACCTGTTCACGGGTTTCGCGCTGTGGCGGGCGTGGACATTTAATATTGGCGAGGAGTCCGATCCGGATCGCGGCATTGGTGCGCGCGTGACGGCAGATTATTTTGTTTTATTGGGAATGCAGCCGTTGCTGGGACGCTTCTACACCATGGAAGAGTGCGCACCGGGCCGGGATCATGTTCTCGTCCTGACTCAATCGTTCTGGGAAAAGACTTATCATGCGGATCCGTCGGCGATCGGCCGTGAGATCCGGCTGAGTGGCGAACTGTTCACCATCATTGGCGTCGCGCCGAGAAGCCTCGAATCATTTAACACGGACACTGTCCTGCTGAAGCCATTTGAGTGGCAGCCTGAACAGGCCAATCCCCAATCGCGACTGTCTGCGATGGCGACGATGTATGCACGCGTGAAGACCGGAGTGGCGCTAACGGCGGCGCGCGTTCAACTCGCCACTCTGGAAAAGCGTTTCCACGACAACGTGGCCGATCATGCCACGCGCGACTATCTTGATCGGGGCGGTTATCAAATCGCCCTGGGTCAGGTTCGGGCGGAACAGACCAAATCCGTGCGAACCGGCTTGCTGTTGCTCCAAGGAGGAGCGCTGTTCGTGCTTTTATTAGGATGTGTCAACGTGGCGAATCTCATGTTGGCGCGGGCCAATTCCCGGCAGACAGAGCTTGCCGTTCGCCAGGCACTGGGCGGAGGTCGGGTGGCGTTGGCCAGACAGCTCCTGGTAGAGGGAGTGCTTTTGGCCGTAAGCGGTGCGGCACTTGGCCTGGCGCTGACCTGGACCTCGCTGCGGGTGATCAACACTTACACGACATCGATTGTCCGCGAGGTTCAGCCGGTCGGTCTGGATGCAAGCATTCTTACAAGTACGTTGCTGATCTCACTGGCAGTTGCATTGATGATCGGACTGCTGCCGGTTTTGCGTATCTGGCGGCTCAATTTACTGGAGGCGATGCGAAGTGGTGCAAGAGGAACAACGGGCAGCGGAAATATTCGCTCAATAAGCAGTCTGCTGGTCACGGCACAGGTTGCGCTTGCGCTGGTCCTGCTGGTGGGTGCCGGTTTACTGATGCGTAGTTTTGCCAAGGTCATGGCGATCAATCCGGGATTCGATGCCACGCGCATCGTGCACGGAAGGGTGGCGTTTAATACTGCCTACATGAATCCAACCAGCACCCAGGCAGTGCTCGATCAGGTTATCACCAAAATGCGGGAAATCCCCGGAGCGGAATCGGTGAGTTATTCGTCGCATATGCCTGTCGCCGGCGGATTCCCCCTTGCCACGATTCCGATTCGCGGAACGGTCCAAGGTAAGGACGATACGTTTCCAGTGGGAAGATGGATCGCCGTGTCGCCGGATTTTTTTAAAACCATGGGGATTCGATTGATCGAGGGCAGGGGATTCACCGAGGCGGACGGCTTGCCTCACGCCCGCCCGGCATTCGTGGTGGATCGCCGGTTTGCCGAGCGATATTTTCCGGGAAGAAGTGCGATTGGCGAAATGATGGGGACACCAAATCCGGGACAGAAGCAGGAGGAAATTCCGGTGATTGTCGGAGTGGTCGAGAATGCGAGGCTCAATGGATTGGAAGATCAAGGAGGTCAGCCTTTCATTTATGCATTGGCTGATGGCGGTGGAGGCGGTTTTTCGATTGAGATTCGAACCATGCGACCGTTCGCCGAAATGATTGCTTCGATGCGGACAAAATTACGGAGTGTCGATCCGACTCTCCCACTTTACCAGACTTGTACCTTGCAGATGAATTTGGATTGGGCGGCGGCTGACCGGCGCGGGATGTTGTGGCTGTTGGGAGCGTTTGCCGGGGTCGCGCTGCTGCTTTCCGCCGTCGGTATTTATGGCATGCTCGCTTACGACGTAACGCAGCGCACGAAGGAAATCGGGATTCGCAGTGCCATCGGAGCTACACGAGGGCAGATCGTGGCCATGATCCTGACCCAAGGTTTGTGGAAAACCGGCGCGGGCTTGGTGCTCGGATTGGGCGCTGCATTGTTTTTGAGCCGCTACATGCGCAGCTTGTTGTTCGAAGTGCCCCCCACCGATCCACTGGCGTTTGCCGGAGTTTCACTGTTATTATTGATCGTGGCTTTGATCGCCTGTTGGCTGCCGGCGCGTCGAGCGGCGAAGGTCGATCCGGTAATTGCGCTGAGAGCGGAATAGGACGTCGTGCGATGACTATGTTCCGCAAACTCCGCACCTTTTTGCAGCGTCGGAAATTCGACGCCGAAATGACGGAGGAGATGCGCACGCACCTCGAAATGCAGGTGGAGCGCAACATCGCCGCCGGCATGAATCCCGACGAGGCTCGCTACCTGGCGCAGCGCCAGTTCGGAAATGTCGCGAGTATTCAGGAGCAGGCGCGCGAGGAACGGCGCTGGGTGTGGCTTGAGCAAGGTGCGCAAGACTTGCGGTATTCAGTTCGCCAGTTGCGCCGGGCACCTGGTTTCGCCGTTACCGCAATATCAACGCTGGCGCTCGGCATCGGGGCGACCACAGCGATCTTCAGCTTGGTGAACGGGGTCATGCTAAAGCCCCTGAATTTTTCCGATCCGGAACGGCTCGTCGTGCTTAAGGTGACTCATCCGCCTGACACCTATGGCGGGCCCATGAACTGGGCGTTGTACTATCGATTGAAGGAGCGCGCGAAAAGTTTCACGAGTCTGGTTGCGGCACGGTTTGGCATCGGTAATTTGGTTGGTGCCGGCGATCCCGAGCGGGCCACCACGATGGAGGTGACGCCAAATTACTTTTCAACCTTGGGTGTTCGCCCGGCGCTGGGCCGTGATTTTCGTCCGGACGAAGAGGAGCCAGCCAAAGCCGGGGTCATGCTTTTGAGCCATGTCTTTTGGCAGAGAAAATTTAACGGCAAGCAAAACGTCGTCGGTCGCGTCGTGGTGATGAATGATCGTTCATACACCATCGTGGGTATCTTGCCGAAACAGGAACAGATCGATATGGGCGCGGGCGCTTTTGTGCCTGCGATGGGGACCGCTGCGATCCGGGAGAATTATTCGGAGAATGAAAGCCCGGACGTTCTGGCCCGGCTCAAGCCGGGAGTCTCGTTAGCGGACGCGAGCCGCGAGATGAACGACATTTCAAAGGCAATTGCGGCAGGCAATCCGCTGGGTCCAAAACAAGCATGGGGAATTCGAATCAGTTCGCTCCGCGACGACATTGTGAACCAAGCGAATTACGGAATGATCGGAGCGAATTCGTTGCTATGGATTCTATTCAGCGCGGTCGGGATCGTGCTGCTCATTTCCTGTGTGAACGTGGCGAATCTTCTGGTTGCGCGGTCAGCCACGCGTCGGTTGGAAATTGCCATGCGGTCGGCACTCGGGGCCAGCCGCGCGAGAATTGTCCGGCAGTTGCTCTGCGAAAGCATGGTTCTCGCTGTTATCGGAGGAGTGCTCGGAATCGGGATTGCGTATGGAGGCTTCAATGCGCTCAAGCCATTTATCGGATACTTGCCGCGTGCCGGCGAAATATCGATCGATGGCGGTGTGATGGGGTTCTGCCTTGTTGTCACGATCCTGGTTGGTGTGGGCTTCGGGTTGATTCCGGCGCTTCGCCTGTCAGCTGAAAAGTTTCTCGAGATTGGGAAAACAAACGGCCGCCAAACCCCGAGGACCCATAACGGATTACTTGTCGTGGAAATGGCACTGGCCTTGGTCCTCCTCAGCGGTGCCGGCCTTCTCATCAACAGTTGGGCACGATTGCAGCGAGTGAATCTCGGCTATCAGCCCGAAGACGTTTTTGCCAACCGTTTGGAACTCCCGGCGAAAAATTACGCTACAGCGCAGCAGCAGACGGCGCTTGTCGATCGACTGCTCGAACGCAGCGGGGGACTCCCACAAGTGACCTCGGCCGCATTCACCAGCGGCATGCCGATTTTCGGGGGCTTCGGTGCGGCGTTCAAAGTCGCCGGTAGATCAACCGAACCCCGGAACCTGATTTTCGGTGGCCATTCGGCTATCACCACGGACTATTTCAAGACCCTCGGAATAACACTGCTTCGTGGACGTCGTTTTTCCGCGCAGGATTCCGCCGGGGCACCACGTGTGGCAATTATCAGTGAAGCCATTGCGCAAAGAAATTTTCCCAATGAAAATCCCCTCGGCCAGAAAATCACGCCAACTAACGGTGAACAGGACTGGCGGACGATTGTAGGTGTGGTAGCTGACGTGAAGCAGTGGGGGCCTGCCTCCGACACGATCCAGGCGCATGCAGGGCAGATTTATGAGCCATACGCTCAGGTTCCGACGGCGCGCAATCTTCTCCTTGTCGTGAAGATGCGCGGCTCCGGAGGAAATCCTGTGACGGAATTGCGCACAATCATTCAAGATGTCGACCCCAACCTCCCGCTCACGCGCCTCTTTCAACTCTCGGAAGGCCTGAGATATTCAGTTTCAAAATATCGTTTCAGTACAACAGTTGGCGCGGTCTTTGCAGGGCTCGCCCTGACACTCGCGATGATTGGAATTTATGGGGTGATTTCCTATGGCATCAGCGAACGAACCCGTGAGATTGGTGTACGCCGGGCGTTGGGAGCGCAGACCGCGGACATTTTGCGGCTCATTTATGCGGAGGCATGTCTACCCGTAGGAATAGCTCTGATCTTAGGATTAGCCGGTGCATTGGCGGGAACCCGCTTGCTGAAATCATTCCTCTTTGAAGTCGGGGCGCTGGATCCAGCGACGCTAAGCCTCGTCGTTTTCCTGATGACGCTCGTGGCTGCGTTCGCTTGTTGGTTGCCCGCACGGCGAGCCACTAAAATCGATCCGGCGACCGCATTACGATCAGAATAATCTTCGGACATCGTGAATCATTCTCCTTTTATATTTCTGAAGGTAGGGCGCGTTATCCCTGACGCGCCGTGCCGAATGCCTGGCGATTAACCTCGGCGCGTCAGGGATAACGCGCCCTACCTATGAAAATTTTTCACAAACTCCGTTCACTCTTTCACCGAAGAAAAATCGACGCCGAGATGACGGAGGAGATGCGCACGCATCTCGATTTGCAGACGGAACAACACATCGCCGTCGGCGTGAATCCCGACGAGGCGCGCTACTTGGCGCAGCGGCAGTTTGGGAATGTGGCGCGCATTCAGGAACAGGCGAGGGATGGGCGAGGTTGGGTTTGGTCGGAGCAGATCGGGCAGGATCTGCGTTATGCCGTGCGGCAGTTGCGGCGCAGCCCGGGGTTCGCCGCCGTTGCGATTATTTCGCTGGCCCTGGCAATCGGGTCGAACACGGCGATCTTCAGCCTTTACCACGAAGTTCTGCTCAAACCGCTGCCGGTGCCAAATCCCGGCGAATTGGTCCTGTTCCGCTGGATCGCGCCGGTCGCGGGATTCAAGCACATGCATCCCGTCTCGGGCTGGAACGATCCGGCACCGGGCACGAAATTACAGACCAGCACCTCGTTTTCCTTGCTGAGCTTCGAATGGTTTCGCGATCACAATGAGGTTTTCACCGACGTCTTCGCCTTCGCTCCACTGAGCGAGTTGAAAGTGAAGGTATCGGGTGTCACCGAAATCAGTGCGCACGGCCAACTGGTCTCGGGCGGATACTACCGCGGATTGGGGATCCAGCCGGCGTTGGGGCGCCTGATCGATGACGACGACGACCGGGCGGGCGCCGCGCCGGTCGCGGTCATTTCCGAACACTACTGGCGGGAGCGATTCGGCCGCGATCCGGCGATCGTGGGCCGGGCAATGGAGATCGATGGCGTGGCCTCCACGATCATTGGGGTAACGCCGCGCGAGTTCACCGGCACGCTTCAGGTGGGTGAATCCCCGGATGTATTCCTGCCGTTGGTGCACGTGACAAAGGTCTGGCCGCAAATCGCGTTCTTCATGGCGCAGCCCTGGCGTTTTTGGTTCATCCAGGTGATGGGTCGTTTGAAGCCGGGTATCCCACCGATTCAGGCCCAAGCCAGTCTGGAGGAACTGTTCCGGCGGAGCGCACTCGACGACCAAGCCACCGGTCCGGTGCCGGCACCCGCGGACGTTCAGGCGATTGACGCACCGCAGCTGGAGCTTCTGCCGGGGGCGCGCGGACTTTCTCAGATGCGTCATGTTTACGCGCAACCCTTGGATGTGCTGCAAGGTCTGGCCGCCATCGTGTTGGTGGTGGCGTGCCTCAACGTCGCGCAGCTGTCGCTGACCCGCGGCACCTCGCGCCGGCGGGAGATCGCCACGCGGCTTGCGCTCGGTGCCGGACGTGCGCGCATTGCGCGGCAGTTGCTGCTTGAAAGCGGCTTGATCGCCGGCGGCGGTGCATTGCTTGGTCTCGCCTTCGCCTCGTGGGGCAAAGACGCGCTGGTCGTCCTGCACGCGCTCGGTCAGGAGTCGCAGTCGGTGAATCTTGTTTTGCAACCCCGACTCGATCTGCCCGTGCTCGGTTTCACAATCGCGGTGGCGCTGGCGACGACCGCGCTTTTCGGATTGGTGCCCGCGTGGCAGTCCACACGATTGGACCTTCGCGCCGAGTTCGCGGGCGGCACGCGTGGAGCGGCACGGCCGGCCTTGCAGCTGGGGCGCTGGCTCATGGTGTTACAAGTGGCATTGTCGCTCATGTTGCTGGTCGGGGCCGGGCTCATGACGCGCACACTCCGGAACCTCCGTCGAATCGATGTTGGTTTCAGTCGCGAACGACTGCTGCTCTTCCGCCTCGACGCCTCGGGCATGGATCGTTCAGCCGAACAGGCGCTGGCTCTGTATCGCGACGTGGCCGCGCAGATCGGGGCGCTCCCATCGGTCGAGGCCGTGTCCTATTCCAGCATTCCACTGCTGAGCGACTGGCGCGACAGCACCACGCTGACGCTGGAGGGCGACGCTGCCCTGAAACCGCGCAGCGTTAACCCGGCGATGAAGGTGGTGACAGATAATTTCTTCACCACTTTGAAAATGCGCCTGCTTGCCGGCCGTACTTTCGATACCCGCGACCGGGCGGACAGTCCACGCACCGCCGTGGTCAACCAAGCGCTGGCCCGCGAGCTCTTTGGTACCGCGGATCCGTTGGGCCGACGCGTCATCCGGCACGGCCAGACGACGGAGATTGTGGGCGTGGTGAATGACGCGAAGTACGCGGACGTGCGCGAGCCGGCACCGCCAACGATCTATTTTGCGTTTGCCCGGAATCCGCCGGACCCACGTTCCGGCCCGGGCGCCGGTCTCGTTCATTTCACAATTAGAACCATTGGAAACCCGGAATTGCTGCTGCAGGCAATTCGAGAAATGATGCGCGCCCGCCAGCCGGATTTGCCCGTGATCGATGCGCGCACTCAGGTGCAGCAGATCGACCGGCAGATTGCGCAACCGCTGCTCTTTGCCCGGCTGTCCGACTCGTTCGGCGTGGTGGTGGGAATGCTCGTGTGCATGGGACTTTATGGGTTGATCTCCTACGCCGTGATCCGGCGCACCGGCGAAATTGGCATTCGCATGGCGTTGGGCGCACAACCAGGGGGCATTTTGGGAATGATCCTGCGCGACTCGATTGGCTTGGTGCTGGCAGGAATGTTGCTGGGAACCGGCGGCACCCTGGCCGCGGGTCAGTATCTGGCCAGCCGGCTTTATGGGATATCGTCAATGGACCCGACGACCTACGCAATCGCCGGGGTTTTGATGCTCGGCGTTGGGGTGCTGGCTGGTTGGATACCCGCCCGTCGTGCGGCCGGGGTTGATCCGGTCGTAGCATTGCGGGCGGAATGACGGTGAAAATGGCGAAAACCGAATGACGAATGAAAATCCTCCGTAAAATCCGCTCACTCTTCCGCCGGCAAAAGCTCGACGTCGAGATGACGGAAGAGATGCGCGTGCATCTCGAAATGCAGGTGGAGCGCAACATCGCCGCCGGCATGAATCCCGACGAAGCCCGCTATCTTGCGCAGCGGCAATTCGGCAACGTGGCGAGCATTCAAGAGCAGGCGAGGGAAGGGCGCGGTTGGATATGGTTGGAGCAGTTGGCGCAGGATTTGCGCTATGCACTTCGCTCTTTGCGCAAGAGTCCGGGGTTCACTGCTACGGTCGTACTGACGCTTGCGCTGGGCATTGGGGCCAACTCGGCGATTTTCAGCGTCGTGAATGGTGTGTTGCTCAAGCCGCTCGCTTATCACGAACCACAGCGTCTCGTTACGCTGTTGCACGAGGGGAAATGGCCGGTCGCTCCAGCTGACTTTCTCGACTGGCGTGCGCAGAATCAGAGTTTTCAAATGATGGCGGCGGCGGAACTGTGGGGTGCGACCTTGACGGGAATGGAACGCGCGGAGGCCGTGCCCGGCATCCGCTTCAGTGATGGTATGTTCGAGTTGCTCGGCGTCGCTCCATTGTTTGGGCGCACGTTTCAACCGCAGGATTTCAAATCCGACGCCACGCGCGTGATCGTGCTTGGCCATGGACTGTGGCAGCGGCGTTTTGGCGGCGACAAAGATATCCTGGGGCGGGTCGTCACGCTGAGCGGCGAAACTTACACGGTAATTGGAGTGATGCCGGCGAGGTTTCTGTTCGCGCCCTTCTGGGCAACGGGCGCGGAGATGGCCGCACCGCTGAAATTTGCGACCGGGACTACATCGCGCAACCAGAATTCCCTGCGTGTTTTCGCACGGCTAAAACCGGAGGTTTCCATCGAAAAATCGCAGGTCGAGATGAACGCCATTTGCCGGCAGCTCGCCCAAGCCTATCCGGAAACGAACACCGGTCGTACGGTTCAGGTCGAGTCATTGCTCGACAAAACTGTCGGCGATGTACGCGGTTCGCTGCGACTGCTCACGGGTGCGGTGGTCTGTGTGCTACTGATTGCCTGTGCGAATGTGGCGAACTTGCTGCTCGCCCGCGCGACCGTACGCCGGAAAGAAATGGCCGTCCGTTCGGCGCTCGGGGCAAGCCGCGGGCGGACCATTCGACAACTTCTCACTGAGAGCGCACTGCTCGCCGGCGGAGGTGGAGTGCTTGGGCTCATGCTGGGTTATCCCGCCATCGACGCGATCAAGCTTTTGCTGGCTGCCAGCGCGCCCGTTCGAGTGCGCATGCCGCGGCTGGACGATATAACGATGGATTCCACGACAATATTTTTTACGCTCGCAGTAGTCGTGGTTACCGGGCTCGGGTGCGGACTGGTTCCGACCTTGCAAAGCGCGCGTCGGGCAGAACAGGACGCGTTGCAGCAGGACGGACGCGGAACTACCGCGGGACCCCCGGGAAGACGGTTTCGCAATTTGCTGGTCGTCGCGGAAATCGCGCTCGCATTGACCCTGCTGGCGGGCGCCGGTCTTTTATTGCGCAGTTTCGAAAATGTGAAGGCGATCGATCCGGGATTTGCGCAGAATGGGGTGCTGTCGATGATGGTGTCACTCCAAGGCCAACCGGCGATGGTCGGGGAAAACCGCGAAGCTTTTTATCGGGAATCTCTGGAAAAAATCAGCGCGCTTCCCGGAGTGATCTCAGCGAGCGCGACCAATCATCTGCCGTTGACGGGCGACCAATGGGCCTGCCCTTTTACCGTCGAAGGTCGACCGCTCCCTAAAGTTGGCGAGCGAAGCGCGGTGATCTATCGCGTGGCACGCGCCGGTTATCTCGATACAATGAAAATCAGTCTTTCCCTCGGACGCGGTTTTTCGGCGCGGGATGTCGCGAAAGCGCCTGGGGTGGTGATTATCAATGAACAACTGGCCCGTAAATTCTGGCCGGACAAAAATCCGGTGGGGCAGCGGGTCAGTTTGGACGATTCCAATGAAAATGAAGCCCGGAAGTGGCTGACGATCGTGGGCGTGATTAAGGATGTACGTCAGGCCGGATGGATCCATGAGGCGAGCGATGAAGTATATGTTCCATTTGCGCAGACCGCGTACGCCACGAATGCCTCCGGACAATATTCGGCAATGACCCTCGTCGTTCGTACGGCGGTCGATCCGGTCACCCTCGCCAGTGCGATTCGGAAAACGATTGCGGGCATCAACCGGGACGCGCCCGTTTCAAATGTCGCCAGCTTGGAACAGATCGTTTCCGCGACGTTATGGCAGCCACGATTCAATCTGCTGCTGACCGCGATTTTTGGCGGTGTCGCCCTCATCTTAGCTACCATCGGCCTCTACGGTGTGCTTTCCTACGCCGTTGCCCAACGGACTCGTGAGATCGGCGTTCGCATTGCGCTGGGGGCGAGTTCCCTCGACGTTCTCGGGCTGACTTTTACGGAAGGCCTGAAGCTTACGTGCCTCGGGTTGGCACTCGGCTTGGCCGGCGCGTTCAGCCTGATGCATTTGCTCACGGCCCTGATTTACGGTGTGAAACCGGTCGACCCAGTAACGTTTGCGGGAGCGTCATTGATATTACTTATCTCAACAGTTTTAGCCTGCTGGCTGCCCGCTCGTCGCGCGGCGGAGGTCGATCCTGTGATTGCGCTTCGGGCTGAGTAGTTCACGCTGGCGCACCATGAACCCAGAGAATCCGGGATCGACAGAGAGTGACAACAACGGCGGGCGCCCCGGGCAGTGGTTGGGACAGATCGGGCAGGATGCGCGCTACGCTTTCCGACAATTTTTTAAGACGCCGGGCTTCACGGCAACGGTTGTCATCACGCTGGCACTGGGCATTGGCGCATGCACCGTCGTCTTCACGGCGATCAACTCCACCTTGCTGCATCCGATGGCGGGAGAGAAAACGGATCGCGATGTGCTGCTGTATGAAACGCAGCTGCCGCAGCGTCCACAAATGCAGTTGTCGCCGCCGACATTCATCGATCTCGAGCAGCAGGCAAAATCATTTGAAATTCTCGCGGGTTGGACCGGCCAGAGCGTCACCCTGGAGAGCGATAGCGAGCCGTTGCAGTTGCGGGCGGCGGCAATCACACCGAAGGTTTTGGATATTTGGGGCACGCAGGCGGCGTTGGGACGTTCATTTACGCCCAGGGAATTTGCCGACCGGGAACGGGTGGTCATGTTGAGCTACGGTCTTTGGCAGCGCGCGTTCGGGGGTTCCCCCAACGTGATCGGGCGCTCCATTAACATCGACGACGCTCCCGCCACCGTCGTCGGTGTGATCTCGCCACGCTTCGCCCGCTACGGAAGCGATATCGAACTATGGATGCCGTTGACCTTTTCCGACCAACAACGCACCCAGCAACGCGGCGCGCATTACCTGCAAACCATGGGCCGGCTAAAACGGGGAGTGACGTTGGAGCAGGCGCAGGCGGAGATGAATGTGTTCGCGGCAAACTTCGCCCGCCAATATCCCGACACCAACAAAGGCGGCGGCATCGTCGTTCGCGAATTTGGTGCGTACATCAATCGCAGCCTGGCGCCCATGCTGTATGTGCTGCTCGGGGTCGTGGGCTGTGTGTTGCTGATCGCGTGCGCGAACGTCGCCAATCTCCTGCTCGCGCGGGCGACCGTGCGACAGAAGGAAATTTCCATCCGTGCCGCGCTTGGTGCCGGGCATGGCCGGCTGATGCGGCAATTACTCGTGGAAAGTCTCCTGCTCGCGGCGATGGGCGGATCGGCCGGGATTTTGCTCGCGGAATGGGGCCTGCGTTTCGTTCGCGCCTTTGGGCCCTCGGCCGGCACCGATCTTGCGCGACTCGCCTACGTGGAACTTGATCCCAGCGTTCTTCTTTTCACCGTTGGTTTCAGCCTTTTGACGGGCGTGCTGTTTGGGTTGGCCCCGGCTTGGCTGGGTTCGCGCGTCGATTTGAATGAAGCGCTCAAGCAGGGATCGCGCGGCAGCTCTGACGGTGGAGCACGGGGAAGAAT
Organism: Lacunisphaera sp.; assembly: GCA_036499685.1. GTDB lineage: Bacteria > Verrucomicrobiota > Verrucomicrobiia > Opitutales > Opitutaceae > Lacunisphaera. The sequence goes on along the minus strand of DASYDH010000064.1, from coordinate 76,026 downwards.
GCGTAGCACGCTCGTGGTGATGGAAGTGGCGCTTGCATTGGTCTTGCTGACGGGCGCAGGCTTGCTGGTGCGCAGTTTTGCCCAACTTGCACAAGTCGATCCGGGCTTTGTGCCGGCGCAGGTGGCGACGGTTCAGCTCAGCTTGAACGGGAAAAAATATTCCAATCGAACGTCGCGCACTCAATTCGCCGATGCGTTGCTTGAACGGATTCGCGCTCTGCCGGGCGTGGAAGCAGCCGCGTTGACCATGCTCACTCCGTTCAATGAACCCGGATATACGACCTTTGAGCTCGTCGATCGTCCTGCATCGGCCGTGGAACGTGGTGCGGTGTTCAATCTGGTGACACCGGATTATTTCCGCGCGGCGGGAATTCGTTTATTGCGCGGGAGAGTCATGGATGCCCGCGACGGGGTTTCCGGTCCGCCGGTGGTACTGATTAACGAAACTTTCGTTAAACAATATTTTCCAAATGAAGATCCGATCGGCCAGCGGATCGATTTGCATTTCAACAAAGGCACCGGACCCGTCGGGGAGGTGGTCGGCGTCGTTCGTGATGTCGTCCAAGGTAACCCCGGCTCGCCGCCCTCGGCGCAATTTTATCTGCCCTGGGCCACGTTTCCGATTAATCGATTCATGGTGATGGCGCGAACGACCGCTGATCCGGCCGTGCTGTTGCCGCTGATCAAAAGCCAGGTATATGCGGTGGACAAGGATCAACCGACGGACGCGGCGCGAACGTTGAGCGATTTGATGAGCGACCGCCTCGCGCGGACGCGCCTGATGTTGTCGCTGCTCGTCATCTTTGCGGTGATCGCACTCGTGATTGCAGGCGTCGGCATTTACGGGGTCATGGCATATTCGGTGAATCAACGCACCTTGGAATTCGGCATCCGAATGGCTTTAGGCGCGAGTAGAGGCGATGTGCTTCGGGAAGTTTTGCTGCGGGGAATGAAAGTGGTCGGAGTGGGGCTGATCATCGGACTCGGGGCGTCCTTGGCGTTGGGGAAAATCGTTCAATCCCTGCTCTATCATACGAGTCCGCGCGATCCGCTCACGCTGGCGGCGATCGGGATACTCCTGTTCGGCGTGGCGTTTCTCGCGTGCCTGTTGCCCGCTCGACGGGCGACGAGGGTCGATCCGATGATCGCACTGCGCGCGGAGTAGTTGTTGTTCTCCTGGGTCGTTATCCAAGGCAGGGCGCGTTATCCTTAACGCGCCGTTCCGAATGACTGACGATCAGGGGATAATGCGCCCTACCGATGAAAGTTCTCGGAGAAATTCATCGGTTCATTCAATATTGGGCAGGCACGCATTCATATTCTGAAGGATTGATCCGGAGCGGGCGATGCCTACAGAGTCGCGGGGATGAAATCCCGGACTACCATCGCCTGCCTTTCGGGGCTCTGCCTTGCGGAAGGGGCGTTTCTCGTCGGGTTGTTGGGCGGGAAGGTGGCCTATCCTCAGCCGACGGCGGAAACGATTGCGGCGGAGATGCAAAAACCGGCAGGTAATCCGACGTCGGGTGTATCCGCTAATTCTGCGAGCGCCGCTGCGTCCGCGCCGGCGGAGTTTGCTAAACAAAAGCAAGAGCTGGAAACAAAGCTGGCGGAAGTGACCAAGGAACTTGACCAGAGAAAATCGGAAATTTCGTTTTCGTATGGATCGGTGCGGGACTCCGGTCGTTTTGTGGGCATGACGTTTCGCAAGATGTTCGAAGCCGCGGCGGCGCGGGAAGCGAGTGAGGCGCAACGGCGGACGTCCGACAACCAGATCAACGTGCTCTCGCTCGGGCCATTCATTCAGGACGCGGAGGTGTTCGAATCCGATCCGGTTTCGTTTGCGCAATTTCAAGGACCGCTGGTGAGCGAAGTATTAGGGTTGCCGGCCGAGCGCGGAACCGAGGTCGAGTCGTTGCTCGCGGATTTGAAGGCGAAATCACTCAAGGTCGAGGAAGGGTCGGCGGAATGGATGCAATTGAACGACACCGCCCTGCAAAAAATCGTATCGCTCGTGCCCGATGCGCAAAAATCCACGCTGCAACCTCGGATCGATTTTCTTCAGCGCTATGGTGTGCTCATGATCCCTGCGTATTCGATTCTGCGCGCACCTACGCCGACGGTGGTGGGGCAGTGATGGGACGAAGTTGGGGTTTACACCAAGGGCGCAAAGGAAGCGAAGAAGCCGGAGTTTAAACGCGGAGTTCGCGGAGAGCGCGGAGGAGGGAAAGAGGGAGAAACGCCAGATTACTGCTAGAGCGGTTCAGTTTGAACTGCAGCCGCAAAAGAACGCAGAGAACAAAAAAACAGTCTCAGCTTTGCGATCTCTGCGTTCTTTTTCGGCTATTCGAGTCGGGCGTATGGCGGGCCCGGTCAGGTCCGAAGTCATCACGCTGATTTCTGTGTATTCAGTGTTTTCCGTGGTGGTCCTACTGAATTGTTCGCGATCATTCGATCTTTCCTATTGACGTTCTATAGGAAAGGCTCGTTCTCATTAAGAACATCTGAAGGAGACGTCATGAGTAACAAAGAAAAAGCGGATTTATTGCAGGGTACCCTCGACATGCTGATCTTAAAGGCGCTGCAGCTTGAGCCGATGCACGGGTTCGGTCTGTCGCAGCGGCTCAAACAAATGTCGGCTGCGGTCTTTCAAGTGGAGATGGGGTCGCTTTATCCCGCGCTCGTCCGATTGGAAAAGCAGGGTTGGATCAAAGGCGAGTGGGGCGTCTCTGACGCGAACCGCAAGGCGCGCTATTACGCGGTGACCACCGCCGGCCGAAAACAACTCGAGGAGGAGAAAACGCAGTGGGCACTCCTATCGAGCACGATCAATTCAATGCTGAGGGCGACATGAACGCGGCAAGTAGCGAGCATCGAGTAGCGGGTAGCGAGCATTGCGGACTCGGTCGGTTGCAAATGGAGCCGCAGCGACCTCGCTGCGGTTGCAGAAAACTCACAGCGGGGTCGCTGTGAGTCCATAAAGACTACAAACGAATTTCCTCATGCGTTGGATCGCAAAAATTTCGTTTTATCTCCGGTCGCTGTTTTCGCGGCGAAAAATGGACGCGCAGATGTCCGATGAAATCCGGACTCACTTGGAGATGGAGACGGAAGCGAATGTTGCTTCCGGGATGTCACCGGAGGAAGCGCGTTATTCGGCGCTGAGGGAATTCGGGAACGTAGTCAGCGTCCAGCAACAGACCAGGGATGGACTGGGATGGCGTCGGTTGGATGAGTTGCTCCGAGATATCAGCTTCGCCGGTCGTTCTCTCGCCAAGTCCCCCGCCTTCACTGTCATTACTGTCATTACCCTCGCACTGGCCATCGGAGTGAATTCCGCCATGTTCGCCTTGGTGCGCGACATGGTGTTGCGTCCGCAGGCCCGGGAGCAAGCTGCACATCTGGCGATGATCTACAGCAGTAATTCAGGCGCCGATCGGAAATTCCGACCCTTTTCCTACCAGGAATTTGAAATGCTGCGCGCCGCGACCGATGTTTTTTCTGATGTCACCGCGATGAAATTCGACAGTGCAATCATTGGGCGTGGTGAGGACTTCAAAAGTCGTTCCATTTGCCTGGTCTCGGAAAATTATTTCACCATGCTGGAGGTCCGGCCGGAAGTGGGCCGATTCTTTTCGGCGGACGAAGCCCGGCCCAACTCGGTGTGCCGGTGGCGGTCGCGAGCTATGCCTTTTGGCAACGGCTCGGCCAACCTTCAAACCTGGTCGGCAGCCAGATCCTCATCAACCAGCGGCCGTTCACAGTGATCGGCCTTGCCCCGCAGGGATTCTTGGGGCTGCACGCGGCCATCGGTCCAGAAGTGTGGCTGCCCTTGGGCGCTGAGCGATTCGTAAACCCGAAGTCCCCTGATCTGATGGCGTCCGCTTCAACCAGATTGAATCTTTGCGGCAGTCTTCGGCCCGGACTTACCTTTGAGACTGCGACTTCACGCCTCACTGGCATGGAGTCGGAGCTTGGCAAACTTTCCGGCGAAATCGGAAACAGGCAATTAGTGCTCACTTCTCCACCGCGATTAAGTTTGGGCAATGTCAATCCCGTCGACGAAAGTTTTCTTGGCCAATTTCAAATGCTGTCGATGGGGCTCGCCTCAATTGTCCTGCTCGTGGCTGGACTCAATCTAGCCAATATGTTTCTCGCGCGCGGGATCGCGCGGCGCAAAGAGATCGCCGTTCGATTTTCGTTGGGCGCGACCCGGTGGCAGGTCGTCCGGCAGTTGCTGGTCGAAGGTTTGTTGTTGGCGATGGTCGGCGGCGTCCTTGGGTTGTTGCTCACCGAGTGGGCCTACCAATGGGTGCAGGCGTATTATGTCACAGCACTGGAAGGAATGGCCTTTGCGTTCAATTCCCACCCGCCACTGGATGGTTCACTCCTGCGGTGGACTTTCGTCTGTGCCATCGCGGCAGCCATGATTTTCAGCGTGGTGCCGGCGCTGCGTGCCACGCGCATTAATCTGGCCGCTGACTTGAAAGCGCAGGTCGGAGGATCTGGCGGGACTGACGGATGGAACCGGTTCTTTACTCTTCGACACAGTTTGATGATGGCTCAGATTGCCCTCGCGCTCGTGCTGCTTTTCGGTGCCAGCCTTTTTTTGCGCAGTGCAAAAACCGTTCTCACGCGCGCTCTCGGATCTCAAACGGACCGCAGTGTTGTGCTTCACCTGAGCTATGACAGCAAAGGCGAACTTCCGAAGGCGGCGATCGTTCGCCAACAACAGGACGTGCTCGCACACGCCGCCGGGATCCCGGGCCTTGAGTCGGTGGCGCTCGCGTCGGGCATGGCCTACAGTTTCTCGCTGGAGTATCACCGGATATACCGGACCGGCACCGTCACCCAATCGCTTCCACGGGATACAGTCTCAGGAGCTCCATATGCGGGTTATCGAGCGGTGAGTCGCAATTACTTTCAAACGCTCGGCATTCCTCTGATAAAGGGCCGCGATTTCACCGTTGCGGAAAGCACCGGAGCGGAAAGTCGGGCGGTCGCAATCATCGACAACTCCCTCGCCCTCGCTTTGTTTCCGGACGAAGAGGCGTTGGGGCGGTACATGGTTGTCAATGAAACCGACCCAAGCGGACAGCGAATCGATCGTACAATCGAAATCATCGGCATTGTGGAGAGCCCATCTGAGGAGGTGTTTGAAACGAAGTCGCCGCGCCGGTATTACCGCCCGATCGGTCAAATGAACGAACCCGATGTGATCCTGCACGGTAAAGTCGCATTGAGTGGTGCCGTGGCCGACACCCTTGCTCGTTTGCGGCGGGAGGTGCGCGCGCTCCAGCCCGACGTGCCCGTCTTGCTCGCTACTTCGCTGTCGGACTTTGTGTACGGAAACCTCAACCTGCTGGCGCCAAAATTGGCTGCCGCAGCTTTTAGTGGTATTGGCATGCTGTCGCTGTTTCTTGCTGTGATTGGGGTATACGGAGTCAAGACTCACGAGGTCACCGGTCGCACTAGGGAGATCGGCATTCGCATGGCGTTGGGCGCGCGACCCGCCGAAGTCCTCTCCCTTGTATTGCGTCAGGGCGGTCGACAGACCGTTGTCGGCATCTGCATCGGTTTAATTCTCGCGATCGGCGCCGGACAATTGCTGGGTAAAATGCTTTACCGGGTGAGTGGATTCGATCCCCTGGCGCTGGTCGTGGTGGCGGTAGTGTTAGCGGCGACCTCCCTGTTTGCCTGCTGGCTGCCCGCGCGGCGGGCGGCGAAGGTCGATCCGGTGATCGCGTTGCGCAGTGAATGAGATCATGCGCTGGATCGCAAAAATTTCGTTTTATCTCCGGTCGCTGGTTTCTCGGCGGAAAATGGACGCACAGATGGCGGAGGAGATGCGGACTCACTTGGCGATGGAGACAGAGGCGAAAGTTGCGGCGGGCCTGTCACCGGAAGAAGCGCGGTACTCTGCGTTGCGGGAATTCGGTAACGTGGCGAGCGCGCAGGAGCGGACGCGCGATGAGCACGGATGGGTGTGGTTGGAACTCATGTTTAAGGAAATCCGGCTTGCCGTGCGCTCGTTGCGGCGAGCGCCGGGATTCAGTCTGTCGGTTATCACCACGCTTGCGCTGTGCTTGGGACCGAACACGGCGATCCTGTCCATGCTTTATGCCTTGGTGTTGAAACCGCTCCCGTTTCACGACCCGGACCGACTGGTCGTCATTCAGAATATCGCTGAAAAGTCTGGTGGCGCCAAACGGGTGTCGAGCGTGGTGCAGTATCGGGACTTCAGCGCTCATGCGGACCGGTTTGAAGGCTTCGGTTACTTCGGTAGCGCAAACTATACGATCGGGGAGGAGGGTGCGCCGGTTCGTATTTCGGGGCTGAGAATCGATACGGGCTTGTTCACGTTGCTGGGCATCAAGCCGGTGCTTGGACGGGCATTTTCGCCTGATGAAGAAGTGCCGGGCAAAGATCATGTGATCGTACTGACGCATGACAACTGGGTAAATCGCTATAATGCCGATCCAACCGTCATCGGTCGCGAAATCCGGATGGACGGCGAACCCTTCACCATCGTCGGTGTGGCGGCGCGCAGTGTGGAATCGTTCCTTACGGATATCGATTTTTTCATGCCCTATGCCGTCAGGCCGGATGAAACGGGTCCGTGGCAACGTTACGCGGGCAGTGTCAGACTGCTCGCCCGGCTCAAACCGGGTGTATCCTTCGAAGCCGGACGCGCGCAACTGGCGGTATTGGAGAAGGAGTTTTATGATGGCGTGGCGCGGCCGCAAATGCGGGCGTTTCTGGATGCCGGCGGCTATCACATTGCCGCAACCAACGCCCGGGAGGAACTGGCCGAGCCGGTCAAGACCCCGCTGTGGCTGTTGCAGGGCGGGGCGGCGCTCGTGCTGCTGATCGGATGCGTCAATGTTGCGAGCCTCCTGCTGGCCCGGGCTAATGCCAAGCGACCCGAGCTGGCGATCCGGCACTCTCTCGGGGCGGGACGCGCGACACTTTTGCGGCAGATGCTGGCGGAAAGCCTGCTGCTCGGCGGCTTCGCTGCATTGATCGGGATCGGACTGGCCGTGGGGATGTTGCGACTCATGAATCATTATTTGCCGCTGGTCGTGAGGCATGTCCCGCCGGTCAATCTGGAGATGCGGGTGGTCGGAATCGTGCTCGCTGTCGTCATGGCGATTATCCTGACGATGGCCTTCGTGCCGTTCGGGTTGCTCTGGCGGGCGGGGTTGCGCATGGGCGACACGCCGACAGCCTCGACCGGCCGCTACGGTCGCGACATGATCGGTGCGCTGGTCGTCCTGCAAATGGCAGTGGCGTTGGTGCTGCTCATTGGCGCCGGCCTGCTGATTCACAGTTTTGCCCGGGTCATGGCGGTGGATCCGGGCTTCGATGCCACGCACATCGTCCAAGCCCGCGTGGTTTTTCCTCTCGGCAAATACCGGGATCCGAATGCCAACGTCGCCGTGCAAAAGCGGATAGTGGAGGCGATGAAAACCATACCCGGGGCGGACGCGGTGAGCGAGATTCTGGACTACGGTGTCGCGGAGAAGTATCGCGCGGTGCCGTTTCTATCGCGCGGTGACGCGGCGACCGGACAACAGGCGCAATCACAAATCTACCTGACGTCAACCACGACGGATTATTTCGCCACGATGAGCATTCGCCTGCTGGCCGGGCGCACCTTCCGGGATGACGATGAACTCACGAAAAATCCGGTGGCAATCGTCGATCAGGCGTTTGCCCAGCGGTATTTTCCCGGGCGCGACGTGGTTGGACTGGAAATAAGTCTGGGGAGCAACCCGCCGCCACCGGGCAAGCCGTGGATTCGGATCATCGGTGTCGTCGCCCGCGCCAATCTGGCGGGCTTGGAAGCTCGTGATGGGTGGCCCTTCGTCTATCTGCCGCTCAACCAGCAACCGAGCAATGGCTTCAGTCTGCTCGTCCGGTCGGAAAGGCCGGAGGCCGATATCACCAATGAAATGCGCACCCGGGTGAGTGCGATCGATCCGGCACTGCCTTTGTACGGCGGCGGCACCCTGGCGGCTGCACTCGACAAAATGCTTATGAACCGGCGTGCGCTGATGCTTCTGCTCGGGATTTTCGCGGGGCTGGCGCTGATGCTGGCAGGAGTCGGGCTCTATGGTGTGCTGGCCTATGATGTGTCGCAACGCACCCGGGAAATCGGTATTCGCGGGGCGCTCGGGGCGTCGCGCGACCAGATCGTGGCGCTGGTGCTGCGCCAAGGCATGGTCAAGGCCGGGCTTGGGCTCGTGCTTGGAGTCGGAGGTGCCATTTATCTGACGCGCTTCCTGCGCAAAATGCTTTTCGATATCCAGCCGACTGATCCACTGGCTTTTGTCGGCGTGTCGTTATTGCTGCTGGTGGTCGCGCTACTGGCCAGCTGGCTGCCGGCGCAGCGGGCGGCGAAGGTTGATCCGGTGATCGCATTGCGCAGTGAATGAGATCATGCGCGGCCTCACAAAATTTTTGTTTTATCTCCGGTCGCTGTTTTCACGGCGAAAGTTGGATGCGCAAATGACGGAGGAGATCAAGCTGCACTTGGAGATGGAAATGGAAGCGAAAGTTACCGCGGGCATGACGCCGGAAGAGGCGCGGTACTCAGCACTGCGGGAATTCGGTAACATCGCGAACATTCAGGAAAAGACTCGCGACGAGCGCGGCTGGGTGTGGCTGGAAAAGATCTGGCTGGATGTCCGCCATGCCGCACGCGTCTTGCGGAAGTCACCCGGGTTTTCGGTGACGGCGATTCTGACTGTTTCAATCGGAATTGGTGCGTGCACTGCTTTGTTCACGATCATAAATGGAGTGTTATTGCGACCACTGCCGTTCGATCAACCCGACCGTGTAGTAATGATCACGGAAACACGGTCGGGAAATGTCGAAACACAAGTCTCACCGGCCGTTTATCTTGATTGGGTTAAACAGACTTCCGTTTTCGAGGGCTTGGCAATTCTTTCCGGCCGCTCCTACAACTCCAGGTTGCCGGGTCCCGGGGAGAAAATCCGCGCGCAGTGTGTAACGGCCAATTATTTTTCCGTGTTGGGCGTGCAGGCATTCTTGGGACGCACCTTTCGTTCCGACGAGGAGGTCGAAGGAAGAAATCGCGTTGTGGTTTTGAGTTATTCGTTTTGGCAAAGCCATTTTGGGGGACGTGACGATGTGCTTAACGAGACCCTGCAACTCGATGATGAAGCTTACACGATCGTCGGGGTTATGCCTGACAAAAATCTTGTCTGGAATCCTCGCATTTTCACGCCCCGGATATCCTTCACCGAGGATCGTGAAGATTATGGCAGCCATAACTTCGTTTGTATTGGACGCCTGAAACCCGGGGTTTCATTGGATGTCGCACAACACGAACTTGATGTGGTGAGCAGTCGGATTGCGCAGACGCATCCTGAAACCAATCGCGATCGCGGCGCCCATCTGGTTCCGTTGTTGTCGAGTCTCGTGGGGAATGTTCGCGTGCAGTTGCTGACCCTGCTGGGCGCGGTGGGATTTCTCTTGCTGATCGCTGGAACCAACGTTGCCGGCCTTATGCTGACGCGCGCCAGTTCGCGAGCTCACGAGATTGCGGTGCGTATCGCGTTGGGCGCAGGACAGGGACGGATTGTGCGGCAAATTTTGTGTGAGAGCCTGTTGATCGCTGTGATGGGTGGAGTGTTGGGCACGATGATGGCATACGGGAGTTTGGGGCCACTGGTGCGATTCGCCGGTCATCATGTGCCCCGAACCGATCAGATTCAACTCGATGGTTCGGTACTCGCGGCAAGCATCGGACTGGTGCTTTTGACCGGATTGTGCGCCGGCCTTTTGGCGGCGGTGCAATCCATGCGTGAGAACATGATTGAACCGCTCAGGAATGTAACGATCGGCCGCTTTTCCGGACGCAGACGGCAACGCGCACGAACAGTTCTGGTCATCTTCGAAATCGCCCTCACCCTGACGTTGTTGACCGGTGCAGGCCTATTGACCCGCAGCTTGCTTTCCCTGCAGCGCGCCGACCAGGGCTTCAGCAGTAAGAACGTTTATATTGCTCAGTTCGATCTCGGTGGCGGTCTAAAATACAATGCTCCGGAAAAAATTTCGACTTTTGCGCGCGACGCCATCGCACGCGTTTCGGCGTTGCCAGGGGTGGATTCCGCAGCTCTGACGACGGGGCAACCGATGATCGGTTTTGAAGGATTGCTCTTTGAAGTTGTCGGTGCGCCCGAGGTCCCGGTTGCGTCCATGCCTGTCACTTTCGATTCTGCGGTCACTCCCGATTATTTCAAGGTCATGGGCATCCCGCTAATGCAGGGTCGGGGATTCAACGCTCAAGAGGTGGCTGGCGCTCCCCGAGCAGTGATTATTAGCGAGGAACTGGCTCGCCGGCATTTTCCGGCGGTAGATCCCATTGGACAACGCATCAGGATTATGACGATGGCAAACAAGCCGGACGTCCCACGCGAAATCGTCGGCGTGGTTGGAGATGTAAACCCCAGCGGTCCCCAAAGTGAAATCATCCCGCAGGTTTACGAACCTCTGGCTCAACGTCCCCAAAGCACACTCGCCTTGGTGGTGCGCGTAAAGAATTCGGCGCTGGGTTTGCCGGTGGCGGTAAGCAATGCCATTCACGGTATCGATCCGAATCTGCCTTTTCCGAACGTGAGGAGTTATGAGGTGAACATGGCCAATGCGTGGGCCCGCCAGCAGTTCAGTCTGGTCATTTTCGCGTTTTTTTCCGGTGCCGCTCTCTTGCTCGCCGGAGTTGGTATTTACGGCACAACCGCCTACTCCGTTGAGCAACGGACCCGGGAGATCGGAATACGGATGGCCTTGGGGGCCCGGCCTGCTTCCGTGCTCCGTCTGGTGCTTGGCTTCGGAATAAATATAGCATGGGGTGGACTGTTTTTTGGAGGATTTTGTTCGCTTGTTCTCGGACGCATTCTCCGTTCCCTGCTGTTCAATATCAGTCCGGCCGACCCGGTGACGTTGCTGATCACCGCAGCGTTTCTGGCCATAGTTACGTTGTTCGCCAGCTGGCTGCCGGCGCGGCGGGCGGCGAAAGTTGATCCAGTGATTGCGTTGCGGGCGGAATAGTCGATGCGGAATGCGCCTGCGCGCTTGCGTGCAGGCGAAAAATTATCATCCTATCCGTTATGGCGAGACCGCTGTTATCGCTGGGCTTTGCAACAATCGGATTTTTCGTTTTAGCGTCGGCGAAGGGCGGCGAGAGTGAGCGTTTACTTTCCTCGGCCGATCTCGCGGTGATGGATCGAGACAATTCCATGTGGCGCTTGGTGCGGGTTGACGACGACGTGGAGACGAATCTTCGGCTTTGGCGGAGCAAGGGTTTTACCGAAGGGGAGGTGAATCGGTTGAAACCAAGCTTGATCGCCGTGTGGGACGTCGAGGTCGAGCGAAACTACGGGTGGTTGTCGCAAGAGGCGGTCGAACAAGTCCAAAAGGTGGACCGGACATATACCGTGCATTTGCGCGCATTGCGGCTCTTCAATGCGTTTGGCATTCGCACCGATGCACTGCGTCCGGAAGGGATGACCTCGCTCAACCGGGAATGGCAGCGCGCGATCCGGCATCGGCTGGACGATCGCGACGGCCGGGAATTTCGCCTGATGAATTCGCGGTCTGCGCTGACGATTGCACGACTGGGTGAAGGATTGAATTTTAGCACTGACGAAATGAGGACGCTCTGTGAATGGCAGCGGGAATTCGATGAACAGCACGAACTCGATCCGCGGAATCAGGGCTATTTTCATCGGTCGTGGCGCGCGGAGGATAATCTGGAATATTGGGCTAAGGTGCGGTCGCTGTTGGGCGATGCGCGACTGGTCGTGTATTTGGCACGGGCGGACCGGGATTTTGACCGGATGAACCAGACCGTCGTACGCCTGGGCGTCAGCGCGCCGACCACGGTGTTGGATTTGTGGTGGATGAAAGAGAAGCGGGAAATCGCCACCGCGCGGACCTATGACCGTGAAGAATCAGAAAGGGTCGCGCGACTTACTCACGACGGGGCGGAGGAATTGCTCGGAAAAGTTCGCTTTGCGCAATATTCGCAGGATGAAACGGCGCGGTGGCTGCGATAGAAATCATTTGGCTGGAGTGGCCCACGAAACACACGAATGACACGAAAAAAGAGCAGTGCCGGGCAGAACCAATCCGTTTTTTATTTCACCAAAACGGGCGGACTGAATGGGACAATGAATGGTGGTGCACGCGCCTGATTTTCGTGCGATCCGTGTCGCGGACGCGAAACTTAAAAGTCACCTTCGAGTGATCGTCTTCGGGATTGAGTCGGGAGGTGTCCGCTGATCACCGACGAAATGGCGGAGGTTCCCGAAAACTTCGCGCGCTCTGTGTTCTCCGCGTTTAAATCCGTCTGTTCGTATTCCCGGTCTTTGTGTCCTTTGCTATCTTGGTGTAAATCCATTCCGATACTAACGCGGGGTGAGGGTACCCCGCCTACAGGAGTCGCGCGACCAGCGCGCAATCTACGAACCAATACGAGGCGACAATTGGCTGGCAAGGCGGTCGCGAAAAAGCCAGCGGGCGAGGGCGGGCATGAGGAACATTGCTCCGAGCATGTTGAACAGAAACATGAACGCCAAAAGAATGCCCATGTCGGCTTGAAACTTGATCGCGGAAAACGCCCAGGTGCCTACGCCGATCGCGAGGGCGAGACCGGTGAACATCACGGACGTTCCCATCGTCGAAAACGATTCACAGAGTGCATCCTCGAGTGGTTTCCCAGCGCGCAATCTTTCGAGCAACGCTGAGCAAAGATAAATGCCATAGTCCACGCCGATACCCACGCCAAGCGCAACCACGGGCAGGGTGGACGTCTTCAGTCCGATCTGAAGATAAACCATCAACGCGTAGGCAAGGTCGGAAACGATCATGAGCGGCAGTACGACGCAAACGGTGGCACGCCACGAACGGAACGAAAGCAGGCAGAGCGCGATGATCGCAGCGTAAAGCCACGCGACCATGGGGAATTGGGCGGCTTCAACGACTTCGTTGGTTGCCGCCATCACGCCGACATTGCCGGTGGCGAGTTCGAATTTCACTTTGTTGGATGCGTTCGTCATTCGAAATTCCTTCACCGCGGCGATGACCCGCGTGATTGTTTCGGCTTTGTGATCCTTCAAGTAAATCATTACCGGCATCACACTGCCGTCGTTGTTGAGGAGTCCGGAAGAAGTTTCAACGGGCGACACCGCTTGCGCGAGCATCGCCGGGTTGCGCGGGATCACCCGCCATTTCAGACTGCCTTCGTTCCAGCCGGACGTGATGGTTTTGGCGACGTCGGTGAGTGCCATCGTCGATTGTACCCCTTCGACGTTTCGCATGTGCCACGAAAAGCGATCGAGCAGATCCATGGCGCCATGATCGATCACCCCGTTGGGAATCGTTTCAGCGATCACGGTGATGACGTCGACGCCAATGGAGAAATGCGCGGTAATCGCGGCCGTGTCCTCGTTGTAGCGCGAACTTTGACGGAGCTCGGGCACGCCGGCGTGCATGTCACCGATTTTGACTTGCTTCGCCTTGTTGAAGCCAAAGGCCCACGCGCCGAGGGCGAGCGCGATGATTAGAAGTGAACTGCGACCAGCGGTGAAGTTCACCAACCTGCGCCAGAACGGCTGCAGCGCGAATCGCCGGATATTTACCCGCTTGCGAAAAGACGGGGCCATGTGCGTGTAAGTCAACAGCAGCGGCAGGAGAAAACGGTCAGTGAGGATGATCAGCGTGACGCCGAGACTGGCAGTGATCGCGAGCTCCTGAATGATCGGAACCTTGACCAAATAGATGGTCAGGAAACCGACGGTATCCGTCAGGATCGCAACGGTGCCGGGAATGAAAAGATTACTGAAAGATGCGCGCGCGGCCAGCACTTCATCGCGGCCAAAATAGTATTCATAGCGAAAGGAACGCAGCATTTGCGTTGCGTGGCTGAGCGCGATGGCAAACACGAGAAACGGCACGAGAATCGAAAGAGGGTCGATGCCGAAGCCGAAGAGATAGAGTAATCCGAGTTGCCAGATGACCGCGCAAGTCGAGGTCACCAGCGGTAACACCGTCAAAATCCATGACTGCGAAAAGTAATAGAGCAGGAGCGCGGAAATCCCGATGGCGATACCGAAGAACAAAAGGACGTCGCGAGTGCCTTGGGTAATGTCGCCAATTACTTTTGCAAAACCGATGATATGGATATCGACGGCTTCGGACCGGTACTTGTCACGGATGTGAGTTTCCAACGCATTGGCGACGTCGGGGTAGGCGATCCTCTTTCCGGTCTGCGGATCCACCTCCAGCAACTGCGCCACGACGATGGCTCCCGTGAAATCGTTGGCGACAAGTTGGCCGACGCGGCCTGATTTAATGATGTTCTCCCGCACGCGTTCGAGACCGCGGGGGGTCGGTACGAAATCCGCCGGGATGACGTTGCCGCCCTGCAGCCCGTCCTCGACGACCTCCAGATAGCGAACATTCGGCGTGTAAATGGAGGTAACCTGCGACCGGTCCACCCCCGGCAGATAAAAAGTTTCGTCGGTGACCGCCTTGAGCGTTTTGAAAAACTCCGGGGTAAAAATGTCGCCGTGTTTTGCCATCAACGCGATGACGATGCGATTGGCGCCGCCAAACTGGTCCTGGTATTTTTTAAAATTCCGGATGTACTCGTGATCGGAGGGAAGTTGTTTGTTGAAACTCGCGTCGACGTGAGTCTTTGACGCGAAGAAGCCAAGGACCAGCGTGACGAATGCAAAGGCCGTCAGGGTAAAATGACGGTTGTTGAAGATAAACGCTTCAAGCCGGGCGATCATGGCAGTTTGATCCGGATGGCACCGGCTTCGCCCACGGTGACAAGGATGTCATCGCGGGCTTCGACCATGGCGGACACGCTGGTGTTGAAGGCGTCGGGTTTCCATGTGACGAAGCTTTCGCCCGAGTCATGGCTGATGAAGAAGTTGCCGCCCTGGCCACCGAGGATAACCACGCCGCTTTTTAGCCGAAGGCCGCAGCTGATCAGGACTCTCGTCTCGCTGTTTTTCGGCTCCCACGTTGCGCCCTCGTCGATCGAACTAAGGATATGCCCGCGTAAACCATAGACGAGAAACGGGCCTTTTTCCACGGACAATGCGCCGAAGAGAGATCCATCGTAAGGGACATTGCGCTGACGCCATTTTTCGCCGCCATCAGTTGAAATAAGAAGAGTGCCGCTCTCACCCGCGAGGAACAGGTTGCCTGCAGTGTCCACACTAATGCGATTGTAGTGAACTTCCTCGGCTGCCGGTTTGCGGTCGATCCAGGTTTTCCCTCCGTCTGTGGTGGCCAGGAATTTTCCGTAAGCGCCGACCGCAAAACCATGGGTTGTATCCCGAAAGAGCACAGCGAGAAAAACCGTGTCGGGATCCTTGCCGCTGTCCTGTCGCGTCCAGGAAGCACCGCCATCATCCGTGACCAAAATCACGCCGTCATGTCCGACGATCCATCCATGCGCGGCGTCGGGAAAGGAAACGGCGGTGAGCAATGCGCGGGTGGGTACGATTATCTGAGTCCACGTGACGCCGTCATCGCGTGAAATAACCACATCTCCATAGGCACCGACCGCGATCAGTTGGTCACTGGTTTTGGCCACGTCAAGGAGCAGCGCGTGCGCGGCGAGCGGCGCGGCCTCAGCCGTCTCGAACGAATACGCGGGCATCGGTACGCCGAAGAACGCGATGCCCAAACCCGCCACCGCACATGCACTGACACGGCGGCAGACAGCGGCGATGGAATTCACCGCGCTGCCCGCATCACGCCTCATATCAACGGACACCTTCCTGACGCAGCGCGGAAGGCGTGTAGTCCTGCGGCGTGCGTTTGATGGTGAAGTCGTACATCGGACGTTCGTTATCGAGACCGAACGCGATGTAGCGGCCGGCGATGAGGTCGGTGTGAACTTCGAGCGTGCTCCAAAAAACGTGCGCATCATAGTAATTGATGCAATGGGCCTCGGAGACGCGCCATAATTGGCCGCGGCCATCGTACTGATCGGCGGCAAGAATCTGCCAGCTGTCTTCGTCGAAGTACATCGTGCGGCGCGAATAAATATGGTTCGTGCCCGGTTTTAACGTGGCTTCGACCACCCACACCCGGTGCAATTCATAACGGGTGAGATCCTGATTGATATGCAGTGGCTTGAGGATGTCGGAATTCTTTATTTTGTCGCTGTGAAGTTTGTAGGAATTGTAGGGCACATACATTTCCTTACGGCCAACGAGTTTCCATTCGTAACGATCGGGCGCACCGTTAAACATGTCGAATTGATCGGAGGTACGCATGCCGTCTGCAGCGGTGCCAGGGTTGTCGTAAGCGACGTTGGGGGCACGGCGGACCCGGCGCTGGCCGGTATTGTAGACCCAGGCGCGACGCGCCTCTTTCACCTGATCCATCGTTTCGTGTACGACGAGGATCGATCCCGCGAGCCGGGCCGGTGCGACGACGGCCTGTTTGTAGTAAAGCAGGATGTTATCCAGATCCTTCTCTTCGATGCCCTCACGAGCATAATTGAACAGCGTCTCGTCCTCGAAATCGACCAGCGTGTAACTGCCATTTCGCTGGGGGGCGGCCTGGCTGACATGTCTTTCCGCGGCGACGCCGCGATAACGGGTCAGGTGATTCCAGACGACCTCGAGTCCATTTTGCGGAATGGGAAATGGCGTACCGACGACTGCGCCGGTAATGCCGTTGCCATCGCCGGTCAGCGCGGCTGTCTGTGAATATTTTTTGGTGGCGTCGTAGATCCGCTGTGGATTCGAAAAGCTGCGATGGGTCGCATAAACGGGCATCGAGTAGTCCGGATAGGTTTTCAAAAGCGCCATGCTGCCTGCGGTCAGTTTGTCGGCGTATTTATCCGCATTCGCCGCCGTGATCCTGAAGAGCACTTGATCATCCTTGAAAGGGTCGGGGTGATGCATGCCGACCGTATAGCCGGCCGGTGGGGTGGTGATGCCACCGTCCCACGCGGGAATGGTGCCGTCGGCATTGCCCGCTTTCTCTCCGCCCAAGGGCGTCAGATCGTTGCCGAGCCGGTTCGCATCGGCGGCCGAGATGCTGGCATGTGCGATCAACGCGGAAGCAAAGGAACAGAAACCCACGGCCAACAACCGGGTGACGGAGCGCGATAAAATTTTCGTGGTCATGGATAGAAGGACGAAAATCGGGTTAGAACGAATACTTCAGGTTGCACGACACGTAGTCGCGGTCGCCGAGCAGATTGTAGCGGCCGGCGCCGAAGAAATTGACGTAACGGAGGTCAACGGCCCACGCGTTTTGAAAGGTAAACTCCGCTCCGATGGTGATCGATTTTCGATTGTGAAGAAAATTACCCAGCGGATAAGGCGTGTTCCCGTTCACATCGTGCGCGAACACCAATAGCGGGGAAATATTCACGCCGGCAAAGACGTTGTTATAATCGAGTCGTCCCACCAACTGGTAACCCCAGGAAAAATCGTCGGCGAACGCTGACGCCGGTTCGGAGAGGGGAGGAATACCCGACGCATTATTGCCCGAGTTGTTCATGTAGTTGATATCGCCGCCTACGAACGTGCCCTGACCGTCGAAACGCAGCGAATTTTTGTCGGGCAGATCGGCGTAGACGAATCCCGCTTCCGCGAGAAGAGTCGATTGGGTCGCGCCGAAGATTCCGCGGCCGGCCCAAGTCGCGGTCATCTGGCCAGTCCACACTTTCAAGCGCTGGTAACCCGGCACGTAACTATTGAAGGCATACGTTCCGATTTGGTTGTTCGCGCCGAAGCGCGAGGACAGGGGGGAAAGTGCGGCGAACAGCAGCTCCACATCGTCCACTTGAAACGGTTGGTTGGGCCGGTAACTCACCTCGCCTTGAAGGGCGATGCCGTTGACGCTGGTATTGAAGCTGGCACCGAAAAGGTGAATGTCCTCGGGAAATTCGATGAGGTATTGGCCCGTGGCTGCGGCGATCAGCAATTCCCTCTGGGCCAGTTGCGAAGTGACGCCAGCCACGGTCGAATAGAACGGTTGAAGCGCGGGCGGCAGCGCGCTGGCGGGTACGCCGGTCAGCGTGGCGCCGATCAAGGTCGTCAGGGCGCCGGGCACGGCTGAGGCGCTGCCCAAGGCCGTGGCAAGGCCGGTAGTGAAAGTGGTGTTGGCCCCGAGAATGGCGCCGGCGTCGGACGCGGCTTTTGCGCCGTTGACGGGAACAGTCGGCGTATTGGCGGAGATGACCGGCAACCGGCTGTGATAATTCATTACATAGAAACCGAATTCCGTGTCCTTCAGTCCATGAGCCAGCCAGCGAAGGTTGATGCCATATTGGCCGGAGTTGGAAGGCACGCGATCTTTGCCCCGGGTAATGGCCCCGAGTGGAGAAGAGTCCGAAATTGCGCCGAAACCCAGGTAAACTTTTGTGCCGCCCTCCGCCACGAAATCGTTCGTGCTAAAATAGGTCCCGGGCGGATCGACGCGGGTCCGCTCCCAACCGAGCAGATAAAATGCCTCAAGCGTCAGCGCATCGTTCAAGTTGAGCGAACCCGACACCATGTTGATTGGACGCAGTGCTTCCTTGAGTTCCGATCCGGGCGTGCGGAGTTTCGCGACGTCGATCGGATTGATCGAATTGATGCCGTTCGGAATAAAAGTGCTCTCACCCCAGCTCAAGACCTGCCGGCCGACGCGCACGCTCGCTGGCATCCCTCCGGGTGTGCCCTTGAAATACACGTAGGCGTCAAGGAGTTCGGCCCCTTCGCCGACGATATCCTCTGCGTCGTCGCTCAGTGCGATGTGCGGGCGATCACCATCGGAGTTGACGAAATCCTTGAAATAAAACCCGCGTACGAACAGCCCGGCATTGTCAGTGTGCAAAAGCAAATCGTGCGACGCCTTCACCAAAAACGACGCCATGCCACGACGATAATTCAGATCGCCATCGTCCGCGTTCGAAGAGCGCTGCAAGCCCCCCGCGGAAATGGAATAGTATTCGCGCGAGGGATCCTCGACACGGTAAAGCCCGCCCACGGAGATCGTGGTATCGAAGCTCCCCTTGACGTCGCCAGCTTCAAAAACAAAAGCCCTGGTTGTGGAGATAAAACCACATACCAAGGCGAAAAGGGCGGCGGACCGCCAGTGCGAGCGAGCAGGTAGCGCTTTGCGTAGGTTCATAACGTCAGACAACGAAGCTGGCCTCACAGGAGGCGTCCGGGACTACTTGTTGGTGGGGACAAGCCTTTCGGCTTGGTAAGTTGACGGCAGACATCATGAAGCGAATATTCGGCATTTAGTTCAAGGTCTAAACCGGAAAACGAACGAACCGGGGTGTTTGCCTTATTAGTTTTTTGACGCCGGCTCAAAAACAGTAACTTTCGCCGGATAGACGCCGCTTCACACATCCACATCAAGGGGGCCCGGGAGCATAATTTGCACGACCTTGAACTGCGTATTCCTAGGGGGAAGCTCGTGGTTTTCACCGGACCAAGCGGTTCGGGGAAATCATCCTTGGCCTTCGATACGATCTACGCCGAGGGTTATCGAAAATACATGGAAAGCCTGTCCGCCTCGGCGCGTCAGGTGCTGGACCAGCTGAAACGGCCGGATGTCGACTACATCCATGGATTATCGCCTGTGCTCGCCATCGAACAGCGCACCGGCGGCGGTTCTCCGCGCAGCACGGTCGCCACCGTCACCGAGGTGGCCGATTATGCGCGTTTGCTTTGGGCGCTGTGCGGCGAGCAGCGTTGTCCCAAGGACGGAGGCAAGGTGGAAAAACGGTCGCTTGACGACTGCGTGGCGCAATTGTTGCGCGATGCGCCGGGCGAGCGCGCGATCATTTTAGCGTCGTGGATGACGGCCAAACCGGCGGTGCTTCGTGACGAACTGCCGCGGCTGCGCCAACGCGGATTTCAACGCGTGCGAATCGCCGGGGAAATCAAATCGCTCGACGAACCCAAACTTTTGCCCGGCGGCAGTGCGGAGCTCGTCGTCGAACTCGTGGTGGATCGCGTCGTCATCGCCGCCGATCAGCGCAGCCGGCTGGCCGATTCGCTTGAGCTCGCTTTTCGCGAAGGACAAAATCGTGCACTGGTGCTCGTGCAGAAAACGGCGGACGCGCCGTGGCGTGAAATTCCACTGAGTCAAAATTTGAGCTGCGGGATTTGCGGGGATGTTTTCGAGCCGCTGACGCCGCGCCATTTCTCGTTCAATCATAGTGAAGGAGCGTGTCCGGATTGCGGCGGGTTGGGCCGCAAGATGACATTTAGCGAGGAACTAATCGTGCCCAAACCGGAAAAATCGGTGCGTGAAGGCGCAATCAAACCGTGGCGAATCGGCGGGAGAAACCTGATTATCCGGCACAACTCGATATTAAAGCAGCTCGCCGAACAACTGCCGTTTGACGCCGAGACGCCTTGGAAAGATTTGTCGACGGAGACACGTCAGGCGCTGATCCACGGCGCGGGCGAAAGGCTGTTCAGCTTTCGATTGCGGCGCACGCAGAAGGCCGAGCTGAAACCGTTTCCCGGCGTGATTGCGTTGCTCGATGCCGGCCGGCGCGAGTCACGCAGCGACGGTTATCGCGCGCGACTGGCGACGTTCATGTCGAGCGCGGAATGTCCGGCGTGCCATGGCTTGCGGCTGAATGCGCGGAGTGGCGCGGTGCTCGTCGGCGGGAAAAGTTTTGGCGTTTTCGATGCGATGGATATTCGAACGGCGCTCGGCTTTACGCAGAACCTGCCATCGATTTTGCCGGAGACGGATGCCGTTGGTGAAGTGGTTGGCGGCATTTCGCAGCGACTGCATTTCCTGGCTGAAACGGGATTGGGTTACCTGACGCTGGATCGGGAGTATCCCACGCTGTCCGGTGGCGAAGCCCAACGCGTGCGCTTGGCGACGCAACTTGGCATGGGGCTCGTCGGGGTGATCTATGTGCTGGACGAACCGAGCATCGGTTTGCATCCGCACGACAATCAGCGGCTGCTCGCGAGCCTGCGCGAATTGCGGGATCGCGGAAACACGGTGCTGGTCGTCGAACACGATGCGGACACGATGCGGATTGCCGATCAACTGATCGAACTCGGACCCGGTGCCGGCACGGAGGGTGGGCGGATTTTGTTTCAAGGGACGCCGGCCGGCGCGTTGGCTTTGCCGGTTTCAGATTCGCCCACCGGGGCATATTTGGCGGGGAAACTCGGAGTGGTGCGGGAAGCGAAATTAAAGTCGCCCGATGATCGCTGGCTGGTCGTGAAGGGAGCAACGGAGCATAACCTGAAAAATATCGAGGCGCGGTTTCCGGTTGGATTGTTGACGTGTGTAACGGGCGTTTCCGGGTCGGGGAAAAGCACGCTCGTAAACGATATTCTCGCCGCGTCCGCCGCGAGAAAGTTGAATGGCGCCAAGGCGCTGCCCGGACGCCATCGGGGGCTGGCGGGGTTGGAGTACTTCGAAAAAGCAGTGCGCGTTGATCAGGAGCCGATTGGCCGGAGCCCACGCTCGAATCCGGCGACGTATGTTGGCCTGCTCGATCTGTTGCGGGATCTTTTTGCGCAATTGCCGCTGGCCAAGGTGCGCGGGTACAAGGCGAGCCGTTTCAGTTTCAATGTGCGCGGTGGTCGGTGCGAGCGCTGTCTTGGCGATGGTCAGATCAAGCTCGACATGCAATTCATGGCCGACGCCTACGCGCCGTGCCCGAGTTGCAACGGTCAGCGCTTCAACCGCGAAACACTGGAGGTGCGTTTTCACGGGTTAAACATTGCGGAGGTTCTCGCGATGACGGTACGGGAAGCGATGGAGCGCTTCCGGGCGATTCCACGGATCATGGAAAAGCTCTCCACGCTCGATGCGGTTGGCCTGGGATATTTGCAGCTCGGACAATCCGCGACCACGCTTTCCGGCGGCGAGGCGCAGCGGATCAAACTCTCACTGGAACTCAGCAAACGGGAGCAGGGGACGACGCTCTACATTTTGGACGAGCCGACCACCGGACTGCACTGGACGGACATTCAACGGCTGATGGACCTGCTCTTCAAATTGCGCGACAGCGGCAACACGCTGTTGGTGATCGAGCACAATCTGGACGTGATCAAACTCGCCGACTGGGTGATTGATCTCGGACCCGGCGGCGGGCCGGACGGCGGCGAAATTGTGTATGGCGGTCCCGTGAGCGGGTTGATCAAAGAATCTCGATCTTTGACCGGTCGGGCGATTGCGGAATCGAAATAAAGATCGCGGAGAGAGCTCCGTATTGGGCATTCCCAACAGACCGATCCGTGAAGCGCTGTGGGAGCGAGCTTGCTCGTTCCCACAATTTCAATCCAAGACGAAGCAGATTTTGAAGCGGTCTCCCTCTTTTGAGGGATACTCGCCATACCTCTTGCGAAAACCGAATTTCCCCTGCAAGTTGTCCGCCAGTTTCTTAACTCCGTCGTCGTCGATTTTCCCATCGCCGGCGCCATTCATCCCTCCTCCTTATTTTTTATGGCAGTTCAAAATTACGATGCGATTGTGGTCGGTTCAGGTATCAGCGGTGGTTGGGCCGCCAAGGAGCTCACCGAAAAAGGGCTGAAGGTTTTGATGTTGGAGCGCGGGCGCAACATTGAGCACATCACGGGTTATACGAATGCGACGAAAGCGCCGTGGGAGTTGCCGCACCGCGGGAAAAACACCCAGGAAATGTTGAAGGAGCATCCAGTGTTGCGTCGCGATTACGTCTTGTACGAGGGCAATGTGGACTATTGGGCCAACGAAAAGGACTGCCCGTACAAGGAGGATAAGCCATTCGATTGGTTTCGTGGCTATCATGTCGGTGGCCGTTCGCTGATGTGGGGCCGGCAAAGTTACCGGTGGAGCGATTTCGATTTTGGCGCGAACGCGGCGGAGGGCGTCGCAATAGACTGGCCGATTCGCTATGAAGAGATTGCTCCGTGGTACGATCACGCCGAATCGTTTGCCGGCATCAGCGGATCGAAGGAGGGGCTCGCACAATTGCCCGACGGCCAATTTTTGCCACCGATGGAACTCAACTGCGTGGAGCAGGACATTGCGAAACGCATCAAAGCGCATTACGAGGACCATCGACGATTGATCATCGGACGCGTGGCCAATCTGACGGCACCGCACAATGGCCGGGTGAATTGCCAGTATCGCGACAAATGCTGGCTGGGATGTCCGTTTGGCGCCTATTTCAGTACGCAATCGGCGACGTTGCCGGTGGCGATGAAGACGGGAAATTTGACCCTTCGCCCGTTTTCGATCGTGACGAAACTGCTCTATGATCGCGATACGCAGAAGGCGACCGGGGTCGAAGTGATCGATGCCGAAACGCATGAAACGAAGGAGTTCAAGGCGAAGATTATTTTCCTCTGTGCCTCGACGTTTAATTCCACCTGGGTGCTGATGAACTCCGCCACCGACATCTGGCCGGGTGGGCTGGGCAGCAGTAGCGGCGAACTCGGGCACAACGCCATGGATCACCACTTCCGCTCCGGCGCGTCGGGGATGATCGAAGGCTTTGAGGACAAGTATGTCTACGGACGGCGCGCCAATGGATTCTATATTCCTCGCTATCGAAATTTGTTCGGCGACAAGCGCAACTATCAGCGCGGCTTCGGTTATCAGGGCGGGGCCAGCCGGACGAGCTGGGACCGCGATGTGGCGGAACTGGGCATCGGCGCCGACTTGAAGGAAGCGCTGACTGAACCGGGACCATGGACGATCGGGATGACCGGCTTTGGAGAAACGCTGCCCTACCACGAAAACCGGATTTATCTGAACCAAAACGCCAAGGACAAATGGGGCCTGCCGGTGCTCGTCATGGATTGCGAAATCAAGGATAACGAAAATAAAATGCGCGTCGACATGATGAACGACGCGGCCGAAATGCTCGAAGCGTCGGGTGTGAAAAATGTCAGGATCAACAACGGGACTTACATTTTCGGCCAGGGCATCCACGAGATGGGCACAGCCCGGATGGGGAAGGATCCGAAGACCTCGGTGCTCAACCGGCACAATCAGGTGTGGGACGCGAAAAATGTCTTTGTCACTGACGGATCGTGCATGGTCTCGACCTCGTGCGTGAATCCGTCGCTCACTTACATGGCGCTCACGGCCCGGGCCGTGGAGTTCGCCGTCACGGAGAGCAAGAAAGGAAACATTTAACCACCCGACCCCATGAATCGAAGAGACGCAATCAAACGACTGACCCTGTTGATGGGTGGCGCGGTGATCGGTGCGGATTCCTTTTTGAAAGGCGAAGTGCTGGCCGACAAGCAGGCGAAGCTCGATCTGACAGCGCAGGAACTATCCCTGTTGGACGAAATTGGTGAGACGATCATTCCCGCCACCCAAACTCCCGGCGCGAAGGCGGTACAAATCGGGGCATTCATGAAAATGATGGTGAACGATTGCTACGACGACGCGAATCAGGCCGTGTTCCAAGCCGGCTTGGGCAAGGTGGACGCAGCAGCCAAAAAACAATTTGGAAAGACCTTCCTGCAACTTGCCCCCGGCGACCGGACAACATTGCTCAACCAAATCGATGCCGAAGAAAAGAAGTACCGCACCGAAAAGCCGGAAAACGCGCCCGACCACTATTTTCGTTTGATGAAACAAATGACGCTGCTCGGCTATTTCTCCTCTGAGATCGGCTGCACGCAGGCATTGCGGTACGTGGAGGTACCCGGTGCTTTCCGTGGCAGCGAACCCTATAAGAAAGGCGATCGAGCCTGGTTCGTGCCGCCAAATCATTTTGTTTAACGGGCCGTCGTCAGATCACTATTAAAGCGTTGATCCAATCGTAGCCGAAGGACTCCGGCCCGTGGTCGTATCCCGAAGCGCCAAACCCAGCAGGCCAAAACGCCTGTTGCTACGCCAGAACGGAGCTGTCAGGCCGTGCCTTCGTCGAGTTTCTGCAACTCCACAATTTTGTTGTTCTCATCGCAGATCAGTCGGAAGTTCCCGGCAATTCCCGTCGGTGAGACGAACTTCTGCAGCAACGACGCGGGAAATTGGACGGTCTGGCCGGTCGTGCAACGCGCCACCACATGGCGCACAGTGCCCCGATAATAATCAAGGTACCGGGCCGGCGAAATGTTGAGATGAAATTCGTAGTGTTTCACTCGGTTCCATTTTCCGCCGATGTGCCATATCTCCGCGAACTGAATTCGAGCAGGCGGATCAGTTCGCGGGTACCGGCATGTTGCTTGTCAGCTTATTTGATGCTCAGCAACTGCACCTCAAAGACCAGGACGGAATTGGGTGGGATTTTTCCATTGGCACGCGGACCATAACCGAGATCGGGTGGAACGTAGAGTTTCCATTTGCTGCCGACAGGCATCAGCTGAAGTGCCTCGATCCAGCCCTTGATGACGCCGGTGACGGGGAAGGTAGCCGGTTCGCCGCGCTCGACCGAGCTGTCGAAGACCGTGCCGTCCGTCAACGTGCCGTGATAGTGCACCTCAACCGTGTCGGACGCTTTCGGTTTCGGCCCTTTTCCGGCGGTGATTATTTCATATTGCA
Source organism: Lacunisphaera sp. (assembly GCA_036499685.1). Lineage (GTDB taxonomy): Bacteria > Verrucomicrobiota > Verrucomicrobiia > Opitutales > Opitutaceae > Lacunisphaera. Next base: position 50,499 of record DASYDH010000064.1, on the reverse strand, counting down.
AGCCGTCTGCCGTGGTGGTTACCCCGGAACGGGTTTTGTTCTTGGCGAGGAAAGCCGCCGAGGCAGCGAGATTTTTCTCTCCGGCGACCGCTTGGTTCGCCATGGCTTTCTGCTGAACTTTGGCGAACGCCGCTTGGAGGTCCGCCTCCGGGATTTTTGTTTTGGATCCGGCGATGCCGTCTTCCAAGCCCGATCTTAGCGCGGCCTTGTCGACGGCAAAATCGTTTTGTTTATTGAGGCTCGACCCCATGTTGTAACCGACGCCGTAGCTCACGCGTTGTTCGTCTGACTCCAATCCGGCAACCGCACCCGCCTTTGGGGAAGAAGCAGATGTTTTCGTCGCGTCTTTGGCGTCCTTGCCGCAGCCGGCCAGCAGGAATGCCACGGAGGAAAATACGGCGAGAAACGCCCAGCAGGATGATTTGTTAGTTTTTGAAGGGGATCGTTGATTCATGGAGAAACGCCACGAATAGCTTTTCCCTCTGCCAATACAAGGCCGGTATTGCATTTTTGGGCACCGAAGACGCCCTTAGCCGCGAATCCTGATTTAAATCGGTGCGGATGGTGACGTCCCTGATGCTATTTTATGGGAACCGTTTGCCAGAACGTGAAATCTAATAGGGTAGCAGAGTGGTTCGGTTCAATACTCCTAAAACTCATCTCCCCTATGAATACTGTTACCATGGAAGATACCCGCCTGGCGTCCTCGAAGAAAACGTCAGTTTCATCGATCCTTGTCACGATCCTAGCCATCGCCCTCGTCGTAGTCGGAGGCGTTGCTTGGAGCAAAACCAGTGACCTTCACAAGCAGTTAACCCAAGCCCAGAGCGATCTCGCTCAAAGCAAAACGGAAATGGCCCAGGTCCAAACGCAATTGACCCAAGCCAAGGAAGACTCGGCTTCGTTGCAGAAACAAATCACGGACTCCCAGAACGGAAGCGGCCAGCTCAAGAAGCAGCTGGAAGCGGCACAAGCGTCACTGACTTCCACCCAGAAGGAACTCGCTGATGCCAAGACCTCCGGCTCATCGTTTGAATCTCAATTGGAAGAATCCCGCACCCATACCGCGCAAATTCAGAGCGCAGCCGACGACTCCAAGACGATGACCGATCAACTCCAAAAAGAGTTAACCGACGCCAAGGCGTCCACGGTATCTGCTCAAAAAGAACTGGACGCGACGAAGACTCAAATGGCGGATTTGCAATCGAAGTACGATAGGGCTCAATCCGATTTGGCCACGATGCAAAAACCAAAGAGCAAACGGTAATCTGCTCGCGGCGGACGCGGTACTTGTGGGAGGACCCACCATGAAGCTTGTTTCGGATTGTTCGTGGCAGCCAGCGGTGATGACACCGCTGGCCAGCTGTTTAATATCCGTTGCCCCCCAGCTTCTACACTTTGCTCCAAGTCCGGAATGTACGTTCAGTAAAATTGAACGTCTCCGGCCGGAGTCAGCGCCATCGGCTGCGGTCCGGAGCAACGGATGGGTACTTCGGCTTGCCCGACGTCCAATTAAAGATCCGGAATCGATTCACACTGGCAGGCGGTGTGATCGGCAGACTTTTGCGCGGCTTTCAACATTAGCGTATCGCGATTCATCTGGTCTGCTTTCTCGTCAGTTGCGGCGGACGCTTTCGGGTCAGCCGACGACAGGCCATTCTCAGCCGGGACGAGTTGTCGGGTGACCACGGATTTATAGACTGATTGATAATTAAATCCGGCGTGGCTGCTCGAAATTTGCATGGTCGAAAAAGTGCGAAAACGCTAAAAATTTGCAGTGGAATTGCCAGCTCCGAATTTGTTTTCCGGCCGCTCTTGTTAATGGGTAGTGGCGCGATACTTAAGCGATCCAGTTGCCGGTATTTCGGGAGTTTTCGGCCAGTGTTATCGCTGAAAACTTCCTACGCGTGAACGGCCGCCGCCGGCACATTATCCCGCGCCGGCACCCGGAATGTTTCGCCAATGCTTGTCGCCAGAAGGCGCGGTGGTGCGCCAGCGAGTGCGGCACGCAGTCGTTTCGCCGGCTCGCTCATCGCCTCGGAACTTAGCTTGAACGTTTCATGGTGAATCGGAACGAAAGCTAGAGCCCCGGCTTGACGTGCCATTTCCACTGCTTGTTCCGGGCTGCAGTGGGCTTTGATCCATGGATCGTATGCCCCGATTGGCATCAACATGAGATCGATGGTTTGACCGAGACCGCGGAGTTTACCGAACGCCGTGGTATACGCGGTATCGCCGGCAAAACAGAGTGCGTGGCCAGCGCGTTCCATCAGGTATGCGTTGTATCCCCGGTGATCGTCGCGCAGCATGCGAGCGCCCCAATGCGCCACCTCCAATGCGGTGAAACGCACATCGCCATTTTTCGTGGCGAACACTTTGCTCTGCCCCCAATCGAGTTCGTGGATATTTCGGAAGCCGTGACAGCGAAGAAGATCGCCGGTGGCGCGGGCCGTCACGACGGGGGTGCGCCGGTTAAATTTTCGCAGGCTCCAAACGTCGAAGTGATCGAAATGAGCGTGGCTCAGCACGATCACGTCTGGTGCCGGCAGTTCCTTCGGGGACAGCGCCGGCGCGAAATAGCGTTTGGGGCCGAGGATAAACGGCGGAATTCCTGGTCCGACCCGTTTCGAAAAAACCGGATCGGTCATGATCTTCAGTCCGAAAAAATTAAGGAAAACGGTTGAATGGCCGAGAACGCTCCCGGTGATTTCGTTGTCTTTCCACTCGAATGGTCGTGGACGTGAGGACGGTTCAAGCGGCGCACCGCGTCCGTCAAAAATCATCTGTTTGATAAACTTTAACCGCGGCATCCTCACGAACAAAGTCAGGATCGAACGAAAGTCGAACACCGCCAAAGATTGTCCCACGAACCGACCCGCAACGCCAATACGGGCGGCCGCGACCGAAAACTATCGGGCGGATTGGCGCGGCCAACTGGCCGTCACCGTGGTGCCTTTGCCCTCGATACTCTTAATCTGAAAATGCCCACCGTGAAGTTCGACCAGGTGCTGGGTCAGGGTGAGTCCGAGACCGAGGCCTTGCTGCTCATACTTCTTTCGATCGAATTGGCGAAACGCGCCGATGTGAGCGATTTGGTCGGGGGACATGCCGCGCCCGCGATCGTTGATTTCAAGCTGCGTCCCTGCCGGCAGGTTTGCCAATTTGATCGTGACCGGCGTACCTGTCACCGAGTACTTGCAGGCATTATCGACCAGTTCGGTCACGACTGTCGCGAGATCGCCCGGGGAAAGCGGAATGTCGAGCTCGGCACAATCGAGCGAAAGGCTGTCCTGTCGTCCGTGCCGGATCGCCACGGCCTCCGCGTTGGTGAGGACAATTCCCTGCACATCCGCCGCCTTGGTTCGTTCAGAGACGGCTTCCACCGGCTTTTTCTCGTTCAGCACGTCCAAAATGCGGAGATAGTTGCGCAGCGTCCGGTACAAGCGCTCGGCGCTGACATGAATCTCATTCACCATCTTGCTGACCTCCGCCGCGCTGACGTGGCCGATCTCGTCACGCAGCACTTCCGTGAAGCCAAGAATCCCGGTGAGCGGGGTGAACACTTCGTGGGGCAGGCTGTGCGTGATGGTTTCCCGAAAATGAAGCAGAGCACGGTCCTCCGCCTTTTTGTAAAGCTGCGAACGTTGCAGTCGCACGCTCACGCAATTCAGAAATTCATCCACCGTGAACGGCTTCGCGAGATAGTCGTCGGCACCCAAATCCATGCCCACGCGCTGGGGCGTACCGCTCAAGTCACCCGTCATCAGAATGAACTGGCTCAACGCAAAATTCTCCTCCTTCCGCAGCGCCGCCAACACCGATGATCCGTTGGCGTTGGGCATATGCATGTCGCAAACCACGACTTCAGGTTTAAATTCCCGCGCAATCTCGACACCCTGCTGGCCGTCGGCCCCGGTTCGCACGCTGTATCCGGCCGATTCCAACGCGGTGGCGAGCGACGTGCGCAGTCCCGCATTGTCATCGATGACGAGGATTCTTGCGCTGCCGTTGGATTCCATTGCGCTCAACCTAGACTACTTGCAAGTGCGCCTCGCAAGTCCCGGACGCCTAGCCGTTCGGCCCCGTGGGATAATCTTCGGCGAAGTGATCATTTGCTAATGAAAACTGATCATATTTTCCGCAAATTCAAGCGATTGTCCGGGTATTTCGTTTCGTAGCGAGGATCCGGTCCAGAGCGATGCATTCTTCGCAACGCGCCCCATCTTTTTCAGTTTCCAACCCGACCGGTCGATCGGTTGAAAACGATCACTCGGCCCTCAACGCCACCATTGGATCGACCTTCGTCGCGCGCCGGGCCGGGAGCCAGCAGGCGACGAGGGTCACGATGAACAACAACAACGAAACTTCCGCCAAAGCGATGGGATCGGGAGTGGCAAGTCGCGGCATGATCGAGCCGAGAAAGCGAGCGAGCGCATAAGCTCCGATCAATCCCAGTGCGAGGCCGATGAACGCCAGACGCAGTCCGCGCCTTAGCACGTCACCGAGAATGTCGCCGGATTGCGCGCCGAGCGCCAGGCGAATGCCAAATTCGGTTGTGCGCTGGGCGACAAGGTTGGAAATTACGCCATAAAGACCGACGGCGGCAAGGGCGAGTCCGAGCAACGCGAAGCCGATCAGCATTTGTCCCACGACAATGAGATTGTGCTGGGTGCGATCCACGAACTGGCGGACCGTTGCAACTTGATCCGCAGGCAGATCGGGATCGACTTCAGAAACCGCCCGCCGAACGGTGTCCGCAAGCGCACCGGGACTTTCGCTACGCACCACGAGATTTACGTAGGACCACGGCTCCTGCACCAGTGGACGATAAACCTGCAGGCGGGTTTCGCCATTGGTGAAATTAGCGGCGGATTGAACATCCCGGACGACGCCGATGACTTCGCGCCAGACCGTCTGGTTGTTTTCAAAGACGCCGAGTCGTTTCCCGACCGCGCTGTCATGCGGCCAGAATTTTTTTGCCAGCGCTTCATTGACCACGATCACCTGGGCGTCGCCTGCTTTGATATCCGGTGGGAAATCGTGACCGGCGAGCACCGGAATTCCCATCGCCGCAAAGTAGGAGGGAGTAATCATCACATGCGACGCGCTGGGCCCCTGCGACTGCCCCGCTGCCGGTACATCCGTAAAAACCGGGCGGTCGGAGCTGTAATTGAAAAGCGGAAGGGATGAGGAAAGTGCAGCCTTCTCGACTCCCGGAAGGGATGTCAGCTTGCTTTCAATGCTGCGATAAAAGGCGATGCGTTTCTCCGGCGTATCGAAACGGACCTCGGGCATCGGCAAAACGCCCGTGAGCACGTGCGATGTATCCCATCCGGTCTCGCGATTCAGAAATTTTTGGAAACCACGGTTCATCACGGCCGCACCGCCGAGCAGAATAAGCGCCAGCGCCACTTCACAGATGATCAACGCATTTCGCATCCGGTGCTGTCCGCGCCCGCCAGTTGAACCGCGCGATTGTTGTTTGAGGGTGGTGTTGACATCGGTGCGTGACACCAAAAAGGCGGGGACCACTCCGAAAACAATGCCGCTCAAAAGCGAGACCAACAATGCGACTCCCAGCACCGCGCCATTCATCGAGGCTTTGAACCCATGCGCCCCGTCGATCAGGATGGCGTTCTCCAGAAGACTGTTTACCCACAGCGTGACGACAAAACCGAGAATGCCACCAGCGAGGGAGAGGACAATGCATTCCATGAGCTGCTCCGCAAGGAGACGGGCGCGGGAGGCGCCAAGCGCCGCCCGAATCGCGAATTCTTTCATTGCAACCGTGGTACGGGCGAGCTGCAGATTGGCGAGGTTGGCGCACGCAATCAGCAGGACAAATCCGGAAAGGCCGAGGAGCATCCATGAAATCCCCCGGCTAACGTCGTCCATCAGAGCTTCGTGCAAAATAACGACACGATACCGCATTCCAGGGTAATCCTTCGGGAAATTCTTTTCCTGGCTGACCGCCACCGAAGAAAGCTGTGCACCGGCGCCGGCGGGGCTTTCGTTAGCCTTGAGGCGACCAATCAACGTGAAACCGCGATAGGAGCGGATGGTTGACTGATCACGCGTGAAATTCAGCGGACGCCAAAGGGCGACGTTGCCCCAGAGAAACCGGTAGTTGAAACGCTCCGGCATCACTCCAATAATCGTAACCGGTTCGCCATCCAGCCGCACCGTATGCCCGATGATACCGCGATCCCCGCCGAAACGAGACTGCCAGAAATCCTCGCTCAGTAGAATCACCTGGTTTTTTCCGGGCTCGAATTCATCCCGGGAAAATGTCCGGCCGATGAGCGGTTCCGTGCGGAACGTGTCCATCATGTCCTGCGAAAAACACACCGCATGAAGGCGCTCCGCCGGCCGGCCGGGTTCGGCCATGGCATAGAAAGAATGGCCCAGCGTGGTCAGTGAGCTGAACGCGGCAGCCTGGCCGTGAATTTCACGGATCTCCAAGTCGGAGAAATTCCGCATGTCACCCTGCCGGGTCGAGGCCATCACCTGGACCAGATTGTCCGGTTCGGGATAAGGCGCGGAACGAAATAGCAGCGCGTCGACGATGCTGAACATCGACGTATTGACCCCGATGCCGAGCGCGAGCGTCACGAGGGCAATCAAAGTGTAGCTCGGGGATTTAATCAGCGACCGAATGGCGAAACGAAGCGACGGCATCGGGAAAGTGGTTAACCGATTTTAAGCTTGTCCAAATGGATCCGCGGAAATCTCCGCGAACGGAAAACGATCAGCGACCGACTCAGTGACCCGACTCTGCGGCGAGCTGCTCCTCGACGACACGTCCGTCGAAAACATGGATGGTGCGCTCGGCGTGCCGGGCGAAACGGGTGTCGTGCGTGACCATCACGATCGTGGAGCCGGTGCGATGCAACGAGTGCAGCAGTTCCATGACGGCGTCACCATTTTTGGAATCGAGATTTCCGGTCGGCTCGTCCGCGAGCAACACCGCCGGACTGCCGGCGAGTGCACGCGCCACGGCGACGCGTTGTTGTTGACCGCCGGAAAGCTGGGACGGGAGATGCTTCGCGCGGTGGCCCATGCCGACTTTTTCCAGCGCCTCGGTCACCCGGGTTTTGCGCTCGGTTGCGGGCATGCCACGATAGGTGAGGGGAAGCTCAACGTTTTCGTAAACGGTCAGATCCCCGATCAGGTTGAACGATTGAAAAATAAAACCGATCTCGCGATTGCGAATGCGTGCGCGCTCGGGCAGCGTGAGACCCTGCACTGGCCGGCCATTGAGCACGTAACTGCCTTCGCTCGGCGTATCGAGCAGGCCGAGAATCGAAAGGAGCGTGGACTTGCCGCAACCGGACGGACCGGCGATGGAGACATACTCGCCTTTACGAATGTCCATGTGAATGCCGGAAAGGGCGTGCGTTTCTACTTCGTCGGTCAGGAAGACTTTGGTGACGCCTTCGAGTTTGATGAGGGACGGATTTTCGGTGGTCATGATGGGGAATGAGGTGGGCGGACGATGAGTAACACGCGAAGGCGGTTAAAGGTTACAGTAATTCGCAGGGGGGGGAGAAGGATTTTCGCAGAGGATCAATCGAGCCGCACGCGGTCGTTGGCGTCCCATTGCGACATGTCGGAAAGAATCACCCAGTCGCCCGGTTCGAGGCCGCTGAGAATTTCGATGGTGTTGACCGAGCTCCGGCCCAACTTCACCTGAACGCGCGTCGCTTCGGTCGCGGTGTTTTTGTCGCCGTTCGCCTTGAAAATGCCGACGGTGCTCTTCTCCTGACCGAAGGCCGGACGTCCGACGTAAACCACGTTGTCGAGCCGCTCCAATTCGATCGTGCCATCGACCGAAAGATCGGGCCGGGCGCCGCGGGGGAGTTCGTTGGTAATCGTTACGTCGACGAGCACCGTACCGTTTTGGACTGCCGGATCGATGCGGGAAACACGGCCATCGACGATGCCGTTGCGTGTGTCGATGGAGGCGACCTGGCCAATCGCGACGTCCCGGGCCTGGGTTTCCGCGATGTGAATTTCCGCCTTGAGCTTGGTTTGATCGGCGACGCGAGCAAGATTGGTGCCGGGTTGGACTTGGGCGCCGACTTCGATCGGAAGGGTCAGTGTTCCCAGCGCGGAAAGGACGCCAGCCATGTCGGCGCGGACATGCAGGGCATCAAACTCCTCGCGCCTGAGCTCGGCTTGTGACTTCAAGCGATCGACTTCGGCTTGCTGTACGGCCAGCTGCGGCTCGATCGATTCCTTGGTGAAGGCATAGCGTTTTTGCTCGATGAGGTTGCTCGTCGCCGCCTGTGCAGCGGTGGCTTGCGTGAGCTTCAACTCGAGATCGGAGACAAGTCCGTCACGAAAAAGTTGTTCCTTCACCTCGGCCTGAAGCTTGGTCGTTTCGTAATTTGACTTGGCTTGGGCGGCGGTTGCCTCGGAGGCGAGCAGGGCGCTTTCGAGCGTAACCTTCAAATTGGTCAGTTGTGCTTCGGCGGCGTTGAGCTGCGAATTGGCATTGGCGGCCGCTTGTTCCACGTCGGGATTGGCGAGCACGAGAATGAGGCTGCCCGGTTCCACGGCGGCGCCGGGACGGAGAATGATTTTGTCCACCCGCCCGGACGTGCGGGCGGCGATCCAACGGATTTCCTCCGGCACCAATGTCCCCAGACCGCGCACCTGCCGAATCATCGGGCCGCGTTTAACCTGATCCATCCAGACCAGATTCTTTTCCATGACGGGCGCCGCCGGTTTTAATTCGTGCAGACCGATAGTAATTCCGACAAGAACAACCACAGCGATCACGCCATAGATGATTCGTTTCCGACGTTTTTCCTTGGCGACGTTAGGGCGGGCAATGTCCATGCGGTGTTTGGTTAAGCCGATATTTGCAACGTTCGTGCCAACTTTGGGGACAGTTTTAAATTATTCAATCAAAGACAGATGCGGTAAAATCATGCGCAGGTGAAAACCAAGTGGAAGGCGTTGCTGGGATTGAGCCGTCCCGAAAATGGGAACCCCGCGAAGCTTGAAGCCGCCGGTCCGCGCTGATCCATTTCGTCATGGCAACGAATCCGGGCGCAGAAACCAAAGTTGCAATCGTGACCGCCGCGAGCCGGGGAATCGGGGCGAGCTGTGCGCGTGTTTTGAAGCAGCGAGGATACGAAGTCGCGTTGATGTCGCGATCGGAGGAAATTCATGTGATCGGAGCTGAGTTGGAATCGAAGGTTGTCGTCCAGGGTTCGGTGACTGTCCCAGCGGATCTGGAGCGACTTGTCCAACTGACTTTTGCGCGCTACGGCCGGATCGATGCCGTGGTGAACAATTCAGGCAATCCAGCGGGCGGGAAATTATTGGACATCGCCGACGGTGCGTGGCTCGAGGTTTTCGAGCTGTATCTGATGAGCATCATTCGCATGAGCCGGTTGGTGACGCCGATCATGACCGCGCAGGGCGGTGGAGCGTTGGTGAACATTTCCGGTTCCGACGGACTTGAACCGGACCTTCGCTTTCCCGTGGCCAGCACCATCAGGGCGTCGATGGCAGCCTTCACAAAATTATTCGCCCGGCAATTCGCAGAGAAAAACATCCGCATGAACTGCGTGGCCCCGAACGTCGTGTTCGATCACGAGCCAGATAATGTCCGTGAAGACCTGCGCCGTGCACTTCCCATGCGCCGCCCCGCCCACTATCGCGAAGTCGCCGACGTCGTCGCCTTTCTCCTTTCAAGCGAATCATCGTACGTGACCGGCGAAACCATCCGGGTCGACGGTGGACAGTCGCGTGCGCTCTGACATCGAGTGAAACGCGGAGATCAAAACGGAAAGACCTGGACCCCTTCCCACTAATCTTCCGCCCGGAACAATGCCACGCTTCGTGTTTCAATAACGTCCATCGGCGCGATCAACTAACGCGTCCAGTGCGATAATTCTGCTGCCGGGATCTGCGAGAGGGCTGCTTGGCAATGGGCGGTCTTGCCTTAACGGCTAAGAAATCGCAGACGCGCACGTCTCGAATATATGAAAATCATAACAATGGAATCGATCTCGCTCATCCGGTTAGGGACCTACGGCCTCTTAATTGCTTCAGCTTTGCTGGCAAAACGCGAGGCCCTCGTAATCCCCGTGCACCTCTTAGTCGTTGACGTTGTGGGCGCAGGACGATGCGGCACGGTCGGTCGCGACAGTGCCGAAGCACACCGACTTTCGCAACACTCGGATGAGCGGGAGCCAAGTGATGTCCACAGCCATTGCCGTCATGCAAAAAGGGAGGACAAATTTGAAAGACTTCGGCGAGCCACAAATCAATCTGTCGCACGTCCATGGACGGCTCGTATGGATAGTGGCTTTCTTTCAGCTCGGTGGTCCTCCAGGCGCATTCTACGATGTAGGCATCGACGATCAAACCGGTGCCACGGAGATTGGCGGAGGTCGCTAGGAATGTGAGAATTTACACCGGCAAACGCAGCCGGGCGATACAGCCGCTCGCGGTTTCGCGGTTTTCGAGGGTCAGTGCTCCACCGTGATTTTCGGCGATCTGGCGGCAGAGGACGAGGCCGATGCCTGAACCCGATGGTTTGGTCGTGAAGAAGGGGACGAATAAATTCTGCGCGCTGGCGATTCCCGGACCGTTGTCTTCAACCGCGATTTCAACTTGTCCGGACAGTTTTTTCCATGTCACGCGAACGTTTCCGGTGTTGGTTTCCTCCACGGCTTCAATGGCGTTTTTCACCAGGTTGATGATCACCTGTTCGATCTGTGCGGCGTCGATCGACAGCTTGATTTCGGGGCCATCGATCAACACCACGTTGCTGCGCGTGCCGAGCGTCACGATGCGGCGCAGGAGCGGGGCGAGGTCGACCGGTTGGCGCACCGGGGCGGGAAGTTTGGCGAGGCGCGCGTAGGATTGCATGAAGCGATTCAAGCCCTCGGCGCGCGCTTCGATGATCTCCAGACCGCCCATCATGTCCTGCTCCCAATCGTCGGCGCGTTGCGGCCGTCGCAACATGGTGTTCAAGCTGCCGGCGATTGATTTGATCGGTGCGAGCGAGTTGTTCAGTTCGTGGCCGATCACGCGCACGAGGCGCTGCCACGCTTTCAATTCCTCCTCGCGCAAGGGTTGACTGAGATCGGCGATGACCACGAGTTGGTGTGGCAGTCCTCCTTCGCGAAAACTCGTGCGCCGCATTCCCCAGCGTCCGGTCCCTCCGGCAAACGTACGCGTCAATACCCGCGTGGTGTCGCCGATGAGACAATCGGTGAGATCGAGTTCGTCTGCCTGCCGGCCGAGAATGCGTTCGGCGGGCTGGGCAATCAGTTCCTGTCCGGCGCGATTCACGAGCCGCAGGGTTTCATTCGCGTCAAAGGCGAAGATCGCCACGTCGATTTCCTCCATGACGGTGCGCAACAGCGCGGTTGCTTCCAGCGCGCCGAGTCGCTGCTCCTGCAAAATTCCGCTCAGCATGTTGATTTCGGACATCACGTCGCCCAGCGGGTCGTCGCGATTGGCCCCGCGCGCGCGGACGGAAAAATCGCCTTCACGCAAGGCCGTCAGCAAATTCGCCATTGTGTGCAGTGGACGGATTACTTGTTCGCGCACGGAAAAACAAAAACCGAGCCAGGAAACCACCATGAAAAGCCCGAGGGTCCACTGAACCTTTGGAGTGAAGTCTCCGAGATAGAGCAACGTGCCGGCGACGATCAGAGCCGGCACCGCGGAAAGAAGCGCATAATAGAACACTCGCTGTTCATGCGGAATCCGGCGTTGTTTCGGAGGGGCCATGGCAACGAGTGCAGTAGACCGGAATTTGGTGGAACGGCGAATTCTATTCGAAACCTTCGGTCAATACGAATGCACCCGACGATTCAGAACGAATGTGCATGTAGCAGCATTGCCCTCAAAGCCCATATCGTTCCAGTCGTCGGTAAAACGCGCTGCGACTGAGACCGAGTTCCTCGGCGGCTTTGCGCGCATTGCCGTCGCAGCGTGCGAGGGTTTTCTTGATCAGGAACGATTCCACTTCCTCCAGGCTCATGTCCTCGAGACGCGGCGCGGACTGTCCGGCGTTGAGCCCGAGATCGGGCGCGCGGAGCAGTTTCGATTGCGCCATGAGGACGCCACGCTCCACGGAGTGATCGAGTTCACGCACGTTGCCCGGCCACGCGTAGCCGCGCATCGCTTCGAGCGCGCTGTCGTCGAAGCCGGTGATCGGTTTGCGATAGCGCTCGACGTGCTGTTTGAGAAAATGCTGGGCGAGCAGGCCGATATCCTCGCGACGTTCCCGCAGCGGCGGCAGGTGAATATGGATCGTGTTGAGGCGAAATAAAAGGTCCTGGCGGAATTTTCCCGAGGCGACCTCGGTGGGAAGATCGGAATTGGTGGCGGAAATGAGGCGGACATTCGCGCGGTACGTGCGCGAAGAACCGACGCGATCGAATTCCCCGGTTTCCAAGGTGCGCAGGATTTTTGCCTGCTGGCTCATCGGAATGTTGCCGATTTCATCCATGAAAAGCGTGCCGCCGTCGGCGAGTTCGAAACGTCCGGCGCGGTCCGCCTTCGCGTCGGTAAACGCGCCGCGAACGTGGCCGAAGAGTTCGCTCTCGAACACGCCTTCGGGCAGGCCGCCCATGTTGACGGAAATAAAGGCCTTCCCCGCGCGCGTCGAGACCGCATGCAGTGCCTGAGCCACGACGCCCTTGCCGGTGCCATTTTCGCCGGTGATCAACACATTGGCGTCGGAGGGCCCGACCCGCGAAATGATTTCTAGCACGGGACGCATCGCGGGTGACTGTGCGATCAAATTGGGACCGCCCTTGCCGCGGAGAATTTGATTTTCCTGTTCCAGCCGGCGATAGGCGCGGACTGCGCCGGCGAGTTCGATCTGATTTTTGACGATCGAGAGCAATCGCGGGTTGTCCCACGGTTTCGTAATAAAATCCTTGGCGCCGCGGCGCATCGCCTCGACGGCGATTTCCACGCTCGCCCACGCCGTCATGACCACGACCGGCAGCGTCGAATCGGCGGCTTGGAGCTTCGACAGCAAATCCAAGCCTTCCTCGCCCGAGGTCGTGTCCCGCGCGTAATTCAGATCGATGATGGCGAGGGAAAAATCGCGGGCCTCGATTGCCTTCAAGACCGCCGCCGGGGACTTGGCAGTTTCGATTTGGTAGCCCTCGGCCTTGAGCAACAAGCGCAGAGCTTCGAGTACGTCGGGTTGATCGTCCGCAACGAGAATGCGGTGGGGCGCGGAGTCATTGGCTGCCATTGGGAGAAGTCACGAGTGAGCGGCGAATGGTGTCAAGAACTGCGGTTAACTTCCGGCGATTCGCCCTCATTGAATTCAGGCGGCGATGCGTTCCGCCCGAACGGATTTGTTGAGACGGGCCGGGACGTTGGTCGAAGCGTTCGCCACTGGCATCGCCGGGCGCAGGAGCCGCGCTGGAGAACGCAGGGACTTTGCGCGACGGGAATAATCGTATGCGGCAATGCCGATCACGGCGATGGAAGCCGCGATCGAAAAAACAATGCCGAAAGGAAAGCGCGTGGTGATCGTGGAGTTTGCGATCGCAAAAAAAGCAACTGCGGCCGAGCTGGCGGCGGTGACGAGGGAGATGTATTGGGCGGGAGTTTTCATAACTTGATTTTGTGTTCGGCTTCATCCTTTGCTTGCCGCGTGCCAAACTATCGCCGGTTCCGTTAAGTGCGCCTGATGCAGCGGCATAGCATGCGATTGCAGGTGCCGGCTGCGTCTGCGCGGGGCCCGGATTTTCGCAGCGACGGGAAGCGCGATTCCCGCAAGTGGGACGAACGCGCGAGTGCCGCGCTATTCGTAACGCAACGCGTCGATCGGATCGAGCAGTGAGGCTTTGCGCGCAGGATAAAAACCCGAAACCATGCCGACGGCGGCACTACCCAAAAAAGCCACGATTACGACCAACGGCGAAACGGGTGTGGGCCAGTGATTGATGTTGGACAAGAGAACGGACGCACCAACACCCAACAGGATTCCCAGCGTGCCGCCAAATGCACTCAGCACCACCGCCTCAGTGAGGAATTGCAGCTGGATCTCCCCGCCGTGGGCGCCCACTGCCATGCGAATGCCGATTTCACGGGTCCGTTCCGTCACGGATACGAGCATGATGTTCATGATGCCGATGCCACCGACGGCGAGGGAGACGCAGGCAACGGCCGCGAGCAACAGTCTCATCGTCTGCGACGTTGCCGTCGCAGCCTGCGCAATTTCCTCCTGATTGCGCACGGTGAAATCGTCGGTTTGCTCCGTGGTGCGGTGGCGTTGGCGTAATAAGGCGGTGATGTCGTTTTGCGCGGTGGTGATCGTTTCAGGACTGGACGCCTGTACGCTGATCGAACGCAACATGGTCTGTTTGACGACGCGTTTCATGGCGCTGGTATAAGGCACAATGACCAGATCGTCCTGATCCTGCCCTTGCACGGACAAGCCTTTTGCCGCCAGCACGCCGACCACCTTGAAAGGCTGGTTGCGAATCCGAAGTGTCTGGCCCACCGGGGCACCGTCGGGAAAAAGCTGGGTCGCGATGGTCTGCCCAATAACGCACACCTTGCCGACACTACGCGTGTCCGCATCAGTGAACATATTGCCCTCAGAAAGCGACCACTGCCGAATACTGGTATAGTCGGCGCTTTCGCCCAGAATTTGAGTGGACCAATTCAGTCCGTTTGCGAGTACCTGCGCGCCAGTCCGAACCTCGGGGCTGACGGCAATCACGGTGCTGACCTCGCGCTGGATGGCTTCGGCATCGTCGACGGTGAGTGTCCCGGCGCCAAAAGCCCCACTGCGCGCTCCACCTTGGTTGAAACTGCCGGAAAAGATGAGCAAAACGTTTTCACCGAGGGCCGCGACTTGGGATTCGACCATGGATTTCGCGCCGTTACCGATGCTCACCGTCGCGATAACGGCCGCGACGCCAATGATGATCCCGAGCGCGGTCAGAATTGAGCGCATGGTGTTTCGCCGCAGGGCGCGAAACGAGATGGTAAAGGTGGATGCGAGGCGCATTCTTTTCCTTAATCCGTCAGTTTGGCGGCCGCTTCCGCCTCGCGCAGACGTTGCATTTCGTCGAGGGCGATCGAGCGTCCTTCGACCTTGATGTCGCTGACGACGCAGCCATCCCGCATGATCAGGTTGCGCTTGCAGTATTTGGCGATGTCGAGCTCGTGCGTGACCATGACGATCGTGATGCCCTGGTCGTTGAGCTTTTGGAAAACCCCCATGACTTCCACGGAGGTTTTGCTGTCGAGATTGCCGGTGGGTTCGTCAGCGAGCAGGACCTGTGGATTGTTCACGAGGGCGCGCGCGATGGCGACGCGTTGTTGCTGCCCGCCGGACAGTTGACTGGGAAAATGATCCGCGCGATTGGACAACCCCACGATGTCGAGACAGTGCATGGCTCTTTCCTCCATCTCATGCGCGCTCACGCGGTGTTGGCCGTAAAGCATGGGAAGCTCGACGTTTTCGCGCGCGGTTGTCCGAGCCAGCAAATTGAAACCTTGAAAAACGAAGCCGAGCTTTTCGTTGCGCAGGTCGGCCAGTTCGTTGCGGTCGAGCGCGGAAATATCGACATCGTCCAGCAGGTAGCGACCACGGGTGGGACGATCGAGGCAACCCAGCGTGTTCATCAACGTCGACTTGCCCGAACCGCTCGCGCCCATGACCGCCATGAATTCGCCCTTGTGCAAATCCAGGGTGACCCCGCGCACGGCGTGCACCTGCACTTCGCCGGAGTTGTAGATTTTGTGAATGTCCTCGAGATGGACGACGGCAGCCATGGAATTCAACGGGCGGCTGACATTAAAATCCGCGGCGTCGACCGCCTTGACCACCGAATGGGTTGGTCGCCGGGGCGCTGCCTTTGCTCCCGGAAAGCACGACAGAGGTGATGATCCGGTCATTTTCCTTCAAGCCGTCAATGACCTCGGTCGAGATGCCATCGGTAATGCCCAGCTTCACGGACACCGGTTCCGGATGCTCCGACTTCGGGTCATCGCCCACTAATTTATAAAGTGTCCGGGTAACGGGCGTGTTGCTTTCGGCATTTCTCTCGCCGCCAAAACGCCCCATGGGCAGTTCGATGCCTTGTGCCTTCGCCAACTCTTGCATGCGGGCGATGACCTCGGGTGAGGGCCGCCCATTGCCGCGCACAAAGCCTGCTTCACGCATTATCTCCTGAATTTTTTGTCGGCGCTCCTCATCGGTCAGCGGCTTTGCCGGTGCGGCCGCGGTCTTGCCATCAGCTGGTGTCTTGGCGTCCACCGCGGGTTTGGGGGCAGCTGGCAGCAGTTCTTCCGGAATACGAACGCGCAGCGCGCTGTTCGCAATTTTAAGCGTGCCGGGACGGGTTGCCACGACGATCGAAACGTTTGCGGTCATGCCGGGTTTCAATTTCAAGTCGTGATTAGGGACATCGATCATCGTCGAGTAGATCACGACGTTTTGGGAAGTCTTCGGCGAATTGCGGATTTGGGAAACCACCCCGTGAAATTGACGATTGGGGTAGGCATCCACGGTGAATGTCACGCGTTGTTTCTCCTGCACGCTGCCGATGTCGGCCTCGGAAACCGCGGCTTCGATTTGCATCGTCGAGAGATCATTGGCGATTTGGAAAAGAGTGGGAGCGCTCAGGCTGGCGGCGACCGTGTTGCCCACGTCCACGCTTCGGGAAATCACGCTGCCGTCGATCGGCGAGTAGATGCTGCAGCGCGACAGATTCACCTTCGCGGTTTCGTTGTTGGCCGTTTGAATCGTTACCTGGGCGTCGGCCTGGGCCAGCTGCGCCTCCGCCGTGTCGAGATCGCTCTGGGCAATCAAGCTTCGTTTAAAAAGCTCCCTTTGCCGCTCGGCGTTGGCTTTCATCAAGGCAAAATTCGCCTGGGCATTCGCCAACTGGCCGTCGGCCTGACGCAGTGCGGTCTGGTAATTGGAAGGATCGATCTCGGCCAGCAGCTGGCCTTTCTTGACGGGTGAATTCCAATCAACATACAGCTTGGCGATGTTGCCCGAAATCTGGCTGCTGACGTCCACCGTGGTCACCGCTTGAAGGGTGCCGGTGGCAGTGACCGATTGCGTGAGATCACCATGTTGAACCAAAGTGGTGATGTACTCGGGTGCGTTGTCCGCGTTCTGTTGCCAGAAATACCAACCGCCGGCGGCGCCCGCGAGGATGATCACAATAATTAGAATTAGTCCGCCTGAACCTTTGCGCTTGGCCATGGTACGTCTGAAAATGAGGAGAAATATAAGTCGCGTGGCAACCCGAGATCGCGACTACAAAAGCATCGCAAGTCGGGACAATGCAATGACGCCGGACGGAAGAGCCAGTTACAGTAAAGCTCGTGATTGAAAAGTTGAAATTATGAATTTTCTCCCGTTCATCGTGAACGGAATTGTATTCGTAGATCTTTCGGCAATGTTTTGCGGACAATAAGAAAAAATATGGATCTCGATAAAGGAACCTTCGATTTTTTGCAGGAATGCCTGAAGGTGTCCGCACCGGTGGCGCTGGGCATCGGAGTGGCCGGTTATTTTCTGAAGGTCTGGCTCGAGAAGAAAATCGAAGGAGTCGAGGATCGCGTTTCTGAAATAGCCCGGACTTCGCTCGAGATAAAAAAAGACCTGCGCAATGAGGAGAGGGGCGACCTCGTCAATTTCCGGGTGGCGCTCGAGAAATGGGAGGACTGTCTGTTCGGAAGTCTCACCGCTTACTCCATGCAGGCGCCTTCTGAAACCGAATCGAACGCATTTTATCGGAAAGACGCGAAACTTTTCCTCAAGCTCAAGGTGGAGGCCGTGAAGGTCGCGATTTACCTCCGGGACCCAAAACTGGAAATACGGCTGATGGGAACAATCATCAAGATCAGGCAGCTCTATTATCCGCTGATCTCGCAAACCTTCCCGCAGCTGATCGATCTGCAAACGCAGTTGATTCCGCTGGACGTCAAGCTGCGGAAATTCCGGGAAAGCGGAATGATGGATATGGCCTTTGCGCCGACTCCGGCAGATCTGGAGTTTTCCAAAAACATCCAGTCCGCAATGACAGCCCAAATGAAAGGATTTTCCGAGGCGCTGAGTGCGCGGTATCAACCGATCGCGGAAAACCTTGTCGCGATGAAAGAGGAAATCAACCGGTACATCTATCGTCCGATTGGCAGCACGGCGCTCGACGCCGACTAGCAGCGTATTCTATAGGAAAGTGGAAGACGCGCTGCCAGGTCAGCGCTTAGTCTGATTGTCTGGTGTATTCCAAGTACCACCGGCGGCTTTGAAGAGAACCACGCTCGCGTTGAGGCGACGCCCGAGAATTTCGGCGGAGGCGCGCTCAGCGTTGAGCTGGGCGGATTGGGCGACCACCACGTCGAGGTAGCTGATCGTTCCCGCCTTGTATTGGTTGAGCGTGATGGTGGTGGCTTGGCGCGCCGCGGCCACGGCTTCCTCCTGGAGGGCGGCTTCCTGGGCGAGCAGAGTCGACGCGGCGAGGTTGTCCTCGACTTCTTGGAACGCGGTGAGAACGGTCTGCCGGTAATTGCCCAAGGCTTCGTCGTACGCCGCGCGGGCCTGCGCGACCTGAGCCTTGACCTTGCCCGCATTGAACAGCGGGGCCGCGAGGGAACCGCCGACGGACCAAATTTCCTGGGGAGCGGAGAACAGATGGGAAAGGGATGGGCCGGAGAAACCGGCACTTCCCGAAAGGGAAATCACCGGAAAGTAGCCGCCCTTGGCGATGCCAATCTCCGCGCTGGCGGCGGCAAGGCGCCGCTCGGCCCCGGCGATGTCAGGCCGGTGCTCGAGTTGTTGCGAAGGGATCAGTTCCGGAGCTGACGGTGGAACCAGGGTGAGATCGGCCGGCGCCAGCGCGAAGCTGGCCGGGGGCACGCCGAGGAGAACGGCGAGGGCGTGCTGCAACTGGGCGCGAGTGAGGCCCAGGTCGACGGCTTGGGCCTGGGCGGTCTTGAGCTGGGTTTCGGCCGTGGCGACGTTGGCGCGGGTATCGACGCCCTGTGCGTAGCGGTTCTGCGTCATCTGCAACGAGCGGGTTAAGTCCGCGACCGTGCGCGCGTAGAGACTCAGCTGCGTATCGGCGACCCGCAGTTGAAAATAGGTTTGTGCGACAGCAGCATGCAGGGTCAGACGGACGGACTCGAGATCGGCAGCGCTGGCTTCGGCGGTGGCGCGGCCAGCCTCGAGCCCGCGACGCACCGTACCCCACAAATCGAGTTCCCAACTCGCGGCGAGGCCGGCGCCGAACGAGTTTTGCACGTCCGCAGCCGTCGCGCCCTTGGCCACGGTGCGGTTGCGCTCGGCCGACCCGGTGGCGTTGATCGCGGGATAGAGCGCCGAGTAGGCGATGGTCACGGAATCGAGCACCTGCTGGTACTGGGCCTGTGCGATGAGCAGGGTGTTGCTGGATTTTTCGGCGCGCGCCTCGAGGTCGTTGAGCACCGGATCTGAGTAGGCTACCCACCAAGTACCGCGCGGCACGTCCGCCGCCGGGGCGGCGGGTTTCCAGTTGCCCGCTGCCTGGAAGGCGGGCGCTTCGACCACCGGACGGTGGTAATCAGGGCCGACGGCGCAACTGGCGAGCAGCAGCAGGGCGGGCAGGACAGCGAAGCGGAAGAGGGTGGAAGCTTTCATCAGGAAGACTGGTTAACAGGAAGGGAGGACGGCGACAGGGGACGGCGCGCACGCCGCAGGCTGCGACCCCACGCACCCAACCGTTCCATGTAAAGATAAACCACCGGGGTGGTATAAAGGGTCAGGACTTGGCTCACGATCAGTCCGCCGACGATGGCGATGCCGAGCGGCTGGCGCATCTCGGCCCCGTCACCGGTGCCGAACGCCAGCGGCACCGCGCCGAGGATGGCCGCCATCGTTGTCATGAGGATGGGGCGGAAGCGCAGCACGCAGGCGCGGAAGATCGCGTCCTCCGGCGGGGCGCCGGTGTTGCGCCGCTCGGCGAGCGCAAAATCGATCATGAGGATCGCGTTCTTCTTCACGATGCCGATGAGCAAGATGACGCCGATCATGGCGATAATGGTGAGCTCGGTGCCGGTCGCAAGTAACGCCAGCAGGGCACCGATGCCAGCGGAGGGTAAAGTCGAGATGATGGTGATCGGATGGATCAGGCTCTCATATAAAATGCCGAGTACGAGGTAGACCGCGACCAGCGCGCCAAGAATCAGAAACGGCTGGTTTTGCATGGAAGACTGGAATACCTGGGCTGTTCCCTGAAAACTCCCGTGAATGGTGGACGGCAATCCGATTGTGACCATGGCCCGCTCGACAGCCTTGGAGGCCGTCGACAGTGACGCGCCGGGCGGCAAATTGAAGGATACCGTGGTGGCCACGAACTGGCCCTGATGGGCGACAGAGAGAGAGGTGTTGGTGGCGCCCCAGTGAGAGAAGGCGGAAAGTGGGACAATGGCCCCGGTGGAAGAGGCCACATAGGTGTGATCCAGCTCCTGAGGATTCTGCCAGTAGACCGGATCGACCTCCATCACGACGTGATATTGGTTCAGCGGCTGGTAGATGGTGGATACCTGCCGCTGGCCGAAGAGGTCGTTAAGGGTCGAGTCGAGCTGGCTCATGGTGATACCGAGGCGGGCGGCGGCATCGCGGTCGATGACGAGCGAGGTCTGTAAGCCGCGATCCTGGGCATCGGTGCTGACATCGACGATGTCAGGAATTTCGCTCAGGGCCTGGCGAACCTTTGGTTCCCAAGCCCGCAGCTCGTTGACGTCGTCCGCGCTCAACGCGTATTGATACTGGGCGTTGGAGCTGCGGCCGCCAGCGCGGACATCCTGGGCTGCCTGCAGAAAAAGGGTGGCGCCGGGCTGATGTGCGAGCTTGCGGCGCAGCCGGGCAATGACGAGATCGGCGGACATGTGACGGACGCCGATCGGTTTGAGGATGCCGAACATGAAGGCGCCGTTACGCTGGCCGCCGCCGGTGAACGCAACGATATGATCCACGGCCGGATCGGCCTTCACGATTGTGACGAAATCGGTGAGCTTTTTTTCCATCGCCTGAAACGAGATGCTCTGGTCGGCGATGAGGTTGCCCACGATGCGGCCGTTGTCCTGCTGGGGCATGAAGCCCTTCGGCACGATGACGTAGAGATAGACGTTCAGTGCCACGGTGCACGCCAGCGTGAGAATCATGAACAGGCGGTGGCGAAGTGCCCAGTGCAAGGTGCGTTCATAACCGTGGAGCAGGCGCGCAAACTGGCGCTCGATGAAGCGGGATAGGCGGCCGGGCTTTTCCTCGCTTTCCGGGCGCAGGACCCGGGCGCACATCATCGGGGTCGTGGTCAGCGAAATGACCAGAGAGACGAGAATGGCGGCGGAGAGCGTGATGGCGAACTCGTGGAACAGGCGGCCAATGATGCCGCCCATGAGTAAAATCGGCACGAACACTGCAATGAGCGAGATGCTCATGGAGAGGACCGTGAAACCAACCTCACGGGCGCCGAGCAGCGCGGCCTCGCGCGGCGTCATGCCGGCCTCGATGTGTCGGGAGACGTTCTCCAGCACGACGACGGCGTCGTCGACCACGAAGCCAGTGGCGATGGTCAGGGCCATGAGCGACAGGTTGTCGAGGCTGTAGCCGGCGAGATACATCAGGCCGAACGTGCCGATGAGGGATATCGGCACCGCCACAGCGGGAATGGTGGCGGCGCGCCAACGGCGGAGAAAGAGGAACACGACCAGAATCACCAGCGTGATCGCGATCAGCAGCGTGCGCTCGACGTCGTGCAACGATGCCCGGATCGTGAGCGTGTTGTCCGACATGATCTCAAGATTGATGGCGGGCGGGATCGAAGCCCGGAACTGGGGGAGGAGCGCCTTCACGCGGTCGACGGTTTCCACGACGTTGGCACCCGCTTCGCACCGGATCAGCAGAAGCACGGCAGGCTGGCCGTCGGAGAGGCCGGCGTTGCGCAAATCCTGCACGGAATCGGTCACGGTTGCGACATCGCCGATGCGCACGGCGTTGCCGTTGTGGTAGGCGAGAACGATGGGACGGTAGTCTGCGGCAGTCTTAGCCTGGTCGTTGGCGCCGATCTGCCAGTGGTGCGTGTCGTCCTGCACGCTGCCCTTGGGCCGGTTGGCATTGGTGGTGGCGATGGCGGCGCGAACGACCGAGGTGGCGATGCCATAGCGATTGAGCTCGTCTGGATTCAACTCCACCCGCACGGCCGGGAGCGAACTGCCGCCGATGGAAACTTCGCCGACGCCCTTGATCTGGGAAATGGCCTGCTGGAGCACGTTGGACGCGACATCATACATTTGGCCGCGGTTGAGCGTCTTTGACGTCATGGCCAGAATCAGCACGGGCGCATTGGAAGGATTGGCCTTGTGGTAGTTCGGGTTGCTGGGCATGCCCGTCGGCAGGAGGCTGCGGGCGGCGTTGATCGCCGCCTGGACGTCGCGGGCGGCACCGTCGATGTCGCGGCCGAGATCGAACTGTAGCGTGATTCTGGTCGAACCGAGCGAACTGGACGACGTCATCTCAGTGATGCCGGCGATGCGACCGAGGGAGCGCTCCAGCGGCGTGGCTACAGTGGCGGCCATGGTCTCGGGGCTGGCGCCGGGGAGCGAAGCGCTGACCGAAATGGTCGGCAGGTCGACCACCGGCATTGAGGACACCGAGAGGAGATTGAATGCCAGAATGCCGGCCAAAGCCACGCCCGCCGTCAGCAGGGTGGTGGCAACCGGCCGGTTGATGAACGGCGCCGAGATGTTCATGACGCGGCGGGGACAACTGCCGGAGCGGCCGGTTTCCGTCGAAAACGAAGGGACAGGCGGTCAAACATCAGATAAATGACCGGGGTGGTAAAGAGGGTGAGCACCTGACTGAAGATAAGACCGCCGACCATCGTGATGCCGAGCGGGTGGCGCAGCTCCGAGCCGACACCAGTGCCGAGCATGAGCGGCAGCGCGCCGAGCAAGGCCGCGAGCGTCGTCATCAGAATAGGTCGGAAGCGCAGCAGGCAGGCCTGATAGATGGCTTCCTCGGGGGCCTTGCCTTCGCGGCGCTCCGCGTCGAGGGCGAAGTCGATCATCATGATCGCGTTCTTCTTTACGATGCCGATGAGCAGAATGATGCCGATGATGCCGATCATTCCAAGGTCGGTCCCGGCGATCTGCAGCGCGAGCAGGGCGCCAACGCCAGCTGACGGCAGTGTCGACAGGATCGTGATCGGGTGGATGTAGCTTTCGTAGAGGACGCCGAGCACGATATACATCGTAATAATAGCGGCGATGATGAGGAAGAGTGTGTTGCTCAACGAGGCGGTGAAGGCTTGCGCAGAGCCTTGGAAAGCGGTCTGGACACTGGCTGGAACGCCCATGTCCCGTTCGCTCTGCTCGATCGCCTTGACCGCGTCGCCCAGCGAATAACCGGGGGACAGGTTGAACGAAACGGTCGCGGCGGGGAATTGCTCTGCATGATTAATTACCAGCGGGGCTTGCTGCTGGACGATCTGGGCGACGGTTGTCAGCCGCACCGGGGCACCGAGCGTGGAGGTTACATAAATGTTTTCGAGCGAGGCCGGTCGGTGTTGGAGTGACGGCGGGGCCTCGAGTACAACGCGATACTGGTTGGACTGGGTGTAGATCGTCGAGACCAGGCGTTGGCCGAAGGCGTTGTAAAGAGCGTTGTCGATGGCGCCTACCGTTACGCCGAGCCGGGCCGCGGTATCACGGTCGATGTTGACGTAAGCCTGCAGGCCTTCGTTCTGGAGATCGCTGGCTACGTCGGTGATGGCAGGCAGTTGGCCGAGCCGGTCAACAATGCGTTTGACCCAGAGGTCGAGATCCGCGGCATTGGGGGTCTCGACGCTGAACTGGTATTGGGTACGGCTGACCGTGCTCTCGATTGAGAGATCCTGCACCGGCTGCAGGTAGAGGGTGATGTCCGGCAGGCCGGCGAGCTTGGGCTCGAGCCGGCGGATGACATCGACCGCCGAACCGGAGCGCTCGCTCTTTGGCTTCAGGTTGATGAGGAACCGGCCGCTGTTGAGCGTGGTGTTTGTGCCGTCGACCCCGATGTAGGAGGACAGGCTGGCGACGGCCGGGTCGGCGAGAACCACGCGGGCGAGAGTCTGCTGGCGTTCGGCCATGGCGGGAAAGGAAATGGACTGGGCGGCCTGCGAGATGCCTTGGATGGCACCGGTGTCCTGCACCGGAAAAAAGCCCTTCGGGATGATGAGATAGAGCACGACCGTGAGCACGAGTGTGCTCACTGCGACGATGAGCGTGAGACCTTGGCGTTTGAGCACCCATTGCAACATTGTGCCGTATCGGGCGATGATCCCGTCGATGAACCGACCGCTGGCGTGATAGAATCGGCTCTGGTCCTTCTCCGGCGTGTGGTGCAGCAGCTTGGCGCACATCATCGGGGTGAGCGTCAGCGAAACCACGGCGGAGATGAGAATGGAAACCGCCAGCGTGATCGCGAATTCCCGGAACAGACGTCCGACCACATCGCCCATGAACAGCAGCGGGATCAGAACCGCGATGAGGGAGATGGTGAGCGAAATGATCGTAAAGCCGATCTGCTCGGCCCCCTTCAGCGCTGCTTCGAGCGGGGATAAGCCCTCCTCGAGGTAACGGGCGATATTCTCGATCATCACGATGGCGTCGTCGACGACGAAGCCGGTCGCGACGGTGAGTGCCATGAGCGTGAGATTGTTGATGCTGAAGCCGGCGAGATACATCACGCCAAAGGTGCCGACCAGTGAGAGAGGCACGGCCACGCCGGGAATGATGGTGGCGGGGATGCTGCGCAAAAACAGGAAGACCACCATGACGACCAGCGCGATGGAGAGCAGCAGCTCGAACTGCACATCCTCGACCGACGCACGGATGGTAATTGTGCGGTCGGTCAGCGGGATGATCTCGATGGAGGCGGGCAGGCCAGCCTGCAACTGTGGCAGCAGTTGGTGGATGCGATTGACCACATCGATGACGTTGGCCCCCGGCTGGCGCTGGATGTTGAGGATGATGGCGGCGCGCTCGTTGGCCCAGGCGGCCAACTGGACGTTCTCGGCCCCGTTGATGATCGTGGAAACATCCTTCAGGCGGACAGGAGCGCCTTTCCGGTACGCAATGACCATCTGCTCATAGTCGGTGATCGAGCGGAGCTGGTCGTTGGCGTCGATGGTGGAGGCGCGGGTGGGGCCGTCGAAACTGCCCTTGGCTTGGTTCACGTTGGCAGTGCCAATGGCGGTGCGCACGTCGTCGAGAGTAAGGCCGGCGGCGGCGAGGGCACGCGGATCGGCCTGTACGCGTACGGCCGGGCGCTGGCCACCGCTGATACTGACCAGGCCGACACCGGAAATTTGCGATATTTTTTGCGCCAGTCGGGTGTCGACCAAGTCCTCGACCTGAGGCAGCGGGGTGAGCTTCGACGTGATGCCCAGCGTCAAAATCGGCGCATCGGCGGGATTGACCTTGTTGTAGATCGGGGGTGTCGGCAGGTCGGTCGGCAGCAAGTTGGAAGCGGCGTTGATCGCGGCCTGCACTTCCTGCTCGGCCACATCAAGGGTGAGATCGAGGCTGAAGGTGAGGGTGATGACCGAGGCACCGCCCGAACTGGTCGACGCCATGCGGTTAAGGCCGGCCATCGCACCGAACTGGCGTTCCAGTGGTGCCGTAATGGAGGAAGTGATGACCTCCGGGCTTGCGCCCGGATAGAGTGTCACGATCTGAATGGTCGGATAGTCGACTTGGGGAAGGGCGGCGATCGGCAGTAGGCGGTAGCCGAAGGCGCCAACCAGTAAAATGGCGACCATGAACAGCGAGGTCGCGACCGGCCGCAGAATGAACGGTTTGGAGGGATTCACGGGAGCAAGAAAGCAGACTTAGTCCTGCTTGGGTGAATCGGGCTTCGTCGAATCAGCCTTGGGAGAATGCTTACCCCAGCCGCCGGCGGGCTTCGTCTTCTGACCGGCGGGGGCCGGGCCAGTCGAACGCTGCACCAGGTCGACCGCGGCACCGTCGCGCAGCTTGTCGACCCCGTCGACCACCACCACTTCACCGGGAACGAGGCCCTTGGTGATGGCGACCCGGCTGTTTTCCGTCGCGCCGGTTTCCACCTCGCGCAAAACAGCGGTCTTGCCGTCTTTCACGACGTAAACGTAACTGCCCGAGCTGCCGATTTGGACGGCGGCGCCGGGAATGACGGTGGCATTTTTCAACGAGCCGATAGTCAGCTCGACATTTACAAACTGGTTGGGAAAGAGCGCGTCGTCCTCGTTCGTGAACTCGGCGCGAAGTTTCACACTGCCGGTCGTCGGATCGATCTGATTGTCGATGGTCGCGAGGTGACCGGTGGCCAGCTTGGTCTTGCCGTCGCGGTCGTAGGCGACGACGGTCATGACTTCGCCGGAGGCAAAGGTTTTCTGCACCTGCGGGATCGCGCTCTGCGGAATGGAAAACAGGACGGTGATCGGCTGCAACTGGGTGATGACGGCAATGCCGTTGGCATCGGATGAATGGACAATGTTGCCCTGGTCGACCTGGCGCAGGCCGACCCGGCCGGAAATGGGAGTAATAATATGGGCGTAGGCGAGCTGCAGGTCTGCGCTTTCGATCTGGGCCTGATCCACCTTGAGAGCTGCGGTGTATTGATGAACGAGGGAGACTTGGGTGGCGACCTGTTGCTCGGCCACGGAATCCTGGGCAAGCAGAGTCTGAAAGCGCTTGAGATCGACCTGCGCGTTCTCCAGCAGGGCCTGATCCTTGGCGAGTTGTGCCTCGGCCTGCAGCTTTTGTACCTGGAAGGGACGTGGGTCGAGTTCCGCGAACGGCGTTCCGGCGACAACCATCTGGCCTTCCGTGAAAGAGATTTGCTGCAGTTCGCCGTCGACCCGGCTGCGGACGGTTACAGTCCGGACCGGAGTGACCGTGCCGAGTGCGACCAGCTTCAATGTCAGGTCGCTTTCCCTGGCGGTGGCGGCAGTCACCGGGGTCGGGCCGCTGCCCATGCCTCGGCCACCGCGGCCGCCCGACGCGGCCGGCTTGGCGGCGCGGGCGTTCAGGATCGGCCGGACCACCACCGCATAGCCGATCAAGGCGACGATGCCGGCAACGATGAGCCAAGTGGTCCAGCGAACACCTTTGGGTGGATTCGGGCTGGCTTGAGGTGAACGAGGGGTGGTGGAACTCCGGGAGAGGTCGGACATGGAAAGTAAAGTCGTTGAATAATTTCGAGAAAGAACGCCATCAACCGTGACGGCTTTTCGGATGAGTGAAGCGGTATTGCGAGCAATGGTGGGTCAGAAAAACTACGCCGGTCGGGTGCGTCGAGGTGCGCGGGACGTTGCTGGAGTAGCGGGCGGTCCGGTCAGAGTAGAGTCGCCATGAACGGACACTTCACCCATCAAACCGGAAATCAAGGACCGGATGAGGGGTTCGACCATGGACTGCGGATTCCCGAAAGGTTCGTTCAGCAGCATCCACGGCAAAACAAATGGGGCGCTGGCCATCATGATCATCCGGGATTGGAGCTTGATCGCGGCGGATTCGAAGGCGTTGGCGTCGATTCCCTCGGAAAGGATCGCCAGGATCCGTTTCTCAACCTCGCGCAAAAATCCCCGACGCAATTCCTGCTCTTCGCGGGCGACGATCATATCCAGCTCGAAAAGCAACGGCGCCTTTTTCAGGTTTCGCCGACTCTCCTCAATCGTTGCCTGAAAAAGTGCAATCAGTCTTTCAGCGGTCTCCGGTCCCGCAGCGCTCACTGCGTGGTCGCAAATTGCAAGCACCGACGCCTGTTCCTGCAGGGCGACGGCGAGACCGATGGCCAGTTTTCCTTTATAGAAACGATAGAGGTTGGCCGCCGACATATTGCACGCCGTCGCGATCTCCTGCATCGAGGTTTTCGCAAAACCGAATCGCAGAAAACGTTCCCGCGCCGCACCTAAAATCCGGGCGCGAAGCTCGCCACCCGGTGAACGCTGAATATTTGGTTCATTATTCACTGCCTCATTCGACGCCCGATTTATGCTCCGGTTACAACCATTAAACAATGGCTCACCAGAAGAGCGATCCATCACGCGATGGAATTACCCCTATAATGAAGGCTATTAGAAAGACCGTCACCAACGTCGCCCGGGCACTATCGAACCGAGGCGATGATTTGCTGGCTGCGCTTACCGCCGAGAGTGAGCTCCAGCGTGTCGCCTTCGCGGCGACCCATGAGTTGTCTTCCGAGTGGTGACTGCGGGGTAATCACCATGATCACGCCTCCTTGCTCCTCTATTTCTGTACCGCCGGCCCGGGGGCCCATGAAGTAATGGGTGGAACGCCCGTTGGCTTCGAGTGCGACCAAGGCACCGAGGCTGATTGGCTCAGACGAACGGAAATCGCGGGCGGGAAGCGCCGAGAATTGCGCGACTGCCTGAGCCGCCTCTTCCGCGGCCTTCGATTGCCCGATCGCAAGGTACGACGCTTCAAGTCCGCGCGTGTCGTACTTGTCCTCGGCCTTGTTTTCCTCGTCGGTCGCTTCGGCGTGGGTCGATAGTGCTGCCTGGGTGAGCATGTCCAATTCGGATTGCAACCGGACCAAAATTCGATCGAGGAAGGCGCGCTTGTTCAAGGGAAGCGGACTACAGAAACATTCGGCCCGACAAATACGAGCCCGTTTGTCATGCTGTCGTTGGCGGTGAATTGCGGCCGCCTCCGCTGACGTTGTTTGAGACTTCGCGAAAAAAGACGGCGAGCGCCGCCTGGAGTATTCCGGCCATCGGGGCATCATCCACGATTTCGCGTGCGCTGAGTTTTCTTCCCCTGAGTGGCACGGTAATCGATGCTTCCGGGATCACCCGGGCCGACATCGTTTCCAAAATAACCATGAGCGACGCGTGGGCGTGCGTCGAATGAGGCGAAGCGTTGATCACCGCGACCGGTTTATTCACGATATCGATTCCGCCCACGAGCCAGTCGAGCGCGTTTTTGAGCGATCCCGGAACTCCGCGCGCATATTCGGGACTGCAAATCAAGATGCCTTCGACGGAGCTTATCAGCGTACGCCACTCGATGACGCTGGGAATCGCGGCGTCCTCCTGATCGGGATTATAATGCGGTAATCCACCCAATCCGTCATAAAACTTAAATGTTACAGTTGACGGCGCGAGTTTCGCCATCGCGTGCAGCAATGTCGTATTCGATGAGCCGGCGCGCAGGCTTCCGGAAAGGGCAAGAATGGTGAACCGTGTCATCCCCGGCAGGAAAAGCGGAACTAGGGAATCGACGCGGGAAGATCACGCGGGAAAATACGCAGCACGTAATAGATTGCCGGTCCCGTTCCCGAATTGCGCAAGCCATGCAGGTCCATCGAAGCGAAAAAAAGTACCGCGCCGCTCATCGCGGTCAGCGTTCGATCGTTGATGGTGATTTCAAGCTGGCCGTCCTTGATGAAAATCAATTCCTCATCCGTGTGCCGGTGGGGCTCGTGGGCGCTTTCCCCAGCCCGGAGAGTGGTCGCGTGGCATTCCAAACGCGCCAGCGTGCGGGTTGCTGAATCGAAAAAGTTCCGACATTCGCCGGCTTTGGTGGGCATGGCCGGCAATTGAGACCAGTCAAAGGCCCGGGAATTGAGGAATGACGGTGAAGGAGATTTTTCGAAGGACATGAGAATTTCAGCCGGTCGATGAGCCAGCCTGATTGAGGGCTCGCGATCTTGCGGCAATCGGGCGAGAGCGGACTTGTCGGGCTGCTTTAAAAGCTACCGGCAAAAAGTTCGGGCATGGAATAATGGAATCCGGGCAGATGCGGATCAGTCAGGGCGTGGTGGTTGGCGAGAATTTGGAGAAGCCCGAATCCGGTTTCCTTGCAACCATACACTTCCACGTTCAAATAACGCGGATCGATCATCCAAAGCCGGGGAAGACGGCCGTCGTTCCAGACCTGCTTTTTGTCCACGGTGTCGACGTGATGATCGCCTGGCTGCAATACCTCCGCCACCAGGTATAACTGTACGCGCAGGTTTTCACCCGTACACGTTCCCATTCTGACAATCGCCAGATCGGGACGAAGAATCGAATGTCCGTCCAACTCCAGTTCTGAGCGCGGCGCGAGCAGGCGCAGGGAGGAGTTGAGCGGGAGACTCTGCCCCACCAATTGATGCAGCCGCGTAACGAGCGCCTCATGCATGGAAGTCGGTCGGCGGCGCAGGACACGTTGTCCGGCGATCAATTCCTCATAAGCTTCGTGCATGGGATGGGCTAGGGCGCCGGAAGGCGGGCCTTGGGTTCAAGAAACGTAAAACGATTGAGCAGTGTCGTCAGACGCTCGATCAACAGCTGATTTTCCTGGTCCACGGTGCGGTTGTACGTGCTTCGTTGCGTCGCACGTTCGGCCAGTTCCGCACTGATGACATAAATGTGGCGATGGCGCATGAAGAGCAGAGTGCCGCGTTTGGCGACGACGGGAGTCTGGGGCGCGTCGCCGATCTGGTTCTTTTTTTCAAAGTATGATCCGCCGGGCAACAGCGCGAAGGTAATCATTGTCCCGGACATCAACGTCGGCAGGAAGCGTGCGCTCTCAATGCTGGATTGGGGAAAACGACTCTTAAAGTCGGCCAGCACGAAGTTGTTGAAAAAATAAAGCAGGTAGTCGCGGAGAGTGCGGGTTTCCAGTTCCCATTTTTGCGCGGCGTCGAGTTCAAAACAGGCAATGCTGATGTGGGTGTTATAGTTGTCGCTAAACGTGACGACGTTTTCCGTATCGGTAATCGAACCGCCAAGTTCAGGCAGCACGGGCATCTGCACCTTGAACTCACCAGTCGGGGAAATATAAGTGTCGCCTTCGACCCGTCCGGCCAACGCGCTATCTTGCGCGACCACGGCAGTCGCGGCGACAAGAACGGCAGTTGAGCAAAGCAGGCGGCGAAACATGGCGGATGAAGCTAGGAATGCCGGCGCACTTTTCAAGCCGGTCGATGATCAGACAGGAAATTCCTGCCAGAGTGCCAGCGGGATCTGCTCCGGCCGCGCCTGCGGTCCCAATCCCGCAGCAGTGAGTTTTTCCAGCCAGAGGATGGATTTTTCCTCTGGCAATTTGTCCCGCAGCAGCGCCCGGATTTGCTTCCGCCGTTGCTGAAAACACGCGCGGATGAGTTTTTTCGCGTCAGGTGGGAAAACAAACGGGTTTGGCCGGCGCACCAGGTTGAGTAAATAGGACTCCACGTCGGGCCGGGGATAAAAGCAACCGGAGGCAACTTTGTGCCCGGGCGCGATCGAATACGCCGATTGCAGAAAAATCGAAATGGCCCCGAAGGATTTTGTCCCGGGCTGCGCGGCATAACGCTGGGCGGCTTCCTGCTGGAGCATCAGGACAAGCGTGGAAGGCAACGGCCCGCCCAGTACTTCATCGAGCCAGGGCGTTGCAATCGCGTAAGGCAGATTGGCCACCACCTTGAAGTCGCGGGTTCGCGATTCACCGGTGTTGGCGGTGGGATTGAAGCCTGCGAGGGGTTGTTCCACCGCGTCGCCTTCCAGCAGGTGGAATTGGGCATGGGTTTTCAGCAACGTTTCCGAAAGATGGGCGTGGAGGTTCCGGTCTTTTTCCACCGCCCAAACTTGGGCACCGGCTTCCAACAAGGCATTGGTCAGCGTGCCCAGGCCGGGACCAATTTCGACGACCGCTTCTCCCGGAACGATGGCAGCAAGTTCCAGTGATTTTCGGACAATATTTCCGTCAACGAGGAAATTTTGTCCGAGAAATTGCCTGGGTTCATGACCGAGCCGGGTGAGTAATTCCCTCGTGGCGGAAGGCGACAGCGGCATGGCTATTTGTCACCGTTGCCCCATTCCAAATGAAACTTGTGCAGTGAACGGTGGATGAGGGGAGCCAGAATCACGCCGGTAATCGCCAGCAGCATGACGCCGCAATAGACCGCATAGCACCCTGCGAAAAACTTGGCGCCGTCGCTATGAAGCGTGGAAACGGGGCCCATCCCGGAAAGAATCATGCAGGCGTCGAGAAAGGCGTCGATCCACGAAAGCCCGCCAATGATATGGTAACCGAGGATCCCGATGGTCAGGGAAAAAGCGAGCAAGGCACAGCCGGCCGCCACGCTCCGTCCCAGTCGGTGGACGAATTCACCACGGGGGAGAAGTTGGTTTCTGGGGTATTTAGATCGCATGGCGAAATTCCTCGATCAGTCCCGCCGGGTTGTCCGACCGCATCAACGACTCGCCGACGAGGACCGCTTGCGCGCCAGCGGCCTTCACCCGCGCTGCGTCTGCGGGAGTGGAAATCCCGCTTTCGCTGACGGCGACAACGTCTTTTGGAAACAGCGGAATCAGTCGCTCGCTCAGCGCGAGGTCGGTCTTGAAAATGGCGAGGTCGCGATTGTTAATGCCGATAATTTTTGCGCCGAAATGGACCGCCCGGCTCAAATCGGCTTCAGTGTGGATTTCGAAAAGCACATCGAGTCCGGCCGCATCGGCGGCCTGTTGGAGCGTGCCAATTTCTTCGTCGTTCAACGCGCGGACAATAATTAGAATCGCGCTCGCACCCCCCAACCGGGCCTGCAGCACCTGCACCGGATGCACCATGAAGTCCTTGCGCAGAGAGGGGAGCGCCGGTGAATTTTTAGCGAAATGTCCCGTGACCTCCGTCAAATCCGCCAGCGTGCCGCCAAAATATTTTGTGTCCGTGAGAATGGAAAGCGCACTGGCACCCGCCGCACGGTAACGCAGCGCCTGCTCCAGCGCGGAGGCATTTTCCTTGATCGCGCCCGCCGAGGGCGAGCGGCGTTTGATTTCCGCAATCACTGCAAGCCGGCCATCGGGGCGTTTCAGTGCCTGCAAAAACGACGGCGGCGCGGAAAGGGATGCGTTCACCTCCCGCAACTCCGAGAGCGTGACGGTCCGGATGAGCGGCGCGATCTCCGTCCGCTTGTGGGCCATGATTTCGGTCAGTTTGTCCATCGATGCCATCACGCAACACACTGCGATGGCTGAAGCAAAACCAAATTGCCGTGGTTTTTCCGTGTCTTCCGCCTGTTCCGTGGTAATTGCTCTTTCCCAATGAGTGCCATCGAAGATTTGTGCCGCACTGTGGCCCGCCTGCGCGCCCCCGACGGTTGTCCGTGGGATCGGGAACAGACCCATCAAACCCTGACCCGCTGCCTGATCGACGAGTGCAGCGAGCTGCTCGATACGATCGACCGCATGGATCTCCCGCACATGCGCGAAGAACTCGGCGATGTGCTGATTCAGGTCGTCTTTCACGCCCAGCTCGCGACCGAGCAGGGAAAGTTTAATTTCGAGGACGTCGCCCGCGACATCAACGACAAGCTCATCCGCCGGCATCCGCACGTGTTCGGAGTCAACAAAGTCGATACGACGGCGCAAGTCATGGAAGTATGGGAGAAAGTGAAAGCCGGCGAAAAAGCCGCGTCGGGAAAAACGGAATCCACCCTCTTCAAGCAACTCCCACCGCGATTGCCCGCACTGATGTTTGCTGAAGAGGTGGCGAAGCGAATCGAGAAAAAGCAACTGCCCGCCGACGGAATCATTGATCTGGCCCAGGTGAAATCGCTCGGCGCGCATCTCGACGAAGCCACCCTCGGCCGCATGCTCTTCGAAATCACCGCCGCCGCGCGCGTGAAAGGCCTCGACCCCGAAGGCGCGCTCCGCAAAGAGAGCGATCGCGTCATGCGTGAAGTCGAAGCCAGGTTCGCCGCAGTTGCGCACTGAACTTGCCAATATGGTCAGTCGATCCTGTTCGCACGCAGAGCAAACTCTCTTTTGGAGCCACGGCGACCCCGCCGTGGTTTCGGCATAATCGCGATGAAACTGGCCTCCGCCAGTCCCGACCCAAACGCCGCGCTGCCCGCATCAGTCGTCACCGATTGGCTGCAACCCTTTCTCGATTATCTCGCGAAGGAACGGCGTTATTCCGCCTACACTGCGCGAAATTACGCCCAAGCCTTCACTGATTTTTATGTATGGTTGCAGCAGAGCAAGCGCAACGGCGGCGATTTCACTTCACTCACGGCCCGCGACACGCGCGATTTCGTGATCGAGGCCCAGCGCCGGTATAAACGGCGGACGCTGCACAATCACGTTTCGGGATTGCGGGCGTTTTTTCGCTATTGGATGCAGCAGGGACGGCTGGGGCAAAATCCTTTCGCGGGAGTGCCGTTGCCGAAATTGGACAAGGGGCTGCCGAAATTTCTCACCGAGTCGCAAATGACCCAGCTGCTGGGAGGCCCCACGAAGCTTCTGCAAAATGAATCGATTGATGCCTTCAGCGCGTGGCGCGACCGGTTGGTGCTGGAACTGCTCTACGGCGGTGGTCTGCGCGTGAGCGAACTCGTTGCGCTGAATTACGGCACAGTCGATTTCAGCCACGGCAGCGCGCGGGTGCTGGGCAAGGGCCGGAAGGAACGCATTTGTCCGCTCGGAGCGGTGGCCATGGCGGTGATGAAAAAATTCCGCGACGATTTCGCGCGCGCTAACGGCCCAGCCGATCCCGTGGTAATCACGAAAGGGCATGAACGCCTGCCGGTGCGAACGGTGCAGCTGCTCGTGAAAAAATACCTGGCGCTCGCCGATCTCCCGATGGACTTGTCGCCGCATAAATTGCGTCATTCCTACGCGACGCACCTGCTGAATTCCGGTGCCGATTTGCGTGTTGTGCAGGAACTCCTCGGCCACGCCAGCCTGACAACCACGCAGATCTATACCCACACCAGTGTTGCGCGTCTGAAGGAAATCCACGGCAAAGCCCACCCGCGGGCTTAAAGAAATCCCGGTCGCCCGGGTCCCGAAATATATGGACGTATGGAACGGTGCTCATCGCGGACTGGATCGAGGAGTTCCAGACCGCGATTAGCGGTCTCCCCGAAACGAAGCCACAAAGACGATTAGTCGGCGTACACGTTGAAAAGATTCACGGGAGTGAATCCATCAGTGGTTAACAATCGTGGTTCGCTCTGTCCGGATTTTTTCACCACTGATGGATCCGCCAAATGAGGAGACGAATCCCTTGGGAGCGCCCTTCGACTGGAGTCAGGAAAAGACTGACGACAGCTTTATTGTCCTTCGTGCTCTCTGTGACTCCTCAGTGGACTGCGTGTCGCAATGCCTTAATTTCGAGTCTACGCTCAGCAGGCTCCCCGAAACGAACTGCGACGACGATTAGCGGCGTACACTTTCAAAGGTTTAGCCTCCCCATGCGGCGAAACCATCAGCGGTTAAAAAGCTCTGTCTTCCAAGGTATCAGCCGCGGCGGGCGGTCTCGATTTTGGCAATGTCGATCTTGCCCATTTCCATCATCGCCGCGAACGCGCGCTTGGCCTCCGCTCCACCGGCGGCCATCGCATCGCTCAGAACGCGGGGCGTGATCTGCCAGTTCAATCCCCAGCGATCCTTACACCACCCGCATTGACTCTCTTTCCCGCCGTTGCCGACGATGGCGTTCCAGTAGCGGTCCGTTTCCGCCTGGGTGTCGGTTGCGATTTGGAAGGAGAAGGCCTCGCTTTGCGGGAATTGCGGTCCGCCATTGAGACCCAGGCAGGGGAGGCCGAAAACGGTGAATTCCACGGTCAGGACGTCACCAGCGTTGCCCATCGGATAGTCGCCTGGCGCGTTGTGTACCGCCGTCACCTTGCTGTCCGGGAAGGTCTTCTCGTAGAAGCGCGCCGCATCGAGCGCGTCCTTGTTGTACCACAGGCAGATCGTGTTTTTGGCTTTTGAGTTACTCATAGTGGAAATTCTGACCGCAACCCAGGGGAAAGGTGCTGAGCCCGGGTTTTCCAACCGCGCATGAAGCACTGATTTGAAATCCCAGTCCCCGGGAAGTATGATTTTACACCAACGTCGCCAAGATAGCGAAGAACAAAATCCTTGGCGTTGTGCGCTCTCGGCCGAAACTCGCTTCTGGACGGAACAAAGGCCGCCCACCCCTGGGCGGCCTTTTTATTTTCTACCCTGAACTGTGTACCCTAACACCAAGCAAACCTTGCACAAAGAGTAAGACGGGGCCGGGTCTGAAACGTTCAAACATCATTCGAATTATTGAAATGAATAAACCGCGAGTGGTCTGCCGCCATCCGATTTGTCCCGTTACTCGGCTGCCGAGAAACCTGTCCAGTAGGGGATATGATGACGCGTCGGGAGGACATCGCCTGATTTAAAGGCGAGCGTGGATCTGCGATAGTCGGGTAACCCCCGTATTCTATGATCCCACCCTCCAGATCTCTATTTTCCCATTTCGGACGGCGCTTGCGCGCAGCCCTTGTTGTGATGGTGGGTTTCTTTTCCAGTGCGCTGCTGAGCCACGCGAGCAAACTTCTCCTTTACTCACCGCCAGGCGGCCCGATGGAATATAACGAACTTGGCGGGATTTTGACAGATGCAGGATGGGTAACGAAGGTCAGCTTCAGTTTTGAGGTTCCTGAGGCCCTCCGCATTCAGAAAATAAATGCGTGGATTAATGGGCCTGATTGGTCAACGGCAACATTTTCGGTAAGCCCCGTGGACGTTAGCGATGAATTGCATACATTCTATTTTCGGACATTCCCAGTCGAACGAGTGTTGAACGCCCCGGCAAAATGGCAGGGTGTGGATTTGCTCAAGTGGGATTTGCAGCCAGGCACATACCAGTTTTTCATGTCCGCGCCCGACGTTCCCCTTGGCTACGGCTTCGATGGACCGATACCCAATCTGGATTCTCTTCTCGATAGCTTCGACTACATGGACTACTCCCAGCCCGACAATATCCCTTGGGCTCCTTTTGGGCTGGAGGTTTACGGGGTTCCGCTTTCCGCCGTTCCCGAACCTTCGCTTTATGGACTAATGGGCGCGACAGGGTTATTGGCGCTGGCGGCATGCCGTCGGTTCCAACGCAAAGTTCGCCGAAGAGCTGCGGATAACGGTAAGAGGGCACTGGCGCGTGTCGACTAAATCAGAGGTGCGAAAATAGGATCTGAACAGGAGGTAACGCAAACGCACGGAGAATTGCCTCAGGGAGCGAATGCGGTTTTTCTCCGATCCACTGTTTGCCGATTCCGGTGTCCTTTGGTTTAATCTGCCAGTGGGTACGCCTAGCTCGGACGTCGATTTTTACGGACCGCAATCAGCCATGCCAGCAACTGCAAGGTGCGTTCCGCATCCGGCATCTGTCCTCCGCCCGTGACGAACGCATTAATGCGCTGGCGCGGCAGACCGACGACCCGCCCGAGATTGACTTGGTCGCCATATTTCCGGAGATGCGGTTGCAGTTGCGACCGGAGTTCATTCCACAACGGAGTTTCATTGCCGGGCCGGAGCGTCGCGCCGCGGCGGATCCGGCGTGGCTCAACGCGAAACGCCCCGTGCGATTTTTTGGCTATTTCCACGGCGGCCGCGATAATGAGCGCTCCCAGAGCTGCCGGTAGTTCGAGTCGTAGTTCCGCGGATTTTAGGGACATCGCGATCTCCAAATCGTACGGCAGACACATCGCGAGCTCATAGATAAG
Source organism: Lacunisphaera sp. (assembly GCA_036499685.1). Classification (GTDB taxonomy): domain Bacteria; phylum Verrucomicrobiota; class Verrucomicrobiia; order Opitutales; family Opitutaceae; genus Lacunisphaera. Next base: position 13,007 of record DASYDH010000064.1, on the reverse strand, counting down.
GCTGAATTGAAGTTTGACCGTGCCGACTTCGACTGTTCGGCGAGATGGAGGTATTCCCCGCTTGAAGAATCAAGGAGCTTCGTCCTCCCCCGGTCGCCGCCCGCCTCTGGCCCTGGAGCAAACGTCACTTATTGAGTGACATGTTTTCCTCCGCAAAGTCCTTCTCCCCTCTCCGGCATCGCGAAATTGCACGTCACTTATTAGGTGACATGTCGGCTGATCGGGAAAAAATGGAATGTCACGTAATAGGTGACGTGCGGGTTAGGTTGCACGAAAGGTGAGCCGATTTTAACGTCACTTAATAAGTGACGTGTGCGTGAGGATTCCTCTGATTTCACGAATTATGCCCGCGAAATCCCGCCCTTGCCGAGCTGCGCGGGGTGGCTACAGGTAATCTTCATGGCCATTCATATCGGATGTGGGAGTTGGACGGACAAGGAATACGTCGGCGTGCTTTACCCGAAAGGCGTGCCTCCGAGGGAGCTTCTCGCCGTGTATTCCCAGTGGTTCGATCGCGTGGAGGCTAATTCATTTTACCGGGCGATTCCCAAACGCGAGTACGTCGAGCGCTGGGTCGCGCAGACTCCGGCGAAGTTCACTTTCGATGTGAAACTCTCCCGTGAATTTTCCGATGATCCTGCCGCCGCGGCACGCGGTGAGGCGATGGGTCGGTTTCTTCACGCGGCCGAACCTATCATCGCGGCGAACAAGCTGGGCGTTTTTCTCCTGCCCATGCCGCCCTCTTTTTCTCCGGCAAAGCACCGCTTGCAGGAACTGGACGCGACCATTGAAAAACTGGCGCCGCACGCGCTCGCCGTCGAACTGCGCCATCGGGATTGGCTGGCGGGTCCGCAACGCGCCGAGACCCTCGATTATTTTCACGCGAAAAAGCTCGTGTGGGTGTCGACGGATACAGTGGCCGCCGACGCCGCGCGCCTCATGCCGCTACTCGATGTGGTGACGAATCCCCGACATGCCTACTTTCGCCTGCATGGCCGTAATCCCGCCTACGCCACCGCCGGCAGCACGGACGAAGGCCACCATCACGACTACACCGCCACAGAATTAACGGAAATCGCCGGGCGCATCAAATCAGTCACGAAGCAGGCGAAGGAAGTTCACGTTACCCTCAATAATCACGCGGAAAACTTCGCACCGAACGCGGCGATCAAGCTGTGCAAATTGCTCGGTGTGCCCACGCTTTCTGCGATCCCTGAAAAACCAGGCCGGCAGGAAGAACTATTCTGAGGGTGTTTGCGCGGACGTATGGTCCAACTCCAGCCAGCGCGCTTCAACTTTTCTCTGCCACAGGCTACGCCGCACCGCGTTCGTACAGATATTTTTGGAAACCAGCGAACGTCTTGCCAATTTCTTCGGGTTTGCCGAGGTCGGCGACGGCGTCGGCGATGGAGTTGCGGTATTTCAACCGGAGCAGGGGCGTGAGCTTTTCCTGGTCGAGTTCGTCCACTCCCACCGTGACGTAATGCGATAGGACGAAATCGAGGAAGACCTGCTGCTTGCTGTTGAAGTGGGTCGTGATCGCCACCTTCGCCTTGGACGCTCGCTCCTCGCGGCTCAACGTGGGCAAGGCGTACGCTACATACGCCAGCACGTCGAAGAGGTCGCTTTTCTCCGCGTCGATGATCTTCTGCATCTCGATCAACTGATCCCGGCCGAAGCCTTTTTCAGCGAGACCATCAAGGAGCTTTCTACGGGTTTCAGGTGCGCTCCACAAAACGCGTAGTTCGGCTTCGTCTTTGAAAAATTCGGGCAGTTTTCCGAACAGCAGTTCCATGAATTGCTGCGCAGACATGGGAGTGCCGTCCGCGTGCCAGAATGTCGTCATCATCATGTGCTGGATGCTGCGCGCTTTTCCGTCGGCGAGTTTTACCTTCACCTTCTTTTGGCACACGCAAGGAAGCTGGCCGCAAACCGGGCACGGTTCAGGTGGGCAAATACACGGTTGCTCGCCGCAGACCGGACATGGCTTGGGCGGCGCCGTCACGCACACGCACGGACTCGCGCCACACTTCGGACAAACCTCTGGATCTACCGGGTCGCCGTCCCATTCGGGATCGCTGAAATGCAGGTGCGCCTTCACGAAGTCATAAATCGTGAAATAATCCTTCCCATCGTAGAGCCGGGTGCCGCGTCCGATGATCTGCTTGAACTCGATCATCGATTTAATTGGCCGCATCAGGACGATGTTGCGGATATTCCGCGCATCGACGCCCGTGGACAGTTTCTGCGAGGTGGTGAGAATCGTCGGAATCGTTTTCTCGTTGTCCTGGAAATTCCGTAGGTGCTCCTCGCCCAGTTCGCCGTCGTCCGCCGTGACGCGTTGGCAATAGTTCGGGTCCTTGCTCGTCTTCATCTGGTTGATGAGATCGCGCACCAGCAGCGCGTGGGCCTGATTGGCGCAGAAAACCAGTGTCTTCTCGTGCTGATTGATCTGCTCCATGAAGATTTCGACGCGCTTCTTTTCGCGCTCCCGGATCTCGATGGTGCGATTGAAATCGGACTCCTCGTAAACTTTACCCACCTCAACGTCGCCTTCGACCACGGTGTCGTCAGTCGTATAGACGTAAATGTCCATCGTCGTCTGAATCTGCTTTACCTTGAATGGCGTGAGAAAACCGTCGTTGATCCCGGCTTTGAGCGAGTAAACATACACCGGTTCGCCGAAGTAGGCGTAGGTATCCACGTTTTCATCGCGTTTGGGCGTGGCCGTAAGACCGAGCTGCACGGCCGGCGCAAAATAATCCATGATGTCCCGCCAGTTGCTTTCGTCGTTCGCTCCGCCGCGATGGCACTCGTCGATGATGATGAAATCGAAAAAGTCCCTGGGGTAATCGCCAAAATAGGGCGTGCCTTGGGGTCCGCTCATGAACGTCTGGAAGATCGTGAAGAACAGGCTGCCATTCGTTGGCACGCGGCCTTTCTTGCGGATTTCATCTGGAGCAATCCGCACCAACGCGTCCTCGGGAAACGCGGAGAACGCGTTGTACGCCTGGTTTGCCAGGATGTTGCGGTCAGCCAGAAACAAAATGCGCGGCTGCCGCGTCGGCTCACCGCTCCGGTTCCAGCGGCTGCGGAACAGTTTCCACGCGATCTGAAACGCGATGAAGGTCTTGCCCGTGCCCGTGGCGAGCGTGAGCAGAATACGCGAGCGACCCGCCGCCATCGCTTCAAGTACGCGTTCGACGGCGGTGTCTTGATAATAGCGGCTGGGATGCGAGCCGCCTTTGTCCTCGAACGGTACGGCAGCGAACCGATCGCGCCACGCATCGGCTTTGGCGAAGGTCCGGTGCCAGAGTTCATCCGGCGTCGGATAGCGCACTACGTCGCCTTCCTTGCCCGTCTCCATGTCGATACCGTAGATGCCTTGGCCATTCGTGGAGTACGTGAAACGCACCGCGAGCATCCCGGCGTAATTCTTGGCCTGGGCGACGCCTTCGGAAACTTCCTCGTTCCACGCCTTGGCCTCAATGACCGCCATCTTGGTGTTACGGTACTCCAACACATAATCCGCCGTCAGGGCCTTGCCGCGCCGGCCACGACCCTCGATGCGCCCCGGCGTGATGGGAAATTCACGCCGGATGCGGCTGCCCTCGACCACGCCCCAACCCGCCGCCTTGAGGAGAGGATCGATGTGCTCGGCGCGGGTCTCGGCTTCGTTCATGATTTCGATCCTTTGCGCTTTTTCGGCAGTTTCTTGGCTACATCTTCAATCAGCTTTAACGTTTCGTTTTCTGCCTCCGCTTCGATCGCCTCACGACGCCGGTCGGCAAAACGGTCGTAGGCCTGCTCGGCCAGCGCGTCGGCCTGCCCGCGGCTGACTTTGCCGGCATCGGATAAAATCTCGCGATCATTGAATCGCAAAAACTCATCGAGTTTGGTCTGCCAGTTGCGCAGAAAGATCAGTTTCTTCCGCTCGGCCTGATCCTCGGCGAAATCGAGAAACATCACGACGATCCGGTTCAACACGACGATCTCTTCTTCGCGCAGATAATTTTTGGCCACGGTCACATTGCTCTTGCGCACCACGCCTCCCTTCCACGCCGTCAGACCCATGTTGGGCCGGGCCGGGTCGGCCCGTTCGGCGATGAGTTCCGGCGCCGTCTTGCCGGTGGCGGCGAAGTGCAGCTTGTTTTGGATCGTCTGGAAGAACACCTGTGTCTCCGGTTCGGACGGCGCATAGTCCGCCGCCAGGGCGAGGATTTCTTTCACCCGTAGATACACCCGGCGCTCGCTGCTACGGATGTCGCGGATACGTTCCAGCAACTCGTCGAAATGGTCGATGTGCCCCCTGCCCGGCGGATTTTTCAGCCGCTCATCGTCCATCGTGAAACCCTTCACGATATATTCCCGCAGGCGCTGAGTGGCCCAGATGCGGAAGCGGGTGGCGACAGTACTTTTAACCCGGTAGCCGACCGAGATAATGGCGTCCAAATTATAGAAATCCACCCGGCGCTGGACCGTACGCTTCCCTTCGCGGCGAACCGACAAGAATTCCTTGTGAGTTGCCCCGGGCTGTAATTCACCCTCTTCGTAGATGTTCTGGAGATGGAGACTGATGTTCTGTTGGGTCGTCTGAAACAGCTCTGCCAGGTGTTGCTGGGTTAGCCACACGATTTCTTCCTCTACACGCACCTCAATCCGCGTCCGGCCATCCTCGGTCTGGTAGAGGAGAAACTGGCCGCCGGGCGGGGGTGAGGGTGCGGGGTCGTCTCTCATCGGGTGGGTGGCAGCGTGGGGTGATCCGGAGCCGGGTGCAACTCAGAGCTGGCCGGTGAAGGCTTGGTGCAGCAGCGACTTTTTCCGCTTGGCCAGCGCTGCCTGCCGGTGCTCGTGGAGGCATGCGAGGTGGAGGCAGGTCGTGCTCATGATTTTGCTGCCAATTGCTCGATCTCCGTGACGACGCGGTCGAGCTCGGCCACCAGCTCGGTCGGGCCTGCCGTTTGGAATGCGGCCACCAGGGAACGATAATACCACAGCGTGCCTTCTTTTCCGCCGTTAAAGCGCGGCCACAGCCGGGCGCCCATCTGACGCAGATCCCGGAGAATCGCCCGGGCGTTGTGCAGTTTGTCTGCGGCCGATACCAGCCGGACCGAAGCCGACGCCGCAGGTACGTGGGCGATGTAATCCTCCTTGCGTTTCCGCCACGGGGGCTTGGGCAGGACGACGGCGTCCGTGCAACCTTGCACGATGTCCGCCACGGCCGCGCCGAACCGCTGGCGAATGTCCAGAATTCGGCCGTCCCCACCAGCGTCCTCGCCGGCATCATGCAGGAGCGCGCCGATGGTTTCGTCTTCCGAAGCTCCGTACTCAAGGGCGATGCTGGTTACCCCGAGCAAATGGGCCAGATAGGGGATGGCGGTTTCCTTGCGCAGCTGCCCGGCGTGAATCAGGGTGGCATAGTGCAGGGCTTGGTCGAATCGGGATGACAGGTGCATATCAGAGTTCTCCGGTGAAGGCTTGGTGCAGCAGCGACTTTTTCAACGCCGCCAGCGCCGCCAGCTTTTGCTGGTAGAGGCGCGCGCGGCGTTGGGTTTCGGTGGCATTCATGAAGTTCTACTCTTGGATGTTCTTGGCTGCAATGGGAACGCCCCAAATTCGGATATCGATGGGGATGATCTCCCCGTCCGCTAAGACAAAATTGTCTGAACGAGCATCCCCTATCCAGATTTCGATTCCTGCTTCTGCCTCCACCTTCTTCCATAGCCAGTAACGCTGCTTAACCGCGATGGCACCTGCTTCGACGAGAAATTGATCTACTTTTCCCTGCGGGGGATCCGGATCGCCCACGATGAACTTCTGCCGGGAAACAATCTGGCCGGACTCCGTCATACCCAGCGGTGCCGGAGCCGTGGAGAACAGCTCTTCCCACCAGTGCATGCGAAGAAGATATTCCTCCGGTGTGCTGCTGAACTGATTGATTCGGTCGTCGATGATTTCGTAATATTCTCCATAGGTTCCCGGCAAGGTGACCTTTACGACCTCACTGGTTACTTCATCAAATACGACGAGATGCTCGGAGCCTGTCGCAAGTTCACGCAAGCGCAGATCCACCCACTGCGTGTGAGGACAGCGGTTAATCCATTCCAACAGCCGGTCCGCCTGCCATTTCTTCTGCCAGTCTATTTGGCAGAACCTGTCGCGATGCGAAACTTGCGGGATTGAGCCAAAGCAACTGACAAGGAAACTGAGCGGGGTTGTCGCGCCACGGCAGCTTGCACACGGCCACGCACGCCAGCGAACGAGCGGATCGTTCGTGGGTCCAGGAAGATCTCCTTTTTGGTTTTCGGCATCACTCATGATTTACGTCACTCATAAGGTGGGTCAAGCGGGCAGATTCTAGAGCTGGCCGGTGAAGGCTTGGTGCAGCAGTGACTTTTTCAACGCCGCCAGCGCAGCCAGCTTTTGCTCGTACAGGCGGGCGAGGCGTTGGGTTTCGGTGGCGAGGGCGTCGAGTTTGGCGACGATTTTTTTTTGCTCGGTCACAGGAGGAAATGGAAATCGCTCATTTTCAAACGTCCCCATGTTGATATTGGCTTGGGCGCTTCCTTTACCCATTGCTTGGATGCGAACCTTGAACGATTGGAGAAGGTATTCGATGAAACCGATATCGGCTTCATCGGGATTCGCCACAACGCCAATGACACTATCGGGAAAACAGGCTTCAAAAGTTAGGATAGCGGTTTCCGCGATGTTTGCGGCAATCGTGATGCAGATTGTACCTTTCGGCCACAGCTTGCTCTGCGCGAGCCCGGCCTCGCTGTAAGTTTGCGAATACTCGGTGATGAAATGGTCCGCGTTTCGGATGTCGCCCGTCTGGATAAATGGATATTTCCCACCATAAAGCTGCGGTGCATTTCGTGGACGATGCTTTGACTTACCGCGACCGAAGGTTGTCGCGATTTCTTCCAGTGTTTTTTGTTTCCACCCTTTGCCCCGTTGGGTGAAGACGGATTGGAGGTGGCTTTCGAAGAGGGCGCGGGCGTTTTGGAGGTTCTTTTCGGCGTTGGCTTGGGCGGTGGCGAGGCCGGCAAACGCTTCGTCCAGCACGCCGACGATCCGCTGCTGTTCGGCCAACGGTGGGACGGGAACGGCAAACTTCTGAATGTCGCCCTTGGCGATGAAGGGCTGCGCAGCACCGCGTTTGGGAAGCTCCACATGCGTGAGGAGTTGATACAAGAACCTGCCGGTACAAACACCATCGCGGGGAGTTAGGGTGATGGTATTCTTAATGGCTGTAAAATCTTCTTCAGGAAGAAACATTCTACCGCATTGCGCACCGATGGCGGAAAGAACGGGTGTATGCTTTGCGTGTTCCTTGTGTCCAATACGTCCATCACAGCCAGCTGCCGAGACGGCGAGAAACTTACCGCCTTCAACGTAGGCTGATTTCGTCAGATCGGTATTGCCCCAATCTACGGCGCAGATTTGGCCAAGCGTCTTCGTTTCCCACCGGTTTTTCACGCGAGCACCCCCTTGATGTTTTCCAGCACCTCCGCGCTCTCGGCGTCCAGCGCGGCGATTTCTTTCATGATCGCCTGTGGGGTGCGGTGCGTCACTTCCTCACCACCGTTGGGATTTTTCACGGAGAGGTCGCACCCTTCGACTCCGCTCAGGGCAGGGGTCTCGACAGTCCAGGATTTGGGGGAGTCGGCAAAGGTCTTTTGCAGCGTGATGAAGTCGGCGAGGTCGGCATCGTTGAGCGGGTTGGTCTTCCCGAGGTTGCGGCCGGGGTCGAGCTGGTAGTACCAGACTTTGCGGGTGGGTGCGCCTTTCTCGAAGAAGAGCACGACGGTCTTCACCCCTGCGCCCTGAAACGTGCCGCCGGGGCAGTCGAGCACGGTGTGGAGATTACAACTTTCCAGCAGGAGCTTCCGCAGGCTCACGGAGGCGTTGTCGGTGTTGGAGAGAAAAGTGTTCTTAATGACGATGCCCGCGCGTCCACCGGCCTTGAGGATCTTGATGAAGTGCTGGAGGAAGAGGAACGCGGTCTCGCCGGTGCGGATGGGGAAATTTTGCTGCACTTCCGGGCGCTCCTTGCCGCCGAAGGGGGGATTGGCCAGCACGACGTGGTAGCGGTCCTTTTCTTGAATGTCGGCGAGGTTCTCGGTGAGCGTGTTGGTGTGAATGATATTCGGCGCCTCGATCCCGTGCAGAATCATGTTCATGACGCCGATCACGTAGGCGAGGGACTTCTTTTCCTTGCCGTAGAAGGTGCGTTCCTGGAGGGCGCGGTCTTGCGCGGTGGTGCGCTTGGGATTGGCCTGCTGGAGGTAGGCGAAGGCCTCGCAGAGGAAGCCCGCCGAGCCGACGGCACCGTCGTAGATGCGCTCGCCGAGCTGCGGGCGCACGACCTGAATGATGGCGCGTTCGAGCGGGCGCGGGGTGTAATACTCGCCGCCGTTGCGCCCGGCGTTGCCCATGTTTTTGATCTTGGCTTCGTAGAGGTGGGAAAGCTCGTGCTTCTCGACCTGCGAACCGAAGCGGAGTTCGTCGATGTGATCGATGATTTCGCGCAGATTGTAGCCGCTCTGGATGCGATTCTTAATTTCGCTGAAGATTTCGCCGATCTTGTATTCGATGGTGTCCGGGCCGGTGGCGCGCTGCTTAAAGCCCATCAGGTACGGGAAGAGCTTGGCATTGACGAACTGCGTGAGGTCGTCGCCACCGAGCGCGACATTGTGATTAATCTTGCCATCTTTTCCTTTCGGCGCGGCCCAGCTTTCCCAGCGGTAGGCTTTATCGAGGATGAAAACGTATTTTTTGCCGGAGAGAGCGGCCTCGGTCGCCTTGTCGGTTTCGAGCGCGTCGAGGTACTTTAGAAAGAGGAGCCAGGAGGATTGCTCGGTGTAATCTAGTTCGCTCGTGCAACCCGCGTCCTTCCAGAGAACGTCGTCGATATTTTTGAAGGTCTGTTCGAACATGGGATGCGACAAAACAACGGAAGGCGGTCGTCGGGGCAAGACGCGTATGGCCTTGCCCGCGATGGAGCACAGAAGATTCGTGATTTCGAACGCCGGTCTATTCCGCCGGCGCTGGCGAAAACCTCAAAGCCCGGCTTTTTCCATTTCGGGGCCGAATTTCTGGAGGAAGTCGGTGAAGGCGCGGTCGTAGGCGAGGGCCCAGTTTGCGTCGGAAGCCATCTGGCCGCGGTTGAGGCCGTTGCCTTTGATCACGACGGTGCCACCGTTGCCGCCTTTGTGAATCGTGAGCGTGCAATAGACCCGCGCTTCAAAACTCACGGAAGCAAACCCGGGCGTAAACCACGCCCAAAACTGATCGATGGAAACACTCGCGGAGTTCGGCGCGGCAGCGTCCTGAGTCACGTGATAACCGCGTTGTTCCAAAGCATCCTTCAAGAGCTCTTGCGTTCGTTGAACCACCGAGTCGCTGGCAGGCAGCGCGATGTCGCCCATCGCGTGGCCGTACGTGTTGCGTTGCCGGCCGATCATGGACGCTTTCTGGTCGGGGGTGAGCGAATTGACATCGCCGTCGATTGACGGCGTCGAGGGATCCGAGGGTTTGTTTTCGAAGTGACGGTTGTCGGTCACCGACGAAATCAAGAAGTCGCCCTTGCTCGCGGCCGCAGGTGTGCCGAGCGAGTGCACGGGAAGACTGACGGTCCGCCGTCCGGTCACGCAACCGGAAGTGAGGAGAAGCAATGGCGAGACGACGCAGAGGAGGGTGACGAAACGTTTCATGATCACGATAGACACTGGGTGTGGGGTTTAATGTGAGGAATATTGCTGCACTGGCCCGCCCTGTTTCTTCCCGACGAAAGCGGTCTGAGCAACCTGATTTTAGGGGAGACGACGGTGATAAGTGACACAGACATTTCTGAGGTAGGGCGCTTTATCATTAAAAGCGCCGCTCAGGGTTTGCATCTTCTCCGGATACAATCGTCTTGGCAAATTTCGTGAGACGGCGGGTTAAGGATAACCCGCCCTACCTCGATGAGTTTCGCCCTCCGTCACTTCCTTGGGTAATTCTCATGAGCAGCGCAATGCGCCGGGGATCTTCACGAGGAAACTTGCCACTCGGCCGTTGTTTCTAGTTACTTCAGTCCGATGAATTCCATGACAGGCTACGGCCGCGCCACGGCTGCATTGGGGACACAAACACTGACCGTGCAGGTCAATTCGGTGAATCGGAAGGGACTGGATCTCACGATGAAACTGCCCGAGGAGTGGCAGCCGTTTGAACCGGCGGTCGGTGATGCGGTGAGGAAAACCGCGCTGCGCGGCAAGGTGCACGTCGCGGTGGAAGTGGCGGGAAATTCGCGGGCCGATGTGACTTGGGATGAGGTTGCGATTGCGGGCGTCCTGGAACAATTAGGCCGGCTCGCGGCGGCGCGCGGAGTGGCGTTTGAGCCGACGGGGGAGTTGCTCTGGCAGATCGCCAATGCCCAGCGGACCGGTAACGAATTGCCGTCGGACGAAGCGACCGGCGTGGTTTTGCTTAAAACACTTACTGAATCCCTCGTTGGATTCTCCGCGATGCGGGGGAAGGAAGGGCAGGCGCTGTTAACCGACTTCCTCGCCCGGTTGGAAAAGCTGAAGTCAGCGATGGAGATCATCGCCACGCGGGCTCCGCAAGTGACGCCGGTTTATCGCGAGCAATTGATGCAGCGTCTGCGTCAGGCGGGACTGGAACTCGACGTGAGCGACGAGCGTGTGCTCAAGGAAGTGGCGCTGTTTGCGGATCGCTGCGACGTGACCGAGGAAATCACGCGGCTGCGCAGTCATTTCAAACAGTTGGAGGATCTCTTTCGCTCAAAGGGCGAGATCGGAAGAAAGGCCGAGTTTATTTTGCAGGAAATCGGGCGTGAAATTCACACGATTGGCAGCAAGGCCAACGACCTCGCAATTTCCCAGCAGGTGATCGAATTCAAGAACGAACTCGAACGAGTGCGCGAACAAATCGCGAACGTGGAGTAGTCGGAGGAAAGACGACTAAGCCCATTCAGGCAGAAGGTTTGCCCACGAAACACACGAAACCTCACGAAAACGAAGCATGGGCAATCTAATGGCTAGGGTTTCATTCTGTTCTCTGCGTCCTTTGCTTCCTTGGTGTAAAAGGATTGGGCTGTCGGTCTAAGTCGAAATAGCGGCCGCAATCGCCGGCCTGTCTGAAACTACCGGCTGAAATCGACTGGCTTCTTATTTGTGGGCGGCGGCGGGTTGCGCAGTGACCAGAGGACGTACCAGAAGACCCCGATGCAAATGCCGGAATCGGCGACGTTGAAGGTCGGGTAGGTGTACGTGCCAAAATGAACGTCGATAAAATCGATCACGTGTCCGTGGATGAGCCGGTCCACCAGATTTCCGATGATTCCCCCGCACAACAGCCCGAAGGAAATTTGCACGGCGGGATTTTTTAGCGCGAGGTGTTTGCGCCAGAAAAATATGGCGAACAGCGTCCCGGCGGCGAGCAGCGCCAAACCGGTGCTTTTTCCTGAAAACATACTCCAGGCCGCGCCGGTGTTGCCGACGTGCACGAGATTAAGAAATCCCGGAATCACCGTGATGCCGGAATAACCGTAGCTCCCGAGCGGCAAGCGCGCGTTGATCCAATATTTGGTCAGCTGATCGAGCACGAAAACGATCAGGGTCAACAGCCAAAGGCGCCGGTAGGCGAACAACCGGGATACATTCCACTTTTGAACCGGAGTGACGGATTCCTCCATCGCGGCGGGCGCTGACATGCGGGATGGCTCCGATTGACGGGATACGGGGTTCTGCCTGTCGGTCATCAATCGGAGATCCGGTTTGGATTTGAAAGACGGTTATTCGTCGCCGCCGCCGCCGTCGTCGGAGGACATTTTACCACCTTCCTCCTCGGTGCCGTCGCCGAATAGTCCGCCGCGTTCGACGGAGCGATGGGAGTGACGCTCAACCTCTTTCTTCGCTTCGGTCGAATAACGGGTAAAGGGAACCGCCATCAGTCGTTCCTTGGAGATCGGTTTTTGCGTGGACTCGCAAACGCCGTAGGTGCCGTTGTGCACGCGTTTGATCGCTGCTTCGATTTCAGCGAGCGCTTCCTGTTCGTTTGAAACCAGGCTCAACGCGAAATCGCGATCGAACGTATCGGTGCCGGCGTCGGCCATGTGCTGGCCATAACCCGAAAGGTCGCCGGAGTCGTCCTTGGATGACTTCAACAAGGTCTCTTCCGTGTGCTCGCCGAGTTGCGTGAGCACGTGGGTGCGAAGATCCAGCAACAGACGGTAGTAGCGGCGGAATTTTTCGGGCACGTCGTTTTCGTCCACCATTTTTGTCGGCTGCTTGCTCTTGCCGGGGTGAAAACCGAGGATGTCTGCGAGCGAGGCAGCCTTCACGTGATTGGGCTTGTGGACTTTTTCCAGCTTGGCCAGCGCCTCGGCCTGTTTGGCGGCGGCGGTGGCCTTTTCGCTCTTGGCAGTCTTGACGGTGTCGCCGCCTTGTTTCTCGTTCTTTTGCGCGATTTCGCGGACTTCATCGAGACTGAAGGCAATGGCGGCTTTCGGCGCGGATTTCCGCTCGAGCAGCATGCGCTTCAGATCGGCGGCGTTCAGCGGTGGTTTGCTGTTGCCCTTGGCGGCTGGAGCCGGGGCCGGGGCGGATTCGGTTGCTTTTTTGGCGACAAAAGGCGTGGCAGATTTTTTGGCCTCAGCCTTCGCGGCGGGAGCCGGGGCATGTTTGGCGGGAGTTGACTTGGCGGGCGGATGTTTGGCGGCAGGTTTCAAAGATTTCTTGGCCTCGATCTTGTGGGCGGGTTTCTTCGCGGCAGGTTTTTTTTTGGTAGCCATATGAAGCGGGATTTAGGAGTTAAGGGCTTCTTCGCACCGAGGGCAAACTTCTCCGTGCGGGGTTTGATTCAAATTGGGCACCCACCGCCAGCAGCGCGGGCAGCGGATAAAGGCGCGATCGCGGGCAGGCTGGGCGGAAATTTCCACGGAGGGAGCATTTTTTGCCTCAAGACTGACATGTGAGACGATAAAGAGTTCGGGTAGA
>DASYDH010000063.1:0-21445 GCA_036499685.1 Lacunisphaera sp. | reverse complement strand
GCTTCCGGGAACGCCTGGCAGACCTGCCAAGGTCGTCACCACGCCCGTTGGAGTGATTTTGCGCACGGTGTGGTTGCCGGAATCGGCGACGTAAATGTTACCGGCACCATCCACCGCAGTGCCGTTGGGCGACGAGAAACGCGCTGAAATTCCAGTCCCGTCGACGCTGGCGTCATAGACCGCGCCCGCCAGGGTTGTGACGCGATAGAGCGGGCTGTCGGCCCGAGTCAAATTGCCCGCTGCAAGCAGCGAAAGAATCAACAGGAACGGAAACCGAAGGTAAAGGAATGACCGGAAGGATTTCATGGAGTAATTTCGCAGGGCTTAGTCAGCGACAGTTATGCCGCACCCTTTTGGACAATTCAGTCCGCGCCAGCCGCTATTCCATCTGTCTTTTTTGTTTCTCGGACCGAAAAGATGGAATGCCCTTCACTCTGCGGGTTTCAATCTACGTGTCGGTGCCAGTTGAAACCGGGAAATCAAGCCGGCAATTTTCCCCGAACCAAAGTGCCTGGTGGCCGGGAATCGTAGCACAGGACTCCGGCCTGTGGGATTGACGGGTAACCAAGCCGACAGTCGGGACGCCCGCCGCCACATAACGAACTCTGTCTACACGCAGTGAATATTGGAAATACTATGCGAGCAGATCTGTGGGGTGCGCGATGGTTCCGTTTTTGCGATGATGGGTCTGAATCCGGTGAACCGAATACGGCGAAATCAGAGTCGGATCATCCGGTGCCACGCCGATCGTCGGTTTGGAAATGAACGCACCGCGTTATTGAGATAGTTCTTTCAGCCGATAATAGCAGTAGAGCGACCAGGCATGTGGGTGGGCGCAGTAAACCGGGAAGGACATCCAGATCCAATCGTTGCCCGTGCGCGGCAGGCCCGCCATCGGCCCGGTGATTACTGAATTGAGGCACTCCGGTGCAGTCCACTGGCCGACCCAATCATCAGGAAAATTTTTGGCGTAATTGTCCATCGACGCGCGCCGCAGCATCGCCCAACCGGCCTGCGGATCGACTGTCCCGACGCCAACGATCATCGGGCCAACCAAGGCGTACCAGACGCCACCGTTTTCGCCGGTGCCAGCTTCATACATCGCGCCGCGCAGCGGGACTTCGCGCTGACGCGGTCCGATCTGTTCGCCTTTCATGATGCGCGCCTGAACCTCCTGCCACAGACGCAGCTTGCGTGCCCGCGGGAAATCGGGTGCCTGCATCAAATACGATTGGGGCTCAATATGCATGTTGTCATCGCCCCAGGAGGTCTTGCCATCGAAGTAAAGTCGCCGGGAAAAAGTGCGGTCACCGAGATCCTTGTAGAAGGCCACGCGCATCGCGTCCAAGTAATGACGTAACCCATCTGCGAGTCGGACGATGCGGTCGTGATCCGCACCGGCCACGCGGCTCGAAACCTCCAGCTGTGCAATCAGGTTTGGAAAGACGGCGAGCACCATGGCGCTGTTCATGTGCGACTCGGCGGTCCAAAAATAACGGAAGACAGGCGTGTCCGAATAAATCATGTCGCTCCAGTCGGAGTTCATCAGGCGCACCAGTCCGTGGGGTCCCTTGCCGACTTCGTCGCGTAGGTAACCGAAAGCGCGTTCAAGTTTTTCGAGCGTCGTTCCCGTGTAGTGGGCCTCAAGGGGCAGGAATTCCGAGGTGTCATCGAGGAACGCGTAATTATGCGTGATGCGCAGGTATTCGCCGACCGCGAGGAAAAGGTAGAGCTGCTGGTCGCTCGTGTTCCAGGCGGAGTTGGAGACATGGCCCAAGCCATTCGTGGTATATGGAATCTCGCCGAGATTCGTCATCTTTTTAAGCACGTAACGGAGACACGATTTGGCGAGCGCCGGGTCGGTGTAGCAGACCGCCAGCGCATGCTGGAGGTGATCGCGTGGCGCGGCGGTGAGCCCCATCTCGTAATCGTAGGTCTGGCCTTGGGGAATATAAGTTTCCCCGTAGAATTCATTGTAGGTGGCCATCGCCTCGAGCACGTAGGCATGCCACGTCATCTCGCGTCGCCACAATGGATCTTTCTCATCCCGCAATGCCGGCAGTGCGCGAACCCAGTCCTTGCGGAAGAACGGGGCGGTCGCGGCGGGATCAACTTTGTCAGCGAGAATCCGCGTTTCGTTTTCGCCCGGCTTCGGTTCGAGCGAGATCACCCAGTGCAGCGTGCGCGATTTTCCAGGTGCGAGCGGCAGGGAAAAGCGCTGCCCTAAAAATTCTCCACCGCTTTGACCAGCCTCCGTGTACATCTCGGACTTTTCACCGGGGCTGGCGTGGGAGAGACCGAGGAACACTAGAGACGGTGGGAAAGATTCGTAGCAAGAGGCTTTGTGGCGGCCCACGAGAATGGTGGGATCAGCGGAGGTGGGGTGCAGGTCACAGCGAACGGATGTCTCCGCCTGATCGACTGAAGTGTGATATTGATATTGGACGAGACGGGCGGATTCCGGGATGAGCCGTTCCGTCATGGTCTCGAAGTGGGCCAGCACCGACTCATCGAGGGAGAGTTCGACTGCGGACTCGCCGGTGTTGTGGAAAGTCATGGAGACGACGAATCCGGGTTGGCCTTGGTCGACGTGCTCCGAGGGTGCGACGCTAATCGTCCGTGTGACCGCGAGGTCCGGCAGCGAGTATTCAAAAGTGGCAAACCCCGTGCCAAACGTGCGTCGGCAAAGCGCGGGATCGTCCGCGACCGAATCGAGGCCCACGAGATTGTAAGTAGTGTCCCGACCGCTGCGCCGGACGATCAACTTGGTCCGATTCGCACCGGAACTGTTGCCCGCGGCATTAATCCGCGCCCAGAGCCGTTCCCCGGTCACCACCTGATAAAGACCGCTGCCGTGGACGAAGAGCGTCAGCCGATAGTTGCCCAGAAGAAAGATCGGATCGTTGCGTACCGGCAAAGGGTGGCCGGCGGCATCGGTGGTCGTAGTCGGCAATTTTGCCGTAAGGGCAAAAGCCGGCAGCGAGTCGGGATCGTCAATCCAGTGACCAACGGGAGACGCGGATGCGAGGGCGGTGAACGAGGCGGCAAGGAGGGTCATGATAAATTTCAGTTTCATAATTTCAGGGAGATGATGGCGGTCAGGAGTTCCACGATGCCTCGATCTGTTCGAGCGAACGGTTTTTTGTCTCAGGCATTATCACCGCCAGGCAACCGAGGCAGAAGAGACCGCAACCGGCGTAAATCCCAAAGGTGGTCGCAGGTCCGGCGGATTGCTGGAGCATGGGGAAAGTTTGCGTTACGATCCAGTCGGCCACCCATAGACAGGAGACCGCCACTGACATGGCACGGCCGCGGAGACGATTGGGAAAAATTTCAGAGATCGCGATCCATGTGACCGGACCGGTGGAGACCGCGAACGCCGCCACGAAGCCGAGCAAAGCGAGCAGCACGGCGGGCCCCGTGGTGTGCGTCCCGAAACACCATGCGGCCACGCCCAACGCCAGAGTTTGCATCGCGGTGCCGACCAGGAGGAGGCGGCGACGCCCGATGCGATCAACCAAAGTCAAAGCGACCAGCGTCAGCGCAAGATTTACGGCTCCGACGATGATGGTCTGCGCGAAGGCGGAGCTGGTGGAGTTACCCGCCGACTTAAAAATCTCCGGTGCATAATACATCACCGCGTTGATCCCGCTCAGCTGGGAAAATACGGCGAGCGCGATCCCGAGCACTAATGGTTTGCGCCACTGGGGAGCGAACAGCTCCGCCGCAGAACCCGCTTCAACCGGCTGCCGCCAGCTTTCAATCAGACGGTTGGCCTCCGCTTCCCCGTTCAAGCGGTGCAACACTTTCAACGCCGTATCCGTGCGGCCAACTTGGAAAAGCCAGCGGGGACTTTCCGGAACGAGGGAGATCAGCACGCCAAAGAGCGCGGCCGGAATGACGAGTGAACCGAACATCAGACGCCACCCGGTCTCCACATTCCAAAGATGATCGCCGTGCCCCTGGATAAACCAATTGATCAGGAAAACGATGAGGATGCCGACGACAATCGCCAGTTGGTAAAGACCGACGAGGCGGCCGCGCAGCCGCTCGGGAGCGATTTCGGCGATATACATGGGCGAGAGCATGGACACCGCGCCAATCGCGATTCCGCCCGCGAAACGCGCCCACGTGAGAACCGCGATGCCCGAAGCAAAAGCGGACAACACGGCGGAAAGCCCAAACAGCCCGGCGCAGGCGAGCAGGACCGGTTTGCGGCCACGCCGGTCGCTGATGTAGCCGGACGTGGCCGCACCAATCATGCAGCCGACCAGCAGGCTTGAGGCCGCCCATCCGGTCATTTCGGCGGTAAGAGAAAAATGCTCTGTGAGAAATCCGATCGCACCGGAGACAACCGCAGTATCGTAGCCAAAGAGAAAACCTCCGAGCGCAGCCGCGCCCGACAGGAGAAGAATCTGGGCGAGTGCGTGTGCAGGTGGCGACGCTTCGACGGGGGTGACGGAAGACATTTTTATTGGGGGAGGGTTTTTTGGAGGACGAGGTAACGGCTTTTGTGGATCGGTCGTGGGCCGGCGAAGAATCGGTTTTATGTATCTACCGGTTGAGCGAAGGCGTAGGTGGCCGCGGGCGTTCGCACGAAGAGGCGATCTAGATCTTCATCGCCGAGTCCTTCGGCGCGCAGGCGGGCACTGAATTGCCCCAGCAGAAAAGTCAGGCCGGGCGCTCCGCCATATGAAGTCCAATACTTGCGCCGCGCCGCATCCATCCCGAACATGAGCTGGTGGGGAAACTCGGGCAGCAGGGCCAACACCAACCGGAGCGTGGGATTGTCTTCGCCCGGCCAGCGAAAGGCGCTGTCGTATTCCACGTGCACGCCGGTGGAAAGAATCTCGCGATGGTAAACCAAGTCGGGTTTGCGATCGGTGTGGGAAAGGCAAACATGCGCCAGATTCACCCGGCGCTCCTGCAAAAATGCGATCTGTTCCAAGGCGAGTTCACCTTGTTCAGTGTGTGTAAGAATCGGACAACCGTGGGAACGATGAACGGAGGCCGCCGCAGCGAAGCTTCGTTCTTCCCTCGCGGTGAAGCGCACGCCAGTGGCCACCTTGAGCAGACCGGCGCGATGCGCGGTCCGGTCCACGCATGGGCCGTTGTAGTCATGGCGGTCGATTCCGGTTTCGACGTCGGCCGCGAAAAGTGCGGCGAGTTGGGCTTCCGAGTACTGGTTCCCCCAGTGCCCTGGGTCATAATATTTCGAAAGATGCAGGCCGGTCGGAGCTACCACGTGGACCCCGCTCCGTCGGGCCGCCGACGCCAGTTTCACTACATTGCGGCCACAGTCACAGGGCATCGAATCGATCGCGGCGCGACCACCGGCCGCAAAGAACAATTTAAGCTCGGCAACACAGGCGTCTTCATCATCCAGCAAAAAGTCCGGATTGCCGGTCGTGGGGTAACTCGGATCAATTATCAGGTGTTCGTGCGCATAGCACACCCCGAGTTGGGTGGACGGGATGTCTCCGAGAACGGTGCGAACGAAAGTCATGGCGGCTCAGCGGCGGTTACGCTTCCAGTCATCACGTCCGGTGAAGGCGGGGGTTGGCGGAGTTTCCAATACTGCCCCGCCGCGTCGGAGGAGCGTTTGCAATTCGGGAATCGGCACCTCTCTCGCTCCGCAGCGGTGGAGAAGGGAAAGGGCAGCTGCACTTCCGGCCGCCATGCCCATGCCCATGGTCTGAGCCATCGACCGGCAACTCGCGTGGGCATCGTGCGTGGCACTGAAGCAGCGGCCGACGACCCAAAGTTCGTCTCGTCCTCGCGGCACGAGCGTGCGGTAAGGCACGTCGTAGGCCTCGCCGCCCGGCACATATGCCCACGCCGTTTCGTCGCCCTTGCCCGGGCCCGCCTCGCGGTGATCTTCGATCGGTGCGCCGCAGAGCAGCACGCGATCTTCGAAGCGCGCAACCGTCAGGCAATCTTCGCGGGTTAACCTGTATTCCCCGTAAACGCGGCGCGTCTCGCGGACCCCAATCTGATGCGAAAGCCCGACGATGTTGGCGTTGGCGAAGCCGGGGACGCATTCGCGCAGAAAGGTTTCGTAAACGAACGCCTGGCTTCGTCCCTCCATTTCGGCCTCCGTCAGTTGCCGGGCGTCGTTCGCGTTGGGAATGGCCACACGAACTGCGACCGTGGAGACGCAGCCCGCCGCGTTCATCGTATGCAACGATCCGGAGCGACGGGGCAGGGGATGCGATCCTTTTTCGAGCGCCTCGGCCATGCGCTGCTGAAGCATGGCCTTGCCGCCGGCCTGCTCGTAGGCCCCGAGGTCCACGTTGCTCATGCGAAAAGTGGTGGTCAGCGTCTGGGCCGGTTCCTTTTCGCCGGCGATCTCGCACGGAACACCGGATAGCTGGCAAAGATCCGCGTCGCCACTGGCATCGATGAACCGCTTCGCCGCCACTCGGAAAATTCCGCCTTTGGTCCAGACAATCAGACGGCCGATGCGACCGGAAGGTTCGCATTCCACGCCGATGAGCGTGGCATGAAGCAGCACGCGAACGCCGGCGGAGGTGAGTAACTGGTCCCAGACAAGCTTCAGCCGCTCCGGGTTGTAGTTGACCCCGGTGCCGGCGCCATAGGTGTTTGGCCGGAGAAAGACGGCCCCGGCACGATCAAGCGTGTCCACCACGTTATCGGGAATGCCGCCCACCACCTTGCGCGGAGTTCCACCCGGAGTGAAGAATCCATAGAACGTATCCAATGCCTGAGTACTGATCCCGCCCGCGAATCCCTGCCGCTCCAACAACAGGACGGCACCCGCGCCCGCCTCCCGGGCGGCCAGCGCCGCGCAGCAGCCGGCCGAACCGGCGCCGACGACCAATAGGTCCACCTCGAATTGCTCGACGCAGGGAAGTGAGACAGGGGCCATCATGATGCGGGTTTCGCCTCAGCGTAGAGTTTGGCGAGTCGATGGGCGTGCTCGTCGTAGGCAGCCTCGAAAATCTCCGTGGCTCGTTCCTGGCCGATGATCACACCGGCGGTTAACACCTTTGGCGGCTGTTTCATCGCGACGAGCCGCGCGGCAATCTCCGCCTTCAATGTATTAACCAACAGGCAGCCACCCAACGTGGACCCGGGGGCAACCGGAGTTTCGAGTCCCGGCAGTTTTACCATGGCGTCGCCCACGGGGGCTCCTGTGTCGAGTACGAGGTCGGCAAAATCCTGAAGCTTGCGCCCCCTCGTTTCCCGCGAGACGGATGCGTCCGAGTGGGCCCGCGATATCATCACCACCACCCGAACACCGGCCTCTCGAAACGCCTCCGCCATTTCAATCGGGACCACGTTGCAACCGGAGGAGGAGATGATCAACGCACTGTCCTGTGAAGACAGATTGAAGTTGCGCAGAATCCGCCGCGCCAGCCCACTCACATTTTCCAGAAACATCGCCTGACGCTGGCCGTTGGCTCCGACCACCAAATTGTGGAATGAAAGTGAGAGTTCCACGATGGGATTGAAGCCAGGGAATGAGCCATAGCGCGGCCACATTTCCTCAACCATCATGCGTGAATGACCCGATCCGAACACGTGCACCATGCGTCCGGCGGCGATGGTCTGGGCGAACCAGTCAGCGGCTTGATCGATTGCCGGCTGCTGGCCTTCCACGATGTCCACGATGTGGCGGGCTTTGTTGATATAATCTTGGGCGGGTTTCATGTCAGAAAATAGGGGTGTTTTTTCCCTGTCGCATGGAGCGCGCGGCCTTTGCGGCACCGGTGGCTCCGCCCATTTCACCGAGCGTGGCCGAGACGATCGTAACGCCGTTGCCCAGTGGGCACCATTCCATTGCGGCCACTCGTTTTCGCAGCGGTACCAGGAGTTCGTCTCCCGCCTTTGCCACTCCACCGCCGATCACGATCAGCTCGGGATCGAGGGTGTTGATAAAGGAAACGATGGCGGCAGCCAGCGCCTGGATTGACGTGTCCCACTGTTGCGCCGCCTTGGCGTCGCCGGAATTAACGGCGGCGAGCAGGTCTCTGGTCCGCTCGAAACGCCCCTCCGTCCGTTTGCGCAAGGAGCATTCACCGATGGCGTCTTCCAAGGAGCCGGGCGTACCGACAATGTCGGCTGGCCCGTCGGGGTTCAGGCAAACATGACCGAGATGTCCCGCCCGTCCGGATACGCCCCGCAAGAGTGCTCCATTCGAGAGGATGGCGCCGCCAACTCCGGTTCCCAAAGTGAGGAGAACGACATCGCGCCAGCCTTTGGCGGCACCCTGCCAGACTTCTCCCAACAGGGCGGCGTGGCCGTCGTTGAGCACCGGGACTAAATCGGAGCGTCCCAATAACCGCGTCCAATCCAACCCGACGAGGCCGGCCAACCGTCCGGGCATCGACACGATCATCCTTTGATCGGGCGCGGCGAGTCCCGGGGCGGCGACGCCGATTGTCAGAAAACTCGCACCGAGTTCGCGTTCGGCCTCCGTAATGCAAGAGCGAATGTCGGCCGCAAAGCGCGGCGCTCCATCCTCACTCAGGCAATCCTCCGTGGGAAGGATGCGCGTTCCCTTAAGCATTCCCGACCCGGCGTCGAACCACGCGAATTTCACTCGCGTGCCGCCGAGGTCGATGCCAAGCGCGAGTCCTGAAGAAGTCTCGGTGTTGGACGAGGTGGAATTGTCGGATGGCTTCATGGCGATTGGCGAGCAGCGTTCAGACTAGAGCGCGGGTGCCATTGTATTGTCCTTCACTCACCGACCATCCGCCGTCGACAGAGAGAACCTGACCGGTGATGAACCGGGCGGCATCCGACAGGAGAAAAACCGCCGCACCGTCACAGTCCGAGGGAACGCCGATGCGCCCTCCATCAAGCGGTTGTTTCGTGGCGACAAAAGCCTGGATCTTTTTATCGCCGGCCGCGCGACGGGCCATGGGCGTCTCAACCAGTCCTGGTGCGAGTACGTTTACCCGAATGTTCCCGGATGCATAATAGGAGGCAATGCTCCGGCTGAACCCTACGATTCCTGCTTTCGTTGCGGCATAGGCGGCGGTCGCAAAATATTTTGGTGAAGGTCGAAACCCGAGAACCGAGCCCATGTTGAGAATGGCGCCACTGCAACGAGCCCGCCGCCACGCCTGCACGGCTGCACGGTTTGAGTACATCACGGACCCCAGGTTCATCTGAAGCGTGGCGTCGATTCCTTCGTTGGTGAGTTCATGCAGCGGGCCATCGCCCATGCGCCGTCCGCTCCCACCTGCGACATGATACAGGCAGTCGAAGCGTCCGAATTTGTCGTGCGCCATTTGCACCGCACGTTCCCCGACCACCGGGTCAGCGGCATCTGCAGCAAATCCGTCCACCCGCCCGCCTAACGCGGCGAGCGCCGTCGACAGACTTTCGTCACTTCGGCCCACAATTACCACACCTCTGGCTCCCGCCCCCAGACAAGCGTTCGCCGCGGAAAGCCCGAGGCCGGTTGTTCCTCCGATAATGACGATTACTTTTCCGTACAAGAGCGGCTGCATGCCCCATCTTCGTCCGTCCTCAAGCGGCCCTCCATGATAAAAGACCACTTATGCTTATTAACCGATATGATTATTTCCTTGAGAAATCCGGCCGGCTGCCGGCCAATCGTATTCCCGGCCCGCAACCATCGCTTCCAACCATGGCACGTCCACGATCAGTCCGAGTCACGGAAATCAAAGCGAAGCTCGTCGCGCGCATCCGCGATGGGTTTCATCGCCCCGGCGATTCGTTTATTTCCAATCGCGCCCTCTCTGATCGGGACTGTATCAGTTACCAGACTGCCCACCGACTGCTGGAGGAATTAGTCAAGGAAGGGTGGCTTGAGCGCCGGGCTTCCAGCGGCACCTTCATCGCTGGACGGGCTGAGCAGCTTGAAGGCGTTCAATTGATTTTTTCGCGTCGCGCGCAGTCTCCCGGGAGTTTCGGTGCCAGTCTGCTGCAGCGTCTCGTCCGCGCTTTGCGGGATGCACGCGTTCCCACTATCCAAAGCCCGGCTGGCGCGGAAGTTCGTTTCCGCGCCCGGCACCTTCCGGTGATATGGGAATGCAGCGAGGTCCTGAAGCGTTTGGCCAACGAGCGCCGCTTCTGCGTCCTGCTGCAGGACAGCCCTCCGCCCGGGCTGGGGGCCAGTTACGTGGATTGCGTGCGCACCGACGATTTCTCAGGTGGCGTGTGCGCGGCGCAGGTCCTCTCGGAACGGCTTCGGAGCACGCGCGGGCTGGTGATCGTTGCGGGTCCCGACCACGACCTGCGCAGCGGTAGGCGAGTCCGGGGTTTTCAAACGGTGGTGCCGAACGCCCGGATCGTTCGTTCGGGAGGTTGGTTCGTCGAACACGGACGCGCCGCAGCCGCCAGCGTGCTCGGAGAAAAGGTCGCGGGTGTGTTTTGCTGCAACGACCGTCTCGCCCAAGGACTCCTCACCGAGTTCGAAGCCCGGGGAACAAATCCGATTCCAGCCGTCGTTGGTTTCGACAACGCGCCAATCGCCGAAGCCCTGCACCTTACCACCATTGCCATCCCTTGGGAGCAGTTTGCGCAGGAGACGCTGGCGTTGGTCCAAAATCGATTGCGTGGCGGCTCCTCGCCAGCACGCCAGATTATCCTGTCACTGCGTCCCCACATACGGCTCACCGCGTGAGCCAACGACTGGCAGCGGACGTCGTGGGCTCGAACCAACAGAGCAGGTCTGGTAAATAATTTACGCCGCTTGCCGTAGGCCGGTGCTTGCGCCAGCCTTGAGCGCGAAAAATGGTCCGTCGCAAGCCCTGGAGCAGAGCTGATTGGTGAAGGTTATTTACCAGACACAGCTCCAGGCCTTCGACCCGATCCCGCGGGCCCAGCAGGAACGCAGGTTTTCTTTGTTATCATATCGCTTTCCCACCAAAACGATTTCTTTAGCGTTGGTGGGCTTCAATAGCGGCTCTATCTTTTCTTCATGAGTAAATTGTCGCAAAGTGCGGTTGGCGTCACCCACGAAGTGCGAGCGAACGGGATTTGTCAGGTGCAACTCGCGGTGGGACGATCTCATGAAAAATCCCGGCCACCCCCCCATGGCCGGAACGGAATCCTGACCTCTTTCAGTCATTGTGCCCGCTTTCGTTTTGGCGTCGCGATCAGCGCAGCCTTGATTCTCTTCGGTGCCGCCTGCGGCGCACATGCCGCCGAGACCAAGGCGCCAGCGCTGACTTTTCAGCGCGGCGTGAACATCTGTCACTGGTTGTCTCAATGCTTCGACCGGCCTTACGGCGGCAGCTGGTTTACAGAGAAGGATGTGCAGTGGATCGCGGCACAGGGCTTCGACCATATCCGCTTCCCGATCGATATCCGGCTTTGGCTCAAGCCTGACGGCTCGCTCGATCCGGTGAAGATCGCGCCGTTTGAGGACGCGATCCAATGGAGCCGCAAGCAGAAACTCGGCATCATTCTCGACGCGCATTTCCTTCCCGGAGCCGATTTCAACGCCGGCGGCGATGGGCGGGCGTTTGTCGATCCCAAACTTATGGAGCGGTCCGTCGGTATCTGGCGCGAAATCGCCCAACGTTTCGCTCAGGAGCCAGCCGACGTTCGGTTCGAAATCATCAACGAACCGGTCGCACCAGAAAACAAGCAACTCAACGTTCTCAACCGTCGCATGCTCGCGGCCATTCGCGAATCGAATCCGACGCGCATCGTCTATCTCACGTCCAACCGCTGGAGCATCATCTCCACCTTTGATGACGTCGAATTACCCGACGATCCCAATATCGCCTTCACCTTTCATTTCTACGAGCCCCTCGTCTTTACCCACCAAAATGCCCCGTGGGTGTTTCCAAAGCAGGACCTTCCTCCCATAAAATTCCCTGGAATTGTCCCAGCTGCCGCACCCTCGACGAAGCCGGGCACCTCTTTCCCCACCTATGTCGGCCGCACGCTGTCCGTCGCCAACGATATCGACGAGCCGTTCGCAAAAATGGCCGCATGGGCAGCGAAACACGCCAAGGGTCGCGAAATTCTCCTGGGAGAATTCGGGGTCTACCAAGCCGCCGACGACGCCTCGACCAAAGCATGGTTGGATGGAGTGCTCGACGCGTGCAAACGCCACGGTTTCGCCTGGAATATCTGGGGCTACCGCAGCAGCGAGTTCGGCTTGCTCGACTGGAAGGGCCATGAAACCCGTCTAATGGGGGATCTGCGGCCCTACCTAAAGCTCAAGAAATAATTCACGCCTTCACGCGCCACTCTTTTGGCGCAGATCAAAACCGGACGGTGATTATCATATCGGATTTATTCCGTCGCGATTCCATCCGCGTTGGGTGATTTTGATCGCGCACCCATGGTTATCATCATGGACGCATCGCCGAAGCATAAGGTTTTCGTCATCTTTCCCGGACACTGCTTTGGCGCCACCAACGACGCACACGCCTTGGTCGCTCAAATGTCTTTCCGACAAAAGCGGTCCTTACCTCCGGATCGAGGAAACAGGTGCCTGTAAGTAGATCTGCCACGACTGAAATTTCGAACCCATTCCATGAAACAAAATCCCCTTCGCACGTCCGTCATCGGCAGTTATCCCTTCCCGGGCTGGCTCGAGTTTGCGAGCCAGCATCTCGAAGTCTTCGGGCGCTCCGACGTCACCGAATGGATGTGACCGCTTCCGCCCGCTCTGCGGGGAGTGACTTCTGATGAAAAGGAAATGGTCAAGGTGCCGGTGCGATCAGACTGCGAACTTGTTCGACGGAAACAGTCGTTATCGGCGCAAAACGCGGACTGGCCGCATAAGCGAGCAGGCTGGCGCGGAGTTGGCGGCGGACGGGGTCGAGCGTTTCATCATTCAAGTCGATGCTCGTGACGATGAGCCGCCCTTTGCCGACGCGCGCCTCGAAAACGAGCGCGAGTTTCCGGTTGGTCACCCAGTCGTCGATCACCTGAACGATCGGGTGTAGTTCGGCGGGCATTCCGTCGAGGATCATCGCACTGGCATGAGTGATCGGATACCACCATTGCCAGTTGCTGTACGCTTCGGTCGGAAAATTAGCGAGTGCCGGGTGGGTGGGATCGCACAAGATACCCAAGGTGTGCGGCGCCTGGCCATGCGTCCAGGCGGTGTTCCAAAATATACTGGAGAACCCGAGGGCGATTTTTCCCCGTGCAGGATCGCTGGCGACGTGCGAGGGCGGGATCATCAACAGCACATTGCCGCCTTCCTTCAACCTGGTCTCTGCGGTGGTGTCCAATTGGGCAGTCACGAGCAGGTTCGCCGGCGCGGGTGCCACCGCCTTGATCGCCGGTGGATACACCCAAAGATCCCAATCGTTCCCGATGGTGCTTTTCTCAAGGGCCACCGTCAGTTTGTAGTGTGCGGGAGCGGGAAGAGTGGCGAGGGCAAGATCGAGATGACCCAGCCGCATGAGTCCGCCGGTTGGAATATCGCGAGTCGGGAATTCCCCTTGCGCTATGATGTGTTCATCGTCGGCGACAAGCGACCAGTTTGCCGTGGCGCGGGACAAGTTCGTTGCACCGAAGTGCGCGACATCGATATCCGCGGTGAGATGTTCGTCGGAGGTAAAAACCCGTTTGTCGAGACGTGCGAGCGGGACGGTCGGATTGCAGAATCGGCGAAACCCAAGGGCGGAAATGTAACCCTTGTCCTCCCAAAAAGCATCGAGCACGCCAACGAGCGCTGTACCTTGACCTGGAAAATCGCTCAGGCCGAGCAATTGAAATCCGCCCATTTCAGGTGTGCGCAGCGCCGATTCGATATCCTCCTTGTAACACAGCGCCTGAAGTTTTCCGGAAGCGATCAGGAAATCGTGCGCCTGCTCCAGCATGTGATGCGCCTCCAGGCTGGCGCGGAAAATCTCGAAATTCCTCGGCTTGAGATAGCCAGTGTACTTCGCCATTTCGGCAAAATTGGGATAAACGCACCATTGCCCGATTTCGTGGCTGACAACCGGTGCCGTGCGGGCGCCGATGAAATCGCGATAATCGCTGCGGGTTTCGGGCGCGAGAGCGTTGATCCGGGAGGCGAGGCCCTGGCTCCAATGTTGGATGCGTGGTTCCGCACGCACATGATAATCGTTTTCCGGGATTTCCGGCCAGCCTGCGCCTGCTGTGTACAGGCGGCGCGGGTCCGCGGCTTTCTGCCGTGCCACCCAGCCAGCCAGCCAGGGCGTGTAGTGTTCGCCGCCTGGTTCATTGCCTGCGCACAACATGACAAATGAAGCGTGATTACCGTAGGCGCGAAGGATTCGCGCGGTTTCACGGTTGATCCAATCGTCCACGGGTTTGCCGTCGCCGAGCGTGGTGCTCCAGTTCGGCCACGAGGCGACTTCGATCTGGAGATAAATGCCGAGTTCATCAGCCGCGACAAAGGCGGCTTCGGGTGGGCACCATGAATGAAAACGAACATGATTCAGTCCGTGCGCCTGAATGGTACGAAATTCTGTTTTCCAACTGGCCACGTCGGTGGGCGGATGACCGGTTCGCGGAAAAGCGGCGCATTCCAGCGTGCCACGCAAAAAAATGGTCCGGCCGTTGATTTTCAACTGGCGGCCTGCGATCGTCATTTCACGCAAACCGAAGACGACTTCGCATTTCTCGCCATTGTCGAGTGCAACGACGATACGATGCAGGATGGGATTGAATTCATCCCACGCTGGTGCATTTGGTTCGAGTGGATAGTCGAGGGTGAAGCTGCCGTCCGGGGCGACGGTTGCCTCCCGGGCGGGCAGGTCGGCTCCGGCCGCCGGGCCGCCGGTGACATGGATTTTTGACGGAAAGGGGAGACGGTTTTCCGCTTTGAGTTGTCCGCGCACGATGACCACGCGGTCAGCGACGCGTGGCTGGACCTGAACGTCGTCGATCCAAACCGGCGCGGTGGATTTCAGCTCGATGCGACCGACGATTCCATTCCAGTTTCCCTGCGTGTGATCGGTAATGCTGTGCGAGTTTTGCCCGATGTCAGGTGCCACGGTGTTGTCGACCCGGATGGTTAAGCGGTGTGAGCCGGGACCGACTGAAGCGCCGAGATCGTAGGTATGCGCCACGGAGAGGGAGTCGTTGGATCCGATTTCCCGCGCGTCGAGCCAAACGGTGGTTTTCCAATGCGGGCGCTCCAGGAGCAGTTCGATGTGCCGGCCCTGCCATGACGCCGGAATCTCGAGGTCGCGTTGAAACCACGCCGCGCCGACATAGTAAGTGTCGGGCTGAAGCCAAAAAGGAACCTTGATGTTCCCAGGTTGACGGTAAGGTGCGAACTCAGCGGCGGTGTAGT
Source organism: Lacunisphaera sp. (assembly GCA_036499685.1). Classification (GTDB taxonomy): domain Bacteria; phylum Verrucomicrobiota; class Verrucomicrobiia; order Opitutales; family Opitutaceae; genus Lacunisphaera. The sequence goes on along the minus strand of DASYDH010000063.1, from coordinate 6,210 downwards.
ACGATTTGTCGAAAATATCCCCGGTCCATTTTGTATCGACCGTGATTGGATCACCGATGCCGGCGCCCGGAAGGGAACCGGGAAGCGTGAGAGTGCTGGTCAACGGACGGGTGAACCATTCGGCCGCGGCGCCATTATTCTCGCGATCGAGTTGGAAACGCCACGGACCGGAAAGATCGAGTGATTCGGCACTGGAGGTGAGGCCGCGAGCCGCGAAGGAGACAAAGATGGCGAGCGCAAAGGCGCGGAAGAAAAAATGGTGACGGAAAAGCATGGAGTGGTGGGCACTCCGCCCACAGGTGCGATTTGAGGGAACGTCAGGTGAGCAAATCAGCGGCAAGCGCATGGTTGGGATCGCGCCGGAGAACGGTATGCAGCAATTTCCGCGCGGCGGCCTTTTTTCCAAAACCGAGGCAGGCCTGGGCTTCGAGAAATAGTGCGGTCGTTTGCTGGCGGACTGACAAATCATCATCGAACAGGAGCATGGTCGGCAATGACGTGGCGAAATAATCGATGGTCGCGCGCGTCCGCACGAGTCTGCGCGCATGGGCGAGCAGGCCGCGCAGAAGCTGCCGTGCCTCGGGTTTTCTTCCGAGCTTGTTCAGGGCGAGCGCGGAGAAATAAGTCATTTCCGAAAATGCCCGGACGCTCATGGCCTGGAAATCGCCCTTGAAACTCGCGGAGATTTTCCAGTGGGAGCGAGCGGAGGCATCGTCGCCACTTGCGGCAAAAGCGCAGCCGAGCCAGTAGTGAATATCACTTTGGTTCGCGAGCAGGTGTTTGGCTTCGCCGAGATTTTCCGGTGCGGCGAGGGCCGTTTTGAAATGGCTGAGCGCACGCGCCGGGTCTTTTTTCTGCAGCGCGTTTCGACCCAGTGTCAGATGCGTTCTGACATGCTGGCCGAGCGCCTGGCCTTCCCCACCTTCCCACGGTTGGAATCGCCGTCCACCGACGATGGCGAGTGCTTGCTTCGGTCGGCCGGCTTGATTGTAGAGCGCGCACAGTTCGACCGACAGGTCGTCGCGCAGACGGACGAGAGCGGGGTGGCGTGTTAATTCCCGCAGCCGTTTCGCCGGTGAATCTCCGAGTCGCTTCCACAGTTGATCGCGTTCATAAAGCAGCCGCGCGTCACGTGGACTGGCCCGAAACGCTCGTTCATACGCGATGCGCGCGGCCGCGGGACGTTGCAGGACGTTGAAATATGCGAGGCCGAGATTGCGCCAGGCGACGGCGTTGCGCGGTTCAAGTTTAACGGCGCGCTCCCAGAGTGTGATCGCCTCGCGGTGACGTTTGCGGTCGTAAAGCAGATTGCCGAGCAGGAATGGTGCGTGCGCATCGCGGGGGTTCGCGCTGAGGACGTGGCGAAGAATCGCGATTTCCTCCAACCGTGCGGGAAAACAATAGTCGGGATTCGCTTTTGCCGCGGCGGCCAGCGACCGGTGTTCCGCTGTTTCATCACCGGACAAATGGTGGATCCATGCACGATAGTAGTGCAGCAAAGGCTCGGTGCCGAGCGAGGCGTCGGGCAGGTCAACGTGGAGTGTGCGAGTGGTGGTCGCTGCTTTTTCCTTCGCGCTGGTGTCGGCGAGGATTTCGAGGGCGTTGCGAAAAAGTCCGGCCCGCACGCTGTCGAGCGCAAGGTCGAGGCGGACCTGATGGTCGCAACCGATTTTGCCGTCGCGGAGGAAGCGCGCCCACCAGTCAAGTGGATCGAGGGCCAGGGTTTCGTGGAGCAACTCGCCGGCTTCGGATTTTTTCCCCAGCTGGCGGAGGGCGACGACCCGAAGATTTCGGGCGCGGAGATTGTCGGTGTTGAGGCGCAACGACGCGGCCAGATGATCCAGCGCCTTGGCCCATGCGCCGCGGAGTGCGTCGATTTCGGCGAGCGCATGATAGCCGGCGGATTGCCACGCATGGTTCCACGTGGCTTTGTAGAAAGCGTCATAGGCGGCGGAAAGCAGTCCTTCGCTGGCGCGGACAAAACTATTCGGGGTGTTACGAACCGGGGCCTGTGCCGGTTTATTGCCCGCGACAAAGGCTTGTTCGCGGAGGCAGCGCCCGAGCTGATAATACGCTTCACCGTCGGCGGGATTGGGATTTCGCGAAATCTGGCGGTTGATGGCCGCGCGCAAATGTTTTTCGGATTGAGCCAATTCCCCGTGGCGCAAATGCCACCGGCCCAGTGCGAGATTGCAGCGGGCATCGCCCGGATCACGGCGGAGCGCCTCGCGCCAGTAGAGTTCCGGCTGGCGGGTGGCGTGACGGTATTGCTCCAGATGGAGCCCGATCACGAAAAGCTCGTCCGCGCTTTTGATTTTGGCGGGAGCCGCGGGTTCGCTCGCCGGCGGCGGAATCGCGTCTTTGCGCCGGGGACGCGGACGATAGTCGATCAACTTTGCGCCGTCGCTGGCGAATACACTGAGCGTGAAATCCGAGGGTGAGTCCGCGTGTTCGATCATGGTCTCGAACGTGATCGGCTGGTCGGGTGCGATCGTTTGCGTCCACTCGCCCACGGTCTTTCCGGCGAATTCCAGCCGGATCCTTGCTTCACGCTGAATCGCGGTGACTGCGACCCCCAGACGCGCGATGCCCTTGCCAAACTGCAGGCTGATCGCGGCGTCACAATTGGCGTGTTGGGCCGGTCCAATCTCGCGGAAAGGATACCAAAATTGACTCCACGTTTTTGTCTCCCCGGGTTGGAGGTAGGAGAAATCCGGTTGATTGTCCGTGTAGACTCCCGACATCAATTCGATGTACGGCGCGTACTCACCGTGCTCGTCGGGTACCGTCAGATTACGGTCCCACGCATAGCCGAATTCGTGGTTGCCCCACGTCCACTGTTTTTTCCCGGGGGAAATATGGTGATTGGCCACCTGCATGATTCCGGCGCGAGCCCGGTGGTCGTAGCCACCGGCGAAATCCTCCTTCGAACCCATGCACATGTACGACGTCGGCACCGGGATGTTCGCGTACCACGACAAATCGTTCGGCGCGCAGTTTACTCCTGCCGAAGCTTGGCCGGAGTTTGCCTTTGCATGCGGCGGGGCGAATTGCCGCGGCAATTCGGTCGGCGGAATTCCACTCCGCGCGCGCGCGGCATAGTCGACGCCGTAGTAACTGCCGTCGCACAACGGGTAGGTGGCCGTGGCGCGTTTCGCGTGATCGGCGACGTGGGTGGCGTCGGGCGGGAAGAACGATTGGTAGTGTTCGTGGACGCGGGTGGCGACATTGGCCCACCACAGAAACGTCTGCACCTCATCGGTGCGATTGTAGGCGCGCACCACCAATTCCAGATAGGATTTCCCCGGATGAAGGCGAACCCCGTGCATGCCCTTCATCCGCGCCATCGGGTCGTGTTCGCTCAACCACACCGTCGCCGATCCGTCGGGATGTTTTTCAATGGCGACATCCGTGGGCATGAACGTCGACGGACGGTGATGTTGCGGCCAGTTGAATTCGATGCCGCCGCTGGCCCACGGACCCGCGAGGCCGACGAGGGCGGGTTTGATCACCGGCTGGTAGTAGATGAAGTCGTACTGGTTGGTCTTGTCGAGCGCGCGGTGGATGCGTCCGCCGAGCTCTGGCAAAATCATCACGCTGATGAATTCGTTTTCGATATACACGGCGTCCCACGCGCGTGGTTCGGCTTTTTCCGCGATGCGATCCGTGCAGGGCAGGGGATAGACACGACCGCTTGAGCCCTGATAAACGCGCTTCTCCAGAAACGTCGGATTGCGATCCGGCTCACCCGGCTCGTAGGTGGGGATGACAACTTTTTTGCGATGAATGCTGACCGGAGCGGAGGAAGCCATGGAGTGAGGGAAAGAGCATCATCCTATACCCAAACTGATCGTCTGCAAATGGACCGCCCTGCGGAAAACCTGTACGATCCGCTGGTGGGGGTGGATCGCCGTTAATCGTTTCCGGTTAACAAACTAAACGATGCACTCCAACGCAAGTTCTCCAGTGCGCTCCTTTTAGGTGGGAGCCTGCTTGCAGGCGATGATTTCGCTTCTTCCTGATCGCAAATCGCATTCACTTCGCCAGCAGATCATCCAGCGGATTGGTGGCTTTCACGACGTTGGGATGCAGGTAACCCGCAGTGGTGACGATTGACGCGTGCCCCATCAGTTCGCGCAATGAATCCAAGCTTTCCCGTGAATGAGTGGCGTATGCATGCCTAAGCACATGCGGGGTGACGAGCCCATCCAACCCCACTTTGCACGCGGCCTCCCGAACCGCCCGCTGAAGTAAATCGTGCAGAATGTGATAGCGGACGGTTTCGCCGGTCCGGGGATGAGCGCAATGGTGGGCCGCCGGGAAAACCCAGAACCATTGCCAGGCATGCGGCGCAGTGGGATATTTTCTCGCCAGTTGGAAAGGCAAACTGACGCCAATCGTGGGAGTGTTCACGCGATCCGATTCCCAAACCTTTCGGGCAATGTCGATCTGCATACGCAGAGGTTCGGCACAACAGGTCGGGATCGGAACGCGGCGGTCCTTCCCGCCCTTGGCCGCGCGAATCATCAGCTGATTCTCGCTCCACAAGACGTCCTTCACCCGGAGTTCCAGCGGTTCGGATACCCGCATGCCACAACCGTACAGCAAATCCACCAGCAACCTGGCGGGAACATCCCGTCGGTCCTTCACTGCCAGGCGCAGAGCACGAATTTGTTCGCGCGAAGGGGAAGTACGCTCATGTGCCGGTCTTTTGGCTCGGAGGGCATCGATGTTGCCGAGCGGCTTACCCATTACATTGTCATAAAGGAAAAGCAGCGCCGATAGCGCCTGATTTTGTGTCCGGGCGGCGACGCCCACCTTGACCGCCAAATGCGAGAGGAACGCTTCGGCTTTTCGTTCCGGTGTCCACGCTTTCGGCAGCGTCATGCAAAAGTCATAATAGCGGCCGGCCCAACCGCAGTAGGCTTCTTCGGTACTGTAGGCCAGGTGCAACAGGCGAATTTTCACCTGGATTGATTTCAAAACGTCAGCGCGCGATTTCATAGAGTGAAATCCTGGCTGGTGGCCCCCAACAAGAATGAGTTGATTTAGGTCCGATAAAAAATAGGGTCCACAACATATTCACCCGGATTTTTTACCGGGTTGATTTTCTCCAACATCATTCCCTGCAACGAATCATGATTTTGATTGAGCCAACCAGCAGTCGCATAATCAGTTTTTGCACTCAGGTCCCCTTTTTTACACGGGTTGATTTTCGTCTACCCCCTCACTCTCAATTCTCTACGAGTTTGAATATGCGACTGTCAGTGGCATAAACAACGTTCGACAGAAATTGTGATGCGCACGAATAGAGCGAGATTTGTAGAAGACGCAGAGATCGAATTGAATCGAGCGATGACAGAGCGGATGAAGCGCGAAAAAGAAAGCATCGTTGATCGAACGATTCACCATGAGCGCAGCGCTCGGAATGTCGTCAGTCACTTTCGAGAAAGCCGTCCGGCGGCTTTCGGCGGACGTAGTGAAGAGCGCTCATCGAGCGAAGTTTCGATCGCCGGCAAGGTCGGCGAAGGATCGACGGCTCCGGTTTGGTTTGAGGGCTTCCCTGCTCGCTCGACGTCGAACTTTGAGGGTTCAACAAGCCACCACAGACAACGACCGGGAGCTCCGCTCCCAGTCGTGTCTGAGTTCAATCGTTCGCCAAATGATCAAGCCGCTCACTTCGATTGCAGTGTTTCTCGTGGTCTGCGCTACGGTCTGCTCCGCTGACCTGAAGCGTGAGAAGTGGCATCTGCCGACCCGTGAGTACGAAGCCTATGACTCAGTTATGGTGCCGGTCATCGATTTCGCCTTGATCCAAAAGATTCAAGTCGGCGCGACGCTGGAAGAAGTGAAGAAGATCACCGGGTTTACTCCGGTCGATTACGGCATTCACCCGACATACGCGATTCTCGAGACCAAAGTGGATGAGGAGTATTACGAGGTAGCCTTTCTTCATGGTGAGAGTCGGAAAGTTGAGGCTATCAGTTTCCGCAAGGGCCCGTGGAAGAAGAAGGCAGAGGCGAACCAGATCATCACAGCACAACGCGCTTCGCGCGTGGCTGACTGATGGCGTTGAGACTGTCGGAAAAGCTCGGCTGAGGTGAGTTCGGGCTAGGTGAGGGAGTTTGGATCGGGTATAATAGTGTAGCCCGGAAGGGTGACGTATTATGGCACGATACAAAACCTACGATTATGCGCAGACGGTAATGG
>DASYDH010000062.1:0-27587 GCA_036499685.1 Lacunisphaera sp. | reverse complement strand
TCTCAACAGAAACGTGTCAGTAAATCGATGCGGGTGCTCCCGGTTAATCTCTCGGGAAATGTGTGCGACGGATGTTCTCAAATGACTTTTGGGAGTTCCATTTATATCCCGCTATCGCCATTTTCTGCCGCAGCTCTCCGTCGCTCAGGGTCTTGCCGTTGCATTTTGCTTCATCGATAATTTGGTTGAAAGCAGCCATCATTTTCTTGTCGGGCTGCTTGCCGGGGAAGCTGGTGACTGAGCTCACCATCGCCCCTAGATGAAAGCACTGAGCCGCCAATTTTTTCGCGTCACCAGAATCAATGAGCGTTTTTACCTGTGAGATCTGATCCTTGAGGTTCATCCGACGCGTTTCTGCATCGTTGAGGTCGTCAGGGCCTTCATAGTCGGCCACCGCAGGCCACGGTTTTGGCGATGCGTTCGACTATTTCCAACACGTCATCAATAGAGTCATGGAGCAAACTCGATAGGTTAAGAAGCTCTGACGCTTTCTGTTCTTCGGCTTTTTTCGGTTTCACGACGCCACCGCCTTTTCACCGGCAAAGTCGATCACCGGTGCACCGTGTTGGACCATGTCCGGGGTTAAAGCCCAATAAGCTTCCATGTCCTCAGTTGTGACCAGCTCCCGGTAATGAGCAAAGACTATAGCGGTGTTGGAATGGCCAAGCTGGAGCGATACCTCACCGGGATTTTGCACCTTTTCCATCAGATAACTGGCGAAGGAGTGGCGCAGCGCATTGTGCTTCCAAGCGATTTTATGGCCTGAAAGCAGGTACTCCCGAAACGCATGAAGCCGTTTGCCGTGATCAGGGAGGCAAATCTTGCCAGTGCCAACGATACCCAACTTTTCAAGCCAGAGCTTTAACACTGGCTGGATTCTCACGATGCGCCGGGCAGCGGTTTTGGTGATGGCTGCGCTGAGGTCGATACCGTTGCGGTCCATTTTTATCTGTTCCCATGACAAACGCTCAAACTCTGCTTGGCGAATCCCGGCGAACCCACAGATAACCATGTTCGCTAAAATGTCCCGCGTTTCGTTGTTCAGAACGCCCCGTTTGCGTGGACAGTCGATTGTGGGACGCCATCCGCTGGCGGCCCTCAAGATCACACCCATCTCCCGAGGGGTATAAATTTCGATCTTGTTCGGCTCATCCTTTGACTTGTCGATCTTGGCGACGGGGTTCTCCGGGCAATAGCCCATTTTTACACACCACGAGAAAAAGGTGCAGACGACACGGCGGTAATTGTTCCGGGTGACGTTGGACACCTTCAACCCGTTCAGCCATTGGGCTATTTCCCGGACCGATACTGACGCGCACATACGGTCTCCCTTGTCCCCAATGAAGGCGAGCAGGCGCACCCGGAGTTCGTCCAGATACAGCTTTGCCTTTCCACTTTTGCCCATGGCCAACAGAAAATCCTCATAGGCTTGGGTTAGGGTCTCGCTTTTGGCCGTGGCTTCCAAGTGAAGGTGATAAAATTGGGCGGCATCGAGGATCGATTTACCGAATGGTCGCAGCAGCGTCATGGCATCGAACGCTTCACGCTTAACATTATCGTCTAAGCCAGACGCCACGGCGGTCCCAAGGTTTTCTGACTCAACGGCTTTATCGTCTAAAAAGGTGGTCGCTTCCTTCTTTTGGCGGAAGAACGAGCGGATGCGTTTACCATCAACGCCCACATAGTAGACGCACCACTTGTATGGGTCTCCGTTATAGGGTTTGAGGACGGGTTTGGTGCTTCGTTTTCGACGGCAGGGGATAGGTGTATCCATAAAAAAGATACATAGCTATAGCACGCTACGAGTAAAGCTTAAACCGCTACAAAACAGCTACATGCACAATAAGTTGTTGATTACCTGTCACTCCTTCCGGTCTCAGAAGCCTGTGCCTAACAGCATCGCGGTTCGAGTCCGCGCCCGGGCACCATTTTACTAATAGAGAAACAGACACATAATTTTAAGAAGCCCTCGTTCAGCGAAAATTGGGGGCAAAATTTCCGAGCTGTCGCCAGTTTGTTCGCGAATTCACACATGAGCCTCAGTGTGAAACGTTGATTGGCACTGCGAGTGGTGCAGTCAACGCCGTAACTTTGAGCGAGGCCGAGGCGGATGTGACATTCACGGGATTGTCAGCAACACTCACCAGCGGCACTCAATATTGGATCGTCGTTTCTGCTCCCTCTGCTCCGGGTGACTTCACCAATACGGAGTGTGGGCCACTATTGCTAGAGGAGGTACATTTCTCTCATACGATGCGCCTTCTCCCGGGACGACGTGGACGTCGTACCAAAGCTTCACCAAGTTAAAGGTGACTCTGTATTCGATGCCATGATCAATTGTATAGATTGCCTTGATACCGTCGGAATTATTTACATATTGGTCGTCCGCTATCGCTAGAAGAGTATCTTTATCAGATTCACATCTCATTACTTAAAATAGTAATACAAATGCGTTGCTGAATTTTTGCCACACGGCCTCGTTCTTGCTGGGTTTCTGTCGATGAAACCCCTCTTCTTTGGCATCATACTATTCGCTGTGCCCTTTGTGCGCGGTGTCGAAATCACTTGGAATGTGGACACGGCAACGGCGGTCGATTTCACTATCACGGGAGGACTCGGTGTGCCGCGGCAAGGCTCCTCTGTCACGGATTTTGGATTGACGCCCGATATTACTTCCGACTCGGGATTGTGGACGTACCAAGCCGGAAACACATTTTCAGTGAACTTGAATGACCCGGTGCAACAGATTTGGTCGCTGGGCGGTGGAGCACTTTACTTCAACCCAGCATTTACTGAACAGGAAGCCGATGGCAGCTGGTCAAAATCGATCGTGCTAATGGGGTATAGTGATCCTGAGTTCACACCCGGAACCGGCGACATCACTACCTACGACACAACGACAAATGAATTCGGACTGAACGAGGCTGCGGGAATCGTACCATGGAAGGTTCGGTCTGCTCTCACATTGCATCGACCGGTGGGAGATGATGTTTCGACCTGGACATGGGTCTTCACATTTGGGGAGTTGGTCCAGACATGACTCCCGATAACCCAGAAAGCGTGCCCGATACGGGCGGCACTGCGCTGTTGCTGGTCACGCCATTCTGCCTTTTCACATTTTTGAGGCGCGGGCTCCGCTGATCGAATCTGTCATTTGATACCGCTGCGGTACAATATTTCCCGGCGCGGTTTCATTTAAACTGTTTGTGGTTTGTCACCGCAGACGAAGAGTTCAGTCTGCGGTCCTATCAACCGATGCGACTATCACGATCACTCTGCGCCGGTAGTCGCTGACACTTTGTCCGGTTCCCACGAAGCTCGTTTTGCGCAGTTCGTATCGGCTAGTGTGCCAGGTGAACCGCCAGATTCGCCTCACTACTCCAAATGGAAAGAGTGCTCTTTACGGCCGGCCAGGACAAAAGTTGGAGCTCCGGGTAAAGGAATGGTCGGCTCAAAGCTTGCCGTCCATGTGTTCAAGAACCCGGCTGTGCTTGTTCCCCCGCTCGCGTACGCTGAAAACGCCCAGGAGAATGCATTCCTTTTGATTCGAGGATGGTTTGGCTTGGTCCGTAATCTCCACGGGCACCAAGTTTCAATGCCGATTGATCCGAACGAAGCATATTCCCATCTGATGGGTGCGAATTACGTTTTGTGGATCATTGAAAATTCCAAGACCGTTCAGGGAACTTGAGCTGATTTTTTGTCGCCAGTAAACTGGCCTACCGTGTGCCGCTTAGAGCCACATGGCGCCGCTCCTCTCCTCTCAGCAATTGCTTATGACGTGGACTTTCGGCCCCAGAAGCCTGTGCCTAACAGCATCGCGGTTCGAGTCCGCGCCGGGCACCATTTTTAGTCAACTGTCGATAGGCTCCGGCGGGGCTCTCTTCAGCCTCAACGTTTGCCGGCCGGTAGTGGTGGTGCGGTTCGTCCTGCAGCCCAGTAGCCTTCGATCATGCTGAAGACCGGACGTTGCGGGAGGCCGAGTTCGTTGTGGTAGAGCTGGCTCGCGAGAATATCCACCGCCGTGGCTCCAATCAGCGTCAGGTTCTGGTTGATTCCCGCAACTTTCTCGACGTGCGCGAGCCGGGTCTGTTCGACGTCCAAGGCAACATAGGCCACGTCGCGGGGAATCTCATAACCGAGTTGCGTCAGGGAAAGAAACTGCCCGGGTCCAAATCCGATCACTGCATCCGGTCGCACTTTTTTCATCCAGGCTTTTATTTTGTTTTGTTCATCGCCGGCCGTGATGAGGAGTGGCTCAATCCGGGTCTCGCCGGAAGTGTTTTGGGCCGCCAGATAACCGCCGAGCCAACCGTAATTCACCCGGCTGTTTTCAGCCCGGTCGAGCAACAGGCCAATTCTCCGGTAACCGAGTTGGGTCAACTTTTCGTAGGCGAGGAAGGCGCCGCGAAAATGATTATGGGTGGCGCGATGCAGATGGTGGTCGTTGAAGACATAACCCAGGCCGACGCAGATCATGTGCGCCCAGTCGAGTTCATGGGCATAGACCGGGTTGGGGAAGGGGGTGATGAGGTTGCCATGAATTGCCCGCGCATGGAGCATGCGGCAGGTCGCGGCGGAGGATGCACCGCCCGCCCCGAGCCAGAAGGGTTCGACGCGCATGCCGAGCTGCTGGGCGCGCTGGCGGGCGCCGTCGTAAAAGCCTACGCTGGCCGAATGATTTTTCCAGTCATCGGCGGTCGGTCCGCCCGTGAGAAATCCCACTACTTCCGGCGCGGATTTGTGCTGTTTCAAACGGACCCGGCTCATGAGCGCCGATACGAGTACGTTGGAACGATAACCGAGCCGGTCGGCGAGAGTGCGCAGGCGTTCGCGCGTGGCTTCGGGAATTGACGGGTGATTGCGCAGACTCAGCGAGACTGTGGTGTGGCTGACTCCAGCGCGGCGGGCGATTTCGCGCAAGGTTGGCGGGGTCGGTGGGGATTTCGATGCGGCCATGGTGAAAGTTGCGCGCATCGCCGGGAAAACGGCAATTCATTTTACGTGGAAAGTACCGGCGGGCTTGGCCGGTCCGGCGGAGCGTGGCAATGGGTTTGTCGTCCGACGTTCCCTAGCTCCGACCGAAAGGCCCGCCCGATTCCCCGTCGCGGGTCACCCCTCGGTCAACCAACAACCCCATCCCATGAATCCTCCGACCTTCGCGCGGTCCGTGCCCCGCCGTTCCGAGTCCGCCCTGCTGGCTCTTTTTTCGCTTTTGCTCGCTTCCTCGCTTCCGCTCGCGGCGCAAAGTCCCGCTCCCGCTCCCGCTCCTGCGGCTGCGCCGGCGAAAGACGACGTGGTGGTTCTTTCTCCGTTCAGCGTCTCCGCGGACTCCGCTGATCGCTATCATGCGGCCGATGCAATCTCTGCGGTGCGCGTGCGCGCGCCGTTGATCGACACCCCGAGTTCCATTTCCGTGATCACCCGGGACATGATGGATGATCTCGCCCCGACGCGCGTCTTTGATGCCGCGCGCTACGTCGCTGGCGTGCAGGAAGGCCGCGGCATTCAGTTTCAGGATCGCATGATCATCCGCGGCTTTGAAACGCAAGGCGGTGCCCGCACCGTGGATAATTTTCTTCAGTCGGCCGACGCGGACAACGTTGATGAATCGATCATCGACCGCATCGAGGTGACCAAGGGGCCCAATGCCATTCTCTCTCCCGCTGGAGCGCCCGGTGGCTCGCTAAACATCATCACGAAGTCCCCGACTTTCCAAACGCAACGCTCGCTTACGGCCATGATCGGCCTGTTCGATGCCCAGAAAATCACCCTCGATATGGGCGGCCCATTGGGCGACAGCAAAAATTTCGCGTATCGCTTGATCGCTTCGCTTCAGGATACGCGTCAATATTGGTCCGCTGATGCGACCACCAAACACCGGGCTTTCGCGCCGATGATCACGTGGCGCATTTCCGACAAAAGTCTGCTGACCGTCAAGCTGGTGGCCGCCGATATGTGGATCTTCCGCGAGCCGGCGCTGATTCTTGATCCGAACACCACCGCGAGCACCGAAGATCCGCAACTCGCACCGGGTTTCGGTTACAATTCACTCAATGGGACCCAGCCATGGAGCCACAACAGCACGCATACCGCGGATCTCTTCGCCACCTATACCACGACTTTCAACGAGCACATCAGTTTGCGTGTCGCGGCTAACGGCCGGTATTACTTCACAGATTCTGATCAGGATTTCGTCAATGGACTTCCGGGACTGGGCAACCGTTACAATCCCATGACCGGCCAGCTGACCCAGGATAGCACGTGGGCGCTCGCGAACACCGCTCTGCCCTACAACGCCAGCACCAATCCTTACGTCGCAACCAACTCGCCCTACTTCAATCCGGCCGCCGTCGGCCATCGCGGGCAGATCCAATGGACGCGTTTGAAGACCGCCAATTTCCAAACGGACGGACTGTTTCAATATAAATTCGGCGCAGTCGATTCCCAGACGGTCGCAGGCCTTGGCTACAGCCGGCAAACCGCCGACAGTCGCGTGAAGGATCCGGGTCCGTTGCCATCGGTCGATCTGAGCAAGCCGTTCGTGGCCGCCTATCCGACCTACCCGCCCACTCTCTCGCAGGATAACGGCTCTTCCTACACCAACACACAGCTCTACGTTAACGAGCGGCTGGGTTTCTTTGACAACCATCTCTATGTGACCGGCGGTTTCCTGCGTTATTCCACCAAGACTGCCGCATGGAATGTTCTCACGGGTGCGGCTCCCTCCATTCTGGATGACTCCCGGAATTTGACCAACTACAGCGCGCTGTGGAAGGTGAAAGATAATGTGTCGATTTATTACAGCCATTCCAAAAACGCCTCTCCTGTGATTGCCAACAACGCGCCGCTCTGGCGCGCCGGCGTGCAATCGGAATATGGGTTCAAGACGGAGTTTTTCGACAAGCGTCTCTCGCTCAATGGCGCTTATTTCAAAATCGCCCAGACCAACGTCACGGTGCCGAATCCCGCTTATCAGAACGACCCGACGGTGCCGCAGACGCTCGTCTCCGACTTGAGCAACAATGGCTACGAGCTTGAAGCCACCGGTAGTCTCACCAGCGACCTGTCGGTGATCGCCACTTATTCGCACCTCAACATGCGCGATTCCCTCGGTCGCATGGTGCGCGGCGTGGCGGACAACAATGCGAGCATGCTGCTCAACTATCGTTTCAAGGACAGCGAACTGAAGGGACTCTCGCTCTATGCCGGCGTTAATTACAGCGGCAAGCGGGCGGGCGATGTGCCTTCGACTGGATACACGCAGCTCGGTGTCGTCGAGCAAGTGAGCTTCTACCTGAAGCCAGAATACGTGAATACAATTGGCGCTTCCTACAAAATGAATGACCGCTATTCCTTCCGCCTGGTCATCGACAATATCGGCGACCAGAAGGACTACATCTCCGTGGCAGGTGGGCGTTCGTGGGGCTCCGGTCTGACGACGGCGACAGGGCGCAACATCCGCTTCACGACGACGGTCAACTTCTGATCTTAGACCGAACTTCCACGCTTTGTCGTGAACATCACTCCGGGGTCTCTAACACCGGGGCGGGCCACCGCTCCGGCTGAATTCGATGTGCGCCGCTTCGGTGCGCTTGGTGACGGGCTCATGCTCGATACCGACGCCATCAATCGCGCCGTGGCCGCCGCTCATTTTGCGGGCGGCGGGACGGTGGTGTTCCCGGCGGGGGATTACCTGAGTCATTCGATCCGGTTGCAAAGTTGGATCACGCTCGAGCTTCGGGCCGGCGCCACGTTGATCGCGGCCGATCCGCCGCCGGCAGATGAGGCCGTCGGCATCGACGGCAAAAACGCGCCCGGTTACGACGCGCCTGAGCCGGGGCCGCCCAACCTGTATCAGGATTTCGGCCACTCGCGTTTTCGCAACAGTCTCATCTGGGGTGAAAATCTTGAGGGCGTGACGATCCGCGGTCCCGGTCGCATTTACGGTCGCGGGCTCAGTCGCGGCAATGGCCGCATCGCGTTGCCGGTCGGTGCAGTCGCGCTGCAGCCGCCCGGTCATTTGCCGGATGTCCTCGAGGCCGATGGCGTCATCGAGCCGTTGAAAGATGTGCCACCCGCCGGGTCGTTCGGTTATCCGCATCCACTCGATACGCTGCCCGCAGGCGTGGGCAACAAGACCATTGCCCTCCGCAGCTGCCGCCAGGTGCTCGTGCGCGATCTCACCATCTTGCATGGCGGGCATTTCGGCATTCTCGCCTCGGCGTGCGACAATGTCGTGATCGACAGCGTTTTTGTGGACACCAACCGCGACGGCATTGACATCGATGCCTGCTCCAATGTCCGGATTTCAAATTGTTCGGTCAACTCGCCATGGGATGACGGTATCTGCGTCAAATCCTCGTGTGGCTTCGGCGGACTTCGCCCGGTCGAAAACGTGACCATCAGCAATTGTTTCGTGAGTGGATTCGAAGAAGGCACGCTCTACGATGGCACGCGCTCGCGGGTCATTCGTCATCGTGGCGGTCCGATCGGCCGGATCAAAATCGGCACCGAAGCCAGCGGCGGATTTCGCAACATCGCGATCACGAATTGCGTCTTCGATTTTTGTCGCGGCCTGGCGCTCGAACAGGTCGACGGCGCGGACATGGAGGACATCGTGATTTCGAATGTGGTGATGCGCCACGTGATGAACGCACCGATTTTCATCCGTCTCGCCGCGCGTTTGCGTGCGCCGGGCGCAACCGTGCCCGGGTCGGGCCGCCGTATTTCGATCAGCAACGTTGTCGCTTACGATGTCGCGTCCGATCACGGGATTTTCATCGCCGGTTTACCCGGACATCCTGTGACCGACGTCCGTCTCACCAACATCCAATTGCACAGCTGCGGTGGTGGCACTGCGGTCGACGCGACGCGCATGGTGCCGGAGATGCCTGCAGATTATCCTGAGCCGGTGCTTTTCGGTCCGCTGCCGGCATGGGGAATCTATGTTCGTCATGCAGCCCGGGTGCAGTTGAATGGCATCACTCTGCGATTGCTCGGACCAGACGCGCGCCCATCGGCGGTACTGGAAGACGTCACCGACGTCCGTTCACGGGATTGTGACGGCGTGGCGGATGTTTGATGGGCGCTGTTACTGGCAGTCGCGTACATTCCGGTGGACTTGGCGAAGGCCGCGCGGCAAAAAGGGCGCTCACCTCAATGGCTGCGGCCCCATCGTTATTATGCGAAAGAATGATTTCCCCTTGTCCGGTTTGAAGATCACCACGCTCTTCGCGAGTTTGCTGCTCGCCGTTTGCGTTTCGGCCCAGCCCAAGGCCAAGACGAATGACTCTCTCACGATCGGCGCGGATAATCCGGCGATCCGCTACAGCGGGCGCTCGGAAGGAATCGGCACGGCAAAAGTGACATTTGGCTACAGCGGAGCGCGGCAGCGCCTGCGGTTTACCGGCACTTCGGTGGGAATGCTGATGGACGACGAAAAAGGCGAAAACTACGCGATGGCTTGGATCGACGGACAACCCGGGAAGAAATTTCAGCTCAACGCTCGCGATGGCTTTTATCCGCTGGCGCAGGGATTGAAGGAAGGGGAGCACACGGTGGAGGTCGTCCGGATCACGGAATGTTTTCTGGGCCTGACTGGTTTTCGGGGATTCGTTTTGGATCGCGGGGCGAAAGCCCTGCCATGGGGCGATGTCCCTGATCGCCGAATCGAGTTCATTGGCGACTCGATCACCTGTGGTTACGGCGTTGAGGTTGATGATCCTAAATTGCATTTTGTCCCGGCGACGGAGAACTATTGCTTTGGCTATTCGGCGCTGGCCGCGAGACAACTCGACGCAGACACGCTGGTGGTCGCCCGTTCGGGCATCGGCATTTTGCGCAATTACGATGGCCCTCGCGACGGCAGCCCGGACGCGATGCCGCAGATTTATACCCACACTTTTTATCTGCAGGCGAAGCCCGACTGGGATTTCAGCCGCTACACTCCGGACGTCGTTTGCGTGAATCTAGGCACGAACGATTTCAGCACCACCGGCGTGAACGTGGACAAGCTCGTCGCGAGCTACGTCGAATTTGGCACGATGCTCCTGCAAAAGTATCCCCACGCGCAGCTCGTGATCCTGCAAGGCCCGATGGACACCAGCAAAGCATTGCGAGCCGCCTTGGACCGCGTGGTCGGGCAGCTGCACGCGAGGGCCTCAGAGCGGATTCACTTTCTGGCCCTCAGTCCGATCGGCAGCGTCGGCTACGGTGCGGACTACCATCCCAATCGCGCGCAATCGAAGCTCAACGCTGCGGAACTGACCGCTTATTTGTCGAACTTGATGGCGTGGCATTAGATGCCGCCGCCTCAAAGCGGCGCGGCATAGTGATTGGGGCCGCCGAGCGCCCGATAGTGGTGACGGAGTTGTTTCAAGCCGAACCATGCCAGACCGTACAGCAGGGCGAGCATGAGATTCACGCAGCGATAAGGGCCGAGGACGATATCTCCCACCAGCGGAAACGACAACGTGTGGTGCCAGCCTTTCAATGCGTCCAGAATCCACCCGCAGCCCGGGCTGATGATTACGCCAATAATGATGGACTGTACGATCGTGTTGGCGCCGGCGAGCTGGCTGTAACGTTGTGGGTGAAAAATTTCCTGCGTGAGCTTTAGCCCGGTCATCATCACGACCCAGAAAGCCACGCCGGTCACGAGCGACGAAACGAGAAAGGTTCTCGGGCCGATGACGAAAAAGAACGAAAGCAGATAGCCGATTGTGATCACGACCAGCCCGGTGCCGAGGACGGAGGTCGCACCCCGCGCATCAACGACGCGGCCGATGGGATAAGCGATGAACACCCACACCAACGCCGGCCAGGAAAGCATTCGACCGACTTCGCCGAGATCCATGCCGAGTTCATACTGCGGAAAAAATATGATGAATCCCGACAGACCGAGCAGCGCGCCGTACAGGCAAATGCGGATGAAATAAACCCAGAGATACACCGGGTGCCGGAAGGATTCGGCGATGAAGATTTTCACTGCCCGGCCAAACGAGGCCTCACGAGTTTCGCCGGCGGTAGCTTCCGCTGGCGGGTATTGTCCCTCGCGCACAAACCAGCAGATCGCGAAAAATCCCACCAAGTTGAGCAACGCGACGCCGATAAAGATTTCCCGGCTTTGGGTCTCAATGCGGCCGAGAAACCAGTAGGTGATGATGAAGGTGCCCGCCGCGCCAAAGACGCGGAAGAGCGCGAGGAATCGGCCCATGTGGGTGTCGGGCACCACATCGCGGAGCAGACCGAAGAACATGGTGTTGGTCACGGTCTGGGCCGTGCGATACAGAAGCACGAACGCACCGAACACCAGAATCACTGGCGCGACAGACAGCGAGCGCAGCCACGCGCCTGGTCCGGCCAAGGAGAGCAGCCAAGTGGTAAACTCTGGAGCGAATGGCGTGATCGCGAGAAAAAAGGCGACGAACGGCGTCGTCCAAAACAGCACGGGTATTCTCCGCCCCCAACGCGTGCGGAGACGATCGGAATAATAACCGAGCGGTGCCATGATGATGAGCTGCAGGAGCGCATTGAACGAGCCCACAATGACACCGATCTCCTTGTCCGAGGCGCCGTGCAACTTGAGCAGCACCGGCAGCACCTTGGGTTCGAGCATGTCGATCAAGGTAAACACGACCTCGCCCATCAACAGCCACGCGAAGACCATCCGCAAGCCGCTGGTGGTGTAGGTGAGCGTGCCGGCACGATAGACGCCGGTGGACGTCGCGGGAGTGGTCGAAGGGGTAGGCATGAGAAGAGGGAAAGTCGCGGGTCCCCCAACGTGGCGAGTTGGTCTGGAAAGCGAATGCAAGCCAAGCTTTGCCGTGCTTTCCGCGTAAAGTATCAGTTCGAACATTTTGTCCGCTCAAGCGTAGGGCGGTTTATCCCTAAACCGCAGTCCCGGGATTTTCGCGCGCGGTGAAAACAGTCGCGAATCCTGAGCGGCGCTTTAAGGAAAAAACGCCCTGCCTTGGTGTTTTGTTTCCGTCGTTGGAATTTGACGAACGGGGATGAAGGTACACGTTGCTCGGATCACGATGACCGACTCCATTTCCATTGAATGTCCGCATTGCGGGGAAACGTTTTCGCTCGCGTTGGATCTGAGCGAAGGGAGCGCGGAATTTATTGTCGATTGCGAGGTATGCTGCCGGCCGATGACGGTTTCAGTGGAGATTGCGGACGGGGAGTTGGAAAGCGTGGAAGTAGTCGAGGCGTAGTCATCCCTGTGAAATTTTCCCTTGGTGAAACCTGCTTTTAAAATTCTTTCGCCTGAGACCGGCACGGAATACTCCATCTACGTGGAAGAGCCCAAGGGAACTCACGGTCCGTGGCCGGTGATCCTTTTCATGGATGGCGACGACCAGTTTGCGGCGGCGGTGGATGCCTATCGAAAGGCGAGTGAAGCGGGCACAGTTCCGCCGATCCTGCTTGTTGGTGTAGGGTATGGCGCGAGTTATTCCAAACCGGCGAACAAACGCGGCCGGGACTACACACAGACAGCACACAGCGACGAACCCACGAGCGGCGGTGCGGCGGTTTTTCTGGAGTTCGTCACGAAGACGCTGTGGATCGATCTCACGAAACGGTATCCGCTGGATGAAAAGCACCGTGGCATTGCCGGTCATTCCCTCGGTTCGCTGTTTGTCCTTTATGCGCTCTGGCAGCAACCGTTGTTTTTCACGCACTATCTGGCGAGCGCACCGTCGATCTGGTGGGACGATCGCAGCATTCTCCAAATCGCCGCCCAGCGGCACGCGAAAAGCCCCGCGTTGCCGGCCCGACTTTTTCTGAGTGTGGGCGAAAAAGATTCAGCGTCCATGACCGGCGACCTGGCGCTGCTGGAGCTGCAGTTAACGGCCAAACCATTTTCCGGCCTCGATGTGACGACACGCATTTTTGCCCATCGTACTCATTTCAACGTCCTGCCGGATGCCTTTCGGGCGGGTTTGGAATATCTGTTCGGCGGCGGTTAAAACAAATCCATTTGCATCCCGCCTGGCCGGCGAAAATGTGCGGTCGACAAGGAGCGGTCGCCGCGATTCAAACCCGAGCGTCGCGCGGCGACGGAGAACATCCGGGCGATCTGTTCGGCGAAAATACCTTCGCCCCGCATCCGCGCACCGAACGTGGCATCATATAATTTCCCGCCGCGTAAATCGCGAATCCGCGAGAGTACGCGGTCTTTCTTGCCGGGCTCATGCGTGTCGAGCCATTGCAGAAAAACGTCCTTCACGGAATGGGGGAGGCGCAGCACAACATAGTTTGCCGAAGTGGCTCCCGCCTTCGCGGCGGCTTCGAGAATGCCCGCCAGTTCATGATCGGTTAGTCCCGGAATGACGGGCGCGACGTTGACACCCACGGGTACGCCCGCGTCCGAGAGCAGGCGGATGGCGCGCAAGCGATGCTCCGGACGCGCCGCGCGCGGTTCGAGTTTACCCGCAAGTTCCGCATCGAGAGTCGTGATTGTGATGGTCACGTGCGCACAGTCGTGTCGCGCAAGATTCTCCAGTAAGTCGAGATCGCGGGTCACGAGAAAATTCTTGGTGATAATGCCGACCGGCTGGCGAAATTCGGCCAAAACTTCGAGACACGTTCGCGTGAGCCGGAAGCGTCGTTCGGCTGGCTGATAACAATCGGTCACGCCGCTCATTCCGATGGGTTGCGGCTTCCACTTTGGCGACGAAAGTTCGGATCGGAGCAGTTCCGGCGCACGGCGTTTCACCATGATTTTGGTTTCAAATTCCATGCCACCGCTCCAGCCGAGGTAGTCGTGGTATGGCCGGGCGTAGCAATAAGCGCAGCCGTGTTCGCAGCCGCGATAAGGATTCAAACCCCAGCCCGCGCCGAGATCGGGGCTGTTATGATGGACAAGAATCGACTCGGTGCTATCGTCGAAAAACTGGGTCCGTGGATGAGGAATGGAACCGGTCTCGGCAAACTCGGCGTCGAGCCACTCACCGTCGGGTTCGACGTGAATCCGATCGAAACGGTTGGGTGGATTTAGATTCGGACCGCGACCGGGGACGACGGGTAAGGCGGAATCTTGCGGAGACATTCCATCACGAATTGTCGTGAATGCGCGAAATTCAAAATGTAATTCACCAATCGCCGAAATTTTTAAGTTCGACTCCCGGCGTCGGCAGTTTTTGCGAGTGTAGGTTGCGAGCTCGTCTCGCAAGGTAGCGCGCCGAGCGCGCTACTTACTGTGATTTTCAGTTCAGCTGTTTACGGCGCGGGATTCGCTTGACCCGCCTTGGCCCGGATTTTCCGGTCGGTGGCGACTCGTTCCTTGCCGGTGGATTTTTCGGCGTGGTCTTCCATCAACTCCAGCTCCTTGGCCTTGGCCGGTTGTTGGCTAAAATCCTTTGATTGCTTCGTCGGATCCTTTTCGGTGATGTCCTGTTTTTTATTCATTCTTTTTGGACCGCGTTCGTGCCGGGCTGTTCGGGAGTTTAAGCGCGGCACCTTCCTTCATGGCAATGATCGCTTCAAGCAGCTGAATGGCCATAAACGCCGAGTGACAATCGGGATGGAATCGTTCATCAAACAGCCAAAGGCGGGTCATCCGGTTTCGCCGCAGCCAATCTATTTTATGGCCTATAAAAAAATCACGATGGATTTGAACAAAAAGATCGCCCTCGTTGCGCACGACAACAAGAAGGTCGAGCTCGTCGAGTGGTCCAAGTTCAACCGCGATTTGCTGGCACACCACAAAATTTACGCCACCGGCACCACCGGTGTGCTATTGGAACGGGAGCTCGGTTTTCCCATCAACAAGCTGCAAAGCGGTCCGCTGGGTGGCGATCAGCAGATCGGCGCGAAGATCGTGGATAACGAAATCGATTTCCTGATTTTCTTTTGGGACCCGCTCGAACAGCAGGCGCATGATCCCGATATCAAGGCGTTGCTGCGCATGGCGGTGGTCTGGAACATCCCCATCGCGTGCGATCGCGCCTCGGCCGATTTCATTATTTCTTCGCCGTTGATGGACAAAACCTACGACCGCCTGATTCCGGACTACGATATTTACCGCAATCGCAAGGTGGCGGGCGTCGAAACGCCGCCGCTGCCGATTCCCGGCGTGACTGACAGCAGGAAAATCCGCAAAGCCGCCGGTACCGGCGTGACGGCGCCTCCCCTGTAACTCAGTCGTGAGATTTTTCGCACCAGTTTTGCCACATTAACCGGTAGGCGGCTTCCATGTTTTTGGCAAAGCGCCCGGCGTCCATCAGCGGTGATCGTTGCATCCGCTCGCGGAGTCCGGAACGCAAGCTGCCGAGCCGCGTTCGATCATTCGCCAGGTTCGTGGCGATCCGGACGAATTGATCGTTCGTCCCTGCGACGAATTCGGGCAATCCGAGAGTAGTCATCAAGCTCAGCCCCGCGCGCGAAACGGCCGTCGAGCCCGATCGGCTGATCACCGGTACGCCCATCCACAACGCGTCGAGGGAGGTCGTGTGGCCGTTGTACGGAAACGTATCGAGGCCGACGTCGATTTGATGATAGAGTTCGAGATAGTCGCATCGTGGTTGATAGGCCGCAAATTTCACGCGATCGGCCACCGAGCCGAGTCGGGCTTTTACCCGCGCTCGCGCCGAGCCGAGGGGAGCGAGCAGAAGCAGTTTGGAGTTGGGCACCGAGCGCAACACTTGCGCCCAGAGATCGAGCACGGCGTCAGTCACTTTGCAGAAATTATTCAGGCATCCGAAAGTGATGGGCCCGGTCGTTCCGGCGGGCAGCGGATTGACCAAAGGCTCGGGTGTGAGCGGATCATAGCACCAAAAACCATCCGGCAGACGGATCGATCGCTCCGTGTAGAATGAGTCGGTACCGGTCGGGTCGAGCTGTGGATCGGTGAGGCGGTAATCGATCGCCTTGACGCCAGTGGTGCCGGGATAGCCCAGCCACGTGACTTGAACGGGCGCGGGTTTATCTGCAAACACCCCGAGCCGGTGATCCGCCATGTGCAGGGTCAGGTCGACGAGGACGTCGATATTGTCCTGTCTGATCATGGCGGCGACCTGCGAGTCGCTCAGCCCTTTGGACTCTCGCCAGACGTCGCTGCATCCCCGCAAGCGTGCCGTGATCGCGTCGGGCGTGACGACATCGGAATAGCCGAAAATTTCAAACTGGTGATGGTTGTGATGGGAAAACAACGGAATCGTGAACAACGCCTGGCAATGGTCGCGGAAATAGCCCGAGAGATAACCGATTCGAAGCCGCCGGGCGGGGTTGGCATCGTTTGGAAAACGCCGATGGCTTGGTTCCGAGCGCGATTCGTGTTGTTCGCCCCATTCCGCTGCAGCACGACAGAGGGCGGCGGCATCGAACGCCGGGCTGTAGTGCAGCGTGAAAATGAGATTGCTGTGAATCCGCGCGTTGTCCGGTGCGAGATCACGCGCCCGGGTCAGGCACTGGATGGATTCATCCAATCGGCCGAGATCCTTGAGTGCGCCACCGAGATTGCTCAAAGCATCGGCGGAATTTGGTTCGAGCAGAAGCGCATGCCGGAACACGTCTTCCGCCTCGTCGAGCCGTCCCAAGCGTTCAAAGACGACGCCGAGGTTGTTGATCGCCTCCGGAAAACGCGGGCGCAATTCGAGCGCACGTTCATATGCCTCCACCGCTTCGTCGAGCCGACCACTGCTGCGGAGGACCAAGCCGAGATTATAGAAAACCTCCGGCTGGTCCTGGGTTTCAGCCAGAATTTTTCGATAGCCCGCTTCGGCCTCGGAGAGTTGCCCCGCGCGCTGCTGGCTTAGTGCTACTGCGAATGCCTCGTCGATGGTCACGGCATCAATTAAGTCCCAATCGTCCGCCGCCTCAAACTTCTTTGCCGATTTTTAGCGATTGAAGCGCCGCTGTCGCCCGGGTGTGGACTGGACACATGAGGCAACCATTGATGCGATGTGTTTGTGGATACCATGCGCCTTGCGCAAACCTCCCTTTTTCACCCCATCGCGTTTTCGTTGCGCGGACTTTGCCCGGTTTTTGCGTTTGTTTTCCTCCTGGCGGGTTGTGCCGCGCCGGACCTGGCACCGGTAAAAACGCCTGCACCGCCGGCACACTTGGTCGTGATCAACCAGACCGACTACGAATGGCGTGTGACCGTCCACCGCGTATCGGGCGAATCAGTGCGGGAGCTCCGGGTGCTGGCGCGGGCTTCGGAAACGATCGACGTGGCCGGCGGTGATTACGTGATTGAACAAACCATGCTCCCGACCGCCGGTGCGCCGGAGTTGAGTCGCGCAATTCCCTCCCGATTGGAGCCGGGGCAAACTTATCGCTGGCGGCTCGCCACCCTTTTGTCGGAGTCGAAAGGGGACTCCGACGCACCCTGAAATTGCGATGAGCGCCTCACCTGCCTCCCGTCGCGCAATTGCCGAGATCGATTTTGGCGACGGTGCCAATGTCAGCTTCAAGGTCGGCAACCGTTCGATTCACCAATTCTGGCATTTGTTTTCATCGCATTTCCGGCACGTGTTCCTCGCGCCGCAACGGCGCGCCGACAGCGGCAAGGTGGCTTGGACGTGGCGCGAGGCCGGGGAAAAACGACCCGTGACCGCGACGGAACTCGCGGAAGTGAAACGCCGATTGTCCGAGGCGAATCGGTCCCTCTCCGGCGGTTTTGGTGGCATGGGACGGCGCGATGACGACGAAGCGTCTTCCCTGGAAGGCCAGGTGCGCGCGAGCGTGGGCGAGATGGTCGATCAACTGCTCGCCCAGCGCGATTCGGCCCTTAGTGGATTTGTCTGCCGCACAGACGCGGGGCTGATGCTACATAGCTGGGGTGCGGCCGTCGCGGCTCAACCGTATTTTCCCGACGCGCAACACGGCGAGATCAGCGGGATGGTGTTCGCGGGCATCGAGCATCTGGCGGGAGTCACCGTTGTACTCGAAAACACGCAGGGCATCGGCGGTGCCCGCGCGAAGTCGGACAAGGACGGCGGGTTTCATTTTCCCAATGTTGCGCCCGGCAGCTATCACCTCCGCGTCGCGGATCGCAGTGATTTTCCGGGCGGCTTGACGGTGGAGGTCGAGCGCGAGTCGATCACCGGATTGGAATTACGGAGTATTTCGGACGAACCGCTGTCGATGGCGGGCAGCATTGCTCCGATGACGGAAGACGTTCCGTGGTTCCGACGCCGGTCGGCATCGGTGATCTTATTGCTGCTTGTTTTGGGCGCGGGAATTATCGCGTGGTGGTGGTCAAGGCGGTCTTCTGACGCACCGGTGGTCGCGCAAAATCAATCGTCGAGCTGGCAATCCGCCAAAGGGCAGCTGGCGGCGAACAACTCGCAGCCGTCGGCCAGCGATGATCACAAGGTAGGTCAGGAAGGTGCCTTTTCTGCTCTTTCGAATTCGATTCCACCGCCAAAGGTTTTGCATCCGCGACATGATCGTACTCCGTCGGAGGCGGATGGCATGGCGTCCGATCATGCGCCACAACCACCGGAGGATTCTGCAGTTCCCGGTCAGCGGGATCCCGAAGAAAAACTTGCCGCCGATAAGGCCGGCGGGAAACCGGCTCCACGCACCGATGAGCCTCCGGTCCATGCCACCCGTGAGCCGCTCAATTCATCGTCGGGTGGTTCGGAAGAAAAAATGGGCACTCCAGAAGACGAACCGGGTGCGGTTCCAGAGGGCGATGACGTTAAGGCTGCGAAAGATAAGCTGGCAAAATCCCCGCGGCGCGCGGCGGCCAAGAAAAAAGCCGGCACGCCGGGTGCATCTGCGGCGGCGAGTGACGAGTCACCGGATGAAGACGAGGCTCCGGCGGGAACTAACGCTGCTGCTGATGCCGCGGCATCGAGTACCCCCGCCGCGAAAGGCGGAAAGTCATCCCCGCGAGGTGGCGCGAAGAGTCCGACGGCCTCTGGCGCAGCTGCGAACGCAGAAGCTGCCGACAGCAATGCTAACGCGGGAGCGTCGGATTCGCTGACGCCCGGGGCGGGTGCCGGAGCCAACGGCCAGTTGAAACCAAGTCAGGGCAAGAAAGCCAGGGAGTCGGCGAAAGGCGCCACGGCAGCCGGAGCCGCGGCCGTTTCCGCAGATTCAGCTGGACCAGGTTCAGCTGGGGATACGTCGGACGGCTCACCCTCGCCCGAGGCAGGAGCCAACAAAAGTGCGGCCAAAAGTCCGGCTTCGAAGAAAACGCCCCCGGCAAATCAAGCGGCCACGCAAGCGGACTCCAGCCCGCCGCCCGACCAAGCCGCTGCAGAAAGTCCGCCGGCGCCTTCACCGACCGCATCTTCCAGTAAGCCCGCCAAACGACCGTCGTCGACGGTGGCGGGAAAATCCGTGGCTGCTGCGCCGGCGAATGAGTCACCCGCTTCCGCAACCGAAGCGGATGCGGATCAACCGATCGAGGCTCAATCGTCGGGTCCGGCTGGTAACCTGCCGTCGCGCAAGCGGCCCGAAGCGAAAAAAAAATCCACTTCGAATGAATCCCCGCAAGGAGACGAAGCGGATTCACCTGCGGAGACGAAACCGTCGCCGAACTTATCGGCGACAATTTCTGCCGCCGCACCCGCCGTGACGTTTGCCCCGAAGGATGAGGTTCCATTGGTGCAGATCGAAAAAATTCATGCCTCGGCCTGGAAACAACGGATGCTGCGTGATGTGATCGTTCCCACGCGCCCGGTCACTGCAGCGGAAGAAGAAGCGATGGACACGTTGCGGGAAAATCTGCGACGGGAGGAGGCGACGCGATTGCCCAAAGCGTTTCGGCAACCGCGGATGAGCGGCGGCCTCGTCATTGAATTCACCGCGATTCCCACTCAACCAAATCCTCCGCACTGGCGCGATGAGTCCGGGGCGGAGCCGACTGGATCGAGCGTGTCCGGTCAACGCGCCGAATTGATGTGGAGTGACGGTGTTCCTCCTCTGAATACCACTTACACCTTGAGTGATGCAGATGGCCGGGTGATCGCGGTGGCCAGCGTTGATGGCCACGGCGCAGTTGCCCTCAAAACGACGGCGAAATCAAATGCCTGGTATTGGTGTGGAATCGAGCGCACCCCGACCCGGTCGGCGGATGCCGGCGCGGGCGACACGGGCGCACCATTTGATTGGAAACTGCTTTCAGGCGCGGCCATCCCCGCATCGTGGACGCGAGACGATCATTGGCTCGACGGTCGTGGCCAGCGGCTTGATATTCCTCTCGACGCGACGACTAAACGGGTTGGAAACTATCAGGTCGCATTGATCGATCCGGTCACGGGATGGGCGATCGTAAGCGACCTCGGCCTGCAGGCACCGTGAACTATTGAACCAGATCGTGAATCAGCGGCTCCGGCTTGGGCGCGATCGGCGAGAACTGGATGGCCGCGCCGATCAGGGCTTCCGCGCGGGGGATGGTGGCGTTGTCGTTAATGTGCAACGTACACAACCGCTGGCCGGCGGTGACGGGCGCACCAATCTTGATTAAATTGGAGATGCCGACCGCGTGGTCGACATTGTCGGTCATTGCCGCGCGACCCCCACCGAGCGCCATGATGGCGTGGCCGCACTTGAGGGCGTCGACTTCGCTGACGAAACCCGATGTGCCAGCTGGCGCTTTGACTTCGAGCAGTTTTCCCGCGTGGGGCAGAAGGCTGTAGTCATCGATGATGCGGGCATCGCCTTCCTGCGCGGTGCACAGCTGACGGAATTTTTCCAAGGCCGAACCGTTAGCGATCGCTGCTTCCATTTTTTCACGGGCTTCGGTCACATCCCTTGCCACTCCGCCGAGGATCAGCATGTGAGCGGTGAGGGTAAAGGTGACTTCCATCAAATCTGCCGGCCCCCGGCCTTTGAGGCATTCGATGGACTCGATGACTTCGGTCGTGTGGCCGACGGCGCGACCGAGGGGCTGATTCATTCCCGTCAGCAAGGCCCGCACGGGCTTTTTGGCCACCCTGCCAATGGCGACCATCGCATGCGCGAGCTCAAGCGCCTGATCCTTGGTTTTCATGAACGCACCCCGGCCGAATTTAATATCCAATACGAGCGAGTCGATGCCCTCGGCGAGTTTTTTGCTCATGATGCTCGCGCAGATCAGTGGAATACATTCGACGGTGCCGGTGACGTCGCGGAGCGAATAGAGTTTTCGATCGGCTGGCACGATGTGCGGCGTTTGTCCGATCATTGCAGTGCCGATCTTCTGCAGGATGGAGCGAAATTCCGGTACGCTGAGCATGACGCGAAAACCGGGAATGGCTTCCAGTTTGTCGAGGGTGCCACCGGTATGCCCGAGTCCCCGTCCACTCATCATGGGCACCGTCAGGCCGCAGGCGGCGGCGAGGGGGGCGAGGATGAGAGAGACTTTGTCACCGACGCCGCCGGTGGAATGTTTGTCCACTTTGGCGCCGGGGAGGTCGCGCAGATCGATGATTTCGCCGGAATGCAGCATCGCATCGGTGAGCCACGCTGTTTCCTGCGAGTTTAAACCACGCAGAAAAATCGCCATCAACAACGCCGTCGCCTGATAATCCGCAAAGCGGCCGTCGGAAACGCCGCGGGCGAAGAAATCGATTTCCTCCTTCGTCAACATACCGCCGTCGCGCTTTTTGATGATGATATCCTGCGGGAAAAATGGGACGCTCATTGAGCCGGAATTGAACGCGGGCTCGGCCGGCACGTCGAGGGAGTTTTGCGGTTCCTCTTTCCGGCGGCGTAGAGGTAGGGCGGGTTATCCTTAACCTGCCGCGGCAGTAAGCTTGCACACATGACTTGCGTGATCGGCACCCTGACGGCACCTTAAGGATAAAGCGCCCTACCGCAATCGGCTTTGTCAATTTAAGTGTAACCATCAAAAGGGTTACGCTGTGAAGTTCGTTGAGTGCTACTAACGAACTAACTCTACGCGTACCGCTCTTCTTTCCACGGATCGCCGACGTTGTGATAACCGCGTACTTCCCAGAATCCCAGCCGGTCTTCGGCGAGAAAAGTGATGCCCTTGACAAATTTGGAGCCTTTCCACGCGTAGAGTTTGGGGATGATGACGCGGGCCGGGCCACCGTGTTCGAGCGAGACCGGGGCTCCGCCGAATTGGGTCGCGATGAGCACGTCGTCGTCGAGGCAATGCTCCAACGGGACGTTGGTCGAATAACCGTCATAGCCCGTGAAATAAACAAATTTCGCCTCCGGCTTGGGCCGGGCGATTTCGAAAAGCGTCGTGAAGGCGACGCCCGACCATTGGCAGTCGTATTTGCTCCAGGTGGTGACGCAGTGGAAATCGCTGAGGTCGGTGACTTGGGGCAGGGCGTTGAATTGCTCCCACGAAAAAACCGACGGCTTTTCCACTAGGCCGTCGACCGTGAGAGTCCATTCCGTGAGGGAAATTTCCGGGCGGACACCCAAGTCGAGCACGGGAAATCCGGCCGTGAGTTTTTGACCGGGAGGAAGGCGGTCGGTCGAAGCAATCTCGCGCGGCTTGAAGCCTTGGGCCAGTTGCTTTTCGGCCCACCGTTGTTTCGCGGCGATGTAACGTTCCTTGGACATGGGCGGAAAAATAAAGGTGGCGGCATTTTTCGCAAGCCGTCGCGTTGGCGTTGGGCGGGTCCGAGCAGAAAGGTACGATTAGATCGAGGGTGGCAGGACGGAAACGCGCGGGCGGGGAAGGATTTGGAGTGCCTCGATAACCAATGGGGTTTTGGCGCGGTAGTAGAGCGCCATACCGCCTTGGTAGAAAAGCGTGACCAGAGCGAAAGTGCCATAACCCGCAAAAAACGCGGTGCGGACCATCGGCACAATGTCTGTTTTGCTGATGCCGGCCTCCTTGAGCAGAGCCTCCATGTCTGGAGTCACGTTGCCCAGCACCGCGCCGTCGTCGAAACTGCCGAGACGGCTGGCGCAGTACACGAGGATGATCGCGAGCAGAAACATCTGAGAGCGAACCAACGCCTTCATGCCGTCGGGATTGCGCTTTTTCAGGAGTTTGTTTCCGCGGATTTCCATCCAACCCGCGACGGCGATGAGCACGCCCACTGCCATACCCGAAAGATCGCCCATCGCCAGTGTGATCAACGTGCCGAGGGCGGCGATGACGATGACGCTCCACCCGTTGAGTCGGGAAATACGCAGCACACGTTTCAACGCTTTCTCCGCTTTCGTGGGTTCGGTGCTGGTCATTTATGCACATTAAATCAACACAGAGGTTTGCGCGAGAATCTTTCGGGGCCGGTGCGGGCTTACGGCCGGGGAAAAATGAAATCCATTGCTTTAAACTCGCCGCCGGGGGCGGGGGTTCGTTCAGATTGCGGTTCGTCAAATGGTGTCACGTCCCTCCAAACCATGGCCTTTCCGGATCGAATATCCGCCCGAGCTCCCGATCAGCTCGCGGGCGGACGAGATCGTTGCGGCCATTCGCGATAACCAGGTGCTGATTCTTGCGGGTGAGACGGGTTCCGGAAAAACCACGCAAATTCCCAAAATGTGTCTGGTGGCGGGTTGTGGTGAAAAAGGAAAAATCGCGTGCACCCAACCACGCCGCGTGGCGGCGACCTCTGTGGCCCGACGCGTGGCGGAGGAACTGAATGTCAGTCTCGGCCGGGAAGTGGGCTGCAAAATCCGTTTCGCCGACCAGACGTCTGGCGATACGGTGATCAAATTCATGACCGACGGCATGCTGCTCGCGGAGTTGCAGGCTGATCCTTATCTCGACGAGTACGACACGATCATCGTGGACGAGGCGCATGAGCGGTCGTTGAACATCGATTTTATTCTCGGACATTTGCGGCGGTTGCGCACGCAGCGGCCCGAGTTGAAGATCGTCATCACGTCGGCGACGATCGACACGGAAGCGTTTTCCAAGGCGTTTGACAACGCGCCGATTATCGAAGTCTCGGGACGCGTTTATCCGGTGGAGGTGATTTATTCGCCGGTGGAGGAGATGCGGGAGGAAGGTGAGGCGGCACCGTTTTCGGCTGCTGCCGACCCGGTGTTTGTCCCGGATTCTCGCAAGGCGAAATCACTACAAAAGCCCTACCAAAAAAAGAGCCGGCCTGACGATTTCACTTATCTTGATGCGGCGGTTGAGGCGGTGGAGCGGGTGCTGCTTGAAAGTTCACAAGGCGACATTCTGGTGTTTCTGCCGACCGAGCGGGATATTCGCGAGATCCGCGATTTGCTGGAAGGGCGGCGGCTCGGGCGCATTGAAGTCGTGCCGCTGTATGGACGGCTCACTAATGCCGAGCAACAACGCGTGTTCGCTTCGAGCCAGCAGCGGAAAATTGTCGTGGCGACCAACATTGCGGAGACGTCGCTAACGATTCCGGGGATTCGCTTTGTGATCGATACCGGGCTCGCGCGTATGAGCCGTTACACACCGCAAAGTCGCACCCGCAGGCTGCCGGTCGAGCCGGTGTCGCAGAGCAGCGCGGACCAGCGCAAGGGACGATGTGGACGCGTGAGCGACGGCGTGTGTATCCGGCTTTATTCCGAGCAGGATTATCTCGACCGGCCCCGATTCACGCAGCCGGAAATCCAGCGCAGCAATCTCGCCGACGTCATTCTGCGCATGAAGGCGTTCGGCCTGGGCGACATCGAGGAGTTTCCGTTTTTGAACGCACCGCCGGCAAAGGGGATTCGCGCGGGTTACGGGCTGCTGCATGAACTCGGAGCAATTGACGACGCCGGCGTGCTGACCGATCTCGGGCGCGAATTGGCACATTTGCCGGTCGATCCAACGGTGGGACGGATGATTTTGCAGGCGCGAACGGAGAAGGCCATGCGCGAGGTGCTGATCATCGCGGCGGCGCTCAGCATTCAGGATCCGCGGGAGCGTCCGCTCGACCAACAGCAGAAAGCGGATCTCGCGCACCGCCGGTTCAACCACCCCGATTCCGATTTTCTCGCTTTGCTGGCGATTTGGGAAATTTACCACGACGAGTTCGAAAAATTGTCGCTCGGGAAATTGCGGAAGTTTTGCACGGCGCATTTCCTGTCGTTTACGCGCATGCGCGAGTGGCGCGACGTGCACAGCCAGCTCGAAGACACGTTGCGCGGCCGCGAAGGTTTTATGCGCACATCGGTGTACGATGGCATCAAGCCCGAGGAGGAAGTGAAATTCGCACCGAGCACGCCGGCGTATCGGGCGATTCACCGCTGCATTTTGTCCGGTCTGCTCGGCAACATCGCGACGCGGACGGACGAGGGCGATTATCACGCGGCGCATGATCGTCGGGTGAATGTGTTTCCCGGCTCGGCGTTGTTTGAACGGAAGGAAGTGCAAAAGAACGAGCCGAGGAAAAGCGCGCCCGGAGGTCACGCTCCACCCAAGCGGGTTGCGCGCTGGTTGATGGCGGCGGAGATCATGGAGACCGCCCGGTTGTATGCGCGGACCTGCGCGCGCATCGATCCGCAATGGGTGCTCGATCTGGGATCGCATTTGCTGCGTGTCGCGCACAGTGAACCGTTTTGGAATCCCGAGGCGGGACGCGTGCTCGTGAAGGAACGGCGCCGGTTGTACAATTTGGAATTGGAAACGCGGTCGGCGAGTTACGGGAAAATTAATCCGGTGCACGCGACGGAGATCTTCATCCGCGAGGGATTGGTGGGCGACACGATCACGTGGCCGTTTGATTTTCTGGCGCACAACCGCCGCGTTCGCGAACAAACCGAAACGTTGCTCACGCGTACGCGTAGTTCGGGTTACATGAATTTGGACGAGGCCGTGTACCGGTTTTATGCGCACGAACTCATGCCGGCGCCGAACGAGACCGGCACGGGTGCGGGCAACCGTCCTCAGGTTGGCGTCAGCAGCGTCGGCGAGCTTGTCGATTTTGTGCGTCACCGGCAGACGACCGAGCCGAAGTTTCTTTTCTTGGGCGAGGACGACTTGCGACCGTCGGAGGAGACGGAGCACGACGCGGCGGCGTTTCCGGCAGAGCTGCCGGTGGACAACCGGGTGCTGCCGCTCGCGTATTCCTATCAACCGGGGCAGGAAAGCGACGGCGTTACATTGCGCGTTACGCTCACGGAGGCGGAGGCATTGACGCCGGCAATGCTCGACTGGGCAATTCCCGGACATCTCGCGGAAAAAGTTGAGTTGATGTTGAAGGCGTTGCCGAAAGAACAGCGCCGCGATTTGATTCCGCTGACGGACACGGCGCGGAAGCTAACCCGCGACCTCGCACTGTTGAGCGGGCGCGTGAAACAGCCGACGCTCGCCGAGGCGCTGGCGGAAATATTGTCGCCCCGGCTGGGGGTTAAAATCGATCCGGCGTTGTGGGACGAGAAATCGCTGCCGGATCATTTGCGTGTGCGCGTCGAGGTGGTGGACAAGCAACAGAAGGTCGTCGGTGCCGGCCGCGATCTCGCCGAAGTGCAGTCGCAACTCGATACCCGGCAGCGTGACGTCAGCAAACATGCGGCGACGGTTGACAATGGCGCATGGCGTGCGGCCCGCGCGAAGTGGGAAGGTGAGCCTGCGACCGAGTGGAAGTTTGGCGATCTGCCGGAGCAAGTGGTGGTGAGTGAACACCACGGCGTTCCGGTGTTGGCGTATCCGGGATTGAAGGCGCTGCCCGCGGGGGTGGCGGTGAGATTGTCGGCGACGCCGGAGGAAGCGGCGGCGATGACGCGCGACGGATTGAGAAAGCTTTTTGAGAGCCAGCTGCGCTTCGATCTCGGTTGGTTGGAGAAAGACCTCAAGGCCTTGCGCATGCTCGGGACGCTCGCGGTCACGTTGTTGTCGCCCGACGATTTGCAAAGCGACGCACTGCGATCGATCCGACGCTGGGTGTGCGATCCGGCGCGGATGACGGACGCGAAGGCGAAGGAAAAACGCGTGGGAGAAAGTGGATCCGGGCTGAAGGCGGAGCGATTTGCGTGGGCCCTGGAGACAGCGAAACAGGATTTGCGCGGGCTCGTGCCGAAGCTCGGGGATTGGTTGAAGGAAATTTTCACGCTCCGGCTGGCGTTGCAGACCGCGAAGCAATCTTACCCGGGAATGGCGGAAGATCTCGCGACACTGCTGCCAGCCGATTTCGTGCGACGCACACCGTTCACCCGGTTGCAGCAGTTGCCGCGATACTTGCGCGCGATGCAGGTGCGGACGGAAAAGTGGAAACGCGATCCCGCCAGGGACGCGCAACGGGCCAGTGAACTCGGGCCATTTGTCGCGGCGCTACGGCGGCAGCTCGGAAGTGCCGGCAGGGGCGCAGATGTGACAGCCCGGCCGGTCGGTAAAATTTACGACGATTCCGGCGCGCTCGATGATTTCCACTGGCTGGTGGAAGAGTTTAGGGTGAGTCTGTTTGCGCAGGAACTGGGGACGACGGAGCCCGTGTCGGTGGTGCGGCTTCAGCGCGCGTTAGCTGAGATCGACGGAGAAATCCCCGCACAGTCTACGACTTTATCACCCAAGGGGATCGCTCCGACCACGAGCGCCAAGAAGACCACTCCGCTAAAAAGTTTGGGCGCGCTCGACCAACTTTTTCGAAAGTAAGGCGGCTTTGCGGTTGTTTTGGCCGGGTTCCGGGGTACGGTTTTAGACAACCCCTTACCCCTATGAATACCACAATTGCTACATTGTTGGAGCAGAAGGACGGCGCGGTTTTCACCATCCCCTCAACGGTGACCGTGGCAGAGGCAGTTCA
>DASYDH010000061.1:0-28960 GCA_036499685.1 Lacunisphaera sp. | reverse complement strand
GGCGCTGGCACCGTTGACCATGGCGATATCGGAATCGTTGATCAAATCGGCCGACATAAGCGTACCGATGATCTGCACTTCATTGAGGAAACCCTCGGGGAAGAGCGGGCGGCAAGGGCGGTCGCAAAGGCGGGAGATCAGGATCTCGCGTTCGGAAGGACGGCCTTCGCGCTTGAAATAACCACCGGGAAAACGGCCGGCGGCGGCATATTTGTCGCGGTAGTCGACGGTGAGCGGAAAGAAATCCTGACCGGGGCGCATGGTCTGCGCGGCGCAGGCGGTGACGAAGACATTGGTTTCGCCGACGTTGACGTTGACGGCACCGCCGGCGAGCTGGGCGATCGAACCGGTGGAGAAGGTGAGCCCGAGACCGGGCACGGTAACATTGTGTTTCTGATTCATGGTATTCTGAGATTGGGCCGCTCAAGGCCCGGGTTGCCAGCGACGGCCGGACGGCCGCGATGGCGGAGGAGGTTTACCTTTTTCGTGGCACCCTCTGAATCAGTTCCGAGAAATTTCGGATTGCGGTCCCAAGCTCGGTTGGGTCGGCAAACGGAAACGTCCCGGGCGGCTGCTTCTTAACGGAGGGATACTAAAACGAAAGGCGACCCGTCGGTGGGTCGCCTTTCGTGAAATTGGTTACTTGCGCAGGCTGAGCTTCTGCAGCAGGTCGTTGTACTTTGCCAAGTCTTCGCCCTTGACGTAATCAAGGAGCTTGCGGCGACGGCTGGCCATTTGGAGAAGACCGCGGCGGCTGTGAAAATCCTTGCGATGCGTGCGCAGGTGCTCGGTCAAATGATTGATCCGGGCCGTGAGCA
Source organism: Lacunisphaera sp. (assembly GCA_036499685.1). Classification (GTDB taxonomy): domain Bacteria; phylum Verrucomicrobiota; class Verrucomicrobiia; order Opitutales; family Opitutaceae; genus Lacunisphaera. The sequence goes on along the minus strand of DASYDH010000061.1, from coordinate 28,142 downwards.
GCGCGATCTGGACGTCGCTGGAGCCGGTGTCTTTCTCGTGGGTTTTATATTGTGCGATGACTTCTGATTTAACGGGTTGTGACATGGTTTAATGGGTTGATGACGCGATCATTTGGAGGCCTTTCGGCTTCGTGCCACCCGCTTTTGGAGGGCCGGTAGCACCGTTATCGTCCGGTTGCCCGGACTGACCGTGGTGAAGACCCGCGACCAGCGGAACTTCACTAACGCAAGGAGACATTAACTAAACGGCACACCGGCCGTGCAAGGATAATTTTATCGTCGAAAAGAAGTGCGACAAGACGGCGCGAATCCGCCTTTACCAACCAGTCGCTTCTTTTATGGGCTTGAGGAAATCCAGCGCAATTTGCTCTTGCTGGAACGCCACGAGATGCGGATCGGAGCTCGTGCCGGGGAAGTAACCAGTTCGCACGAGCCGGATGCGAGAATCTCCAGATTTCTGGCTATGTTTTACTACGGCCACGAGAGTTTTGAATAATTCATCACGCATGATGGTCGGCTTACCGCTGGCGGTGTCGGGCTGAAAACCGCTTTCGCTGATTAGGATCCACGCGTTGGGGTGGACCGTCCGGACTCGGGCGACAAACGCTATATACGCTGTGGTCAATTCGGCTTCGGGCAAAATATTGGCGTCGTGGTCGGTGCCATCGTTAATCACGATCACGTCGGGCTGGTACAGCTTATGGTCCCATTTACTGGTCGGATCGTCGGGCATTGCACGTTCGAAGAAGACCGGGACCGTATTCACGTCGCGCTTACCGGACCAATCTCGTACGAGGCCGCGGCCGCCATAGGCAACGACGTGTACTTGGGCTTTAAGCCATTTTGCCAGTAGCATGCCGTAGGATCGAGCGACATTGGTCGAACGCGGCGTGCTATCATTCTCGGGCGGAAAACGTTCGTCGTATTCGCCGCAAGTTAGTGAATCGCCGATGAACAGTAATTTACGCGTTGGCCACGCGGGTGGAGGCAACAGTTCGCAGCCCGGGGGAAGTTCGGCCCCATCAAACGACGCGGTTCCCATCCATGATTCCGTCCGTCGAACGAGTTCAATCACCCAGCCTTCGACCGGCGCGGGACCAGTCGGCAGTGGAATTTCATTCAGTCCCGGTTTTAAATGGATGACAACCGGATCCCAGCCATTGCACGACAGATTGAAAAAACAATTTGGTGTTTCCGCCGAAAGTTTGAGCGTGGGTGCAGGACCGCGGTATTTGAACCTGATCGTTACTCCCGGGAATCCCATCCATACTCTGCCGGAAATCATCTGCGTTCGGCCCATGTAGGCGAAATTTACCAGATCGGCTTTAACGGCCATCGCAACGGGAGAGACTTCCGTTGCATGGCTGGTGCAATGACAAATGATAATGCTGCAGCAAAACCTGAGGAACGCACGCATGGGTAAGTAATGCCGCGCGGTCAACCTGTGCGCAACGCCAGACCTTTAATTTCTGCGCAGCCGGGGAGCTTTTTGAGTTTCTCCAGGATGGTCAGGCGATGATGAAAAAGTTCATTGCGCACCACCGCATGCGAAACCAGCACGACCAGCTGATTGCGTTCAACGGTTACCGGATGGGAATAGGACGCATTGGCCGCGCCCACCAATTCCGGCCATTTTTCACGAATGCTGTGTTCAATGGAATCGTGGCTGATTCGATATTTAACCAGCAGTTCATCGACCAAGGCGGCCAGGTCGACAGCTTTGCGGCGCTTCGAGCGGCTCCGGTCGTTGGGGATTTCGCGGAAGCCTGCGATCAGGTTTTCCACTTCGCGGCTGAATTCCTTGGGTTCGTCAGGCATTTGGCGGGTTTAATCACGGATAAGACAATGGAGCACGGAAATTTTTTTTGCCGACCGGGTCGGAGGGGGGATTAGTGCGCAAAATTTTTCTTCGAAACGGCTGCTGGATTTCGATTTCGCGTGAAACAAACAATCGCTGGTGGCGTCAAGGAATCGATCAGGCGGCAGACCTGTTTCCAATGCAATCAATCTCCATTGTTTTGTGTACCTTCAACGGCGACCGTTTTCTGGACGCGCAAATAAAGTCCCTGCGCGAGCAGGAAGGAGTGGCGGAAATCGTGGTGGTGGATGACGCTTCGATGGATGGCACTCTTTCCATCATTCAAAGCCACGCTGTGCAGGATTCACGGATACGTCTCTTCCGGAATTCGGGTTCCCTCGGAGTCGCTCAAAATTTTGAGCGGGCCATCGGCCTGGCCACTTGCCCGTGGATTGCCTTGTCGGACCAGGACGACGTGTGGCTGCCGGAAAAAATTTCACGATTGAGAAAAGCGTGGGATGGAAAGTCCTGCCTCATGCATCATGCCACGCACAAGTTTCGGGGCACCGTCCCCGATTCGCTTCCGTTTCCGGCCCGGCAGCGGCGAAAATTCTCCGGCTCGGATCTGCGGCGTTTGCTTTATCGGAATTCCGTCGTGGGCCATACGACGCTGGTTCGGGCGGACGTGGTGCGGCGGTTGATGCCCTTTCCCGCTGATTTGCCCTACGATTGGTGGATCGGAGCCGGTACGGCCACCTTGGGTGAGGTACAGTATGTCGACGAATATCTCGTTCACTATCGGATCCACGATCGCAATGCCTATCACCCTGGCGGATCACGTTTGAAGCGTCTTCGCTCGGAGCATGGATTCCGGGTGGGAATCATGGAAGCGCTGCTCGAACTGGGCACACTTCCTGTGTCGCAATTGCTCTTCGTCGAGGACTATTTGCACCTGTTGGGTCGGTCGCAAAAAGGATTTTGTCTGGTGCTGTGGCGATTTTATCTGACCCATGCCGCGCTGTTTTTCGGCGGGGTGGGCACCCGGATTTCAAGGTTTACGGCCGTGCGCAAAAGTTTCGGCGCTACGCTCGCTTCCACGTTCAAGATTTTTGGGGAAGATGTTCCGACCGCCCCTGCGATGCGGTCCCTGCCTTCCCGTATAATGGTGGACAAGCCGTTGGAAAAGGTTGGATAGCTGCCTTTCATCCCACCGAAAAAAGCAATGCGACGCGCCATCCCGCTGCGAACAAGCAACTATAAATGACCGCCCGTTTCAGATGGCGGAGCCAGCGCTTCCGTTGTCGATTGCGGGTGTATTCACGGGCAGGTTGACCTGCGCTATCCAACCCGATGTGGTGAAAATTATGGATCAGTCCCGGGTCGGACACACGGGCAAAAGCGGTGGCGAAGTCGATGAATCCAATGGTGTCAAACACCGGATGGAGTTTTTCCCATGCGTAATGAACATCCAGGGCAAAACGGGGAAAATCGAGAAGGGTATGCGGAATTTCGTACAACGTGAGCGCATGCATCAACCCATGAAAATTCTCCGCCAGCACTGCTTTCTGTCCGCTTGCCTGGGTTGTTCCCATCAAACCGCCCGGAACACTTCCGTCCCCACCGATCCTGATCCGGCTGTGCGTGGCGTCATCCAGCGCCCGAATCGGAATGATGGCATGCTCGACCGACACTGTACCCTGTGCGAGAAGAAGGGGGAGAGCGGCGCACAACGCGGGATTTTTAACGATTCGCGGTGAATCCTCGTCCACAATATTTCGTTCGAGACCGGCAGTGCAGTGCTCGTCAAAATCCCTCCGCCAGTTTTTCCGATCATAACCTGTGTCCAACCCTAATTCGGTCAGGAGTCGAACCAGCAGGGTGGTGCCCGCCCGCCCCGTGCCAGTGATAATGATCTTTCCAGGAACTGCAGATGCCATGAATTTTTACCCTGTGGGGATTGGGTATTTGCCTTTGACGAGAGTGCCGGTAACAAAGTTACCATTCAATGTATCCTGAAAATACAACCCGTTTGACATCGTGACCGCCCTTGAAACGCATCCTCAGTTTAAATCATGAACGGCTGCAGCCACGTTTTTTGGCTTTTTGGCCTCTCGGGCGCGGGAAAAAGCACTCTCGCGGATGCATTGAGTCATGATTTGTTTTCAGAACACGGGGAAAAGGTCCTGCGGTTGGACGGTGATCGATTGCGATCGGGGCTGAGCAGCGGATTGGGGTTTAGCGACGCGGATCGCACTGAGAATTTGCGCCGCGCAGCCCAAGTGGCGCGCTTGGGCATCGAGAGCGGGTTGGTTGTGGTCGCCGCTTTTATCACTCCGCAAATAATTCAGCGCGGTGCGATTGAATCCATTATTGGCACATCTTCGGTGTCGTTCATTTACGTCGACGCCGATCTTGCAACGTGCCAGCGGCGGGACGTGAAAGGACTTTACGCCGGCGCCGCAAAAGGAGCCGTCAAGCAGATGACGGGAGTTTCCGCTCGTTTCGAGCCGCCTTTGACTCCGCCGGCGTTGTGGTTGCAAACCGGCAGTGAAGATGCGGAACAGTCCTTCGGCAAGTTGAAGCTTTTTGTCCGGCAAAAACTCGAGCGGCTGGCGGCGTTGCCGCGTCGTTGATTGCGTTACAATGGATTTTGCACCCGGGTGACGCCATTTTGGGCGTGGTGAAATCGATGGCCCGACGGAGGTTGTTCAAGGAAATCGGGTGGGAGTGAAAACGGAGGGCCATCGTATTCGTGGCGACTGAAGTGATGGTCGGGAAACGGATGAACGGAACGAGAAAAAAATGGGCCGGGCATCTTCGGTCTCGTCTGGTTGTCCCACACTATTCCGCCAGCGGAAAGGGTTCCGACGATCATCAGTGCCGCCGCTATTTGCCGCGGGAGCTTTTGTTTGAAGGCCCCGAACACGGGTTGAAGCGATGAGGGGCCATCGGATTCCACGGAGGAGAAGCCGTGACTCTTTTCGATTGGTCGGTCCGGGCGGGTGTTTTCAACCGGCGTTAACGAGTGGATAAAATTTTCCACGGCCACGCGGCGGATGATTGATTGAGAGGAAAGTCGGCTTAGTGCTGCCCGACTCCACTGGCTTAATTTGCGAACCAGGTTTTCCGTTGGGCGTTTCACGCGGTGCCACATCCAGTAAATGGCCCGCTGAATTCGCGGGATCCGCGCTTCGAGCCTGGCTACTGCCGACGTTGCGGAGGAACGGTCGATGGCTTTGCGGGCGTAGTGCAGCTGACGGTAGAGAATCCACCGGTGAGCCCAACTGTTTGGGCGCAAAAGAGCGCGCACTTCGGGGTAGCCTTGATACCGATCGAGCAGGTCGATCAGTTCGAGATCGGTCACGCGATTGCGTCCGTTTACGACGGTTTGCTGGTTCGCGTGTTTTCTGAATCCGCAGAGTAGCCCGGACGTGTGGCAAAGCCGTCCTTGGGTCATCAAGTGAAACCACATTTCCAAATCGACGATCTGGCGATACGCAGGATCGAATCCGCGTGTGGCCAGCTTACGGCGAAACATAACCGCCGAAGGTTCCCCGACCAAGTTGCGGCGCGTGCGCAGACAACGAGAGATCAGTTGAGGGCCATCAAAAACGTCGCCGGAAAGATGGTCCCAAATTCCCATGATCCTGGAATCGTGGTCGAGCAGAACCCGCGCCGACGCCACGAGCGCCGTGTCCGGTTGCTGGTCGAGCAGGTCCGCCATGCGGGCCAGGGTGTGGGACAACGTGAGCAGGTCGTCGCCAAAAACATATTTTATGTATTCGCCGCGCGCTTGTTGGAGGCACCAGTTCCAATTGGCGACCATGCCGAGGTTGCCGGGGTGAAGCGTAAAGTGGATGCGTGCATCGCGTGCGGCGTAGCGCCGGATAATTTCGGGCGAGTCGTCGGTCGAGGCATCGTCGCTGATGATCAGCTCAAAATTGGCGTCGCTTTGGGCGAGAATGGACTCGATCGTTTGCGGAAGAAAGCGGGCGTAGTTGTAGGTTGGTACCAAGACGCTGATTTTCAGCCCGGTTTCCGGCATATCCCGACCATCGACAATGCCGACCGGAGACGGTTCCGTCTCTCGCTCGATTAAGACGCCACCGATTGACGGTCGTAGAGGGATTTGTAAAGGGAGTTGCCGGAGTAGAGCACAGCGTGGTCGCCCTGCGCGACGATTCTGCCTTGATCGAAGACCAGGATCATCGAGGCATCGCGAATGGTGCTGAAGCGATGGGCGATGATCAGCACGGTTTTGCCGGAAACCAGTCGGCGCAGTGCATCCTGTACCTTTGCTTCGCTCTCCGAATCGAGCGCGCTGGTCGCTTCGTCGAGAATCAGAATCGGTGCCTGGCGCAGAAATGCCCGGGCGATGGCGACCCGTTGTTTTTGTCCGCCAGAAAGGAGTGCGCCGCGTTCGCCGACGATGGTATCGTAGCCTTGCGGCAGCTTTTCGATGAACTCGTGGGCGTGCGCGCTGCGGGCGGCAGTGATGATTTCCTCGCGTGACGCGACGTCGGTACCGAGCGCGAGATTGTTATAAATCGTGTCGTTGAATAAAACCGGTTCCTGAGAAACCAACGCGATATTCCGGCGCAGGTCGGAAAGACGCATCGACCGGACGTCAATTCCGTCGATGGTCACGCTGCCCGCAGCCACTTCATAAAAACGCGGAACGAGGTTGGCAAAAGTGCTTTTCCCGGCCCCGCTCGGGCCGACGAGCGCGCAGACGGTTCCGGGTGGAATCGTCGCGCCGATGTTTTGCAGGGCGGGCGACTTGCCGTAGGAAAAGGTTACGTCGTTAAATGCGATGCGTCCGCGCAAGCGCGTGATCGTTTCCGGTCGCGCTGGATCCGTGATGGTGAGCGGCTCGTTGAGCACATATTCCAGCCGCGTGAGAGACGCCATGCCGCGGTTTATTTCACTGTTCAAGTAACCGACCTTTTTGATCGGTTCGTAGCACAGGTAGAGCGCGATGATGATGGACAGAAAGGTCTCCAGTTTGACGTTCGTGTAATACGCAAAAACCAAAGTGGCGGCGATGCCTACAGCGGAAAGGAGTTCGATGGCCGGGGTCAGTGCCTGTGCGTATTTCACAACCTTCATCTGCGCTACCACCAGGGCGTTCGTCGAATGCTCGAACTGGTTGATCTCGCGTTGTTCGAGGCTGAAAGCGCGCACCTCGCGTGCCGCGCTGATGTTTTCGTTCAGTTGTGAGGAAACGTCGCCCAATTGATCCTGCACCTGTCTGGCGCGCTTGACGACTTTTTTGCCGACGTAGTGCACCGGAAAAACGGTCAGAGGTACAATCGCCAGACAGACCAAAACTGTCATGGCGCCATCGGTGCTGAATGCCTGCCAGATGAGGAATCCGACCGCGCCAATCAGCGCCATCGGCTGCTTCACGCCGTCATTTGCCATCAGCGTGAGCGTCGATTGGAGTTGTGAACTATCCGCGATGCCACGGGAGAGAAGATCGCCGCTCGATTCCCGCTGAATAAACGAAAGCGGCAGGAGCTGGAGCTTGCGGAAAAAATCGAGCCGGACCGATTCGAGAATCTTTACGCCCGTCAACTGGATATAGTAGCTGTTGAGATAACTGCAGACTGCGCGAAGAAGAAAAAGCATCGGCACGCAGGAGGCGATCAGGATCACGTCGGACAACGGCATCTTGATCCCGGTCTGATCGAAAATGACCGGGAAGACGTATTTTATCAGGGTGGGCAGGCCTAATCCATTGCTCGCACCGAAGAGCAGACCGTAGAAAATTCCCGCATAGAGCGTGCGCCGGACTGACTTGAAGTAATGAAGGTAGGGCTTGAAGCGACGCAGCATGAGATTCGAGAGAGTTTGATTAGTCTTTCGCCGCCCGTACGTCGAGTGCATCCCGCAAACCGTCGCCGAGAAAATTAAGGGAGAAAAGCGTCAGCGAGAAAATCACTCCGGGAAAAAGCAGCAACCACGGGAACTCTTCCATTTTTTCCGCGCCGTCCTTGATCAATGTTCCCCAGGAACTCATCGGAGGTTGGACGCCCAGGCCGAGGAAACTGAGGAAGGCCTCGAGCAGCATGACGGCGGGAATGGTCAGCGTCGTGTATACGATGATCGGCCCGAGTGCGTTGGGCAGCAGATGCCGGAAAATGATCCGGACATCACTTAGTCCGAGGGCGCGCGCGGCCTCGATGAATTCCATTTTCTTCAACGTCATGATCTGGCTCCGGACGATGCGTGCCATCGTCAGCCATTCAACCGCTCCGATGGCGACGAACAACAGGACAATGTTTCGTCCGAAAAACACCATCAGCAAAATGACGAAGATGGTGAACGGAAGGGCGTAAATGATATCGACGAAGCGCATCATCGCCGCATCGAGTTTTCCGCCGACATAGCCGGCGATGGCACCGTAAATGACGCCAATCGTGAGGGCCACGAACGTCGCGCAGAAACCGACGCCGAGCGAAATGCGGCCGCCGTAAAGCAATCGCACCAGCAAGTCGCGTCCGAGTGCGTCGGTTCCAAGCCAATGAGTGGATGACGGCGCGCTGGCGCCGATGTCGAGATTCTGCTCCTGATACGAATAATGCATGAACCACGGTCCGGCCACGCAAAGAAGCGTCAGGACAATCAGCAAGATACCACCAGCCACCGCCAGACGGTTTTTTTTCAACCGATGCCAGGCATCTTTCCCGAGTGACGTGCCGCGTTCGCCGGCATCGGGCGGAAAATCAGTGGTGATTGAGGGCGAAAGAGGAGTGGACATTTTATCCGGAATGCAGTCGTGATTGGCGGGGAGCGCTTGGCTTATTCGAATTTGAGTTTCGGATTCAGCCACACTTGGACGACGTCGGTCAAAAGATTCATCAGGATGATGAGTCCCGCATAAAGAATTACAGTTCCCAGCACCACCGTGTAGTCGCGACTAAATGCGCTGTTCACAAACTCACGTCCGAGCCCTGGAATTTGAAAGATGGTCTCGATGACAAATGAACCGGTCAGAATTCCAGCGATGGCAGGACCGAGAAACGCCACCACGGGAAGGATGCCGCCCCGTAACGCATGACGTAGTACGATGCGCATCTCCGATGCTCCCTTGGCGCGTGCCGTGCGGATGTAATCCTGATTGAGCACCTCAAGCATTCCGCCGCGCGTCAGCCGCATGATATAAGCGGCATAAACGAAACCCAGCGTCAGGGCGGGCAGAACGCGATCGGCCGGACCATACCAACCCGAAACGTTAAACCAGTTCAGATAAATGCCGAAGAAGAGCGCGAGCAGCGGCCCGAGGACAAACGTCGGCACGCAAATCCCGATCATGCCGGTTGAACTGCACAAATAGTCCATGACTGTGTTGCGCTTCACGGCGGCGATGACGCCCAACGGCAATCCAACCACGAGCGCGACGAGCATCGACCATGCGCCCAATTCCAGCGATACGGGCAGTTTGTCGGCGATGATTTCGTTGACGCTGCGATTGGCGTATTTGAAGGACGGACCGAGGTCACCGCGGGCAATCTGGCCGAGGTAGCTGAGATACTGGCGCCACAACGGCTGATCGAGTCCGTAGTGGGCTTCGAGATTGCGCATGATTTCCGGTGGGATGGCTTTTTCCGACGTAAACGGTCCGCCGGGAACGAAACGCAGCATGAAAAACGTCGCCGTGATGATGACGAATAAAACAGGAATGACCTGCAGCAGGCGGCGGAAAATAAAGCGGAGCATGAGCGATTGATCAAAGGCCGTTGAACAGATGACAGACCCGCGAACGGGTAGGCCAGAAGGAAAATTGCCCGGTCGCGTCCGCTCGCTTGAACCGGGCCCGAGGTCATTTCGTCAACTGGCTTTTGGGCTCGCGAGACAATTGCCGACGGCGCCGAGCAATTCCGCGGTATCGAAAGGTTTATTGAGGACGCAATCGACCTGCGCCTTCGCAATTTCCTCCAAGTCGTCGGAGCCGAGCCGGCCGCTGGCGATGATCATCCTCCCTTTATAAAGACCTGCTGCGCGGATGCGCCCGGCAAGTTCGATGCCGTCTATTCCAGGCATGTTCACATCGAGAATCAGGAGGTCGAAGTCGTTGGGATGATCCTGCAGAAACTGCCACGCGACCGCACCATCTGGGAAATGGGTAACCGCATGGCCGGCGCGTTTGAGCGCGGCGGTTACGGCGCCAGCAACCAACAGATCATCGTCGGCTAAAAAAATTCTGGCTGGACCGGCTTTTGCCACGGGCGCTGGAAAAAGATGGGGAGCGACCACAGCCGGGCCGGCGAGCACGGGCAAATAGACATGAAACGCGCTGCCTTCGCCGCGAGTAGATTCCACTTCAATCCGACCACTGGCTGCGGTAACGAGATGCCAGACGGTGGCGAGCCCGAGTCCGGTGCCCTGTCCGACATCTTTCGTGGTGAAAAACGGCTCAAAGACCCGCTCCTTGACCTCGGGAGTCATGCCCATGCCGTTGTCCCGAATGCTGAGTCGTTGCCAGCCGTGGACCTGGCGGTGGGAGCGGGTGGGGTCGATGGGACCGATGGAATCCAGCTTGATCTCGGTTGCCTCGACCCGGATGCATGGAGTCCAGTCGCCGTGGGATGAATCCAGTTTTTCGAGCAACGTATCCCGGGCATTTATCACGAGGTTGAGAATGATCTGGTTGAGGTCAGTCGCGCTGAAGAAAAGCGGCGGCAGATTTGGCGGCACGGCCTGTTGCCATTGAATCCGCCGGTCCATCGTGAGGCGGAGAAGGGCAAAGCAGTTGTTAACAACGGTCGCCAAGGTGAGCTGTTCGGCGCGTTGATCGGCCTTCCGTCCAAACGTAAGCAACCGGCGCGTCAGTTCGGACGAGCGCTGAACCGCTTCCCCAATGAGGCCCAGCTCGGCCAGCAGCGCGGAATCGTGCGACCAATCGAGCTCGATCTGGCCAACCTTCAGCATGATCGGCGTGAGTAGATTGTTGAATTCGTGCGCAATGCCACCGACCAGTTCGCCGACCGCCCGCAATTTCCGCGACTGGGCGATTTCCTCGTCCAGATTGCGCCGTTCCGTAATGTCCTCGGCCAGTACGCACAACCGGGCATTGCCGGCCGTGTCGGAGGTCATGGGGACAAGCGTGAAAATCAATCGTTTGCGCGCGGCGACAAGCGTGCGCTCTTCCCGTAGGTAACTTTGGACCGTGAGGCCGCGCTGAAGGAGCTCACCGAGCTGTTTGATCCACTCGGAACCGGGCGAGATTTCGAGCAGCTGGCGGCCGGCGGCTTGCTCGGCGGTAAGATTAAAATAACCTTCGGCCTGGCGATTGATGGAGAGAATTTGATAACCGCCCGACGGAACCGATCGCAGCACGCACATCGCGAGCGGGATGTTGTCGTATAATGTGCGAAGGAGCGCCTGTTGCCCGGCGAGTTCCGCCGCCTGACCCGCGATATGCCGGCGTAGTGCGCGTTGGCGGAGGAGGCCGGCGATGGCGGCGATGAGCCCCAGCGCGAGTATTCCGGTGCCGTAGTTGACGACTTGCTGACGGGAAATAAGGGGTGAATCGAACTGCCCGAACCAACGATGGTTGATCCGGTCGAATTCCCCATTGCGGTGCAGGATGGCCAAGCCTTCGTTGAGACGCGCGAGGAGTTGGGCGTCGCCCCGGTGCACCGCGAAACAATGCCGGATGTCGTAGTTGGCGAAGGGTTGTTGAAACATCGCGATATCCTTAAACCCTTGCCGCTCGATGACTGAAAACGTCGTAAGTTGAGAAGCAAAGACGCCTGCGCACTCGCCGGATGCGACGAGACGCAATCCCTCGGCGGTGGAGCTCGCATAGATTTTGTCCACATTCAAAGAGTGGTCGCGGAGAAAATCCTCTGCGATGCTGTTGGGACCGATGATGGCAAACTTGCGGCCGTTGAAATCCTCAAGGTTGTGGATCGTCGGATTACCCCGCTGGACAAAGATCGCCCCTTGCAAGGTCAGTACCGGCACTGAAAATTCGGCGTATTCCTCGCGTTCCTTCGTCTGGCTGAGGAGTTGGAGAAAATCGAATTTACCACGCTTGAATTCATGCTGCAGTTCGCCACCGGGAAGAATCACGCGTTTGATTTTCAGATTCATCGTCCGGGCCACGGCATCCAGAATATCGACGGAGAAACCGACGAGTTGGCCCTTGGCATCCTCATAACTGTAGGGATAACTGTCGAGAAACGCACCCACGACCAGTGGGCCGCGTTCGCCAACCGGCGGAAATACGCTGTTTGGTGACACTGCCGCGATCGATTGGGTGAACGCCAGGTTTGACCCAAGGGCGATTGCGGTCAGGAAAGCGAGCAACCGGAGAATGATCCGTGCCGAGGGTGGGAGCGGGGCTAACACAATAATGAGCGGAATTCTTAGCTCACTTCCAGTTCGGCACAAGACGTGAAGAGATTAAAGATCGACGTCGTACCAATGCATTATTTAACCGAAATTTCGGGATAGAATCGCGTCCACAAGCGGTCCGCCTCCCAATTTTTCACCCGCGGCTGAAGAAGGAAATTCTGGGCGTTGAAATACAAGGGAATAAGCGGTAACTCACCGAGGAGGATCCGCTCCGCGTGCTGATAGGTGGCGTTGCGGGCATCGTTCGACGTCGTTCGCGCGGCGGCGCGAACCAACCGGTCATAGTCGGGACTGCTCCAATGGGGATAGTTCAACGGATTTCCCGAGAGGAGGTAGTCGAACGCATCCGAGGCACCGTCATAATCGGGGATGACCGTGGCGAGTGCGATCGCATAATCGCCGACGGCAAGCGCGGCGAGATGGGTGCGGGCTTCGCGTTGAACGAGGTTGATTTCGATGCCCAGTTCCCGGTGCCACATCTGCTGGATCGCCTCGAGCACGGCCGGGGTTGTCGCCCAACTGGTCAATTCAAGTTTCGGGAAATTTTTGCCACCAGGATAACCGGCCTCGGCGAGCAACTGGCGGGCGGTCGCCGCATTTTCCGTCAGCAATGTCGCGGGCGAATAACCACCCAGATCGGGCGGAACGTAAGAGAACGCGGGGCGTTGGCCGCCGCGGAGAATTTTGCCAGTGAGCGCTTCCCGATCCAAAGCCAGCGACAGCGCCCGGCGGACACGGACGTCGTTGAGGGGTGGCCGATTGACGTTGAGCGACAGAAAACGCGTTTCGGCTAGTGGCAGGGTGTGCAGCGGGGAGGGGCGCATTTCGCGGTAGGTTGCGATTTTTGAGAATGGCACGGCCATCGTAACGTCCAGCTGGCCGGCGCGGAAGGCGCGTTCCTCGCTGTCGCCGTTGTCGAAGGCGACGAAGCGAATCTCCTGCAAGTGCACCTGCGTGGCATCGCGATAGATTTTGCTGCGCGTGACCGTGATTTCCTGGTTTGGCCGCCATGCAGTGAGCGTGAACGGACCGTTACCCACGAAGTTTGGCGGGCTCGTCCATTGGGAGTCACGTGCATCCATCGTGCCATTTTTTTCGATGGTTGCCTGATGAACTGGAATCCACGGGCCGCTTGCGACCATCGCCGGGAAATCCGCCGTGGGTTCGGCGAGGGTGAACTCCAGTTCATGTTCGTTAATTGCCTTCACGCCGACCGCCGAGAAATTTTTCTCCCGCCCTGAATAAAAGGCCCGCGCGTTTTTCAGAGGATAAAAAAGCGGCGCTTTCGGCGCTCCCAGCGCAGGAGATAGGACGCGATGAATCGAGTAGACGAAATCAGCCGCGGTCACCGGATCTCCGTTGGACCAACGCGCGTCGCGTCGCAGATGAAATGTGTAAACGAGTCCTTCGGGCGAAACACTCCAGCTTTCCGCTCCCGCCGGGTGCGGTGCGCCGCCGTCGGGTGAAGGCGAAAGCAGCCCCTCGCTCAAGGCACGAATGATAAAGAACTCATCAGGCAACGTCGCCAGATGGGGATCGAGCGTGGCCGGTTCATTGCGTTGGGAAATACGCAGCACCTGTCCGCCGGACGTTGGTGGGCGTTTCGCGCAGCCGTCCTGGCCGCCGAGAATCAACGCGAACAACATGCCTGAAAATATGAGGCGTGGAATCGGTTTCAATAAATCCATCGCTGACATTTTCCTTGGCGCCTTATTTCGGATTTTCCAACCAGATATTTTTATACGGATGACGGTCGAGCAATGTGGTGTGCCAACCCCGCACCGACGGATCGACCAGCCGAACGCTGGTGTAGTAATAAATCGGGATGATCGGCGCATCGTTCAGGAGGATGGTCTCGGCGCGCTGCATGAGTGAGTGCCGCGCGGTGGGATCGGACGTGCGATCGGCTTCGAAGAGCAGCGCGTCGTAGGTGGAATTCCGCCATCCGGTGTGATTGTTGTCCGAGTCCGAGCGGAATACATCGAGGAACGTTTTAGGGTCGAGATAATCCGCCGCCCAATCCGAACGCAGAATCTGGTAGTTGAGTGTCCGGCGGTTGGCGAGGAGCGTGGCCTGCTCCATGTTGACGATGCGAACATTCACGCCCAGTTCACGACGCCACATTTCCTGGATGGCCTCGGCGATCGCGCGATGGTTGCCCGAGGTGTTGATCGTGATCTCGAGCTCCGGAAGACCCTGCCCACCGGTATAGCCGGCGTCCGCCAGCAATTGTCGCGCCTGGTCGTAGTTACTCTTGACGACATCAGGTGGAACATAGCCATCGATGCCGGGCGGCGTGAGTGAATGCGCCGGTTGCTGTCCGCCGCGCACCACTTTTTCGACCAGTGTGGTCCGGTCGATGGCGGCGGCGAGAGCCTGTCTTACCTTGAGATTGCTGAGTCCGGGCCGGGTAATGTTCAGCCGGTAAAAGTAGGTGTCGAGAAACGCGCCAATTTGCAAAACATCGGGCTGATTGCGTTTGTAGTAATCCACCCTGCCGACGGGCAAAGCTTCGGTGATATGCAACTGTTTCCCGCGAAAGGCGCGCTCTTCTCCGTCGACGTCGGCCGATGGACGGAAATTGATTCCGTTGAGTCGAACGGCGGCGGCGTCCCAGTAAGTCGGTGATTTTTCCACGGCAATCAGTTCGCCTTTTTTCCATTCCTTCAGGACAAACGGCCCATTCCCGACGAAATTCCCCGGTCGGGTCCAGTTGCTGCCGCGCTCATAAGGTGAACCGTATTTCTCCAGTGTCGGGAGATGGATTGGATACCAAACCGGATGGGTCAGCAAAGAGAGGAAATAGGGCGCGGGATGATCGAGCGTGAGACGGAGGGTGTGAGCGTCGGGCACTTGCACCCCAACCTGCGAGAAATCCGTGAGCGTGCCCTTGTTGTAGGCTTCGGCATTCACGAGCACGTAAAGCATCGTCGTATAGTCGGCGGCGAGCGTGCGGGTGAGGACGCGGCGAATGGAGTTCGCGAAATCCTGCGCAGTCACGGGATCGCCATTGGACCATTTTGCATTGGCGCGAAGATGGAACGTGTAGACGAGTCCATCGGGCGAGGGATCCCAGCTCTCCGCGACACCGGGAATGGGATGAAGGTCCACGGGATCTTCTGCGATCAATCCCTCGAAAAGAGCCGAGGTGACATTTATTTCAGAAAGCCCGGAGATGACATGCGGATCGAGCTCAACCGGGTCGGCGCTGAGGCCGCGTTCGAGCACTTGCTCACGGATGCCACGATCGACCGGAGTTTCGCGTCGCGGGCAGCCCGTGCACAGGAGCAAACACAACAACGCTGCGAGAAGACTGAAGAGAGCGGGACGATGCATACTGAGTCGGAGCGGTGCGCGGCGCCTACGATTTTTGAATAAGTACCACTGCATGGGCGGCAATGGCCAGACCGCGCCCGATATCGTCTGAGCCTTCATTCGTGGTCGCTTTCAGACCAACGGAGTCGAGCGGAAGTCCCGTCGATTGCGCGAGAGTGTTTTTCATCTCCAGCAGGCGAGGGGCTATCTTTGGTTTTTCGGCGATCAAAGTGGCGTCGATATTGACCGGCGACCAACCGCGTTCGCGCAGAAGAGCGATCACGCGTTTCAGCAATAGTTGGGAGTCGGCGTTCTTGTAGGCAGGATCGGTGTTGGGGAACTGATGGCCGATGTCAGGCAAACCCGCGGCGCCCAGCAGTGCATCGCAAATCGCGTGGGTGAGGGCGTCGGCGTCGGAATGTCCGTCGAGGCCGAAATCGGCGTCGAAGGTGACGCCACCCAGCACGAGTTTCCGACCGGTGATGGTGCGGTGAATATCGTAACCGTGGCCGATGCGAAGCGAGGACATGCGGTGAAGCTCAGCTTTCCAGGTTCGAAAGCAGGAATTCCAAATACGCGAGATCCGTGGGGGTCGTTAGCTTTGGGTTGGGGTACGGATTTTCGAGGAGCGCCACGGGATGCTTGAGCAGTTCGACCGCGGAGGCATCGTCGGTAATCTCCAGCTTGTGTTCGGCGACGCGGGCATACGCACGGCAGATCAGATTGCGCGAAAAAACCTGGGGCGTTTCCATCGCCCAGAGACGTTTACGCTCGAGATTATGCAGGCGGCCTTTGCCATGATGCTCCTTGATCGTGTCGGTCACGCGGTGGGCGAGAACGGCGGCGTCTTCATCACGAACGATCTTATGCAATGCCACCAATTGTTCGACGCGTACGAGCGGGCGCGCGCAATCGTGGATGAAAACATATTTCACGTCATCGGGCAGTTCGGCCAAGGCGCTGGCGACCGAATCCTGGCGATTGCGCCCGCCACGCACAAAATGAGTCGGAGTCGGAACGTAGGCGGACAATTCCACCATTTGCGCCTGATCGCGGTAGGTGACGATAAAAGTGTCAATTGCTCCGCTGCGAAAAAAGGTGGCCGCAGAGTAGGAAAAGACCGGTTTGCCGGCAAGTGGCGCGAGAATTTTATCGGTGACAGCACCGTCCATGCGGCGACTGCTACCGGCGGCGAGAAGAATGGCGGCAGTACGGCTCATGGGGAAAAAGGGTTGAAAGAGTGAAGAACTTGAGAACCGGAGGTCCGAAGAATTGAAGGAGGGGCGACGACCGAATGGCCGGGCCGGCCCGAACCGGAAATAACGGGGATACGAAGGCTTTTTTTGAGTGTCAGTTCTTCAGTCATTCCGGCCTTCAGTTATGCCGATCCAAGCTCGGTGAGAATCGCGCGGGCGGCGGCAGCGGGATCAATGGCTTTTAAAATCGGGCGGCCCACGACGATATAACTCGAACCCGCGCGGGCGGCATCTCCGGGCGTCATCACGCGTTTCTGGTCGTCGCCGTCGCCACCCGATTCGTTCGCCGGTCGGATGCCCGGAGTGATAAGCTGAATGTCGACCGGCAGTTTTTGGCGCAGCAACGTTACCTCGAGGGGCGAACAAACGAGGCCGCGCAGACCGGAGCCCGCAGCCAGTACGCCGAGCCGGGCGACTTGTTCGGCGGACGGGGAGGAGACGCCGATTTCGTTCAGGCCGGCCGAGTCCATTGAGGTGAGCACGGTGACGCCGAGAAGAAGCAATTTTGGATTGTACTTTTGCTGGGCCTCTTTCGCCGCGCGCATCATTTCGCTGCCGCCGGCGGTGTGCAGGGTCAGCATTTGGATCGGCAGCGGAGCGAGCGATTCCACGGCTTTCGCGACGGTATTCGGAATGTCGTGCAGCTTCAGATCGAGGAAGATGTTGAAACCCATGGCGGCGACTTCCCGCACGTAATCGGGACCGTAAGCGGTGAACATCTGAAGGCCGATCTTAACCCAGCGGAGATTTCCGCGCAGTTGGCGGAGAATGGGTGCGGCTTCTTCGCGGGTGGGGACGTCGAGGGCGAGAATGAGATCACAAGGCATCGGGTGGATTCAGTAATGGACACTAATGACGACTAATCAAAGAGAGAATTAACTGCAGTTTTGAGCTAGGATTCACCTGCAATACCGTTCATTAGTGATTAAAAGTTCATGTCCGTCACGATTTTTAGTCCGGCTAAAATCAATCTCTTCCTCGCCATAACAGATCGCCGGGCGGACGGATTTCACAATCTGGTTTCGGTCGTCGCCCCATTGGATTTCGGCGACGAATTGAAAGCGACCATCGTCGATCGGGGAAGCGGAAACCCGTTTCGGCTGGATTGCGACGTGCCCGGAATACCCTGGGACGATTCCAATTCAATTTTGAAGGCAGCGGCAGCTTTTGCCGAAGCAACGGGTTGGCCGGATTCGACCGGGAGTGGGGGAGTGCATTTTGAATTAATAAAGCGCATTCCGGTGGGGGCGGGTTTGGGTGGAGGAAGCAGCAATGCCGTAGCCGCGTTGCGGGCGATGAACGCGCTTTCCGGCAATTCACTTCCGGTGGAAAAGCTTGCGACCATGGCCATCGCACTTGGCTCGGACTGTGCCTTGTTCCTGCATGATGCGCCCGTGCTAATGAGAGGCCGGGGCGACCAAATCGAGGAATTGCCGAAACGCGCCGCGAAGCGACTGCGTGGTCAAAAAGTACTGCTGTTCAAGCCGGATTTTGGCATTAGCACGCCTTGGGCTTACAGTCGAATGGCGGCTGAAGCGCCGGCTCATTACCTTTCAGCATTGGAAGCCGAAAAAAGGGTTTCGCAGTGGATGGGCGGGGAGGAAACTATTTCCCGCCTGCTATTTAATAACATGGAAGACGTCGCGTTTCCGAAGTTTGTCGCATTGCCCGTCATGTTGAAAAAATTGCAGGCCGAATTGGGCGTCGCGGTTCGCATGAGTGGCAGCGGGAGCACATGCTTTGCGCTGATCGGCGAAGGACCGACGACGACCGTTGGTCCGGGGAGCCAGGACGCGCTTGTAACACAAATGAAACATCTGATCCGACAAGGCTGGGGTGAGAAGGCTTTCGTGCAGGAAGTGGCCTTGATCTAGTTCCGCATTGACCAGTGCTCCGGACGGTTCGTTAATCTGGCAAGCCCAACTGCATGGATTCCAACGCCAAAAGCGAAGTCGTCATCCAGGGCATTGCCGCATCCAAAGGCATCGCCTACGGGCAGGCTTTTCTCTACTTGCAAAGCGAGTTGGAAATTCCGCGCTACACGGTCGACCCGGACAAGCGCATCGCGGAGATCGCGCGGTTCGAACACGCGCTGGTGGTGACGCGCCAGCAGATTTCCCAGATTCAGGTGCAGGTTACAAAAAACCTGAGCGAAGAGGAGGCGTTGATCTTCGATGCGCACCAAATGGTGCTCGAGGATCAGGCGTTGATCGGAGAGACGATCCGCGATTTTGAAAAATCCGGCCTGAACATCGAAACCTGCTTCAACACGGTTGCGGAACGATACATCAAGGCGTTTTCCGAAATCGACGACGAATACCTGCGGGAGCGTGCCGCCGATATCAAGGACGTGACGAAACGCGTACTGCACGTTCTGTTGGGGCAGGCGGCGACCAGCCTGACTGAGCTGGTCGATAAGCGGATTATTGTCGCGTATGATATTTCGCCTTCCGAGGCGGCGGGCATCGATCGCAGCGCCGCGCTTGGGATTTTGACTGATGTCGGCAGCCGCACCAGCCACGCAGTAATCGTGGCGCGTTCGATGAAAATTCCCGCGGTGGTCGGCACGCGCGATCTCACGAAGCGGATCAAGAACGGTGATTGGCTGATGGTCGACGGTTATGACGGCGTGATCATCGTCAATCCGACTGAGCAGACGCTTTTCCGTTACGGCAAGATTCAGAAGGCGAAACAGTCATTTGAGTCGCGATTGATGTCGGTCAACGACCTCGTGGCCGAGACGCTCGACGGCGTGGCCATCACGTTGCGCGCAAATATCGAGAAGCCCGACGAAGTGCCGCTTGTTAAGCAGTACCGGGCGGATGGCGTGGGACTTTATCGGACGGAGTTTCTTTTCCTCAGCTCGTTGAAAATGCCGACCGAGGATCAGCAATATGCGGCGTATCGTGAAATCGTAGCTGGCTTGGCTCCTGCGGCGGTTACGATTCGTACCTTGGACGTGGGCGGCGACAAGCCGTTGCCCGGTGATCCGCACTTGATCGGTCCCGAGGCAAATCCGTTCATGGGCTTGCGTGCGATTCGGATGTGCCTGGAAAATCCGGAGCTGTTTAAAACCCAATTACGTGCGATCCTGCGAGCGAGCGCACACGGCAAAGTCGATCTGATGTATCCCATGATCAGCGGCACCGAGGAACTCGACCGGGCCGCGGTAATTTTGGCGGAGGCAAAAGCCGAATTAAAACTGCGTGGACAAGCCTACGACGAGTCATTGCGGGTGGGGGCGATGATTGAAATTCCCAGCGCGGCGATTGTCGGGGATCTGCTCGCAGAAAAGTGTGATTTCTTCAGCATCGGGACCAACGATCTTATTCAATACCTGATCGCCATCGATCGCGGCAACAACCGCATCGCGCACCTCTACGATCCGTCGCATCCGGCCGTCATAAGGACGTTGAAGCAGATCGTTGATTCCGGCCACGCCCGGAAACTCAAAGTAAGCGTTTGCGGCGAAATGGCCGGGGATTCGTTTTACGTGCCGTTGTTGTTGGGGCTGGGCGTGGACGAATTGAGCATGACGCCGACGTTGCTGCCTTCGGTGAAGTTTTTGATTCGCGCGATGAAATTGAGTGACGCGAAAAAACTCGCGCAGGAAGCGGTGGCCCAGACCGATCCGCGCAAGACGCACGCGCTCCTCGAAACGTTCTACAACGAACGGATGAAAGTCGAGTAGGTGACTGGGAATGCGGAGACCGGCCTTCAGCCCCTTCGAATTTCGGAGCCCTTGAAGCGGATGATTGTCCGGTAAACTTTTTTTATACGGCACGTGATTTTGCCGGTCACGACGTCGAAGTGATCGGGGATCTCGATGCGGTGCACGTCGACCACGGCATGATAACCGCGCTCGGAAAAAATATCGATCAACATGGCCAGGGCGACTTGTTCGTCGAACACGGAGTCCTCGCTATTGATGTGGGCGTGGCCCGAGAGCGAGTGCCGCGTGATGATCGGCATCATCTTTTTTTCGATCAACGTTACGACCCGTTGGAAAAGATCGGGATGGCCGAATTCGTAACCATCCAGACGCTTCACCAATTCCTGCCGCGCGTGGATCACGATTTCGCTCGCGAGCGGCAACAGGCGCAACCGGTCGTAAGTCCGCGGATCAAGTTCGAGCGAGCTCTGGTATTCGAACTCCTTGAGAATGTTTTGCTCGACCTCCGCGATCGTGTCCTGCGCGTTGATCAGGTGATAGTAGAAAACATCTTTCAGGGAAATCAGCGCATCCCACGTCTGTTCCTTGAACACGCGGTAACGACGGCGCGCCAGCTTCTCATCAAAGTCCGTCGCGCGCTCCTCGAGCAATTCGCCGTGTCCGGCCCGCCTGACTTCTTCGTTGTGGACCAGAACATCGCGGCCGCGTTTCAACTGGCGGTTGATACTTTCCTTCTCGTCGACGAAGAGCACGACGATCTGGACGACTGGTTGGCGGAAATGCATGGCCAGCGGCGTGCCGTAGAACTGACGCCAGAGCTGGGTCATCTTTTCATAAAGCATCTTCAGACATTCCACCTGCATCGTGGTGCGGGGAAAGCCATCGAGAATGACGCCGTCACGGTATTCGTTTTTCAGCAAACGGCGGAGCAACACGGCGAGCACTTCGCGGTCGCCGATCATGTTGCCGGCGTTTTTCACCTTCTTCATTTCCGGTGTGTCGAGCAGTGAACTCATCACAATGGGCTTGCAGGTGAGGCCGCGCGTCTTGGCGATAAAGTCGGTGTTCGTTCCCTTGCCCGCACCAGGAGCGCCGCCGAGAAGGATTATCTCCTTGGGAAATCGCAAGTGCTCGCGTCCGAAATGAGATTCCAGATCCGCCCAGATCGGCTCGAAAATGATCCGGGCATCCTTGATTTCCAAATCGGCGGATGGGGCGAGGGCGGAGGCTTGAACAGGGGTGTTGGCTTTGGGGATTTCGCTCATGCGTGTGCGGGCGGAACCTATTGAAGCAGTCGGTCCTGAGGCGACAATATTAGGGCGGTGACAGTTAGACTTATGACCAGTTTTTTGTGGATCAGGCACCCTTGCGCGGGAGAACCCGGACCGGGGTTTCCATCTGGCCGCGGGTAACGCCTAGCTGATTAACCAGTTTTAACTCCCGCCAGAGGTCCGCCCCGCTGATCCGACCGGCAATCAGCTCTTGGTATCGACCGACGGTGCGTTGAACTTCCCCGGCGGTTTCATTGAGGAATTCCACGCGAAATGAGCGGGCACCAAGTTCGATGAGCCGTGCGGCGTATTCCGCTCCGGTTTGGGCGCGGGAGTTATAGACGGTGTTGCGACAACCTGCGTCGGCCTTGAGCGGATGTTCGGCACCGACGCGATCGCGAAGGGCGACGCGGTGCGAATCGCAAGGGCGACCGCAGTCACGGTAGTCCTTTCCCGTCGAAAGAAACGCGCAGAATACACAGTGCTCCATGTGAAACATTGGCATGTGTTGGTGCAGCGTGATGTCGAACCAGGTGCCGGGAGCGGTTTGCAGCAACGCTTCAAGCTGGCCGATATTGAGATCGTACGACGCCGTCACGCGCTCGAGGCCGTGGCGGTTGACGAAGTAGTCCGCCGTCAGCGGATTGGCGACGTTGAGGGAAAAATCTCCGCGAACGCGTTTTCCGGCAAACCATTCGAGATGGTCGTAATTCCGGACGAGATAGCCGTCCGCTTCGCAGGAGAGGACCTGCTTGACGATCCACTCTTCGCCCGGCTTGAAGACCCGTGGGGCCGCGACCCAGATGGAGGCCGGCACCGTTCCCGAAGGTTGCAGTTGCGTTGCCTGAAGCTGGCGAAAAGTTGCGACGGCTTCGCGGTAGTGTTTGGGGTTCTCGAACTCGCAATAAATCGTTCGCGCGCCCGCCGACCACGCGGCCTCAAGTTGAGGGAGCTCGCGAATAACCACCACAATTTCAGGCGCGGTATCGGTCGGGGCCGTTGTTCCCAACGGCCCTTGACTTGCGATGATCGAATCAGGGCGGCTGGAGCCAACCGCCTCTACCTGTGTGGCAATGGTCCATCGTCGCGGCCTGGCCCGCAAGGTCTCGACTTCTGCTGCCACCCGGCGGCGCAATTCGTTGAGTTCGCTGACGGGGAGGATGACTTCGCCTTCAAGGAAATTTTTCAATGCGCCGAGCTTGAACGGCGTGCCGCCGAGTCGGCCGAGCTGGTCGGTCAGGCGTTCCGTGGTGAGCGGTTGTTTCTTCGCCAGTGCCAGTGGAACGGTGGAATCGACCTGGACCGCGTGGCCTTCCAGGTCCTGCGCAATCAGCGTGAGGGGAACGCCCGCGTGGCCATGGACCTCAAGAGCAAGTTCACGGCGAAAACGAATCTGGTCGCCCTCGAAAGTCTGGCGTACGCGCCGGTCGAGCTCGGGATCGTTGGTTTTCCAGATCCGGTCGCCGACATGCAGCCGGGTGAAATCGATGTCGCCCCGGCCAAAACGAAGCGCTGTTTCGTCATGGTGCTCGTCGGCAAAATAGATGCGTCCGCCCTGCTCCTTTTCATCGGGCCGACCGGCGTCGAATACAATGCCGTCCCCCGGTTTGGCCGGACCTTCGAGTTTCAGATAGACGCGATCGGAAACGATCCGGCTGATTCGACCGAGATAAACTCCGCGTTTGGTGCCGAAACGCGCGTGGGCCAGTTCCTGGTTCTGGATGCCGCGAAACCAGCCAGTGTAGAGCCCGCGCGAAAATCCCATTTCCAAATCATATAACGATTCGTTCCGAACTTCGTTCATTACCTCGGATTCGGGTGCGGCAGCTGGTCCGAAAATTTCCGCCATCACCTTGTCCAGCGCACGTCGATAGACGCGGGTGATGTTCGCAACATATTCGGCGCTCTTTAAGCGGCCCTCGATCTTGAGCGAGGAGACTCCCGAGCGAACGAGGTCCGGCAAAACGCTGAGCCCCGACAGATCCTGCGGACTTAGCAGGTAGCGCCGATCGCCGAGATCGACCGTTTGTCCGTCCGCGACGAGCTCATATGGCATCCGGCAGGCCTGGGCGCATTCGCCGCGATTGGCGGAGCGTCCGCCGAGCGATTCGCTGGTCAGGCATTGGCCGGAGTAGGCGACACACAATGCGCCATGGACAAAAACTTCCAATGGTAGCGGTGTTTCACTGGACTGTGCTTCACGAATGGCCGCGATTTCCCTGAGCGAATTTTCGCGCGCCAGCACCACGAGGTTCGCACCGAGTTCCCGGGCGAATTTTACTCCCGCCGCGCTCGTCACCGTCATCTGGGTCGAAGTGTGGATCGGAAAATCGGGCGAGATCCGGCGAATCAGCCGGCAAATGCCGACGTCCTGAACGATGGCCGCATCGACGCCGGCTGAAATGATCGACTTAAGATATTCCTCCGCTGCGGCGAGCTCGTTGGCAAACACCAGCGTATTGAAAGTCACGTACCCACGCACGCCGCGCCGGTGCAGGAATTCCATGAGCCTGGGCAAATCGGCAACCGTGAAATTCTTGGCGCGCATCCGGGCGTTGAAACGCTCGAGGCCGAAGTAGATCGCGTCGGCACCATTCTCCACTGCCGCTTTGGCGCATTCCCAGTCGCCTGCAGGCGCGAGCAACTCCGGTCGCCGTGATTGTGCGGGGGACGGAGCCGTGGCGGAGCTGGAGGTGGAATTCATGGGAACAGGGAATCCAATGGCGTAACATCAACCAGTGGCCTCAATCACCGGCTCGGTTTCGGCCACGACGATTGGATTGGGATTGCCTGAAACGCGCAATCTTCGAGCGAGCGGAATAGCTCCGGTCAGTAACACGAGCGAGAGCCAGCCCAAGCGCGGATAACCGGTGATGTGTCCCGCTGCGTCGCTGCCGACCAAGAGCGCAGCTCCCGACGTGGCGACGCCCGCGGCGATTTGTTGAATCGCTGAATTGACGCTCATGAAACCGCCGCGGTACCGGGGTTCGACACTGGCCGTGATCATCGCCATCGATGGAACCATTCTGCCGGAGCTGAAAATCATATAGGTGGTGGTCACAATCAGGACGACCCACACCGCCACCGGTGGAAGATAAGTTACGCCGAGCGTCGGAATGGCCGAGAGTGCCGCGATAATCCCGAATATCTTTAATTTCCCGTGCCGATCAGCGAGACGGCCGATGTAGCGCGCGGTGATGAAAGTTGCCGCGCCTCCGAAAAGATAGATCAACCACATTTCCGATTCAGGCAGACCGACGTTGGCGACCATGGCAGGGGTCAGATAAGGATAGATCAGCGAACCGGAAGCCGTCAAAACGGCGATGAGTGCGAATGCCCGATGGTGATTGGGATGGGTCAGTATCGTGCGCATTTGTGTCCAAGTGTCGTGGGTGGCGCCGTGGCCGTGCGGCAGCAGTTGTGGCAGCGTTTTTCCGGCCGTCAGCAGGATGACTAAACCGGTGCCGGCGAGCAGCAGAAACGGCGCATGCCAGCTGAACCAACCGGCAAACATCAGCCCGATGGGCAGACCGAGAATCGATGCCAGCGAAAATGAGGTCATGATAATGCCCATCGCGTGACCCCGGCGCTCAAAAGGGATGACGTCGCCGACGATGGCGAGAATCACCGAGCCCGCCACGCCGCCGAAGCCGCCCGCCACCGTCCGCGCGAGCAGGAGCGTGAAATAATTCGGCGCCAGAGCACAGCTGAAGGTGCCCAAGATAAAGCCACTGTAGAGTACGAGGAGTGCCTTTTTCCGGTCGAAACGGTCCATGAAAAATGCTGCCGCGAATCCGGCGGCACCGGCGCTGTAGGAATACGACGACACCAGAAAACCGAACTCCGTTGGTGAAATGCCGAACGCGCGCATGAATGCCGGACCCAGCGGCATCATGATCATAAAATCCATGATGTGCGTGAATTGCACCGCTGCCAAAGTGAAGAGCAGCAGGCGTTCGTTGATGCGTGGGACTGGATCGAAACCGGACATGAAGAGTGGAAGCCGTGCGAAGATTCACATATTAGCCGCCCATGCAAACCTAGCTGGCGCTCCTTGGTTTTGCCGGAGGAAACGGGGAATTTGTCCCGGCGGCCGCGGCCGGGCCAACCACCGCACGCGCAGCCTCGGCAAACAGCAACGCGCCTGGGCCGAGATGGTGACGTCGATGCCGGGCCAGAACGATATCACGCGAAGGACTCATTCCGGTGAATCTGCGGAAGACCAACCCTTCCGGGTCAGTGGCGCTTCGGGCGCTTTGCGGAAGTACGCTCACGCCGAGATTCATGGCCGCCAGTGATTTAACGGTCGCGAGCTGACCACACCGGTGTGCGATCTTGGGCTCGAAATGATGCTCGCCGCAATACCGCTGGATCTGGGAAGCGAGGGTGGACATTTCGCCGAGGAGGATGAAGTTTTCGTGGCGCAATTCCTCGAAGGTTATCTTTGGTACGGTGGCGAGACGGTGAGAAGCACTCATTGCCACCCACAGCGACTCGCTATACAACTTTTCGATGTGAAGCCTGGGCTCGTTTAACGGCAATGAAAGCAGCGCCCAGTCTAGCTTCCCATCCAAGAGCGCTTCGACCAACGGCCTGCGAAAATCCTCCTGGGTTTGAAGGCTGATATGAATGTTATTGGCGCGGCAGTGAGCCAGAACGCCTGGCAGGAAAAAGGGAGCGACGGTCGGGATGGCGCCGACGGAGACGCGCGGTCCCAGCAAAGGATCGCTTTTTAATTCTCCCAGAGTCTGGTCAACCTCTGTGATAATACGATGGGCACCATCGAGTAATGTTTTTCCGGCTTCAGTCAAGACGGCCTTTCTTCCCAGTCGGTCAAAAAGCGTCTGCCCGAGCTCTTCTTCGAGATTGAGTATTTGCTGGCTGAGCGATGGCTGGGAGATAAAGGAGCGTTGGGCGGCCTTGGTGAAATTCCCTGTCTCGGCGACTGCCAAGAAGTAACGAAGTTGGTATATTTCCATAGATGTAAGCTATGGATATCATAGAATCTAAGTATTTAGACTATTGCAAGAGATGCCGTATTATCCCGGTAAGACCAAACGAGGTCCTCAGACAAAAAACACCAACCGACTAATTTTATGAAGAACACAAACAACAAAGCCATCATCGCCGCTGTCGTCGTTAGTACCATTGCGTTGATCGGCCTGACCAAGATGACAGCCAGTGTCGTCCCGACGATCGCGATCGCGAGCGCCTATGTTGCAGTGGCAATCCTGTTCGCTCTCGCGGCAGTCGACTACCGCGTCGGACCCAAGGGATACTCGTCGCGCTAAGCGCAGCGGGTCATTTTAAACCAGTAATAATCCAAACGGAGGCCGGGTCTAACGACCCGGCCTCTTTTAATTTCCGGGTTCGACGACCAGCGGCTGACGTCGAACTCAGGGGCTCACCACCCGGTCACCTTCAGGCGGGTTGCGTTTTACAAAAATCGCGATGAGGAGAGAAATCACGGTTCCGAAAACGAGGCTCATAACCGCGCCGACCGCAGACCATATCAACGGTTTGGTCAGCCAACGGAGAAATTTCTCCGCATTTTCCATTTTGTCTTCTGACATGCCCGCCGCGATCCACTTAACACGCGAGGCCTCGACGAAGTAATCGGGGAAATTCGGGTTGATATACGTCAGGTGGATATAGCTGTAGATGACGCCGATGATCGTGGAATAGAGTACGATCAATACTCCGGTGGCCACGCCCTTGCCGTAGGTCATATATTTCCCCTCCTTCTCGTCGCGCACGGCCTTGATGCCGAGAGTTAAGACGAGAATGGAAACCGCGAGCTGAACAAAACCAAACCAACCGCCGCTGGCCATTTTGTCTGTCTGATAGCCGAGGAAAAACGAAATCAGGTTCACGATGATTTGGGCAACGGCCATGACCAGGGCATAGAGGAGGGTAGTGCTCATGCGCCGCACTTTTGGCTGATATTTTCAGAATCTCAATGGCCGAATGACGGGCGGTATTCCCGCGAGATGGGTGGTCCGGCGCGAAGATTTGCCGAAGCTACGGTGAATCGATCTTCCGAAGCGTAACCCATGTAGCTCCCCAACCGCCGGAGGTCGTGTCGCACATCGCGTAACCAGTCACATTGCCGTTGCTGCGGAGATGCGCGTGGACGGTTTCACGCAATGTTCCGGTGCCTTTACCGTGGATCACTCGCACGCGGCGAATTCCCCGCTGCAAACACTCGACAAAATAGTCGTCGAGCAAACGCGAAACCTCATTGGGCCGGAAGGTATGCAAGTCGAGGTCACTTGTGATGGGAATCGCGACTGGTTCGTTGTTTTCGTCGGCTGGCATTGCCTGATTATCCGCGAAGAAAACCGGTGGGCGACAAAAAACCCGTCCCTCGCGGGACGGGTTTCTCATACGCTTTCTAACGACTAACCCCCAAGATCGTGACTTGGCAGTCGATCACGATTTTGTCGGGGGGGAGTATTGCAAGG
>DASYDH010000060.1:0-148530 GCA_036499685.1 Lacunisphaera sp. | reverse complement strand
CCGCTGTAACGGAAAAGGGGTCAAGTATTGTGGACGTGTTGTCCAAAGGGTGTTCGAGGAAGCTGAAACGACGACCCGATGACGAGTCCGAAGATTCGCGAGAGATTGTCGACAATCTGGCGCGGTGAGTGAAGCAAACAGGGAGATAAAGACGTCAGAGATAAAGACGTCAGGTCTTGACTTTTGACAAATACGTAAATGAAACTCGTCCAGTAAAAAGCAAAGTCAAGAGTCAAGACCTGACGTATTCAGCTTTCGCCTGGATTCAGCCAATGTGATCGGCTCTGCGGGTGCGATTTTGATTGATGCAACCAGCAAAGCGGAGGTCACAGCAATGATCGGGGAGGATCCCGCCGTGAGGGCAAAGACAGTCGAATTCGAGGTGATCGGCGAATGAGCCCTGCGACGTGAACGGCGGCGCCAATTGAGAGGGAGATGAAGACGTCAGCGACGGTCTTGATGCTTGACAAATACGTAAAGGAAACGCGTCCGGGAAACAGAAAAGTCAAGAGTCAAGACCTGACGTCTTTGGCTGTGCTTTTCCCGGTAATTCTATATGCACATTCGAAAGGGTCGTTGAACGCGCTGATCTTCGACACCATTAGCATCCGATCACGGAGGGTTTCAAAAGCATGAGAGCCAAAATATCGATAAAGCAACATGATGGGTTATCAAAACGTAATTACCAATCATAACGACGGTGGAACGCCACGAAACTTTTGACTACCAAATTTACAGGAAGGACCCGACTACTTCGGTGATGGAGGTTGGAAATGGCGATCATGTGTTGTCGATTGAAGAAATCTGCGGAATGGCAAATTGGAATTATCGTCTCGCGACGCAGTGTTGTCTGAGTTTGGCTACCAAGAATGAGCGTTGTGGCCAGAACTGCTTTATTCGTATCGTTGTCGATATGATCCGGGTAGATAGGTAACACTTAGTCCAAGGACATCGGTTACACTTTCAGGCTATTTCCTGGAACACAGTAACCGCCCTGGAAGAAAAACATCGTTTCGTTAGTTTAGCCGGCAGAATGCAGAAAAAAGGGTCAGGTTATCCATTTTCCCCTCAGTTGTTTCAATTCGACTGAAGGGACCGGCGCATGGCGTGCGGCGAGACTAACCGGCTGACGTAAGCGGGGCAGAAAAAGCATCTTCGGCAAAAGTCAGTCTGAGCCAAACATAGTACATTTCAGGCGTCGCCAGAGTGGTCTGGAAAAGAAAGGCTTCTGCGACGTGAAATAGCGGGTAAAGTCGCTTCCGGTATATCGGACGATGTCGCAAAACGGCCCCCCAGTACCAACTTCCTTAAGTACAAAGGAAAGTCGACCCGCCAAGTTGGGAAAATCAACCGAACTGACGATCTCAATCGCAAGCAGATACCCTGATTGGGATTCTACAGTCGGGTTCTTGTACCACGCTAACCAAGCCCGCAAAACACCGGGTTCACGATCAAAGAATTTGGCAACTTGATCGAGAATCTGCAGCGGATTCTCGGGCGCAGGACCTATAACGAGCGAAGCATTGTTTTTGACCTGAAATTCTTTCTCAGGCTTGAGCAACTCGCCCGACAAAAGTTTAGCCACCTCATCGGGAGCGAAAGTCTTCATCGGCACATGCCCCGGATTCAAAACGAGGTGGGATCCCTTGGTGATTTCGAAAAATCTCTTCGCCGACAGCGGAATGTAACGACGCCTCGGTGGCAGAAATTTTTCTGCCAGAAAAAACGGCACATATTGAATACTCTCTACCGTAACCGTCTCCATCTTGAGCGTGGACGTGTACTTTTCCGGATCGTCGCTTTCTTCAATATTTCCATGCGGACAAATCAGCACCTGGCTACCCAACAATTCGCGATAAAAATGAGGCCGTGCCGCCACGGAATCCGCTGCCTCGTTGAACAGTCCTTCGACTGGATTCTCGAACTTCGGATCGTCGCTCATCGAGTAGCAATCTTCCTGAGGAACGCACAATGACAATCAGCAAATCCATCAGCCTGAAGCTTCAACTCACCGATTGCACTCCACCCCGTTCACCTCTTTCTTCGATTGGGTGCCGCCCGCCGTCATGATCCGTTCAATCCCGGAATTCTTTCGTAATCTTTCGGTCAAAATCGAAACCCTCAGCACCGCGTCGTCGTCGTCCTGATCACGCCTCGCTCCACTGTGGGCTAGCCTGACATTTTTTTCCATGCAACCTTCCCCTGCTCCCCGTTCGTCGCGCACGTTAATTGTCAGCCTCGTCGCCGTGGCCCTGATCGGGGCCGGAGTTTTCGTTTGGTGGCGCCAGACGCGGGCCCCCGGGGCGGACGGGGTGACCGCTTTCCTTAACCAGACTGTGGGCAATGATCGGATTTTGTTTTCGGTCGAGAAGCTGGAACCGCTGGCGCAGAGTGACGCGGGTTGGAAAATGCTCGTCGGGGCGAAGGCGCGGACCATTGAACCGCTCTACTCACAAATCGACCCGGCGTCATATCTGGCCAAGACGCTCAAGCTCGACCCGGCGACTTTGGGCGAAGCGCGGCGATTGTTGGCCAAGCCGGACGCCTCCGCCCAACCGGATTTCTCCGGCGCCGCACCCTTTCCCGCCGATCCTTATCAAGCCGTGCTTCTCCAAGTGACTTCGCCCGCCGGCACTATCCTGGCTTTCAATGGCGTACTGGATGCGCATCGCGAGGGCGGCGCGTGGAAATTCACCCTCGTCTCTGGCGGCTTTGAAGGCGGCGGAGTCCAAGGGGCGGCACGCTCCTCCTTCGGCAAAAATTCCTATGCGATCAATGACGTGAGCGACGAGCCCCGGCTGCATACGCTCGTCACCGATTTCGAGGCATTCGCCGGCCGTGTGGCCGACCTCAGCCGGAATCGCGAGTCCGCCCGCGTAGCGGAGCGCCGAAAAATCTTTTTGGCCCAGATTGTGCCGGGCCGGGTTTTCGGTGGAACGGCAGTGGCGGCCGGAACCCTGCGTGAAACGCCGCTCTATCTCGAGATCACTGCGCGTCCCTCCGGGAACGAAGTGCGGGCGGTCCTGCGGAACGAAAACAGCTGGCATATCGTGCGTGCGTTCCAAGGCACCTGGAGTGCGGACGATAAATTTGATGATCCGGTCCTGAACCTCACCTCGCTCGCCAGTGAGGCGATCCGCAATGCCGGACCGTTGCTCGAGGCCGCCCAGGTCTGGCGGTTTGCCTTGCACCTGACTGCGCAGGGAGAACTGACGGAGCAAAATCGTTTCTTTAACTACCGGCTTCAACCCCTCACGCCCGAACAGGTGGCCGCGGTGCAGGCCCGGGTGGAAGCGGAATATGATCGCGCCGTCGTCGCTACGGAGCCGGGGCTGCTCTACCTCGGCACTGCCACGGCGCGGAGTTCGGGCGCGGCTGAAATGGTCTTTTTGCGTTACAGTCAACGGCCCTCCGGAAACGAATCCATCGCCGCCACCCTCGAATCCACGACCCACGGGTGGAAGCGACCGTTGCGCGGCGCGATCGTGGCCAATGTGCGTCGCGCGGACGGTGCGCCCATCCGCCTGCAAGCCAATCCCAAGGAAGCCGTCGGCGATGCCCCCAACGGTTCCGTGCTGGGCGACCCGGGCGAGTTGAATCTTCGTCTCGGTCTCGATCAAGGATTGCTCGTCGGCGGAGACGAACGCTTCACGTACCGGCTCGCAGTGGCCACGGCCGCTGATCTCCAGCGTCTGGAAGCCAGCCGTCTCGAACGCGGGCACCGGCTCGAAGAAGTTTTAAAAAGCGGGATCGCCTATGATGGCGCCCTGCGCGATGTTCGCCGCTATGGCTCACCGGTCCGCCTGGAATTGATGCGCGTCGATCGACCGGCCGGCGTGATCACGGCCCGCATTCGTTCGTTGACCCGATTGAACGTGTTCCGGGAATTCACCGGCTCGTGGGATGCCTCGGGCGATTCGATCGTGCTCAACACCACGGACGTCGGGCAGCAGGACAAGGATTTCGAAGTCGACGGACCGTTTTTTGTTACGGGCGAAAACGTCACCCTCCATCTGGAGCGCGCTGGAAACTCGCTCATGGGCACCCTTACCGGCCACTCGCACTGGGCGCTGGATTTCCCCGCGGATCTCCTGCTTTCAGCGCCGAACGAAGCCAGCGGTCTTCCGGCGCTGCCCAAGAATGACGGCGCCTATTTGTTGAGCGATGGCAGCTGGGAAATGCTGCCGGCAAACAATGGTCATGTGGTCACCGAACCGGTCCCGGACGCCACCGATGACGAAATGGCGGCCCTGACGTTGCAAGCCCTCCGGCAGCCAGGCGTAGGCGAGGATCCCGTGCCGAACAGCAAAAGAAAAATCAAGGACATGGTTTCGTATTTCGAATTCGACGGAAAAACTCCGCCGACGGTGGCCCAGGGATCCGCGCTTGTCGTCGTCTTCGTGGGCCCGGAATCAACGGGTGAACCGGCGATCGAACTCGCGCCGGCCAAAGTTTTGCCGGACGGACGGCGTCGGATAAAGCTCCCGGAAATTGCCCCCAAGGCGGTCCGATTGGGAAATCAGCGGATGGCCGCCTATGTCCGGTCGATCGCGTCCAACGCCGTGTTGCTGACCACCACCTCCGGGATTCCGCCCGGCACTTATATCGTCAACGCCGGAGTTGGCTATGAATTGCTGCGAAAATAAAATGGTAGAGCGGATTATCCCTAATCCGCCGTGCGGTAAGCATGACTCGATCGCGGCGGATTAAGGATAAGGATAATCCGCCCTACCTCATTCTCGCTTGCAGGACGGGCCGGCGTTATTTCCCTGCGATCGGATAGCCCTGCCAGATCCATTGCAGCGCGGCGGGATAAAGTTGTCCGATCGTTGGCCGGTCGGTGTGGCCGGCACCGCGGGCGAAAACGAATTTATAGTCGTAGCCTTTCTCCGCCAGCACGCGGGCCATGGCTTCGTTGGCCTGCACCCAATCGTGCATGCCATCCGACGCGCGGTAGTTGTCGTGGTCGCCCACTTCCAGATAGATGCGAAGCGGTTTGGCCGGGCTATGGGGAATCAACGTTTCGTGAAAGGCCCAAGCGCCGTGCGGATATTCCGGATCGATCGGCCACTGCTGGTTGACGAAGGTGCCGGAGAAAGTGAGCACGCGCCGGTAGCGTTCAGGATGAAACCACGCCATGCTCATTCCAGCTGCGGCGCCGGAGCTGGTGCCCATCACGGCGCGTCCGTCCGGATCTGTAGTCAGCTTCACGTTGGCAATTTTCTCGGCCATCGGCAGGACTTCGGTCTCGACGAAATCGCTATATTTGCCGGACACCGTGTCGTATTCCAGTCCACGTTCGCTACCCTGCCCGTCGCCGCCACCACTCGGAATTGCGACCACAATCATCACCGGAAGCTTCTTTTGCGGGATGAGGTGATCGAGCACATTGAACGCCCGATTGTCGCCGTCGGTAGTGATCATGAGCGGCGCGACCGTCCCGGGCACATATTGCTGCGGAACATAAACCGAAACGGTGCGCGTCCACGGCGCGGGATGACTGGTGATCGCAGGTACACCGGTCCCGGTCTGGGCCGCTCCCGGCGGGCGAGGATCGCGCGCAATGCCCGGGTAGAATTTGCTGTCGGTCGAGTGGAGGGTGAACTTGTAGATCCTGCCCTTGGGCGCGCCTTCCCCGACTGAACTCATTTCCAACGCGGGAACGTGAGTCGGACCGATGATGAAATTGCCGGCGGCCTCGACCGGCGGAACCGCGCCGTCGGGCAATTCGGTGGCCTTGACGTATTCCGGCGTGAGTGGATCACGCACAGGTGCCGGCGGACGTGCCGGCGCTGGAGTGACAGCGTTCTGGGCCGAAGCGATGTTCAATCCGATCAGCAGGATCGCAGCGGAAAAGGATAAAAGAGATTTCATGGGGTTTCGGATCGGGAGTTGGGCGACAAACGAGTGACTGTTTGCCCGATGCAACACCCGCGAGGGTGAAGGTGACGAGCCCAAAGGCCTTTCGGTCGATTCGAAAAAATGCCGTCGGCTTTTAACCACGGAAAATGCAGAACATGCAGAATGAAGAATCCGAAGCATCGTACCCGGTAGCGGCTCGGTTTCCGGATTCTTCACAGAGCCAAGCCGGAAGTGTGGATACTGAGAGCACGGAGAAAAGACAGGTCCGGTTTTGATGATCGGAGATGGGCTGCGTGCTCTCAGTGTCCAAACTTGGTGCATTCGGTAACGCAGAACGTTTCAGGAAGCAGCCACTGAAGGCGACGGGCTGGGCTACTCCGGTCGGAACGAGAGGCCGGCGATTTTTCCCGCAGCATTAAAAACGCAATTCACCGTGATCGTCTCGTTTTCCTGAATTAAGCGATAATGATAGATCCGCGCTCCCTTGTCATTTTCTCTCCCGGTCAACTCGATGGCCTTGATGGCACCGAAGGCTTGGAGTTGTTGTTGCGCTCCGTTGGCCATTGCTTGTTCGATCGCCTTGGTGAGTTCGGGTGTGTAGAGCGTGCGATCAAATCGCCCTCCTTGGGCGTCCTCAAAAATCTTTTTCACCAAGGCCGTTACTTCCGGCTCCTTGTCCTCGATCGCCTTGGCCGGTTTGAAGCGGGGGTATTCCGGCCAATGGTACGCGTCGGCTACCACGTCGGCCACGCGTTGGAGCGTATTCGAATTATCGTTGGCGTTGATCATCACGACCACGCCTTGGCCGGTTTCCAAGTAGGCGGTCATCAAGGTATCGAAACCTTCATCACGACCGTTGTGTTCGAACCGCTGGCTTTTGCCCTCACCGGCGAGAAAAAGGCCCA
Organism: Lacunisphaera sp.; assembly: GCA_036499685.1. Taxonomy (GTDB): domain Bacteria; phylum Verrucomicrobiota; class Verrucomicrobiia; order Opitutales; family Opitutaceae; genus Lacunisphaera. The sequence goes on along the minus strand of DASYDH010000060.1, from coordinate 141,763 downwards.
GCCCATCTTTCTCTTTCTGGGGCGTGAGCATTTCCCGGATCAAGGTTTTCGAAATTACCGGATGGGCGCGTCCGGCCAGCGTCTCCTGGATGGCGACCGCGAAGCGGGCGAGATCGGATGGCGTGGTCCACAATCCGGCGGCAGCCATCTCGGGATAAACATGCCAGCGGCCCGGGACCGCGTGGTTGGCTTGGTAGTAACCGGTGGCGGTGAGCGCCGCGCGTGCCGGTGGCAAGGGCTGATCGTAGGAGCTGGCAGTCATGCCCAGCGGCGCGAGGACTGTTTGATGCATGAATTCCGCGAAAGGCTGGCCGGTGACATCGATGATCGCCTGTTGCATCACGGTATAACCGCCGCCGGCGTAGCGCCATTTGCTGCCAGGCACAAAATCGACGCGAATCGGAGCCGAGTTGGCCGGTTTCTCGCCATTGAGGATCTGCACCAAAGTCGGCAACGGACTGTCGACGGAGTAACCGCGAAAACCATGGACGGTGAGGCCACTGCTATGGCTCAGGATCCGGCGCAATGTAACCTTTTCCGTTTTTGTGTACTCGTTTCCGGGCACCTGCCAGGATTTCAAGACAGTATTAATATCCGCATCAAGGTTGAGTTTGCCCGATTCGACGAGGGCCAGCGCACCGAGTGCCGCCACGGGTTTACTGACCGAACCGGCTTGAAAAAGTGTATCGGCGGTAACCGGCGCCGGCTGGCCGGTTTCGATCACACCGTAACCCTGGGCCTTCACGATCTTGCCGTCCTGAATAATCGCCAGCGAGAGACCGGGCAGATGCCGTTTCGCCAGAAGCGCGTTGATGGCGTCGTCCACCGCGTCCGCCTGCAGCAACGGAACGAGTGCGAGAAAACCACCGAGCAACAGGACCAGGTGATGCCTGGAGGTCCAAATTCCGTGGGGCAGAAAGGGAATCTTCATGATGTGAGCGAACACGACATCAGCGCACGGCTCAAGCACCGCTTGATGGACGGCGCGGGAAAATGGGCGTGACGACGGGCGGATTCCAATAGTTCCGACGGCGTCACTTTCGCCCGCGCGATCAATGACCCCAAGGTGGGAGTTCAAATTGCCCACGCGGTGTCGGTGTCAGCGTCAGTGATCGCCACAATCAAAACCGCCCGCTGATTCGGCCACTTTTTTCCTTTCCCTCCGCCGCGACTGCGCCCCGGACTCCGGGCTTGCGATAAACAGAAATCGCAGGCGAAGTTTCGATCCACCGCCATGCAGACCGAACACTGGCACAAACACAATTGGTCGGACCATCTGACCTATCACGCGACGCACTTTCATCAACCGGCGACCGTCGCCGAGGTGCAGGAAATTGTGCGCCGGGCGGCGCAGATACGAGTGATCGGATCGCGGCATTGCTTCAACGACATCGCGGATTCCTCCGGTGATTTGCTCTGGCTGGGCCGCCTCAATCAACCCGTGGTCATCGACCAAACGCGTCGGACCGCCCGGGTCGATGCCGGCATCACTTACGAAAAACTTTGCCCGATTCTGACGGAGGCTGGATTCGCGCTGCCGAATCTCGCCTCGCTGAAACACATCACCGTGATTGGCGCCTGCACCACCGCGACGCATGGCTCGGGCAACGCCCTTGGCAATCTCGCCACCGCCGTCTCGGGACTTGAAATGATCACTCCGAATGGCGACTTGATTGAGCTGACGCGGGAGCGCGATGGAGATACCTTTCGCGGCGCAGTGGTGGCCTTGGGCGCACTGGGCGTGGTGACGCGGTTGACGCTCGATTTGGAGCCTTCGTTTCTGGTGCAGCAGGACAACTACGAGCAGCTGCCGCTTCGTGATGTTTACGCGTACTTCGACGAAATCACGGCTGCCGGCTACAGCGTGAGCATGTTCCTGACCTGGCAACAAGACTGGGTGGAAACGACGTGGGTCAAGCGACGCGTGCCCGGCCTGACTCCGGTGGAAGTACCCCGCAATTTATTTGGCGCGACGCTGGCTTCCGACCAACCGTCCGGCATGCTCCCGACCGATCGCACGTTGACGCCGTTTGCCCGGCCCGGACCCTGGCATGAGCGATTGCCGCACTATGCGCTGCACGATCCGATTGGTCCCGGAAATGAATTACAGAGCGAGTATTTCGTACCGCGGCGGCACGCGGTGGCGGCGATCCAGGCCGTTGCGGCGTTGCGCAACAGTTTGGCGCCGATTCTGGGCCTCTCGGAAATCCGCACCATCCGCGCGGACGATCTCTGGTTGAGTTCAGCTTACGGCGAAGACGCGGTGGGCTTGCATTTCAATTGGCTGAAAAAGTGGGATGGCGTGGAACCATTTCTTCCCGTGCTGGAGCAGGCCCTCGCGCCGTTTGGGGTTCGTCCGCATCTTGGCAAACTTTTCGCGATGTCAGCGACCCAGCTCGAAAAAGTTTATCCGCGCTGGCAGGATTTCCGAGCGCTGCGCCAACAATTCGATCCCCAGGGAAAATTCGCGAATCGGTTTGTGCGACAGCACGGACTGGCCTCCGTCGGTGGCGAATCGCCTTAAATCAAATAGAGCAGTTCAATCTCGTCACGGATCACCACTCGATCGCGCAAAGATTTTGCGCGATCAGTTTGGTTGCGCAACCTGACGCGGCACACGCCCGCTCCACAAGATCTCATCCGCGGTTAGGCACCAGCCATGTCACCCATCATTCTATAGCCATCGCCGGCGGAGACTGTCTGGATCCATTGCGGATCAGTCGCACTGTCATCAAGTTTCTGCCGCAAGCGCCAGATATGGGTGTCGACCGTCCGGGTGTTGGCTTCCCCGCTGTAACCCCAGACATTTTCGAGCATCGCCGCGCGCGTCACCAGTTCGCCCGGGTGCCGGGCAAAAACCTCCAAAATTGCATACTCCGTCCGCGTCAATCCCACCGCCTGCCCCGCCCGGGCGGCGGTACGATTCTTCAAGTCCACCGTGGTCGGACCAAGGTGGATGACGGTCGGACCGGAAACCGCCGGCTGGCTGCGTCGAAGCACCGTGTGCACCCGCGCGATTAATTCGCGAAGGTCGCAGGGTTTTCCGAGATAATCGTCCGCCCCCGCAGTCAGTCCCTTGACCCGATCTTCCACCATGGTGTGTCCGGTCAATATGATCACCGATTGGTTAAACCCATTCTTGCGCAGTCTTTCCAATGTCTGCCAGCCATTCACCCCGGGCATGTCCAGGTCGAGCAGGATAAGAGCCGGATTTTCACGCCGGGTCACTTCCAATGCTTCCAGTCCGTCGCCCGCTTCAAGCACCCGGTAACCGGCGCCGCTGAGCGCAAGCGCGAAAGCGGGTCGGACAGCCTCGTCATCATCCACTATGAGTATGGTGGGCTTGGTGGGATTACGTTTGGTCATGAAAAATAGATTAGAAATCACCCAGTGGGCGGGCCCGGTTGCGAGTTGATATATTGCTTTGAGACGGATTGGAAACCGTTTTGTGACCGTTTTGTGACAGGAATTTTCCATGCAACGGGCCGTTGTATCTTCCGGTGGCTCATCCCCATCCGAAGCCAGAAATCCAAAGACGCATGTGCCAGAAAATAATCACCCAATTCGCTCAAAAAGCATTCGGGATCCGGACTCCAGTCGGGATCGCACTCCATAACCGTGGCATTCTATCGCGACCCGATAAAAAAGCAATCGGGTGGCAAAACGGGGTTGCGCAGACAGGGACTGATCGCGACGGCGAATTGATTGTCGACCTCCACGGATGATCCAACTGCCGGGAAAATCCCGGAGCCCAGACGTTTCTATTCCGGGCCAAAACCACATCCGTTCAATTTCCCATTCACTCTCCAACGACATCTTTCGTTAAGCATTGTTATCGCTCTTTCCGGCGCAGGCTCCCCGGCGCCCGTCAAACGGGAGCGAGCGGCGGCGCCTTGGGCAACCATCCATCAGCGACGGGCAACGACGCAACGGCTCCAACCAATGGGCCCGTTCCCGAATCGCTTTGCGCTCAGCTGTCGGTTCTCGCCGAAAGCCTCGGCGAAACCACCCGGCAAATGGAACCGGACTTCCTGCGGCTCGTTGACGGCCTGACCGCATTACACCGCGGCGCCGCCGATTTGGGTCGCGTCGCCTCCGGTCTCATTACCGCAGTTCAAAAAACCCTCCAGCAAAGCCGGCTCGCGGGGGAAAATGGGCTTGTTACGACTGCACTGAGGGAACTCCACGACAATCTGAGGGTGTCGCAGCAACGCCTGCAAACGTTGGCCGCGATGAGCGGCACCTTGGGGCAATTGCGCCAGCAGGGTTACGTGGTAGGCCGGATGGCATTGCTGTTAAAATCCTCCGGCTGCAATTTCGCCGTCGAAAGCGCGCGCTCCCTTGAGTGTCAGCAGGCCTTTGGCGACTTCGTGCCAAGTTTGCGCCAGTTGGCCGATCAGATGGGCAAACTCGGCGAAAAAATCACCGATGAAGCGCAACTCACCCAAACCGAACAGGAGCGGTTGGTTCGTTCCATCACCGGCAGTCTCGCCGAACTCCACCAACTTACCGAGCGCTCCACTTCGGCCGTCGCGACCGCCTCGGAACACATCCAAGGCATGATGGACACCTCGGCCGCGGTCGTAAAGCAAGCTGAGCGGCGGGCCGGAACGATTCGCCGCCATTCCGAAGACGCAGCCTACTTTATTCAGTTCGGCGACATCGTGCGCCAAAAACTGGAGCATGTGGTCGATGCGCTCGCAACCGGGGCCGAAGCCAACAATTCCATCGCTCAAACCGGCGCACTGGACCGGCTCATCGCCATTCAAGCTGGACAACTCGACGCCGTCCGCGCCGAGGTGGTGACCGCCCGCGAGAAACTCGCCTTCGCGTTCAACGGTCTAGCCGGCGAAACCACCAAGCTGGTGGAAGACATTTTTGCCCTGGCCCAAAGCAAAAACGTTGGCAGTGGAACGCCGGAGCATTCCAACCGGTTGCAGGATTTATCCGCTGAAATCCTGCAACTCCAAAGCCTTCACATCCGCGGATACAAACTCGGAATGCAATCGCAAGGCACGACTCAACGCGCGGCCGAAGCGTCCGAAAAACTGGCGGGCCATCTCAGCGAAGTGAGCACGCTGAATTTTGAACTGCGCATCCAAGCCTTGAACGCCATCGTCAAGACAGCCCGGCTTGGCGCCGACGGAGTTACCCTCGGAGTCCTTTCCGCGCATGTTCACGAGGTTTCCCACGACTCCGGACAATCGGTCACCGAAATCCTCCAGCTGCTCGACAGCCTCCGCGCCGGAACCAGTCTGCTCGGCCAGGGAAGCCAGCCAACCGTGGCGGGAAATGAGACGGGCGAATCCGCGCTGGAACGCGGTCTGCACAACATCGCTGCCCTTCACCAGAAGTTTCAACAAACTTCGGAAGAAGCCAGTTCACTCGCCACGCGACAGGGGGAAATCCTGGCGGAAGCGTCGGCCAATCTCGATTTCCTCTCCGCCTTCGACCTTCGCATGACGGCAACGCTTGAAGCGCTCCAAGCCGCGCGCACCCGGCTCAAACCGCATCTTTCCTCCCGCGAGGCAGGATCGGACCCGCAAACGGAACTCCTCGGGGCCTACACCATGGAGAGCGAACGCGAAATCCATCGTCGAGTCACCGATGGCACCGAGTCGATCGCTGCAATCGCAATCCCCGCAAACGAACCGACGACGTTGGTTGCCTCGACCAGCACCGGCGAGACACCCGCGACCGAAAACAATGACAATGTGGAATTCTTTTAATCCATGAGCGCTGCTTCCTCCAACACCAAGGCGATCGCGCCACTCCCGCTGAAAATCGAAACCGACCTCGATATTCAGCACGCCGAAGAGGTGCACAAACTGCTGCTGGTGCAATCGGAGACCCCGGCCACGGCGCTGGATCTCAGCGCGGTCGCCGCCTGCGACCTGACCGGCCTGCAATTGCTGTTTTCCGCGCAACGGACCGCCTCCGCCGCCGGAAGGAAATTTTCCATCAGCGCTTATTCCCCCGCCATCGTCGCCGCGTGCACCGGCCTCGGCCTCGACGTTTCCCAGTTGTCCAACTCGACCCTTTAATCCCATGAGCAAAACCATCCTGACCGTCGACGACTCCGCCAGCATGCGACAGATGATCGCATTTACGCTCAGCAACGCCGGCTATGAAGTGATCGAAGCCGCCGACGGAAGGGAGGCGCTCACCAAACTTGACGGCCGTGCCGTCCATCTGGTGGTGACCGATCTCAACATGCCCAACCTCGATGGCATCGGCCTGATCAAGGGAGTCCGCGTGATTCCCGCGTACAAATACGTGCCGATCATCATGCTCACCACCGAGTCAACCGACGAAAAGAAACAGGCGGGCAAAGCCGCAGGTGCGACCGGCTGGATCGTGAAGCCATTTCGCGGCGAACAACTCGTAGCCGTGGCGAAAAAACTTCTGGGCTAAAATTCCCCGCCCTCCGTCCAACCACTTTTCGTCCGTATTTCCGTCATGGCCCAGCCCAATCCCATCCAGACCTTCCTGCTCGAAGCAGACGATCTGCTCGCAACCATCGAACAGATCACGCTCGATCTCGACGGCGCGACCGCCGATATCGACACGGTCAATCAACTCTTCCGCGCTTTTCACACGATCAAAGGATCGGGCGCGATGTTCGGTTTCGACGCCGTGGCGTCATTCACCCACCACGTCGAGACGGCGCTCGATCTCGTGCGCGAAGGAAAACTTTCGCTTTCGCCGGTCCTGATCACGTGCGTGCTCGGCGCCAAGGATCAGATCAAGGCGTTGTTGGATGAAGCGCAAGGCGGCCCGGCCGCGCCCGCCGGAGCTTGCGATAAAATTATTGCCACGCTCGCCGGTCTTTCATCCGCCAAAGCCAGCCACGACAATCACACAAAGCCGGCTTCGACCGCACCAATTCCAACACCGGGAGCAAAGCAGGCCTGGAAAATTAAATTCCAACCCAATTCCGATCTCCTGATCTGCGGGACAAATCCGATCGCACTGCTCGACGAACTGCGCGCGCTGGGCGAATGCTCGGTGGAAGCCTGCACGGGACAAGTGCCACCTCTCGACCAGCTCAGCCCGGACCGCTGTCACTTCAGTTGGGACATTGCGCTGCGCACCACAGCCGACTTCAATACGATCAAGGATGTTTTCATTTTCGTGGAGGACGGCAGCACGCTTTCGATTACGCTGGCGTCGCCGTCAGCGGTCAAAATTTCCCCGACTCCTGTCCCCGCGACCACGCAGCCTTCACCGGCAACGTCGGAAATCGCGTCCGCGCCCGCCACTTCCCGCGTGCCCGCTCCGGCTCCGGTGACGGCCACCCCCGAGGCAAAAGCCGTCGCGCGCAAAGCGGTCGCAGCGGACTCCACGATCCGCGTTCCCTCTGAAAAACTCGACCGCCTCGTCAATCTGGTGGGCGAGTTGGTGATGAACCAGTCGCGCTTGAGCCAGGTGGCCGCGCGACTCGACACGACGGAACTCACCTCCCCGGTTGAATCGATCGAACGACTGATCAACGAACTCCGGGACAATGTTCTCGGGATCCGGATGATGCCCATCGGATCTACTTTCAGTCGCTTCAAACGTCTGGTCCACGATCTCTCCGCCGAACTCGGGAAGGAAATCGATCTCGTGACCGAGGGAGCGGAGACCGAAGTCGACAAAACCGTTCTCGATCGTCTCGGCGATCCCCTGATCCATCTCATTCGCAACAGCCTCGACCACGGAATCGAACTTGCCGACCAGCGGGAAAAACTTGGCAAGTCCCGCCGGGGCACGCTCCGGCTCGCGGCCGCCCACACCGGATCCAACGTCGTCATCACCATTCAAGACGACGGCAAGGGCCTTGATCGCGACGCCATTCGCCGGAAAGGCATCGAAAAAGGGCTGGTCGCCCCGGACGCTGTTCTCTCCGACCGCGAAGTGTTCGGCTTGATTTTTCTTCCGGGTTTCTCGACGGCCAAACAAATCACCAGCGTATCCGGTCGCGGCGTCGGCATGGACGTGGTGAAGCGACAGATCGACACCTTGCGCGGTTCGGTCGCCGTGGCCAGCGAAGTCGGACGCGGAACGACGATCTCACTCACTCTTCCGCTTACCCTGGCCATCGTCGACGGCTTGGTGGTCGCAGTGGGCGACGATCAATTTGTCATCCCAACCTCGGTGGTCATGGAAAACCTTGAAATCACCCGCGATGAACGCGCCGCCTTCAATGGCCGCCATGCGGTCGCCGTGCGCGGTGAACTCGTGCCGTATATCCGCCTGCGCGAAGTTTTCACGATGCCGGAGAATGAACCCGATTTGGAAAAGGTGGTGGTCGTGCAACACGCCGGCGAACGCGTCGGTCTTGTGGTCGATCGCGTACTCGGCAGTCACCAGACCGTGATCCAGCCGCTCGGGCGTTTTTATCGCGACATCTCGGTTCTTTCCGGAGCGACCATCATGGGCGACGGCCGCGTGGCTCTCATCCTCGACGTCGCGGGGCTCGTCCGGCTCACGGAAACCACCGCCCTTCAAACCGTCTCAACCAGCTGAGCCCATGGCCAACATTCTTCTCGTCGACGATTCACCCTCCATTCTCCACATGCTGGAACAATGGCTCGTGGCCGCAGGTCACCGGGTGACCACGCGCAATTCGGCGCTGCACATCGGACGACTGCTCCGCACCACCCATCTCGACCTCGTCATCACGGACATTTATATGCCCGACGTTGACGGGATGCAGCTGCTCTTCCTGCTCCGCAAGGATCATCCGAGGCTGCCATGTATCGCGATGAGTTCGGCCGAAGGGGATTTCAATCTGCTCGGCGCGGCGAAACAGCTCGGGGCACTGGTCGCCCTGCGCAAACCGTTTACCGAGGAGGCCCTGCTCGCCGCCGTGGCCACCAGTCTCGAGCCAACGGCCAGTTCCAGCTCATCTTCAAAAACATCCAACCTCTGACCCTTTAAAAATGAGTACTCAAATCACCGCACCGGCCCAGTACATTACTTTCCAGCTTGGCAACGAGCTGTTCGCCATCGATGTCGCGCAAGTTCGCGAAATTCTCGAACTCTCCCTCGTCACGCGCGTACCCACCTCGCCCGACTACATGCGCGGCGTGGTGAATGTCCGCAGCAAGGCAATTCCCGTCGTGGACCTGCGGTTGAAGTTTGGGCTGCCCGCCGTGCCTGACACCTTGGTATCCCGAATTGTCGTCATGGAAATCGAACTCGACGGGGAGACCTGCATCGTGGGCGGCCTCGCGGACAGCGTGCATGAAGTGATTGAGCTCGAACCGTCACAGATCAGCCCGCCGCCGCGCCTCGCTTCGCGCTGGCGGACAGAGTTGATCCGCGGCATGGCCCGGCGCGGCGAACAATTCATCATCATCCTCGATATCGCGGCGGTTTTTTCCTCCGACGAAATCGCCCTCCTGAAAAACGGCGCATCCGACGCCGTGATCGCCTGAGTCCCAACCATAATTTTATCAATCCCCCTCATCATGAAAAACTGGAAAATTGGAAATCGAATCACCGCCGGCTTTGCCGCCGTTCTCCTCATCGCCGCCACGCTCGGTCTCTATGCCTACGCCCAACTGCGCGTCATCCAGCGTGGCACCACGCATATCACTGAAGACACGATGCCCAGCATCGATGTGATCAGCGGGATCGATGCCCGCGCCCGGGAAGTCTACGCGACCGTCCTCAATCACGTCCTGGCGGACACCAAGCCGGAAATGGACGCACTGGAAAAAAACCTTGAGGAACATTCGGCTTTGAATACGGAGGATTTCAAGAAATACGACTCACTCGTCTCCGATTCACGTGACCGGGAGCTGCTGGATAAAGCCCAGAACAGCCGTAAAAGCTACGATGCGGCGCGGGAGGACATTCTCACATTGAGCCGTGAATTGAAAAACAAGGAAGCTATCGCGCTCATCCATTCAAAGCTGACTCCCTCGTACCGGCAGTATCTCCAGGCACTCGACGATATCGTGACTTACAATCAAAAACTCGGCGAGCAGGCTTCAACCGCCATCAATACTTCAATCAGGAATTCGGTCTCGGGCATTATTGTCGGAGTTGTGGCGGCCATTCTTATCGGCCTCATCATCGCATGGTTCATCACCCGCAGCATTACCGTTCCCCTCGCATCCGCCACGGCCGCGGTCGGGGAAGTGGCCAAGGGCAACCTGTCCACCACCCTCACCGTCAACTCGCGTGATGAAATCGGCCAGATCACCGCATCGCTGAACAGCATGATCGAAGGGCTGCGTGGCACCAGCCGCGTCGCCGACGCCATTGCCGGCGGCGATCTCACCCAGGACGTCAAACTTCTTTCCGAGCAGGACACGCTCGGCCATTCACTGACCAAAATGTTGGAAAATCTGCGCAAGATCGTCGGGGAAGTTTCGAGCGCCGCCAACAACGTCGCATCGGGCAGCGAGCAGATGAGCGCGACGGCCCAGCAACTTTCCGAGGGCGCCTCCGAACAGGCCGCCGCCGCAGAGGAAAGCACGTCCTCGATGGAGGAGATGTCCGCCTCGATCCAACAAAATGCCGACAACGCCAAGCAAACGGACAAGCTCGCCGGTCGCGCCTCGGAAGATGCGAAGACGAGTGGAGCTTCCGTGTCCCAGACCGTCGCGGCGATGAAGGAAATTGCGGATAAAATCGCCATTATCGAGGAGATCGCGCGCAAAACCGATCTGCTCGCTCTCAACGCCGCGGTCGAAGCAGCGCGCGCCGGCGAACACGGCAAGGGATTTGCGGTCGTCGCATCCGAAGTCCGAAAACTCGCCGAACGCAGCCAGACAGCCGCCGCTGACATCAGCCGTCTTACCGGCGGTGGCGTGCGACTCGCACACGAAGCCGGCGATCTCCTCACCAAACTCGTGCCGGACATTCGCAAGACCGCCGAACTCGTCCAGGAAATCGCCGCCGCCTGCGGCGAACAGACGACCGGTTCGAATCAGGTCAGCAAAGCGATGCAGCAACTCGATCAGGTTATTCAACAAAACTCGTCCGCTGCCGAAGAGATGGCCTCCACGGCCGAGGAGCTCGCTTCCCAAGCGCAACAACTGCAGGGCTCGATCTCATTCTTCAAGGTCAGTTCCGCGTCAGCTCCGGCTGCCGCCGTCACTCCGCGAAAAAATCCCCCGGTGAAAGCGTCATCAAAGGCGATTCACGCCGCCCCGTCACGCAATGCGAAACCGGGAGCGGTCGCCATCGCACTCGACGACAATCACACCGCACGCGGGGATGCGCGCGACGGCGAGTTCCAGCATTACTGAGTCTTAGGAACTATCGAGCCAGCCGGTTATTTGACGGGAATTTGAGAAAATTCCCGCCGGATCATCCCAGTCATGTCCACCATCCCTCCGCTCTCCCCTGAAACGTCCGAGGTGCTGCAACTCACCCCGGAAAGTTTCGCGCGTTTCGCCGCCTTCATCACCAAGACCCTTGGGATCAAGATGTCGGAAAACAAAATCCCCATGTTGCAAAGCCGGCTTCAGCGGCGCCTGCGCGCGCGGGGCTTGCGGAACATCGATAACTACAGGGATTTTTTGTTCAATTCACCTGAGGGCGACGCGGAACTGGTGGATTTCATCGACGCAGTCACGACCAACAAAACGGATTTTTTCCGCGAGCCCCACCATTTCAATTATCTGCGGCGAACGGCGCTGCCGATGCTCGATACAGAGCCGGATCGTCCCTGGCCTTTCAAACTGTGGTGCGCCGGCTGCTCGACGGGAGAGGAGCCTTATACGCTGTCGATGGTGCTCAGCGAGCACGCGACCGAGCGAACGGGTTTCGATTTCACGATTCTCGCGACCGACGTTTCCACCCGCGTACTGCAGACTGCGAGCGAGGCGATTTATGACGAATCCCGCATCGAGCCGGTGGCCGACGAATTGCGGAAAAAATACCTGCTCCGAAGTCGCAAGCCGGGACAGAATCTCGTGCGCATCGTGCCGGGCCTTCGCCAACACGTGCAATTCAACCGGCTCAACTTCATGGACGCCGACTACGGCGTCGCCGACATGTTCGATGCGATTTTCTTTCGCAACGTGATGATCTATTTCGACAAACCGACCCAGGAGGCGGTCATCCGGAAACTTTGCCGCAATCTAAAACCCGGTGGCTATCTTTTCGTCGGTCATTCGGAATCATTGATCGGGATCGACGTGCCCGTGCGCATGGTCGCTTCCGCCGTTTATCAAAAGCCGCTCTCCGGTGCCTGATCTTGCCACCATTCCGACGACCACGCCGCGCATCCAGCACCGGTTTTTATCACCCGGTGACTTGCTGGTCGTAACTGCCCCGTCTGAGATCACCACCATTCTCGGGCCGTGCATCGCGGCCACATTCTGGTGCGCGCATTCCCACGTGGGTGCCATTTGCCACGCCATGCTTCCTTCCGAAAACATGGGCTTCGATTCATCCGCTGGCGATCATCCGTGGAAATATGTGAGTACGGTTATTCCGGAAATGTGGCGACGTTTCCTGAGGAAAGGCGGGACCGCCGGGAAGCTTGAAGTAAAACTTTTTGGCGGTGCAGACCTGCTGCGGAATGCGAAGCATCCCTCTTCGACGCAGATCGGTCCGCACAACATCGAACTCGCGCAACAGCTCCTCGCCGAATGCGGTTTGCGTATCATTGCATCCGACGTCGGCGGACAGAAGGGGCGGAAACTCATTTTCAACACCCAGACCGGCGACGTGAGAATAAAGCGACTTCCCCATTTCACCTCATCGCACGCATGAGCTCAACCTCCTCAAAAAAAATCCGCGTACTCATCGTGGACGACTCCGCTTCGGTTCGACAGGCCTTGAAAGCGGTCCTTGAAAGCGACCCCGCCATTGAGGTGATCGCAACCGCTTCCGATCCTTACATTGCCGTCGAGCGGATCGCCCGGGAGGTTCCCGATGTGATCACCCTCGACATCGAAATGCCACGGATGGACGGGATCACCTTCCTCGAGAAGATCATGTCGCAGCATCCGATTCCCGTCGTGATTTGCTCAACCTTGACCAGTGAAGGATCGCAAAGCGCGCTCGCAGCGTTGGAAAAGGGTGCCGTCGATATCATCACGAAACCCAAGATGGGATCGAAACAGTTTATCGAGGAGTCGGCGATTCACATCTGCGATGTCGTGAAGTCCGCCGCTTACGCCCGGGTCGGCCAAGCCAAGCCACGCGTGCGTGATTCATCGGTGCCGTCGACGACCAGCGCACCTGTGGTGAAAGTGGCGCCCAAACTCACCGCTGACGCCGTGATCGCAAAACCAACCTCGTACGCGATGTTGGAAACAACCGAGAAAATTATCGCGGTCGGCGCGTCCACCGGCGGCACGGAAGCATTGCGGACATTTCTCCAGGCGCTCCCGGCGGACGCACCCGGAATCGTCATCGTTCAGCACATGCCGGAAAAGTTCACGGCGAGCTTCGCCCAGCGCCTCAATACGCTTTGTCGTGTCACCGTAAAGGAAGCGGCTGATGGCGACACCGTGCTCCGCGGCCAGGCGCTGATCGCTCCCGGCAATCGTCACATGCTGCTCAAACGGAGCGGCGCACGCTATTACGTCGAGGTCCGAGATGGTCCGTTGGTGACACGCCACCGTCCGTCGGTCGATGTCCTGTTCAGATCCGCCGCACGCTACGCCGGCCAAAATGCGGTCGGCGTCATCATGACCGGCATGGGTGATGACGGCGCGCGCGGCATGCTCGAACTCAAGGAAGCCGGCGCGCACAATCTCGCGCAGGACGAAGCCAGTTGCGTCGTTTTTGGCATGCCAGCTGAAGCGATCAAGCTGGGCGGCGTGGACGACATTCTTCCCTTGAGCCGGATTGCGGGTGAAGTTGTGCGACTCGGCTGCTGAACAGACAACCAGTGCGACGGTCGTGCCAGCGGTATAGATATATTTTACCAGGACAGAAAAAAGATCGATCAATTGTAATTTAGTTATTGCTTAATTAAGCTTCAACTTAATTTTAGCTCACATGCAAAGCCTGTTAGCCATCGCCGATCCGACCCGGCGCCGGATAGTTGAGTTGCTCGCCGTCCGCGACCGGACGGCGGGCGAACTCGTCGATGAATTCGACATGAGTGCGCCGGCGATTTCCCAGCATTTGAAAGTATTGCGCGAAGCCGGGCTCGTGACAGTGCGCGCCGAAGGTCAAACCCGCATTCAAATGATCAATCCGGATGGATTCGACGAGTTGGAGGCATGGATGGAAAAAACGCGCGGCTTCTGGTCGAACCGACTCGATGCCCTGGAGCGCGAATTGCGCGCAGAAGATGCCCGCAACGCCCAAGCCGCAAAAAAGAAAAAAACTTCATGAAAGCCAACGAACAACACGGAACCTTCAACGGCCCGGCGGAAGTACGCCTCGTGCGCAACCTGCCCGGCCCAATCGAACGCGTCTGGGAATATCTCACGGACGACGAGAAACGCGCCCGCTGGTTTGCCGGCGGGACCATCGAGCCGCGCAAGGGCGGCAAAATGGAACTCTTCTTTCTCCACAAAAATATTTCTCCCGGCGAGACCCCGCCCGAACAATATCAAAAGCTTCAGGAAACCGGATTCAAAATGCCGGGCACCGTCCTGCGCTGGGAACCGCCGCGCGTGTTGAGTTACACTTTTGACGACGATTCCGACGTCACCTTTGAGCTCACGCCGGAAGGCAAGCAGGTCATCCTCGTGCTCACCCACCGCAGCCGGGGCGACGATATCCCCTCACTCAGTGGCTATGCAAGCGGCTGGCACACGCATTTCGCCCTGCTCATCGCGTTGCTCGAAGGCGCACCCCGCCCTCCGTTTTGGGCGATGCATCAGCGGCTCAAAGCCGAATACGAAAAACTCCGCGCTGCGACCACGCCGTAGTCGCGTCGATCGATCTGGCTCAGCGCAATTTTCTTCCCGGGACACCATCGGTGACCTGCCGGAGAACCATGTCCGAAATTCCCACCATCAACCGTCATAATTCAGAAAACCACATCCAATGAAAACAAACTCATTCGAAAATCCGACCGTTGTCTCACCGGAAAAATGGCTCGCGGCCCGGCGCGAACTCCTGCGCGAAGAAAAGGAATTCACCCGCCTGCAGGATAAAATCAACGCCCGCCGCCGGGCGCTGCCGTGGGAAAAAATTGAAAAAAACTATACCTTCGACTCGCCGGGCGGAAAGGTATCGCTCGCCGACCTGTTCGCCGGACACAGCCAGCTGATTGTCCAACACTTCATGCTTGGGCCGGGCTGGGAGGAAGGCTGCAAGAGCTGCTCGTTCATGATGGACGATTTCAACACGGCAGCGGTGCACCTGCCCGCTCGTGACGTCGCGTTCGCCGCGATCTCGCATGCGCCACTCGCGGAAATCCTGCCGTTTAAAAAACGCATGGACTGGAACGTCAATTGGGTTTCGTCGCATGGCACCGACTTCAACCGCGACTATCACGTGTCGTTCACCGCCGAGGAATTGGCGAAGGGAAAGGTCCACTATAATTACGGGATGCAGGAATTCCCCCAAACCGAGGCACCCGGCATCAGCATATTCGCACACGATGCCGCCGGCGCGGTCTATCACACCTATTCCACGTTCGGCCGCGGAGTTGAAGTCATCATGGGCACATACCGCTTGCTCGACATGGTGCCGAAAGGCCGCAACGAGGAAGACGCGGAGTACGGTATGCAATGGCTCCGCCACCACGACCGTTATGAGCCCGCGACTGCCGCAGCGGTCTGAACGCGTCAGAAGTTGGCGCGGCTGGCTGATTCCGGCCGCGCTACTCGCGCTGACGCCCAAGTGCGCATTGTGCCTGCTGGCTTATGCCGGTCTCGGTGCACTGTTTGGCGTCGGCGGATCCGAATTGTGCGGAGGGGCGGATAGCGCGCCCGGGCATTGGGTGTTGTTGATTTTGACTGGCATCCTTCTATTTGGACTCAGGCAGATTCTGCGACGCTTGTGGCAATGGCATCACGCCTGACTCTGTCAGGCGACGATCTGTGAATAGCGGGCTGAGGTAATTCGATTGTCACAGGGAGGTAACCCGGCGCGTCGCAAAACGCCTGCGCCGGGCTCGATCCCATGACTTCGAACTCCTGCCGTCTATTCTGCACGAAGCGTCTCATTCGACCCATCGCCCTGGCGTACCTCGCCGCCACGGCAATCGCTGCCCACGCACAAACAGCGGCGACGCCCTATGTTTTCCGCCACCTCGCGGGCGCACCCGGTGGACCGGGCAAAGCTGACGACGTCGGCACGACTGCCCGTTTTAATTATGCCACCGGAGTGACGGCCGATCAGGACGGCAATGTTTACGTGACGGACTCACACGGTGAAACCATTCGAAAAATCACGCCCAATGGGACCGTCACAACCATCGCCGGCACGCCAACAATCGCGGGCAGTGCGGACGGCACCGGATCTGCGGCGCGGTTTAACTACCCCACCGGTCCCGCCATCGATGCCAGCGGCAATCTGTTCGTGGCCGACTGGGCGAACAACACCATCCGCAAAGTCACACCCACGGGAGTGGTAACCACGTTCGCAGGCAGTGCGGATGCCCCGATCATCCCGGCGAACCGCGACGGAGTTGACGGGGTTCGCACCGCGGCAAGATTCTGGGCGCCCAGCGGCGTCGCATTCGACGCCAGTGGCAACCTGTGGGTGGCTGATAGCGGCGACCAGAAGTTTCGGAAGATTACGCCCGACGGCACCGTCTCAACGTTAATCCCCACCGGCCCGACCGGTTGGCCAATTGGGGGGCTCTGGCAAGGCTACGTCTTTGGAGCAGACAGTTACTCCCAAGCTTGGAACGCACAGGTGACTTATACCTACAACAGTGAAATCGCCGTGGATCACGCCGGAAATTTGTATTGCGGAAGCTATCAACAAGCGCCCGCCAGCTATGGAATTCCCTCCTACTATCTGGTCCTCAAAATTGATCCGACTGGAGTGGTTTCCACTCTTTCACAGTTTCCGACCATGACCAGTTTCGCTGGCCCAACCCTCGACAGGCAGGGTCAACTTTTAGTCGGCACGCAGACCGGTCTGCTGCGCATGGATACGCTTGGAAATGTAACCAACTTGACCGGAATAACCGGTATCAGTGGTGACGGCCTCACCGTTACGCCGGCAGGCGATTGTATCGTCGCGGACCACGAACAGATTTTAAAGGTCAGCCCGTCGGGAAACGTCAGCATTCTCGCGGGGTTGGCGGCTACACCGGGCAGTGCTGATGGAACAGGCGCTGCGGTCCGGTTCAAATCGCCGGGAGGCGTCGCGGTGGACGCGGAGGGAAACGTCTACGTGGCGGATACCCAAAACGGCACGATTCGAAAAATCACCTCCGGGGGTGTGGCAACAACGCTGGCCGGTCAAGCCGGGGTATTTGGAACTACCGACGGCACCGGGCCGGCGGCACAATTCCAAATCCCCGCCAGCATCGCCGTGGACAGCTCAGGAAACGTGTACGTCGGTGACAACCAGACGCGCTCGATTCGAAAGATTTCGACTACCGGCGCGGTGACCACCCTGACCGGCGTGCAGATATCACCCGACAATTACGGCCTCGCCGTCGACGCTGCAGGCAACCTGTATTTTCTTGACGACAATTCGGGCAGTTCTTCGGGGTCCAGCACGATTAATAAAATCACCCCGACCGGTATTGTCAGCACGATAGCCACTATTGCTGCGCCCAGTATCGGTGGCTTGGCGGTGGATCGCTCCGGTAACCTCTACGTCAGTCAAACCATTGAGCGAGTGGTGCTCAAAATTGATCCCAATGGCACGGTCACCACATTAGCTGGCTCTGGCCTCCTGGGAACGGCTGATGGTCCGGCGGCGAGCGCGCAGTTTACCAAGCCGAGCGGCTTGGCGGTGGATCAGGTCGGCAATATTTTTGTCACCGATAGCAATGCGATCCGCCAGATCACGCCGGAGGGCGTAGTCACCACCGTGGGTGGGTTCGCCACGAGTGTCGGGAGTGAAGATGGACTCGGCGCAGATGCGCAGTTCAACGTCCCGAAAGCGATCGCCGTCGACAGCACCGGCAAGCTCTATGTGGCCGATACCGGCAATCACTCCATTCGGATCGGCGAGTTTGCCGGCATACCCGTCATCACGGCGCAACCCCAGAATCAATCGACCGCGGCCGGCACCAATTTGCAATTTTCCGTCACCGCCAGCGGCCTGCCCACGCCGACCTATCAATGGTACTTGAACGGCATCGCATTCAACGGCGCCACCACGAACACGCTCAGTTTCACGAGCGCCCGCAGCTCTGACGCCGGGGACTACACCGTCGTCGTCACCAATGCACTCGGCAGCGTGACGAGCAGCAAGGCAACGCTTACCGTTTCCGCCGCGCCAGTCACGACTCCCACCACGCCAGCATCAGGAAGCGGTGGTGGCGGCATGATCGGCGCATGGTTCGTGTTCGCGTTGCTGGCACTCCGCGCGATGCGAGGTGGTGCGATAAAGGACAACGAATTCCAGACGAAGAAATCATAAAACATCGCTCAGAGCCGGAATCGTCCGTGTGATTCGTACAGTCCGCCGTTCCGTTGGTTAAATAGAAAACACCCCGAAGGCGGAAACGACAATAGCGGTTGCGTTAGCACGCACGTTTTCGCCCTATTAATTGATGATTGCTTTCAAATGCCGGACATGGGCCTGCGTTTTGTTTTTCGCCATTTTATGTTTCCGAGCACTGGGCGCGGAATCTCCCAGGATCAAAGCCCCACTCATCCCTCCACTGGCTCACGCAGTGTTATCGTCCGCGTTGCGAGCGGTCGCCGAGCGCGACCACATCGTTCTTTCCACCCAGGAAACGCAAAGTGTAGCACCCGCGCCGGGCGACGGCGTAGTCGTCTGGATCGGAACCGCGCGCGGCCCGAAAACCCAGCAGTGGTTGGTGGAACTGAAACGGGAGATCGCAACCCCGGAAGAACAGAAAGCCAATCAGGGCAAGGACGTGACAAGATATCTGTCGTGGGGGCCTGTAGAGACCTTTCATTCCGAGGTCGATGCGCTCTCCCTGTGGATCGCCGGTCCGGTGAATACAAACGACGATGCCACTTCGAGTCCCGCAAATACTCCGCCGCCCGTCGTACGCCACATCCGCATTTTTGTCCCCGGAGATTATCTGCGCCTCGGGTTGGACGACTCGGTGCGCGCCAATCAATACATCAATCACCGCACCCAAGTGCTGTTAAAGGAAGATCCGAAATTCGGCCTCGGTCACATCTATTCACTCGGCACACCTATCAAACCCGAAAATGTGGCGTGGGCCAAACCCGTCGCCGAACGCATCGGTTTTTCACCTGCGATGGAGCGGGCCTGGACTGGAGGTTATGTGGCGCTGGAAGCATTTTATAAACTGGCCAGCGACGTTCCCGAATTGAAAGAGATCGCGGACGTTGCCCTGGACCGGCCCGCCCCTTGGAAGTACGTGAAACTCGCCTTCGGCAGCCATTTCAAAACCTCGCTTGACGGAAGGCGCGCCCAACTGATCGATCCGGCGAAATCGGGACTGCTTCCGGTCGCGCTTGAAACGTTCCAAGTACCTTTTTCGTTTTCGTTGGATAACGATCCGATCGTGAGCGGAGTAATGGCCGTGACTTCTCCCGGTGCACCGCTCGACGTCAGCGCGGGAATCCTCGGCCTCGTTGCCATCCACCCGAAGGACCAAACCAGGATGGTGCAGCTGGTCGCGATCAGCGCCACTCGCGGCAACATCAAAGGCGGTCAGAAACCATGATCAGGCAATTGTTACCTTCCGAGTGATCCCTGTTGAGACGTATGGATTGCCGGTTCCATCTCACTGCAATGTCAAAGTCATTTAAAAAATTGCCTTCGCATCGACCGTGTCGCGCTGCCAGCCGCCCCTGCACCGCGACCCCGGGTTGATTTACTGAAAAAAACTCATTGCCCCGGCGATCCATGGAAATAATCAGGTATTAGGCGCCGGCCTACACTTCATGGATATCAAGGAATGCCATCGGGTGCTTGAACTCGAGATCGGGGCTTCGCGCGACGCCGTCGAAGCCGCCTACCTCCGGCTGCTGGAGCGCTGGCATCCGGATCGCGTTACCCCGGCAGGCGACCCGGCCGCCACCATCGAGGCCACCCGCATGGTCCAAGCCATCAATGAGGCTTATCAGACGTTGATCAAAACCGCGCCCCCGACCGAGACGCAATCGCCGGACGCAACTCCCGCGCGCAAAAAGCCCACGCTACCTCCGCTAACCTCCACTTTTACCCCGACAGAAAAGCCGCCGCCTCCGCCGAAGCCAACCTCTGCCCCACCCCCGCCCCCACCACGATCGGTACCGCCACCGCCGGCATTCACGCCCCCCTCGGCCTTCGCACCGCCACCGCCTTCTTCGTCCGGAAACGCAGCCGGGGACGGAATTTCTCGGACAACTGCGGGATCGGCCGCCCATCGCGAAAGTCCAAACAAGCCACCGTCTTCACCTCCGCCTACCGCGACGCCGTCGATTCCAGCTCCTCCTGCGCCCACTCCAAGTTCACCGACGACGCCGGCAGCCCAGCCAACAGCCGAAAGGCGTCCGCCCACTTCAAGTCTTTGGGGTGAGGCGAAGGCGATGCATGATGCCGTGTTTCCCGTCGGAACTTCGCGGCGTCGATTCAGTGGACTGATTTTGGCTGGCGCGTTTCTTTTCCTGATCTTCATCGCAAAATGGGCTTTGCCATCGTCGAAGCATAAAGACGCTCGCGATCTTCCTCCCGATCCAACCAAGACCGGCAGCATCGTCATCAAATCCAACCGTCCCGACAGCGAGTTTGAGGCGAGCGGCGGACCAACCGTCCAACAACCGGCATCAGCCTCTTTTCACGGCAGCGGCACCGATTCCACTTTGCGCGGATTACTTCCGGGAAACTATGTCCTCACAGCCAAAGCAAGCGGCTGGCCGGACGTTCAGCAGGACGTGACCGTGGATATCGGTCGAGCCACCCCTGTTGTCGTGCATTTCAAAAGCGGTTCGCTTCGCGTGGACTCCGATCCGGTCGGCGCGACGGTACGACTCGCCCACTCCGTACTCGGTAAAACTCCGCTGGTGGTTCCCCAACTGCCTCCCGGCGAGTGCGAACTCACTGTCGAATACCCGACCTGGCCGGCTGTCTCCACTAAGACCACGATCAAGGAGAACGAAGAAGTCGTCGCGACCGTGCGCCTGCCCCATGGAAAGGTGACCCTGGAAAGTGCCCCCTCCGGCGCGACCGTCCTGGTCGGGAAATTGGTTTTCGGCAAAACACCATTGACACTGGAAAGCGTTCCAGCCGGGACGAGCAAGTTCATCCTGAAAGCCAAAGATTTCCCCCCGCTGAATGTATCCGTTACCGTAGACGATCACGGCGACGTAAAGGTCAGCCGGGAACTGGGTTTGGGTTTCCCGGAGCTTGGCGCCCCAGCGCTCCTGCGCGCCGTCTGGGTCGCGGATGACCCGAACCAACTCGCACCTGGCGTGGATTCACTGGGCGTATACGAACCACGAAACGGGATCGTCAAAAATATCAACCGGAAGAGGCTCTATGAAAACTGGCTGAAACGGAGCTACCGTTATTCCGCGACCATCAAGTCCTACGATCGGGAAAGCGGAAAAGTCGAATTTGCCGAGCAGGACAACGCGTTATCGAGGTATCGCATCATCGCCGAACTCTCGTCCGCGATCCGCGCCGATCCGGACCTCGCCGCGCAATTGACCAAGGGCACCTCGCTCACGCTTTACGGCCATCTCGATGCGGTGGAGGAGCCGCGATGGCCATTCAAAGTAATCACCTTCGAACTCTCGGCGGCGGAACTACTGCACTGATTTTGGAGAAAGCTGGTTGCGCGCTCGTCGACGCCCCCCAGGAAATCCCGGGCCGGCATATCCTCGCTTACGCGTCATCCTTTCGTATTTGCGGAGTCTATTTGGAGCGGCCAACCCAGTCCGAACTCCCCGCCGCCACGACGCCCGGCGGCTGCATGGAGTGAAACGCCCAAACGGCCTTAGCGAACCCTTCCGGCAGAAGTGTCTCGCCGGGATTCAACGCAAACGCCTGGCGTCGCGCCACGGTGAGTTGAGGAAGCCTTTCAGCAAGGACCTTTTGGAGGCAGGCCTCGTAGTTGAAAAAACGGCGAAGATGAGGTCGTCACCGATCAAGGTAGTACCGGCTAAAACAACGCGGTCATAACGTCCAGTTCCCAGTGCGTTTCAAAATCAAGCCGTCCCAACCGCCAACGCAATTGCACCAACCCGGTCACGACCCGTGTCTCCATCTCACGAATATAAATTATATTGGCCGTGATCAGCCCTGGCTATGATTCAAGGACAATAGGCGTCAGGTAATCCACTACCTACGGATTTAGAAAAAATCTCCCGCGAATTCCCGACGTTCGACCACGCGAGTGTCAGTGTAAGCGTTGCGTCTGCCAACGCCGGCAAAATTAATATCCTCCGCCAGTTGCGCGTCCGGAATTTTTGCGCACCGTCCAATCGGGAAAAATCAATTTATGAACGACAACTTAAAAGGGAAGGTGGCGTTGGTAACCGGCGGATCACGCGGCATCGGTCGCGCCATCGCGGAACGTCTGGCGCTCGGCGGAGCCAGTGTCGCGATCAACTATTCAAGCAATGCGATCGAAGCGCAAAAAACGGTGGCTGACATCAAGGCGACGGGCGGCAACGCATTTGCGATCCAGGCGGACATCGGTCGCGTGCCGGAAATTGTCCGGCTATTCGACGAAACTCTCGGCCATTTCGGTCGGCTGGACGTTCTGGTCAACAACGCGGGCATCATGTTCACCAAGCCTGTCAGTGCGACGACAGAGGCGGAGTTCGACCGCATTTTTGCCATCAACGTAAAAGGTGTTTTCTTCGCCTGCCAGCAGGCCACGACGCGATTGGCCGACGGCGGACGCATCATCAATCTGTCCAGCTCGACCACAGCGCGACTCATGCCGAACTACGCGGCGTATGTTGCGACCAAGGGGGCGGTTGAACAGCTCACCCGTTCCATGGCCAAGGAGCTGGGACCGCGCGGCATCACCATCAATGCCATTTCACCCGGACCCACGGAGACCGAACTGTTCGTCACCGGCAAAACACCAGAGCAAATTGATTTCTTCGCCAAGCAATCGGCATTCGGCCGGCTGGGACAGCCGAAGGAAATAGCCGAAATAGTAGCATTTTTGGCCGGACCCGAAGCGACTTGGATCACCGGTCAAAATGTACGTGTCAATGGCGGCCTCGCCTGACCATTTCCCGGCGACGCCATTCCTTCCAACACGCTTTCAAAATGAATCTTCAACTCGAAAACAAAACTGCCCTCGTCACCGGTTCCACCAAGGGCATCGGTTTCGCCATCGCCCGTGCACTTGCCGGCGAAGACGCAAAGGTAATCCTGAATGGCCGCACGGCGGCCTCAGTCGACGAAGCCGTCCGGAAAATCGGGAAGAATGCGCGAGGCATCGCAGCCGATCTTTCCGACGCCGCTGGATGCGCGAAGGTGATCGAGCAAGCCGGTCAGATTGACATCCTCATCAACAACGCCGGCATTTTCGAGCCGAAGCCATTTGCGGAAATCCCCGACGCCGACTGGGACCGGTTCTACCAGGTGAATGTGATGTCTGCGATCCGCCTGACCCGCGCCTTTTTCCCACCGATGCTCCAGCGCAATTGGGGCCGGATAATTTTCATGTCCTCGGAAAGCGGCATTCAAATTCCAGAGGAGATGATTCACTACGGCATGACGAAGGCGGCGGAAATCGCGCTCGTCAACGGATTGGCCCGCCTGACGCGAGGAACCTCCGTGACCGTCAATGCCGTGCTGCCCGGGCCCACCGCCTCGGAAGGCGTCACCGATTTTGTCGGGGCGCTCGCTGCCGGCGCGAAACAAAGCCCGGCGGAATTTGAAAAGGAATTTTTCCGCAGCGTGCGGCCCACGTCGCTGTTACAGCGTTTCGCCCGCGTGGACGAGGTCGCGCATACGGTGACTTATCTTTGCTCTCCGCTCGCCAGCGCAACCAACGGCGCCGCGGTGCGGGCAGATGGCGGGGTCATTCGCGCAACATAAAAGGCAACAGGCTTCGGGCGCCGCCTTTCAGCTCGCGATTCCGCTCGCAAATCACGACTGACGATCAATCGGACGAGTTCCGATTTCGGCATTTCCCCGTTTTCCATCGTCGACGACTCGGTCCCGGACAAGTCACGGAATCGTCACATCGTTGCCACGATTCTGACACGCAGTTTTGGCAAGGTTGTTTCGTCCCTGAACTCTTCAATCGTTTGTCCCGGATATTTTGCCAACCATGAAAAAATCGCGTTTCGTCTCACTTGCCATTGCTTCAACCCTGCTTGCTTCAGCCGCGCACGCCGTCGACCTGATCGCCATCGGAACGATCAGCGGAACCTACGAGGATCTCGCCACTGAAACCGCGTTCCCGCTCGAGAACGGCGTCGCCGGCAATCGCCTCGGCGGTATCGGTTCCGGTCTTGCTTACGCGGGGGGAACGACCTTTCTCGCCCTCCCCGATCGCGGCCCGAATGCGAATCCCTACAACGCCCTCGTCGACGATACCGTGTCGTACATCGCTCGTTTCCAAACCCTGAATTTGAGCCTGGCTCCCACGCCCGATCCCATCACCGGACTGCCCTTCACGCTGACCCCCATGCTTACCCACACGACCCTTTTGTCCAGCCGTACGCCGCTGGTCTATGGCAGCGGGGCCGGCCTCGGCAATCAGATCGATGGAGTCACTCCGATTGGTTCCGGTGCACCGCTCTTGAACGCCATCGACCACACGCACTACTTCACCGGACGTTCGGACAATTTCGACGCCGGCCAGCCTTCCACCAATCCGAAAAACGCCCGCCTCGATCCCGAGAGTATCCGGGTGTCGAACGACGGCGGCAGCGTCTATATTTCCGACGAGTACGGTCCCTATGTCCATGAATTCAATCGCGTGACGGGCGAACGCGTGCGGACCTTTACCCTGCCGGTTAATCTCGGGATTACCGATCTCAACTCACAAGGCGCAGTTGAGATCGCCGGCAACACTGTCGGTCGCGTCGCCAACAAAGGCATGGAAGGCCTCGCCCTGACTCCCGATGGGAAAATGCTGGTGGGAATCATGCAGGCCAATCTTGAGCAGGATAAGAAAAAAAGCCTGCGCATTGTGACGATCGATCTCAAAAGCGGTAAGATCCACGAGTACGCCTATAAATTGACGGACGGTTCCGGGGTGAGCGAAATCGTGGCGATCAACAACCACCAGTTTCTCGTGGACGAGCGCGACGGCAGCGGTCTCGGCGACACACCGTTGCTGACCGACGTGGCTTCTGCCGCGACCGTGAAGGAATTATTCCTGATCGATCTGACCGGTGCCACCGACGTAACCGCCATCGCCGGCCCCAACGCCGATCTGTCAGCCTCCGCCGTCAGTAAGACCCTCTTCCTCGACGTCGTGGGCAAACTCACCGCAGCCGGTATCAACCCATATTTGATTCCCTCGAAGATCGAGGGTGTGACCTTTGGCCAGGACGTGGTGATCAACGGGGTGACAAAACACACCTTGTTTATCGCGAACGACAACGATTTCCTCGCGGTAGTCGCCGATCCTTTCAAATCCCCGGGGGATGCGACCCGCGGCATGATTGCCAACCCGAATCAACTCTACGTGTTTGCGTTTGCCGACAACGAACTCCCCGGATTTGTCTCACAAAACTTTCAGCACTCCCGCGATGATCGCTTTGGCGATTGCCGGAATTGATCCGTAGTCCGCGCCGAACCAAATACATTATTTCACCAACCGCTGTGGCCGTCCAAAGGCGCAGCGGTTTTTTTCACCTCAGTTTTGGCCGAGGCAAAATCCACCAAACGGCTCCCGGGTCTGGTGCAAAAACCGGCGGCGCGGAGGCTTGGCTGCGTTTTCAGCTTCAAGCTCCGATTTTGCTTCGCGTAAAATCTCCGATTCGTATCCCTTAGGCCGTCCCTTCCTGAGCCAGAGAACGTAAGCACGTTGGGAAATTTTTTCATCAGTGATGCCGGACCTTCCAGTCCGCAAGTGTGCAGCGTGCATAATCAGAAAGAATTTGTTGGAATTTTGAGGAGCTGATGGTGCAGACAGGCGATGCTCCGCCGGTATCCCGAAAAAACACCGGCATGCGAGTATTCAGGCTTTTCCCCGATACGACTAACAAGTGGTGCAACAGCTCCCCCGATAAGTTCGGAATATCCCCGAACCGCGAGAACGTGGTCTTTAGCAAGGTCCGTGTAATTGATAAAAACCGAAGATGTGGTTGAGCACTCGAGCACCCGTGAAGAAATCGCAGCGCAATTTCCAAATCGGGATCAACAAATGATCCAAAATCGATTAGCGGGGTGTCGAGTTGAGGAAAAGGCGTTCGCAAATTTGTTACCGACTGAACAAAATCACCCACCGTTTATTGCAATTAACGGGCATTTAACTGGGGGCGCCTAAGGCAACGCCCCCACTAAAAAATTGTAACAGTGAAATGGCAGTAAACTCCGTGTTCAGTAGCCACTTATGAATTGATCCAATTTCCAGCGAACCGAAATACTTTCATCACCATGAAGGTATTTTCCGTTCGTTTTCTACATTTCACCACTGCTTTGCTCGGCGCGATTCTGCTTAGCAACGCCACGGCCCACGCCTCTTCTGCTGCAATCCCTGCCGGCGTACAAGTTACTCTCACCGCCACCGCCGACGGCACTGCACCTTTCACATACCAATGGTACAAAGATGGCAACGCGCTGTCGGGCGCTATTGATTCCACTTACACGATTGCCAATTTCCAAGCATCGAACGCCGGAACCTACACCACCGTTATTTCCAATGACGCCGGCTCCACCACGACCGATGACGCGGTTCTCACTTTGGCCATCGTAAACGTTGCCCCGCTTTTCACGACTCAGCCCTCCAGTCAGACGGCGACAGCGGGCGATTCTGTGACCTTCGCCGCTGCAGCGAGCGGAACCCCTGCTCCGACATTTCAATGGCAGAAAGGCGGAGTGAGCATCTCAGGCGCCACCAGTGCCTCCTATACCATTGCAAGCGTGGCTATCGGCGATGCCGGTACATACACGGCCGTTGCGACCAACTCCGCCGGTAGCGCGACGAGCAGCGCGGCTGTTCTTACAGTGAATGCAGCCACCGTTTCGCCCGCGATCACCACTCAACC
Source organism: Lacunisphaera sp. (assembly GCA_036499685.1). Classification (GTDB taxonomy): domain Bacteria; phylum Verrucomicrobiota; class Verrucomicrobiia; order Opitutales; family Opitutaceae; genus Lacunisphaera. The sequence goes on along the minus strand of DASYDH010000060.1, from coordinate 114,593 downwards.
GATCAGTCAAACCGTGACCTCGGGTAGTACCGCAACTTTCACGGTTTCTGCCAGCGGCACACCCTCCCCTACTTATCAGTGGAAGAAAAATGGGAGCTCGATTTCCGGTGCGACCAGCACGTCTTACACGATTGCGAACACCTCCACTGGAAGCGCCGGGACGTATACGGTGGTTGTCACCAACTCCGCCGGCTCTGTCACCAGTAACAACGCGGTGCTCACCGTCAACATCACCCCCGCCATAACGACTCAACCGAGCAGTCAGACCGTGACCGCCGGCAACGCCGTAACGTTCACGGCAGCCGCGAGCGGCACTCCCACGCCGACGCTTCAATGGACGAAAAATGGCAGCGCAATTTCGGGAGCCACCGGCAGTTCGTATACTTTGGCCATTGTGGCGGCGGGCAACGCCGGTTCCTACACCTTGGTCGCGACCAATTCCGCCGGCAGCGCCACCAGCAATGCGGCGGTCCTCACCATTAACGCCGCGACGGTGGCTCCGACCATCAGCACTCAACCGGCAAGCCAGACTGTAACCTCGGGCAGCGCGGCAACTTTCACGGTCTCCGCCAGCGGTACACCCTCCCCAACTTATCAGTGGAAGGAAAATGGCAGTACAATTTCCGGTGCGACCAGCGCGTCCTACACCATTGCCAGCACTACCACCGGAAGCGTCGGAACCTACACTGTGGTCGTCACCAACTCCGCCGGTTCCATCACGAGTAGCGGCGCCATCCTCACGATCAACACGTCACCTGCATTCACCACCCAGCCCTCCAGCCAGACGGTTGTCGCGGGAAGTTCAGTGACATTTGCCGCAGCCGCGGGCGGTTCGCCTTCGCCAACCTTCCAATGGAAGAAAAATGGATCTTCGATTTCGGGTGCGACCAGCGCGTCTTATGCGATTTTAAGTGTCACTACCGGAAACGCTGGTTCCTACACCGTTGTCGCCACTAACTCCGCTGGCGCTGCGACCAGCAACGCCGCCACTCTCATAGTCAATCCCACGCCCGTCGCTCCCACATTCGGCATCCAACCCGTGGACCAATCGGTCATCACCGGCAGTAGCGTCACCTTCATCGCGGCAGCCAGTGGCACTCCCACACCCACATTCCAGTGGATGAAGGACGGAGTCGCCATCGCAGGCGCAACTTCCGCGTCTTACACAATTTCCACCACCGCCACGATGGACGCCGCCTCCTACACGGTCGTTGCGACAAATTCGGCAGGCAGTGTGACGAGCAATGCCGCCATTTTGTCGGTTTTGGTCGCCCCGACGAACGTCGTTGTGACGCTGACCGTCCAATAAATAAATACCTCGGCGGAGTCACTGCGGCGCCATGTCGGCGGGCGACCGATTTATTCGGAAAAACAACAATGCGGCGGCCGGTCCATCCACGGCCACGTAGAGATTTCCCCATTCCGGCGAAATCACAGTTGATCTTGGTTTCGCTCCCGCCACTGGATGATGCTCACCACGTCGCGCCGCTTCCCCTCATGTCCATGTTCTCGCCACCACCCGGATACAACCGCATCAAAATTGTCGCGGATTTTCGTGAACTGGTGGAAACGCCTTTTCGCGATGGAGTCAACGCCCTCTGCTGGGAACGCGCGCTTTCCGGCGACTTCGGCGAGATTGTCGGGTTGCTGGATACCGGCGACGGCATAACGGCCATTGACGACGAACACCTCCTGGCGCTGCGCTTGACTTCCGCCGGCCAAATCGCGCGGACTGTCATTTTCGAAGATCTCCACCGGCTCCGCACCCAAGGACTCGCACCGGAACTCAATTGCATTCAAAGTTATCCGCGCGACAACGAAGGTGGCACCGTGCGAACTGACGTCTATTCGTTCCATGCCGACAGCGCACCCGTCGCCACCGACACGTTTCTCTGCACCTACTTGGGCGCTGCGAGCGAAGGTCTCCGCAACGATGAGGCACGACGACGGATCGACGTCCCCGAAACCCGTGCTGAACTGCTCGCTCAGTTCGGCGGGGCAGAAGACGACGACTTCCGCGCCCACCTCCACGAAAATTGTTACGACCTCCACTACGCGCCGCTCGCCCGCGCGCAACCGTTCAATTTCGGACTGGGTAACTTCTGGCGCATCGCCGTCGACTCTCCGGACAGTCCCGTTCCGCCCTGCATTCATCGCGCCCCCGACAATCTGCCCGGCCAGCTCCCCCGCCTGCTGCTGATCAGTTGAACGCAGAACGACAAACAGCCAGGGCATCCCGGCCAAACAGCCCTGAAAAATCATTCCGTCCCGGAAATTTTCTTCGCGTCAGGAGGTAAATCCGCTTCGTATGACCTCGGGCCAAATCCGCGAATCCGTTCAATCAACGCCTGCGAAACCCAACCATGACATTATCACGCGGCCGGATATCGAGTGAAATTTCGCGCTGCCTCTTCCTTGGTGCATGGGGGCTGGCGTTCATTCTACCCGCGAACGGCCGCGAAAAATGGCAGAAAATCGTCGCCCCCCAGTTTACGCTCTACAGTCCCGGCCGAAGCGCTGATGTGCTCCGCGTGGCCACCGAATTCCAGCAATTCATCGGCTCGCTGGGCGACGTGATCCAAGTGGATCCGCGCACTCTGCCACCGCTGACGATTGTGATATTCGATCGCGATAAGGATTTTCGCCCTTTTCGTCCGCTCAAACCCAACGGAAAACCGTGGGACGTCGCCGGCTTCTTCTCCCGCCAGGAAGGATGGTCCGTGTTCGGCCTGGCGGGAACGGACATGGACGAGGACTTGCGGCGAACCGTTTTCCACGAAGGCGTTCATTGGTATTTGAGCGGCTCGGACCTGCCGAATCCCGTTTGGATGGAGGAAGGATTGGCCGAAGTGTTTTCGACCTTCGCGGTGAAAAAAGGGCGACGGGAGTGGGGCCAACCGATCGACAACCACGTAATAACCCTGCGCTCCTCAAGCCCGCTTCCGCTCGAAAAGCTGCTCTCCGTTTCGAGGAGCAGCCCGCTCTTCAATGAGACCCAGCGAACCGGACTCTTCTACGCCGAGTCGTGGGCTTTCGTTCACTACCTGCTTTTCGGCGAGCACAACCAGGATCGAACGCTCTTCAACGACTATTCGAAGGCGTTTCGGAGCAACGCGCTTCCGGAGGACACCTTCAAGAGCGTGTTCAAAAAAGATTATGCGGGAATGGATCGCGAGCTGTACGCCTACCTGAACAGCGGCAAATATTTTGTCGGTTCGCGACCGATCTCAACTGACGCAGCGGCGCTCGTCATCGAGCCGGCGACCGATCTGGAGCGCGAACTGGCCCTGGCTCGTCTGGCCCTTGGGTCCGGTCGACCGGAGGTCGTACAGGAGCACATCGCCGCCGCCCAGGCCTTGGACAAGGATTCGCTCGCGACCAATGAAGTGGCCGGTTACGCGGCGGGCGCCCGCGGCGATACGGCAGCGATGATCGACTATTTCACGGTCGCAGCGAAAAACGGCTCCAAGGATTACCGGGTCTACTTCGAACTGGCCCAGCGCTCCCATCAGTCGGCGAGCGACATCGGAGGTATGGTGGGCCTTTCCGGGGAGGATGCGCGCCTCATCGCCAGTAATTACGAAAAGACGATCAACCTTCGTCCCTGGTTTTTGCCGGCCTATCAAGGGCTCGGAGGAGTTGTCGAACTGCTTGGGTCGAAAAACGAGGAGGACCAAAAATTTCTCACGCAAGGACATCAACTATTTCCCAGCGACGGGATGATCACCATCGGCCTCGCCGCCGCCGCCCATAATGCCGGCGCAAGCAGCGAAGCGCGCAGTCTTCTCGCAGCGGTGATTTCGACTGCGGACAAGCAAACGCCAGCAGTAGTAACTTACGCCCAGCGCCTGGATGACGCGTGGAATTTCAACGAAGCGAACGAAAAAATCAGCGCGCTGGTCGAAGCCCGGCATTTCGCGGAAGCATTGTCCGAGCTCGATGCCCTCCTCGCCAAGGGCGTGCCTGCATCGGCGCGTCCCACGTTGGGGATCAACCGCGCCAATCTGCAAGGCCGCATCCTCCTGGAACAGGCCCACACCGCGTGGGACGAACGCCGCTGGACCGACGTGCGAAAGTTCCTCGGGGAAATAATAAATTCTCCCTTTCCAACCGGCGCCAAATATGAGGCGCGGCGCAAGCTGGCCGAACTCGATCGCCGCAATCCTGGCCGGGAACCTGGAGCGGGGAATTGACGCCGGAATTAGATCGCCAGTCCGTCGCAAGAGTTATCGCAACCCAGCACCCCGTCGCCTTGCGACCGCGGTTGGCGTTTCGAAGATATTTTCAAGTCAACGGAGAACTTCGCCCACCATCACGTTTCCCGGCACGTTGGCCAGCTGGATTTGGTTGATCGACGCAAAGCGCTTCGGGTCGGAAAATTCCCAGACGATTTTCTTGTCGCTCGTAATCTCAAAAACCTGCGGCTGCTTTCCGATCTGATCGAGGCCGGGCGTATTGCACACAACCGTGTTTCCATTGGGCAGCCGCTGAAATCCGGTGACGCAGCGCAGCGGGTTTCCCGGCACATCGTTCTCGCCGAGTTCCCACACCACCTTGAGGTTCACGTCGAGTTCCTGCAATTTGTGGGCGTTGCCCAAGGCCAGGAGCAAATGACCATCTGGCAGTCGCAGCGCCATCCGCACATCGCCCGCGACGGAAATTCGGCGCAGCGATTTCCCTGTAGCATCAAGCGCCTCAACCTCGCGCTCGCCTTTGCGGCAAACAAGGAAATGGCCGTCGACGGTGCGTCGCACTCCGCACAACTGATCGCGAATCGCCACGGCGGGCGGCGGGGGCGTCAGACGGAACTCTTTCAGGATATTGCCCATGTTATTGATCTCGATGACCCGGCAAGGTCCATTCTCCACGACGAGAAAATGCCCGGTGGGCAAGGGCTCACAGGAACACACAAACGAACCTTCCGGCGCATTGTAATCCCACAGCGTCCGCCCATCGGAGAGTTTTTCAACCACGCCGGTCTCGAAGCAAAAGAAATAATTACCGTCCGGTGTGATCCAACAGTCCTGGGGATTCTCGCATTTGTGTTCCCACGTCACCTTTCCGTTGGACGCAACCATCGCGACCTTGCCCCCAAGGGCGTCTGTGCAGAGGAAAGGATTAACCGCCTGGGCGTTGGAAGTAGGGGCACTCACACCAGCTAAAGCATACAAGGAAATCGAAAATTTCAACTTCATCATCCTTGACCGGGCACCGCCGCCATTCCGGACAGGGCCCGGGCGAATTCCCCCACACCTTCCGCTGCGACCGCCGATATGCCCGGCCTGAAGGTCGGGGATCACGCGCGCCGCGGCAAAACCCGGCCTCACGTTTCCACTGCTTTCGGATGTCGGCAGCAAGATCATCGACGCCTATGGTATTCGCAAACAGGAAGCCACCGGGTGCGCGGACGGCATTCCCCATCCCGTCCCTTTCCTGCTGGACCAACAGGGAGTGATTCGCGTGAAGCTGATGCGCGACGGTTTTCGCGAACGTCCCGAAGCTTCCGAAATCATCGCCGCAGCCAACGACTACAACTGAACTTCGCGGTTTTCCGCAAAGTTCATCCGGTGGCGGGCAGATTCGTCAGGAACGGGAACCAAGCGCGGCCGAGCCGAATCGTTTTCCCTCGATCCACGTACCGGGAATGAGAATACGGTTGGGCGTATCGACCCAACCGGTCTGGTTGAGGCGCAACAGCATCGCCAATTGTTCCACCGCCCGCTCGCCCACCACGACGTCGCGGGGCATTGTTCCGCCGAAGGAACCGCGGTGGGGCTTTGATTCCAATTCCAATTCGACCGACACCGTTGAGGGCGGAATATCCGCGGCGACAAGGCCGAGTGCGTCCGGAATATTTCCCCAATTGGAGAGAACGGCTTCGATGCCGAACCGCTGGATCCATTCGCGAAGCAATGGCGCGCATTCCTCGGTCGTGGCCCCATTGGTCAACAGTAATGGAGGCGCCAGCTCCAGCCCCGGATGCAGTGCCGCCTCGCCATGAAAACCCACGGTGAACGCATGATCGAGATACGTTTCCTCGGCGCGCCCGACTGCGATGCCAATCCGACGGTATCCTTGGGCCCACAATCTCCGCACCGCTTCCCGCGCCATCATCATCTGGTCGGCGGACACCATGTGCAGCGGAAGCTTCAAATGCTCGCACTCGATCTGCACGACGCTGAACTTGTCCCATTCGATCTCGAAGCTTTTCGTTTCCGACCCGAACGCGCAAAGGATGACTCCCTTGATGCCCCGTGAAAACAGGATGCGACCAATGCGCCTCCCTTCCGCGGAACGCACGCGGCCCGAAAAAAAGAAGGGCTCGACCCGGTAACCCAATTCCTCCGCTTTGCGCGTCGCCCCTTCCAGGAATTTACGGTAGGGAACGGACGCGCGATCGAGCTCCAATTGATCCTTGAAATCGAAAATCATCGCCACGGTCGGGGGAGCTTTCGGCGTCAGGCGCTGATTCCGGTAGGAGACCAATGCACTGAGCATTGGATCCTGTTGATAACCCATTTCCTTGGCGATTGCCTGAATCCGGCGACGGGTCGCCAGGGGAATTCGCGCGGAGTTGCGCAATACCAGCGAAACCGTCGTCGTGTGCACCCCGGCTTTCTGGGCGACGTCCTTCATCGTGATGCGGGGCTGGGGCACGGAATTCAAATGGGTTAAGATCACACCCTAAGTACCCACTCATTCTGGGGAATCGAGTCATCTTTTTCGTCAGAAGCGGGAACCTCGGTCGCAAAATCCAACGCCATGCAGGGTAACGCGGCCAGGAATTCATTTGCGACGTCATAATTTACTAATGATATCATAACTGACATTTGACATCAGAAGCAAATAAGGCCATTTCTATGCCATGCCCGCCATCGCCACCACCATCCGCCTCGAACCGAAAGCCCAGGCGGCCTTGCAAAATCTAAGCAAGGTCACCAAGCGCCCGATGAACAAACTTATCAACGAAGCCATCACGGCGTTCGTCGGCCATCGCAGCCGCGCGGTGGAAAAGGAACTGGAGGCGATGGTGACTTCGTTGCGCGCTTACCGCGATTCCGATCCTGACGATGAAAAAGCCATCGCCGCCTTCACCAAGGCCGAGCTGACCCACGCCGATCCGGTCGAAGGCAAAGCAGCGCCTCGTGTTTCGCGGGGTGCGCGGGCCAAGGCAAAACGATAGGCTGATGCCCAACTGGGACGCGAACAGTCCGGAACTTGAGGCGAACCTCCAAGCGACCTTGCATGCCGTCCGCGGGGCCGCGTTGCAGCGTCTCCGCCCGACGCTCACCCTCGTGCGGGAATGGCACCAGCTAACCATGAAGGGACTGACCGTTCCCAAACCCCAAATGCTCGGTGGTTTTCGCGGCGAGTCTGGACTGGAACATTCCGAAGTCGCCATCGGCCGCCATCGCGGCGTGACCGCAAAAAAGGTTCGCGCCAGCCTCTCATTGTTCGAACGAAAATTACAAGCCAGCGTCGCTCAACTCGACCGCCTGATTCCGCGCGGCGCTTTTCCGACTGCGTCACAAATGAACGCCGTGATGTCCCTCTGCGCCTGGACGCACGCTGAATGGGTCCGCATTCATCCCTTTGCCAACGGCAATGGTCGCACGGCCAGATTATGGGCAAACTTCATCGCGCGGCGTTATGGGTTGCCGTTTTTTATCCGTCTGCGACCAAGACCCGCCTTCGGCTACGGCCCGGCGGGCGAGGCCGCGATGCGCGGAGACTGGCGGCCGACCGATACTTGCTTCCGCGCCGTGCTCCGCGAATTTTTGGCGGGAAGAACTCGTCCCAGTTGAGTGGGCTGCACGATATTTTCCGCGATGAATGAAAATCGCGCGGGTTGATGTCTTGTGCCGATGAGACCGCTACATTGTTAGCGTGGGCGCAGGCTTGCGCCGTCAGCGAAGGGTTGTCTTCCTTCCGTTCATGACCGACCCCGCCCTCGATCGGCAAATTCAAGCTATCGAGCGACCCGACCGGGCGCTTTTGACCTACTACCTTCTGACCGCGATCGCGTTTCCGCCCGCCTTTCTTTTCCTCGGACCCTTTCTTTATTTCCGCTATCACACGATGCGGTACAAGTTCAGCGACGACGGCATCTCCATGAGCTGGGGCATCCTCTTTCGCCGGCAAATCATCGTGAATTATGCACGCATCCAGGACATCCATTTGAAATCGAATGTGGTGGAACGCTGGCTCGGGCTTGCGCGCATTCTCGTTCAAACGGCCTCCGGGAGCAGTTCCGCTGAAATGACCATCGAAGGTATAAAGGAATTCGAGCCCTTGCGCGATTTTCTGTATTCGCACATGCGGGGAGTCAGGGATCACCAAGGCCGTGTAAATGCGATCACTCCACCTGCCCCAGCCACGACTTCGCAGCCGCAGGATGAACTTGCCGCCACTTTGCGCGATGCCACCCGGGAGCTTCGCGCCATTCGCGAAATCCTCGAACAACGACCACCCGTCCGTCCGGAGGAACCGCGCCATGTATGAAGCAATGCGGCGGCAAATGCTCGCGCTGCTGAAAGTGCCCGCGGCACCCCATCCACCAGCTGGCAACCCGGGTTCGCTGCAGGTCTTTCGCGCCGGGAAAAACTATTATAATCTGCGTCTGACCAGTTGGGGCTTCGCCCAGTTGATCGCCCTCGTGGCGATTATTTTTTGGACCGGCATGCTCATCGATGTCGAAGCCACAGCTCAATCCCGCCGCGCGACACCCGTACCCCTCACCGCCTCACCTTCACTTCCGGGCACGGAGGGAAATAACGTTGGAGGCATCCAACGACCGGCTGCCGGCCGGCCGGCGACATTACGAATGTCGGGCTTTGCCGATAAAATAAAGTCGATCACCGAAGCAGGGAAAAAACTATCAGCCAAAAACGGCAGGCACCGCGGCATTCGTGAATGGATTGACGGCTACGAACAAATGTTGGTGGAAATCGCCCTCGTACTCCCGCCATGGGCTTTTCCATTGATCTGGACGCTGAAAATAACCGCATTTGTTGTCTATCTTTTCCAGATTCCCGTCACGTATGCGGCGCGCCGGCTCGACTATGAACTCCGGTGGTATATGGTGACCGACCGCAGCCTGCGGCTGCGTTACGGTGTGTGGAAAATCACCGAATCGACCATGAGTTTTGCCAACGTCCAGCAAGTGGTCGTCTCCCAGGGCCCATTGCAACGCTGGCTCGGCCTCGCCAACGTCGAGGTAAAATCAGCCGGGGGCGGAACGGTCAGCCCAAAGCAGGAAGAGCACGATATGCATACCGGGATTTTCCAGAGCGTCACCAATGCGCCACAAATTCGCGATTTGATCCTTGAGCGTCTGCGCCAATTCCGCGCCGCCGGCCTCGGCGACCCCGATGAAGGATTAACGGATGTCACGTTACCCCTCTTCGCTTCGAACGGCTCTGCCGATGCAGTCACAGCCGCACGTGAATTTCTCGCCGAAACCAGAGCTTTGCGGCAGGCGGTTTCCTGATCGATCCGTCGCCCTACCGCGCAATGAAGCGGCGGATTTTCCTGAGATCTGAAACGAACGCGTCGAAAGCGGCCTCCGCCTTAACCCGATCAGGCTCACGCAAGAGGGCGGACGGATGCAGTGTAATAAGCGCCGGTATGGCGAAGTCAGTGGAACGGATTTCCCCGCGACTCATCGTGACTTTGATTCCCGGCCCAGCCACTGAGTACGCCGCTGTCGCGCCGAGACAGACAATGAGCGCGGGGCGCAGCAGCCCTATTTCTTTTTCCAACCAGGGGCGGCAGGCCGCAACTTCCCGCGCATTGGGTTTTTCATGCAAGCGGCGTTTCCCTTTCGGTGACCATTTGAAATGTTTCACCGCATTAGTTACATACACCTCGTTCCGGTCCACGCCAGCCGCTGCCAAAGCACGATCAAGCAGTTTTCCCGCTGGCCCAATAAAGGGTTTTCCAGCCCGGTCCTCCTGATCGCCCGGTTGCTCGCCAACAACAATGACACGAGCGCTGCGTGGTCCCTCGCCAAAAACGGTGCAGGTGGCGTTTCTCCAGAGGGGGCAGGCCCGACAACCCGCCGCCGCCGCGCGAATTTTCCGCCAGTCATTTGTGACTGGCACTGGTGCCCGGTCCGCCGTCGATCGACTGCGGGAACGCAACTGACCGGCAGTCTTATTTCTCATTAGCATCTTCATCTTCCGAAAATTGTGCCTGCGCGCCAATGCACCATAAGCACGACAGTATCATTTTTTCGCTCAGCCCGGCACCGGGAAAATTCCCACCGTTCAATCAAAACGGCAGCGGTCGTTCTTTCCCCAGGTTGACGTCATCTGCCGAATGATTGACACGGCAGCATGTCCAAGCATTTGTCGGCGACCAGCTGGCGGAATGCATGTTTCATCGCGGAAAAAAATACGCTGGCGGGCGGTCGTCGGACTGAAGTTCCTTCTGACGTTCCGCCGCCATCCGCCTCGCTGCCGTTTTTCATACTTTCCCCTTCGGCATTTTTACGCAACCTGCCAGCATGCCGCAGCAACGTATTGTCATCATCGGCGGGGGCTTCGCCGGCGTCAAATGTGCCCGGATCCTTCGCTCGCAACTGCGCAAGGGCGACGCGGACATCATTCTGTTCAACGAGGAAAATCATCTCGTGTTCAGTCCGCTGCTGGCCGATGCGGTAGGTTCGTCCCTCAATTTACAGGACGTGATCGTGCCCTTGCGCCAGCTTCTGCCCGACGTCATGTGCCGCATGGAGCAGGTCAACGGCATCGATCTCGCCAGCGATTGTCTCGAGTACAAGGGTCACGATGGCCTTCCCCGCCAGCTTCACTATGACCACATTGTCATCGCCTGCGGAAATGTCTCAAACCTGAACGTCGTGCCCGGCATGGCCGATCACGCCTACCCGCTGAAATCCGTCGGTGATGCCGCCGTCCTGCGCACGCATATTCTGGAACAGTTGGAAAAGGCCGAGGTGTGCGACGACCCCGAACGCCGCCGCTGGTACCTTTCGTTCATTGTTGTTGGCGGCGGCTACAGCGGCGTGGAAACCGCCGGCGAAATCAACGACCTCGTCCGCAGCAGCCAGCGCTTCTACAGTAATTTCTCCGAGGATGACGTCAGCGTCACCCTCATTCATTCCCGCGACCAGTTACTGCCTGAGATCAGTCCTTCACTGCGCGAATTTGCACGGGAAAAAATGGCCGCAGCCGGCGTGACGATCAAACTCAACACCCGCGTGCAGCTCGCCACCGGCGAAGGTGTGGGCACGGCGGATGGCTTTATTCACGGCGCCACCATTGTCTGCACCATCGGCAGCACCACCGCGCCCATCATCGAACGACTTGACACGCCCAAGGAGAAAGGCCGGCTGTTGACCGATCCCGACATGCGGTTGCGGGGCAACGCCAACGCCTGGGCGATCGGCGATTGCGCGCTGATCACCAACGCGCTCGACGGCGAGGCCTCGCCGCCCACCGGCCAGTTTGCCGAGCGACAGGGCCGGCAATGCGCGCAAAATATCCTGCGCGTGATTAACGGCGAACCCACCCGCCCGTTCTCCTTCAAGCTGCTCGGCCAGCTCTGCTCGATCGGCGGCCACAACGCCGTGGCGGAAATGTTCGGTCTCAAGCTTTCCGGGTTTCTCGCTTGGTTCACGTGGCGGGGCGTTTATCTTTTCAAACTTCCGGCTTGGTCCCGCCGGATTCAGGTCGGCTTCGACTGGGCGTGGTTGCTGCTTTTTCCCCGCGATCTCGCCTGCATCAAAACCGAGGTCACCGACCGCGTCACCCACGCCCACTACGAAGCGGGCGACTATATTTTCCGTCAGGGCGACATGGCGGCAAATTTTTATGTGATCGAACAGGGTGAAGTCGAAATCTGCCGGACCACCAACGAGCATCCGGAGGGTGATATCATCGCGACGCTCGGGCCGGGAAGTTTTTTCGGCGAGCAGGCGCTGATCGACAACACCAACCGCCCGCGCAGCGCCTCCGTCCGCGCCCGCTCGGCGGTCGAGGTCGTCGTGATGGGACGAAACGTGTTCACATCGATTTCGAAAACCCTCGCCCCCCTGCGCAGCGCGCTCATGGCCACCATCGCACGGCGCATGCCCAACGTCTGGCAGGAACGCCCGCGCGTCCGTGCCGCGCTGCGCGACTTCAAACTGGCCGACTTCATCGATCCCGCGCCGCAACCGATTCTGCGTCCCACCGAGACACTGTTCGAGGTCACGAAGCGTTTCGGCGAAAGCGACGAGCAATTCTTTTTCGTTTCCCCCGATGGCGAGCGGCTGGAAGGGCTCGTCACGCTCACCGATCTCCTGCGCGCGCAAGCCACCGGGACGACTGCTGAAACTCCATTGGGCGATTTCATGATCAGAAATCCGGCGGTCATCACCACCGCCGACACCTGCCTGGTCGCTGCCGCTGCCTTCCGCGAACACGGTCACAAGCTTTTGCCCGTGGTTCATGATCGCGACCGCCGGACTATCGCCGGGGTCATTCGAGCCCGCAAATTAATCACCCGGATCATGCAGGTGGTCGGACCGCCCGCTGCGCCAAAAGCCGATCCGGTCGACTTTTCTGTTGCCGCTCCCGACCGCCGCGGGTGAGCGGTCGTTCTTCAGGAAAGTCTGTTTGCCAAATGAAATGGCTGGAGTAGCCTTTGCCCTTCACGCCTCCGGCCGATGCAAGACCTCACCGATCTCTATCAATCTGTCATTCTCGACCACAACCGCCGCCCGCGGAACTATTCCATTCTGCCCACCGCCAACCGGGTCGGCAGCGGCAATAATCCGATGTGCGGCGACCAGATCACGGTTTACGTAAAACTGGAGGGCGACAGGATCAGTGACGTGAGTTTTCAGGGCAGCGGCTGCGCGATTTCCAAAGCCAGTGCTTCCCTGATGACCGTCAATCTCAAGGGCAAAACCGTCGCTGAAGCTGAAGCGATTTATGCCGACCTGCATCAGATGGTGACTACCGGCAAAGTGGATGAGGAGAACTTTTCCGATCTCGCCGCCCTCGCCGGCGTCCACCAATTCCCGGCTCGCATCAAATGCGCAACCCTCGGCTGGCACGCCGCTCTCAACGCCGCCAATGGCGACGAACGCCCGGCCACTACGGAAAAGCCTGGCGATTGAAACTCCTCATTGTAGGGCCGGTGCTCGCGCCGGCCAGGGATGCCGCCAGCGCCAGTCCAATAAAACCCATCTTCTCACGCAACCGACAGACTACATGAATCCAGCCTGGAAAAATATTCGCGGTGACTTCCCGATCCTTGACCAACAGGTCAACGGCAAACCGCTGGTCTATCTCGACAACGCCGCCACCTCGCAAAAGCCCCGATGCGTGATCGACGCGCTCAGCCAATTCTATCTGCGCGACAACGCGAATGTTCACCGGGGCATTCACACTCTTTCGATGCGGGCAACCTCGGCGTACGAAGCCGCCCGCGACCGCACGGCGAAATTCCTCGATGCCGCGGAGTCGGGCGAGATCGTTTTCACCGCCGGCACGACCGACAGCATCAACCTGGTCGCCAACGCGTGGGGCGATGAAAACCTCAAGAAAGGCGACGTGATCCTCCTCACCGAGATGGAACATCACAGCAATCTCGTGCCCTGGCAGCTGCTGGCCAGACGCACGGGCGCCAAGCTGCGTTTTCTTCCGGTGGTGCCGGGCGATTCGGGTTCGCTCGATCTTGCGCAACTCGACCGGTTGCTCACTTCAGAGGTGAAAATTTTCGCGTTTACGCATGTCTCCAACACGCTCGGGGTCATCAACCCCGTCGCGGAACTCTGCGCGAAAGCGCGCGTCGCGGGTGCGATCTCTGTGGTCGACGCGGCTCAAAGCGCGGGTCACATGCCGGTCGACGTTCGCGCCATGGGTTGCGATTTCCTCGCGTTGTCCGGCCACAAAATGTGCGGCCCGACCGGCGTCGGTGTCCTCTACGGGCGCAAGACGTTGCTCGACGCCATGCCGCCCTATCGCGGCGGCGGCAGCATGATTTCGAACGTCGAATATTTCGAAAGCAAGTGGGCTCCCGCACCGCAGAAATTTGAAGCTGGCACGCCCAACATTGCCGATGTGATCGCATTGGCGCGTGCGATGGATTATCTCGACGACCTCGGTCGTGAGGCCATCGCAGAACACGACGAAAAACTCGCCGCTCTCGCCTACTCCCGTCTCGCCGCCGAAATTCCCGGCATCCGGATGCTCGGACCGGCGCGCAATCGCAGTGGCGTCATCAGTTTCGATCTTCCCGGCGTCCATGCCCATGACGTCGTCACCATGGCGGATCAGGAAGGCATCGCCCTCCGCGGCGGTCATCATTGCAATCAACCCCTGATGCGAAAACTCGGATTATCCTCCACCTCGCGGGCGAGTTTTTATTTTTATAACACGGAGGAGGAAATCAACCGCCTCGTCGCAACGCTGCAAAAGATCCAGCAGTTTTTCGTCGGCTGACCCGTCGTCCCGGAAACCTGGAGGTGAGGCGACCCCGCTGCAGTTGCGGAGCCCTCTGGAACGTGAAACCGCGCCCGGTGGTCGCGGTCCACCTCAGCCCGCGATTCCCTTTTGCTCCTCAGCTTCGTCGATGGTTCTCGGCCAGTCGCTTTTCAACAATCGTGAAAGCGAGCGATCCGCGAGTAATTTTCCGCCGGTCTGGCAGCGCGGACAATAGTTCACCTCATTCTCCGCGTAGCGGATTCGCTGCACCGCCGTGCCACACACGGGACAAGGTTGGGCGAACTTTCCATGCACCGCCATCTCCGGCAAAAACGCCGTGACCTTCGACGGAAATCCGGTGCCCGTTTGTTTTCGCAACCGGTCAGTCCAACGAGCCAGCACCTCGGGTGCGGCGGCGTGCAACCGGGCAATTTCCTCATCGGATAATTTCGTCGTCAACATCACTGGCGACAAGCGCGCCGCATGCAGAATTTCGTCCGAGTAGGAATTGCCGATCCCGCTGAACAGATGCGGCGCGGTCAGCGACCGCTTCAGTGTGTGATTTTCACGAAGCAGTGCGCCCTTGAATTCCTCCACTGAGCTTTTCATGACGTCGATCCCTCCGCGGTCGTGCGCCGCCAGACCCGCTTCGTCGACGACAACATGCAACGACGCTCGGTGCTTGGTCCCCGCCTCGGTCAATGTCAGGATTCCCGCACTGAAAACGAAATGGGCGAGGACGTTACGGGCGTAAGGTTTTTCCGCAGCGTCCGTCCATTGCAAGCGGCCCGAGATCATCAGGTGCAGCACAAGCCACCGATCTCCCTCGAAGTGAAAAAGAATGCGCTTTCCCAATCGTCTCAGACCAGTCACACGCCTGCCGACGAGCGAATCGATTGGTGGCATCGCCGTCCGCAGCACAAACGCATCGAGAATCCGGATTTTCTCCAGCACCTTGCCCACGATCCGCTGCTCCAACGCTTCAAGGTAAATGGTGATGTCAGGGAGTTCCGGCATACGACCGGTCATTTCGGACGACGGCCCGGACGCAGCAAGCTCGATCGTCGGGCCATCCTTGGAGCCGCGGCCACCTCGCCGCGGATTTAGCATCGACCGCAACGGGGTCGCTGCTGCTCCAGCAATCGCCAACCACAACGAACATTCCAAAAGCAAAATGCGGACTCCTCACAGACTCTTCAGGTAAGCCACCAAATCCGCCACCGCCTGCGCGTTGAGTCCGAGCTGATCGGCGCCCATCATCAGTGAGCGGTCAAATCGTTCGCGCTTTTTCACACGGCGCCCGGGAATCAACTGCGTGACGCCACCCATGCTTTGAATCACCAGTGGATCCCCGGTGGACAACAAAAGCCCGTCGACGATCTTGCCGTCATCCAGCGTGAGCTGTGTGCCCTCGTACCCGTGGGCGATGTCCGCCGATGGATTCACGATCGCGGTAACCAGCACTTCGGCGGTCTGCATTTTCCCAAATGCCGTCAGGTTCGGCGCGTAATCCACGCCTTGCTTGCCGATACGATGACAAAGATAACAAGCCGGAACCAAAGCCGCCCCACGGGCCGCGTCGCCCTTGAGCGCCGCGATTTCCGCGATCGGCGGGAGTTTGCTTGGCGGTGGCAGCGGCACGACGCTTTCGATGACTTCAACTTTCGCTGGATCGTAGAGCCCGCGATGCGTGAGCTCTGCGTCGAGTCCCATTTTTGCCCAGCGGGTGTCCTTATAGTTAAGCAGCCACCAAAAGGCCTGCTTTTGCACAAGACCGCCGGCGTGCTGGGCCAGATCGAGGAGCGCAAACGCCGCTTCGCGAGTGGGAATAAAACCAAGTGCCGTCACTGCCGCCAATCGCGTCTTTTCGTCAAGCGACACAGCCGAGGCCCGCACGGCGAATTGAGGAACCGCCGCCGCGGGCGTCAGGCGCCAAACCAAACCGGCGTACGCGGCGGACCATTTCAATGGATCGGTTTCAGCCTGCGTGGCGGAAAGCGCCGCATAGATTTCCCTCTCCTTCCCCGAACAGCCAATGCCCCACGCCTCGAGATACGTTCGGTCCTTGCCATCGTAGCCTTTGGCCAGCGTCAGCAACAACGCCGCCGCATCAGGATACGGCACATCGCGCAACGCGAGGGCCACCTCGCGACGGACCGCCGGCGACGGATCGTTGGCCAGCGCCGCTGCGTGAACCAGCGTTTGTTGCCCGTGCCGGCGCAACGCGCGAAACGCCGCGATTCTTGTCTGCGCATCGTTGGATTTCAATTCCGCGACCACCCGGACGACGCCGTCAGGCCCGAGGTCCGCCAGCAGCCAGATCGCCCGCGCCCGGATGTAGGGATTCTCGTCGCCCAAAAGCGCGGCGACGGGAGTGATCGCCACGGAGCCCTGCGCTCGTAATTTCAGATAACCGACCGCGCGAACATTCACCGCTGGACTGCGCAATGCGGTGATCTGGCCTTCGATCGTGGCGAGATCGAATTTGGGCACGACGGACTTGAATCCTTTCGGCGCGATCCGGTAAATCGCACCTGCCAGTTGGTCGTCGAGATCCTGGTGGCCGCCCACCCGTGGATCGAACCAATCTGCGATATACACCGCACCGTCCGGTCCAATCACAACGTCCGAAGGGCGAAAGAACGTCCCGAGTTCGCTGGAAACTTTTCCGCGCAGCGCATCGGTGCCGGCAAAAACCTGCGCCACGTTGCTCGTGACAAAATTGAAACGATCGAGCTTGTAACCCGCGCCGTCCGGCTGGGGATGATAACCGAGAATGGTGTTGCGAGCGGCTTCACCGCTGAAAAGCGTCCCTCGCCATTCCGGGCCAAACGCATCGCCTTCATAAAACGCGATGCCGGTCGGCGCGCCCGCACCGTAAACATCGCCCGCCGGCATGACCCCGGGATCTTCCTGCCGCCACTCCGCTGTGGGGATGTCCTGTCCGGGTCGGCGATCGGCTGTCCAAGTGCGCCTGCCGTCGCGGGAAAAATAACCGGCGTTGCCGTATTCCAACAGGAACGCCGTGCGACACGCGGGAGGATCATCGTTGTCGTTTTGGAAAATATCGCCGAATGACGTCACGGTTTGCTCGTAGCTGTTGCGATAATTGAAGCCGATGATTTCGACATTCGTGACATCGGGACGCATGCGCATGGTAAAACCACCGGTGTAGACGTGCCCATCGTCGCTTTTGGCTCCCGCCAAATCCGCCGGTTTCCAACTGTAGAGCGGAGTGGCGCCATTGGTGATCGGATCATAAACGCCACCGACCCGAAACGTGCGCCCGGAGCGGTCAGTGAAGTGTGCTCCACTGTTGCCCTGATTAAAATACCAAAGGCCGTCCGGGCCAACCGTCACAGAATGGAGCGAGTGATCGTGATTCGCGCCGTTGAATCCGGACAACAAAACTTCCCGCTTGTCGATTGCCGGATCGAAACGTCCATTGCGATCGACATCCGTGTACATGATCAGGTCGGGCGCGCTGGAGACGATGATCTGGTTGTCGATCACCGCGATGCCGAGTGGCGCGACCAGATCGGGTTCCTGCACGAAAACATGGCTCGAATCCGCGCGCCCGTCGCCGTCGGTGTCTTCCAACACCATGATGCGATCGCCACCCTTGTCGCGTCCGGCGTGTTTACGATAGTTGACACCCTCTGTCACCCAAATGCGTCCCTGTGCGTCGACGTCCATGTTGGTGGGATTGCGCAGTTGCGGCGATCGAGCCCAAACCGTGAGTTCAAATCCCTCCGGCACCGCAAACCGATTAGCGGGCACCAATGTGGGTGCCGAAGCCACCGTCAAGGAAATGGCTTCACCGCCGGACTGAGCGTGGGCACCAGAAAGCCCAGCGCATAAAACAAACACGCTAAGTGAGATCTTGGCAGAGGCGGTTCCATGCATGCGGGAAGCGGGGTTGCAAAAATCATCCACGAAAATCCGGAAGGTGGCCAGCGCAAGGTTGCCATTGGATGAAGACTCATCGATGCGTCGGCTTGCCACGACCGGCGATCTTTGCGTGGTTGATGGTCCGATGAATCTCTCAAAGCACTGGGCGGCGACGCTCGACGATTATGTGATCGATCTCGCGTGGTCGCCGGACGGCACGCTCCTCGCCGCCGTGTCGGCCACGGGCGGAATTGCGCTCTACGATGGTGCAACCGGAGCCGTGCGCCACATGCTGGCCGGCCACGAAGACGGAACCAACGCGATCACATGGACGCCAGAGGTAGGGCGCGTTATCCCTAACGCGCCGGCTCACACGGTTACCACCATAGATGCAGAACGGCAGATTAAAGATAATCCGCCCTACCTTCTCGCCACGGGCGGCCAGGATGGATTCGTCCGTTTCTGGAATTCAGCGACCGGTCAACAAATTGCGGAAACGAAGCTCGGCAATGCGTGGGTGGAACAGCTGGTTTGGCAGGTAGCGCGCGTTATCCCTAACGCGCCGGAGGTTGAGTCGAGCGGAAGCCCCGAGCGGCGGATTAGGGATAATCCGCCTTACCTTTTCGCCTCCGCCGGCAAAAAACTTTTCGCGATCAACGCCGACGGTTCCGTCGCGCATACCTTTCCAGATGCCCCCAAAACCATTACCGCGCTCGCGTGGCGGCCGGACGGGGCGGTTTGTTCCGCCGCGTATTTTGGCGGGGTCTGCAATTGGAACGCCGCCACCTTCGCCGCGGAAAAGGAATTCGCCTATGGCAACACCATCCACGCACTGACTTGGTCACCAGATGGCCGCTGGCTGGTCGCGGGGTGCCACGACAATGCTGTGCATCTGTGGATTCCCGCCGAGGACAACGAATTTCACATGAGCGGTTACGAAACAAAATTGAAGGAGCTTTCGTTCAGCCACGATTCGAAATGGTTGGCCACCGGCGGCGGCCGCGATGCTTGCGTGTGGGATTGCACCGGCGCCGGGCCGGAAGGACGCGAACCGATGTTACTCCCACATGCCGCCCGGGTGTGCGCGACCGCGTTTCAAAACCAACATGGTCTGCTCGCCACCGCCTCCGCCACGGGTGAATTTATCCTGTGGTCCCCGAGCCGGAAAAATCCCCTGGTTGCTGAGGCAAAAATGCCCGCCTCCGCCACGAAATTCGCCTGGAGGCCCGACGACTCGCTGCTCGCCGTTGGCACAGAAAAAGGCGCGGTATTTGTGTTCAAAGTGGAAAACTGAGCTATCACCCTTCCAAATCCAACCCCGCAACATTCACATGAGATCCAGCCTTTTCCCATTTCTTCTGGTCGCACTCTGCACCGGCACGATCGCCTCTTCCGCGGAAAAAACCATCCGGGATGTCACCTTTGCCCAAGTCGAAAGCGTTCCCCTCAAACTCGATCTTTATCTGCCGGCCACGCCGACTCCCGCTGGCCTGATTATTTGGGTCCATGGTGGTGCGTGGCGCGCCGGGTCGCGCACCTCGGTTGACATCCATGGCATGGTCGATCGCGGCTGGGCCATCGCGAGCGTCGATTATCGATTGTCCACCGTCGCGCGATTCCCCGCGCAGATCCACGACATCAAGGCCGCCATCCGTTTTCTTCGCGCTCATGCCGTCGACTACGATTATCCTGCGAATCGTTTCGTGATTGCGGGATCTTCGGCGGGTGCGCATCTCGCGGCGCTGGTCGGAGTGACCAGCGGAATCGCCGAACTGGAAGGTAACGAGGGCAAATTCCCCAAGGAATCTTCCGCCGTCCAGGCTATCGTCGATCTCTACGGCGCCAGCGACCTCACCACGATCCTTGCTCAATCGACGCCGCACGGAATTGCCATGCGGGCACCCGCCTTGGATTTGTTATTGGGTGGACAGCCGGCCGCAAAGCCCGAACTCGCACGTCTGGCCAGTCCGGTTTTTTTTGTCGACGCGAACGATCCACCTCTCCTGTTGCTTCATGGTGACCGGGATCCCCAGATGCCGATCAACCAAGCCCACGAGCTTCAGGGTGCGTATGAAAATGCCGGGCTGCCCGTAACGTTCAAAGTTCTCCACGGTTCGGGCCATGGCGGTCCGGCGTTCACCGATGAAGCCAGCCTCACGTTGATCGATAGCTTTCTGCGTCAGCATCTAAAATAAAAGCGGTCGCTTCCGCACCACCGCCCGCGGCATCGGGTGGATTTCATAACAAAAGCCCAGGCTCGACTCGATCATGGGATCTTCGGCGCAAATCGTGTTGATGTCGGCCTCTTCCGGTCATTCCCAGGCTTCGGTTTGGAGAGAACGGTGAAACCCCTAGCCATGCACTACAATTTCAGCTCGCTAATCACCCGCCGCACGTAGGCACCGCCTTCCCGTTGATAAGTGGTATCAAACGGAGGGAGCGGATGGCCGGTCTCCACGAGGGTTTTCAACCCGGAAAGAATCGCCGGCCAGCCGCGTCGCCCGCCTTCCAACAATCTTTCGTCGGGCAGTTGCGGATGCGCCTCCGTTATCGTCAGCCGCACCACGCCACCGAGTGCCTCAAGTTGAAAGGTTACGATACAGTCCGGTAACCGCGCTGCCTGGGGATCGGACGCCACGTGCCAGGTAAACGAAAGCAATTTTGGTGGATCGCATTGCAACACCTGCCCGGAAATATCGAGGGTATTGTCCGGACGGTAATATTTCACCACGCCCCCAGCCTGCCACTCAGACTCGATGCGCAGACCAAAAAAATACTGCCGGGTAAAACTCCCGTCGGTCAGCGCGGTCCAGATTTTTTCGGGGGACGCAGCGATGTACGTGACATAAACGGTATCGTGTTTGTTCATAATTGTTCCGAAAAATAAGTTCAGATGAAAGAGCGATCTTCGGCGGGGATTTTACCCCGCGTATTCCTTTTCAAAAGCACAGCATACACTCTTCGAATCGTTTGCCAAAAATCAAAAACATCTTGAATGTGAAGGCTGAAACCGGATCGGAGCCAAATTAAACCACCATGAAATTCTCAAGATTATCTCTTCTAGTCGCATTGTTTTTCTTCGGCGTCGTGCTGTCGTCAGCCGCCGAGCTCGCGGGCAAGTGGAAGGCGGATTTCGACTCGCAAATCGGTCCGCAGAAATATGCCTATGAATTCAAAGTCGACGCCGGAAAATACACCGGCAAAGCCAGCTATGACCATTCGATGGGCAAGGGTGATTCCGTCCTTGGTGAAATCAAACTTGCCGGAGACAACGTTTCCTTCGTCGAAAAATTAAATATTAACGATATGGATCTCACCGTCACGTACACCGGTAAAATCTCCGGCGATGAAATGAAACTCACTCGCGTGGTGGGCGATTTTGCCACCGAACAGATCGTGGCCAAACGCGTCAGGGAGACCGACGCGAAGACCGCTCCGGCCAAATAATCGCGGAACGCAAATTCCCAGTGCATTGTCCGGCGTTGACAGTCGATGACGCATCAAGACAAATCGAAAACGAATCCGGCGTTGATTGCGCCGGCAAGTGAACATTCCACCCAAAGATACTCCCATGAAGAAGATGCTTATCACTCTCGTCACCGCCGCTCTGCTTTCGTTGGGCACGGCCCACGCCTCCGAACAAACCGCTCCGAAAACGGTCATGCACATCGTCACCGTGGCTTGGAAAAAAGGTACCACACCCGAACAAATCAAAGCCGCTCTCGACGGCGCGCAGGCGCTACCCCATACCTTCAAGGGCATCACCCACGTCTGGATCAAGACGCTGAAAATCCAAGGTGGAAAGGCCAACGTCATCGCGATGGAGTTTGCCAACGAAGCCACCTTCAAGTCCTACACTGACAGCGAGGCCCAGAAGGAATGGTATAGGGTTTATCTGCCAATTCGCCAGGAGAGCACCACCTTCGACGTCACGAACTGAAGTCATTACCGTTTCAGGCAAATCCAAGGCCGCCACCAGGCGGCCTTTTCTTTTAAAATCCCTGTGACGCGCAGTTGCCTTGCCGCCGCCTAAACGACCGCCAAGCGTCTGATCCTTCGCCTTCGCCCATGCCAACCGAGTCCACCCTTCCCCCGCAGGATGTAACCTTCCCCATCGTCTACGAGCATCCAGGCACCAGCAGCCAAAATTCAGATTTCAAAGGACGCGGAACGTTCACGGCGCGCGCCGACGGCCCGGCATACGTTTTCTCCGGCCAATCGCGCAGCCTGCTCTCGAGCAGTCCGCTGGAACGGGAGTTTGCAGCGGACGAAATCCACAACCTCTCTGTCTCCGGGCCGATGATCAGTTTTGACGCCCGGCGAAGAATCACGGGCGGCCGCGACGGGCACTTCGTATTTTTTTGCGCCGATGCCACCACGGCGCGGGCAGCGGCGTCACTGCTCCCCGCCACCATCGACGCGGACTTTATCGCCGTGCGTGATTTTGGCACGCGACTTCGTTCGCTGGAGGGCGCATCCAGCCCGTGGACCTCCGTCACGAACATCATCATCGCTTTAAACGTCATTGTTTTCGTGATCATGGGCGCGCTCGGTGCGGGCTGGATCCAGGTGAAAAGCATGACGCCGTACATTCTTTACGGTGCCAACCAAGGTGCGGCGACCACCGATGGCGAATGGTGGAGACTGCTTACGAGCATGTTCATGCACTATGGCCTGATCCATTTGCTCTTCAACATGTGGGCGCTCTACCAAGCCGGCCACTTCGTCGAAAAGCTGCAGGGACGCACGCTCTACGCACTGACGTATCTCGCCAGCGGGCTCGCCGGGGGTTTTGCGAGCATCGCGTGGCACGGCGATCAAACGTGGAGCGCCGGCGCATCGGGCGCCATCTTCGGCGTGTATGGTGCCATTCTTGGGTTCTTGTTGCGCGAAAAGCAGGGCCTTCCCGCCAGCATTTATTCGTCACTGCTGAAAAGTTCCCTGCTGTTCGCGGCGTACAATATCTTTTTCAGTGCCACCCGCGCTGGCATCGACAACTCCGCGCACATCGGCGGCGTGGTGGGAGGCATCGCCATGGGTTGGCTGGTGGCATTGCCGGTGGATCGTGCGATTCGCGACCGGCAGACCGGACGCCGGATCGTCATGAGCCTCATCGCGATCATCGTGATGATCGTTGCCGGCGTCGCGCTGACGCCGCGCTTCAACTACAGTGTGCGCGAGGACTTGAGCTTGGACGAAACCAACCATCCGTTCATCGACCAGGAAGCTGTGTTGTCGAAACAAAATCAATCCGGGCTCGAAGCCATTGAGCGCGGTGGCGATGTCCAGGCGCACGCCGAATGGATCGCGACCCAACTGGTCCCCTTTTACCGATCATGGGAAAACAAGCTGGCAGCGCTCACTCTTAAACCGGGTCACCAAACCGCGATCCGGCGCGATAAACTTCAAGCCATCATCCACCAACAGGCCGAAGCGAACAGCCGGCTTGCAACGGCATTTGAAGCCCATGATCCCAAGGCGCTCACCCGATATACGCAGGACAAGGAAGAGATCTTCCGTGAAATCGGGGAGTTTAACAAACAGTAGCCGTCGCCGGAAACACCAAGCCGTTTTTAACGTCATGGGAGAATGCGCCACTCTCGCAATTGCCCAATTTCAAAATTTAAGAGCAGAATCATGCTGTTGCTTTGCATTGGATCGACCGCACTGCTTCTGGCCGGCTGCGGAATGTTCAACGCCTCGGGTCAGGTGGGCCCTGATTTAAGGCCGCACTTTGGGACAAGCGTCAGCGTACCACTGGGAAAATAAGGCCTCCGATCAGGAAAAAATCCTGACGGTCGCGCAGTTTACATTCGGCGCATCCTGACTAGGTTTTTGCCATGGTATACCGCATTCTCGGAAAAAACGGGCCACGCGTTTCCGCTCTCGGCCTCGGCTGCATGGGCATGTCGGATTTTTACGGTGAACGAAACGACGCCGAATCGATCGCAACCCTCAATCACGCCATCGATCGCGGAATAAACTTCCTGGATACGGCCGACATGTATGGACCGTTTCACAATGAGGAACTGATCGCGAAGATCCTCGCCAAACGGCGGCATGAAGTGGTTATCGCCACAAAATTCGGCATCACGCGTGATCCCGCCAATCCCGCTGCGCGGAAAATCAGCGGGAAACCCGACTATGTACGCGCGGCCTGCGATGCGAGTCTCAAGCGGCTCGGGATCGACGTGATCGATTTGTACTATCAGCACCGTGTTGATCCCGCGACGCCGATTGAGGACACCGTGGGCGCGATGGCGGAACTCGTGCAGGCCGGCAAAGTCCGTTATCTTGGCCTTTCTGAAGCCGGCGTCGAAACCATCCGCCGCGCGAACGGCGTCCACCCCATCGCGGCGTTGCAAATGGAATACTCCGCCTGGACCCGCGAAGCGGACGACGGCGTGCTGCCGGTGTGCCGCGAACTCGGCATTGGCTTCGTGGCGTACAGCCCGCTCGGCCGCGGTTTCCTCACCGGACAACTCAAACGCTTCGAAGATTTCGCGCCCGACGACTACCGCCGCCTGTCGCCGCGATTCCAAGGGGAAAACTTCAACAAGAATCTCGCCGTAGTCAGCCATCTCGCCGAAATGGCAAGGGATAAAAAATGCACACCCGGCCAGCTCGCCCTCGCCTGGGTGCTGACCCAGGGAAACGACATCGTGCCGATTCCCGGTACGAAACGGATTCGCTATCTCGCCGAAAATCTGGGCGCGCTCGACGTCAAGTTGAGCTCTGCCGAATGCGCGGCGATCACTGCAATTTTCCCAGCGGACAGCATTTCCGGCACCCGCTATCCACCGGCCATGATGGCTGCGCTGGGACGCTGACCCGCATTCCGCTTCTACTGCGCGATGTAGCGCGGGTCGATTCCCTTCCCAAGTTCAAAGGCAGCGCCGACCGCGCCCACGACGGCGTGCGCCCGGTCAAGACCGAGATCGCGGCGGAAACGATAAACCGTCTCGATCCCCGTGCAATGCGCTCCGATGAAGTTATCGACGCCGAAACCGCGTAACTTTTCCGCCGTCCATGCCAGCGTCTGGTCGTTCGCCGCGAAAAGATGGATGCCGCCAATCAACGCATGGATCCGCGCCGGTCGCACAAAGCTGCGCGCGTAGTCGATGATATTGACCACCCCGGCGTGTCCACAGCCCGTCAGCACGACCAGCCCTTCGTCGGTATCGAAGATCATCGCCATGTCCTCGGGAAGGTTGTCCTCCACAATTCCTGCCGGCGTTTTCACCTTGTCGTTCCCGCTCCAATTTCGCTCGGGAAATTTGCGCGGCACCGGGCCGGTCAGCCAGACACCCGGATAAATTTCCGCCGGTTTTTCGTACGAAATAAACTTTCCGCCCGACGCTTCATATTGGGGTTTGATCAGGACCATGGGATTACCCTCCAGCGGAGGCGCCGCGGAAAGCCGCGAATAAAAGATCCCTTCCCCCACGTGCGCGCGAGCCAGCGCCGCCGGTGCCTTTTCCGCCAGCACGACCTCGCGCAAAGTGAGCAAGCCTCCAACGTGATCGCTGTGTGAATGGCTCAACACGACGTCCGGCACCGTGGTTAAGTCGATCCCCAGCGTTTTGACATTCTTCGCCACCACATCGGCGTGGGCTCCGGTGTCGAAGAGAATCCGATGCCCATCCGCCTCAACCAGCGCGGAGAACCCCCATTCGCCCAACTCCGCACCGTCCGCGAGCATGGTGGATAAAATCGTGATCTTGAGCGCGTGCACCCGGCCATGCGATGCCGCACCGCCGCTCTCGGCACTCCGGAGTGCGCCCGATAAAATCAGCGCCATCAAGAGCCCATGCATGAAACGTTTCATCCCTCGAGCGATAGCGTAGAACTGGGTCGAGTCAGCCCTAATTTCCGCCAATCCTGCGTCGTCAATCAACGGAGCGGGTGCAGTGTTCAGCTGTAGCGACAGGCCTCCGGGTGGTGAGACATAGGATTGTTTACACTCTCTGCCATAGGATTGTTTACACTTTGTTTTTCAGAATTGAAAAATTGGGGAGGGTGCAGGGAGGGGGCTTGGCTCCCTCCCTGCTCTTGAGTGGATGGATTTCAGAAGACGGGCAGAACTAATTTTTGGTTTCGAGTCAGGTTGAGGCGGCCGAGATAGAGCGAACCGAAGTAAACCCGGTAAGCACGGCGGCCTGCGGAAGCGAAGCCGACCGGCAGACCGCCAAAAGCGCGGCCAATACTTCCCGTCCACTCGGGTAACGTGACCTCCCCATTCTCCTGGACCACCCGCACCAACCAACTTTGCGGATAATGTGGCGGATACAGTGCGGGAAGCCGTTTGGGGCGCGCGCGATAGACACTGCCGGGAGTACGTAGATCAATGGCCTCGTTGGGTCGCTCACCGTTGTAGTATTTGGTCCAGCGTTGCAGGACCCGGGCTTGGGCGCGCGCGGTGTCGGCAATGGCCAATTCGTTTTTCATCACCCCATGCATTTGCTCGTGGGCATTATTGTTAATGGAGCCGCGGCGTACAAACTCCACGCGGATGCCCAAGCGCCACCACCATAGACTCAGGCGGGTAAACCCGCAGGGCCCGTCGCCGAAAAACGGCGCACCACGATCGCAACGGATGACGCGCGGTTTGCCTTTGTGACGGAACAACTCCCGGCAGATCCGCCGCACGTTGGCGTCGTTTTTCGGGGCCAGTGATTTTGTCCAGAGCAAGTAATGCGACCACGCATCCCGCACCGTGAGCGGTTCAATTTTCGCCCCATCCCGAGAGCGAAACCATCCTTTCAGATCGATCGTCCAGACCTCGTTGGAACGACGCGCAAGGGTCGGCAACAACCGGCGCGACGCCCGCAACCTCCGGCGGCGCGAGCGAGGTCGAAGAATCAAGCCGCTCTGTTTGAGCCAACGCTGCACGGTGCGCTCCGCCGGCCCACGCTGCCGGGGAAAATGTTTTCGCAACCACCACCTCAATTTGCGCGCACCCCAACTCCGATCCATGCACCGTGCGCGCAACACCCGTTCGCGCCACCGTGGAGCTTGCCGGGCAAACGCCCGTTTCGGAGCATGGGAACGGTCCTGCAAACCCAACCGGCCGTCCGCTCGAAACCGGGCCAAAAACCGATAAGCGATCGTCCGGCTCACGCCCCACCGACGGCAAATTGCCGCTACAGGTTCAACGTTGGCCATCATCGCCTGTACCAATTCGCATCTCTGGCGAAATACCGAAGAGTCTTTCCATGGCATAGTGCCCCAAAGCTTGTGCGCCCTCACCACTGTCAACGATCCTATGGCAGAGACTGTCAACAATCCTATGGCACCGTGCCTCCGTGCCTGTCGACGATGACGGCCGAAATTTCACAGGCACGGAGGCCTGTGACTACGGCCAAGCGTATCGCTCAATAGCGCGTCCAAGAATGCGTGCTCACACCCGGCTTGCCTTGCTCCATCAGGTAACCAATTTTAATCGCATGAAACCGGTTCAAAAGATGCTCGGTGCCAGTGAGGGTTTGCTGGACCGGGCGCTTTGCGTCCTTGGTGCCGTGGTTTTTTCCCAAGCCCCGGAGTTCATGCAGCAGTATCTGCAGCGGCTCGGTGGACACCTCGATGAGGCCCGGCGGCAACTCCAACAATTTCGCCACGCCGCTGCGCAGTCCGGCCTGACCCTCGACCGTTTCATCGCGCAGACCAACGCCAATTCCGACACCGCCGTTGCAAAACTCGGCGGCGTCATGAGCGACGCCGTCACGCGGGTCGATACGCTCCAATCGGCCCAGGACGCTCTGCAGGACGCCTCGCTCTGGACGCGCCCGTTCGTGTTTCTACGCCACGTCGATTCATCCATCGCCCACGCGACGTGGACGATCTTCAAGCCTGCGGTTCCCACCACGGTCGAGGGTTTAATCTACGCGCTATGTGGCATGCTCGTATTTATCGGCATCTATCACCTCGGCGTGAAAGCTCCGATTGTCCGTTTCCGCGCGCGACACCGTCGCCGGCCGGCGGTCGTCAGCGTCTGAAGTGTCGGTCAATCGCTTTCCAGCACCACGGTATCGTACATGATGCCGTTGTTGTTTCCCTCGGGTGCGAGCATGTGCAGGGCGACAGTATTCTCCCCGCTTTTCAGGTGCGACGCCGGAAACGTGAACTCAAATCGCGCATATGCGCCGCTGCGATTCGCCGCGCGCCGGACGCTCGCATCGTCGCGATGCGAAATGCGGCCCACCTCCCCGCCGTTCACGAGCACTGAAATATCTCCCGGGCCACCCGCGACGGGAATGGTGAGATACGCGTTGCCCGACGGGACTTTTTCCAGCTTAAATTTGATTGTCCACGTACCGGCGTGCTGGGCGTAGTACCAATCGTCCGATTCCTTGCTCTCGCCAATCGTGAACGTGAGATCCGAGGGAATTTGTCTAACCCACTGATTCGTCCGTGGAGCTGAACCGAATTTGAATTCGCCCGCCATCCGGTCGGCGTGTCCGACCTGGAAAATAAAGTGCGGATGATACGGGGCGTCCCATTTAACTTCACCCAAGTCAAGTTTGTCGCCGTTCACCACGACACCGTCGCGAGCGAAGGATTGCGTGACGGTTCCTTGCGTCTGCCAGGCGTAAAGCGTGTACGTTCCTGGTCGCACGGCGGGCAAAGTGAACTTCCCGTCCCCGTCGGCCTTCACATAGTAAATGTAGTCACCGGCCTGGGTGTATAAAATGCTCCCCCGATCCGGCACCCCGGGCTGCTCACCTCGCGAATTTTGCCATCGTGATGGAATATTCGCCGGCTGACCCAGAATCACATAAGCAAACGCGGCCGATCGGTCATGCGTCAACTTGAGTTGCCCGGTGACCGCCGTGCGTTTCTGCGGGAAGAGCGGTTCGTCGACCCACGCGTACGGCCATTTCGCTTTTTCGGCTGCCGCGGTTTTCTTCGCGTCCGCAATGATGGCTTCAGGGGTGTCGCCGGTGTTGAAATAAAGATACCACGGCCCGTGGATTTTCCCGCCGTCGCGGCCGGCCGCGGTTCCGCCACCGCCAAAATGTCCGCCCCCAATGTAATTTAAAATCAGCGCGTCCTGGTGGACCATCAATTCCTGCCGCAGTGGTCCGCCAGCGTAAGATTCGAGTGTGGTCGGAATGAAAAACACCCCGAAGCCATGACCGTAATGCCCCCACATCGGGGTGTTGGCGTAATACGCGCAATAGTCGTATTTCTGGTAAACGCTTCCGTCGGCAAGCCGCCAGGTTTCATCGCCCATGTTCCCGACTGCCGAAATCGCCTGAAGTTGCGCGTAGCTCGGCTGCTGGCCGGTGCGTTCATTCACCCATGCCCAGTCGAGAATACTCATGTCGAACCGGTACATCGTCCGGGTTTCACCGGTGTTGATGCCCGGGGCGCTCTGCACAATGACGTACGGATGAACACCACTCTCGCCTTTGAGCATCACAAAATGGTGCTCCAAATGGAGTGCGCGATGATCGATCACCGCGAAGTGCGCGAGCTCCGGGGTGTTTTTGACGACGCGAACAGTGTCCACCTTCAAGTGGTCCTTACCCGCACCCGAATCCAAATAGAACGAACGATGTGCGTCGACGTCGCGCGGCTCGACACCGTGCAGATTGTGCGCGAGCTCGCGGCCGTTTTTCACGACCGACGTCGCGCTGAAATCCCCGTTCGAGTCACGACCGAAAGTGAGGGTCAACAATCCATTCGCCAACACGAGCGATTGAATATCCGCCGGTTTGTAGTCCCCGGGTTGCGCCGTTTTTCCGTTGATCGTCAGCGTGACGCCGTCGGCGAAGGAGCGATTGGTGGCGAGAAGTCCGAGGCCGAGGAGGAAAACAGCGAACAAGTTGGGGAATCTCATGGGTAAACCAAAGCGAAACCGTGGCGGACGAAGTGGCAACGACGCACCAATCGGACAGTCTCTCTCGTGATCATAAAAAGAAGAAAACCGCAGCGAGGTCGCTGCGGCTCCAGTTTCTCGCGGGCGCAAACGGCATGCGCCAAGGATTTGATGAGCTATCCCGGTCAGTGCGGATTTTTTTCAGGCAGCGCGAAAGCCACGTAGGCGTCGCCGCTTTTCGTGCCCATTTTTCCGCCGCCACAGGCGATGATCACATATTGGCGTCCATCCGCTTCGTAAGTCGCAGGGGTCGCGTAGCCACCGGCAGGCAGTGCCATGCGCCACAATTCGCGACCGGTGCGACGGTCGAAGGCACGGAATTTCCCGTCTTTGCTCGCACCGATAAAAAGCACCCCGCCCTGCGTGACGAGCGGACCACCGTAATTTTCCGTACCGGTCGGCGGCACACCCCGCGCAGAGAGTTCGGGATATTCGCCAAGTGTAACCCGCCAGAGATAATCGCCCGTGTTGAGATCGATTGCGTTCAATGTCCCCCACGGTGGTTTGACCGCTGGGTAACCATCAGGATCGAGCCAGCGATTGTAACCAGTATGCGTGTAAGGTGGAGGTGGCACCTCGGATTTCTGGGTATCGGGTAGATAGGTTTGCCAACCACCATGCTCTTCGGGCGGCGCCTTCACGGGTTCTCCCGTGAGGTAGCCCACCACCGCGCTCCGCTGCTGTTCCGATAGAAATCCCCAAGCCGGCATGACCGCGCGCCCCTTCAG
Source organism: Lacunisphaera sp. (assembly GCA_036499685.1). GTDB lineage: Bacteria > Verrucomicrobiota > Verrucomicrobiia > Opitutales > Opitutaceae > Lacunisphaera. The sequence continues at coordinate 83,658 of DASYDH010000060.1, read as the reverse complement.
AATTACCTCCATTATTTGGTCGTGTGACAGACGGTTCTTGATGTCGATCAACGACGGAATGTTCGACGCCGGATTTCCCTTTCGATCCGCGCCGTGGCAACCCGTGCAGTTTTGCAGATAAACCTGCTGGCCGAGCGAGGTCGCTCCGCCGGAATCGATCATGGTGAGCACCCACGCCATTTCATTTTCGTTCACATAAAGAATGCCTTGCGGGTCGACCGCCGCACCACCCCACTCCGCACCTCCATCATAGCCGGGGAATATGATTGTGCCCTCCCGGCTCGGCGGCGCGAACCGCGTGTGTGCGCGCAGACGGGCGAATCGCTCAAGCACCGCGCGGTGAGCCTCGGGTGTACGATTCGTGATTTCGTCCGCGGTGAACAATTGCCGCGCAAAGGCCGCCGGCTTGAGCGGCAATGGTTGCGTCGGCGAGGTGACTTCCCCCGCCAGATCCGAACTCGGCACCGCCACCTCTTCGATCGGGAAAAGCGGTTCACCCGTCACACGGTTGAAGACCCACACATGCCCGGATTTAGTGGTTTGCTCAACGGCCGGGATTTCGCGACCGTCGCGATGAATCGTAACCAGGGAGGGCGGCGCCGGCGGATCGCGGTCCCACAGATCGTGATGGGTAAATTGATAATGCCATACATGCTTTCCGGTCGCCGCATCGAGCACGAGCAGGCAATCCGCGTACAGATTATTTCCCACCCGGTCGCCGCCCCAGAAATCGAACGTCGCTGAACCGATCGGACAGAAAACCAATCCGCGGTCCTCATCGACCGTCATGCCCGCCCACGCATTCACGCCGCCGACATGTTTCCAAGCCTCGGCCGGCCAGGTTTCGTAACCCGGTTCGCCGGGATGGGGAATCGTATTGAAGCGCCACACCATTTTTCCAGTGCGAACATCGTACGCGCGAATATGTCCGGGAGCCGCTGGCGCAGGCCCCTCACCTACGCGGGTGGAAAGAATGAGCAGGTTGCGGAAAATCACGCCCGGAGTGTTGGCCTGGATGGCGAGGCCGTGCACGTCGCGACCCAGGCCTTCGGAAAGATCCACCCGGCCGTGATCGCCAAAACTTTCAATCAAATGGCCGGTTTTCAAATCCACCTCCTGCAACCAATGTCCCGCCCCGTAAAGAATCCGACGGTCATCGCCGTCCGCCCAATAGGTCAGCCCGCGATTGACCCCGTTCGGCTCCATCGGCTGGAACCGCCAGAGTTCATGTCCGGAGCGCCCATCAAGTGCCACAAGGGTGAGCTGCGCGGTCGTGGCGTAAACCACGCCATCGATCACGAGTGGATTGCACTGGATTTGCGACGTATCCGGGCGGGCGTCGCCACCGTGCCAGGTCCACGCAACCTGAAGTTCCGTTACGTTTTCCGGGGTAATCTGCGACAGCGTCGAATAGTGACTCGCAGATTTATCCCCAAGATAAACCGGCCAGTCGCGTCCGGCAGACGCGTAAAGGGAGAAAGGGCACGCACTCAAAAAACTCAATAAGACCGCACGACGCAGGAAAGCAGGAGTAAGCATGAACCCGGGTTATGCGATCATCGGCCGATTGCCAAGGAGAGACGATGAAAAAGCTCACTTTCCGCGCTTAGGTGAAATATGCGGCAACCGAAAAAAGCTGTAAGGTTTCCCGGCTTCCGGCGACTAATCGTTCAGTGACCCTGACTCCCGACCAACACCTGCGCTTCAAGTCCTGGCTTGAGGATCACCGTGGAATTTTGGTGAAAGTCATCCGTTCATTCGCCCCGGTGGCTGCGGACGCCGCCGACTTGCAACAGGAGCTGCTGTTGCAGCTGTGGCTTTCGCTTCCATCCTTTGCCGAGCAAGCCAAGCCATCGACTTGGATTTATCGCGTGTGTCTGAACACTGCGCTGACTTGGCGCAGGGGAACATCACGGCGCGAAAAACACCTCGCGCCTGAAGCGGAAATTACCCAACTCCCATCGGACCAGGCATCGCCTGCGGAACGGGTGGCCGACGGCGAATTACTGGAGAAACTCTATTCAGCGATCCGGCTGCTTCCGGCTTCCGATCGCGCATTCATTCTGCTTTCTCTCGACGGACTGACCTATCGGGAAATCGCCGACATCACCGGACTGACCGAAAATCACGTCGGCGTAGCCCTGACCCGCGCCCGCAAACGTCTCGCTGAACGCTTGAAAGGAGTGACCCATGAATTGGAATGATCTTGAAGCGGTATGGAAACACCAGGAATTGCCCGCGGGAGCGTGCGCCGATGTGGCCATGCTCAAAAATGCATTCGAATCGAAACGCCGGCAGCTCGCCATGGCATTGGCCGTCCGCGATTGGGCTGAAGCCTCAGCCGGGATCCTGGTGGCCGCTGTCTATGCAAGAATAGGATGGGCCATCGGTCGGGATGCATGGCCCATGGTCACCGCGATAATCGTGATCCTGATGGTCACCGTATTTTTTGTGAGGGAACGAATCAGGTCACGGCGCAAACGCCTCGGGGCGCATTCGCCGCTGCTGGAAAAATTGAATGCCGATATCGCGGAACTGGACCACCAACGCGATCTGCTCCTCAACCTCTGGCGATGGTATCTCGGACCGATCACGTTCGCGATGGCGATATTCACCCTCACCTTGTTACGGGTCGCGATAATCCGGCTGCCCCCGGAGCTTTGGGCCACCCTCCTGCAGCAGCCGTTAATTTGGGCTTTGCTTATAATCACGGGGACAGGAATCGGATTTCTCCTGTGGTTCGCGTGGGTGATCAATCGCAAAGCAGTCCAGAAACGCATCGAGCCACGACTTGAGGAGCTCAGGAAATTACAGCGCGAACTCATCGGTTCACCTTAGCCCAGCCGAATGTTACACCCATGAAATTAATCATTTTACCACTGGTTGGTCTTGTCATAATCTCCCATGCCATCGCCAAACCCGCCCCCAATCTCCAACGCCAACTCGACGAATGGGCCAGCGATGAGTCCGGCGGAATCGCCGCGGCATGGGTTGATCGCGACGGCACTGCGTTCTTTCAGGCGGGACAGGACGATGCCGCCGGCAGCCGGCCGATCACGGCCGATACCCAGTTCGAAATTGGCTCGATCACCAAGGTCTTTACCGCCCTGCTGCTGGCCGAAAGCGAACGTCTCGGCAAAGTGAACCGCAATGACCCGGCGGCAAAATATCTTTTGTCCGCAGACGACCCCGATCTGCCGGCGCTCGCGAAAATCACCCTGCTGGCGCTGGCCACGCACACCTCCGGGCTCCCGCGCCTGCCGGTAAATCTTCGCATCGATGCCCACAATGCCGCCGACCCTTACGCAGCTTATGATCGCGCAGCGTTGGTGGCGGCGCTGCGGATTCATGGTCCCAAAGCCACGATCGGCGAAAAAGTGGAGTACTCCAACTTCGGCGCATCGGTGTTGGGCGAAGCGCTCGCCGGTGCGTGGGGCGCTTCCTACGCCGATGCATTGAAAGAATCCGTCCTCGTCCCACTCGGTTTGAAAGCGACCACGCTCGGAATGACTGGAACGCCGGCACCGGACGAATTGGCGCCCGGCCACGCTGGCGAAAATCGGGTGCCAAACTGGACCTGGCTCGCCTGTGCCCCGGCCGGGGCATTGCGCAGTTCCACGCGGGATATGGCCGTATTTCTGGCCGCCTGCCTTGGCGGAGACAGCCAACCGATGCATCGCGCGCTCGTCGCGACGATGCAACCCCAGCACGCCATGCCCGACACCGGCGGGAAAATTGCGCTGGGGTGGTTGATCGCAGGCGGAAAAGACAAACCGGTTTACTGGCACAATGGAGCCACCGCTGGCAGCCACGCGTTCATCGGTTTTGATCCGCGTTCCGGCAAGGGCGTCGTATTGCTCGCAAATATTCAAAAAGGAATGGAAGGTTTTGGTTTCTCGTTACTCGGCCTGCCCTCGCCGAAGCCGGCGACGGGAGTGGCCAATGCCCGGGACTTCGTGGGGAACTATTCGTTCACGCCGACTTTTTCGATTTCGGTTACCACGAAGGGCGGCGTGGTTTTCGCCCAGGCGACAGCGCAGCCACAATTCGCGCTCCGTTCCATCTCCGCCGACCGCTTTGCCGTCACCGGAGTGCCGGCGGAAATCTCGTTCGAGCGCGATGTGGACGGGAAAGTGAGCGCCGTGGTGCTGCACCAAAATGGTTGGGACCAACGTGCGCTCCGCTCCGTTGAGGGAAAAGAGTAGCCGTGTTGTTCTCTCTTTTCAGGCGCCAAATTCGCCGAAATACTCCGCAAAGAAGCGCGCTGCATCGACGGTCGACGCCACCTCCTGATGGTCGCCGGTGCCGGGCTGCCACAGCGTGCGGCCTTTCTCCGGGCCATCCTTCAAATCGACAGTGACCGTCCCGCGCTCCATTCCGCAAATCCCCGGGACAAATACGTTCACCGCCGCCAACGGGTCGTGGAAATAAATTTTGTCCTGCTTGGCAAACCAGACTTGGGCGAAATCGAGCACCAGCCGGAGTCGTGGATCGCGACTGAAACGTTTCGCCACTTCCTCGCGCGGCATCGTCACCTGAATCGTGACGTCGAGCCCGTAACTGCGCAGCATCGGCGGTGCGCTCCGGTAAACAATGGCGGTCGCCTCCGGATCGCACGTGGCGTTCCATTCCATTTCGCCCCAGCTGATTTTCTTTGCGCCAAATTTTCCGCACATCAGCACGACTTCCTTCAAGAGTCGCGGAATCTCCGGATCGGTGCGAAAAAGCAGGGCAACATTCGTCATCGGCCCGACCGCCAGCAAAGTGATTTCACCGGGATTTGCACGGATTGTCCGTCGCATAAATTCAATGGCTTCGCCTTCGGGAAATTTTGTTTCGTGCGAATGGCCGCCCATCGCCGCGTACTGCGGAACCAACGGCTGGCGTTGCGCGCCGACCAGGGGCTCGGCTGCTCCCGGGAAGATCGGAATGTCCGGTCGCCCAGCGATACGGCAGATCGCACTCGCCATCTCCGCGCGTTTCACCGGTTCGCCCGATACGGTCGTGATGCCCAGCAAGTCGCATTGCGGCTGCGCTAGCAGATAGGTGAGCGCGATGGCGTCGTCGATGTCGCTGCCGATATCGGTGTCGAACAACATCTTCTTTTTTCCAGTGGCAGAGCGGGCGGCCGCCGCCTGTCCCGGGGTTTGACCCAAAGCCATCAACGCGCCGGCAGCGGCAGTGGAAGTGATGAAGTGTCGTCGATTGAATTGCATGGAGATCGGCTGGATGAATTTCGGAAAGAGATTATTTCGCCGGCTTCAACCAACCGGATGTCCGCAGCCAATCGGCGGCGCGGTCCGGCCAGGAAGTCACGTCGTGGGCGGTGCGCCGCAAACCATAACCGTGGCCGCCGTCCGGATAGAGGTGCATCTCGGCGGGAACCTTCGCGTTTTTGAGCGCGATGTAGTAGTAAAGCGCATTCTCCACGCGCGCGCCGTCGTCCTCGGCCATCGCGAGAAAGGTCGGTGGTGTTTTGGCGGAGCTCACCGAAAGTTCGGGCACCAACGCATAATTCTTATCCTGCGCCAGCAAATCGCCGGGATAAATCAGCAGGCAGAAATCCGGGCGGCAGCTCGCGCGGTCAGCGGCGTCCACCAACGGATAAGTTCGCGCATCGTGATTGTTGCTCAAGTTCGCCGCGAGATGTCCGCCGGCCGAAAATCCGAGCACGCCGATGCGATGCGGATCGATCCCCAACTCGATCGCCCGATGCCGCACCAATCCCAGGGCACGCTGTGCATCCTGCAACGGAGCGGCGCGCGGGTGTTGGCCTTCCCTGACTGGCACGCGATACTTCAACAACACTGCGGTAACGCCGATGGAATTAAGCCACGCGCAGACTTCCGTGCCCTCCAGATCCATGGCCAGAATATAATAACCGCCGCCGGGACAAACCATCACCGCGGCACCGATGTTCTTCGCGGTATCCGGCTGATAAATCGTGATCGTCGGGTCGGAAATATTTCCCATGCGAATCACCCGGCGTCCAGCGACAAGATCGTCGCCCGGCTTCGTCGTATCGGCTTCCGCTGGAAAAGTGACCGTCTCTCCCGGAGGACTTCCCGCCCAAAGAGAAATCGGCCGCGGTTCCACTGTATTTGCGGCCACCGACGCTCCGACGAACATCAACACACCGCAAAGGCCAAGGGGCAACTTCATGCGCCTACAAGTGAAGCTGTCGCTCAATTTTGTCGAGCGCTCGCGAACGACGCGATTTGCCCGGTTAGGAAGCCAATCTTCATCGTAAAAACCAGACCGGCAACTCCTCGGTGCCCTCGGTGTCGCACTCCGGTTTAATCCGAAAAACAATACGTTAAGGGCTACGAATTGGACTTCCGCTCTAGCAGCTCCCACTTGTTGCCATACAAGTCGGCGAAAACCGCAACCATGTCGCAACCCTCCACGCGTGGCTCCTCGAGAAAAGTAACGCCTCGCACTTTCATTTCCCGGCAATCGCGTCGAAAATCATCGGTCAGCAAAATAGGAAACCCCGGTTACCACCTTGCTGACCGATATATTTCTCCTGTCCGAGGAGCAATGAAGGTGACGGACATACCGCTTTGAGTAGCGGGCCGGCAGCCCTGGGTTGTCACTATCGGTTGGATGACACTGCGTGCTGCAGTTTCTCCACGATCAACCTCGCTTGTCTTCCATCCTCCAAATCCACCACACCGATGAACCTACCGTCCCTTATTTCGTTTCAGAAATTCCGCCTCGGTTGCACGGGAGCACTCGGGTTGATTGTCGCCGTTTCCGCCTGGACCCAGGGTGAATCGCAACAATATCTGTTCTCTCATCTCGCCGGCCCGCTGGGTGGAGCGGACTATGTCGATGGGGCGGGTGCCAACGCGCGTTTCAATACTCCCACCGCGGTGACCATCGATGCGACGGGCAATCTCTACGTGATCGATCAACAAAATTACGCGATTCGCAAAATCACTCCGGCCGGCAACGTGACGACTCTGACCCTCGTTGACGGACAAGGGGCGGTCCTGCGAATGAGCGGCCTCGCGGGCGTGGCGATTGATGGCAGTGGGACGCTTTACGCATCAGGCAATGATACGATTTACAAGATCTCTCCGCAAGGCGTGGTATCTACGCTGGCGGGGGCATCGTACCAACATATTGCTGACGGCTCGTTTGAAACAGGGGAAAGTCAGGACGGAACCGGCATTGATGCCCGGTTTTTTAATCCTGCCGGCTTGGCGATCGATCGCGGCGGCAATATTTTTGTCGCAGACACGAATAACTGCACCATCCGAAAAATTACTCCGGGCGGAGTGGTGACAACACTCGCGGGGAGTGCCCAACAGAAGGGTGTGACGGACGGTGCGGGATCGGCCGCTCGATTTATTTCGCCTCACGGGGTAAGAGTGGACGATGGAGGGAATGTCTTCGTGGCGGATATGGCCGCCATTCGCAAGATCACGCCGGACGGTACGGTTACCACGGTGGCCGGGAGCGCGGCGGGGCTGGTGGGCAGCGCCGACGGAGTTGGATCCACCGCGCAATTCAATGTCACGAGCGATGTGGTCTTGGATGGCACAGGCAATCTCTATGTCGCGGACTCGCACAACCAAACCATTCGCAAAATCGCTCCGGGAGGCACAGTCACCACTTTGGCGGGAGCGGCCGGTCAAATTGGCAGCGAGGACGGCACCACTGCCGCCGCGCATTTCTATAATCCTTCGGGACTGACCATCGATCCCCTCGACAATATTTTCGTGGCCGACACCGGCAATCATTCGATCCGCAGGATCACCCCGGCCGGAGTGGTGACCACATTTGCGAGCACGGCCAGTGGCTTTGGCACCGCTGACGGCGTGGGGACGCTGGCCCGATTTCATCATCCCGGTGGCTTGGCGGTCGATAGCATTGGCAATGTTTATGTCGCTGATACCGACAATTCGAGGATTCGCAAAATCTCGCCGGCGGGAGTCGTCACCACTTTGGCCGCACCACCCACCAGCCCAGGTGGAACCGGGTCGGCCCTCACGGTTAACCAACCAACCAGTATTGCGGTGGACAAAGCCGGCAACGTGTACGTATCAAGCGAAGTCACGGGAATTCAAAAGATAACCCCGGATGGAATCATGTCTGTTGTGCCAACCTCTTCTTCTTCCTCTTTCTCTTTTGTCGATGGCAATGCTTTGGCCGTTGATGGTGCGGGCAATGTCTACTACACGGTGAATTTTGACGCGATTAATGAAGTAACGCCAGCAGGGACGGTCACCACGCTGGCCGGGGGGACGCCTGCCGCGGGCGCGGACGCGATAACCTACGTCGATGGCACCGGCACGAATGCCCGGTTCAATTTTCCGGAGGGTTTGGCCGTGGACGATGCAGGTAATGTTTACGTGGCGGACGCCGGTAATTCAAAGATTCGCAAGATCACTCCACAGGGGGTCGTGACCACCCTGCCCGTCAACGTTGAGATCTTCTCACTGTTCAATACTGGTGGTCTGGCGAGGGACAGTGCGGGCAATCTTTACGTGACAAATCCAGGATTTTGCACCGTTACCAAGGTCGCACCCGAAGGAACTGTCTCCGTCATTGGAGGATCTGAGGGCATGGGCCTGGTGGGATGCCAGGATGGAATCGGTGGCACCGCGCGATTTGACTTCGCGAGTGGCATTGCGGTTGATAGTGCGGGCACGGTTTATGTAGCGGATAGCAACAATCACGCGATCCGCAAAGGTGTACTCGCCGGCGCACCGGTGATCTCGACCCAACCGCAGAGCCAGACGGTCTCTCCCGGAGGCAGTGTGCAATTTTCGGTTACCGCTGGCGGAGCGCCTGCGCCCACCTATCAATGGTATTTCAACGGCGTCGTTATCAATGGAGCCACGACCAGCACGCTCAGCCTCCCTGACGTGCGAAACACTGATGCCGGCGATTACACCGCCGTGGTCACCAACCAGCTCGGCGGCGTCACGAGCAACAAAGCCACGTTGACCGTCTCCGCCAGTCCAGCACCCGCACCAGCCTCATCTTCCTCATCGGGCGGCGGTGGCTCAATCGAAGCGTGGTTCGTCCTGGTCCTTGCAGGCTGCTACTTGGCACGGCAAAAAGCCGTGCCTCGACCCGGAGCCAAGTGCGCCAATGGGCGGGTTAATTTAGTGAAGACCGGCCTTCACCGCGATCGACTGGCGGATGACAGAAATTTGGAAGGACTTTTTTCGCAGGTTTCAGAATGACCGGCCGAGTTCGACGCAGGCCGCGTCAAACGTTTCGAGGGAAATCGTCCGGCTGGCCAGGTAATTTTCAAAATAGGCCCAGGACGCTGCCTCATCGAGCAGACCCTCCGGCGTACACACTTTGCTGAACACCTTGTTTTTCGCGTGCTCCGATCCAAACAGTCGCAGCGATACTACTCCCCGGATCCGTTTGTCGGGATAGACGTTGAATTTTATTTTTTGATGTTCGAATCCACTGCTGTGCAGCTGCGCCAGAATCCTGACCGCCGCGCGCGAGAGAAATTCATACAGACGGTCGTTGTCCACGGCGCGTTCCAGCCGGCCCCAGACATGATAACCACGGCCACTGGCCAGGATCAGCGGTTCGCAACCGAGGACGCACAGCAAATCCCGCAGGGCCTTCACGGCGTAGTCCATCTCGGGAATGATCACGGTGTTGTTGGTCTTGTGATTATTATCCAGATTGAAACAGAACAGGCTGTTGGCCGTGGGCTCAAAGTACAGGCACACATTGCACCGCTTGGCGACGTGCGCCTCCAACAGTTCGTCCATCCGGTACGGCGGGATGTTGGTGAGTTTATATTTGTGCAACAAATCCGTCAGGGTCAGCTCGCCGTAGTCCAGCGTCACCCCGCCGGAAAGAAGTTTTTCCAGAAACGCGAACCCGTGCTCGCGGATTTCCAGCTTGACCCGATCCTGCGGCAGCCCCGCATAAAACTCCTTCAACAGTCCTACCCTGTGATCCATGGCAAAATTTCGGAGAACGAATGGAAGGCCCGGGCACGGTTCGGCTGTAATTCCTTGAGCCGGTCCAGCGCGGGATAGAATACGCTCACCCCGTGCTTTTCACCCTGGATGATGTTGAAGGGATCGTCGTCCACCAGGTACTCGATCCCCCAAACCCGGCAGAAGACGATTTTGTTCCAAGCCATGAACAGGTGGTCGAACGGAACGCCGTTGTCCCGCAGCCATTTTCTCGTGCAGTCCTGCGCCCGGCGCAGATCCCGGTAGGTGCAAATCACGATCCGCCAGCCGTCCCGTTTGAGCCTGCGAATAAATTCCACCCCGTCTGCCCGCGCAGTCGCCCGCTGGTAACACTGCTGATGAATCTGGTATTTGAAAAAGGAGTATTCCGTGCTGAGTAGATCTTCATTTACCGCCGCGCCTTGGCGCAGCCGCGTCAAATACTCTTCGAACACTTGCGCGGAAAATCCATAGGTCACGTCATGCTGGAACGTCGTGGTCTGCAGCGTCTCCTCGAAATTGTTCAAGGTGTCGTCCAAATCGATGGCGATCGTTCTCATCAGTCCGGTTGTTTCTTCATGCCGGCTGAGAACGTAGCCCGCCATCCCGACCCGGTCTATCGCAAATGTGCTTGGGGCACACCAGACCGGCCCGCCGAGACCGGCCACCCATTACACGTGCGATCAGCTGGCGCAGACGGAAAGGTGGAGCGCCCGCGGCTAATTCCCCTTCCGATTGACGCTCACACCGATGTAGTTCGCGAGCAACAGGACGCCGGCAATCAGCGCGGTGAGGCCCGCGATCCACGGAGGCAGCGACAGACCGAAAAGAACGGTGAGACCGACGATGATGAGGTAGATGGCCAGGAAGATATGCGCGATCATGTTGATTCAGGGATGGGGTTAAACGATTCGGACTACTCGCTTGTTGTTTAGACCGACGCCGGGCCATTCGGTTCGCGGCATCGTTTCGGTCTCAAAAAAAACGGAGGAGACCGTCGGGAGTATTTTAAGGCGAACGCAATTGGTGAACATCTGTCTACGAACGTAATCACGGGCCGCATTCCTCTCCCAGAGGCCCAACCCCGCGCGACCCGCTCGTCCGCACTTCTCTATGAACATGAAAACCAAATCCACTTCAGCCCGGATCATTCCCGTGGCTTTGCTCGCTGCCACACTCTCCGCCCTCATCTTCACCGGCTGCTCCAAACACGATCGTGACAACGCCAGTGACAAGGTGAAGGACGCCTATCAGGATACGAAAGACACGATGTCCAATGGATGGGACAATGTGAAATCGTACACCTTCGACAAACGCAATGACTTCGAGGCCAGCGCCAAGGCGATGGATGCCAAAATGGACGCCCAAATCGCCGAGGTGCACGCGAACTATTCCGAGGCCAACGCCAGCGCCAGCCGCAAAGCCGCCATGGAGGAACTCAAAAATTCCGAAGCCGACTATAAGCAAAAACTCAGCGCCTTGGGCAATGCCACCGCCGACACATGGGACAGTGCAAAGCAAAACGTGATCGCCTCCTGGGATAAGATGAAGGCCTCGTACGACAAGGCGCGCGCGAACTGATCGCCGCAACTGTCATCCAGTTATTTACAGGCCGGAATCCAATTCCGGCCTTTTTTTGGCTTCACCCTTGGCGACGACGCGTCAACAGCGGTGATTCGGGTTGCACTGCGTCTGAAAAATCCGCGTATCGGAACGTACCGCTTCGCCGTCATCCCGTTATCGCTATGCAATTCCCCACCCGCCTCGTTCTGATCCTGTCATCGCTTTTCGGCGCAATTCCGTGCCTTCACGCATTGGAAAAACCGGGAACGACCTATCAGGTTTTTCAGTTCCCGACCGACAAAATTCCCCGCATCGATGGCAACACGGACGATTGGGCGATGGTACCGGAAAGCTATGTCGTCGGCACCGATCAATTGCACAACGAGAAAAACCGGCAGAATCCCGAGCGAAGCAAGACGCTCGACGTCCGGGTGAAAGTTGGCTGGGTCAAGGGCCTCAACCGCCTCTATTTTCTCTACGAAGCCAACGACGACTACTGGGATTTTTCGCGGCCCGATTTGCACAATGACACCTTCGAGCTCGTCGTGGATGGCGACGCTTCGGGTGGGCCGCTGCTCGATAAAGGCGAGACGCGATCCTGGACTCCCGCTGAAGTTGGTGAAAGCACCGCGCACGACGACGACCGCATCAGCGCGAATGAAGCGCATTGGGTCTCGCATGGCGTGCAAGCGCAGAACTACCACATCTTCACCCCGGCCTTGAACAAGGACTGGGCGATGGCGTGGGGTTCACCGACGTGGATCAAGGATTTTCCGTGGGCCAACGCTGCGTACGCCTACAATTTCAAACCCGGGGAAGCCGGCAAGCTCGTGCTGGAATTCTGGATCACGCCTTTCGACTACGCCGGCCCGGAAGGTCCGCAACGCGCAGTGGAATCCGTCCTGACGGAAAACAAAATCCTCGGCTTGGCGTGGGCGATCATCGACTACGATGACGTGAACGCAAAAGGTAGTGCCGGGTTTTGGAATCTTTCCCCAAAACACACCATGTTTGGCCAGGCCTCAGAGCTGTGCGCATTCAAACTCATGCCCATGGAACCCGCGCTCCAACCCAAACTCGCCGCGCAATGGACATGGAAGATCGTCGACATGGACCGGCGGCTCGTGGCATTCAAAGACACCTCGGTCGGCACCATCACCACGTGGAAATGGGACTTCGGTGATGGCGCGAGTTCCACCGAACAAAACCCGCAGCACGTTTATGCGCAGCCCGGAAAATACATTACCATCCTCGACGTCACCGGTCCCGACGGCACCTCGCGTCGATCGAAAATCTGGGAAGTGCAGTTGAGAAAATGAAAATCCCCGAAGCAAGCTTCGGGGTTATCGAACCCTCAGTCCGCAGGAATCAGAGGGGAAAATCGATTCTCTCCCCGCAAAACCAGCCCGCGCTTTCACGGACTTGATCATCAACCAGCGCATTGTCATCAATGAATCGTGCCGCTGGTTAAACCACGTGTGGTCGGCTCAACCCCAAATCGATTTCAGGTCGAGTGTTCGTACCAGGTTGATTTTCGCCTAGCCATTCGATCTCAAACGAACCTCCATCGAATTGAGCCACGCCGCCTGGCACAATCAACATCAGGCAAGCGAGCCATGCGAATACCGAAAGTAAAAGGGGTGATTAAGCGCAGGCTGCTTGTGAACTTCCGCGCATCGCCGCTGGTGGTTCAGAGGCTATTGCCGCATCCTTTCAGACCAAAGCTCCAGGGCGGTTACTCGTTAGTGGGAATTTGCCTGATTCGACTCGAGGATATTCGGCCCGCGGGAATCCCCGGATTTCTTGGAATATCCAGTGAGAATGCGGCACATCGAATTGCGGTCGAATGGAGTGATTCTTCAGGTGTTCTGCGTGAGGGCGTCTACATACCTCGAAGGGATAGCAATTCCTGGCTGAATCATCTTGCCGGTGGTCGCATTTTCCCGGGCATCCATCACGCAGCTAAATTCTCAATTATTGACCGTCCGCCCTGTGTTAAAGTCGTCATGCGATCAATTGACGGATCAACCAGCGTCAGCGTGACTGGACGCGAGGTCGATGCGTTGCCAGACTCCTCTTGTTTTAAATCGTTGGGGCAAGCCTCCGGGTTCTTTGAAGGAGGCAGCCTCGGTTATTCGGCAGGCCGCCAAGCTGAAACGTCTGACGGGCTAGTTTTGAGCACGAAGGATTGGCAGGTTCATCCATTGGAAGTGTCCGAGGTCCATTCCAGTTATTTTGAGGATATTAACCTGTTTCCTTCGGGCACTGTGACCTTTGATCATGCTCTAATCATGCGCGATATCGATCACGAGTGGCATGGCGCTCCTGACCTTCATCATGAGCAGCCGTTCAAGCGGATGTCCGAAGTTAACCAGCCCCCGCCCCAATCCACTGTGCATACGAGTTCAATCTTCAACAAACGAAGCCCGGTGCGGTCGTAGTCGCGTTTGCGTTTCGTGAAGATACCCGCATGTGGCTTATAAAACGACTGCTCCTTTCGGTTTTGGCGGCGGCGGTTGCAAGCGCAGTGGTTTCCGCTTTCCTCGCGTGGCGACTGACGTCTCCGCCTCGGCGAGTCGTAGGCGATCCTTCTGCGGAAATTGCCGCCTTTACCAAACCAGTTGTTTTTCCATCGCGCGATGGTCTCAAATTATCGGGATGGCTGGTATCCGCCCAAAGCAACAGGAAGGCGGTGGTTCTCCTGCACGGAAACGGATCGTCGCGCCGCCAGATGCTGGCTCGGGCCCATTTATTTCACGACGCAGGTTATGCGGTTCTACTCTATGATGCCCGTGGACATGGCTTGAGTGAAGGCAACAAGGTTTCCGCAGGCTGGTTTGAAACGTCGGATCTCCTGGGCGCACTCGATTTCCTGCGGGCAAGGGGGTTCAAGGAATTGGGCTGCCTCGGCGAATCGCAAGGCGGCGCCACCATTCTCCTCGCCGCGGCGAAATTGCCGCCGGAAGTGCACTGGGTTATCGTTGAAAGCACCTATCCCACGATGCGCGACGCTCTGGACCGTCGCTTCCGCAGAGACCTTCATCTGCCGGGCTGGCTGGCCGGGATGTTTTTCGTTCCCTTCGCCGAATGGCGCCTTGGTTTGTCGATCGATCAAATCAACCCGATCGCCCATATCTCATCGCTCCATTGCCCGGTCTTTGTGCTCGGGGGAGAAAACGATTTGCATACTCTGCCATTCAGCACCCAAGCCATCTTCGCCGCCGCCCGAGAACCAAAGGAACTCTGGCTGGTGCCCGGCGCAGGTCACGTCGATCTCTTCGGCTTCGCGCAACAGGAATACGCCAAACGCATTCTTGCGTTTGTCTCACAGGACAAAATCGCCCGCCAATGAAAACCCTGTCCCGGCGCGGATGCCGCTCGCAAATACACCCCAATCATCCGCCAATGACCGCGTCACATCTGACAAGAAGATCGTTCTCACCGCGCGCCTCCAACAATGGACGTTCCTTTTTCAGAATTCTTCCCGCCACGTCTTTTTTACCCAATCGCGCAAGTGACATGGCCATTCCAACCCGCGCCTCTGCAACAAGCCCAAAAACAACTGGACTGTATGTGGTAGCCTCAAGTTTATCCAACCCGGCGCGGTAATATTCACATGCCTTCACATCATCACGTTCCTCGCAGGCAATCATGCCCTCGACGATAAGTCGGAACGCCTGCGCGAGTGCTGGTATTTCTTTGCCCTCGATTTTTTGAAGCGCCTCACGCGCTCCCGGCACGTCACGCTTCCGGCGGATACGCGCCATCGCCAGATCGATCCATTCGCTAACACCGCCAGGCCCCTTAACCGCGGATTCCTCTCTCAAAGCCACCGCCCGGTCATATTGTCCGGCTGCATCATAGAGACCGGAAAGCCTCGTCAGAAACAGATATTCAGCCAGATCAGGATGCTTGCGATATTTTTCGACGAGTTGCAGGCCGTCAGCGAGCCGTCCCTCGGCCGCCAACGACACCGCCTCGCGAAAATCGAGCTCCTTGTCTCGAATGGAAGTCGTGATGAATCTCTTGAGCACACGCGTAAATCGTATGAGTCGTCGCAGCCGGGTCCAATTATGCCAAGCGGACGCTTCGAGGATGAGTTGGAACAGTGTCATCGGCAGAATTTTTCTGACGAACCATAAGCCATAGAGGAACGTAGCCACAAAGCCCAGCCAGTCCATCTCGCGGAAAGGTCGGCCATGCATCAACGATACAATGTTCCACAAAACAAGTGGCCACACAAACTCCAGATGATGCCCAAATGCCCACCGAACTTTTTCCGCCAACCCACGTCGGCGGCGAGATTTGATCTCGTCCTCCACGGTCCACCAATCAGGTTTCCGGGCTGGAACACCCGCGCCAATTCGTGCCGCCCGAGAAATGTCCTCCACGTTTTCATCGCTTAAGAACTCGATGTCGCGGTGTCCAAGCGCCTCCAAAATATGGCGCGCATGGTCAAGATTGGTCGATTCAACCCGGTCATGAAATTTTCTCCCGTCCCGGGTTGTCGCGCTGAAAAGAAAACTCTTCATTCTGCCGATACTGCCCGTTTATTCGATAGCGGCAAGCCCACCGAGACCGATTAAATCGGTCCTCAGCCTTGGAAACGCTTCCAGTGCGAAATCTCATTGTCGTCGGGTGGCGCTTCTTCATTGCCACATCCGCATGGCCAAATGCCTCGGACCAAACAATGCTCCCGGTCCAATCCGGTTTTCGTCTCACGAAACGGTGGACCAAATGCAACAGTGCATCGCGGCGCATCCGGCTGATTCGTGTGCCATTCGTGGATTTCGTGGGGCAAGTCTCCTGCACGGTATCAGCTTGGAGCAGAGTGAGTGATTGCAACTCCGCGATTGATTCCGTGTTAATTCTTCCGGATGTCTCCACTGCCCCGCCTCGGATTTTTGTCGATTCTGCTCGGTTGCTCAAACCCGGCGATCGCGGCATTGCCGACGCCCACCGAAGTCAAACCGGGCGCCAGTGTCACGCGCTACGCCAACTCACACCATATTCCGCTCGGCGGGTTCGAACTCGGCAGCGCCAGCGACGCAAGCCGTGCTGGCGACCGTCTAATCGTGCTTTTCACGATTAAGGAGGGCGCAATCTCGCGCCAATGGTTGGGCGAATTTCGTTTAGCGACGCTCACCGAACGCGAGGCGAAATCAAAACCCGGGACCGGACTCGGCATCCTGAGCTATTTTCAATCGTCGCTGAAATCGGACACCGGGCACGAATTCAGTTTTGCGCAATCGCCCGTTGCATTGGAAATTTCAATCCAAGGTCCGTTCACCGGCGACAAATCCCCAGCCCCTCCGGTGGCCGAAACAACCGCCCGCGTCCTCGCCACGAGCGACTATCTCGCCCACGGCCTTGCGCCCATGGCGGACATCGAGCTGCGACTGCGCGCGAACGGGAAAAAGAATCCCGGCATCTCCCTCATGTTCCGCCCGAAATACTCCGGGCAACAAATTGCCGCGACCAAGGCTCGCGCGGAAGAGGCCGGCTTCACCGAGGATGACGAGCGGACCTACGCTGAGGCGATCTACGCGTTGGTGCAGTTTGGCAATCTCAGTTTCAAGACCGATGGCATCGACGTCATCACCCATGAAATGGCCGACTCGCCCACGCTGTTTTCCGGCGCGTTCACGAATCTGGTTTGGCCTGACATGCAACTGGAAGACGGGGCAAACTGGGGCCTTTCAGGTTCGCGCGTTTTTCGCGTGCCGTACAATTTCCTCTCGAAAACGACCGCCCACGGGACATTTTATTTCACCACGGCGCGGCCGCCGCTGCGAAATTTCGCGGGCTTTGTCGGCCTGACGGTCGACTCCTCTTCGAAGACCCCGGGCAAACAATTGATCATGCGTGTTCTCGCCGGCCAGTTAGGGGCAAAGTGAAGTTGTCGGGCAGCAAAGTTAAGTGAAAATTCACACTCAGGGCTTGGCACGTCAACCAACGCGGTGCATCACCTTGGCGCCAAACCATGCTTCTGTCATTTCGCCCGAACAAACCGGAGACCGTCTTGGATTTCGACCATACGAAAAATGTTTTACAGACTGTCGCTGTTGTATTTCGTCTGGATACCTTGCTTTCAAGTCTCCCGGCGCGTAAAAGCCACATTCAATCGCTAGACACGTGACGGATCAAATCATGGCAACTAATCGCACGGGAAATTCCATTCTGAAACAGGAGGCCATCGGCTTTTCGCTGATCATCATCCTTTCATGGGTCACCGAGGTTTTTCACCTCCCCCATTTCCTTTTCAGTGAACCCGTCACCTTCAACTGGGAACGCGCGGTCTTGCGCACCGTCGTGGTCGCGGTCATTTGGGTTTGGGTTCATCTCGCGACGAAAAAAATCCTCGCCCGGCTTCATCACCTGGAGGAATTCCTCCTCGTGTGCAGTTGGTGCCGGAAAGTCGGGCACGAAGGCGAGTGGCTTACGATGGAGGACTATTTCGGTTCGAAGTTTCACACGGAAACCTCCCACGGGATCTGCCCGGAATGCGCCAAAAAAACCATGGGGCGCTTGGCGACACAAATCGGCAACGCCACCACTCCACCACTCGCGCCGAAGAAGTAAATCGCCTTGGGGCGAAATCGGCGCCCATTTCGCGTTCGATGCGAAACAAACGCTTTCAGTGTAACA
Source organism: Lacunisphaera sp. (assembly GCA_036499685.1). Classification (GTDB taxonomy): domain Bacteria; phylum Verrucomicrobiota; class Verrucomicrobiia; order Opitutales; family Opitutaceae; genus Lacunisphaera. The sequence goes on along the minus strand of DASYDH010000060.1, from coordinate 65,503 downwards.
CTCCACTGCTTGCATCGCCGCGCAGAAGGGACATGAATTCAATTGTCCCATGAAAACTTTTCTCATCGTTCTCGGAATCCTCGCGGCGATTGCCGTGGCGCTCGTGCTGTTCGTCAGCGGTCAATATAATGGATTGGTGAACCGCTCCCAAGCGGTCGACGCCCAGTGGGCACAGGTCCAGAATGTCTACCAACGACGCGCGGACCTGGTGCCCAATCTCGTGGCCACGGTTTCCGGCGCCGCCAACTTTGAAAAATCAACGCTGACGGAAATCACCGAGGCCCGCGCCTCCGTCGGCAAGGTACAGATCAATTCCGGCACCGCCCCGACCGATCCCGCTCAACTCGCTGCTTTCGACCGGGCCCAAGGCCAGTTAACGTCCGCGCTTTCGCGCTTGCTGGTGGTCGCGGAGAACTATCCCAGCCTGAAGGCGACGGCCAATTTCCAGGAACTGCAGGCGCAGCTGGAGGGAACCGAAAACCGCATCTCAGTCGAACGCGGTCGATTCAACGATCTGGCGCGCGACTACAACGCCGCGATCAAACGCGTGCCCGCCGTTTTCTTCGCCAGCATCATGGGTTTTAAGGAAAAGGCCTATTTCACCGCCGCAGCCGGAGCTGAAAATGCCCCGCAGGTAAAATTTGATTTCAGCAAACCGGCTCCCGCCAAACCGTGATTGTGCCGGTGAAATCAATGCTGCGCTCCCTCGTGCTCCTGGTCGCACTCGCTGTCAGCGGGACGACGCTTGGTGCAGCGGAGCGCATTCCGCCGGCACCGGCGCGGTATTTCAACGATTACGCCGGAGTCGTCTCGCCCGCCGTGGTGCGAGAGTTAGACGGAAAGCTGGAGCAATTCGAAAAGGACAGCTCCAACCAACTGTTGGTCGCCATCTATCCGAAGATGGAATCCGATTCCTCGGTTGAGGACTACACCGTGCGCGTAGCGCAATCGTGGCGCGTTGGCCAGAAAAAGAAGGACAACGGTGCGGTACTTTTTGTCTTCATGCAGGAGCATCAGGTTTACATTCAAGTCGGCTATGGACTTGAAGCCGTGCTGCCCGACGCGACGGCCAAGCGAATCATCGAAAATGAAATCGTTCCCCGTTTCCGCCAAAAAGACGTCGATGGAGGAATGAAGGCCGCAGTGGCCGCAATGATCGCAGCGACGAAGGGCGAATACAAAGGCAACGGCCGGATCAACGAGGCATCACAACCACATCTTTTTTCCGATCAATGGGGATTGGTCGCCCTGTTCGTTTTCCTCATTCTGTTGTCGTCTTTTGCCCGGCGCCGCAATCGGCGGGGTTTCGTCATCGGCGGAACGCGTGGCGGTTGGTGGATACCGCCTTCCGGCGGCGGCGGAAACAACGGAGGTTGGAGTTCGGGCGGCGGTGGCGGTGGATTTTCCGGTGGCGGTGGCAGCTTCGGCGGCGGCGGAGCGGGAGGAAAATGGTAGGATGAACAAGGCGATCTTCATCAAACAACTGGATCACGGCAAACTCGAGGCCGCGATCGCCCACGCCGAATCGCTCACGTCCGGGGAAATCCGGGTCGCGATCATCCACGAACCCGCGGGCAATCCCCTTGCGAAAGCCCAGGAAATTTTCATGCGTCTCGGTATGACCAGGACAAAAAATCGCAATGCGGTGCTGATCATTGTCGCCCCATCTTCACAGACCTTTGCGGTCATCGGCGACGAAGGCGTGCACGAAAAATGCGGTGGAGCTTTCTGGCAGGAGCTGACCTCGGCCATGGCTGGCTTTTTCAAGGGTGGCGATTTTACCGCGGGTTTGCGGGAGGGAATTGAGCGCGCGGGTCGTTTGCTCGCCGTCCATTTTCCGCGGCAGCCCGATGACGAAAACGAACTGCCCGACACGGTGATCGAATCGTAGCACCGCCAAAGGCGGCCCCAATTACGCGGCGAAACTCTGCAACGATTGGCGGATGTCCGCGGGCACCGCGCGAGCGATGTTCGGCACCACCCACTTGAAGAGCTGACGGATTTCACCGACTTGCGCGGAGGCGACCGGAGCGGGATTTTTCCTCCCTCCCCCGGCGAATTCCAAGGTGCGGTTTTGCGCACTGCCACGCACACAGTACTGCGCCAGTTGAAACTCAAACCATTGCACTGCGCCACCGGGCACTCGCCAAACGGTCAGATGTGACTCGAAATCCCCATTGTAGTGTTCAACCAAATAACCGGACGCGTCCGGGCCGTCAGGCTGCGATTTTTCCGGCCGGAGCGAAGCGCCAAAAGCAACCAATTCCAATAGCTGCCGATAACCCTCGGGAGTTTCTTCGCCGGGAAAATCAAATTTAAGCCCAAATTGCACTGAGTCGGGATGCTTGCGGGTATGGGCCACGTGACAGGGAACGGTGAGTTCGTAATCCGCCAGCGAAAGGACCAGCGAACAATTGTCGCCGCGACGCGCGGCCGTAGCCGGTGGCAACTGAATACTCACCCCACTCGTGGAAAAATTCACCAGGCGCCCCGCCCAATTCCAACCCTGTCCATCCGAAGATTCCAAGGATTCTCCGAATTCATCGCAACCCACCAGATTCAGGCTCGCCTTCAAAGGAAACGACGAACCGACGGCGTAGCGCGAGGCACGGCGCTGCTCCTTGTGGGCTTGCTTGGAATTGAGAATACGTTCGAAAAAAAGCATATCGGAAACGACGTCGGTGCGTCGAAGATCGACGCACAAAGCCGGCCGGTTGCGATCCGCCGCCTCCACCCTTAAAAATCGTCACTTTCCAGCCGTACTTAAGCATCGAGCCATCCCACTTTCCGAGCCAGTTGCACGTTTTCAGGAATGTAAAATCCCTGGCAAAAAGAGCCGTTTGGTCATCCCTCACTATTCTTGGGAGAACAACATCCACGCTAAATCCGTCCGGTTCCGGGTGTTGCTGCCAATTGTTGTCAATTCAGCGGAGCGCAAGGGACTTTTTTAACGGGACTTATGAAAATTGTTGTGACGAGGAATTACCCGGTTACCTTCCCGAAAATAAATGGGTTTAAGCTCCGTCATCGACGCAGATCCCGAGCAGGCAAGATTGGCCGCACTGCATAGCTATCGCATTGTCGACACGCCGCCGGAATCCCAGTTTGACGCCATTGTTAAGCGGGCGGCCGACCTCTGCCAGACTGCGGCCGCCACCTTGGTCTTGGTCGACGAGCGGCGGTGCTGGTTCAAGGCGCGTGTCGGCATCGAGCAAACGGAAATCGCGAGGGATCTCTCGTTTTGCAACTACGCCCTCCGCAGCAGCGGAGTCTTTGTCGTACCCGACGCAAAAAAGGATCACCGGTTCAATCATTTGCCAGTCGTGAACAACGACGGCTTTCAATTCTTCGCCGGTATGCCGTTGGTTACCCCGCATGGTTTTTCCATCGGAACTCTCTGCGTCCTCGATCGTCGTGTGAGGGAACTCACCGCAACCGAGAGTGCGGCACTGAAAATGCTTTCATCGGAAGCCATGGATCTTTTCGAGCAACACCGCGCGAAAAATCAGCCGTCGTCAGGGTCCGCGCCACCCATCGCCTTGACGATGCCAAATGGCAGTACCGGCAGTCTTTTGATCGTTGATGACGACGATGCGGTTCGTTCCTTCGTTTGCGTCGCAACCCGTCGCTTGGGTTATCACGTAATCGAGGCGACCAACGGCGTCGATGCATTGCAAAAACTGGAGCAACACGCGGGGAAAATCGGATTGGTCCTGACCGATATCAACATGCCCATGATGGACGGCGTGGAGTTGGTGAAGGCCTTGAAAACCCACCCCGAGAAGCCGCCCATCGCGGTCATGAGCGGGCGCTTCGATCCATACATTCGCAACGTCCTGCAATCCGAAGGTGTCACCGCCCTGCTGAGCAAACCGTTTTCCACCGCTGCGCTCAAACAGACGCTGATGAAAGCGATCCAGTCGAAGGCATAAAAGCGCCACGCGGCGCGATTATTCAGAGAGAGTCCCGGTTTCTTTCCGGAAAAAACATCTCCGTAGTTGCGCCGGCTGTAATGTTGCGCTCATTTCAGCGCTCTATTTCCCATGTCTGCCAAAGTTGAAAATGTCGTCATCGTCGGTACCGGCTGCGCCGGTTTGACCGCCGCAATCTATACCGGCCGGGCCAATCTCCAGCCCCTCGTACTCGAAGGCGTGCTGCCGGGCGGACAACTCACCACCACTTCAGAAGTGGAGAATTTCCCCGGATTTCCCGAGGGCATCGACGGCTACCAGCTGATGCAGAATCTGCGCAAACAGGCGGAGAAATTTGGCACGCGTTACGAAAGCGGCTCCGTCCAGGGGATCGATACATCGAAGTGGCCTTACACGCTCAAGCTCGCTGATCGCGAGATCCTCGCGAAGACCATTATCGTCGCCACCGGAGCGTCACCGCGCCTCACCGGAATTCCCGGCGAAAAAGAACTTTACGGCGGCAAGGGCGTAACGACCTGCGCAACGTGCGACGGCGCCTTCTATCGCAAGATGGATGTGGTGGTCATCGGCGGCGGGGACAGCGCGGCCGAGGAAGCACTTTTCCTGACGCGCTTCGCGAGCAAGGTTTATCTGGTTCATCGCCGCGATTCATTGCGGGCCTCGAAAATCATGGCAGACCGCGCCACGTCGCACCCGAAGATTCAATGCGTTTGGGACAGCGTGCCGGTTTCCGTCGAAGGCATCGCGGAAGGAGCGGTGAGCGGCCTCAAGGTGAAGCACGTCAAGACCGGCGTTGAGTCGGTGTTGCCGGTGAAAGGCGTCTTCGTTGCGATCGGCCATGTGCCCAACACGGAACCGTTCAAGTCGGCGGTGGATACCGATGATCAAGGCTATTTCGTTCCGGCCGGACACAGTCAGGTTGAAACCAAAACCCCGGGCGTATACGTCGCCGGAGACTGCGCTGACCATCACTATCGCCAAGCGATCACCGCTGCCGGAATGGGCTGTCAGGCTGCAATCGAAGCCGAACGCTGGCTCGCCGGGAAAGGCGGATAGGTCGCGGGAGGGATCGCGCGGTGCGGCCTCCGCCGGATTTTTCCGGTCGACCGCCGATTTATCTAACGGAAGAATCCCGGCCGAAATCGGAGCCCGCACTTGCGTCTACAGACGCTCCGCCTTGCGCTCGAGTATGCCCCATTTCTTCCGCGCCCCGATTGCGTTCGTATTCCTGTCGCTGCTTGCCCTCGGTTTTGGTCCGTTGTCCGCTCAGCCGCAGGACGTTTATCCCGTGTGCCCCACCGGCACCAACGAAGCCCGGTCACTCAACGGCCATTGGCATTTTAAATACATCGCGGGTTCGGATCTCGGCGCAGATGCCAACTTTCAGAATCCCGCTTTCACTGATACGTCATGGAAAACCATCGTGGTACCGGGCCATTGGGAATTGCAGGGATTTGCCAAACCCCAATACGCCAAAGTCGACGATGGAACCGGACTCTATCGCCAGGTTTTCCGTGTTCCGCCTTCGTGGCGTGGCGAGCGCATCTTCCTGCGCTTCGACGGCGTGCTTTATGGTTTCCACGCATGGGTCAACGGCACCGAAATCGGCAGCTGGGCGAGCGCCTACAATCCGGCGGCGTTCGACGTCACCGATGCACTGAAACCAAGTGGCGACAATTTGCTCGCGGTAAAAGTGAGCACCCACAGTCATGGATTCGAATTCGACACGAACGACTGCTGGGCGCTTTCCGGAATTTATCGCGACGTCACTTTGTTCGCCGTGCCGACGGTCCACGTGACGGGTTTCAAATCGTTCACCAGATTGCAACCGGACGGAACCGTCATTCTGCACGTGGCGGTCGGCACCAGCATGCCCACGACCGGAAAGGGAATACTTCGAACCCCCGACGGTGAATCCGTCGGTGAATTCCAGTTCACATCGGAAACGGACACGACAATCGAAGTTGCACATCCCGAACTGTGGTCCGCGGAAACCCCGACCCTGTACACCCTGGAACTCACCCTCATTTCCGGACAACAGATCAGTGAAAAGATCGGCCTTCGGGAAGTAACCATCGTCGATGGCGTGCTGCAGTTGAACGGGCGACCGGTCAAACTGCGTGGTGCCGACCATCACGACATCTGGCCGGTCAACGGCCGCGTTGCGACCGAGGCGCTGATGCGGCGGGATCTCGAATTAATGCGGGCGGCCAACATCAACTTCATCCGCACGTCGCACTATCCACCTCATCCGCGTTTCCTCGAACTCTGCGACGAGATGGGTTTCTACGTCATGGACGAAGTTCCTTTCGGTTTTGGCGATGAGCACCTGAAGGATCCCGCGTACCAGGAAACGTTGCTCACCCGCGCCCGCGCCACCGTTCACCGCGATCGCAACCGCCCTTGCGTGATCATCTGGAGCGTGGGTAATGAAAATCCAAATACGCCGCTCACCTTCGCCACCGGTCAGGAAGTGAAGAAACTGGATCCCTCGCGGCCGATCTGTTTTCCCCAGGTCGGTTCGTACTTTGCCAGGAGCTACCACGAGTTGCCCGACTGGGTGGACATCTACGCGCCGCACTATCCGGAAGTCGCCACCGTGGCCAGGTATGCGCATGAGCTCACGCGTCCAGTCATTTTCACCGAATACGCCCACGCCCTCGGGTTGGCCTCTGATCGCATCGAGACGGAGTGGGCCATCATGCAGGCCAGCCCGCGCATCGCGGGTGGCGCGGTGTGGATGTTTCAAGATCAGGGCATCCTTCGCATCAGCGACAAACCGGTGGACCGCAGTGCACCCACGATCGACGTATGGCCGGATGCCACGCACTTCTTCGATACTTCCGGCAACGGCGGCATGGATGGAATCGTTTACTCGGACCGCACGCCGCAAACCGACTACTGGGAAGTGCGAAAGGCGTATTCCCCGGTGCAAATTGCGGCCCGTGACATTGTAATTCGGCCGGACGAAAAAACGATCACCGTGCAGTTGGAAAACCGGTTCGATTTTCGCTCACTCGACGGAATTACACTCACCTGGACCTTCGTGCGCAACGGATCGCCCGTCGCCAAGGGTGACGTGAATCTGCACGCCGGGTCGCATGCGAAGGAAGACATCACGCTTCAAATCCCCAACGAACTGAGCCACCCCGACGGTAACTTCGACTGGCTGGAATTGCACTGCCTCAACGAACAACGCACTTCGTTCTACGAGCGGACGCTCCGCCTCAAAAAAAATTCGACGGGCACACTGCATGACTCAATCGAAGCGGAATTGGCTTCGGGAAAGCTCGAGGTCCATGAATCGCCCGACGCGGTAAAGATCATCCACGACACGTTCACCTTTTCACTTTTGCGAAAGACGGGGGCAGTGCAATTGCGCGACGCCGCAGGGACCATTCTCGCTTCGGGATTTCTGCCGCATGCTGGAAGAAAATTTACCGAGGCCGAGCGGTTGCGAGCGCTCAAGAGTTCCATCTGGCAAGGTGCGTTGCTCACGCCTGCGGAACCACCGAAGATTGAAATTCACCGCGATGACGGTGGCATTTCCCTCGTGATCAGCGGACGGTACCCGAGATCCGACGCGGCCGGACAATCCCTCTCCGGCACCCATACCTTGCGCGTAAAAAATAACGGCATGATCGAGGTCGATTACGATTTTAACGCAGACGCGGGAAGCACCGGGCATCTACTCGAGGCGGGGTTGGCAGTGCTCGCGCCGCGTCCGGCCACCGAATTCCGTTGGGTCGGTGCCGGTCCGTATGCGGGATATCCCGGCAAGGAAGCACTCAACGAATTCGGAATTTTCCATCTCACCCGCGACGATCTTCATTTTCAAGGTAATCGCCGCGGGGTCGAGCTTGCCGCGTTGACGCGGACCACAGGCGAAGGACTGGTTATACTCTCCCCCGATCCGACCAATATAGCCGTTGAAAAGGAAACCGATGGAATAGTTATGAGCCACAACGCGCTTCTTTCCGGCCTCGGCAACAAAGGTGTCGGCCCGGAAACGAACATTGCTGCGAAATCTGCGCACATCACGGGACATTTTACCGTCGTTCCCCTCACCTCCGCGTGGCCGGGCGCGTTAATACGGTGGCTGGGGTCGCCGACTGCCACCGTCAGCGCGTTTCATCCGTTTTATCACAGCTACGATCAATAGGATTTCATTGATCGGAAATTCCTAATTGCGAACCCGCGGCGGGCCTCGACCGACCGGCATTTTGCAATGGCGCCGCGTTGGGACCTCGCATTTTGCTCCACGGCAAATTGGAGCCGAACTGCCAGTAATCCACATTCGATTACCATCCAGCACTTAGTAAAACGACCCGCCCGTGGCACACACTTTGCGATCCTTAGGGCGGACCCATCCCTGCCATGCTCGAAACCATCGCCATCATTCTCGTTTTGCTGTGGCTCCTCGGCTTGGTGTCTTCTTACACGCTGGGTGGTTTCATTCACATCTTACTCGTGGTCGCCCTGATCATGATAGTGGTGCGGGTAATGAACGGGAACAAGCCGCTCGCCTGAATAAATTTTCAATCAAACCTCAACTCATCCCAGCACTATGAACAAAGCAGTCTCCCTCGCAATCCTCGTTGTCGGCGTCGTCCTCTTAATCTTCGGCATTAACGCGCACGACTCGGTCGTCTCAAATGCCAAGGAAATCGTCACCGGCACGCCCACGGACAAGAGCATGTGGTTCATTATCCTCGGCATTGTCGGCATCATCATCGGGGGTCTCGGCTCCCTGTTCCGCCGCAGCGGCAACTAAACCTCTCGCGGGAATTTTCCCGTATCCTTCAGTCAACCCGTTAACGCCATGTCCCGCGCCAGAAACCATCATTCCCCATCCTCGCGTGCAGTGGCACGGCGGAACCTTTCCTCCGCACCATCAACTCAACAACTCAACTCCGATCCCATCATGTCAACCGCAACCTCCCAAAAAACCGACACCGACACCCAAAGCTCCGATGATCTCAAGGCTCTCCTGCACGAGGCTGAGCAGGCACTCAGCAACACTGCGGGCGAAGCCGGTGAAAAATTCGACGATCTCCGCGAACGCCTTCGCAATGCGCTCGAGACCAGCAAATATTCCTTCGAACGACTCCGTACTGAAGCCACCCGTCGCGCCAAACAGGCCGACCAAATGGTGCGCGACAATCCCTACTACGCGATCGGTATTGCCGCCGGCGTGGGTGCCCTTGTTGGCATTCTCGTTTCCCGCAGCCTCAGCAATTCACGCTAAGAGAACAACGCGTGTATCTGCGACGCCTCGGAACATCGACTGACGGTGTTCCGGGCGTCGCCTGACTGCCTGTCCTCCATGTCCCTGCTTTCGTCCATCGTCAGCGCCAGACCGCGGCCGCAATTGCCGGCACCCGGTGTGGCGTTTTCCCTTTTGGGCGAATCGCTGGATCATCGGCGCGAATTGGCCTCCCTCGAAGTTGGAGAAGCTCGCGATCATGCCATCGTTTCCACCTTGCTCGCCGCCGGCACAGCGGCACTCGTCCTTCTCACGGGTTTCGCCGTCACTCTTCTGGTGGCGAGTCTCGTCTGGGAAAGTCCGCATCGGGTCGCTTGGATGGTGGGCGTGTGCATGGTCTATGGCGGAACTGCTGTCTGGATCGGATCCGTTTTGGTGAAGCGATTGCGCACCTGGCAGCCGCTCCAAGAAACCCAATCCCAACTGGAACAGGATTTCCAATGTCTGAGCAAATTAATCAAATCAGTCCTCCCGTGAACCGCGACGAACGGAAGCAATCGCTGGCCGTATCGTGTGCACGCGACCGGCTGGCTTGGGTTAACGCGTGCCGCCCTTCGGCACCGCGCAATCCCCTGGCGCAAATCGCCTCGGAGGCGGTAAATTACATTGAACCCTTTTCCCGTTTCCTCCCAAAACGAATCGGGAAATGGATTCGCGGGGCCACCTTTCTCACCAGCATCGGGCGGCAATTCGGCTGGATGGGGCGTTAGCCTTTTGCCGTTGATTGCGCTGGGGCTCGTGGGTTTTAGTTTCAGATTGCCCGTCGGAGATCGAAAAAGAATTCGACGAGATTCGTATTCGCCGGGCAAAAGACGCCCACGCGTCCACCATGGAGCGTCGCAATTTCCCGGCAGATCGAAAGCCCCAGACCGGTTCCTTCCGCCACTTCTCCGGACCGGCGGAAAAATGGATCGAACACCTTTGCCTGGTCGGCCTCACTCAATGGCCGGCCTTCGTTAATAATACTAAACCGCACGTACCCGTCGCCGCGCGCTTGGGCGCGCAGGATAACTGGTTTTCCAGCCGTTCCGTATTTGGCGGCATTGGACAGAAAATTGGCCAGCACGCGGCTGGCATGCAATGGATCCGCCAGCACATCGGGCAGCGATTCCGGGGCTTCGAGGATAAGCTCCCCTCCGCCGCGACGCACCCCGTCGCCGTGTGCCGTCATCACTTCGCCCAACAGTTCAGCGGGCGCATACGGTTCGGGCTGCAATTCCGTTCGCCCGCTCTCGAGCCGCGCCAACTCGAGCAACGCCTGCAGCACCGCCAACAGGCGCTCGCAATCGTCACGGCTCACTTCCAATAATTCGCGTTGGTCAGCGTTGATCGAGCCCAGTTTTCCTTCCAGCAAAAGATGCACGGTCATGCGAATTCCACTGACCGGTGTCTTCACCTCGTGGCTCAAGGTCGCCAGCGCCTTTGTCTTCGCTTCATCATTGCGCCGTAAACGGGTCACGTCCACGAGCAGCACCGCCCACCCGTCCTCCTCACCAAAAACGCCGGCCAGGCGAAAGATCAACGGCAGGTAATCGCCACCGAGTGAACCAGGAATTCCGGCATCGTTGGGCGCGAGGCGCACTGCACGCCTGATGTCGTCACCCAACATATCCTTGTTTTGCGCGGCCGCCTCGTCGATTTGGCGGCGAACTTCCCCTGGGAGCGAACCGGGAATGCCCAATCCTTTGCTGAGATCCTCGGCCCGGGGATTCGTCTGACGAACGGAAAAGCTGCGGTCGACGATATAGATGGGATACGGCAGCGCCTCGAGAATGGCGCGGCTCATGCGGCTGGCTGTCATCGCGCGCTCATCCGTTTCGCCGATGTAGCGCTGCAATTCGCGGGCCATGTTGTTGAAACCGGTGGCAATCTGGGCGATTTCCTCGCCGCCTTCGATCGGCACCAGCGTGTCGAAGCGGCGGGCACTCACGAGCTGGATCGAATCGCGCAATCGTCGCAACGGTTCATAAATCGCACGGGTCAACCGCATCGAAGTCAGAATATAGATGCCAAGCGAAAAGGCCGCGAAGCCAAGGGCGATTACCGTGACCCGCCGTCCTTTTTGCACCGCCGCGTCGCGCCGGGAGATGAGACGCCTTTCGTTAAGCTCGATCATCTGATCAGCGACATTGCTGATGTCTCCCGTCAAGCCGAGGATGACATGACCAAGTTCAATCCGCCGCGCTTCCCCCGTCGGTTTCAAGGCGAACATTTCATCGTAGGCCGCAAAGTATCCCTGGCCGAGCGCGGTCAACCGCGCCACGAGTTCATGCCCGCCGACGCCCATCGAATTTTCTTCGAGTTGGTGAATGCGCTTTTCCGCCAGGTCGCGTTCCAACCTGAAAATTCGCGCGGTGGTCGGTAGATTCGTGAGATCGGGTAGAACGAGGATCTGGGCGTTGAGCCGAATCAATGCCGAGCGCAGTTCCCGCACGGAGCGAATGTTGTCGTAGTTTTCGTTGATGATGGAACTGATGTCGCCGGTCAGGCCCCGGGTGGCCCACACACAAAAGCCGCTCAACATCAGCAGCAGCAACAGCGTGACTGTCAGCCCGCTGATAAACGACCAGCGATTCATGACGCGGTTTCAGGTGCTGGTTCCGCGGCCCATCGCTTGCGCTTCCGATAAATCGTGGCGGCGTCAATGCCGAGTACGCGCGCCGCTTCCTCGAGGGTCGAGGTACGGGAAGTGACCAGGCGGACATGCGCCTGTTCGATCACGTCCATCGGCACGAGCGCGCCCAGCGCCACCTCGGTGCCGCCGGCGCCCGAAGTCGCCAGCTCGGCAGGAAGGTCGTCCAATTCCACCTTTGTACCGCGAGTGAGAATCACCGCGCGCTCGATCGAATTGCGCAGTTCCCGCAAATTTCCCGGCCACGGATGACGTCGGATGGCAGCCCACGCCTCGGTCGAAAAATCCTTTACCGGACGGCCCGTTTCCTCCGCGAAGAAATGCAGGTAATCCCGCGCATGGCGCTCGAGATCCTTCGGACGCGAGCGCAGCGACGGGACCGTGACACTGATTACATTCAGGCGGTAGAAAAGGTCTTCGCGGAAAGTCCCGGCTTTGACCGCGGCGGCGAGGTCGCGATTCGTAGCGGCGATGACCCGTACATCGGCCGTGCGGGTCTTCGTGTCGCCGACGCGTTCATAGCTGCGTTCCTGCAATAATCGGAGCAGTTTCGGTTGCAGCTCAATCGGGAGCTCACCGATTTCGTCGAGAAAGAGCGTTCCGCCCCGCGCGGCGTCCACCTTGCCCCAAGTGTCCTTCATCGCGCCGGTAAACGCGCCTTTGACGTGCCCGAACAATTCGCTCTCAAGCAGTTCGCGCGAAAGGCTCGGGCAACTGACCGTGACAAACGGACCTTTGGAAAGCTGGCTCAACTGATGGATGTGGCGCGCGAGCGCGCTCTTGCCCGTGCCGTTTTCCCCGAGAATCAAAATAGTCGCCTTGGCCGTGGCCGCGCGCTCGATGACTGAAAGCATCCCGGCCATTTCCGGCTCCTCGGAAGTAAAGTTCATCGCCGGCAGTGTTTGCGCGACCTGTTCCTCAAGCTCGTCCACCCGTTGCAGCAGCCGCCGGGCTTTTTCCACGCGCGTCAGCAATTGGCGCAATTGCTCCGGGGTAAATGGCTTCTCCAAATAATCCTGCGCTCCTCGACGCATCGCCTCAACGGCAGTCTCAATGCTGGCGTGCGCTGTACAAATCACCACGGGAAGTTTCGGGGCGATTTTCTGCAGTTTTTCGAGATAATCCAAGCCGTCGATCTCACTTTCCATGCGAAGGTCGAGCAGCACCAGGTCGTAGCGCTCTTCCTGGAGTTTCAACAGCGCCACGCGACCGCTGTCGGCAGTGTCGGCTTCGTGTCCCTCGGCCCGGATTGCCTGGGCGGAGGTGAGACGAATGCTGCGTTGATCATCAACAATGAGAATGCGCATGAGTAAGTGGTAAACAGGGGAAAATACATGGCGGCCAACCCTGTTTGAGGCAACCATGCAGCCGTGTATATCGCAGACAAGGCTTGAAGAATACGGTTCTGCGATTTCAGGCAAAGGATGACTCTGGAAGCTGCAAGCTGCGGCGAAACGCATTACGAGCCTTGCAAAATGCTAGCGCGCACACGTGAAGGAAAATCACCGGCAATCGGTATCTCACTCCACAGGAAACGATTAAATATTCGCGCGAAAACGGCATGACGCAGGCATAAAGGAATGGCGTCCGAACGGCGTTGGTTTCCGGTTTTCGTTCGCAAATTGTTTTCCCCAATAAATTCACCTCCATCCATCATGACATCGCATCGCTCCACCTATTCCACTCCGACAGGCAATCTCTCCGACATGCTCCTGCGCGATGTCGCCTCGCTCCTCCTGACTACGGAATTGATCAGCAGTTCGTTGGTCGCGCTGCGTCCGGAATGTGCGTTTTCCAATGAGCTCACCCACACGCTGAATTCGATGATCACTTTATGCGACGAAGGTGAAACGCGCGTCCAACAGCCGTTGCTGGAAAGCGGCATCGTGTTACCGACCACCACTGACTCGTCGCCCAGCACTCTGATTACCGATTTTTTCCACCGCCTGCCGACTGCAGCCGATCCACGCGTATTTGGTGCCGAGGTCGTGGTTAATCTCCAACTTCTCGCGCAACATGTTGAACTGAAGACCCGTCTCGCCGCCGACGAAGCATTGATTATTGGCCTTGATGGATTGAATCAGGCCTTGGACGTGTGGTCCGGAGAATGGCATGTCTGCGGCAAGCAGATGGGGAGGCTTTCCTTTCGCAGTCGCCCCCAATTCTCCCGGAGCCGCGAATCCAGCCATCTCGCCCTCGCCCTCCCTCAAGGCGTTTGAGCCCAAGGTCACCGGTTTCGCGCACTTCAACTCATCTCAAATTTAAGGAGTATTATTTATGTTACGCTGGATCCTCCTGTTTCTCGTCGTCGCCATAATCGCCGGCGTATTCGGTTTTACGGGCGTGGCCGGTACTGCGTCCGACATCGCAAGAACGCTGTTCTATATTTTCCTCGTTCTGCTCCTCATCTCAATGCTCGCAGGGGCGTTCCGCGGCCGGCCGCCAGTCTAATCCCATGTTTACGCCTTCATTCAGCTTCCATTTTCACGCCATGAAAACGTATTTCACCTCCCTTTTAGGCATCGTCGCCCTGTCGGGTGTAATCGGGACCGCAGCCAGTTGTTCCGACCACAAGGAGCCCGATCCAGTAATTAAATCCAAATCCGTCGACGTAAACCCATCACCCGTGGTCACACCCGAGCGAGCGTTACCGCCGACCAATGTCGCCGCATTGCCAGTTGACGCCGCTTCCATCGTCGCCACTCCGACCGATCCATTTTCCGCGGCCAGCAATGCACTCGACCACGCGACCCGCGATAAAGCCTCGTCACTCACCACTGTTCCCGAGAAAGTAAATCAGGCAATCGACTCCAGTCTTGCCGCATGGAAAGCAAAAGGCGGTGCCAGCACCAACGCGAGTGAGAGCAAACTTGAGCTTGCGCGCACTGACTTCACCCAGAAGGTCCACGCCCTCACCCTCGCCGACGAGGCTACTTGGAAAAGCGCCAAAATTGACGCGCTGTCCTCCTTGGAGCATCTCCGCCGCGCCTATACCGACCTGATGACGGGAAGAGAAGAAAGTTGATTTACGCGCATTTCTCTTCGATTCCAAAGGCCGGTTGGTGAGAACCAACCAGTCTTCTGGTATTTATGCGCGTACCGCACCTTTGTCCTATGCGCATTGAGACGAAGCCGCTATCCATGGGGATGCAAAAAATCGAGGCGCCCAAAAACCGCCCGCACCGAATGCCCTCAAGCAAACCAGGGAGGGCGCCGTTTAAAATCCGGCCCGAGGCATGCTTCAAAAAAATCAGTTTATGGTCGCAGCATTATTGATGTCGATTGGGTCCTCTTTGTCGGGTGCAATTTCGCCGGCCCATAAGTCCGCACACACACCAGGACCGCATCGGCAATAGCGTCGCTTGACGATTGTCGCGATAACATCAGAGCGAACAACCGCTGGGCGATTACGCTGAGCAAGACACTCAGCCACAGGCATTTTTCCGTTTTTCTAGTCGCGTACCGGCCCTTGGTCGTGAAGGCGATTATGACAAAGGGAATTTAGAATTATTCTAAATCCATGTTGCAATCTGGTCGCATTCCAATTCGTTTTGGACTGAACGTCTCATGAATACCACCGCTCAAGATTCCGCCGCCCTCGCCACGAAGCTCACTGCGACCGGCCATCGTTCCACTCCACAGCGCGAGGTGGTCTTCAAGGTCATCATGGAGAAACGGGATCATCCCACTGCTGACGAAATTTTCGCGCGGGTGAAGGCACAGATGCCAACCATTTCGCTCGCGACCGTCTATAACTGTCTCGAAACCCTCGTGCAATGCGGCCTCGTCCGTCAGGTAAATTTGGAGCGCGCGCCAACTCGCTACTGCTCCAATTTGCATGAACACGCGCACTTTCACGACGACTCTACGGGTCGGGTTCACGATATCGAATTGCCGCCTGAGCTTCTGAAACAATTGCGCGATCTACTCCCCGCCGGATTCGATGCCAACACCGTTGAACTCGCTTTTCGCGGCCGGGCCGCCGCCAGCAACTGACTGCCCCGCCATTTCGCGAAAACCAAAATATTTACTTACATGAGCAAACTGGAAATCAACGACCTTCATATCAGCATCGGCGACAAGCCCATCGTCAAAGGCCTCAATTTGACGATCAAACAGGGTGAAGTACACGCCATCATGGGTCCGAACGGCACCGGCAAGAGCACGCTCGCCAAAGCGATCGCCGGCCATCCCGACTACAAGATCACCGGAGGCGATGTTCTGCTCGATGGAAAATCAGTTCTGGCCATGCAGCCCGATGAACGCGCCCGCGCCGGTCTTTTTCTCGCCTTCCAATATCCCAGCGAAATCCCCGGCGTCTCGATCGCAAACTTCCTCCGTGCCGCGGTTCAGGCCCGCATGGCCGAGGGCGAGGAACTCGATGCGAGCGGTTATTACAAGCGGCTCTATGCCAAGATGGACCTGCTCAGGATCGATCGGAAATTCACCTCTCGCTCCGTCAACGAGGGCTTCTCCGGCGGCGAAAAGAAACGCTGCGAAATCCTCCAGATGGCCATGCTCGAACCAAAGATCGCCCTCATGGACGAAACCGACTCGGGTCTCGATATCGATGCCCTTCGCATCGTCGCAGATGGCGTGAATGCCCAGCGAAGCAGCTCGTCCTCGCCTGGCATCATGCTGATTACCCACTACCAGCGCCTGCTCGACTACATCGTGCCCGATTTCGTCCACGTCATGTATGATGGCCGCATCGTCAAGAGCGGCGACAAGTCGCTCGCCCTCGAACTCGAAGCCAAGGGTTACGACTGGGTGAAACAGGAATTCGCCGCCGCCAACGCCTGAGCCCACTAAACTTTCCGTCATGAAACCACCCACCGAAATCGAAACCGCGCCCCCGGCCACGGAAAATCCCGTTGTCGGCATTGATCAGACCGCCGGCAATTTCAGTTATAAAGTCGATTACGCCTTCGACGCTGGCACCGGCTTGAACGAGGACACCGTCCGCTACATCAGCTCGGTTAAAAAAGAAGCGCCGTGGATTCTGGATTTCCGCCTCAAGGCGCTCAAGACGTTCCTCGATAAACCCATGCCGACCCACTGGGCGACCAAGGATCTCGAAAACATCAATTTCGACAAAATCCGCTATTATCTTTCGCAAGGCCAGAAACCCAAACGCACGTGGGATGAAGTGCCGGACGATATCAAGAAAACCTTCGAGCGCCTCGGTATTCCCGAACAGGAGCGCAAATTCCTCGCTGGTGTCGAAGCGCAGTTCGATTCCGAAGCCGCGTATTCGAACATCAAGGAAATCGTCGCGAAACAGGGCGTCATCTTCGTCAACTCGACGGAAGGTCTCCGCGAACACCCGGAGATTTTTAGAAAATTCTTCGGCAAGGTCATTCCCACCGGAGACAACAAATTCTCCGCGCTCAACAGTGCGGTGTTCTCCGGCGGTTCTTTCATTTACGTCCCACCGGGCGTAAAAGTTGCCCAGCCGCTCCAGGCCTACTTTCGCATCAACGCCGAAAACTTCGGCCAGTTCGAACGCACGCTTATCATCGCCGACGAGGGCTCCGAGGTTGTTTACATGGAAGGTTGCACGGCCCCGAAGTTCTCCACGTCAACGCTGCACAGTGCCGTCGTCGAGCTGGTCGCACTCAAGGGTGCAAAGATCCAGTACATCACCGTCCAGAACTGGGCGAACAACGTCTTCAACCTCGTCACGAAGCGCGGCGTCGCCCACGAGGACGCTGAGATCAAGTGGATCGACTGCAACATCGGCAGCCGTCTCACCATGAAATATCCCGGCGTTGTCCTGAAAGGCAAACGTGCCCGCGGCGAAGTGCTTTCCATTGCACTCGCCAACGACGGGCAGCATCAGGACACCGGCGCGAAGATGATCCACGCGGCCGATGACACGACTTCCAACATCATCGCGAAGTCGATTTCCGTCGGGCAAGGTCGTTCCACCTATCGCGGCGTCGTTCACATCCCGAAGCACTTGAAGGGGTGCAAGAACAACACCGAGTGCGACGCGTTGCTGATCAACAGCAATAGCCGCACTGACACTTATCCGGCCATTTCCGTCCGCGGCGACAAAAACGCCACCCAGCACGAAGCCAGCGTCTCGAAGGTCAGCGAAGACATGATCTTCTACATGCAGCAGCGTGGCCTGACCGAGGCACAAGCCATGAGTCTCGCCGTAAACGGTTTCATCAACGACCTCGCGCGCCAATTCCCGATGGAATACTCCGTCGAACTGAAACGCCTCATCGATCTGGAAATGGAAGGCTCAGTCGGCTGACGCCGATGGAATGACGAAGTCCGAATAACGAAATACGTCAGCCGGATATCGCCATCCTCCTTCACCATTCGTAATCTGTCATTCGTCATTTTTAAATCTGCGCAACCATGAGCACGTCTGCTCAATCTCCCTCCACTCCCGATTTCGCAACCCTCACCGGCTCCTTCGGCCCCGAAATCTTCGCGGCGCATCTCGAACGCGTGAAGCATCTGCCCGTCTGGTGGCTTGATCGCAAACGAGCCGCCTACGAGCGCTTCGCCTCGCTACCGATGCCGAAACGCACCAACGAAGGCTGGCGTTTCTCGAATCTCGCCGGGCTGACGCTCGACGGATTCAAGCTCGAACGCACCGTCGCCACGGTACTGTCGGCTCCGCCTCTTTCGAATATCGCTGCGGCGTCGCTCACGTTCGTCAACAACACGCTTGCCGTCCGCACCGCAACTGCTGCGGATCTCGCATCGCAGCACGGAATCGTTTTCGACAATTTGCAGAGCGCGCTGTTTGAACACGGCGACCTGATCAAAACCCATCTGCTCGCCCAGCCATCCAAACTCGGCTCGGACAAATTTGCCGCACTGCACGAAGCTTTTCTCGAAGACGGTGCTTTTGTTTACGTGCCGAAAGGCATTGAAGCCAGCCTGCCCGTCAGTGTTTTTCACCACGCCTCAGGACCTGGCTCGGCCGTTTTCCCGCACACGCTTGTCATCGCCGACGATCAGGCGAAGATCACCGTGGCCGATTTCTTCCGTTCCAAAAAAGCGGGCGATGCTCATTTCGCCTGTGGCGGCAACGATCTCCATGCCGGCCACGGCGCGCAGGTCACGTACGTGGCCATGCAGGATTGGAGCCGTGAATCGCTCTCGTTCCAATTCAATGCCACCGTCGCCAAGCGTGATGCGAAAGTGCTGTCACTGAATCTTCACGCCGGCGCCCGCCAGGCGCGGCACGAATCGTTTTCGCAATTGCAAGCTCCCGGGGCCCACTCCGAGATGCTCGCGCTCACCGTCGCGCAAGGCAGCCAGGAATTCGATCAACGTACGCTGCAAATCCACCAGGCACCAAACACCTCGTCGGACCTGCTCTATAAAAATGCGCTGCTCGACCAGGCCAAGACCATTTTCTCGGGCTTGATCGTGGTCGATCCCGATGCGCAAAAAACCGACGCCTATCAGAGCAATCGCAACCTGATGCTCTCTGACGAAGCCGAGGCAAACTCATTGCCCGGTTTGGAAATTCGGGCCAACGACGTCCGTTGCACACACGGCGCCACCAGCGCGCGCATCGATGCCGAGCAGGAATTTTACCTGGAAGCCCGCGGCATCAAGCCGGCTCAAGCCCAGGAATTGCTCGTCTTCGGGTTCTTCGAAGAAGTCCTTGGCAAAATCGAAAACGAACAGTTGCACGACCAGCTCACCGCCATCATCCGCGATAAATTCAAGCCCTAGCGCATCGCGCGACCGCTGGCCGCGTTGTTCTACGATTACGCGTCATCTACTCACTACCATTTCCTCGCTACTTCCATGAGCACCGACAAACGTGACCGCATCCTTTCCCGTGAAATCATCGCCACGCAGATCCCCAGCGGTGACAAACAAACGCTCTTCAAGGGCGATTCGGTCTTCATTCACCAAGTACTTGGCGGAAGCTATACGGTCCAGACCTCGACCGGCCTGTTTCGCATCGACGGCAAGGACGCAGATGCCATCGGCGAAACCGTTGCCGAACAAACCGTAAATACCGCCACCCTGGCCGACGGAGCGCCCGACCCGGAAGCAGTGTGGGCGCAGTTGCGCAAGGTTTTTGATCCCGAGATTCCAGTGAATATCGTCGATCTCGGACTCGTTTATTCGATGGACGTCAACAAACAGGACGAAGGCGGTTTCAAGGTGGACGTCGCCATGACATTGACCGCGCCCGGCTGCGGAATGGGTCCCGCCATCGCAGAAGACGCCAAGGGTAAAATCCTTCTAGTCCCCGGCGTCAGTAACGCCGACGTGCGCATCACTTGGGAGCCAGCCTGGAACCAGTCGATGATTTCCGAAGAAGGAAAAATGAAGCTGGGGTTGATCTGATCAACGGACGACCCCGTCGGACAATCTTCCCGGGGAACGCCGAGCCCCAGCTCGGCATTAGCGCCAGGCGGCCGAGCTGGGGCTCGGCGTTCCCGGGTTTAATCAAGCAGGCAGGTTCTTATTTTAGTCGTCCACGCCGGACTGGAGCGGCGGCGACCCCGCTGTTGTGCTCCCGCGAGCGAGGTCGCCCGCGCTCCAGATGGCCCGCAGCAAAATCTGGCAGTCGACGTCTAATTAAATCGGAAATATTCCTATGCGCTTTGCCGACGCTCCGATTTATCCCGCGTACGCCGCGTCCAGTCCCAAGCGGAAAAACCCACGGGCATTGCCAAAGCAGATTTCGCGGACCATCGCGCCGACCAATTCACGATCACCCGGAAGTTCGCCCCGCTCCATCTCACCGCCGAGCAGATTGCAAAGCACCCGACGGAAATATTCATGGCGGGTATATGACAGGAAACTCCGTGAATCCGTCAGCATGCCGACGAAACGGCGCAACAAGCCGAGATTGGATAACGCGTTCATCTGCCACTCCATCGCTTCCTTTTGATCAAGGAACCACCACCCGCTGCCGAACTGCATCTTGCCGGGAATCGACCCGTCCTGGAAGTTGCCGATCATCGTCGCAAAAACGTAATTGTCGGCGGGATTCAGATTGTAGAGCACAGTGCGCGGCAGCTGGCCGGTGGAATCGAGCGTGTCGAGATAACGACTCAGCGCCCGGGCTTGCGAAAAATCCCCGATCGAGTCGAAGCCGGTGTCCGGTCCGAGTTGCTTGAGCAAACGCGTATTGTTGCTGCGCATCGCGCCCAAATGCAGCTGCTTTGTCCAACCGCGCGCGGCGTCCCAGCGTCCGAGTTCGAGCATCAAAAACGAGCTGAACTGCGCGAGCTCGGCGGGAGTAGCCGGGCGTCCGTTGCGTGCGCCATCGAAGATCACCTTGGCTTCCGCCGCCGTGCAGGATTCGGCAAACGCGGTTTCCATTCCATGGTCGGACAGACGCCCACCGAAAACGTGAAAGTCGTCGTGGCGTTTCTTCAGCGTCGCCAAAAAATCATCGAAGGTCTTGATCGAGCCCGAACCTGCCGCACCGGCGAGTTTTTCGAGATAGGGATTAAAGGCGGACGGTTGATGGACAATGAATGCCTTGTCCGGTCGGAATGTCGGATACACCCGCGTTTTGATCCCTGTTTTCCGGATCCGCTCGTGAATCTCGAGCGAATCCGCCGGGTCGTCGGTCGTGCAAATGACGGCGACCTTGTTGGCCGCGAGAATATCGTGAACCTTCATGCCCGGCAGTTTCGCGTTGGCCTGCTCCCAGATTTCCTTCGCACTGGCGGGATTGATCACCGCATCGATCCCAAAGTAACGCTTCAGTTCGAGGTGCGACCAATGATAAAGCGGGTTGCGCAAGGTGTACGGAACCGCCGCACACCACGCCTCGTGCTTTTCCCACGGCGTGGCGTTGCCGGTGCAAACACGTTCATCGACACCGTTCGAGCGCATGGCACGCCATTTGTAGTGATCGCCCCCGAGCCAGATTTCCGCGAGATCGGCGAACGAATGATTGTCCGCAATCTGCGCCGGTGGCAGGTGGCAGTGGTAATCGTAGATCGGTTCCGACTTCGCGAAGGTGTGATAGAGATCGCGAGCCACGTCGCTTTGCAGGAGAAAATCGTCGTGAATGAAGGATTTCATGGGAGAGGATCTTTGGAATGGGACTTATGAGACTTCTACGTCCTATGAGGACAAACCCGGAAGCGATTACCGGCTGATATCGCCCAACATCGCGTCGAGCGTAGTGTAACTCTCGAGCAATTTGCTGGTGGCCGCGCAGCGTTCCTTTGCGACGAGCCCGGTGTTTTCGGCGAGGAAAATCAAATAGGCGGCGATCCGTTTGGAAAAAAGCAAACGCGCTTCCGGACTGACTGCATAGAAGCGGGCGCGTTGCGTATAACCCGCTGCAGTGTGGTCACCGAGGGCGGACTTCTCCGGCTTGCCGCCGGCGGCAAGCACGTAAAGGAAGTTGTATTCGAAGAAAAACATGTGCTCGGCCGAGGGCATCAGCGCCTCAAGCGCGGCGCGCGTCGCCGCCGAAGAGGCGAAAACATCCACGGATTTCCCAACGGCGGAAAGCGACGTGGTGACGAAGACCCGCGCCATTTTCTGCTCCGTCGCGTCTCTGCTGAACGCACCGGCCACGGCCATCGCGATGGTGAATTGATACCAATCCTTCCATAGTGCCGCGTCGGTCGCGTTCTTCGACTGGGAGAGCGCCACGCCCATCTCATATGTGTAGCGGCCACTCGTCTTGATTTCGAGTGCACTGCCTGTGACTTCGCCCATGACCTGGTAATTTTCGGCAGATTTGCCGGAGCCGGAGTGGAAGCCAATGCTCACCTTGAATTTCTTGCAGACGTCCCATTGTTTCTGAATCAACGCGCGCAACGCCGTATTATCCGGATAAGGCGTGTTCTTTTGGAAACCGAACGCGGGCGCGACAAAGTTGACCGGCATCTCCAGCGCTTCGCAGAGCGCGAGCATGATCGCCGTGGTCTCGGGCGTTGTCAGGCCCGGCAGCTCGTCGATGGAAAGTTCGCGCAAATAAGTGGAACCGACTTCCGTGGTAAATGCGGCTTTGCGCGCGGCGGCGTATTTTTCGTCGCGAACCTTCATCTTCTGCATCGGTGTCCAGACGGTACAGAGCAGCGCATTGAATGCAGCGTCGTCGAGTTTCAAGCCGACCGCGGCCACGCGCGCCCGGGTCCTGGCCACAATGCCCGCAGGCACATCCGAAAGTTTCGCCGGTTGGTTGAGCGCAAGCTCGGGCGACAGGTCGAACGTGATATAGCTCGCGAGCAGGCAGCCCGTCACGAGCGCATCCTCGCGACTGTCGAATTTGCCCCCGATCGGCTGGTGATCGGCATTGAACGACCACGCAATTTCCCGATGATGAAAACCCGTCCTGAGTTTTGAAATCACGCAACCGTGGCTCATGCCCTCGACGCTCTGGCCTTGATGACCCTCGGGAACATTCGTGCCAATGAAAGGGAACGGCACGGTATCGAGGCTATTGTTCAACATCGCATCGACGTCATAGACCAATTCACGCGGAATGGAATTCTGGTTGGCCGTGAGACCGATCTCGAGCGCACTCATCGCCCATTCCACCGCCGGCCAGTGCAAAGTCGTGAAACGCGCGCCCACGCCCAGCGTACTGCGCCCGAGCTTGTCGCCCGCGCTCGGGAAGATCGTGGACGCCGGGTTGTGTTCCTGAATGAGATTCTTGAGTTTCAGGAGATTGTTCCACGTCGCGGGGAACACGGTCGCCTGCCCCAGCGCAGCGCCACTGCTGAGCGGCTGCGCGTCCGCATGCAGTTTCCAAGCGCAATCGCCCTGCGCATTTTCCAACAGCGTGAATTCACCAGCGGCGGTGGTAAAGCGACTCTTTGGATACTCCTTGATTTTGCCCGCCCCGATGTCGGCGAGCAGTGCGTGCCAGTCGAGACAGAAGTCAGGACTGACGCAGGGATTCTGCGCAATACGCAGACCATTCTTGAGGAGGAATTGATTGATGGAGGACATGGAAAGTAGGAATTTAGGACACCACGGATTTCACGGATCGACACGGATTCAATCACCGGACAATCCGGCGCCACTTCAGTTCGGCGTGCTTGAAATTTAACAGCAGCGCGAGACGCAACCTGGTAATGGCAAGGTAACCGATCGTTTGAGCATTATGCGTCGGAGTAAAATCGTCGGCAACCTTCGGATCGGCAATGATAAGATCCTCGACGACCATATCGGGAACCAACGTATCAACTATGTGGCCTTCGTATATAACGTCAAAGCGCCGTTGTTGGTCCACTCGGTGACCTCTTTTTCTGAGCTCGAGCACCAAGGCGTTTTCATACGCCTTTTCGTTCAGCCCCGGTTTAAGAGTATTCAACACCTTCATGGCGGCACCAATAATGGCTTCGCTCAGCTCGGCATGAATCAGCTTATCCGTGTCCATCCGTGAAATCCGTGGTTAAATGGATCGCAAAATCAGATCGTCATCGCGTGGTAGCCGCCGTCAACGATGAGCTCTTCGCCGGTGACGAAGGAGCCGGCACCATCGCTCGCAAGCAACAACGTCGCGCCAATCAACTCACGCGCCTCACCGAAACGTTTCATCGGCGTGTGGCCCATGATGTGCGAAACGCGTTCGGGCGTGAGCACCTTCTTGTTCTGCTCGGCCGGGAAGAAGCCGGGCACGAGTACATTCACGCGCACCTTGTGCGGCGCCCATTCGCGAGCAAGATTGAGCGACAAATTGTGCACCGCACCCTTGGTCGCCGAATAAGTAAACACGCGCGACAGCGGCACCACGCCCGACATCGAACCGAGATTGATGATCGAGCCACCCTGCCCCCGCTCGACCAGATATTTTCCGAAAACCTGACAGCCGAGAAATACGCCCTTCACATTAACGCGCACGATGCGGTCGAATTCCTCCTCCGTGATGTCGAAGAAAGGCGTCGCGGAATTGATGCCGGCACCATTGATGACGACATCAACACGCCCGCTGCGCTTGATCACCGCATCGAGCAGCGCCTGTACCTCCGCCTTGCTGGTGGCCTCGGCCGCGTGGAACCAGGTCTTGCCGCCAGCAGCGGCGATCCGAGCCAGGCGTGCGTCCGCCTTTTCCTGGCTCCGGCCGACAAGCACGACCTCGGCCCCGGCACCCGCGAGGCCTTCGGCCATCGCGCCGCAGAGTTCGCCAGTGCCGCCAATGACGACAGCGACCTTGCCAGTTAATCCGAACAGTTGGTTGAGATAATCAGATGAATTCATCAGGATGAAATTGCGCGGTAAGGCAGCGAACCACGAGGGTTTTTCAGCGGCAGGAAGGGATGGGTTAAGGCGCTCTTTCACTAATGAAAGAGCAGTCCGCTAATGAAAAAAGATTTATCCCACACCGCAAGACCAGAGCAGCCGATTTCTGGCGGGCCTGCCTTAAAATCACTCCCGCGTCGCCCATCATCCGGCTTCCTGAAACAACGCTCCATCGTCCATTTCCTTTGTGAGACCGCAACAGCCGTACGTCCGTTCACTGTTAGCCCTTTCTGCCGGGGTCGCTAACAAGCTGTCCGACAATTTGTGGCCGATGCCTCTCCCCCCAACGTTGATTGTGGTCTATA
The DNA here is from genome assembly GCA_036499685.1 of Lacunisphaera sp. GTDB lineage: Bacteria > Verrucomicrobiota > Verrucomicrobiia > Opitutales > Opitutaceae > Lacunisphaera. The sequence goes on along the minus strand of DASYDH010000060.1, from coordinate 40,153 downwards.
TTGAGCAGCAGATGATCGCCCTCAAACTTCAACCGCGCCGTGATGATAAAGGGGGTCTCGTCAAAGCAGAATTTGGCAGTAAAAGCGTCGACGTCAGTCCACGCCGCGCAAGCCGCCATACCCTGCTGGCCCGCATCCCACATATGGCTGATCCGTTTGCGGAAAGTAGTCGTTCCACGCAGCCACCGCCCAAGACCACATGATATCGGATGGATTCCGTCTTTGTCCTTGAAGGTGATGACGGGGTTAGCGCCACCGAGATCGAGGCGAACAGTCTGGATGCCTTGTTCATTTTCCGAAAAAACATAGGTTCGGCCTGATACTTCTTTTGCGCGTGGCGTTGAATCGACCCCGTCAACGATTGGCAAAGCCAACGACTCAAGCCTGCGCGTAAGCTTCGCCTCCACTGCCGCATTGTCGGGAAGAGCGTTGACCCGGAGCGCCGGCAGGAGTCGTGACCAGACAGCGTCCAAAATGCCTTTGGTGTTTCCCGTACCGCTGGTGATCGCGAGCACGACGTCGTATTCGGGCAAAATAAGACAAAACTGCCCTTGCGCGCCGTCGGCGCGATAGCCTGTCGTCCGATTACGCCAGAACTGGTACCCGTACCCAGCATCCCAATCGCTGGCGGGATCCCCACCATTGGAAGTCTGGAGTGAACCGGCCGCTTCAACCCACTGTTCGGGCAGTACGCGTTTACCGTGCCACAGGCCTTTTTGTAGATAAAGCTGACCGAACTTTGCCAGGTCTTCCGTGGTGAGGGAAAGCCCACCATCGCCCAAGGCCACGCCTTCATCGCTCAGATACCATGGATGTCGGTTGATGCCGAGAGGGCTGAATAATCGCGGCGTGAGAAAAGCCTCGACCGTTTGCCCGCTCACCTTTTGCACAATCGCCGCCAGCATGTAAGCGCCTCCGGAATTGTAGACGAAACGTGTCCCGGGCTTGTTCTCGACCGGCAGCCCCAGAAATGCACGTCGCCACTGACCATCGGTGTGAGTGCGTAACCGGTCGATGGTATCGTCCTGGTGGCCTGAGTTCATCCGCAGCAAATCACGAATGCGCATCGCCTTCAAATGCTCGGATGGTTTCGCTGGCGCGATTTCGGGAAAAAACGAGATTACCCGGTCGTTAACATCGAGCAATCCCTCGGCCGCCGCGAGACCGACCGCGGTCGCAGTGAAACTTTTCGTCACTGAATACAAAATATGGACGTCGTCTGCTGCATAAGGCGACCACCACCCTTCCGCGACCACTTTACCGTGGCGCACCAGCACGAGACTGTGAACTGCATCCACATTTTTTTCCAAATCATCCACGAGCGCGAGCACCCCCGCGGAATCGATGCCCTCAGCTTCGGGACTGCTCCGGGCAAAACTGTCCCCAGGAGCTCCTTCAATACGAAGGATCCCTAAAAAACAGAGCAAGAAAAGGAGCGATAAACGCCTCATGCCGTGGGAGCACACGCCAACATCAGATGCGACACCGAATTCAAGGCAAGTTTTCAAAATCCGGGATGCGATCGGAGAATCGTCGCCAGTTGGCTCGCGCCACCGCCGATTGCAGCGAAATTATCCGGACGACGGAGTGCGGCGATTGTGCTAAGGTAAGCCGATGAGAATGACCGATGCCCAGATGTATGAGCGGCTGCTGGCGAGCGACGCCAGTTTCAACGGGCGTTTTTTCGTCGGCGTAACTTCGACGGGAATCTATTGCCTGCCGTCATGCCGGGCCCGGAAGCCCAAAGCGGAAAACGTGAAATTCTTTCCCACGGCCGAGGCCGCACGGGCGACAGGATTGCGTGCCTGCAAAAAATGTCACCCCGACGATTTTGCGCGCGGCGCCGACCCGGTGCTTGAGACCGTCGAAACCGTGGTGGCGGAAATCCGCGCGAATCCCGCAACATTTCCCGACGTGCGCGCCGTCGTGCGTCGGTCCGGTTTCGGCGCGACGCGAGTGTTCGAATTGTTCCGTCTGCACTACCACACGACTCCCGCCGACTTGCTATTGCGGGCGCGACTCGAAGCCGCGAAAAAAATATTAATCGAGGGCAAGCAGGGACTGGCAGCCATTGCGGGTGAAGTTGGCTTCGAATCACTGTCAGTGTTTCACGAACACTTTCGAAAATTCAATGGGCTGACCCCCGCCGCTTATCGCGAGCTGTCTGAAGAAAAAAACTTCGACCTCGCCCTGCCCGCCGGCTATTCGCTGGGTTATCTGCGTCGTGCGCTCAGCCGCGATATTCACAGTCTGACGGAGCGATTAGAGCACGACCTTTATACCTCCGTGGTCTTGCTCAGCACCGGACCGGCAATCCTAACCATGAAGTTGGAGCCGAAGTCGGTCCAGGTGGAGATCAACGCGCCGCCGACGTCATCGACAAACAAAGGCAACCGGCGGACGATCCTCCCGTCGTCATTCGAAGCCCACGCCATTGCGGTCGGATTGCTCGGACTCGATCAGGACGCGGCGGCCTTTGCGCGACTCGCCAAACGGCTCGGACTCACCCGCCTCACTGCTGGCAGAAACGAATTGCGCATCAGCCAGACGCATTCCGTTTATGAGGGATTGCTGTGGTCGATCATTGGCCAGCAGATCAACTTCGCTTTCGCCTGTCTGCTCCGCCGCCGGTTGGTCGAGCGCGCCGGCATCGCTCTGGGTAACGGACTCTACGCTCCGCCCACCCCGCAAGCCGTGGCCGCGCTTAACCTCGACGACTTGCTTCCGCTCCAATTTTCCCGCTCAAAAGCAGACTACGTGATCGCGGCCTCGCGTTTGATTGTGGACGGAAAACTGGAACTCAACGCCCTCCGGCACATGTCCGCCACTCGCGCCGAACGCACGCTGCTCGCCATTCGCGGACTCGGGCCGTGGTCGGTGAACTACATCATGATGCGCGCCCTGGGTTTTCCGGATTGCGTGCCGCTCGGCGACACCGGCGTGACGAGCGGGCTTCTCGCCCTGCTCAAGCTCGACGAGCGTCCCGACATTGACGCCACCAAGCGACTCATGACGGTTTTCTCCCCCCATCGCAGCCTCGCGACCACCCATCTCTGGCAATTCAACCATCCAATCCCATGACTTATTACTACGATACGTTTTCCACCCCCACCGGCAATTTTTCCGTCACCGTCAACGATGCAGGAGCGCTCATTGCCACCGCGTTCGGTGGCAGAAAAAATCTTTTGGGCAGAATAAAACCAGGGCATTTGCTGGTCCACGACGAATCCAAAACCCGCCGCGTGCGCCAGCAAGTTTTCGACTATTTTGCCGGCAAAAGAAAATCGTTCGATCTTCCACTCGATCCGGAAGGCACCGTTTTTCAACGAAGCGTGTGGACCGCGTTGCAACAAATTCCATTCGGGGAGACACGTTCTTACGGAGAGTTGGCTGCGATCTTGAAACGTGCCGGTGCCGCCCGCGCCGTGGGTCGCGCGAATGCCACGAATCCCATTTGTCTGATTGTGCCGTGTCACCGCGTGATCGGCGCCAACGGTTCGCTGACCGGCTTTGCTTTTGGCGAAGATATCAAAGAGAAACTGCTCGTTCATGAGCGCGCAATTCAACCTCCGACAAAAGCCGCAGCGTAAATGGAGCCGCATCGACCCCGCTGCGACGGGTAGACGGACGACCCACGACTACACCCGCGCTCAAGGCTGCACCGGCGCGACCTCAAACGAATCGAAATCCGCGAAGGCTCGTGGAGCGCCAGTCGCAAAGAGGCCAACCTTGGCTCCAACCCACCGACCAACCGTTGCCGTGAATCCATCTTCGCCGATCGGACTGAAATTCTTCCCGTCGATGCTGAAACTGAAATGGCATTGTCCCCCCTCGCGAACCGTCACGCGAAAGTAACGGGGCGGCGCGGACGTCGGTTGGGACACGATCAATTTCTCGGGCTCGCCCTTTGCCGCCTCACGTCGGACCGCAAGAACGACTGAGACTTGGGACTTGATCCGCCGGAGTCCAACCCAGGCGTAGTCGTAGCCGAAAACAATCAGGCCGGCGCTGTCGCCGTCGGCAAAGGCACCCAATTCAAGTTTGGCCGTCGCGGTGAATTCCAGGGCGGGAAATTTCTGCATCAACAAAAATGGCGCATCGTAAAGATTGTCCGGTTTAGGCTCGGCTTGGGCGAATAATCGCAAAAATCCCGGACGAACGCTGAAGGAAAGCCAATCCGCCCGCGGATTGGCCTGCCACTGCCATTGGAGGCCAAGCACCTGTGAATCGAACGAATCACTCGTAGCGGGCGAGACGACAGATTGCGTTGGCAAAGCCGGCTTTTTATTCGTCAACACCGGTTCACCTTTTTTCGCACCGGTCGTGGCACTGGTGCCGATGAAAGGCCAGTCGTCGTGCCAGGCCACGGGTTCCAAATGAACCACCCGGCCGTACGCGTCTTTGTCCTGGAAATGCAGGAACCACCATTCACCTGCTGGCGTGTCAACGAGCGCGCCTTGGTGCGGGCCGTTGACGGGCGAGTCACCTTGCGCAAGTACAATGCGGTCCTCGTAGGGCCCGCGAATGTTGCGCGAACGGAAGACCGATTGCCAACCCGGCGCCACTCCGCCCGCCGGCGCAAAAACGTAATACCAACCGTTGCGCTTGTAGAGCTTCGGACCCTCCAGCGTCGTATAGCCCGGCAGTTTGTCGCCGTTGATGACGAAACCAAAGTCGTCGATGATCTTGGTTCCACTGGCATCCAGCTCGTGGAGCGTGAGCACATTCTTGATATTGGCGCGACTGGCGGCCCAACCGTGAATCAGGTAAACGCGGCCATCGTCATCCCAGAATGGACACGGATCGATGATGCCCCGACCGCCCTTCACCAGCACAGGCGCACTCCATGGCCCCCGCGGATCGGTGGCGGTCACCAGATAAATTCCGAAATCCGGATCGGGATAATAAATCCAGTATTTGCCAGCGTGAAACCGGATCGACGGCGCCCAAACGCCCTTGCCGTGCTGGGGTGTGTTGAAAACATTTTCCGGCATCAACCGCGGCAACGCGTGTCCGACCAATTCCCAGTTTACCAAGTCCCGCGAATGAAGGATCGGCAATCCCGGCGCCTGGCTGAAACTCGAGCTGACCAGCCAGTAATCATCCCCCACGCGTACGACGTCGGGATCCGAATAGTCGGCGTGCAGCACCGGATTTTTATACGTGCCGTCCAAGCGATCAGGTTGCCAGGCCACAGCCGGCAACGGGAGGGTTGATTGCGCATCGAGCATGTTAGCGCACATCAGAGATACGAGCGCCAGCCAGCCGCGCAAACGTGGTCGGAAAATCATGGTAAAATGGGAAAAAATCCGGACTCATGTACCGTAGTGGTTTCAAGCTGTTTCTTTTCGGCCGATCTGCGGCACCAGGACCTGGATGAGCAAAAGCGAGAGCACATACATTCCGGAAAAATAGGCGAAAACCGCAACGTAACTCCCCGTCCTTTGCAGAATCTGGCCGGTGAATTCATTGACGAAGCCGCCAGTGAAGTACGCCACGAAGCCTCCGAGCCCGACCACGGAACTGATGGTTTGCCGTGGCATCGTATCGCCCACGATGCTGAAAAGATTGGCCGACCAGCCTTGATGCGCGGAACCCGCCAGTCCCACGATCACGACGGCCAGCCAGACACGCCCGACGAACGGGGCAAAAAACACCGGGACGACCGCGAGCGCGCAAACCAGCATGGAAATTTTGCGCGCGCCATTCACCGTCCAGCCGCGGCCCAGCAACCAACCCGCCAGCCAGCCACCGGCCACGCCACCAATTGCCGCGATAAAAAAGAAGGCACTCGTCCACCACGCCATCGCCGTCAGATCGAGGTGAAAGGTCTTCTGGAGAAAGTCCGGCAGGAAAAATTGATAAAAGCCCCACGCCGGTCCGGCAAAAATGCTCGCGAGCAAATAGGCCCAGACGGCGCGGTAACGGAGCAGCGTCATCAACGGCACTCCGGCCGGGCGCTCCTCCGTCGTCACCGCCGCCTGATCTTCTTTGATGTACGCCAGTTCCGCGGCACCCAGCCGCCGATGGTGCTCCGGAGAATCATAGATCCAGAGCCATGCCGCGACCCACAGCAAACCAAGGCAGCCGGTCGCGTAGAAAGTGGACTCCCAACCCCAGTGATCGTACATCCACTTCACAAAAAGCGGGCAGAGGACCGCCCCGACATTGCTGCCGGCATTGAACCAGCCGGTCGCAAGCGCCCGTTCCCGCACCGGAAACCATTCGGCCACCGTTTTGATCGCCCCGGGAAAATTACCGCCTTCCGTCAATCCGAGCATGATGCGCGCAACCAGGAAGCCTATGACGGTTAGCGGCGCGGCGAACGCGATCCAGACGACGCCTTTTTCCGTCCAGGAAAACCACGGATAACTCAACCGGAATTGTTCCTCCACCCCGATGAGTCCACAAAGCCCGTGCGCGATCGCGGACACGCTCCAGCTGAAAACAAAAATTGGCAGCCCCTTTTTCACGCCCCATCGATCCATCAGCCGTCCGCCAAAAAGGTAGCCAAACGCATAAGCGAACGAAAAACCCGCGGCGATATGGCCATAGTCCGCTTCGGTCCAGCCGAGCTTTACGCTCAACGGCTCCTTCAAAATACCAATGACCAGCCGGTCGATGTAGTTCACCGCGACCGAGAAAAACAACAGGCCGCAAATCACCCACCGATAATGCCCGCCGGGATTCATCGGAGATCGCGCCGGTTCCGCGGGAGCGTTGGTGGAGGAGGAAGTGCGCATGGGGTAGAGCGAGGCCCGGGCCCCGTGGCAGGGTGAAGATCGCTTTGTTGCTGGCAAACCCCGAAAGAAGCGACAATACCCCTACTGCGCGCATTGTTGCGCATTTCCGAGTCTGGCCATCCCCGTTCCCTCCGTCATGCCCGTCAAAACCACCTTGCAGGATGTCGCCAATCGCGCGGGCGTCCATCGTTCGACGGTTTCGCTGGCGCTCCGCGATCATCCCCGGATTTCCGAATCGGTGCGACGAAAGATCCAGACCCTGGCGCAACGGCTGGGTTATCGCATCAATCCGCTGGTGTCCGCGCTGATGCAATCGCGGCGCTCCGGCCAGGCGGTCAAGCATCTCACACTCGCGTACGTGACCAACTATCCGACGCGATACGGCTGGCGCCCCGAGCATCATGACCGGCCGGATTTTTTTCCCGGCGCAGCTGAGCGTGCGACCGATTTCGGTTACCGGCTGGAGCATTTCTGGCTGGCCGAACCCGGGATGACGGCGGAACGGTTCTGCAATATTCTTACCGTGCGCGGAATTCACGGACTTGTAATTGGCCGGCTGCCGCCCGGCAATGGTTCGCTGAACCTGATCTGGGAACGCTTTTCGTGCGTGGCGCTGGGCATGACGCTCCGTTCACCGTTGTTGCATCACGTAACGGAAAACCATTTCGACACCGCGTGGCAGGCGATGCAGCAATGCAGGATGCGCGGCTACCGCCGGATCGGATTTGCGTTTTCCGAGGCCAATGACAGCCCGCGTGTAGGCGACCGTTGGTTGAGCGCTTATCTGGGTCAGCAAATGCAATACCCAAAGTCGGACCGGTTATCCATCTGCCCCGGCGTTCCGGCTACTGCGGAAACATTTTCCGCGTGGTTTCAACAGGAGCGCCCGGATGCCTTGATCGTCAACCATGCCAAACCCGTCGTCGATTGGCTGCGCGCGATGGGTCGTGAAATCCCGCGCGACGTCGGCCTGGTTGAACTGGAGGACAATCCGAAATTTGGATGCTCCGGAGTTTATTACGATCCTGCGAAAATTGGCGCACTCGCGGTGGAAATGCTGATCGGCCTGATGCACCGCAACGAAACCGGCATTCCCGACGATCAATACGAAATTTTGCTCACCGGAGCGTGGCATGAAGGGCGAACGCTGCCCGTCCGAATCAAACTCATCCCGGCCGGCAAGAGGTTCCGATAAGCCGTTGAGTCTTCGGCGCAGGAGCGGCGGGGCGTCAACAATGCGCGCGGCTGGACGATTGCCAGCCGGCCCAATCGCGCCGTAATTGTCGGGGATGGCTTTTGTCGCCGCCAGGAATTTTCCCCGCCTGCCATTGATCGTGTGCCTCGGCCTTTTCGCCTGTGTAACCGGCTGGTCCGCAATCGCAGCCGCCGCTGTCGACAACGATCCCATCGCGCCGGTCCGGGCCCCGTTCCCCATACCTCAATTCTCGCGGCCCACATTTCCTGACCGCGTTTTTAATATTCGCGACTACGGCGCCGTTGCCGACGGCAGCACAAAAAACACCGCGGCGATCGAGCGAGCAATCGCGGCTTGCGCCGACGCTGGCGGTGGCCGCGTGCTCGTGCCGGCGGGTCGGTGGTTCAGTGGGCCAATCCATCTGCGCAGCAAGATCGACCTGCATCTCGCGGAGGGCGCCGAGGTCATTTTCAGCGATCATCCCGAGGACTATATGCCGGTCGTGCTGGTGCGTGTCGGCGGCGTCGAGCTCTACAACTACTCTCCGTTCATTTACGCCCGCGATTGCGTGGATGTCGCCATCACCGGCCCGGGCCGTCTCAACGGCAATGCCGCCGCCTGGCGATCGTGGCAGAAGCATGAAACCAGCGAAATTTTCAAACTCGCTCTCCAGGGTATTCCAGTGGAGCAGCGCATTTTTGGGACGCCGGAAGCGGCGATCCGGCCGAACTTCGTCGTGCTCATGAATTGTCGGCACGTGTTGCTGGAAGGTTTCACGATCGGCAACGGCGCGAACTGGACGATTCAGCCGGTGTATTGCGAAAACGTCCTCATCCGCCGCGTCAGCGTGATCACGGACGGACCAAACAACGACGGCATCGATCCCGACTCGTGCCGGAATGTCCTGATCGAACACTGCACCTTCGACACTGGTGACGACTGCGTGGTCTTGAAATCCGGTTATAACGAGGACGGCTGGCGCGTGGCGCGTCCGATGGAAAATCTCGTGATGCGATGGTGTTCCAGCAAACGCGGCCATGGCGGTCTGGTCATCGGCAGCGAAACGTCGGGCGACGTGCGCAACGTGTATGTGCACGACTGCAACTTCGAGGGCACCGACCGCGCGGTGCGCATCAAGTCCAAACGTGGTCGCGGCGGCATCGTGGAAAATGTGTGGGCGGAAAACCTCACGGTGCGGGATCTGAAACACGAGGTGGTGATCATGAACATGGGTTACGGGGCCGATCGCAACCAAACGGCCACCGAACGCCCGCCGCGCTTTCGCAATTTTCACTTTCGCAACCTCAGCGGCCGCGGGGCAACCGCCGCCGTTCTGCTGCAAGGTCTGCCCGATTCTCCGATCGAAGCCGTCAGCTTCGATCATCTTAACATTACGTCGCATCGGGGGATCATCGCCACCGACGTCAAGGGTCTTGCTTTTGCGAACGTAAATGTGACGCCGGAGCAAGGTCCGGTGTTTGAGCTCAATCAGGCTTCGTTTGTGACCATTCGTGGCGCAACCATTCCTCCGGAGCACGACGCAGTGTTTCTAAAACTCAGCGGCAAGGATTCCAGTGCCGTTTACGTTGAGCGGGGCGGCCTCGATTCGACGGTGTTCAAATCCGTGATCGGAAAGGAAGTTCAGGCGGACGCCCTCATCATTCGTTAAGCGGCCGCCAACGGGGGCACGCTTTCAGTCAACAATGCGCGCATTGGCGCACTTGGCGGGCCGGACCGATTCCCGGATAACTCGGCGGCTCAGCAATTCCGTCAAGTTAGTTCCCCCTCCCCCTTCCCGTTTTCAGTTTCCCCGCGATAAGCGCACTTTCGTGCGGCACCTGCCGCATTCCACCGCTGCACCCCCATCATTATGATCAGGAACCACCATCAAGACCCAACCCCGCGACGGCTCGCCCGACTGCTTCCGCCGCTCGCCTTGCTCGCATTCGTCGTCCACACCCCGGCGTTCGCCCAAACAACCCCGCAACCCGCCCCGGGAACAACGGCCGCCGAACCGGCCAAGGAATCGACGGCCGACGTCGTGCAGCTTTCCCCGTTCGAGGTCACGTCCAACACGAACGGGTATTTCCAGTCCAACACGATGTCCGGCACGCGGCTCAACTCGAAGATCGAGGATTTGGGCCAGTCGATCACCGTGATGACCAAGACGCAGATGACCGACTTCGGACTGCTCGACATCAACGACGTGTTCGACCAGATGGCGGGCACGGAAGGCACCGGCTCTTACTCCAACTTCGTCCTCGATCGCACCGGCGCGGTGACGGACAACGTGAGCTTCGATCCGAACAATGCGAACCGCATCCGCGGCATCGGCAACGCCAACATCGCGTTTGGCAATATTCCGACGACGGGACGCGTGCCCATTGATCCACTCTGGATTGACTCGCTCGAATTGAGCCGTGGGCCGAATGCCAGCCTCTTCGGGTTGGGCAACCCGTCCGGCACGGTGAATCAGGTACCGGCCACCGCTAATCTGACCCGTGATTTCACCCAGCTAACGACCCGGGCAGACAGCTACGGCGGCTGGCGCACCACGCTCGACGTGAATCGCGAGATCCTGAAAGGCAAGCTGGCCGTGCGCGCGAGTCAGGCGTACGAGCACACTGGCTTCGTCCGCAAACCCTCCGGGGAGGACAGTCGCCGCACCAGCCTGCAGATCAAGGCACAGCCGTTCAAGTATACGACCATATCGGTCTCCTATTTCGGATACAATGACGCGGCCCAGCGGCCCAACTACACGACGCCACGTGATTACATCACCCCGTGGCTCAAAGCCGGAAGTCCCGGGTGGAATCCCCTCACCCGCTTGGTCACCGTCGGCGGTGTGACCTATGGCCAGGGTGCCGTGGTCGCCGGCGTTCCGACCATGGTCGCCGGCTCCACCACGCCGTTCACGACGCTGCCGCCTTATTTCCAAGCGGCCGACGCGCGCTCCTATTTCTATGTTCCCGGCGATTCGTCGGGCCTGAGCCCATATTGGACAACCCCGAGTGTCAGCTCCCTCACGAGTCCGCTCGTCGGGCCGACCAACAGCAAGTTACCCAACTTGGTCACTCTATTGCAAACGGCCGCGCCCAACACCTATGGCACGTTTGGCAGCACGCAGCCCCTCTTCGCCTCGGTTCCAGCAGTCTCCGACAAGTCGGTCTACGACTACGGCAGCATCAATCTGAATGCCGCGAACAAACAGTGGGATAACGTGAAAACTTACGTCGCCCAGCTCGACCAGATCTTCCTCTCCACGCCGACGCAGACATTAGCTGCCCAGATCACCTTCATGCGCGAGGATGCCAAACGTATCCTGAACCTGCCCACGGGGCCGGCGAGCGTAAACGGCATCAACGGTGCGCTCTTCGCCAACCCCAACCTCGTCAATCTCGATGGCACCCCGAATCCTTACTTCGGCCTACCGTACGTGAAGAGCAACGAGCCTTATCTGCAGGAGGCACCCGAGCTTTGGAATACGACCCGGGCCCAGCTCGCCTACCGGCTTGATCTTTCGCAGGCGAAGGGGCTCATGAAGTGGCTCGGGACCCAGCAGCTCCTCGGTTACGATGAGTATAAGGATCAGCGACAGTATTTATATTCCTACCGCCATACCGCCACGTCCACCAACGAGGCTTGGGAGCAGGCCGCCGCCGCCGCCGGCTCACCGCTGGCCAGCCGCACCAATACCGGCAACTCCTATCCGGTAACCGCCGGCAACGCTGGGCGCATCTACGAGGAATACTACGTCGGGAGCACACCCGGTGGTCCGGTGCAGTACGGGCCGAGCCTCTTCCCGACCGGTACCACGATTCCCTTCCTGTGGGGCGGCAGTAGTGCCAGCAGCACCAGCGCCGCCCTCGGCCAATTTACCGATCTCCCGACGACGGTCGGCTGGACCCCGAGCCCGGATTCAGCGGGCTCCATCAACAACAAGGACCAAATCATCAAGACGATCGGAGCGGTGCTCCAAAGCACTTTCCTCGACGGCAAGCTTGTGACCACCTTCGGCCTGCGGCAGGACACAATTTTTGCCACCAACGCCGGCAACGTCATTCTCACCCCGGACCTCACCGCCTATGACTACACGGCCTCCCAAGTCATGTTGCCCGGCTGGAGCCGCGCCGAAGGCCAGACCAAATCAGCTTCGGTGGTGCTGCGCCCCTTCCGCGATCTCAAGTTCATGAACACTTGGTCGAATCAGAGCAGCGCGATCGGCCGGTTCTTCGGCCAGGCGATCCGCGACTTGGGCATCACTTACAACAAGTCGGACAATTTCATCCCGGCACCGCCGGCCATCGACCTGGAGCAGCACGTGCTGCCCAATCAGACCGGCTCCAGTAAGGATATCGGATTCTGGATGACCACCCTCGATAATAAACTGACCCTGCGCTATACCCATTTCAACACCGAGCAGTTCAACGCCCGCAACGGCGATGTCGGCACCATGGCCCAGCGCGTATTGCGTCTGGACGGAGTCGTGTCCGCCGATGCTTGGAACCTGCTGAGTCAGGCCACCCAATGGACCTACGGGAACGGCGTGACCTTCGCTTCGTTGAGCGCTGCCCAGCAGGATACCATCGCCAAGGCGATTGGGTATACGGGGTCGCAAATCAATGCGTTGTCCAACGCCAACAACGCTGGATCCCTCGCCACCGCCCAGGATATTATCGCGAAGGGCGACGAGCTGGAGATCAACTTCAACCCCTCCCACTATTGGACGGTCAGCGCCTCGGCCACCAAGACCCAGTCGATCAACGCCAGAGTCGGCACCTCCGTCACGGACTGGATCGCCGAGCGCATGCCGATCTGGACCAAGATTGAAGACCCGCGCTTCAATGTTAACACAGTCGGGAATCCTGCGTATGGCAGCACCCTGCCCCATGCGGCGGACGGCAATCTGCTTTGGTGGAATATCCTGGGTTCACCGTTTTCCAGCGCCCCCTATACCTACAACTCGACCAACTCGGCCGCGACGAACTACGCCGTCAACGTGCAGGCCCCGCTCAATGTGTTCACCCAGACGATCGGCAAGCCGCGTCCGCAGCTGCCTGAATACGTGTTCAAATTCAACACGAAGTATCAGCTAGCCGGCATCTCGGATAACAAGATCCTCAAGAACATCAGTGTCGGCGCCTCCGTGCGCTGGATCGACCAGGCCGCGATCGGCTACTATGGCCTGCAATCGCTCCCCGCCCAAGTCACCCAACTCGATCCGAACCGGCCGATTTACACCCCGGCGCAGACCTACGTCGACCTGTTCGTCAGTTATAAGACCAAGCTCTTCCACGACAAGGTCGGAGCCACCTTCCAACTCAACGTGAAGAACCTGCAGGAAGGCGGCGATCGCTTGCAAATGACGTCGGCCTTCCCCGATGGCACAGGACTCGCCTACCGCATCGTCGATCCGCGACAGTTTATTCTCAGCGCGTCGTTCGATCTCTGAGCGCGTTGTCCGGAATTTCTTCAGGGGTATTAGGGAACCACAATCGCTGAAGTCATGGGGCCGTCCTAAGGAGGACGGCCCTTTTTTCGGTCGACGGTTTTCGAAATGATAATTTCGCCATGGTGTCCGCATTTTCTTAGCAAACGGCTTGCCCGGAAATGGGGTGACTGGTTCGGTGTTTCGTCACAATGAAGCGAACGACTGGCCCAGCTTTGTCCCGTGCGGTTTCCGCGCCCACGTCCGCCCCGGAATCGGGTCGCTGGCCGATGGGAATGGTGTTTGCACTGGTGCTGACCGTGACTCTCATCGCCTACTTTCCGGCGCTTCAAGGCAGTTTGCTGTGGGACGACGCGGGCCACGTCACTTCGACAGCGCTCCAGTCATGGTCAGGCCTCTTTCGCATCTGGTTCGAACTCGGAGCGACTCAGCAATATTATCCGCTCCTCCACTCTGCGTTCTGGATCGAGCATCGGCTCTGGGGCGATGCCACCGTCGGCTACCACTTGATTAACGTGATCTGGCACGTCACGTCGGCGTGTCTGCTGGTCGTGATCCTCCGGCGCTTGGCCATTCCCGGCGCCGTGTTGGCCGCTCTCGTATTCGCGCTGCATCCGGTATGCGTCGAGTCGGTCGCGTGGATTGCAGAACAGAAAAACACGCTTTCGACCGTCTTCTATCTCGCCGCGGCGCTCGCCTGGCTGCGATTTGAAGACGATCACTGCCCAGCGCGCTATGCCGTCGCGACGCTTTGGTTTGTCGCGGCGCTGCTGACGAAATCCGTCACCGCGACCTTGCCGGCGGCGTTACTCGTCCTCGCTTGGTGGCGACGCGGCCGCCTCTCGTGGCGCGGTGATGTGCTGCCGTTGCTGCCGTGGTTGTTGCTCGGCATCGCGGCCGGCGTCGGCACGTCCTGGCTGGAGACTGTCCAGATCGGCGCAAGCGGCGACGCATTCACTTTGAATGCAGTTGGGCGAGGTCTACTCGCCGGGCGCGTCGTCTGGTTCTATCTCGGCAAACTAATGTGGCCGGCCGGCCTGACTTTTTTTTACCCGCAGTGGACGATCGACGCCGGCGTCGCGTGGCAATGGCTTTTTCCCATCGCGACGCTGACGACGCTCGCCGTCGCAGCGTGGCGGAGCCGGCGTAATCGCGGGCCGCTTGCTGCCGCGCTGCTATTCGGCGGCACGCTGGTGCCTGTGCTCGGCTTCGTGAACGTTTATCCATTTGTGTTTTCCTATGTGGCGGACCACTTCCAATATCTGGCGAGCCTTGGGATGCTCGCGTTTCTCACGGCCGCGGCGATGCGCGGATTCGTGCTCCTTAACTGGCCTCGTTCGAGCGGACCGATCGTCGCCGCCAGCGTTCTCCTGCTCCTCGGCGGCCTCACCTGGCGACAGAGCGGCATGTATCGCGACGTGTTCTCGCTCTATGAAGGAACGCTCGCGCGCAATCCCGGTAGCTGGACGGCCCACCTCAATCTCGGTACAGCCTTGGACGAAGCCGGGCAGACGGAGGAAAGCCTGCTCCATTTGCGACAAGCACTGGAGCTAAAGCCGGATAATCCCGACATCCTTAACAGCCTCGGCAACGTGCTCAATCGGCTCGGGCGACCCGGAGAGGCGCGACCGTTGCTTGAACAGGCGGTTCGGCTTAAACCGCAATTTGCGACGGCGTACAATACCCTCGGGGCAAGCCTGATGGCGCTCGGTCAAACCGATGCAGGCCAATCCGCTTTCCAGCGGGCGTTGGAGATCGATCCCAATCTGACGCTCGCGCGAGTGAACCTCGGCTGGGCCCTGGCCAACAGCGGACATGGGACTGCGGCGCTCAAACAGTTCGAACTGGCTAATCGGCAGCAACCCAATCTGGCCGACATGGAATTCAAGTGGGGTCTCACGCTGATGATGAACGACCGCGCAGCCGATGCTTTGCCACACTTTGCCCGCGCAGCCGAGCTCGATCCAAATTACGCGCCGGCCGAATATTTCGCCGGCGCGACATTGCTGCACCTCAACCGCCCCGTTGACGCGGTCCCGCATCTGGAGCGGGCGCTGGCGCTCGACGTGAATTACGCGCTCGCCCATCTGCAACTTGCGCTCGCTCTCCGCGCACTTGGACGCACCGGGGAGGCCGATCAACATTACCAGGAGGCGATCCGCCTCAACCCTGCGCTCGCGCGTTAGAACCGCCCGCGACTGTCCCTCGAAACCTCGCAGTATAGAAATGGAGCCGCAGCGACCTCGCTGCGGTAGTTGAACGAACGAACCACGGCGGGGCACCGTGGCTCCATCGGTTCCTCCCGTTAGCGGAAGCCGCGAACGTGTCCTTCAACCATTTGGTCGTCCACGTCTGATATCGGACACGCAAAGCCGGAGTGGAAAGGAGTATCAGGAAAACGCCGCCTCGCTTCAAGGCACGGTGGCATCCCGCACGAGCGGAGCGTCCGGATGTGGCAGCGCAGTCGTGAGCCGGATGGTGTCAACGGCCTGACTGTTCTTTGTGATGAGCGCCGGACCGCGCGCGGTGTCGATGCGCACGTCGTGAAACACAATGTCACGGGCGTTTGTCACGGTGAAGCCGGCCTGGGATTCGATCTGCACATCGGTGAAGGTGATGTTTTCAACCGGTTGTTCGCGCAGCCCGGTGATCGAGCCGGCGGTCTTTGCGCCGCGGGCGGTAATGTGGCTGAAATGGAAATCCCGAAAGCGCGGGGTGCCCTCATCGACTGGATACACGGCGTCGGGCCGGTCGGCGCCAGCGTAAAACGTCGTGATCGTGAACGGCGACGGCACGTCGACCATGACAATGTTTGAGACGCTCAGGCCCTCGACAACGCCCCCGCGGCCGCGCTGCGACTTGATGCGGAGGCCGATGTCGGTTTTCTCAAAGACACAGTTGGTGACGACGACATTGCGCACGCCACCGGACATCTCACTCCCGATCGTCACGCCACCGTGCCCGCGTCCCATCACGCAATTGGCAATTGTGATGTTTTCGTCGGGCCGGCCCATCTTGCGGCCGCGCTCATCACGTCCGGACTTGAGCGTCACGCAGTCGTCGCCAGTGGAGATACGACAGTTGATGATTTGGACATTGCGGCAGGACTCCGGGTTGATGCCGTCAGTGTTGTGCGCCATCGTCGCGGGCGCAGTGACGGTGACACCGTCGATCCGGACGTTGTCGCAGAGCAATGGGTGCACATGCCATGAGGCGGAGTTGACAAGATTGACGTGCTCGAGCACGACGTCCTTGCAGCGGACGAAACTCATCAGCTGCGGCCGGCCGTGCGCTAGCTTGGCGGCCTCGGCGCGTTCGGCATCGGTCTGCGGGCCCGGCGGAAATTTCTTCGGATCGTTAAGCCGCACGCGTCGCCACCAAATCGCGCCCTGGCCATCGATCGTGCCGCGACCGGTGACGGTGACGTTCTCGGCGTCGGCCGCGTAGATGAGCGGCGCCATCACGTCCCGATCATCGCCCCAGACGCTTTTTGTCGCCGGATAGTCGGCCGGATTTTCGCTGCCGAGGATGACGGCTCCGCCCGCAACCTCAAGGGTGACGTGGCTCTTGAGCTCGATCGTGCCGGTGAGGTAACGGCCTGGCGGCACGAGCACGTTACCGCCACCCACAGCAGACGCGGCGGCAACGGCACGCGCCATGGCTGCAGTTTCAAGCGTGGTGCCGTCGCCGACGGCGCCGAAATCACGGACGTTGAAAACACCGGGCGCTGCAGCAGCGACCACGGCGGGGACGGCCGACAGCGCAAGACCGAGGAGACAACGAATCATATTCATGAGGCGAAAGACAGGGGCGAGCCTTGTCCCGTGATAGTCCGGACGCCGGTGCCGCGAGCAACACCATCGACGCGCGCATTGTTGCGCATCCGACTCAATGGGGGATCAGAAATCCTGATCCCAGCCCCTGCCAGGTTAGAGCTGCAGCGACCTCGCTGCGGTGGCTGAACAGACCATGGCGGGGCGCCGTGGCTCCATCAGCGCTTCCCGTCAGCGGGAGCCGCGAGCGTATCGTTCAACCACGCGATCATCCGCGTGGGATAATCGGGCGCAGCTTTTTCCCACGTCGCCAATGCATGCGGCGCACCGGGGATCACGATCAAATCGCAGCGCACGCCGTTCGCCTTAAGTTTTGCCTGGAAGTCGAGTGATTGCTGGATCGGCACGGTTTTGTCTGCATCTCCCTGGATCAACAGAAACGGTGGCAGGCCCGGACGCACATGATTCAGCGGGGAAATTTCGCGCAGTAGTCCCAGCGATTCCGGCGTCAGCGCTTTCGGGCGGTCGAGTAAATTTTGCAACGACGTGCTGAGCCCGCCACGCACGGGCAGGTCCTGTTCATGATTGGTCACCGCCGCGAAACCAACCACCGCCTGCACGCGAATGCTATCGTCAACCACCGTCGCCGCGAGACACACGAGATGTCCGCCGGCGGAGTGTCCGACCAGCGCAATGCGCTTGGGATCGCCTTTGTAGTCGGCTGCGTGCGCCTTCACCCAGCGTATCGCCGTTTCAACATCGTCGAGGCAGGCGGGCCACCGGTTTTTCGGTGCGAGGCGATAGTTGATCGAAAACCAAGTGAACTTCGCCGCGCTGAATTGCGCGAACCACGGGGTGATGTCGGCGCTGTTGCCCAGTTTGTCGCTGCCGCTCTTGTCGCCGCTGCTCCAGCCACCGCCGTGGACGAGGATCGCGATGGGAAACGGTCCTTTGCCCTCCGGCATGCTGACATCGAGCTTCAAAATCTCTCCGCCCGCCTGGCCATATTCCACGTCGGTGATTTTGGTCGGACCGGCAACAGGTTTGTCACGCAACACCGGCGCGAGCGTGGGAACAACCTTGCGCAATTCATTAACAACGAGGCGGGCGAACAGGACATTACCGCCGGAACTCGACTCAAGATGCGTCGTGTCGGGCGTGCCGTCCGGCTTGATCGGATTTAGTTTCGCGGTTTCCACCGGTCCGAGCTTCTCGCACAGCGCGATGCTGTCGGCGTGCAGGTCGATGAGCGGAACATGTTTGGAAGCGGCGATTTTTTTCACTGCTTCGACGTAGGGAACCAAGCTCGGCTTGAGCTTTCCGGGATGATCCGGATCGAAATTCCGACGAACGAGTGAGGTCACGAGGATCGGCTGTGCACCGATTGCGCGCACTTCATCCACATAGCGCGACATGTTTTCCGTGTAAGTCGTGGCAGGATCGGTTTCGCGCGCCGGCCCCTTGCCAGGCTCGTCGTTGTGGCCGAATTGAATCAAGTAGTAATCACCTTTGAGGGCGAGCGCCTTGGCCCAATGCCCTTCATCCCGAAAACTTTTTGAGCTGCGTCCGTTCTGCGCGGTGTTGGCGACCGTCGCGCCGTCATTGACGAATTCCCGGAAACCACTGCCCCAGCCCGTGCGGTCGTTCACCGTCGAATCGCCCACGAGCACAATGTGAATCGGTTTGGCCGGAGCGGTCGTTAAATCAGCAGCCCAAAGACACGCTGGCAAAAGCACCGGCAGAAGAATTTGAAAAACAGTTTTCATGGTGTAACAGGATTCCAGTTGTCCGCGCCGGCAAGCACCTTGGCCGGAGTCAGCGCCGCGGCCTCCACAACCGTGAGTTGATGCGACCATGACGCGCGCCCGGTCTTCGCCGCCCCCGGACCCGTGCTGTCAAACTCGCCATAAAAGGCGGTTCGATGGGTTTCGGGTTTATTCCAATCGTTCCAACCGGCGGGCTGAACGACCGCGGACATTTCCGTTCGCAGATAAACCGTCTGGGCAAAAATCCGCCATGGCCGGCCCAGGTAGGTTTTCACGCCATCCGCGCCGGTGATTTTGCAATCGTCGAAAACAAAACCGTGCGCCTGACCTGCCGGCGTGGACGCGGCGGTGATGTAGCCATTGCCGAGACAGTGAATGTGGCAGCGATTAAAATATGCGGTCGCCCCGCCAAAGATAAAATCCACGTGGCCTTCGATGTAACAGTCCTCGAAATAATGCCGGCCGCGATTCACAAGCAGCGTATCCTGCCAGCCGAGCAAGCGGCATTTTTTGAAAGCAATCCGGTCACCATCGAGCCGGAGCGCCAGCGCCTGACCGACGGGACCGGCGCTGTTGGCGATGGTGAGATTTTCCCACACCATGCCGTCGCCGTCGATCTGCACGGTGGGCGTGCGGAACGTGCCGATGATCTTGCCATCGGGCCCGCGAAGGTTCGCATTCAGATTGTAGGTGATGACGGTTTTCGCCGCGTCTTCGCCGATGACGCGAATATTGCCCCGCTCACGCTGCACGTAAATGCGCTCCTTGTAAGTGCCCGCCTTAACGAAGATCACCCACGGCGGCGCGGTAAGACTCGCGGGCATCGGGGCCTTGAAAATCGCTTCTTCGACCGACGCATACTTTCCGCTGCCATCAGTGGCTACGGTGACATCGATGTGAGGAGAGGCGGCAGGCGACGCGGATACGGCCAGAAAGCCCACTCCGAACGTGATGGCGAGTAATGCCACCCGAAACGTCATCCTGGCAACAGGCCTCCGTGCCTGTTGATTCGACCTGAACAACAGGCACGGAGGCCTGTTGCTACAAATAATTGAATTCATGGGAGCTGATTTATTTTGCGCCATTGGGGATATTCCTGCGCGAGCAATCTCACGGGCCACGGTCCCAAATAACCATAACCTGTGCGTCGCTCGCGCTCGATGGTGTTGAAATCGTAGCGGATTATTCGATCACGGCCGATGTAGATTGGCCGGTCGGTGCCCAATTCATAAAACCGTGCCCAAATCACCGGCGCGGTCGGGTCCGGCACAGCATGGCGGTCCTTCTTTCCGTCTGCTCCCGGCGAATTGTCGATGCGCAAACCGTGAATACCCACTTTCTGAAACCAGCCGATCGCGCCTTCGACGGCAGCAACCACCTCTGGCGATGGATGCTCGATACTCATCAAGAATCGCACCACGCCCACGCTTTCGTCACCGGACAACGAGGGCGGCTCGAAATTTCTCGCCCAAGCCGGCGCGAAGGTTTTCTCGTCGTGCTGCGCACACCACACCGTCAATTGGCCGTGCTGCCGGACTTGCGTGCGTAGAATGCAAGCGATGCCACGTCGGACCGCATCGGTCGCCTTGGTCCGACGATCGGCATCGACGAACTGCCACGGAGCGATCCCGGCACCGGCGCCGCGCAGGATCACGAGCACGTTCGCCATCGCATTGTCGTTATAAGTAATGTGCGTGTAGTATCCCGGGATCAGCGGAAAATACTGGGGCCAGCTGCCATTCTCGTATTGGGACGCGAGGAGATAATCGATGCCGCGAATCACCGCCTCGCGACATGGCGCGCTGTGTTGCGCGGTGGCGACGCGAGCGAGAAACTGGAGTTCCGTACTGGTCGCGTCATTGTCGATCGTCGCGGCGCGATGATCGTACTTAGTTTCAGCCAGAAACTCCGCGTCGGGTGGCGCGGTCATGTCGTGGTTTTTCGGCCAGCCGCCCTCCTTGGTTTGGTACTGCAAAACGCTCGTGGCAATCGCGCCCGCTTCGACGCTACCGTACCATTCGGATGGTTGCCGCAGCACCTCGCGCCAGGTCACGGCCGCTGAAGCCGGGCCGGTTGCGAGCAGCAACAGGACGGCGGCCAGACTTAGACAAAATACCCGATGCATGACTCAGCCCGTGATCGGGCGTAGATTTTCGTCCAAAGGAGTCAGCTTCGGCATCATCAGATGCACGGCGCCGAGCAACACCAGATAGGCGGAGCCAGCGACGAAGAACGCGAAGAAATAGCCTGAAGGTCCACTCGTCATCAGCACCTGTCCGAGCGAATAGGTCGCGATGATGTTCACGACCGCGCCGGACATGCCACCAATACCGATGACAGAGGCCGTCGCCTTTTTCGGAAAAACATCCGAGGCCAGCGTAAACAGATTGGCGGACCACGCCTGATGGCCGGCCAGGGCCAGTGAGATGAGGAGCACCGCGATCCAGTAGGAATTATTGGAACGGGCACTGGCAATCAGCGCAAATTCCTCGCGACTCGCTTCCGCCGCCGGCAGCACCTTCGCGACTGCAGCCGAGAATTCCCTGGCCGAGGCGTAGGTGTGGCCGGCAAGTGCGCGCAATGCCACCTGACTGGCCTCTGGGATGCCAGCCTTCACCTTCTCACGTTTGGACCGGCCGTCGACCGTCACGATTTGCTCGGTGACAAAAGTGGCGGTCTGGATGCGGACGAAAAAGCGGTCATTTACCTCAAACTGCGTGGGCAATTTGGTCGAGAACATCACGGGCATGATGAACAACGCACAGATCAACATCGTGGTCTTGCGCGCCCGGTTCACAGTCCAGCCCTTCTTGATCAGATGCGAGGACATCCATCCGCCCCAAATGCTGCCAAAGTCCGCCATGATATACATGATGATCAACGGTAGCGCGATGCCTTTGATATTCAGGCCGTATTGGTCGTAGAAATATTTGCCGGACCAGAACAAGTAAAACCACCAGACCGCATCGGTCATCTTGGCGATCGCAAAGGCCCAGGTCTCTTTCACTCTCACGACCTTGCCCCACGGGATCTTCTCGTTGCTCACTTCGGCGACTGAATCGCTGTTGATGTAGGCCAGCTCCTCGGCGGTCACCTTCGGATGCACTTCCGGACGCCGGTACATCTTGAACCAGACGATCACCCAGACAGCACTGAAAATGCCAGTGGTGAGGAACGCCCATTGCCAGTCCGTGCCATCGGGCAGGACGATGAGCGGTATCACCGTCGGGGCGATAATGGCACCCACATTGGAACCGGAATTAAAAATGCCGGTGGCGAAGGCCCGTTCGCGCTTTGGAAACCATTCGGCGACTGTCTTGATGGCCGCAGGAAAATTGCCCGACTCGCCAAACCCGAGCCCGAAACGCGCAACGCAAAAACCGACCAGACCAAATGCCGGTCGTATCGTCGCAGTCAACATGCCGAACAAGCTCCAAATCGCGATTGCCAAAGTGTAGCCGATCTTGGTGCCAAAACGATCGATGATCATTCCCATCAGCACCATGCCCACGGCATAGGCGACATTGAACGCATTGAGTACGAGCGCGAAGTCACTGTCGGTCCAATGAAAAACCTTATACTGCAAAGTCGGCGCCAGCACACCGAAGACATTTCGATCCATGTAATTGATCGTCGTCGCCAGAAAAAGCATCGTGAGGATGCGCCAACGATAACGACCGGCAGGTTTCGCAGAGGGATCGGGGGAACTCATGAGTTTGGGTGGGGTTGGAGATTCCGGCCTATTTGGCAGCCGGGCGGCTGTTCAGTCCGGGAGCGATCTTTTCCGGAATTATGCTGACATTCTGAAACGTAATCGTGCCGGCGTGCTGGACCACGTCGGTCGCGGTGACGCCGCTGAAAGTAGAGTTGCTGATCCGGATGTTGTCGACGATCGCTCCTTCGAATCCGCGGATGTATAACACTCGCGGGCTGCCGGAACTGGTGACGTCGTCGAGCACCACGTTGCGCACGATCGGTTTGAACGAACCCTTCGCACCTTCCTCGTACAACAGATCGACCGTGAGAATCGCCTCGCCCACCCGTCCGACGCGCACATGCCGCATGAAAACATTTTCCAGGGTGCCGCCGCGCACGGCGTTGTCCTTGAAACGCAAGGCCCGGTCGAGATTGGGGCTGTCCATCTGGCAATTCTCGACCAACACGTTGCGGATGCCGCCGGTGCATTCGCTGCCCAGCACCACGCCGCCATGACCGTCCTGCATCACGCAATCGCGAATCACGATATTCTCGCTCGGCACATTGACGCGACGTCCGTCGTTGTTGCGACCGGACTTGATCGCAATGCAGTCGTCGCCGGTGTCGAACACGCATTTTTCAATCAGGATGTCGCGGGATGATTCCGGATCGCAGCCGTCGTTGTTCGGCCCGTGGGTATGAATCTGGACACCGCGCACCGTGATGTTTTCCGAAAGCTCGGGGTTGAGCTCCCACATCGGCGAATTAACGATCGTCACGCCTTCGATGAGAATATTTTTGCAGCGATAGGGCTGGATAAAGTTTGGCCGCAGAAACCCGCCGTCGCCGAACACCCGTTTCTCCACCGGCACGCCTTCCTCGCCCATGGCGTTGAGCTTGTCGCGGGCGATTTTCTGTTTCTTACCCGCGTCGCCCTTCCGGTTCCAGCCCCACCATGTGTCCCAATTCGCCCCGCCGTCGAGCGTGCCTTTGCCGGTCACCGCGATGTTTTCCTGTTCGAACGCGTAGATGAATGCGGAGTAATTCATACATTCCACGCCCTCCCAGCGGGTGAACACCACCGGGTATTTTTCCGGTTCGAAGATGAATTTGAGCGTGGCACCCTCGCTGACGTGCAGGTTGACGCCGCTCTTGAGCCGGATGGCCGCCGTCAACCACTCGCCCGCGGGTACGACGACACGACCGCCACCGGCTTTCGCACAGGCATCGATCGCGGCCGCGATGGCCGTAGTGGCCTCGGCACCGGGCTTCGCGCCAAAATCGGTGATGGGGAAATCGTGCGCGGGAAATTGTGGGGCGTTGATTTTGGCGAGCATAGCGGGCAGCGCGTCCCAACCGCGCACGACGAACGGCATGTCCTTGGTCGACGTCAGCTGATCCAGCTCAATGCCGGCAAGAATGAACGAGGGAATTCCCTTCAGGTCGTTTTCGACGATCGGCTCGCTGACGTAATATTCAAAGGAGCCGTCGCGCGGCTTGCCCTTCGAGTTGGTAAAGCCGAGCCCGGCCACTTCACAGCATTGGGTCAATGTGAGCGTGTGGTCGGGATTTTTCCGGATGAAATCGCGCAGGATCCCCTCGTAGCCCTTAAGCACGGCCGGAAGATATTTTTCACGGGAGAGATAGCCGCGGTTGATGCCTTTCGCGAGCGAGTAGACGAACATGCACGACGCGGTCGCTTCGAGATAATTACCCTTGCGGTCGCCCTGATCGAGCACCTGCCACCACAAACCACTCTTCGGGTCCTGCCAGCGGACAATGCCGTCGGCGACGCGGCGGAGGATCTCATTGACTTCTTCGACGTGTGGCTGCGTTGGGGGGAGGTAATCGAGACAATCGACCAGCGCCATCGCATACCAGCCTTCCGCGCGGCCCCAGAAATTCGGCGACGTGCCGGTTTGCTTGTTCGCCCAGCTCTGCGAGTGGGTCTCGTCCCACGCATGATAATGCAGGCCGGTCTTCGGATCGTAGGCGTGTTGATCCATCAACAGGATTTGCTTCACCACATCGTCAAACGCTGCGGGCTCGTGAAACGCCTGGCCGTATTGCGCATAGAAAGTCGCCCCCATGAACAGGCCGTCGAGCCACATCTGGTGGGGATAACGCTGCTTGTGCCAGAAACCGCCGTCGCTCGTGCGCGGCTGACCGGTCAGTTGGGAACGCAGCAGCTTGATTGCCTTCTCAATTTTTTCGTCCTTGTGCTGTTCGTCGGCGAGAATCAACGCGCGGCCTGGCGGCAGCATATCGATATTGTATTCCTGCATCTTGTACGTCGCGATGCCGCCTTCAGGCGTGACAAAGGATTCCACGATACGCGTGCCAAAAGTGGTCATCGCCGGATCGTTCACGCGCTCGCCGAGCTTGATCAACGACTGGGCCAAAAAACCCCGCGTATAATCCCAGCGCGCCCCGGCATTGGGATAGAACATGGTGTCGCCGCGACGGCTCATTTCGGATTTCGCCATCCGCACCGACCAGTCCAGCGGCATATCGCCATCGAATTTTTCCGCCGCGCGGACACCGGCCGTGGCCAACATCAGTCCGCCTGTCAGCGCAAATACTGTCGTCCGGATTTTGAGGGAATTGAACATGGGAAAATTTGCAGAGGTTAAGCGATCACAGACGCCTGATCTCGCAGCCTGCGAGCAAAAAGGCCCCAACGCCGAACGGTTCGGTGTGTTGAGCGTCAAACGTCACCGGCGTGAAGCCAATCGGTTGAACATGAGTCAGCTTTCCCTCGGGGTTCACGCAACTGACAAGTGCCGCCCAAGCCCGGCGCGTGGCGGGTTCGTAGCGCACGCGATCGAGCAAGCCGTGGTTGATGCCCCAGGCAAGGGCATAGCAGTAAAATCCAGTGCCGCTCGTCTCCTGCATTTTGTAGTTTTCCGGATCGAGCAAACTGGAGCGCCAAAAACCGTCGGATTGCTGACAGCTGAGAATCTTCTCCGCTAGTTCGCGAAATTGCTGCTCGAAGCGCGGACGCGACGGATGGTCCGCCGGCAAAATCTCGAGCACGCGCGCGAGCCCGGCCATTACCCAACCGTTGCCCCGGCTCCAGAAAATCTTGCGGCCATTTTTTTCCGTTTTTCCGAATAGAGTACTGTCACGGTAAAAGAGATGTTCCTCCTTGTCGTAGAGATAATCGGACGTCACCCACCATTTCGTCACAGCAAAATTGAGGTATGCAGTCTTATGGGTGGCTTTCCACATCCGCACCCAAACCGGCGGCGCCATGAACAAGGAGTCGCACCACGACCAGCGATCAAGGTGATCGGGATTCTTTGCCTTGTCGAACGAGAGATTGTCGTCTTTCGGATGCGCGAGAATGTAGTCGAGGCGTGCCTGCGTCGGAGCGATCATCTTCGGATCGTGATCCTGAAAATACAGCTCCAGATAAGTCTGTCCGACCGCCTGGTCATCGGCGTGATAGGGTCGGGCGGCCAGTTGCCAGTGATTGGCCTCGGCCATTTTCACCATGGCGTCGTGAAAGCGGGGGCTCTTCGAGTACAGCGAAAGGTCCATCACGCCGGCGTAAAACGTGGCGTTAACCCACGAATCCGGCTGCTCCTTCGGTTTCGGATTGGCCAGCTGCCAATCCGCCGCCTTTTCCATCAAGGCCAGCACCGCGCCGTCATCCGCCGCAGTGACCTGAGTTAAACAAAGCAGGCTGCAGGCGAGAGTCAGGAATCGGTTGAGGCAACTCATGGAGTAAGGGTTATTTTCAGGGGGGAATTGGCGCGGCGGGCGCAGGCCGCAACATAAGCGTTCCAGGATTCCTGCGTGGTAAACTCGCCAGCAGTCGACCAACCGGCCCCGACGTAGTAGCGCAGTGGCTTGCCCGACGTGACCCTGGCCAGCACGAGCTGGTTAACCTCATCCTCGGCAAAACCGTCCAAATTTGCCGGCACAACGATGGCCTCACCGAGCGATCCGTGCGTTTTCTGCACTTCCCATTGGGCGAGCCAACCCTCGGCTTGGTTTTTCGCGACCGTGGACGTGGAGTTCTGTCCTTTGTCGCTGCTGTCCTTGTTCAATCCAATGGCGACCGTAAAATTCTTGGGCCCGACCCACGCCGTGAAGGTGCTGTCGATCTCATCGAGGTTGTGGCCGGCATCGACGGTAAAGCGCTTTACCTCGGAAACGGTAAGTGCGCCGGCCGTCCATGTTTCGTAGGAAAGCTCAAAAATCGCGCGGATGGGGCCATTGGCGATGACCTTCCAGCTTTGGTAATTACGTCCGACATAAAGTTGTTTGCCGTCCCAAACGCCGGTGCCACCGGCGCCGCGCGAGGTGCCGACGTTATACATGTCCATGCCTTCACCCTCGTCGTGGTGATAGTGATCGTGTCCTTTATTGTACCAGCGATCAACAATGGGGTAACTCACGCGCTTGCACCAAATATCGAGACCGCTGGTGACGAGCACTTCCTTGTTGGTGCCGGGCGGTCGCGGGGCAGCGAGAGCCGGTCCGTACGTGCGGTGACCGATCTTGTCATTTTCCCACGCAAAGTCATCGAGGCGCTCCGGCACATAACGCGCGAAAACGAGGCTCGGGAAAACCGACGCGACTTCCGCGATTCTTTCGACCGTGAAGGTGGCGGATTTTTCGCCAGCGGCGAAGTTGTGCTGGAAAATCAGATCCCCGTAAGCGACGCCGAGATCCTTGGGATCCTTGGCCTCAGGATCCACGTTGATTACCTGGTATGGCAGGCTGTGACCCGCCGCATCCTTGACGGCGATGTGCTGGAGTTGGGCACCGGGCAACGCTTTTGCGAGCTCGGCCCATTTGACCGCGATCACCTCGGATGGCCGGGCATCGGGGAGTTCGTTGCCGACCGTAATCGTCACGTGGTCCGCCGCCGCAGCGGCGACCGCCGACGAGCAGAGACACAGGAATAAACAGCGCAAATTTATCATGGGGAATCGGGTTTAACGAGCGAGCCAACCGCCATCGACCGCAAGGGTGTGGCCCTGCATGTAGTCAGACGCCGGCGAGGAAAGGAAAATTACCGCGCCCTGCAAATCAGCCGGCGTGCCCCAACGGCCGGCGGGAATGCGTTCGAGAATCGCCTTGTTGCGGGCCGCGTCGGCGCGGAGCGCCTCCGTGTTGTCGGTCGCCATATAGCCGGGCGCGACGGCGTTGACGTTGATGCCGAGCGGTGCGAGTTCATTGGCCATGGCGCGGGTCAGCCCGGCGAGCGCGCTTTTCGCCGCCGTGTAGGAAACCACCCGCAAGCCACCTTGAAACGACAGCATCGAGGCGATGTTGACGATCTTTCCGGTGCCTTTTCGTTGGACGATTTCGCGGGCAAACTGCTGGCTGAGCCGGAACGCGCCATTGAGGTTGACGTTCATCACATCGGTCCAGTCTTGCTCGGAAAACTCAAGGAAGCCCGCGCGCCGGATGATACCGGCATTGTTGACGAGAATGTCGGCGCGACCAAACGCCTCGTAGGCGGCGGCGACAATTTTGGCGGCAGCGGGGACCGTGCCGACGTCAGCCGAAACAATTGTGCTCCGTCGACCGCAGGCGGCGATGGATTTCTGCAAGACGGACATGTCTCCACGGGCAACCAGCACCAGGTCGGCCCCGGCTTCCGCGAGCCCTTGCGCCATCGCGGCCCCGAGGCCGCGCGAGGCACCGGTCACAATCGCGACTTTCCCGTCGAGACGAAAACTGTCGAGAATCGAGGCCACGGGAACGAATCAACGCAGTTGGCTGGCGGGAGCGGGGTCCATGTCGGCAAATTCCTGATTTTCGCCGCCCATGCCCCAAACAAAAGCGTAGGCCGCAGTGCCGACGCCGCTGTGAATCGACCAAGGCGGCGAAACCACGGCATCCAGGTTCCGCACCACGAGATGGCGGGTTGCCTGGGGCTGACCCATGAAATGAAACACCGCCTGATCCTCCGGGAGATTGAAGTACACGTAGACTTCCGACCGGCGCAAATGGGTGTGGGCCGGCATGGTGTTCCAAACGCTGCCCGGTTCGAGCCGCGTGAAGCCCATGACAATCTGGCAGGTGGGAAACGCGGCGGGATGAATGAGCTTGTAAAGAGTGCGCTCGTTGGCGCTCTCCCGCGCACCCAGACGATCACCCTTCGCCTGACTGATTGGCAAATGCCGGACCGGATAGGTGGTATGGGCGGGGTACGAGAGGAAATAAAAATGGGCGGGCTTATCCTTCGAGCGCGAAGAGAACGAAACCGCCTTTACTCCGCGGCCCAGATAAATGGTATCGAGCGTTTCAAACGGATAATTGACGCCGTCCACGACGATGTCGCCGGCGCCACCGAGATTGATGATACCAGCCTCACGCCGTTCCAAAAAACAGGCGCTCCGCACTTCCGCGGGGTTGGGCAGCGGGATCGCGGTGCCGGCAGGAACAATCCCGCCCAAAATGGTTCGATCGGTTTCCCAGTAGCGAAAGTTCGCTTCCCCCGCCCGGAAAAGGCCATTTACGAGAAACTCCTTCCGAAGTTCATCGGTGGACAGCGTGGGAATTGCGAGCGAACTGCTGACGGGATGGGAATGCATGAATGAAGTTTTATAGCGGGAATTGTCCTCCGGGCCTGCAACCACCACGACGAATGACAGTCCGGGCTTGGAACCCGGACTGTGGATTTCGGCGTGGGGAACGATGGATGGGCCGGTTTTGAATTAAACCTGATTTTCTCAAACGAATATACAAATAAAACAATCCTTTGCTTTACCAAATACCGCGTACACCCAGTTCATAGATCGGATCGCCATATTCCGAATGGTTAAACGGCAAATTGGAGGTTTCGAAGATAATCGGGCGCCCGAACATATTCCGCACCTGGAAATACGGCGTGATCCGGCGGCTGTATTTATAATCGATGCGAAGATCGACGGTATCGCGCGCGGCCTGATACTGGAGCTCGTTGAAGTACCGGTTAACCGCCACGTCGCTGTATTTAATCGTCTTCTGCGTGACGGTTTTCAGCACGCGACCGGTGTAGTTGCTCTCCGCCGTGAACGTGAATTTGCCGATGCTGTAGTTGACCGAAACGTTAAGCGCCTGCTTCACTGAGGCCAGCGTCAGGTTTTGGTTAATCTGATCCAGAGTCGCCGCATTCAGGTTGGCGTCGGTGGAATTGAAGACCGCATTGCTCTTGATCGAGGAAACACTCAGCAGCGTGCCGTTGACTTGCAGTCCAAGCGTGTTGAACGGTTTGGGCAGGAACGTGAAGTTCTGCGCGTAGCTGAATTCCACGCCATTGTAGCCGCCTGATTCCGGGACGTTGAACTTTGTCGTCACATCATATTGATCGATCGTGCTCCCCAGCGAATTCGGATTAACCCCCAAGGCCGCGGCGCTTGCGGTGGTCAGGGTCTGCTGCACGGTAATAATGTAGTTCTTCAGCGTCTTGTGGAAAAGAGAGACGGAAACGAAGGATGAGTTATTGAAATAGTAGTCCATCCCCGCGTCGAAGTTATCGACCTGATAGGCTTTCAAGTTCGAGTTATACACGTTGATCCTGCCGCGCGCACCGCCGACCGGGTCCACGATCGTGGCCGGTCCGGGCAGAAGATCGTTGTAGTCGGGGAGACCGATCGATTTCGAATAGCCCAGGCGCAGCACCAGGTTCTTCGTTGGCGTATACTTGATATTTGCCGAAGGAAACCAGCTCCTGTCCTTAAAGGTGCCCTTGGCGGGGGTTGCCAATGTGAGCAGGCTGTTCACGGCATCGGTGGACCGGTCCTCATAACGCACACCGGCGACGACCAATACCTTGTCGATCGGGGTGATGTCAAAACGCGCATAACCCGCCGACGTGCTCTCTTCAAACCGCGCGCGAATGTCGGCCGACGGCGTGTACGGCAGATAGTTCAAGCCACCGAGTTGGTTGAACGATTTATAAACGCTCGGAAAGGTGTAGGCCGGAAGCCCGTAACCAATCGGGGTGGTGGCAAACACGGTATCGGTCATGCCAGCCAATGTGCTGCCGGTAATCGCTGAAGCCCCGCCGAAGCCAGTGGCGGCGGACGTTCCAGTGCGGTTGTAGATCGGATCCACAATATTCCGGGTCGTATCGTCGATCTGGAAGCCAACTTTGACCGTGAAGGGAATCCGGATCTTGAAGTCTTTTTGGTAGGACAGGCCGCCACCGTCCTTGGTATCGACGCCGGTTTGCGGACGGCTGCGGATTTGCGTGACCTGATACTTGCTGGCGTCGTTCAGATCGGCCGCCGCGCCGGCGCCATCCGTGACGGTGAAGCTCGGGATGACT
Source organism: Lacunisphaera sp. (assembly GCA_036499685.1). Taxonomy (GTDB): domain Bacteria; phylum Verrucomicrobiota; class Verrucomicrobiia; order Opitutales; family Opitutaceae; genus Lacunisphaera. The sequence continues at coordinate 9,256 of DASYDH010000060.1, read as the reverse complement.
CCACCGATGTTGCTGAAACCCACCGTGAGGGGATCGGCCACCGTGTTGGTCTGCGGGCTGGTCCCACCACGCGTCATCGTAATATCAGAGAAAAATCCCCCGTTGGTATCGCGATAATGACTGTACGCCTGGCTCCAGTAGGCGGTGCCGTCGAGGCGGGAGCCATCGGCGAAATCGTGGCTCATGCTGAACGGCACGTCCCACGTCACACCCGTTTTATTGCGGAAAATTTCCTGGAGGCTGACCGAGCCTTTCTTCGCCACGCCGTTGACCGTGGTGAGGGACGCGGGCGCTGAAGTGGTCGAAAGCGCAGGCAACGTGCCAGTGTTGACGGTGAGCGTGCGATCCGTGAAATACAGATTATAGTAGGTCCAGTCGCTGAGCAGCGAGAAACGGGTGCTGTCGCCGAGCTTGTAATCCAACTGAATCGAACTGCCTTGGCGCTTGGTGATCTTCTGTTCGTTTTGCAAATTCCACGACGTCAGCACGGGATTGGTCGGCGTACCGCCATCGGCCGGATTGTAATCCCACGAATAGGACGAACGCGGGTAATCGTTCACGAGTTGCGAGAGTTTGTAGCTGATGTTGATGCCCAAATTCTTGGTCAGGTGGGTCGCATAATTCAGATCGATGCCCGGGGTAATCTTATAGTTGAGGTCCTGGCCCCAACCCGGGGTCTTCTTGAGGGTGAGGTCGGTATCGATGCCCTGCACATACACGCGGTAAGTGAAAAGACTGCCTTCGCGGTCGAAGGCGCTTTTCGTCACGAGATTGATGGAACCGCCCGTGCTGGTCGCCGGCAATTCCGGCGTGAGCGTCTTATATACCTCGATCCGCTCCACGTTGTTGATGGAAAGTTGTTCGAATTCGAAGCGACGATTCAAATTACCCGAGGTCGCGCTCGCGATCGGACTGCCGTTCATGCTGACGTTGGTGAACTGGGTCGACATGCCGCGCAGGGTCACCGCGCGTGCGTCGTTCGCGTTGTAGTCGACGCCGACACCGGGAAGGAATTTCAAGTATTCGGCGGCGTTGCCCTCGGCAATATCGCCGTATTGGTCACCGGCCGCGACCACCTTCATGTTGACCGCCGCTTTCTGGAGGGCCGTTGCCTGCGCCGTGCCTTGTTTAGCACCGGAAACGGTGAACGCCTCAAGCGTAACCACGTCGGCGGAGAATTTGAAATCGACGTTGGATGCCTGCCCCGCCGTCACGGTCACAGTCGCGTCTTGCACGCCCAGTCCGGGATAAGTCACCGATATTTTTTGTTCGCCGGCCGGTACATTGGTAAGGGTGTAAACGCCTTCGCGCGCCGTCGTCGTGTGCAGGTCGGTGCCCGCAACGGTCACTTCAGCGCCTTCGAGATATTTTCCCGAAGCGGCATCAATCACCCGACCGGAGACCGAACCGGTGGTTTGAGCGGCAAGACTGCCGGCGAGGGAACCGGCCAGAACGAACGAACCGAACAGGCGGTAAGCTTTTTTACCACCGAGACACGTAGCAACTGAAGCCGCAAGCGCGCGCGCAAGGCGCAGCCCGCAGAGGAGTGAGGTTTCCATGAACTTAAGGGGAGGTGTGGGTGCGTGAAGCATGCACCGATGTGCAATTTCACTAATGAACTTGCCATCCATATTTGAATGTGGTGATTTTGATGGCAACTAAAATTTTGCTCATCCCCTCGGATCCCGTCATCCATCTTCATCAACCAACCCCGTCACCCATGCCCGTCCGGCGCACTCTGCTTTCCTCCCCTGCACCACTCGTCGCCTCAAGCCAGGAACGATACGTCATCCCGAATCTGCGCAACGCTTGCCGCATCCTGAAATTACTCGGCAGCCAATCCGATGGTTTCAAGGCCGCAGACATCGCGCGTCGTCTCGACATTCCCGTCACGACGACTTTGCGCATCATGACGACGCTTCACCTCGAAGGCCTCGTGCGGAAAAACGGCACGCAATTTGAACTGGGCCCCGTACTGATTCAACTGGGTAACGCCTCGCTCGCCGGCACCGAAATTCGTGCTGCCGCCCTGCCCGTCCTCGAAAAACTCACCGCGCAGATCGACGAGACCTGTCACCTCGCGATTCCCTGCGACGACCGTTCGCTGATCGTCGCAGTACAGGACAGTCCCCACCCGCTGCGCGCTGCGTCGCGCCCGGGATTTCTCGCGGAACTCTATTGTTCTTCCACCGGAAAAACCTTCCTCGCGTTTTTGCATCAGGATCGCCTCCTCGAATTGTTCGCCACCATGCGTCTGAACAAGCGCACCCCGCACACGCTGACCACGTTGCCAGAAATTCGCCGCGAGTGTGAAGCCACCCGCAAACGTGGCTACAGTCTCGACGACGAGGAATTCAATCTCGGCGTGCGCTGCCTTGCCGTCCCGGTGTTTGCTTCCGAGGGAAATTGCGTCGCAGCCATCGGCATCACTGCGGCCACGGTCCGTTTTCCCCGCGAGCGAATCCCTGAAATGGCCGTCGCGGTCAAAGCCGCGGCCAGCGAACTCTCGCGGTTGCTGGGCTTCAGCGAATCGCGCCGGTAAATCCATTTTACCGCGATGCGCACCGGCTGAAAGGAATCTTGTCCTTCCCGTCACCGTTTTTTAAATCCCGTCAATCATGTCAAAATCCGACGTCCTCAACCGCATCAAATCCGAGAAAGTCATCGCGCTCATCCGCGCCGACAGTTCGGCCAGCCTCCTCGATTGCGCGCGCGCCCTCTCCGCGGGCGGCCTGAATTGCATCGAGCTCACCATGACGACCCCGGGCGCCATCGAACTTTGCGCCCAAGTGTCGAAGGAACTTCCGAATGTCCTCCTCGGCCTCGGCACCGTGCTCGACGCCGACACCGCGCGAAAGGGCATCGCCGCCGGCGCAAAATTCATCGTCACGCCTGCCGTGCGTCCGGCCGTCATCGCCGCCTGCAAGGAGGCGGGCGTGCCCATTCTATCCGGCGCGCTCACTCCCACCGAAGCCTACACGGCATGGGAACTCGGCTCCGACATCATCAAGGTTTTCCCCGCCGAATATTTCGGTCCGGCCTACATCAAATCGCTGAAGGCGCCGTTTCCAAAAATCGAGTTCATGCCCACCGGTGGCGTCACGCCCGAAACCCTCGGCGATTTCCTGAAAGCCGGTGCCTTCGCCACTGCGGCGGGCAGTTCGCTCGTTGCCGCCGCTGCGCTGAAAGCCGGCGACTGGGCCGCCATCACCGCCCGCGCCAAGGTCTTCGTGGCCGCCGCGGCCGCCGCGAAATGATTTCGTCTCCCACCCTTCCCTTTTAACCGCACCAATTTTTCCAATGAGCCTATCCATCAAACCCGCCAAATCCGTCGCCTTCGATCAACTTTCACTCGGCGAAGTCATGCTTCGCCTCGATCCAGGCGAAGGTCGCATCCGCACCGCCCGTGAATTCAAAGCGTGGGAAGGCGGCGGCGAATACAACACCTCCCGCGGCCTCCGCAAATGTTTCGGTTACAAAACTGCGGTCGTCTCCGCTTTCGTGGACAACGAAGTCGGCCACCTCATCGAGGACTTCATCATGCAGGGTGGCGTCGCCACCGATTTCATCAAATGGCGCGAGGACGACGGCATCGGCCGCACCGTGCGCAACGGCCTGAATTTTACCGAGCGCGGCTTCGGCGTGCGCGGCGCCGTCGGCAATCCCGACCGCGGCAACACCGCCGCCTCGCAACTCAAGCCGGGCGACATCGACTGGGAACACATCTTCGGCAAGCTCGGCGTCCGGTGGTTTCACACCGGCGGCATTTTCGCCGCGCTCTCCGCGTCGACCGCCGAACTTACCGTCGAAGCAGTCAAGGCCGCCAATAAACACGGCACGATCGTTTCGTACGATTTGAACTATCGTCCGTCACTCTGGAAAACCATCGGCGGACTGAAGAAGGCCCAGGAGGTCAACCGCGAGATCGCCAAGTACGTCGACGTGATGATCGGCAACGAGGAGGATTTCACCGCGTCACTCGGCTTCGAGGTCAAGGGTGCGGACGAACATATTTCCCACATCGAGACCGATGCGTTCAAGGCGATGATCGAAACCGCCGTGAAGGAATTCAAAAACTTCAAGGTCGCCGCCACGACACTGCGCCGCGTGATCACCGCCACGAAGAACGACTGGAGCGCCATCCTCTGGCACGACGGGGAATTTTTCGAGAGCCGCAAATACGACGGCCTCGAAATCCTCGACCGCGTGGGCGGCGGCGACAGTTTCGCCTCGGGCGTGCAATTCGGTTTCATGGAATTCAACGACCCGAAGAAAGCCGTCGAATACGGCGCCGCCCACGGCGCGCTGGCCTCGACGACCCCCGGCGATACCTCGATGGCCACCCGCAAGGAAGTGGAAAAACAAATCTCCGGCGGCGGCGCGCGAGTGGTGCGATAACTTCCTGAACAGATCGCTACTGGCTTGGGCTGGGTTTCCCCGTGGACTAGAGTGCGAGGTGGGGGAAATTCAGCTCAGCCATCCCGTCCACGGGAACGCCATTGCGCAATGCTGGATAAAAGCGTACGTTTTGGATGAGGTCCGCTACTGTTCCACTGACTCCGCGGGAAAGGGCCGGATCGGAAAATGCCTCCACCGGCAGTCCATCTTTTGTCACCTTTACATAATAGGAACGGTCCAACTGTTCGCTGGTGAGTGACGATTTCATCTCCGGAGAGAGTTTTCCCATGAAAGGAGTCGCCGGCAGGGTGGCACCTTTGTGGCTGCCCAGATACTCGAAGCGCGCATATGAGAAGGCTTCATCGCGGGTCAGTGCCACGAGTTTGGGCGCCACATCGGTGACGATTTCCTTCCCGTGATTGTAGAAGTGAACTTGATAGTCCTTCAGTTCAAACGCCCGTGGAAATCCGCCACGCAGGATGTGTACTTTTTTTGTTGCTGAACCGATGGGCTCCAAGGGCTGCGCATACACCCAGCTCGAAATATCCTTCGGCGTGCCCGCCTTGGAAAAATCAGCAAGAATGACGACGTAAGGAGAGTCCAATGTTTGTTCGGATGAAACCTCAAAGGTAAATTCCATCGCGTCAAAATTTCCCGTCCCATCCGCTGCGGGGGTATCGCGGAGATTCGCCCCTGGACCGACGAGAGCTTGGGAGGAATTCGTCTTTGCCGCGGCCAAATCCTCCTTCGCGGCAAGACTGGGCCCCCCCAGCTGACCTTGCTCTGCGTCAAACTCCTTCTGCATATCAGCCAATCGGTCCTGGGTCTGCCTCTGTAAAGTAACACTGTCCGCATACATTGTCTCGGAAGCCGCGAGGCTTCGCTGCTGCAATACCACCGGGTCATTGGCCATGGTGTAGGCCCTCACGCCTTTCAGGTCTTTGACGTGGGTAAAAAAGTCCGCCAGTTTAAGCGTCCGATCGACCTTCAATTTAACCGTATCCCAGTTTAATGGCACGACGACGTCGTCCTTCCCCACTTTGATTACGAACGCACCGTTCACCACATTTTTCACCCGATAGATTTCCCTTTTATATTCGATCGAAATATCGGCTCCCATGAAGAGTGCCTGGCTTTTGGATTCACTCTTGTCCCCGGACTTTGGCTCGGTTGCAAACGCCGGGGAAATTGCCAATGCCACAGTCAACGACGCCAACAGCCAGGCGCGGTTCAACCTAAACGAACGATCAATCAGACGGGTGGTTTTCATGTTATTTAGTCGGCCGTTTTTTCGGCCAGGGTTTTGACGCGCGCGAGGTAGTCCGCCACGGCGTCGGTTTTTTCCATGCTCAAGGCTTTCTCCAGATATTCCGCGCACTTGTCGTAATGCCGGGCCTTTAATTCGAGATTGGCCAGCTCAAGGCTGGCCCGGTAGGCGGAATCGGGAATTTGATAGGCGGATTCAAAAGCGAAAGTGGCATGGGTCGGGTCGTCTTCCGCCGCGTAAGCCTGGCCGAGTCCGAGCAGGGCTTTTCCATTCAGAGGCGACGCCGCCAATATTTCCTGAAAAAAACCGCGCGCTTGGGGCCATTGTTGTTTCGCTGCCGCCAAGTCCGCGCAGGCCAATAAATAGTCCGGCCTCCCGGCGGGTGTGAGTCCGGTCTTGAGACGTCCGAGCAGTTCCCCGGCCTGTTGCAAACGGTGCGTGGAAATGAGCACGTGCGCAAAGTAGAGAAACTTGCGCTCACCAATTTCCGGAGAAGATGCCATTATTTGCTGGTAGATATCGGCCGCCTCGCTGTTGAACCCTTGTTCCGCGTAGAGATCGCCCAGCAGGTTCAATTCGTCAGGTCCGGCCACACCGGCACCGACACTGGCCTCCAAAACAATCATCGCTTCCAATTTCCGATTATCGGAGATCAGGATATTGGCATACGTCAGCCAGAGTTCCTTCCGGTCGGGCTTTAAATCGATCAGGCTTTTTACCAGAGATTCCGCACGGCCGAATTGCCGGCCCTGCACATAAATCCGCAACAAACCCTCCATCCATTCGGTATTGTCGGGGCTGCCGGAAAGCGCCTGCATATACGCCATCTCGGCGGCCACGTTGTTGCCAGTGCGCTCCAGACAATAACCGAGTAAACCCAAAGTTTCCGGATCATGGTCACCCAGGGTGATCGCTTTTGAGAAGCACCCTTTTGCCTCCGCGTAATCGTCCGCCGAATAGTAAAGTACGCCCAGGTTCGACCAACCGCGGACGAAGGACGGATAACGCTTCACTGCGCTCAGGTAGCGGGCCTTCGCCTTGTCCATCTGTCCCGCCGCAAAATACACATTTCCCAGGATAAATTCAAAGGCCGGGCTGGGCGGTTGGGTATCACTCATCATGGCCTCAAGCAATTTAAGCGCGAATTCGGGTTGATTGGCCGACATCTCCGCGATTTTTTCATAGAGCGCATATTCCTCCGCGTTCATCTCCGGTTCCCGCTCCTTCAGAAAACTGTTCGAGGTGTTTATAATCCGTTTCGCGTCGATTTTTGGCGCATTGGAAGGCTTTTTTTCAAAGCTGAGTTCACCATGTTTCACTTGATCCAGGACAGAATCCTGGGCCGTGCTTGTATGAGGTGCCAACAGAGCCGAAACGAACAACAGGAGAAGGAGGCATCTGGAAAATTTCATGGCGTCAAAGCGTAAAAGGAGAACCCGCCGTCCATTGGACCGTGATCGCCTGCTCAATCATGCAGCGAACTTTTTTCCCACCCTTCATGGCGGGGGAAAAAACCCAATCCTTGATGAATTCCTCCATGACCTTGTCGAAGTCGTCGTTCCCTGACGACTTCAGCAACCGTACATGGCCGACCGAGCCATCAGCACCGATGATCGCCACCAGCCTGACCTTCAAAGAATCGGCGTTGTCACGAATCCGACTGGACACCTGGGGCATGGGCCGTTCCAGAATTTCAGGCGGACGATCCACTTCGCTTTTTTGATAGATGTGCTCGGGATTGAACAGGAAACCCAACCGGGGCTTTAAATCAGCCGGCACCGGTCCGAGCCGGACATTTGCCTGTGGTGCCCGCGACATGTCTTCCGGCAAAATTTCCGCAAGGCTCGGCGGACTGACCGCCACTTTTACCGGGCTTTGCGACGGTGAGAATTCAAAGCCGGGCGTCGGCGCTGCTTCTGTTTCGCGGGAAGGAACGGTCAGCGGCGGCGGCGGCTCGATGGGCAGCGCCGTCAGTTGCAGGTCTTCAAATTTTGGCGCCGGCTGGCCGGGTTTTTCTTTTTCATAGCGCGCAATTCCGAGGAAAAGCAGCAACGTGAACCCCGCGCCCATGAACAAAGCCAGCAGCCGCTGCCCAAGGCGGGCCGTGACGTCCGGCTGGGCCATCGGCGGAATGTGCGCGGCGGCACTCGGATCGATGATTTCAGGATCCATCGGCGCGGGCGGTGGCGAACTGTACATGTTGGATCCCCGCCCGTTTCGCCTCGGCGTAAACCCGGGCAAATATGCCGTGGTTGCTCGATCGGTCGGCCCGGATGATCAGCGAAGTCGAACGTCCGATCGCCGCTTGTTTGACCAGCGTTGCGATCCGGTCTGCCTCAATCTGCTGGCCGTCAAAGAAAATCCGGTTATCCGCGGTGATCGCAATCAGCAGGGAATTCTGGTCACCAGCCTGGGTCCCACTGACATCAGGCTTTTGCACTTCAACGCCGGGATCGTTCACAAATGCACTGCTGATCATCAGGAAAATCAGCAACACCATGATACAATCGACCATCGGCACCATGTCGATGTGGGTGCTTTCGAAGCGATTTCGTCCATGTGCGGATCTGATCATGGAGAAATGAGTTGCCCCGCTTCCATCTCCAACCGGTTTAGCCGCTGCCGGTTTCCGAGCAATTTTCGGTGCGCCACGTACATCAGCAATAGTCCGGGTATGGCGACGGCCAGACCCGATTCGGTCGCCACCAGGACCTCGGAAATTCCATGCGCAAGTCCTTCCATCGACTTTTCACCGAGGCGGTCGGAAAGGCTGGCAAAAGTCCTGATCATTCCGACCACCGTACCAAGCAGACCAAGCAGGGGAGCTGCAGCGATCATCGCTCCCGCCACCATCCGTTGCTGACGAAAAGCTTCGTGGACTTTTTCCTGGCGCCGGTTCAGCGCCTGCAGCTCAAGCCGCGTCACTGCGCGGTTTATATTCAACAGCCGGCGCTCAGCGCCGAGCCAGAACAGCAGAAGAAAACTGCGCGTATACAAAAGCACGGACAATCCGATGATGGCGATCATCACCGGGCCGCCACGGGCGCAAAGCTCGAACAGGGCCTTCATGTCGGGATGATTTCCCTGGCGGGCGTTTTCAATTTTCCCACCTCGACCGCCGTCACAAATTCCACCGCGTAGCCCTCCAGCAGCGAGAGATTTTTCTGGATGCGTTGCGAGAGAAACCCGTGGGCCACCAGCGTGGGAATCGCAACCAGCAAACCCAGTTCGGTCGAAACCAGCACCTCGGAAATGCCCCCAGCCAGCTTGCCTGCATTACCGGTGCCGAAAACGGTGATCAAGGTGAATGTCCTCACCATGCCGGTTACGGTGCCCAAAAGCCCCATCAACGGGGCAGCCGTGGCAATTACCGCCAACAGCGGCAGCCAGCGCTCATAATGCAGGCGCTGATATAGCAATACTGCAGCAAGGCGCTCCTCCAGTAACTCCTTGGGCTCATTCCGATGCCTCAATCCTGCGACCACCAGTTTCCGCGTCGAATGTTTGAGCGATTTCACCGCCGCAGCCTCCTCGCCGCCGCCATCAGCCACAACTCTCAGGCAGTTTTGCACTGCGCGGTGGCCGTCAACT
>DASYDH010000059.1:0-100689 GCA_036499685.1 Lacunisphaera sp. | reverse complement strand
TCTAAAAAGAGGCCACGGGAACGGTGGGCGTCATTACCGCCACTAACACAAACCGCATAACGGTCAGCCACCTCACCCGTAAATCAGGGCTTGTTCAACCGGGGTCCCGATTCGCGCTCCGGCGAATCAGAACCCTCTAAGATCGGCTCTTGAATTTCCGCGGGGTGAATCACTCGGAGAAATGACCACGACTGCGGCGGGACATCGTCAATCATGACGTGAGGCTTCGGGAGAAAGCCGACAAAGCAACCCGCGATGCCCAGCTCCTCTGCCGTCGCTTTCGCGTAATCACCGCCGCCACTGCTCCAGCAATAAAGCTCCCAACCTTCTTCTTTCAGGGCTTTGACGTGACGCACGACGCTGACCATCGGAATACGCTTTGTGCCGGCAGACCGGACCAACGTATCATCGACATCAATGTAGGCGACTTTGGACATTCTTTCTTCCGCCGATGTTTGTTTATGCCACTGACAGTGGCTCAATCAAATTGAGATGAGCTTGAGGATGAAGAAGTAGGCCAAAATCAACTCGGCTCCAAAGCCCGGCTTGCGAGGTTTTTTGGATTAAACCAAAGGTCAGTCGTATAACCGAATTCACGCGTAGTTGGAGATGAGTGGGTTGGCAAAAATCGACCCAGTTAAATGCCGGGTTGATTATGCGACCGAAACTATTTTTCCTACGACACAAATCAATCCAATCCGACTGGGGGCCACCAGTTCGTGTTTCTCATGAAATCACGCGCTGATATTTTACTGATGGTCCAGGCGAAAATCCGCCTGTTGCATTTTGCCCATAGCACCGAACAGGCGTACTGCCATTGGGCCGGCCGCTACTATGACTTCTGCCTGAAATTGCCGGCGAAGTGGACGCTAGAACGCAAAGCGGAGGCTTTTCTCTCCGATCTCGCCGTTCGGGGGTGCGTGGCCGCCCGCACCCAAAACCAAGCCCTCGCTGGACTGCTTTTCCTGTACGACGATGTGCTCGGAAAACCACTCGGGAACGTCGATGCATTACGGGCAAAGAAGCCCAATCACGAACGCACCTCACCTTCCCGCGAACAAGTGCGTTCCCTCCGCCTCGCGGTAACCGACCGGCCTAATCTCCCGGCGCGATTGTTGGTCGATCTCCTCTATGGATGCGGCTTGCGTGTTTCCGAACCGCTCTAACTTCGCGTGAAGGACATTTTGTGGAGCGAAAATCAACTCGTCATTCGCGCGGGCAAGGGCGCGAAGGATCGCCGCGTCCCCATTCCCGCCAGCTGCGTCGATCCCTTGCGAAACCAAATGGAGACCGCCCGTCGGATTTGGGAACTGGATCGGAAACAATCGCCGGGCGTCGGCGTCAGCCTGCCCTTTCAACTGGCGAGAAAATATCCGGGCGCACCTTTTGCCTGGCAGTGGTTCTGGATTTTCCCCGCCGCGAATCATTGCGTGCATCCGCGAACGCGACAAATCGTGCGCTTTCACCTGCTCCATGATTTACTGCAACGAGCAGTGCGGGAAGCAGCGATCAAGGTGGGGTTGGATGGATTGATCACGCCCCATGTCCTGCGTCATGCCTATGCCACGCATTCCCGTGAACCCATTGAGGCTCTTCGCGAATTGATGGGCCACGCCTCGATCATCACGACCGCGGGGTATCGTCATGCCGCGATTGAAAAAGCCACCAATCCCCTTGACGACCTTTTGGATCGGGGAACGGAGGGAAGAATTGCGGGGTGATGGCACCCCGTCTACAGTCGTTGCGGGGCGAGCGTGCAACCTGCGGTCTGATGCGCGTCAAACACGGCTTTCGCAGTCTGTGATCAGCGGGCTCTCAAGGAACCATTCTGCTGGCCAGCAGAACGACGACGGGCAGTCGGCGTACGTCCTGTAGAATTCATCATAGTGAATTCATTAGCGGTTCGATTCGTCCGGTCCGTTTGATCAATCCGCCGCCTCTTTTACCGCGCATGATTTCGTTCAATACAAACGCGAACGGGCGTGGCTGTATTCGACCACTCCGCGTTTAATTTCTGTAATTTGGTTCGAATGCTTTGGATCTTTGCGGCCTTGGTGTAAATCCATCCCGCCGCGGATGCGAAGAAGCCCCGTGACGGCGCCAACTATTTCCAGCCCGCGATCAGCGGGCTCCCACGGAACCAAGCCCCGACGACGATCAGTCGGCGTACATCCTGTAGAATTCATGATAATGAATTCATTAGCGGTTCAAATTGTTCAGTCTGTTCAATCCGCTGCCTATTTTGCCGTGTTTGACTTCGTTCAATAAGCAACCCCGCGGCATTCGATCAAGCCACCCGTGCTCGGGAATCCAGCCGCTTCCGTTTTCGTAGCAGCCGTCGTTAAACGACTGGTCAGCGGTGTCACCACCGCTGCTACGACTAAACCAAAGCAAGCTTCCGGGGATCAAACCCAACGCAAATGAAAACGCTAACGCGCCGACCTGGTACTCGAACGCTCCGCGCTCTCTGCGTGCTCCGCGTCTAATTTCATCGGTTTGATTCTGCGTCTTCGTGATCTTTGCTACCTTGGTGTAAATCCATCCCGACGGAAGCGGGGTGAGGGCACCCCGCCTACAGCAAAAGCCGGTAGCGCGGGATTGACCTGTTGCGGGCGGGGGACAACTTGACTCGGATTTACATGTCAACCGAAGCGCATCCCCGCGCCGTCCAACTTTTCTCCGCGTCCTGAGCCATGTCCGCTCCTCCTGGCTGGCAGTTTGCCGTAGAAATCCATCCGCCCGACTGGCGATTTCCTCCCGGGGAATCGTGGATCGCGGGCTGGATCTATGCGGGCGAACATCGCTTCGTCACCGATCTGCGCGCGTGGGTTGATGGTCGGGCGTTTCTCGGGTTGCCGGGCTTGCCGAAGCCGGGGCTGGATGAGAAATTTTTGGGCCGTGCCGGCCCACCCTACTCCGGTTTCGTCTTTCGCGTCGGGCCGCATCGCGGGGCGCAGTTGTTGCGCCTTGAAGCGCGTAATCCGGCGGGCGTTTGGACGGAATTTTTCCGGACGGAAATTTCGGTCGCGCCCGAAGCACCTTCGTTTCCCGCGCCGGCGCCGCTGGGTAAGCGTCTGCCGGAAATCATCCCGGCGGTGCTGCGCCTGTATTCGCAGCGTGCGGCAGCGTCGTGGGACGTGCTCGCAGATGAAATCGTCTCCGCTGCACTGGCCGAACCGCTCAACGCGCTGCCGGTTCCGCCCTTTCACGGGGCGCTGGAAGAACCCCGCGAAACGGGCTGGCTGCGCTACGGCCGGCTGTCGGTGACGGGCTGGCTCGCGCATCGCACGGCGAAAATCAAACGCGTCACCGCTCTCGTCGACGCCGTGCAGGAATCCATTTTGCTGCACGGGCTGCCGCGTCAGGACATCGGTGGGGTCTTCGCGGATCTCCCGGGCCGCGAACACTCGCAATTCGTCGGGCATGTCGATCTTCCGGCCAACCAAAGTGCACCGGCGTTGCTCAAGGTTTTCGCCGAGCTGGACAACGGCGAAAAGCACCTCGTGTTCGCGCAGCGTTTTTCCCCGCGCGTCATCGCCGGCGCGGACATCGCCCTGCCACCACTTTCGCGCCGGACCTTTGCGCGGGCGCTGTGGGCAGTGCGCGGCGCGGCGAGTCGCTACGTTATGCCGCTGGGATCGGGACGCGAATTGCTCGATGCGGCGCGGACCACGTGGGTCGCTTATCAAGCCGAGGCCCCCGGCCGCCCGCGCAGCAATAGACCGGCGAAAGCGATCACGATCAGCAACGCCACGCCACAGCGGCCGATGCGGATCGTCATCGCGACGCACAATTTGAATTTCGAGGGCGCCCCATGGTTCATCTTCGAACTGGCGCGCTACCTCGCCGCCCAACCGCAGGTCAGCGTCCGCGTGCTCGCGCCGCAGGATGGGCCGATGCGCAAAGTTTTCACCGACGCCGGCATGCCCGTCACCGTGCTCGATTTGTCGGCGGCGTTTCGCGCGCAATCAGAGCGGGAATTTCGAGGTGAATTAAAGGCAGCGGCAAAAGACGATCCAGACGACTTCGATCTGATCATCGCCAATACCATGGTGTCGTTCTGGGCGGTGCATCTCGCCAAGGCTGCTGGCAAACCGGCGGTGTTGTACGTGCACGAGAGTTCGCCGGTGCGGCGTTTCTTCGACCCGATTTTGGCGCCGGCGCTTTTCCCGGTGGTCGAGCAGGCGTTTCGTCTCGCGCAGCGCGTCGTGTTCACCGCCGATTCGTCGCGGCTGGTATTCGACCACCTCAACGACGGCGACAATTTCGTCCTCCTGCCCAGTTGGGTGGACGTGGCGCGCGTCGATGCGTTTGCCGCGAGCCACGAAAAAATCGCGCTGCGCCGCAAGCACGGACTCGATCCCGATGCGGTGCTGATCGTCAATATCGGCTCCGTCTGCGAACGCAAGGGCCAGCACATTTTCATCCGGGCCTCGGAGTTGTTGAAGGAAGAGCTCCATTTTACGTACCCCGGGCGGAAAATTCATTTCGTCATGGTCGGGGCGCGGGCCGGCGTCTACCTCGACTCGCTCAAGCAGGAGATACAGCTACACGGACTGGACCAGACTTTCTTCGTGCCGGAGTCGGGTGAGATTTATGATTTCTACCGGCTCGCGGATATTTTTACGTGTACCAGTTTCGAGGAATCGTTTCCCCGCGTCCTGTTGGAATCGGCCGCCTTTCGCCTGCCGATCATCACGACCAATGTGAACGGCATCGCGGAAATGCTGGCGGCGGACGAAGCGTGGATTACGCCGCCGGGCGATCGTTACCAACTCGGTGACGCGATCAAGCAAGCGCTGGTCGCTCATTTTGCCCACGACACCGGACGCGCCGACAAGGCCCGTGCGTCGATCCTGCGCCGGTTTCACGAGGCGAATTCGCTGCCGATGCATCTCGCGGTGGCGCGGGCCGCAGTAAACGGGAAACGTTGAGCATGCAGGAAACTGCGCTTTTTTTTCATCAATTGGAATGGCCCGCGCCCGAGACACGCGTCGCCGGGCCGGTGGTGTGGTTGCGCGGCTGGGTGGTCGCCAAACCGGGGTATAATTTTGTCGATGTCCGGACGACGGGCAGTACCGGCGTTCATCTTGGCGTGCTCGGGTTGCCGCGTACCGATCTCGCACCACACTTCAAATCGCGGCGGCGATGGTTGCCGGCGGAATATATCATCGGCGTGGCGTTGCCGGATGGCCCGGCGGAAGTGGCGGTGGAAGCGATGGATGAGTCGGGCAACTGGCACCGGTTGCAAAATTTGGTCGTCAACGTCGCAGCCGACGGTGCGACGAGTGCGCGGGTCGACGGCGATGTGCTGAATCGCGCCGGAGGAAGTTCGACGCGGCGCGGGCCGCATCTGCCATTTCACGGCCATCTCGATGAAGATGAAACGCCCGCAGCGGTGCGCGACGGGCGCATCGGCTTGTTCGGCTGGTTGCTCCATGAAACGCAAGCGGTGCGGCGCGTCTTCGCGACTTTCGATGGCCGCGTATTCAACGCGCTCGAATCCGGGCTGACCGATGAGTCACTCGCGGAAAAAGTACCGCAGCTCCCGGCCGCCCGCCACGCTCGATTGCGCGGCGGAGTAGATGCCCCGCCCACCCTTTTCAGTCCGTCCTGCCTCCGTGTTTATGCGGAACTTGCCGATGGTTCGGTTCACCTCTGCTTTGCGCGGCGGATAAATTTGCCGGCGGAAATCGTCGCGAAACCGGCACCTGCGGCCAGCACGGCGCCGCGCGCCGAGGGGAACGGACTGCCCACTCTTCCGTCCGGGCGCCCGCGACGATTGCTCGCGGTCGTGCGCTCGCTGCAACCCGACGACGCGACGCTGCGTGCGCTGGATGTGGTTCGACATTTGGTTGCCACCACCCAATGGGCGGTGCGAATCCTCGCGTCCGAGGACGGACCGTTGCACACGACGTTCGAGGCAGCGGAATGTCCGGTGCAAATTGTCGACCCACGAGGATTTTTTGCCGCGACGAGCAGTGAAGAAGCTGCCGAAGCACTTCGAAAAATCGGCCGGGACATCTGGTGGCGGCATTTGGACGGTGTGGCGCTTTTCGATTTCGACAGCACGTGGGCTAGCCAGCTCGCGGCGAAAAATGGTGTCCCGGTTTTTCACGATCCCGGCGAATCGCTGGCGTGGGCCGCGCCGACCGCGCTCTTCCGCGCAGACAGCAACGCGGAATTCATCGCGCCAATTCGCGGACTCGCCGCGCATGGCGCCGGCGTATTGTTGCATGCGGCGGCCCAGTTGTCCGAGCGATCGCTGACGCGACCGATTTACGTGGCCGACGTGCGCGGGACGACGGAGGAGAGTTTATTTCGAGCGAGCCAACAATTAAATCCCGGGTTATCCCACCTTTGGAGCCGCAGCGACCCCGCTGCGGTTGGCGGGGGAACCACGGCGGGGTCGCCGTGGCTCCAGGCGATAGCCAGTGGAGGTACGTTGGCCGCAGGCGCGCTGATTTGTCCGGTTTTTGACGGACATCCCCACCGGGCGCTGCTCTCCGGGCTGGCGACGGAAATGCCGGTGGTGACCACGCCTTCGCCATTGTTGTCGGCGGCGTTCGGCGCAAATGAAGTGACGTTCGTTCCGTGCGGGAATCCGCTCGTGCTGGCCAACGCCATTACCGATCTGCTCGGCAATCCCGTCGCCCGCGAGCGCCGGACCGCGGCGGCGGGGCGCATCGTTCACGACCAATTCTCCCCCTCCCGGCAATTGCCGCGCTGGCGGGCACTCATGGAGGCCGCGTTTGGGGCGTAGGCGTCGTCGGGCTTGCTCCCGCGACCGGCCTTTGCCTTATTGCCCGTTCCTTAAACGTGAACGAAAACGCCGCTTACATTTTCGATATTGAAGAACCCCGGTCGTGGGTTTTCACCGGCGAACCGGTTTGGATCAGCGGCTGGTTCGTCTCGAAGATCGGCGCGGTGTTTTCGGATGTTCGCGCGCTCATCGATGGCGTGCCCCACATGGGAATTTTCGGCCTGCCGCGCGAGGCGATCGAACGCCAGTACCGCGGCTACTTCGGGTTGCCGCACGTGGGTTTTTCCCTGCGCGTGCTGCCGCCGCGTGGTGCGAAAATGCTGCGCCTGGAACTGCTCGACGCCGGCGGGCGCTGGGTGGAGATCTGGCGGACGGGCCTCAACGTAAAGCGCGGCCCGAAACCCGGCGCGACGATCAATCCGGGAGTGATTTCCGACCAGCTGCGCAAACTTCTGCAAGCGCGCCGGGCCGATCCGTCGGGCGATTTGCTGCCACTTGCGCGAACACTCGCGCTGGAGTCGGCGGCCGTGCCGCTCGACACGCTGCCCAACCCGCCCTTTTTCGGTTCATTGGAAAATCCGCTGCTCACCGGTGGTTCTCAATTCGGCAAGCTCAAGGTCGAGGGCTGGATTATTCACCAGGAACAGCGGATTGTCCGGCTGATCGCGACGACGCATCCGCTCGCGGACAATGAAATGGACTACGGTGATCGCCCACGCGCCGAAGCCGGTGAGCTGTTTCCGAATCACCCGCACGCCGCGCGCTCCCAGTTTTTTGGGATGGTCGATATCGATGAGCGCGCAGGCGATCCGGTCTGCCTGAAAATTTTTGCCGAGTTGGAGGATGGCGCGCGTCACCTGGTTTTTGTACGCCGGTTTTATCAGCGGGGTTGCATTCAAATGGAACGGCCGCTGCCGGAATTCAGCCGCGCGGTTTTTCTCGACGTCGCGCGGACGTTTTGGGCCGGTTGCCAGGCGGAAAAGGTCGGCATCGGCGACCTCGGCGATTTCTGGCGCGGATGTCGGCAGGCGTATCGATTGTACCAGCGATTCGCGCCGGCGGTGATCGTCAAACCGGTTTCCACGGCGGTCGACCCCTACCGCAGTTGGGTCGTCGCAAACGCATTCACGCCGCAGCGGAAAAAGTTACTTGAGGTGGTAGCGCGGAAAATCGATGCGACCGGGCCGCGATTTGTTCTCCTGATTGACACGCGCGGTTGCACAGCCGGCCAATTGCGTGATCTGGCGGACACGCTCGTCGCACAACTCTATCCGCATTGGCAGGCGTGCCTCATCGGCGGCGCAGCCGCACCGGTTAACGATGCGCGATTCAAGGGCGGCGCGGCGGGCGATCCGGCGGATTTTGTTGGCGCCCTCAACGCCGCGGCCCACGAAGCCGGCGGCACGCACCTGACGTTGATTCCGGGAAATTCGCGGTTGTCGCCGGACGCGCTAATTGAAATCGCCGACAGCATTGTCACTCAGCCCGATCTCGAACTCGTCTACACGAACGAAGACCGGATGGACGATGCGTGCGTGCGTTCCGAACCGAAATTCAAACCGGCGTGGAGTCCGGCGCTCGCGGATTCCGGATTGTTTCCCGGATTGCCGAGCGTCATCCGTCGCGAACGGTTTCTCGAAGTCGGTTCGTTCCGCGATGGGTTTGGCGCGGTGCCGTGGTTCGATGTGCTGTTGCGAGTGGCGGACCGATTGCCGGCGAGCCAAGTGCTGCATCTGCCGTTGATTTGTTTCCATGCGCGGGCGTTGTCGAAGGAAATCGATCTCGCCGACCCGTCGGTGGAACAAACGCGGCGCGCGCTGGCCGACTCGGCGGACCGGCGCGGTTGGAAAGCCGCTCCCTTCCTGCCCGAAATCGCGCATCACCGGCGGCAGCGCTTTCATCAACTCCGCTGGGACACGGCCATTCTTACACGCTTGCAGGTGACGATCGTGATTCCGACCCGCGACAAGCTTTATCTGTTGCAGGAGTGCGTCGAGTTGCTCGATGAGACCGTGGACTGGCGCTATGTTAAACTCGTGATCGTCGACGACAATTCGCGCGATGCCGACGCCGTGCGCTATCTCGACGCGATTCAGAAGCGCAACGATCTCCTCTGCACGGTGGTGCGGCCAGCGGATCATAGCGCGCCGTTTAATTATTCCCATCTCGTCAATCTCGCAATGCCGCACGTGGACACACCGTTGGTACTGCACCTCAACAACGACGTGAACGCGCTCGAGCGCGGCTGGCTGCAGGAAATGACCGGCTGGTTTACGCAACCGGATGTCGGGATCGTCGGTGCAAAATTGGTTTATCCGGAGAAAACGCTCAACCACACCGGCATCCTGATCGGGCCGCATGGTGGGCTCGCCGATACGGCGTTTGCCAAGGTGGACGAGCACGATGTGCCCGAAGTGGAATGGCATTCGGTGGCGCGGGAAGTATCAGCAGTCACGGGTGCGTGCCTGATGACCCGGGCGGAAATTTACCGGAAACTCGGCGGGTTCGATGAGCAGGATTTCGGCGTTTCCTACAACGACGTGGACTTTTGTCTGCGCGTGCGCGCGGCGGGGCATCGCGTGATTTATACGCCACAGGCAAAATTGATGCACTGGGGCAGCGCGACGCGCGGGGTCACGTTCGATGAGGCGGAACACATCGCTTTCGTGCGCCGTTATCCCTCCTATCGCGATCCGTATTTCAGCCGGAATCTGGAGCTCAGGAACGGGCGCATTCGTTGCCATGAAAACGTCGTGCGGCAGACCAATCGCACCGGAAAACTGCGACTGCTGTTGTTGACGCACAACCTGAACCTCGAAGGCGCGCCGCTGTTTCTGCTCGAGTACGCGACCTACATGGCGCGCGAAGCGGGATTCGATTTGGAAATCCTGACGTCGCTGGACGGGCCGCTGCGTGCGGCGTTTGAAGCGCTCGGCGCACACATCACGGTCGTCGATTCCGCTTCACTCTACGCGTCGCCCGAAGAGGAAACGTTTCATCAACGACTGTCGGATCTCTCGCACCGGCTGGAGTGGGACCGGATTGACCTCGTGGTTTGCAACACCCTTGTCAGTTTTTGGGGTGTGCTGATGGCGCGGCGCGCGGGCAAGCCGTCGCTTTTCTACATCCACGAAAGCACGACAGTCTTCCGGTTTTTCGAGGTCAAGCTGGAGTTGAAACTGCATCATCTCGTGCATGAGGCGCTCGGACGGTCGACCCATACGCTATTTCTATGCGCGGCGACCCGGGCCTATTACGAGGACAGCAATCTGCACGGGAATTTCCGGATCGTGCCGAGTTGGATTCACCTCGATGCGATCGACGAGTTTCGCCAGCGGCACACACGCGCAGAGATGCGGAAGAAACATGGCTTCGCGGAGGACGAGGTGGTCATCGCGAACATCGGGACGATCTGCGAGCGGAAGGGTCAGCATATTTTCATCCGGGCGATCGATCATTTTAACAACAACCACGGCCATCGCGGAAAATTCCGCTTTGTGATGGTTGGTGCGCGTCCGGGAATTTACCTCGATTTGCTATTGCGCGACCTGAAACGACTCGGCCTGCCGAATGTTACGCTCGTGCCGGAAACGCGGGAAGTGTTCGATTTCTTCGTCGCGGCGGACCTGTTTGTCTGCACGAGTTATGAAGAATCCTTTCCACGCGTGGTGATGGAGGCGATGGCTTTTCGCACGCCGATGGTCACAACGGATGTGCACGGCATTATCGAAATGGTCGGACAGCGGCAGGAAGGTTACCTGGTTCCACCGGGGGATCATGTTGCGCTCTCGAAAATGATGTGGACCTGCCTGGCGAAGGAACGCAGCGGGAAATCCCTGACGCCGACCGCGTATTCGAAGGCGTTGCGGTATTACGATTATGACAAGGTTCTGCCCTTCCACGTCGAGCTGGCGCGCGAATCGGTGCTCGCGCAGGAATGACCGGCCGGGCTTTCGCGTACACGCTTGCCAGCGGGAACCAAATTGATTTTTCAAACCCATTCCATTTCCCGCTGTGTTTAAAAAAATCCGCCCCTTCCTCTTCGCGCTGGCATTGATTGCCGTGACGTGCGGGTTGCGCTGGCCGGGGTTGGGGAAACTGGTCTGGAATCTGGACGAAGGGTCAACGTTTACGATGGGGGAAATCGTCCGCCACGGCGGTGTGATGTATCGCAATGCAGCGGACAACCGTACGCCGCTGGTACCATACGCGAAGGCGTTGATCTTTTCCGTGATCGGCGACTGGAACATTCGCGGCGCGCACATCGTGCTCGCGCTCATGCTCGGATTGACGGCGATCTGGCTGTGGCAACTCGCGCGCCAGGCCAGGGACGAGAAAGCGGGAGTGATGGCAGCGGTTTATTTTACCTTCATCAGTTTTGTGATGATGGGACCGGTCGACGCGATGGCGGCGCACACCGGTTGGTTCCTGATATTTCTGTCGGCCCTCGGCATGTGGGCATTTGTGACCGCGTTGAAGCGCGGTTCCGGCACGCTCGCGCTAGGCGCCGGGGCACTGTTCGCCCTCGCCGCGCTGGCGAAGCAGCCGGGACTGCTGGATTGGGGTGTATGCGTGGTATTGTGCGGACTTACCGCCTGGACCACACCGGAACGGCGGCGTGATTGCGTGAAATTGGCCGCGATGCTTGCAGTCGGTTTTGCGGCGGTGCTGGTCGGGACCTATTGCTATTTCGCGGCGAATCACGCGTGGAAGGATTTCCTGCAATATTCATGGTACTACAACACGCAGCTGTATGTACCCGAGGTGCCTTTCCGCGAGCGATTGCTCGGGATACGCACGCCGTTTTTTCTCACCCGTGAAAATACGCCGTTCGCGCTGGGGCTGGCGATCGTGGCGGTGCCGTGGCTCCTGTGCCGGACGCTGCCGGAATTGTCCCCGCGGACGAAAAGATTCTCGGTGCTTCCGTGGCTGATCCTCGGCTGGCTTGCGAGCGGGCTGATTTCCACGATCATCAGCGGACGCGATTTCGCCCATTATTCCATTCAGCTGATGCCAGGGTTGAGCCTCGCATGCGGATGGGTTACGGCGCGGCTGTGGGAAAAATTCGGGGCCACGAGCGCAACGGGGCCCGGGTGGCGCAAGATCACGGTGCGCGGGATTATTGCGTTTGGATTGCTAAGTCTCACCTGGACCTCGGTGCGGCGCGCGTCGACGTTCGACCTGAGCGATGGCATCAGCAAGGACATCGGCCTCGTCATCAAAGCCCGTACCCGGCCGACTGACCGGATGTTTGTGTGGGGCTATGAACCGGAGTTGCACGTCTTTTCACAGCGCCTGCCGAACACGCGATTTATCTACGCGGTTTTTCTCACGGGCCTCATTCCGTGGACCAATCTTGATGCGTTGAAAAATACGGACTACGCAATCGTGCCCGGAGCGTGGGATGCGTTCTGGAAGGATTTCACCCGCCGGCCGCCGGCCATCATTGTCGATACACACGGCAACCGCGGTTTCCTAAAATATCCGTTGCGCAAACAAACGCGATTATGGGAGATCGTCCAAAAGGATTACATCGAAGTCGAAATCGATTACGCCAAGGCGCGCGGGTATCATATTTATCAACGGGCGGAATCAGCGCCCGCGCCAGCCGATCTCGCGCAGGTGCCGGTCGATTCGCGTGTGCAGTTGGCGTCGCCCGAGCACAGCGGACCCGAGACGCTGCTGGTTTCGGTCGACACCCCGGTCGGCACCACTGCGGTCGACCTGTATCTTGACGGCCAGGCATATCGGCGGGTGGAAAATCTCGGCGGTGCGCCACTGCAAAGCCGGTTTTTCGTGCTCGGATCGGATCTTCCGCTGGGCAGGCATACGCTCCAGGCAGTGGCGCGCGGCAGCCACGACGAAGCGAGCAAGGTCGCAATGGTGACCATTGCAGCGGAAAAACCCGGCGCAGAAAAATTTGCAGGACCGCCCCTCCGTTTCGCGGGAAAGAAAATTCTACCAGTGGAATCGGAAACGCTGGACGGCCAGCCGGTGAATTTGCTGGCAGGCACCGACGAGTGGAATGCGGATGCCCCTTCCCGTCTGGTCTACCCGCGTCCGGACGGACTGACGCAGCTCGACTTCACCTTCGGCATGCGGCCCGGCGCGTATGACGGCAGCCAGCCGCAAAACACGGATGGCATCGACGTATCGGTCTTTTTTGAAGACGGCGCCGGAAAGTCCACGCAACTTTACCGCCGCCACGTCGATCCGGTGAGAAATTCCATGGACCGCGTACGCCTGTCGAGTCATGTCGATGTGCCGGGGTTCACGGGTGGTCGGCTCATTTTCCTGATCACGCCCGGCCCGATGAATAATCCCGCGTTCGATTGGTCGTACTGGGTGCGCATTGATGGCGATCCTCCGGCGCTGCAATTGCATTTCCGCGGCCAACCGGTTCCTCCCGTCGAGTTGCAAGCCGAGTTCGGGGTCACGCTGATGGACTTCCGCAAACAGAAAGTGCTGCTGATTCACGCGCCGTCCCACTTTGGATTTCGCGACCAACCCGGCATGACTGAATTAAGCGGGCATTTCGGCATGTTGGACGAAAGCTGGAATGGCCCGAAACAATCAAATGGCGCGGTTTTTGAAGTGGAGCAGATCATGCCCGATCATGCCCACCGGCTTCTTTTCAGCCACCGGCTTTACCCGGGCAACAAACCCGATGACCGCGGAATGCAGGCGATGAGGGTCAAATTGCCCTACGTCGAAGGTTCGATCATCCGTCTCTCGACCCGGGCGGCCAATCCTGCCGACAATTCCTTCAACTACACCTTCTGGCAGGACTTGGATGTCGGCGAGTTCTCCGCACAACTTGCCTTTGAAGGCAAAAAAATCGATTCCATTCACAGTGAAGCGATGAATGGCTTTGATAATTTAGAGGAAGATGGAGCGAAGGTGCTTTTCGCGCACGCGCCGTCGGAAATTGTTTTTCCCTTGGAAGCAGGCGCCAAACAGTTGGGCGGGAAAATCGGCCTGGTTCGCGGTGCCTACACCGGCAAGGGCGATACCGATGGCGTCGTATTTGTGGTCGAAACCGAGACGATCGGAGGCGTAAGAAAGGAGCTATTTAGACGGTATCTCAATCCCCGCGAGCACGCGGATGATCGCGGTGCGGTGCCTTTTGAGGTGAGTCTACCCGATGAACCCGGCGGGAAACTGATTTTGCGCACCGAGGCCGCACCGAGCGGTCGAGTCAACTTCGCATGGAGTTATTGGCGGGAATTGCGATTAACCCGCTTGGAGAGCAAGGACCGCTAATGGAGATTCATCAATGGATGAATCTTTGGAGTCCGCTGCGGCTGATCGCCTTCGCTGGAGTGTTGTGCGCCTGAGGATCTCAGGCGCAATTACAGGTTTGAGCGATGCGACGTCGAATTCGGAGTAATTTTTCGCTCCGGAATAGCGGATTGGAAGCTTGATTTTGTCGTAGGTCCTGACTCATGAAAGCCATTCCCCCGTCCGTCCGGCCCGCTATTGAAGAAAACCGCCCTTTCGGTGCGACGCCCACCCCTCGCAGTTCCAGCTAGACGGGATTCCATTTCTTCCCCAAAAAGGACCGTTCATGGCCTATACCCGCCCCCTCATGCTCCCGCAGTTTGTCACCCGGACTGTCGGCTGGGGTGTCGTCTATCTCCTGCTGGTCGCGGAGATCTTCAATTTTCCGCAACCGCCAACCGAAGGGCTGGACCCTTCCTGGCGGATGGCGTTAAGCTACTTTTTCGAACACGGGATGCAGTTCGGTCGCGACGTTATTTTCAATTACGGGCCGCTCGGCTTTGTGATGGGCAAGACTTTCTCCGGCGTCCATTTCTGGCCGCTGCTCGTCGGGCAGTTGATCCTGGCCGTAATTTCCGGCGTGGTGATTCTGCGACAGGGATTGTTGCTCAAGGGCATTCTCAGCCGGCTCGTTTTCTTTCTGTTCTTTTTCCTGTTCGCCAGTCTTTACGAGGACGCCATGCACATGCTCGTGCTGGCCTTGCTCGGGTTCGAGCTGATTCGGGGCGGCACGGAACCGTGGAGAAACCGCACCGCTGTGATCCTGCTCATCATCGCCGGATATGCGCAAATCAAGTTCACGGATCTTCTGTTCGGTGCGTTTGCCGTGTTTCTGGCTTTCGGCTACAGCTGGCTGCGCGGCCGGAAAAAAGAGGCCGCCGCACTCGCGTTGATCTACGTCGCGGCCTATCTGGGCGGCTGGCTGCTGCTCGGGCAGAATCTCGCGAATCTCCCGGACTTTTTTGCCGGCTCGCAGCAGATCAGCGAAGGCTGGCTCTGGTCCATGGCGATTCCCGCACCGTGGGCGGCGCTGTGGAAGGGAATTGTCGTGCTACTGGTCGTGGCGGCATACGCCGTCGTTCATCTTTTTCTCAACCCCGACAAACCCCGCGCGTGGGCGAATTCCCTCCTGCTCGGGGCTTTCATCTACCTCAACTGGAAACATGGCTTCGTGCGCGCCGACGGCCACATGATCGGCTTTTTCTTTTGCGCGCTCCTGCCGTTGGTGAGTTATCCGACGCTCCTCGATGATCCGGACCGTTTCCGCCTCGCGCATTTCCGGGTGTTCGCAGTGACCACCGCGCTGGCTGTAATCGCCCTTGAAAGCGCGCTCGATGGCACGGTGCGCCTGTCGATGGGTTGGATGGAGGGGAAAATCTGGGACAATGTCGTGAAGGTCATCCGCTGGCAGGAAACCCGGCAGGTTTATCGCGAACAACTTTCCGTGGCTCGTGCGGGGGCCGATCTCGGCGAATCGCGCAAGATCGTCGGTGATTCCACCCTCGATGTGCTCGGTTGCGAGCAAAGCGTCGCGATTTTCAACAAATTCAACTACCACCCGCGGCCGGTCATTCAGGGTTATTCGGCGTTCACCCCGATGCTCGCCCACCTCAACGCCCATTATCTGGCGTCACCGCAGGCCCCGGACTATATCCTCGCGCGAATCGAGACGATCGACAACCGGCTGCTGACGCTCGACGACGCGCAGATATTGCAACTGCTGCCCTATCGCTACGAATTCCTGCAAACGGAAAAAAGTTTTCTCCTGTGGCATAAAATCGCCGGGCCCTTCGACGCGGAGAAATACGAACCGAAATTCATCCGGGATGAAACCATCGCGCTGAATCAGCCATTGAAAGTTGCCGATCTCGCCGGCAAACCGCTCTGGGCTCAGGTCGACGTGCATACCTCGCTGCTCGGCAAGATTCGCGGGTTCCTCTATCAAGCGCCCCGCGTGATGCTGACCATCACGGACACCGACAACTCGTCGCACGATTACCTGATGCCGATCCTGCAAGGCCAGAATGGCTTCATCCTGAACCCGTTGATCAGCGATACGGTGGATTATATGCGCTATGCGAGCGGGAAAGCCACCCGCTGGGCGAGCGCGATCACGGTCAAGGTGCTCGATGGTGACACGAAATACTTTCAATCTGAAGTTAACGTGAAACTGTCAGCACTGCCACCCATGCCCACCACGGGGGAAAAATATTTTCCCAAGGACATCGACAAAATGTTCAGCATGTTCCGCACCCCGCCCACGGCCTACGAGGCGCGGATGCCATTTTCGGCCACCATGATCGACAACCGTCAGGTGGCCATCATGCACGCACCGAGCTTGATGACCTTTAATCTGCCCAAGGGAGCCAAATCGATCAGCGGCATGTTCGGGTACATGCCAGCCGCCTACACCGGCGACGGCAAGACGAACGGCGCCCGCTTTATCATTTATTGGTCGAACGGCAACCAGCGGAAGGATCTTTTCCAACGATTCCTCAACCCGGTCTCCGTCAAAGAGGATCACGGCCTGCAATCGTTTAGCATCGATCTCGCCGGCCTCGCCGGTGGCTCGGTCTATCTCGAAGTCAATCCCGGCCCGTACAATGACATCGGCTGGGACTGGACCGGTTGGACCGACATTTACATCGCGCGCTGACCCCGCCCGCAGACTTTTCCGCCAATCTCAACCCATGTCTCCCGACGTTCCCGAGTCCCTGCTGCCGCCCGGCGTTTCAAGAATCACCGGCTGGATCATCCTGTTTATCGTCACGGTCATCGCGACCTTCAATTTCCCGCTGATGCCCGCGGCCGATCTCGACCCATCGTGGCGGATGGCGCTGGGTTATTTTTATGAACACGGGATGCAGTTTGGCCGCGACGTCGTGTTCAACTACGGCCCGTTGGGATTCGTCATGGGCAAGACCTATTCCGGCGTCCAATGGTGGGCGCTGATCTTTGGCCAATTGACGGTGGCGGTGGTCACGGCCGCAGTGGTGGTGCTTCAGGCAAAACGTCTGCGCGGCCGCTCGCGCCTGATTTTCCTGCTGTTCTTTCTCCTTCTCGCGATTTCGTACGAAGACGCGCTGCACATGCTGATCATTGCCATCCTTGGCTTTGAACTTTTGCGCCGGAGTGGGATGCCGTGGAGAAACAGTACGCTGCTGATCGCCATTGTGCTCTCCGTTTCGAGCCAGCTGAAATTCACCAATTTCCTGCTCGCCTCGTTCGTCGTGCTGCTCGCATGCGCCTACAGCGCCTATAGCCGGCGCTGGCGGCAAGCAGGCATCCTTGCCCTCGCCTACGGTCTCGCTTATCTTGCCGGCTGGATCGCGCTCGGGCAAAACGTGGCGAATCTGCCCGCGTATTTTTACGGGTCATGGTTTATCAGCGACGGCTGGCTTTGGTCCATGGGTTTCCCCGCGCCACTCCCTTCACTTTGGAAGGGTCTCGTCATCCTCTTCCTACTGATCGGCTACTCCGCGGTTCACGTCCGGCTGCATACCGACAAACCCCGGGCGATTGCCAATACCCTGTTGCTCGGGGCGTTTATCTACCTGAATTGGAAACACGGCTTCGTACGGGCGGACGGACACATGATCGGCTTTTTCTACTGTGCGCTCCTGCCGCTCACGGCCTATCCCGCACTGCTCGATGATCCGCCCTGCGGTCGCCGCCAACACTATTGGATTTTCCTCGGCGCCATTTTGCTTTCGCTGTGGGCGTTGGAAAATTCGCTATGGGGCGTTCTGCGAAATGCGCTTGGCCAATTCCAGGGAAAAGTCTGGAGCAACATCGAGCAGGTGGTGGAGTGGAAACAAACCCGCCAAAATTATCGCGATCATCTCAACGTCGCCCGCGCCGATGCCGATTTGTACATGACGCGCGATATCGCCGGCAAATCCACCATCGACGTGGTCGGCTTCGAAATCGGCGCAGCCGTGCTCAACCGGCTCAACTACCAACCGAGGCCGGTGATCCAGAGCTACTCCACCTTCAACCCGCCCCTTGAGCGGTTGAACTATGACCTTTATGCGTCAGATCGCGCCCCACAGTACGTGCTCTCGAAAATTGAGACCATCGATGGCCGCCTGCCGACCATGGATGATGCCCGCGTACTGCTCTTGCTCGCGTATCGCTACCAATACATTCGCACGGAAAAAGGCTTTGGGCTCTGGCACCTGACACCCGGACCATTCGATCCGGTCAAGTATGAACCCACGCTCCTGCGATCCGAAACCCTTCCAGTCAACGAACCACTCAAGATTGCCGCTCTTTCCAATCAGGCTCTCTGGTTGAAAGTCGATCTTCAGCCGTCATTCCTCGGGAAACTCCGGAGCTTCTTCTACAAGCCGCCGCAGGTCGTCCTGCACATCGAGACCGAGCAGGATTTGAAGCGCGACTTCCTGATGCCGTTACCCCAGGGGCGCACCGGGTTCGTGCTCAACCCGTTGATCGAAGATGTCGTGGATTACATGCATTTCGCCAACAGCGAGCCGGTGAAAAAGGTCCGGTCGATCACGATCAACATCCCCGAGGACCAACTGAAATTTTTCGCCCCGACCGCGTCGATCGAACTTTCGTCGATCCCCTTCCCCACTTCGGGCAAAAAATTCTTCGCCAGCGAAATCGAGCGCCTGTTGCACATGTTCCAATCTTTCCCGGTGAGCTATACATCGCTGACGCCGGTGTCGGAAACCATCATCGACGGACGGGAAGCCGCCGTCTTGCATGCGCCCAGCCAGATGATCTTCGATCTGCCAAAAAATCCGAAATTGGTCAGCGGCAAATTCGGCATGATGCCCGGCACTTACACCAACGGCGGAAACACCGATGGAGCATTATTCATTGTCTACTGGTCCAACGGCACCGATCGGGTCGAACTTTTCCAACGTTATCTCGATCCCATGAAAAACAAATCCGACCGCGGGTTGCAGGATTTCAGCGGAAGTCTCAAGGGATTGGTGGGTGGACGGCTGTTTTTGGAAATCCAAAACGGGCCCAACAACAATAAGAGCTGGGATTGGACCGCGTGGTCGAACATCAAGATCGAATAAGTGAGCGATCGATCCAGCCGACCCCTTCAGTCTTGGCAAAGCCCGCCCGCCGGATGGCTTTGGACTGGAGGTGTGGCGCTCGCCGTATTCGCGGCCCGCTGTCGCGAGATCCAACTCTATGCCGGCGACACGCCTTATCTCGATCAGTGGTGGGTCGAAGCGCACCAGATCATTGTCCCCTGGCTGCAAGGCAAACTCTCGTGGACGGATTTCTTCCAGTCCCACCATGAACACATCCCGGTCTGGACGCGTTTGCTGGCCTGGCTCGAAGCGGCGGTGCTCGGACGGTGGGATCCGAAACTGCAATGCACCATTAACGCTGCGCTCTTCGGTCTCGCAGCGGGAGTCTGGACCGGCTGGCTGCGTCGCGTCGCACCGGTGGTGCCGGCGTTACTACTGACTGCGCTCACCGTCGCGCTGGCGGCTTTGCCGCACGGATGGGAAAACAGCACGTGGGGATTTCAATCCCTCGTCCCCATCGCCCTTGTTCTCGTCATCTGGCATGTCCGCGGCTCGTTTGAGCAATCGGTTAATTCATCCAAATGGTGGCTCGCACAAGCGGCGGGGCTGGGGGCGCTGTTTACTTTTGGCAGCATGTGGGCGGCGCCCGTCGCCGTCGTTATCACCGTATTCTGGACGTCGGCGCAGGACCGGCGGGCTCGCTGGCTGGCGCCGGCGTTGCTCGGCGCGATGGGGTTCATCCTGCTCCTCGTCGCCCGCGCTCATCAGCCGCATAGCGGGGCCTACGTCCAGGCCGCCGGGTCACTGCAACAATTCCTCGCGTCGTTTCTCCTCCAACTCGGGTGGCCGTCGCAATGGCCGGGCGTGGCAATCCTCATGTATTTGCCGACGCTGCTTCTAGCGCTGCAATTGCGCGGAAATCGGGGGGCGGCAAATGTCGATCGCACCGCACTCGGATTGGGGCTTTTCGCCATCGCGCAGGCTGCGGCCTTCGCCTACGGACGGTCGGGCGGCTATATCGGATTTGTGTCCCGCTACGGCGACTTGCTCTCGCTCGGTGTGCTCGCCAACGCGTTTGCGTTGTGGCGCCTTCTGCATGGGGTGCGTTCGTGGCGACCGGTCATCGCATTGCTTTGCGCCGGTTGGCTCGTGGCCTTCACCTTCGGTTTGAAATGGATCAGCACCCGCGCCCACACCGAATATTTTCATGAGCACGCGGCCGCATGGGGTGCGCTTCGTCGGGATGCGATTAAACAATATCTCGTGAACCACGACGCGTCCCGGATTTCGAGCAAGGAGGTTCGTGCCGTGCTCTATCCCGATCCCGCCATCGTCACGGGAGTGCTGGACCAACCCGGACTACGCGATCTCCTGCCGGTCAGCCTGCGACCGGATGGTCCGCGGGAACGCGGCGATTTCATCAGCGCAGCCACGAATTATATCCGCCAACTGTGGCCGACCCTCTTCGTAGTCGCTGGCGTTTTCTTTCTGTTGGGTGCGGGATTCACAATGGTCGCGGCCACAAGTTCCGTCACCAATTCACCGATCATAGCATCGGACCCTTGGAGGGTGCGCACGCTGGGCATCCTGGGTTCGGTTTGCGTCCTAGGCATTTTTCTATGGCCAATGCCGCTCGAATTTCACGGCGAACAACGATGGGGGAAACTCCTGACTCCGCCCGGAACTGTGGGCGATCTGAGCTTTTCGATCACTACTCCGTCCACTTATCCAGCAGATCGGTTAACCGGCGCAGCGGCACTATGGCCGGAAAATTTCCGAAACACTTTTTACGGCACCCACATCGACGGTCCGGCCTTCAAAGGCCGCGTCCAGAGTTCGGCTTTCCCTCTCAATGCACCGTGGCTGGTCATTCCCTATGCCGGATTTCCCGTCAGTCCAGGGAACGGCCTTCATTTGCAAATCGAAGATCAAGCCGGTCGCGTACTCGCTCAATTGAATTGTCCGGGTCCCAATCCTGCGGACATCGATTTCTGGGGGGCGGACGTTCACGCCTACAGCGGACAAAAAGCCCGCCTCGTCATTGAAGACGGCCGCGACGATGCGGAAGGCTGGATCGCCGTGGCCCCGCCGCATGCCACGAACAACGCCGACGAAGGCGCCTGGATGAGCCGCAGTTGGGCTCTTGAACGGACGACCATCGGACATGACAGCCTCGGTGTGATCGCCGTCACCCTCGCGGGACTTACGTTGCTCTTTGCGCTGACTGATTTTCGTCGCGGCAAAATAAATAATCGTCTCGCTTCGTCGCAGACCTGAGTCGCCGCCACCCACCCCATGCCTGACGCTTTTCCAGACCTTGAATTGACCGTGGTGATGCCGTGTCTGAACGAGGCGCTGACCCTTGCCGGTTGCATCAACGAGGCGAGTAAGGCCATGCGCACCGCGGGAATCGTCGGGGAAGTCGTGATCGCTGACAATGGCAGCACTGACGGATCGCAGGCTATCGCCACAAACGCGGGAGCGCGCGTCGTACCCGTCGCGGAAAAAGGCTACGGCCACGCGTTGCGCGGTGGCATCGCGGCCGCGCGCGGCCGGTTTATCGTCATGGGCGACGCCGACGGCAGTTACGATTTTTCCCATCTGCCCCGGTTTGTCGCCGAATTGCGCGCGGGGAACGATCTCGTCATGGGCAATCGTTTTCTGGGCGGCGTCCTGCCCGGCGCGATGCCGTGGAAAAACCGGTATCTCGGCAACCCGGCGCTTTCGTTCATCGGACGCCTCTTCTTTCCCACCAGGATAGGGGATTTTCATTGCGGCCTGCGCGGGTTCTCGGCCGCTGCCTATCAACGGATGAATCTCCGAACCACCGGAATGGAATTCGCCTCGGAACTGGTGATAAAGTCCGTCGTTCTCGGACTGCGCGTAACCGAAGTTCCAACGGTGCTCCGGCCGGACGGGCGGAATCGTCCGCCCCACCTGCGACCCTGGCGCGACGGCTGGCGCCATTTGCGTTTCATGCTGCTGTTCAGCCCGCGCTGGTTGTTTCTTTATCCGGGGCTGTTGCTCATCGCCGGCGGCTTGATCGCGACGTTCGCACTGCTCCCCGGCCCGGTGGCCATTGGCAGAATTCACTTTGACGTGCACACGCTGCTGTTCGCCACGCTCGCGGTGTTGATCGGATTTCAAGCCGTGTCGTTCGCCGCCCTCAGCAAATTTTTTGCGATCCGCGCGGGCCTGCGACCGCCGGAGGAAAAATTCGACACGTGGATCCGCCAGACGACGCTCGAAAGCGGACTCACCTCCGGCGCGCTGCTGTTCGTCGCCGGCCTGCTGCTGTGGGCGAGTGCGGTTTGGGTGTGGGGCGAACACGGGTTCGGCCCATTGCAACCGGCGCAAACCCTGCGCTGGGTCATACCGGGCGCGCTTTGCCTCGCCCTCGGCTGCCAGCTGGTGCTTACCAGTTTTTTCCTCGGCGTGCTGAGACTCGACACCCGGACTGATTTGCCATGAATAATTCCACGGTAACGACCTCGCGCTGGTGGTGGTGGGCGGCATTGCTGCTCACTGCATTTAAACTGTGGCTCACGCGCGGCCAGGCGGTCTACGCGATCGCGCCCGCCGCCCATGACGAGAAGCTCTTTCTCCAGCTCGCCAATCATCTCGTGCGAGGCGAATGGCTCGGGCCATATACGCAAATGACCCTGGCCAAAGGAAGTTTTTATTCCCTTTTTGTCGCGTTGGTTTTCTGGATCGGACTGCCGCTGTTCTTCGCCCAGCAACTGCTTTACGCGGGAGCTTGCGCCGCGTTTGCACGCGCGTGCGCGCCGGTCATCCGATCGGGCGGCGCACGGTTTCTGGTCTATGCATTTCTACTTTGGAATCCGATGACGTACGAAGCACCGACGATGGGCCGGGTGATGCGACAGCACGTCTATATTCCACTTGGTATTTTAATCTTCGCCGGGCTCGTGGCGCTCTACCACCGATGCGGGGAAAGTTTCCGCAGACAGGCAGGCTGGGCGGCAGTGCTCGGTTTCTCGCTGGGTGGTTTCTGGCTGACGCGGGAGGAAAGCATCTGGCTGGTTCCCAGCGTGATTCTGCTCGGCATTGCCTGGGCCGTGACGGCATGGCGTGCGAGTCCCGAGGCCGGGCGCACCTTGTGGCGGGTTGCGCTGACCGTGGTCGCGTTCGCCTTGCTGCCAGTGACATTCGTTTCATGGGAGAACTACCGCCACTACGGCTTGTTCGGAACGGGTGAATTTCATGCCTCGGCGTTCAAGGACGCCTATGGCGCGATGGTTCGAGTGAAGATCGGGCCAAATCTTCCGCAGGTTCCCGTCACGCGGCAGGCGCGAGAAGCGATGTATCTCGTGAGTCCTACATTTGCCGAATTGAAACCTTACCTCGACGGAAAAATCGGCACCGATTGGGCGGAAAAGGAAATGTACCCGGCGTCCGAACGGCAGATTCGCGGCGGCTGGTTCGTCTGGGCCCTGCGGGATTGCGTGATCGCCGCCGGGCACGGCCACAGCGCACGGGAAGCGATGGCGTTTTACCGAAAAATGGCCGACGAAATCAACCAAGCCTGCGACGACGGGCGTTTACCGGCGTGGTCTCATCGCAGCGGTTTTGCCCCCATCGTGCGCGAAGGGGAACCCGCCGAAATCATGCGCACATTTTTCTCCTTTTGCGATTTCGTCATCTCGTTCCGGTCGTTCAGCGTCACCACGCCCCTCAGTATCGGCGACAATCAGGATCTGGAACTATTCCGCGACCTGACGCGCGATCATCTCTCGCCCTCGGAGCGCGCGACCAGTTTCCCGATGCCGGACCAGGACGCACTCGATAACCGCAAACTGAGCATGCTATCCGCCATTGGAAAGACGCTGCGCCCGATGATGACGATGCTGTTTTATATCACCGGCACGCTACTTTTACTACGGACGATCCAGTTGATCCGCTACCGGCGGCTCACCTACCCATTTGTGCTGTCGCTCGCGTCCATCGGCGGTTTCATTGCGTACATTCTGGTGAATGCCGTGGTGCACGTGACGTCGTTCCCCCTGACGGCAGTCTCCACTTTTTCGCCCATTTATCCGCTGCTGTTAATTTTTATAATCGCGGTCCTGTGGGACGTCATTGCCGCGTGGTTCGGTTCCGGACGGAATGCCGGGCAAACTTGAAATCCACTAATCGGGACCGTAAACGGAGGCCAACTATCAGGGGGTAAATTTCGGCTGACTCCAGCAGCACCAATCCATAATATCGGTTTTCCCGGGCTGCGAGATGAAGACCAATTCCCGCTCACCCTGAGCCGCTGGCGGCAGGGCAAAATCAAAATCCTGCACGCCGCGATCGTCAGGTTCACCCGCAGGGTCAAGATAGCGCGAAAGAATCCGCGCCGACTTCTTCCCATCAAAAAACAAAGCGACGAATCTCGCGCCATCGGTCACCGGGGAACCGAGGTAAGTGCCGAGAGGCAGGCCGTATTTGAAATGCAGATGGTGCGCGTCAGCGGGAACGCGATAGCCGATCAGCCCCGCGGCATGCAGCTTGTACATCATGGCACCCGCGCCATCGAACGCCTCAGCCGGCAGGGGGAAGTTTGCCTGAACGACGGGATCAGCGACATCCACGCGATATCGTTTCGGCTTTTGCCGGTGGAAAATTGTCAGGTGCGACCCATGACGGACGTAGTCGCGACCGTAAAAGGTGCATTTGTCCACCGCTTCAACGTTATTGAATTCACCGGCGTAATGGTACGTTTCATCCAACACCCGCGGCATCGAGTTGCGAATGCCGGCAATTTCATAGGGACGCAGAACCACCCAGTCGGGCGAGAGATATTCGATCAGGCTCGCCCAATCGACCCCGACTATCCGGATCGCCCGCATGGTGGCATTCGAGGAGAGCCCGGGAAAGTCGTAGGTCTCGAGTTCCGAAAAATAACCGATGTAGCCAAGTGGCTCCATGAAAACGGTGTCGCCCCGTTTGGCGTGCTCCTTGAGCCAGAGACCCGTTTGTTTCCGCACCGCATTCGAACTCAATTCCTGATCGGCCTTCATTTCGCGCATCATCTGCCACGTCAGCCAGGATTCAGTGCATAAGCCGAAAATCACCGCAATCCGCAGCGACCGCCCAAACGCGCGACGAGCCCCGCTCTCTTTGCCGGCAATTTCCAGCCATTGGGCGATCATGCCACCGACCGCCACCGCGGCCAACAACGCCGTCACCGGAAGGTACCAGGGAAATGGGAAAAAAGGAACATACGAAAGATAAACGTGAATCGCCGCGAAAGTGAAAGAAGCCACCCGGATTTCCATGCGCCACCAAGGGATGATCCATTGAAACGCCAGCAACAAAGCAGCCCCTCGGGCAGCGGTCACCACGCCAACGGGCCAGCCGCCAATTTGGTAATACGACGCGAGGAACGTCGATTCCAACGATGTGTTACCGCGCCAGACCAACCATGGAAAATCAATAAATTCCTTGAGCGCGCCCCAAACCGTTCGTCCCGTGGGCGAAACGTTTTCCTTTGCGATCACGGTATGCGGAATGGGTGATCCATAGTACGACCACGACCAGAGAAACCATGGCAGATAAACGACGGTGCAGACCAATCCCGCCTGGAAAAAAACCTTCAGCCATTCCCCGCGGGTCAGGCCGCTCCGGTGGTGATCGTTGAAGAAGAACGCCGCGGCGCTCAAAAATGCGATGTACAGAAACCCATCGGGACGCGTCCACATCAACCCGCCCCACGCCAGTCCGAGATGGAGCCAGCGCCGGCGCGGCGCGCCAAACATCGCCCAGAGGGTGTAGGCGAGAAATAGCAGCAGAAATCCAGTCTCCATGCCGTTACCGGTAAAATCGATGCTCTTCGCATCGAGCGCCATGAATCCGACGACGGCAACTGTTGCCCAAGCCGCATAACGAAATCTGCGCGCTATCGCGTAAAGCAACACCGCCGCACCCGCAAACGCCAGTCCGCTCCACACCCGAAATACCCAAAGCGCAACGGTGTCGGAAGCGTTGCCGGTCAATTTGACCGCGACCGCAGGCAATAGCACGCCGAGCGGCGACGTAAACGTGTGAAGCCGCTCCCCGTGATTGAAAACGAGACCGAATCCGGTCGCCAGGTTCTTACTGGAACGGAAAGTGATATAATAATCCTCCCAGATGTGGCCCGTGATCGCACACCACCCCACCGCCAGGATGAACACTGCGCAAAAAATCGACCAAGCCACGCGCCGGTCTGTCTGATGGGCGTTAATTGTCATATTCCGTAGGAAGAAGACGACAATTGAGAACGACGATTCCTCCATTCCACGCGGTTAAAAACATCAGATAAATTGTTCGGCACGCATACGTTTTAAATATTCGGCTGGAAATGGAAAAAACCGACCGTATGACTGCAAGACCTTTCCCATGACAAAAACACTTTTAGTCACCGGTTCGTCGGGTCTCATCGGCTCGGAAGTTTGCGTTTATTTTGCCGGACAAGGCTACACGATCCACGGCGTCGACAACAACCAACGCGCGGTTTTTTTCGGGCCACAAGGTGACACCCGCTGGAATCAAAACCGGCTGGTGAAAGAGTTGAAGAGTTTCGTCCATCACGAACTTGATATTCGCGACCGCGCCGGCGTGCTCGCGCTGGTGAAATCCATCAAGCCCGACGTGATCGTCCACACAGCAGCGCAACCGTCGCATGACCGGGCCGCCGCAATTCCGTTTGACGATTTCGACACGAACGCCGGCGGCACGCTGAATTTCCTCGAAGCAGCGCGGCAGGCGTGTCCCGAATCGCCGTTCGTTCACATGAGCACGAACAAGGTTTACGGCGATGCGCCGAATTCCATCAAACTCACCGAGCTCGCGACCCGTTGGGATTACGCCGATCCCGCCTACGAAAACGGCATTCCGGAAACGTTCACGATCGACCAGTCAAAGCACTCGCTGTTTGGCGCATCGAAGGTCGCCGCCGACGTGATGGTGCAGGAATACGGCCGGTATTTCAATCTACCCACCTGCGCCCTGCGCGGTGGCTGCCTCACCGGTCCCAACCACACCGGCGTGGAACTTCACGGCTTTCTCTCGTATTTGGTGAAATGCAATTTGGAAGGCCGTGAGTACCGCGTGTTCGGCTACAAGGGAAAACAAGTGCGGGACAACATCCACTCCCTCGACGTCGCCCGCTTCATGGCCGCATTTGTCGGGAATCCGCGCGCCGGCGAAGTTTATAATCTCGGCGGCGGCAAGGCGAACAGCACGTCGATTCTGGAAGCGTTTAAGATCACGGAGAAATTCACCGGCAAAGCGCAGATCCATACCTACGTCGACCAAAACCGCGCCGGCGACCATATCTGCTATTATTCCGATTTACGGAAAATGCGGTGTCACTACCCCAAATGGGATATTACCCAATCACTTGAGGAAACCATCCGCCAGATCGTCGAGGCTTGGAAAATTCGCAATAAATTGGGCAGCTAAGAAATCCGTTTCCTTCCATTTTCGTTCGCCACCATTGATCGATCCGGCTTTGGGCCCAAAACGAGCCTGCGGAAATACCTCAAGGATAGTTATTTCCCAGTCGATGAGTTCGATTTATGCGAAACGCCCCACTGGGCTGGCCGTCAAGGTAAACCTCCTGCTGATGAATCCAAAAAAATATCATGAGAGTAGCGGTTTTGTAGTATTTAAGTGTCAGTATCGATAACGATGAATCGCCTCCCTCACGACCCGCGCCATGTCTGACGAAACGGACAACCGCCAGAATTTCGATGGCTTGTACCGCAAGACGCTGGCGCCGTTGCGTCGCTATCTCAGCCGTTTGCTGGGAAATACCAGCGAGGCCCAGGACGTGGCCCACGATGCCTATATCCGGGTCTATCCAAAGGTGCAGGATCAATCGGCCAAAAATCCGCAGGCCGTTCTTTACACCACGGCGCGCCGTCTCGCCATCAACCGGCTCAAACGACGCAGCATCGCCCCGATTGTTCCCGGAGAGGCAAATCTCGAGACCGCGGCTGCGGGAACTCCCGGCGTGGTTCAACAGGTGATTGCCCGTCAGGAATTGCGCCAGTTGGAAGACGCGATCGCGCAACTGCCCGAAGGTTGCCGCGCCGTCCTGCTCCTGCGAAAAATCGAACTCCTTTCGCATTACGAAATCGGTCAACGGCTCGGAATCGCCGTCAGCACCGTCGAAAAACAACACGCGCGGGCGCTCAGGCTGCTCCGGGAAGCTCTGTCCACTGGGGACGACTCCGCCGCGCTGATCGCCAGCCAAACGCCCAGCCACGAGGCCCAACGATGAAATCATTTTCCAAATATTCCGATCCCACCACCGATGAGCAGGCGTCCATTTGGGCCGCCAAGCTTGATGGTTCGCTGATGTCCGCCACCGACCGTTCCGCCCTCGACGAATGGCTCGCGGAACATCCCAACCATCGCACCCTACTTTCCCGTTATTGCCAGTTTTCCGCCGACCTCGAACAGCAAATGCCGTTGATTGAAGGCATCAGGGAACTGTCGGCGGAAACCCGGAAAACAACTGCGACTGCCCGGTCATTCCCCTGGCTGCGCTGGCCAATGATGGCTGGTGTGGCGCTGACCGCGACCGCGGCAGTCGCACTTGGGTTCTGGCTGATGCGGCCTCAGCACCAGTTCAAGAATGTCGCCACACCAGCGGCCCAACGGCAATCCCTGACCTTGGTGGACGGGAGCCAGGTCGAACTGAACGCGCAAACCAATATTCAGATTGAAATCGACGGAAAGGATCGCCGCGTCCGGCTCGCTTCGGGCGAGGCCTTCTTTTCGGTGCACAAAGATCCGAGCCGTCCCTTCACCGTCGAAACTCCCGCGGGCTCGGTTCGCGTGACCGGCACAAAATTCGCCGTGAACACCGAAAGCACTGGAGTGCTCGAAGTCACCGTGCTCGAAGGCTCGGTCAAAACCAGTCCCGGTGAATTGACCGGGCAATCCACCTCGCCGGTCATGCTGAAAGCGGGCGATCATCTCGTCGCCAGCCCAAGCGGACTCGTGCAGCAAAAACTCTCCGAAAAAGAATTGAGCGACACCTTGGCGTGGCGCCAGGGCCAGATCGTATTCAAAGGCACGCCCCTGCGCGAGGCGCTCGCAAAATTTGCCCGCTATCACGGTCGCGGGATCACGGCGAGCGACGACGTCGCCGGCATGAGCGTGGGCGCCCGTTTCAGTCTCGATGATCTCGACGGATTTTTCGATGCACTGGAGGCGGCGCTTCCCGTCAAAGTGACCCGAAATTCAAATGGTACCGTACGCGTGAGCCGCCGGTCCGATCCTTGATTTCCCCTTCCATTTCGGGCCGAAGATCGGACCATTTACCCCACACATGCGTTTTGCGAAAGCTCTCGGGCACTTTTTGTTCATCTCCTTCGGTTGTGCGTTTCTCCCGGTTTTAGTTCGGGGCGAAGCCATCGACTTCAATCTGCCCGCGCAACCGGCGTCCGAGGCGTTGCTGGCTTTCTCGCAGCAGGCGAAAGTCGAGGTGCTATTCTCCTTCGATAAATTGCGGAAAGTTCAATCCGCGGAGGTCATCGGACGCTACGAACCCGAGACCGCCCTCGTCCGCCTCCTCGCCAATACAGGCTTCACGACGCATCGGAATGGCAAGGGCAAGTTTGTCGTCACTTCCCCGAAGACCTCGACCGGATCGCTCAAGGGCACTTTGCACAATCCCGACGGCACGGGTGCGGCTGACATCCACGTCACCCTCTCGCCGTCGCGACAATCCACGCGAACCGATCAACACGGCGACTATCGCTTTGCCGCCCTCCGGCCCGGGAACTACACGCTGACCGCGACCGGCGACGGCTATCAGCCTTTTCAAATTGAAGCCATCGCGGTGGCTTCCGGGCGCGAGTTGGCGCTCGCCCCAAAAACCATTCAAAAATCGGAAGATGTAACGCGACTCGATCCGTTCGTGGTCATGGGCGAGAGCGACGGTCATCCGTTCGACCGCAGCCAGACGCCGTTCATGAAACCCTCGGCCGTTGGCAATCTCGACCTTCCCCGCACGGAAAACGACGCGCTTCCCTACACGATTTACGATCGCGAACAAATCACCCGGAGTGGCGTGGTGGATCTCAATGGATTCCTGCAACGCGCCGTCTTGGAAAGTGACGCCAGCACGACGCCGCCCGAGCAAAATGGCAATCAGGCAAGCTACGCGGCCGGCAGCACAAATTTGAATTTGCGGGGCTACGGTGCAGACGAAACCATCATTCTTGTCAACGGCCGCCGCCTGCCCGAAGTAATGACGTCCTTTTCCGGTGGGACGCGATCAGTGGGACCCGACGTTAATTTTATCCCACTCAGCCTCGTTCAACAGGTCGAGGTTCTGCCTGTTTCCTCCTCAGCCCTCTACAGCGGCAATGCGTTTGGCGGTGTCATCAACATCGTTTTGCGCACCGGGGAAAAATCCGACGCCACGGAAATCACGACGAACTACACGAACGCGCTGGGCGGTTTCGACGCGCCGCAATCGTCGGTGTCGCTGCTTCACAGCCAGACCCTTCTCGGCGGGAAGCTTCATTTATTGTTAAGTGCAAATTTCACCAAGAGCGAGCCGCCCACAGAAGCTGAACTCGGCTATTTTCGATCAAACGACCACCCGCCAGCGTCACTTTCCGATCCAATCTATCGCGCGACACCGAATGTTCGCAGTGCGGACATGACCCCGCTTTTTGGCACTGGAACATCGCCCGTCACTTCCGTTGCGCCCGGTGCCAGTGGCAACGGCGGACTGGCGGCGTTTGCGGGACGGGAAGGTGTCCGCAATCTCGATTTTTTCCAATCGCCCGGCGGGCTCGTCGCGTCGCCGAACAGCCTGGAGTATCCATACGGTCGGCAGCAACGCCGCACCGCCTATTTTGGTTCCGCCACCTACGACATTTTCCCGTGGCTTCAAATTGGATTCGACGCGACCTACGTCAGCACGGTGGTCAATCGCGGTTTTGACGTGCTGGTCGGAAATCTCTCCCTCAAAAGCGATTCGCCGTTCAATCCCTTTGGCCAGGACGTCAATGTGTCGTTAAACGAAATTGCCCCGCAGTTGGGCCCGGATTACAGCGAGGCGCATCTTGATTTCTCGTCCGCCGTGCTTGGATTGTTGATCAAGTTGCCGGGAGATTGGCGGATCTCCGCCGACGGACAATACTCCCACAACGTCGCCAGATACCGGGGATTGGCGGACGTCGACGGTGCCCGATGGCAGCAGCTGGTTGATGACGGCCTGTACAATCCCCTTCGTGATACGCAAACCCACGGACCGCCCAAGGAATTCTATGATCGCGCTTTGATCTATTACGGTGCACCGGGAAAATTCGTAACGCTGGGAGATTACGACACCGAAGACGGTGCGATTCGGTTGACGAATCAGTCCATCGCACTGCCCACGGGAATCAGCACGGTAAACGTGGGAGTCGATTACCGGCGGATCCATCTCGCGAGTTATACCGATTCCCGCCACTTCGCAGACGGCAGCCCGATCGACAATCCCGTCGACTCGACCGGACGCACACTGCAACGCTACAGCGCGTTTGGTGAATTGCAGGCCCCGATCGTGCCCGACGAACGGCTGCCAAATTGGCTGCGTAAACTGGAAGCGGATCTAGCCGTTCGCTATGTCGCCGCGGACTCCTCAAAGGAAACCAATGTCGCGCCGACCGTAGGCTTGAAAGTCGAGGCGGCCGGCGGTTTTTCGTTGCGCGGAAGTTTCACCACTTCAAATCGCGTGCCCACGCCGCAACTGAGCCGGCCAGTCACAAATTCAGATGGATCGGGCGGAGGAATCAACCTGGTGAAGATTAGCGACCCGCTGCGCGGTGGGGAAGAGTACAGCGTCAAATCCGACGAAGTGAAGGATCCGCATTTGAATACGGAGGCCGCAGTCACGCAGACGGCCGGTATCATTTACCAGCATGGCAAGATTCATCAATTCCGCGCCTCGTTGGACTTCGTCGATACGCACAAAAGGAACGAGGTAAAAGTCCTCGACGAATCCGACGTGCTGAATCTGGAGGCACTGTTTCCCGAGCGGGTGACACGTGCACCCTTGGCCGCTGGCGATCTGCATTCGGTCGGGCTCGTCACGTCACTGTTGACCGGGCCGGTCAACCTCGCCTCCCGGCATTCGCAAAATTGGAACGCCTCCGTCGACTACGCGTGGACGCAATGCGCACATGGGACGCTGTCGCTTTACGGCCGGCTGGTGTATTTCCAACGATTCGATGTGAAAGTGTTTCCCAACTCGCCGGCGGTGGACGAGCTGAATTCGCCCGATGGCGCGGCCTCGATTCTAAAATACCGCGCGAACTTCGGTGCCGGCTGGTCGAATCCGCGGTATGGTTTTGGAATCGATGGACACTACTATCACTCCCGCACGTTGCCGGCGACGGAATGGGCGGGCCAGGGTGGAACGAAAATCGATCCATATTGCCAGTTTGATACCTACCTGCAAAGCGACCTGAAGCGGTGGTTGCCTTGGAAGAACAGCCGCTATGGGTTACGCGGACAACTCCGCGTCGATAATGTCTTCGACACCGGCTACCCCAATTATGCCAATGGTGGAAGCGGAGCCGGCGTTCAACCGTATGGTGACTGGCGCGGCAGAACGTACTCGATTTCGCTTACCGCCACATTCTAAACGGATCATGTCAAACGTGCGGAGATTTCCCGCTTCACCTGAAAGCAAGCGTCTGCTTCGCTGAACCGACATGCGAATTCTGATATCCGGGATCTGTGGCTTCGTCGGTAGCACCCTTGCCAAAACCCTGCTTGCGACCAGCCCCGGTCACGAGGTTCTCGGATTCGATAATTTCATCCGCCCCGGCAGCGAAAACAATCGCGCTGAATTGAAAAAATTGGGCGTGAAACTTTTCCACGCCGATCTTCGCGCCGCGAGCGATTTGGAAACGTTGCCAGCTGCCGATTGGGTGATCGATGCCGCGGCAAATCCCAGTGTCCTGGCTGGTGTCGACGGCAAGACCAGTTCGCGGCAACTCGTCGAACACAATCTCGTCGGAACGGTCAATCTGCTGGAATACTGCAAGGCACACAAAGCCGGTTTCATCCTTTTGTCGACGAGCCGGGTCTATTCGATTGCACCGCTCGCCAGCCTGAAGGTAACGGCCGTTAACGATGCATTTGTTCCCGATGCGAGTTCGGCTCCACCCACCGGCTTGAGCGCCGCCGGAATCGATGAAACGTTTGCCACCATGGCGCCCATTTCACTGTATGGCTCAACCAAGTTGGCCTCGGAAGCGCTGGCGCTTGAATACGGGGAAACATTCGACTTCCCGGTTTTCATAAACCGTTGCGGTGTCCTCGCTGGGGCCGGACAATTCGGTCGCGCCGACCAGGGAATCTTCGCCTACTGGATCAACTCGTGGCGGCAAAAGCGCCCGTTGAAATATCTTGGATTCGGCGGCCGCGGTCATCAGGTACGCGACTGCCTCCACCCACGGGATTTGGCGCCATTGCTTGAAAAGCAGATCGCCGCGCCGAAACTGCCGGCCACTGATCGCGTGGTGAATCTGTCCGGCGGTGTCGCATCCGCGATGTCGCTAAAACAACTCAGTGACTGGTGTGCGCAGCGATTCGGACCGCACTCCGTGGTTTCAGATGGCGCGGTTCGGCCGTTTGACATCGCGTGGATCGTACTCGATTCGACCAAGGCGGCGCGGCTCTGGCACTGGCAACCGACCTGGAAAATTTCCGCTATTCTGGAGGAAATCGCCGGCCACGCCGAACGCAATCCCGGCTGGCTTGACCTGTCCGCCCCGCTCTGACTCTCTCTGCGGTTCGCATGGCCAGCACGCAGCAGGAACTTTCCAAGATCTACCACCGGCGTTTCGTCCGCACTGCCGCGTATCGTAATGAGGTTTGGAAGGTATTAACCGGGGAATTTTTCAGCCGTTGGGTCAAACCCCATGCGGCTGTTCTGGATTTGGGATGCGGCTATGGCGAGTTCATCAACAATATCGTCTGCAGTCGAAAATTGGCCATGGATCTCAATCCCGACGCGCCGGCTCATTTGGCCCAGGGTATCGAATTTCTTCATCAGGATTGTTCCGCTCCGTGGCCACTGGCCGACAATAGTCTCGATGTTGTCTTCACCAGTAACTTTTTTGAACACTTACCGGACAAGGAATGTCTGAACCTGACCCTCCGTCAGACGCTCCGCTGCCTGAAGCCAGGCGGTCGGCTGATTGCCGTGGGACCAAACATCAAATATCTCCACGGCGAATATTGGGATTTTTACGACCACCACGTCTATTTGACGGAAACTTCCCTCGGCGAAGCAATGGAGATTGAGGGATACCAGATCGACGTTCTCACAGCGCGGTTCCTTCCGTTCACGATGGTGGCGGCACCGGAGTACCCCATGTTTTTTGTCCGCCTTTACGTCGCCCTACCCTGGCTCTGGCATCTTCGCGGAAAACAGTTTCTCGTCGTAGCGCGCAAACCAGCTGTCTGACCCAGTGTCATCCGTCCACCATGCGATCGAATGTCCCCTTCCCCGCGCCGCTGAAACTCTACAGCATCGTTATTCCCGCCCATAACGAAGAAGAATCGCTGCCGCCGACAGTGAAGGATATTTATGAAACGATGGCGCGGGAGAACATTCCCCATGAAATTATCGTCGTGGATGACGGAAGCCATGATCGTACCTGGGAGGTATTAAGGGAACTCAAGCAAACCATCCCCACGCTCGCACCCGTGCAGAACAAAGGCCCGCACGGCTTCGGACGCGCCGTGACTTATGGCCTCAAACACATGAAAGGAGATGCCTGTACGATCATGATGGCTGACGCTTCCGATTCACCAGACGACGCCGTAAAATATTGGCGGCTGTTGGTTGGCGGTTGGGATTGCGTTTTCGGCAGCCGTTTCGTCAAGGGCGGTGAAGTTATAGACTACCCTCGGTTAAAGCTCTTCGTGAATCGCATCGCGAATTTTCTGGTCCGGGTCGGCTTCAATATTCCACTCAACGATACCACCAACGCCTTCAAGGCGTATCGCCGCATCGTCATCGAAGGCTGCCGGCCGTTCCTCTCCCCGCATTTCAATCTCACTGTTGAGATTCCACTCAAGGCGATCGTCCGAGGCTATTCGTGGACAGTGATGCCGATTTCCTGGCAAAACCGAAAACATGGCGTGCCCAAGCTTAAAATCAGTGAGATGGGCAGCCGTTATTTTTTTATCTGTGCGTATGTCTGGCTGGAGAAGTATTTCAGCCGCGGCGACTATCGAAAACCGACGATTCCAAGCTCCTGAAAAACAGCTTGTTGTCTGTTGCGGAAGAAGCACATTAATCGCTTTCACCATGATCTATTTGCTCGGCGGTTCAGGTTATGTGGGGTCGGCATATCAGGAATTGCTTCAACGCAAAGGCCTGTCTTTCCGCAATATAC
The DNA here is from genome assembly GCA_036499685.1 of Lacunisphaera sp. Lineage (GTDB taxonomy): Bacteria > Verrucomicrobiota > Verrucomicrobiia > Opitutales > Opitutaceae > Lacunisphaera. The sequence goes on along the minus strand of DASYDH010000059.1, from coordinate 65,215 downwards.
GTCGCTCTGATTTCGATTACACGAATGGGCCCGCCCTCACGAAATTACTTTTGCGCGAGAAGCCGGAATTCCTGATCAATGCGGCCGGGTACACGGGCAAACCCAACGTGGACGCCTGCGAGTTACACAAGGCAGATTGCGTGATGGGAAACGCCGTTCTTCCGGGCATCATAGCCCAAGCCTGTGCCGACGCCGGCATCCCTTGGGGCCATGTTTCCTCCGGCTGCATCTACACCGGTGCCCGTCCCGATGGTTCGGGTTTCACCGAAACCGATGTTCCGAATTTCTCCTTCCGCACGAATAACTGCAGTTTTTATTCGGGCACCAAGGCCCTCGGCGAAGAAGTCCTCACCAACTTTCCCAACGTCTACATCTGGCGGCTCCGTATTCCGTTCAACGAGGTGGACAACCCGCGCAACTACCTGACGAAATTGTTGCGCTATTCGACGCTGCTCGAAGCCACCAACTCCATTTCCCAACTCCAGGAATTCGTTGGTGGCACTTTCGCCTGCTGGGAAAAGCGGGTGCCGTTCGGGATCTACAATGTCACCAATCCGGGCCAGGTCACCACTCATGAAGTGGTCGAACTGATCAAAAAGACGGGCGTTTCGAACAAGAATTTCCAGTTCTTCAAAGACGAAACCCAATTCATGCAAACCGCCGCGAAGACTCCGCGCTCCAATTGCGTCATGAACTCCACCAAGCTCGCCGCCGCCGGAATCAAACTAACCGAGGTACATGATGCGATCGAACGCGATCTGCGTCGCTGGACAAAAGCTGCCTGATTTTACCCATGAATATTCTCGTCACCGGCGGCTGCGGTTTCATCGGCTCCAATTTTATCCGGCAGCGGCTCGGCGAAAAGAACACGCCGCTGACCAAACTCATCAACCTCGACGCGCTCACCTACGCGGGCAATCCCGCAAATCTCACCGATCTCGCCGGCGATTCGCGTTACGTTTTTGCCCATGGCGACATCGGCGACGCCGCTCTTGTCTCAAAATTGCTCGCCGCGCACGCGATCGATGCGGTGGTTAATTTCGCCGCGGAATCGCACGTTGACCGCTCGATCGATTCGCCGGAGCCTTTCATCCAAACCAACGTCGTCGGCACCCTCCGTTTGCTCAACTCCGCCCGCTTGTACTGGACAAAATTGTCCGAGGCAAAAAAAGCGGGCTTCCGTTTTCTGCACGTTTCGACCGATGAAGTTTATGGCACGCTCGGCCCGAAGGATCCCGCGTTTACCGAGGAAACCCCGTTCGCGCCGAATTCGCCTTACGCCGCGTCCAAGGCTTCCAGCGATCACCTGGTTCGCTCGTTCCAGCATACGTACCATTTCCCGACGCTAACCACCAATTGCTCGAACAATTACGGGCCGTTTCACTTCCCGGAAAAATTAATTCCATTGGTGATTCTCAACGCCCTCGAAGGCAAACCGCTGCCAGTTTACGGCGACGGCCAGCAAATTCGTGACTGGCTCTATGTGGAGGACCACGCCGCCGCCATCTGGCTGGTCCTGCGCCAAGGCCGCACCGGCGAGACCTACAATATCGGCGGCTTGAACGAGAAACCCAACATCGAGATCGTCCAAACGATTTGCGCCTTGCTCGACCAAAAGTCCCCGCGCCCCGACGGCAAACCCTATGCATCGCAGATTACGTATGTCGCCGACCGGCCAGGTCATGATCGGCGTTACGCGATCGATTGCGCCAAGCTCCAGCGCGAACTCGGCTGGGCGCCGGCGGAGAATTTCGCCACCGGCATCGCCAAGACCGTTGGCTGGTACTTGAAAAACCGCGCCTGGGCGGCGGACATCACCGCCAAGAAATATTCCCGCGAACGTCTCGGCACCAAAGTTTAACCATGAATCGCAAAGGCATCATACTCGCCGGTGGGTCTGGCACCCGGCTTTATCCCCTCACGATTGCCGTGAGCAAGCAGCTCATGCCGGTCTATGACAAGCCCATGATTTATTATCCGCTGTCGGTCCTGATGCTGGCGGGCATTCGTGAAATCCTGATCATTTCCACCCCGCAGGATCTGCCGCTGTTCCGTAAACTTCTGGGTGATGGAGCCAACGTGGGATTGAAATTCAGCTACGCCGAGCAACCCAGCCCCGACGGACTGGCCCAGGCGTTTCACATCGCCGCGAACACCGGCTTCCTCACTGGCGCCGAACCGTCAGCATTGGTCCTCGGCGACAATCTTTTTTATGGCGCGGAATTCGTCCAATCGCTGGCCGACGCTGGCGCGCGGACGGAAGGTTCCACGATTTTCGGCTATCACGTCGCCAATCCCACGGCCTACGGCGTAGTCGAATTCGCCGCCGATGGACGCGTGCTTTCGCTCGAGGAAAAACCCGTCGAACCGAAATCCAACTATGCCGTCCCCGGACTCTATTTTTACGACAAGGACGTAGTGGCACTGGCTCGCGACCTGAAACCCTCGAAACGCGGCGAATTGGAAATTACGGACCTCAACCGGCTCTATTTGGAACGCGGAAAGTTACACGTCGAACTCTTCGGTCGCGGAACCGCCTGGCTCGATACCGGCACCCACGACTCCCTGATCGAGGCCGCCCAGTTCGTTCACGTGTTGGAAAACCGCACCGGCTTGAAAATCGCCTGCCTCGAGGAAATCGCCTTCACCCAAGGGTGGATCGATCGCGCCAGCCTCGAGGCGAACATCAGGAAACTCGGCAAGTCTTCGTACGGCGAATACCTGAAAGGTTTACTGGCTTGAACGTCGTCTTGGCGGAATGCCGTTTCACCGCATTCCGTAATTTATCCTCTGCTTTCGCCCGGCGATAAGCACACTGCCTTCATGCGCCTGGTCGCTGTTTCCATCGTCAAAAACGAAGCCGATATCATCGAGGCATTCGTCCGCCACACCTTCGTGTGGGTCGATTACCACCTCATCTTCGACCACGACAGCACCGATGGAACGCGCGAAATTCTGGGGCAATTGCAAAAGGAAGGCCTGCCCCTGACTCTTTTCTCCGACGACGCCCCGGGCCATCTCCAGCAATTCCGCAGCAATCACCTGAGCCGCCTCGCCGCGCAGGACCACGGCGCTGATTGGGTCGTGCCGCTTGATGGCGACGAAATATTCTGTGGCCCCGACCGGTCTTTGCTCGAAAAATGCCTCAACGATCTCGACTCCGGGTGTTCCGCGAGCCTGCCATTGCTCGACTACCTCACGACCACAGACGACGATCCGTCACTCGTCAACTCGGTGGAGCGATTGCGCTATTCCCGCCCACAGCCATCTTCGACCCGGAAAATCCTGATCCCGCGCCCTCTCGCGCTTGATGGCACCGTGTCCGCAGGGAAAGGCAATCACGCCCTTCAGCGTGGCGCGGAAATATTACCGGACCGTCCCCTTCCGGCCGATTTTCATCTCGCACATCTGGCCCAGCGGTCGCCGCAACACCAGTTCCTCCGCGTCGTGCGCGCAGAACTGCAAAGGCAAAGTCGCGGACGGGCGGCTACCGGCCTCGATCTCCACTACCGCCTTGGCTATCAATTGCTGGCGGAGAATCCGTCGCTTTTTTTTGATACCGTAAACCGGACTCCTTCCGGGTTGGCGCTGCGCCCCATTCCCTACCGGGGTGGTCCGCTCAAGTACACCGACACCCATGGCTGGGAGCGCGTGGTTCGGGGACTTCTGCCCTATCTGGAGGAACTCGCGACCAGCCACGGAAAACTCGCGGATCGACTCGGCTACGATATTGCCGCACCAACCGGAACGGGTTTCGCGATCCGTGAACTGGCCGCAAACGAACAATCACTGTTGGCCGCAAAAAGAAAAACCACCGGCTCCACATTCATTGGTTTCACCGCCCTCGACGGTTGGAGCCCGGTGGAAGGTCCGGTCGCCGAAGCCTTCCTGCCGCCATTCCACTGGGGCTACGCGCCAGCCACTCACCTGATCGTCCACAGCAGGGAAGCCGGCGAGGCTTCATTGTTTGCGGAAATATTGACCTACTCGGACGAACAATCCATCCGAGCGGAACTAAATGGTCAGCCACTGCTTCAGCATAATTTTTCGCGGATTAACCAGAAGAAATCAATTCACTGTCCGCTACGACTGATCGCAGGGGAAAACCAGCTCGTTTTCCACTACTCGCAATGCCTGGTCACATCCCATGATCCCCGAAAGCTGGCGGTCATCTTTCTCGCGCTTGAAATTTCTGGGGTGCGACTGCCTTGAGCATGAAGGTGTCGTTCATCGTGCCGCTCTATAACTGCCTGGCGTTCACCCAGGCAATGTTGGCGAGTCTGCAACAAACGGTTCCGAACACCCTCCACCACGAAATCATTTTCGTTGACGACGGTAGCACCGACAGCACGCGAGAATGGCTCCAGAGTTTCGGCGGTAACTGCCGGGCAATTTTGAACGAGGAAAACCTCGGATTCGCGGCATCTTGCAACCGGGGCGCAGCCGCCGCACGAGGCGAAATTTTCTTTTTTCTAAACAACGACCTGGTGCTCCTCCCGCGATGGATCGAACCAATGCTGTCAATGTTCGCCCGCTTTGCCAAAGCCGGGCTCGTCGGGAACGTGCAGTTGAACGCCAGCACCAACGCCGTCGACCACGCCGGGATATTTTTTAATCTCAAAGGAAAACCGGAACACGACACGACGTTTCCGATCCTTCGCCGCCTGGCAGGTTACCGGCGCGTTTCGGCGCTGACCGGCGCTTGTTTTGCGGTCCGTTCCTCCACATGGAAACAATTCGGCGGCTTTGATGAAGGTTTTCGCAACGGCGGCGAGGACGTGGACCTTTGTCTGCGCGCTGAGGCCGCCGGCCTTCGAAACTACGTTAGCCTCCGGAGCACCGTGAGGCATCACGTCAGCCAATCCGTCGGGCGAAAACTCCGCGACGAGCAAAACTCCCAACGCCTAATGCTGCGCTGGCACGAAACGATCGCGGTAAAAATGGGCCGCATTTGGTGCTGGCATCACCTGGCAACATTCTGGCCGGATCCGCGCGATTTTCCTGACCAAAGACTCGCCCGTGAAGCATTTTTTCACGTGCTTTATCTTCGCTCACGCCCGCCGGCCGAGGCGAAAATCGGCGCGCAGGAAGCGATCCAAGTCGAATTGGATCGCTGGGAAGCGCTGCTCGCGAACGCGACTAAAGGTCCGGTCCGCCCTGCTCGACCGAACGCACGACCGACTGGGGCCGGCGATTGACGGTGAGAAACATCCGGCCGACATACTCGCCAATCAGCCCCAGCATGACCAACTGCGTACCGGAAAAAACCAACAGTGCGGCCATCAGCGAACCCCAACCGTAGTCCGGACCCATGTTCGTGAAACGCAGATAGAAAACCACCGATAGGCCTGTGAGGCCCGCGATCGCCATGACCAGTCCGAGCAACGTCGCGAGACGCAACGGCATCACGGAAAAATTCACGAACGTACTCGCCCATAAGCGCACCAAGCGTCGCATGGTGTAGCCGCTCTCACCCGCCATCCGCACCGCGTGTTGCACTTCCAGCGCACCCAGATTTTGCGTCACCTGCAGGATAAGACCGTCAATGTAGGGATAAGGCCCGTCGTGCGCCGCCACTTCTTTGGCGACGAAGGCGCTCACACAACGAAAACTCGACAGATAAAACCCTTTCGGTTTGTCCAATACCCAATCGGTCATCCGATTCGTTGCCCAGCTCCCCAGATTGCGCCAGCCCGCATGTTCTTTCTTCGCGTAATGTCCGTAAACGACATCCAGCCCGTCACGCTTTGCGAGTTGCCACAATCGCACCGCTTCCGCCGGGAGATTTTGTCCGTCATCGTCGAGATTCACGATGTAGGCACCACGCGCATGACGATAACCGGTGAGCACCGCATTGTGCTCCCCAAAGTTCCGCGCGTGATTGATGAACACGATGGGAATTCGCGCGTCGCGAATCAGCTCCCGACAGATTCCCGCCGTCGCGTCACGGCTGCCGTCGTTAACCAAAATCACCTCGTGTCCCCCATCGATTTCCAGCAACTCGATCTCTTTCACGAGAGGAACGATCGTTTCCGCGCTAAAGTACAGGGGCACGACAAAACTCAGGGCAATCTTCATGGGTGGGGTGCAACCCCGACTGTCAGGGTTTTTGCGCAACAGTCAGCACCGAATTACCAAATGGCATCCGAAACCCGGCGCGCAGCCATCCGTGCTCCACGGCCATCACGCCATTGAACGCAGCCTCGACCACGGCGGGAAATTGCCGGACGTCGCTGTCCGGCGTTTTGGGTGGAAACATTTTCCGCCGAACCACCGCGAGCGGGAAAGGAAACATGTTCCAATAGGTGCTGTGCGTGATCGCAAACCCAGCCTCCCGCAATAATGCGTTCACCTCGCCGCGATTGTAGCGCCGGAGATTCGCCACTTCGCGGTCATGGTAGGAATACATCCATTGGTAGGCAGGCATGGTTAGCACCACGATGCCCGCAGGCCGCAGGCAACGGTTAAACTCACACAACGCCACGACGGCATCGGCCACCTGACAAACCACATCGCATGACACAATCGCATCAAACGATGCGTCGGCAAATGGCATCGCCGTGATCGATCCCTGCTCCACGTCGAGACCGGTTCTCTCTCTCGCCAGTTCGCAGGCCAGAGGCGAAAAATCCAAACCGGCAAGCCGCCAGGCCGGTACCGCTTCCTTTACGCGACGCAGCAGGCCGCCCGTTCCACAGCCGGCATCAAGCAGGCTCGGGGCCGTCGCCGCCGGCAGATTTGATCGCAAACTTCGCAGCACGTGCCGGTGCAACGCGCGATAGTACCACATGCGGTCCTCAACGCCGGCCATTTTGCGGTATTCCTCGGGTTGCATGGGCCGCCACATTGCCGCATCGACCGGCCAACGCCATGAAAATACCTCGATCCCCGTCGCAAACACCGAAATGAATGGGCAAGCCGTGACTCATCCGCCATCTTTTTTGAAGCCACCCCACAATGCGACTCGCCCTCGTCAGCCAGAAACATTTCCGCCTGCCCGCGCTTCTGACCCTCGCTGCATTGATCTGGATTTTCGCCACGGGGCATTGGACGCTCGCCAGTTGGCAGACGCCCGCAGCTTACAGTGTCGACGCGCTCGAAGTGTTGGCGAGGTTCAAACTCTCCGGCGACGCCGGGTTCGGAATTTTATTCAATAAGGTCATGCCACATTTGGGCGCGCCATGGCGCGCCGACTGGTCGGCCTACCCGATGCCCGACTCGATGGTGTTCATTCTGTTCGGCACACTGGCAAAAATCACCGGACTGATCGCCGCGAGCAATTTCGCGCTGATCACGGCGCATCTCGCCGCGATCGCGACCTTCTACTTTTGCAGCCGGGCGCTCGGTCATCGCCCAGTCTACTCCGCGGCTGCGGCACTCCTCTTTGGCTTTAGTTTCTATAATCGTCATCGGGGCCTTTCCCACTACTCGTTTACATTGAGTTACGTCGTGCCAGCCCAATTGCTCAGCGCGTGGCTGATCGGCAGCAGCCAGCAGTTCCTCAAATTTCGCGGTTGGCGCACCTTCTGCCTCGCTACTGCGGTCGCGACCGGAATGGGCAGCCCCTATTTCACCTTTGGTTTTTGCCAGCTTCTGGGTTTCGCCCTCATTTATCAGGCGGCTACTCATCGCCAGCGAAGCAATCTAATGATGGGTCTTGCCTGTGCGGCGGTCCTTGCAGCTACGTTGCTCACGACAAACTACAGCGCAATTTTCAAGTTATGCGGCGGGGAACACGGCTTGCTCGAACGCAACTACGCGAGCACCGAAATCTACGGCCTGCGCCCGATCGAACTCCTCATCCCTCCCCCCTCTCATCGCTGGGCATTCGCTGCCGGCATTGGTACACGCTACGCGGCCGATACGAGTCTCAAGGGTGAACTTTTCTTCCCCTATCTCGGGATCGCCGGCATCGGCGGCCTCTTCGTCCTCGCAATCACCGCAACCAACGCGGCGATCCACCGACGACTGGGACTCCGACCCTCGTATGCCGCCTTGTTTGGCTGGCTGATTCTTTTTTTCATCGTCGGAGGCCTGAACGGGCTGCTTGCGTTCGCTGGCATCGATCTCTTTCGGGCGGGGAATCGGTATTCGATCTATTTGCTCGCGATCGCTCTTTTCGCACTCGCCTCATGGGCTTCCCGCCGCAGCCGCCATCTTCCCGCCTGGCTCGCGAGCGTATTTGCCATTGTCGCAACGATGATCGGACTCTGGGATCAGTTGCCTCGCCGACCGTTCTCCGCAGATCGCGCCTATCTGGCAAAAAAAGTTTCGGAAGACCGGCTGGTTGCTGCGCAACTCGACTCGAAATTGCCCGCGGGCGCGTCAGTTTTTCAACTACCCGTGGTGCCGTTTCTTGAACAGCCACCGGTCAATGGCATGACCGATTATGAGCTGTTTCGACCGTGGTTTTTCAGCGTCAGCACAAATTTCTCCTATGGTCTTCTCACCGGGGAAAAAGCGTTGCGCTGGGAAAAATGGATCGCGGGTCGACCGGTCGGGGAAATGTGCGAGTCACTGGAAAAAGCGGGTTACGCCGCAATCTATTTAAACAAGAAGGCCTATCCGGATGCGGGCGCAGCGCTCCGCCGCCAATTGATCGCGCTCGGGTATAACGAGATTGTCGAGATCGGCGACCACCTTGCGTTTGCCTTGCACCCGGCTTCGTCACCGAAGCTGCCTGATGTTAATGCCGACTGGCTCGCTGATCCATGGACTGAAACCGCGAATTCTCCGGATAAGCTGCAATTCCTGGCCGAAAAGGGCTGGTTCGGGCTTGAGCGAAACAACTCGGATGTTTGGCGTTGGGCGGGACGGGAAGCAGACTTGTCCATCTGGAATCCAGCCAGTCAATCCATCGTGGTGAGTATTGAATTTAGCGCCGCCACTCAAAACGCGGGACAGATTACAGCTTCATTTGACGAACATCAGCTCTGGCAGATCGCGGCTGGACAGACGCCCGCCGGCATGGTGAATCTTGCCCTCACTTTGCAACCCGGAGCTAATCATATTCATTTCCACTTCACAGGTCCAGTCACCGCACCGTCGGCGACGGATCGGCGTCTGCTGGGATTTCGTTTGGTCAACTTGCGCCTCAGCCAATAACTCCTTTTCCAGCCACGCTCTTTACAGCTATGCCTTCGCGACGTCCGCCCAAGTTCACCGGTCTCTTCTTCGACGACACCGCCGAAAATTCCGCGTGGATTCGCGAGCAAGGCACCATAAATCTTCCGCCACTCGACGGCGGTGCTTCACTCGCGATTGTCGGCGAACTCCTTCCTTCGTCCGGTGACACGGCCGCCGACGGAGCACTGGGCCTCGAAATAAAAATCAATGATAGGATCGTTTCGGGTCAGACGGGAATGAAACCCGGACCGTTTCGGTTTGAAATTCCCTGGCCAGCCACGACCCCTTCTTCCGGCCACCGGCTCGAGCTCAGCCTGCTCGGCGTATCGTTCAGCAATCTGCTTGCGTGGGCCGGTCGTGTCACCGGGTTGGGTTTTCTGCAAAAATGGCGTCTGCAGCCGCGGAACCGGCGGTTGCGCATCCAGCGCGTTGAAGTCGACGGGGAAACCTTGTGCGATTTCGGCAATCGTAGCGCACCGTGGAACCGCGAGGTCACGCGCCGCTCGCTGCATCTGGGGCTCAACATCGTCGGATTTTTCCGCGCCGATCTCGGGGTGGGCGAATCCGTCCGCTGCATGGCACGTGCTGCCGAGGCGGCGAAATTGGAAGCCGCGCTCGTCGAGCTGAAGCTGCACTGTATCAATCCGCAAACGGACACCGCCTTCGTTTCGCGGCTACAGCTGACGAATCCCCACCCCGTTAATGTTTTTCACCTCGACGCGCCGGTGTCCCTTGACATCGATACCTACCATGGCGCCGCGTTTCGCTCCGGCAAATACAATATCGGCTACTGGGCTTGGGAACTTCCCGAATTTCCTGACGCGTGGGTTCGCTTCGCCGACGTCTTCGACGAAATCTGGGCGCCTTCCCGTTTCGCTGCGGAGGCCATTGCGCAGAAAGTTTCGGTGCCGGTACTCACGATGCCGCACGCCATTTCGTTTACCCGCCCGACCGGCGATTTTCGCGCCAAGTTTGGGCTGCCTCGCGACCAGTATCTTTTTCTTTTTCTGTACGACCTGAATTCTTACTCGGAACGCAAAAATCCAGCCGCCGTAATTGAGGCGTTTCGCCGTTCCGGACTTGCCGGCAAGGGCGCCGCGTTGGTCATCAAGGTGCACAACACCGCCGCGAATCCGGCCGACTTTGAGCGACTCCGCACCGATGCTGCCTCGTTACCGAACACGACGATCATCTCCACCACGCTTTCGCGCACGGAAATTTACGAACTCGAATCCACCTGCGATTGTTTCGTCTCCCTGCACCGTTCGGAGGGCTTCGGGATCGCCGTCGCCGAATCGATGTATCTCGGCAAGCCCGTCATTTCCACCGACTGGTCAGGCACTGCGGAATTCGTTACTGCGGACAACGGATGTCCCGTCCGTTGCGAACTCATCGCGCTCGAAAGTAACCACGGACCCTACGCGAAAGGGCAAACCTGGGCCGAGCCGGAGGTGGCGCACGCGGCTTGGTGGATGCGCCGCCTGTCGGAAGACCGCGCACTGGGCGCCCGGTTAGGCGCGGCAGCGCGCGTGCGGATGGAAGAACGCTATTCCCCGGCCGTCATCGGTGCGCGCTTCCGCCGCCGGCTCGAATCCATCGCCAGCTGGTAACCAAACCTGAAAGAATTAAGATGAATCCATTTGAAGGAATTTTGCTGCTGCTCGGTATTCCCGTCGTGCTGGTTTTGGCCGGGTATTGGCTGGCGGCGGCTTTCAACCGCAGTGATGAACCTACCCGGATGTCGATCGCGATCTTGACGGGAATCGCTTCGCTCCTGCTGGCGGTTTCGCTGGTAAATTTCTTTCTGCCGCTCTCCGGTCTCGCGGCTTGGGGATGTTTGACGCCGGTTTTTGTCTCCCTGTTTTGGACTCGGAGCCGCAGGATGTTTTGGCGCGATTGTCGGACTTGGTTTTGCCGGAAATCCACGTGGCTCTATGGCTCGCTCGTGCTGCTCTTTTTCGTTCTGCTGCTTTGGCCGGTGTTGAGCTCGTTTACCACCGTGATGTACGACGGCACCAGCAATCATGACAGTTTCTTCTGGATCGTGGTTGCGGAGCATCTCAAGCGGTACACCTACATGGAGCACCCACTGTGGAATCCGTTGCAGCCGCTGATGAGCGCGGCGGATGCCGTCGTGGGCTGGCGTCCCGCGTGGGGACGCATGGGCTCGGAGGGATTGATCGCGCTTTGTTCAGCCGTGGTGAATCTGTCTCCGCTCAAGCTCTATGTTTATCTCACGGCCTGTCTTTTTTTGCCATGGCTGGCGGTGGCGCATCTGGCAATCCGGACGTTCTATACCGAGCGACTATCGTGGTTGGCCCAAGGATCGCTCATGGTTTTCCACCCGATTTTTATGTTTTTCTACAGTAATTCCAATCTACCCAACTTACTCGGAGTGATAGTGGGATCGACTGCCATCATCGCTACGGAGTCGGCCTTGCGCGCCGGGTGGGAACGGCGAAACGAATTGCTGGTGTGGTCATCGTTGCTGGCTTTGAGCCTTCACGGCTTGTACTGCTCCTATCCCGAAATGATCCCCTTTGTGTTTTTGCCCTGCGGATTGCTTTGGATTCGGACGTTCGTTACTTCCTCAACGGGAATGCAACTGCGTACCAAGTTGGTCGTGGCGGTTGCCGTCGGTGTCAGTTTGCTCCTGAACCCGGCCACAACTTTCCGGGCGGGTTGGGGGTTTGTTGCCGCCTATTTGTCGGCGCGAGCGGATGATCGTTGGGGCAATATCATGGATCTGTTGCATCCGGTTCAATACCTTCCGGCGTTGGGCACGTTGGCTCCGACTGCAGCCAAATGGTTGGGGATATGGGTGGGAGGAATCCTGTCTTTGCTTATCCTGATTGGCCTCGGTCTGGCTTGGCGCCGGGCACGCGATCGCTGGGGCGGTCTATTCGTTTTTTCGGGCGGATTGGCCCTGTTGATCTATACTTTGCTGGAGCACTTCGTTTATGGCTGGCAAAAGAGTGTGCAATTCACCGGCATCTTTGTTTCGGCTGTTTTGGGCGGGGTAATCGTCGATGCGTATTATTGGTATCAGTCCGAATTGAAAAATTTCCGGAGGCTCGTGCTGCCCGGTATGGCGGGCCTGATTGCTTTTCTAACCCTTGCCGTGGGCATGCAATGCCGGGAGATGTATAAGTGGAGCGAACGAAAGCTGCTCTCCCATGATTGGTTCACATTGCGCGAAGAGTCCCAAACCACGCTGCATGCACGGCCGATTCTGATCGAAGCCGCGACATTTCGCATGGCATTTTATCACGGCATGTGGGCGGCCTATTTCCTCTCCGACAGCAGGATCTATTTTGCCGCCCGGGGGGAGCAAGGTGGAGGCTACCTGCGGGACAACGTGATCAATGAGGCTAATCGGAAAATTCCCACTCCCGCTGCGGTGCTCGTCAGCCGGGCCTGGGCCGACACCTTTGACGCAAACTCGCGTCGGCGTCTCACGGGGCTCGAGTATGTCCTGCTTCGCGAGAGCAATCGTGTCTTCACGATGAACGGGGTCTTTCCTCTGAACGGACCGCCGGATATGGCCTCGCCTTCAATTGATCTGGAGATACTGCCGCATTCACCCAGTCAATTGGTTATGGAATTGCATCCCTTTAAGCCAGCGAACTGGCCGAAGGGAACATGGACGATTTCGCGTCGGGTGAAAGGAGCTGATGACTTCGCTTTAAGCGTTTCCGGTGCGCCGCCCTGGGGAATCAAGGTGCCATTGATTGCCGGAAAACGTAATCAGATCACGCTTTCGATTTCCCGGGAAAAGGGAGATGAGGAATCGCTGCCGTTCGCCATCAAGGAGCTGCGCATAGTGGGAATCCCAGGAGTTGTACCGTGAAATTTTACCCCTGGGTATCGTGGCGCTTGATTTTTAGATTCGGCGCTATTTGCGCCCGTGATTAGGCGGTGGATTCATTTCCGTGGGGAGGACTGGAATCGTCGATGACCTTTTTAGGACTGGATTATTGATTTGAGGCATTTTTAGAAATACTGGCACTATTACTTTTATCGCGCCGATACCCAACAATTCCCAGCCATCACTGCCGCTATTTCGTCCGGCTTGGTTGCGCGCTTTTTTGATGGGGCTTTTGGTGGGCGGTTTCGCCGGTTGTGCTCTGTTTCTCTGGCGACATTTGTCGCCAGATGCAGGTAGATCGGAACCGTCCGGACATCTTAATAGTGCCCGGTTTTTGAGTCACGGCAGACTTTGCCTCCAGCCGAGGATTCTTCCGGGCTCGCCCCGTTCTGAATTTGGAACCATGCGAACGTACCTACCGGGATGCGGCGCGTCGGGCCCAGACAAACTTGTCGCCCGATTCCGCTATTTTTGAATGCACGTGAGCAGCGCATTCCTTTATTCTACGGATATTCTGCTGTTTCGCTGGGAGCAAATCCTGCCGATGAACTACCGGCCACTGCTTCAATCGCTAGCGCCGGACCATCGCCCGGTTTATGCCGCCCTCTTTGAGTTCGAACAGCCCAACGCGCTCGAACGAATCGGCGGGCATTGGAGGAAGCTCGCGACCATTGGCCATGTCAACTTTTGGCACCGACAACCCTGACCATGTTGCTCTTCGACGCCACGCACACCAGCCATACCGCCGCCCAAACGGGCATTCAGCGCGTGTGCCGGAGTTTGTTCGAGGAACTTTATGCGCAGGGCAACGCCGCTCCCGTTTGCTACGATCCCCATTTGATCGGCTGGCGGACACTAGGCACTGGCGAACTCGCCGTGCTGCGTGATCGCAGCGGCGGCTCGGGCAGATCACGCGGCGCCAAGTGGACGCTCTCGCAAAAAATCTCCGGCGCGACCACCCGCTGGCGCGGTGCCAAACCGTTCCTTCCAGACAATTCCGGTTTCATTTGTCCCGAATTATTTTCCGCCAAAGTGGGAAGCCGACTCCGTGAAATTTTTCCGGCCGTTCGCGGTGCCAAAATCGCGATCTTCTACGATGCCATTCCACTGAAATTTCCTGAACTAACGCCGGCCGGCACCGTGGCGCGCATGCCCTCCTACCTGCGCGAACTGCTGCAATTCGACGGAGTCGCCGCAATTTCCGCCGACTCCGCCGCGAGCCTTCGCGAGTACTGGCGGTGGCTGGGAGTGAAAAATGTTCCGCCCGTCGAAGCAATTCCACTCGCCGTGGATCCGCTCAGCCTGACGCTCGCACCAGATGCTCCTCGCACCCGGCCCGATTCACTTCCGCGCATCCTGAGCGTCGGAACGATCGAGGGACGAAAAAATCACCTGGCATTGTTGCAAGCAGCCGTGTCCCTCTGGGATTCCGGCGTACAATTTGAATTGCAACTTCTCGGTCTCGCCCGGCCTGACACCGCGAAACCCGCGCTCGATCTGATTGCCATTTTGCAGCGCGCCGGCCGGCCGCTCCTTTTCGAAGGCAGCGTAACCGACGAACGCCTTCACGCGGCTTACCGCGAATGTTCCTTTACAGTTTATCCGTCTCTGATCGAAGGATTCGGACTTCCCGTCCTCGAAAGTCTCCAACACGGACGTCCCTGTATTTGCTCGGGGCGCGGCGCGTTGGCCGAAGCCGCCGTCGGCGGAGGTTGCATTGCGCTGGTGTCCGTCAACCCGGATGATTTGGCGGCCGCCATGCGATCACTATTGAAAAATCCCGGCGAGCTGGCGGCTCTCTCGGTCGCCGCCCGCAACCGCAAGTTGCAATCGTGGAACGGCTACGCGAATGCCATTGTCTCGTGGATGCACACGCTGACGCCAAAGACCTGAGTCCCACGGGACGCCGGCCTTTGCGATTGCTAACCACCCGGGTCTGACGTGTAGTTCGCGCCAGTTTCCATGGCCCTTTCCCTTTTCACCAAGACCAAAAAAGCCCTGATCGAACGCGCGCAGGACGACTACGCGACAAAGATGCGGCTGAAATACAAGCCCTACTACCACGCGATGGAGGCGCAGCAGGGTACGCATATCAAGTTGCAGGGTCGGGATATGATCATGCTTTCGAGCAACGACTACCTCGGATTGTCGTTCCATCCCAAGGTAATCGAGGCGTGCGGTGAAGGTGCGAAAGCGTGGGGCTCAAGCACGACCGGTGCCCGCATTTCCAACGGCTCGCGCGCATATCACGTCGCGCTGGAGGAAAAACTCGCCGCGTTTCTCGGGCGCGAGGCCTGCCATATTTCGGTCGCCGGTTATGTTTCGTGCTGCTCTGCGGTGGCTTCGTTTGTCCAGAAGGGTGACATCGTCCTCGCCGATAAAAACATTCACTCCTGCCTTTGGGATGGCATCCGTCTATCCATGGCCACAGCGGAACGCTTCAGCCACAATAACCCCGAGGATCTTCGCCAAGTCCTCAAGAGCGTGCCTCATTCCATTCCGAAAATGCTCGTGGTCGAGGGGGTCTATTCGATGGAAGGCCATGTTTGCCGGCTGCCGGAACTGGCGGAGATTGGTGAGGACAACGGTTGCTTTACGGTCGTCGACGACGCGCATGGTTTGGGGGTCCTCGGCCGGCAGGGACGCGGCACGGTCGATCACTTTAAGCTCAACGACAAGGTCGACATCCTCTGTGGTTCGATGTCGAAATCGCTCGCGAGTACCGGTGGGTTTGTCAGCGGTTCGCGCGAGTTGATCGAATACCTCCGCACAAACTCCAAGCAGACCCTTTTCAGTGCCGCGATCAGTCCCAGCCAAGCCGCAGCGGCTTCGGCATCGCTCGATATCATGCAGACGGAACCCCAGCATTTGCAGCGGCTTTGGCGCAATACGAAGCGCTACCGCGAAATGCTCAAGACGCTCGGACTCGACACATGGGACAGCGAAACTCCCGCCGTACCAATCGTCCTCGGTTCCAAGGAGCTGGTTTATCGTTTCTGGCAGGCATTGTTGGACAAAGGTGTGTTCACCGTCATGTCCATCGCTCCCGCCGTGCCGCCAGGAAAGGATCTCATCCGGACTGCCGTTTCAGCGCTCCACAGCGACGAAGATCTCGAAAAAATCGCTGTCGCGATGGCTTACGCCGTCAAACAGATGTGAGCGGGCAGTGTTGCCGTTTCAATTAACGCAACGCCTTCAAAATCGTTTGCGCCGCATCGGTCCAACGCGGCAAAGTCCGAGTCATCGCCTCGCGCTGCAAACGCCGGCTGAGCTCTGCGTCAGTGAGCACACTGCGCAATTTTGTGCGCCAATCTTCGACACTGTTGACGCCAGCTACCAAACAGCCACCTCCGTCAGCGTTTTCCCGCAGCACCGGCAGGTCGCTCGCGACACACGGAACGCCGCGCCACAACGCTTCCAGCAGCGGCAACCCGCAACCTTCCGCGATGGTGGGAAACGCGACCGCGCGCGCATTCGCGTACAATCTCGCCAGTTCCTGATCCCCCGCCGCAGCGTGAAAACGAAAACGTGGTTCGCGCTTTTCCAACGCCTTCATCCGCGCCGCGATTGGTTTGCCAAAATGGGGATTGATGCGCCCGAGCACGGCCAATTCAAAATCAACCTGCTCCCCCCAGAGCACTTCACAAACATCTAGGAGAAACGTTTGATTTTTCCGCGGCTCAACGATGCCAACGCACAGGAGCGCCGGTCTGCCCGAAGCAACCAACGGATCGCGTTGCACCCGGGTGCCCCCATCAAAATCCGCGCCTAGTTCAATCCCATCCACCTGCGCGCGCACCTCCACGCCCTGCCAGCGCCAGAAGCCGGCGAAGTCTTTTTTCGTTTCTTCCGAGATCGCCCACGTGCGTTCAAATCCGGCGAGCAACTTCATGTATTCCGGATGGCGCTGCACACTCTGCGGCCAGGTGATGTGCGGAAATCTCAATGGGATCGCGTCATGAAACATCGCGGCTAGACGACAGGGCGGATTTTTCAGAAATGCGGAAATTCCCGGACGTTCGCTTTCACTGAACATCTCGACCGTGAACAACCAATCCTTCGCCTCCCATTTTACCGGGTCGCGTTGACGGCCGACGACGAACGCCCGCTGTCGCTGATCCCACGCGACCGTCGTGATCGCCGAGCCCAGTTCCTCCATCAAGCGTGACGTCAAGCGCATCAACCCCGAGCGATGCCGGGCGGCTCCCATTTTGGTGATATCATAGTAAATCATGCGAACGTTCCGCCGTTTTCCGTCACGGTTGATTTTTCATGGCCTGTTCAAAACACGCGACCAGTTGCGCAGTATTTTTATGCGCGTCGTAATTTTCCTCAACCCAAGTTCGCGCGCCAGTGCGTAAGGTCTCCGCCAACTGATTGTCGTCACTCAACCTCCGCAGCGCCGCCACCCACGCGAGCGGCTGATCAGCGTCCGCCACCAAGCCCGTGCGTCCCTCGCTGATTGCCTCCGTCGTCGCGGAAACAGGTGATGTCACCACCAATACACCAGCCGCCATCGCCTCCGGAATCACATTGGGCAATCCGTCGCGATCGCCGCTCTTCGCGATCACACCGGTGTGCAGCAATACGTCGGCCCACGCGAGCTGTGTCCACACTTTCGGCTGCGGTAATTTCCCCAGCAAACTCACCTCGCGATCGAGCCGGAGACTAGCGATCAAATTCTCCAATTCACTCTGCAACGGCCCATCGCCCACGATCCGGGCCTCGAAGGAAAGTCCGGCTTGCTTCAGCGCGGCGTAAATTCGCAATTGATGATCGAGTCCCTTTTTTGGCACGAGACGCGCGATGCAAATGAGGCGAAGCGGCTGCCGGTTTGCGCGCAATGGCTTAAACGTCGGAAACGTGCCCAAGCCGCGTCGAATGCATTTAATTTTCCCCGGTGGCAAATCCCGCGCGATCAGTTCACGCCGGCCCATTTCCGTCGACGTGTGGGTGAACCGGGCGTGCAGTAACTTTTCGCGCAACCACCAATCGCCACCGTGCTCATAGATGTCGTAGGCGTGCGCCCCACTGCTGTACGGCCAGCCAAACATTCGCCAGAACAACCAGCCGGCCGTAGCCGGCGCACCCGCCCAGGCGCCGTGCACCAGCGCGGGCGGATCCTTGCTCAACTGTCGCGCATAGCTGCCGGCAAAGCCAGCGCCCAACATATTCTCCCAAAAGTTCAGCCACGACGGCGCGCCGCGCGTCAACACGCCCTCAAACAAATCACGCACGACTCTCGGACGCCACACGCAATTCCACGGAATGATCCACAAAAAAACCCAGATCAACCGCCACTTTGGAAAATTCTGCACCGATAATCCATTGAACTCGCCGCCACCGCCCCACAGCGAAAAAAGTTTTAGCCGCAGCCCCTTCGCCTGTAATGCCGCCACATCGCGTTGCAAAAAAGTCTCCGAGGTCTTCGGAAAAGTCGTGAACAGCAGGGCGATGTACGGACGGTTGGGATTCAAGCGGAAACGGAAAATTAGTCAGGAAGCGCCGGAAAAAGACACTAAAAAAGCCGGCGGATCACACAACGAAAACGCCATACCCTGGAGCCGCAGCGACCCCGCTGCGGTTTCCCTTCGATCCCAATCCCACGGCGGGGTCGCCGTGGCTCCAAATTTTGTTCTCAACCGGGTGCGGCTCCCGCCACCGCCAAAAACGCCGCCAACGCTGGATCAGACGGCGCATCTTTTCTCCACCCCAACACCAAACGACTCTCGGGCGCCGGACCGTCGAGCGTTCGGAACGCCACCTCGACCGGGAGTTGTTGCGCTTCCGACGGACACATGAACGTCGCCCCCAAACCCGCCCGAACAAGGCCGATCGCATTCGATCGGGGCCAGACTTCATCCGCGATGCGCGGAGTAATCCCGGCCTGCTGAAACGCCGCCAGTACCCGGTCATAAAATCCCGGATTGTGCGCCCGGGGAAACATCACAAACGGCGTATCCGCGAGTTCGCGCAGCCGCAACTTTTTGACCGACGCCAATGGGTGGTCCGCCGGCAAAAGCACGCCGTTTTTTTCCTGCAATAACAGCTTTGTCCCCAACCCGGTCGGAAGCGTCGCATTGGGATGGAAAAAACCGCACGCGATCTCTCCGGTTTTCAGCGACTCCAATTGCGCGGCCGTGGGCGACTCGTTCAATTCCACGCGAATACCCGGATAACGCCGGTTAAACTCGCGCAAAATCCCCGGCAACACCGTGGCCATCGCCAGACCTGTAAATGCGAGCCTCACCTGCCCCGCTTGACCACCCGCCAGCGCCCGGATGTCCTCCGGCACCGCCGCCAATGCACGCAACAATGGCTCGATCCGCTCGAGCAGCGCCCGACCCGCCGGTGTTAACTCCACCTTTCGCCGCGTTCGATTGAGCAAATTCACGCCGAGTTCGGTTTCCAGCTGCGCCACGCCACGCGACAGCGCCGGTTGGGCCACCGCGAGGGTTTCCGCCGCCTTGCGAAAATGCAGCTGTCGGGCCACCTCCCGAAAGTAAACGAGGTGCCGCAGTTCAAACGGATATTGATACTCACGAGGCATCACAGGACACGAAACAAGTATTTCCCGTTATGGCAAGTTTCTGGTAGATTCGATCTCGTTGATTTCCTCACTTTCAATACCTCCCGTTACCATGCCTAAATCCTTGTTCGAAAAAGTCTGGTCCGCGCACACCGCCCGCACGTTGGCGAATGGCCAGACGCAGCTCATCATCGGAACGCATTTGATCCACGAGGTCACGTCGCCCCAGGCCTTCGGCATGTTGCGCGATCTCGGCCTGAAAGTGCTAATGCCGCACCGCACCTTCGCGACCGTGGATCACATCGTTCCGACCGACCAGTTGGTGGAGCCGTACAGCGATCCACTTGCGCAGGCTATGATGGACGAATTGCGCAAAAACTGCGCCGAGTTCGGCATCACTTTCTTCGACCGCGCCACCGGTAAACAAGGCATCGTTCACATCGTCGGACCTGAACAAGGCATCACCCAACCGGGCACGACGATTGCCTGCGGCGATTCCCACACGTCAACCCACGGCGCTTTCGGCGCGATCGCTTTTGGCATCGGCACGAGTCAGGTGCGCGACGTGCTCGCGACCCAGACCATGGCGCTCGGCGCGTTGAAAGTTCGCCGCATCCAGGTTAACGGCAAACTCCGTCCAGGCGTCTACGCCAAGGACGTCATTCTCCACATCATCCGCGTTCTCGGTGTCAACGGTGGCACCGGCTACGCCTACGAATACGCTGGCAGCGTATTCGACGGTTTCACGATGGAAGAGCGCATGACGGTCTGTAACATGTCCATCGAAGGCGGCGCGCGCGCGGGCTACGTCAATCCCGACGAAACTACCTTCGCGTATTTAAAAGGTCGCCCCTACTCACCGAAAGGCGCGGACTGGGACGCCGCCGTCACGCGCTGGAAGTCCTTCGCTTCCGACCCCGGCTGCCGCTACGACGACGTGGTCAAGATCGACGCCGCCGACATCGCGCCGACCGTCACCTGGGGCATCAATCCCGGTCAGGGCATTTCCATCGCCGAAAGCATACCCGATCCGACCAAGACCACTTCGGTCGACGAGAAAGCCGGCATCGAAGAGGCATTGGCCTACATGAAATTGAAACCCGGCGCACCGATCAAGGGCACGAAGATCAACGTCGCCTTCCTCGGCTCCTGTACCAACGGACGCTTGTCCGACTTTCAGGAAGTCGCCAAATATATCAAGGGCCGCAAGGTCGCCCCCGGCATCAAAGCCATCGCGGTTCCGGGTTCGCAGATCGTCGCGCTGCAATGCGAAAAGCTCGGCCTGGACAAAATCCTCAGCGAAGCCGGCTTTGAGTGGCGCGCCGCGGGTTGCTCGATGTGCCTGGCCATGAACCCCGACAAACTGATCGGCGATCAGCTCTGCGCCAGTTCATCGAATCGCAACTTTAAGGGCCGTCAGGGTTCGACCACTGGCCGCACCCTGTTGATGAGTCCCGTCATGGTCGCCGCCGCTGCCGTCACCGGCTCCGTCGCCGACGCCCGCGAAGTCTTCGCGGTAAACTAACGTAAGTCCCACCACCCGTTCCTTCACCTTTCAACTTCGATCATTAGTGCCAATCAGTGTGCATTAGTGGTTAAAAATCTCCCATGGCTCTCGCTAAAATCACCTCCGTCTCCGGCCGCGCCGTCACTGTTCCCGGCAATGACATCGACACCGACCGCATCATTCCCGCCCGCTTCATGAAATGCGTGACCTTCGATGGTCTCGGTGAATTTCTCTTCTACGACGTCCGCAAAAATGCCGATGGCACCGATCGCGTGCATCCGCTGAATGACGCCCGCTTCAAAGGCGCGACCATCCTGATTTCCGGCGCAAACTTCGGTTGCGGTTCCTCTCGCGAACACGCACCGCAGGCAATCCAGAAATACGGTTTCAAGGCCGTCATCGCGGAAAACTTCGCCGAGATCTTCTTCGGCAACAGCGTGACGCTCGGCATTCCGTGCGCCTGCGCCAAGCGCGAGGACATCGCTAAAATCAGCGCAGCTATCGAAAAAGACCCGCAGACCGAAGTCGTGATCGACGTCGCCAAACAGGAAATCCGTTTCGGAGGCCAAACCATTCCCGCAACTTTCCGCGAAACCGCCCGCGACGCGCTGGTCAACGGCCGTTGGGATGCGATCGGCGAACTCCTCGATGGTATTCCCGCCGTCAAGGAAACGGCAAAAAAGCTGCCGTATCTCGCGGCGTAAAAGGATGGAGCTCCAATCTTACAAAGGCGCGGCTTCGGCCGCGCTTTTTTATTCCCCCTTGCCAGGCCACGGATACTTTCGGTCAGACGAATTTCCCGTTCTGCAAAAATAACTGACGCGCAGTCTTCTTCGCGTGGACGGGATTATGCGTCACCAGCACGATCGCCGTTTTTTCCTCCGCGCACACTTCGAGTAATAATTGAATAACCTCGTCGCCCGTGCGCTCGTCGAGGTTTCCGGTCGGTTCGTCCGCAAGGATAAGCTTGGGCCGGTTCATCAGCGCCCGCGCAACGGCCACGCGTTGACGTTCGCCGCCAGAAAGATGAGAAGGCAGATGATGACCGCGCTCCCCCAGCCCGACGCGACTCAATAGCGCCGACGCTCGCTCGCGTTCAGCCTTTCCGATTCTGCCAACCAACCGGGCACTCATGAGCACGTTGGCAATTGCATCGATTTCCGGAATCAGATAATACGACTGAAAAACCATGCCGAGAAACAGCCCGCGCCGTTGAGTGAGTTCGCTCAGACTAAGACGGTGCGCCGCTTCCCCATTCCAAAGCAGTTCGCCCGCGTCTGGCCGGTCCAAACCCGCGAGAATGTTGAGCAGCGTACTTTTCCCCGAGCCGGATTCCCCGCGAATACTGACGCTCTCGCCCGAAGCCACGGAAAAATCCACGCCTTGCAGCACTTCCAACGTACGGTCGCCGCTGGGATAATTTTTCCGCAGGCCGACCGCCTGAAGAATCGAAGTGGATCCCGACTCACTCACTGCGCAATGCCTCCACCGGTTTCAAACGGGCCGCACGCCACGCCGGAATCAGACCCGCAAGCGTCGACGCAACGAGGGAAAAAACAATGATCGTCACGACATTCTTCGCGACCGTGTGCTCGGGCAAGGAACTGAACTGATAAAACTTAACAAACGTCTCCTCACCCACGCTTATCCGGGCGATGAAATGGACGATGTTGTCGCGGAAATGAAGCATCGTGAAACCAAGCGCGAGCCCCAGTGCCGTCCCAGCCGTACCGAGGAAAAGTCCCTGAACGCAAAAGCAGAGCGCGACATCCTTGGCTCGTCCACCCATGGCGCCGAGCAGACCGATCTCACGCGTCTTCCGGATCACCGACATCAACAGCGAGCTGGTGATGGAGAATGCCGCCACAAGGATGATAAACGTCATTAGAAAGAAAATCATGTTGGCCTCGAACGTAACGATGGACTGGAACTCCGCATTGGTCTCGCGCCACGTCGCCGCCCGCACTCCCGGCGGGAGGGTTTGTTCGAGTCTGGCGGCAACCACATCCACGTCCGCCCCGGGCTTCAGACGAACATTATAGCCATGCACCTGATGATTGAGTCCGTAAAGATCCTGCATGAGGCGCAACGAGCAGAGTACAGTCGAACTATCGAGCTGTTGGTGGCCGATTTGGAAAATACCCGCGACGCGAACTTCGCGGGGATATAAAATCTCATTCTGGGTGATGCGCTCCATCATCAGCGGCGAATAAACGCTGATCATGCTGCCCACGTCCGCACCGATCGATCGCGCGAGAATCGAACTAAGGATCACCGAATCGTCGTCCAAATCCTCCAGCGACCCGGCAATAATGTATCGTTCGAGCGGCAGTACTTTCTTCATCTGCTCCACCGAAAAACCCTGGATATTGGGGATGTCCGCGTGTTTGTGATATTCGATCATCACCTTCCCGGCGGCATAGGGAGCTGACGCCAGCACCTCCGGAGTGGACGCGAGCACCTTTTCAATTTGGGCCGCCTTGTTGCCATCGATTGGCGTCGATGCTGTCACTTGAATATCGCCCTGCGTGTCGACGATCATCCGGCCGATCTGATAACCGAATCCACCCATGATGCTCGTCACCATCAGCATGATCGTCACGCCGAGCATGATTCCCGTCGTCGCGATGATCGTGAAAAGCGAAATCCGTCCCGACGGGAAAAGCTGTTTCAGCGCGAGATAAAGCGGCCAGGGCATGGGGAAAATGACGAATTTCGAATGACGAATATGCGGTACGTAAATTGCCTAAATCGTCATTTGTTATTCGTCATTCCTCATTTCGCTTCCGACGGTCTCAGCGACGGGAATAGAATCACGTCGCGAATGCTTTCCGCTCCGGTGAGCAAGATGCAAAGCCGGTCAATGCCGACGCCCATCCCACCGGCGGGTGGCATGCCATGTTCGAGGGCGAGCAGGAAATCGGTGTCCATCTTCTGCTGTTCCTCGCCCGCCTGCTTCTCGAACATCTCCCGCTGCACGAAGGGGTCGTTCTGTTCTGAGTAGGCCGGCGCCACTTCCATGCCGCCGATGCAAAGTTCAAACACATCAATCAGACCGGAATCCTGCTGGTTGATCTTGGCCAGCGGACAAAGTTCCTTGGGCAGATGCGTGACAAAAGTAGGCTGGATCAACGTCGGTTCGATTTTCTTGGAAAAGATTTCGTTGACCACCTCGAACGTTTCCCAGCCCGGATGGATTTCCAAACCGATTTTTTGTCCGGCTTCCGTCGCCTTTGCCTTATAGTCGGCGGCGCTGCGCTGCTCGCTGAGTTTGAATCCAACCGCTTCGTCGATGAGGTCAAAATAGCGCGCGGTGCGCCACCCGCCGGCGAAGTTAATCATCTGTCCGCTCGCGGCGTGCTTGATCTCGAATGTCCCAATCACATCGCGACACAGGTCGTTAAAGATCGCCTTGATCAACTCCATCATTCCCTCGAAGTCGCTGTAGGCTTGATAAACCTCGAGCATGGTGAATTCCGGATTGTGCTTCCGCGAAACGCCTTCGTTGCGAAAAATCCGGCCGATCTCGAACACCCGGTCGTAGCCGCCCACGAGCAGACGCTTTAGGCGCAGCTCAAGTGCGATGCGCAAATAGAAGTCCGCACCCAAGGCGTTGTGATGCGTGACGAACGGCCGGGCCGCTGCACCGCCGGCGACGCCTTCGAGCACGGGTGTTTCCACTTCGATAAATTTCCGCAAGGCGAGCGTTTGCCGGATGCTCGACACGATCCGGCTGCGCAACATCAGCCGCGCGCGCGATTCCGGATTAACGATCAAATCGAGATAGCGCTGACGGTACACCTGTTCGGAATCGGTCAATCCGTGCCACTTTTCCGGCAACGGCCGCAGCGCCTTCGAAACAAGGGTAAACGAATCCACCCGCACCGTAATTTCGCCGGTCTTCGTCTTAAACAACGCACCCGTTGCCCCGATGATATCGCCGAGATCGAGCGATTTTTTGAATGTCCCATAACGCTCCTCACCGAGCACGTCGCGACGGAAATAGAGCTGGATCGGCCCCTGCTGATCCTGAATCTTCACAAATGAGCTGCCGCCCTGCACGCGGAAGGTGACCAACCTTCCCGCCACGGAAACCACCGGGCCGTATTCCTGCCCTTCCACATAGAGCGCCTTGGCGTCCTGCGAAAAATGAGTCTGCTGCGCGTTGGCGTGGAATGGGTCGAACCCGCCGGCGCGCATCTCCTGCAGCTTCTTGAGCCGCACGGCATACTGGTCGTGGGAAATATCCTGGGAAATGTCGCTCATGGAACGGCGCAGGCTTGAAGCCCCGGGCGCAAGGGGCAATTGGAAACTGTAACTACCATCGCCAGCTCGCCCCGCGCTTTGAAACTAGCGTTTTCCAGACTCAGGGAGCCACCGCAGCCCACAGGAAGAATGGCACGTTCTTAAACTTCCAACCCGACTTTTCCGCCCAAGGCATGTCCGCTTTGTCGATCAACCAAAGGTTCCGCTCACCTTGAACGAGGTGATAAACGGGAATCATGTCCGTCGCCTGCCTGACTGCCGAAACGTTTCCCATGACTCCTTCGCTGTGGTACCCTGCTTTCTTCGCCGCGCTCACGGTGGCGGCCGAGGTGGCGAAGATCCGGTCAATGCCTTTATCGGTGGCCTTCACCATGCGTTCCATCAGAACGGATCGTTCCGCCGGACTCACCAGCAGATAGCCTTCCCCATTGGTTTTCCAGCCTGCCTTGGCCAGATTCGCTTGCTCGACGGGATCCGTGGCAAACAAGGATTCCTGCGAATAGGGATTCAACATCAGCCAAGTTTTGGCCTGCTGCGCGCGCAGGAATGCGGTCGAAAAAAGCACGCAGGCAGTCACAAAAAACAAACGAAGCAGTCGGTTCGAATTCATATCTTTCAAATGGAACTTAACTCCGGCTACAGGACAAGATCGCTTTGATTCTATTTGTGCCTTCAGACTATCGATGACACCTTGGCGTTTCGGATGACAGAACCGACGAAAAGCACTGATTTCTCCACTCTCGACTGGGGGCGCACTGCCTATGAAAACGCTTGGCAGCGTCAGGACGACCTCGTCGCCCGGCGCAATTCCGGTGAAATCGCCGACACCCTGATCCTGACTGAACACGATCCAGTTTACACCCTCGGCGTGCGCAAGGATTCCGCCCGGCATCTGGTTTGGAATGCCGACGAGCTGGCGCGACGGGGCATCACCGTCACCCAAAGCAATCGCGGCGGCGACATCACCTATCACGGCCCCGGCCAGATCGTCGGATATCCGATCGTTAATCTTACTCCGCGCAAGGATCTTCACGCATATCTCCGCCTCATCGAACAGGTCCTGATTAACACGGTCGGTACGTTCGGCCTCGCGGCCGATCGTCGCGCCGGCAAAACCGGCATCTGGCTGGGCACGCGCAAAATCGCCGCCATCGGTGTCGCCGTTAAGAAGTGGACCGCCTACCACGGCTTCGCGCTCAACGTAAACCCGGATCTTACTCCCTTCAGCGGCATCATTCCATGCGGCATCACTGACGGCACCGTCACGTCGATGCAAATGGAACTCGGCCATGCCGTCCCTTTGGCCGAGGTGAAACGGGTTGTCGCCACCGAATTCTGGCGTCTCTTGCCCAAATTTTTTCTCGAACACACTCATTCCCATGAACTAGCCGCGAGCGCCAATGACGTCCGGGCAGATGCTCGATGATTCCTGAGAAATGACTGTGCATTAGCCGCTAAATTTCCCACTTTCCCTTTCGTTCATGACGCCCTCCAACCGCAAACCCGACTGGCTCCGCGCCAAATTGCCTAATGGGCCCGCCTATCAGGCAACCCGCCGACTCGTCGAGGAGAACAAACTCCACACGGTCTGCCAAAGCGCACAGTGTCCCAACATCGGTGAATGCTGGTCCCGCGGCACCGCGACCGTAATGATCCTCGGGAATATTTGCACGCGCTCGTGTAATTTTTGCGCCATCCAGACCGGGCGTCCGACCGAGTTCGATCTCGGCGAACCCGCCCGCGTCGCCGATGCGGTCGCAAAAATGGGGCTGCGCCACTGCGTCATCACTTCCGTCGCCCGCGACGATCTCAAGGACGGCGGAGCGGGCGTATGGGCCGCCACCATACGCGCGACAAAGTACAAAAATCCGCAATGCGCCATTGAGGTGCTCGTGCCGGATTTCAAGGGCCACCTTGATCAAGTTGACATCGTCCTCGACGCGAAGCCCGATATTTTCAATCACAACGTCGAAACGGTTGAACGCCTCCAGCGTCCCGTCCGCGTCCAAGCGCGCTACGATCGCAGTCGCGGCGTGCTTCGCCACGCCAAGGGTCGTGGCTTCACGACCAAAACCGGCATCATGCTCGGCTTGGGCGAAACCCAGGATGAGATCGCACAAACGCTCCGCGACATCGCCAGTGACAAGACGGACATTCTCACGCTCGGCCAATACCTCCAGCCCACGCCGCAACATTGGAAAATCGACCGGTGGGCTCCGCCGGAAGAGTTCGCTCAATGGAAAAAATTCGCGCTGGAGCTCGGGATCGGCGTCGTTGAGTCAGGCCCGCTCGTTCGTTCCAGCTATCATGCGGATGAACAATCGCTGAAATATACCGGCGTCGAGCATCTCAATACCAACAACCTTCTGGCCAACGCCTGAGTCAGGAAGTGTGCCGCACCGGACGGGTTCGCTCGATTGCCCGCGCGCCAGAAAACATGTGCAATGGGCGCCAAACGTCGGCGATCGACCGACCACAACTTCTCACGGACCGGCCAGCAGCCGAAGCATGTCGAGCGGCATATTACCGAACTCGACGTAAAGATACCGCCCCATAAGCGCACCCGATCCCGCGAGCAAGATCAGTCCGGCGAACAAGCGCACCGAAAAGCTCAGCACAAACACGTTCATCTTCGGCACCGCACGCCCGAGAACTGAAAACGCCAGTGTCACGAGGAAATTCAAGGCGATAAACGGCGCCGCCATGCGCAGCCCCAATTCCAAAACGTGGGAGGTCGCCGCGATAAAGAACTCCGGGGCCGCCGACTGAAAAAGCGGATGCCCCGGTGCCGCGAGCGAAAAGCTTTTGGCAAAGGCCGTGATCGCCGTAAGATGTCCGCCCAAAGCGAAAAAAATCACCCCGGTAAAGACCGCAAGGAATGCGGCCAGCGGTTCGTTAGCCGGTTCGGGTACACCGAGTCCCGGAGACGCAACGAAACCGATTTCCGAGGTGATGATACGCCCCGTCATTTCCACGGCGGTAAAAGTCATCCGTCCAATAAATCCCATCGCCAACCCCATGACGACTTCCCCAGCGGCAGCGTAAACGAGTTCCCACGATCCCAAAGGCAAATTTGCCGGCGGCACAATGCCCGCCACCAGCGTCGCAAGGCACAGGCTCAATCCCATCCGCACCGTCACCGGCAGCGGGCGTCCGGCCAGCGTCGGCAACAACAGGACGATGCCAATGGATCTCAACAGGACCATCATCCAAGTGAGCAGGTAGTCGAGGCTCATGGAAAATAAAGCGTGCGACCACGATCGATTCGAACCGGCCTCCAATTCGCCAGCGGTGAAAATTCAAACGCGATGAGGAAGCTCATCTGTACCGGACTCCCTAGTGCGCCATCGTTCCCATGCGGGTGATAAATGAAATCGTAAACTCCGAAAGCGTCCGCAGCAGCCACGGCGTCAAAAGCAACATCGCGCCGGCCAGCGCGAGCAACTTCGGCGCAAAACTCAGCGTTGGCTCCTGCAAACTCGTCACCGACTGGATGAGGCTGGCGATGAGACCCACGACCAGCGTGATCCCAAGAAATGGCGCGACCACATAGAGCGAAAACATCACCGTGCTTTTGAAAATATCAACTGCGACTTCCGGATTCATGAGGGGAAATTTATCAGGCGGTAAAGCTTTGCACCAGCGACCGCACCACCAGGTGCCAGCCATCGACGAGGACAAAAAGCAACAACTTGAACGGTAGCGCGACCGCCACGGGCGGCATCATCATCATGCCAAGTGCCATCAACACCGATGATACGAGAAAATCGATCACCAGGAACGGCAGGAAAAGCAGAAAGCCCATTTGAAACGAAGTCTGCAATTCGCTGACAATGAAAGCCGGTACCACCACCCGCATGGAAAGATCCTTCACCGCCGTCGGGCCGAAGCCGCCGAGTTCAAGGAAATATTCCAGGTCGCGGGTCCGGGTTTGCTTTAGCATGAATTCCTTCAGTGGCACCGATGCTTTGTCCATCGCTTCGACGGAAGTCATTTTTCCCCCGAGATAAGGCTGGATAGCTTCGGCATTCATCCGGTCGAATACCGGGCCCATCAGAAAAAATGTCAGGAAAAGTGAAAGGCCCACGATAATTTGGTTCGAAGGTGCACTCGGTACGCCGAGCGCCGTGCGCACAAAACCGAGTACGATCACGATGCGGGTGAAACTCGTCATCAGCAGGACAATCGACGGCGCGAGGGTCAGCAGCGTCATGAGGATGACGATCTGCACCGCGACGCTGACGTCCCCCGTGCCTTGTTTGCCTTCGAGGCCGATCGTCAGGTGCAATGGCTGGCCGGCCGTGGAAGCCGCCGTACCCGAAGCGGGAGCAGGAGCCGGAGCGGCGGGCATGCCGCCGGGCGTGATAGTTGCCGATGGCGGATTATTAACCTGGGCCAATCCAGTCGGGGCAAAAAGTCCGAAAGCCAGAACCGCAAAAAGAGCGCCAAGAATAATACGAATGCCCTTCATGGTAGTTTGAACGGCGGCGGGCCATCCAGCGGAGTGAGCAATTCAATCTTTCCCGGGCAAACGCTGAGCAGAAATTTTTTATCCTCGTAGGCCGCGACCACCAGATACTGGCGGTTGCCCAACGATTTCGTCTCGGCAATGGCGAGTTTGCGCGCGCTCATGGTTCCGGTTGGAACCGCACGGCCGCGCCAGAAAAGCCAGCCACCGGCACCAGCGAGAAGTAGCGCCACGACCAGCACCCCGCTGCCATACATCGAACTCTGTGTGGTGGATGTCTCCGCTTTATTGGCCGGACCGTGCGGATAGATGACGGTGGCATCCTTCGCCTTCTCATCGGCAGGAGCCGCAAAAGCCGGCACTGCCAGACTGCCGAGCGCCCACGCCAGCAGCCAAAGCCTGAGCGCGGTGAAAAGTGAGGAACGGGTCATGCGGGTAAAATCAAGTGGAAACTCCGAACAAACTCAGGCCGGCAGTTTCACGCTGCCCACGAGTTCGGTGATTTTAATGCCGAAATTATCTTCCACCACCACGACTTCACCATACGCGACGAGTTTCTCGTTCACATAGAGACCAACCGGATCGCTGGCATGCTGGTTCAGCTGCAGGACGGAGCCCGGCGACAACTCGAGTACTTCGCGCATGGGCAACTGGCACGAGCCGAGTTGCACCGTGACCTTCACTCTGACGTCGAGTACGATATCAAGGGTTTTTTCGTCCATCTGATTTGATTGGGTTGCTTTCCTCTTGGGGAATTTTGCGCGTAAGCTTTACCGCGACCCGGTCGGTATCGAGACCGACCGTGCCGTTAAATTTGGGCGTGCCATTGAGCAGCACGGAAGTTTCCTGCAGTAGATTTGCCGGCATTTCCAGGACGTCACCGACGCGGAGATTGGAAATTTCACGGATGCTCAGTTCAAATGCCTGCCATTCCGCACGGACCGGCACAGTGATGCCATCGTAGGATTTCTGCCAGGCCGGGTGTTTTTCCACCTGGGCCACCGTGGAATCCTTCTGACGGCGGGCCTGCATTTTTTTCACCAGCGGCTCGATCGTATAGTAGGGCAACCCGATCTGGATCTGCTCGGAGCAATCGCCGAAATTAACTTCCAGGGTAAGCGCCAAAACGATGGCGTCCTTCGGTGAAGTTTGCAAAAACCGGCCGTTGGATTCGTGACCGATGATCAAGCCGTGCAATTCCTGCTCGGTCTTCCACTGGCCGCACCATTCCTCAAGGATGATCTGGATGATGTCCTCCAGCAGGGCGACCTCGATTTCGGTCAGATAACGTTCGGCTTTCACCGAATGCCCGCGTCCACCCAGCAGGCGGTCGGCGATGGTGAGAGCGAGCCGTGGATTGATATCGAGGATGCCAACGCCCATCAGGGGCTCGACCTTGAACAGGCAAAGATGAGTCGGACTCGGCAGTCCCTCGGTAAACTTGCCGTAGGTCAACGTGGTCAGCTTCGCCATCTTCAAACCCAGCTCCATACGCAGGAACAACGAGAGGCGCGCGCTGAGGTAGCGGATAAAATCCTCGTGAAGAATGCGGAGCCGGCGCAGTTCAATTTCCGAGAGGAAAACCGGATTTCTAAAATCATATGTTTCGACCTTGACGGCGGCGGCGGCTTCCGTGCGCTCACCGTTGGCGCGGATCAAGTGCTGCTTCGGGGCCTGTTGCGCCGTTTCCTGCGACAACAGTTTGTCGATCTCGGATTGATCGAGAAAGTCGGTCGTCTGCTTTTTCGGTTCGTCGGCCATGGTCGCGGATCAGTTTACTGCACCACGAAGTCGGAAAAATAAACCTGCTCCGCCACCTTTTTGCCCAGCGCCTGGTTGTAGGCCAGCACCAGCTTTTCCCGGAGCACGTTTTTTGCGCCCGGTTCTTCAAGATCGGCGAGCGACAGCGAGGAGAGAACGTTCAACGTGATATCGGTCAGCTTGGCTTTCTGCGTCTCAAAGGTTTCCTTGATTTTGGCGTCGGCACCCGTGACGACGAAACTCGTCTTCAAATAACGCGTGCCCATCGTTCCGGCCAGGTTCACGACGACGTTTTGAAACTCGTAAGTCGTGGGATTTCCCGCGCCCTCCTTCCCTTTTTCCTTAACCCCTTCTTTGGCTTCCACCGCGGGAGCGACGTGTTCGTCGGGGGCTTCGCTGCCCACCTTCACGGTGGCCAGTTTCGTCACCATGCGTGGCAACAGGACGTATTCGGAAACGGCCCAACTCAGGGCTGGCGCCAGCACGATCGCCGCAATAAGCGGAATCCACTGCACCAACGCCCCGCCTTTTTTGGCGGGCGTCGCGGCGGCCACCGGTATGGCGGGCGTCGTGGTGCTGGAGGCAGTGGCTGGAGCGTCGGCTTTGGCGGCCATGAGGAAAGGCGGGGGTTAACGATTACGAGCGCTTCAGGTTGACGACGTCGTCGAGGATCGAATCGGAAACCGTGATCAGACGGGCGCCAGCTTGGAAGCTGCGCTGCGTGGTGATGAGGTTGGCAAACTGGCTGGTGAGATCGACGTTGGAAAGTTCAAGCGTGCCGGACTGGATGTCACCAAGACCGTTGGCGCCGGGGGCGTTAACGCCACCCGCTTGGAACGCAGTCGTGCCGCTGGCTGCTCCGATGGGCCCGGCCGCGAGAAGTCCAGAGTAAAGATTGTTCCCTTCCGGCACGAGCGCCGATTGGTCGGTGAATTTTTGCAACTGAACCTGATTGGTCGTGGCCGATGTGCCGTCGGAATAAAATTCGACGACGTTGCCGCTCTTGTCGATCGTCACGGACTGCAGCTGCGTACCGGTTGGCGGTGTGCCGAGTTTGATCGGACCCACCGTGGCCAGACCCGCGCCGGTCAAACCCATGACGCTGTAGCCCTGACTGTTGACGAGATTACCCTTGTCGTCCCAACGGAAGCTGCCGTCGCGCGTGGCATACTCGGTGCCGTCGACTGGATTTTGCACATGGAAATAACCTTCGCCAGAGATGCCGAGATCCGTGCCGGAGCCGGTCGTTTCGAGCGACCCCTGGCTGTAATCCGTGTGAATCGAACCCAATCGGACCCCGGTACCGATCGCCACGGTCGGCGTGTTCGATGCGGGGGGAACGCCGGGGGCGGAGCCTTGGAGGACATTGCTAAAACTGTCGACGTATTGCGCCGAACTGCTCTTGAAGCCAGTGGTGTTAACATTCGCGATATTGTTACCGATGACGTCGAGCCCTTTCATGAAGGATTGGAGGGCGCTGACGCCGCTGCCGAGTGTGCCGATGAGTGACATATGGATGGATGAGTTGAGGTTTAGGATCCGCTACTTGTGGTCGCGGCTGCTGGCGTGGTGGTGGACGTAGAGGTGGAATCGGGGACCGGCTGAACGTACAGCACGGACGACATTGAATAAGCATTGTTGCCGATGATGAGTTGCGGCCCATTGGTCGGATCGACTTGGACCCCGCTGACCGTGCCGGAATCGGTACCGCCCTGACCGTTGTCGACCACCACTTGCTTCCCGAGGAAACTGTTGGCGGAGGCGAGCTGCTGGCTGGAATCCATTTTCACCATTTCCGCCGTCATCGTCTGCGTTTGCGAGAGGGAGGTGAATTGCGCCATCTGGGCAATAAATGCGGTGTCATCCATGGGCTGCATCGGGTCTTGAGACTGGAATTGGACCGCAAGAAGCTTCATGAAATCCGCGGAACCAAGGGCCTGTGGACCGGTGGAGGTAACCGGCGTGGAGATCGCCGGATCGATGGGGGCAGCTACAGAATTAACAGTCATGGTGGTATCAGGCTAAGGCGTTGAGCAATTGCGAGGAGTTGGAAACCGGAGCGACGGCCGGCGCAGCTTCGGGTGAAGCGGGTTCGTAGAATTCGGTTTTAAGAGCCGAAGCAAAAGTAGGCGGCGCCTTGGGCTGTTCCCGCTGTTGTTGCGCGCCGTGGCCGAACGCGGTTGCGGCAGAATCCGAACCGGCCGCGGGGACCGCGTTGCCGGACGTGGAAGGGGAATGAAAGACTGGTTCAGCGAGGTGAATTTCACGAGCAAGCGCCGGTTGCACCACCTCATGCCATTCGCGGCTAAGCGCACTATTCATCTCGGGGGATTCGGTCTGAAACGTGGTATGCACCGTGCCGTCGCGCAGCTCGACGCGAAGGCCGAGCTTTTCGTTACCCACGTTAAATTGAAGATCGACGGATTTCTGCTGGACGTCCGCCCGCCGTTCCAAGGCGTCGACCGCGGAAATGACCGCAGCCATGGTTTCACGCACCGTCGCCACCGGTGCCGGGGCATCGAGCGTGAGAGTTGCCGTGGGCGCCTGCTCAGCCGAAAACACAAAAGAGGTCGTCGATTCATTCGTTGAATCGGACTTCTGTCGGGCGGGAGCGGTCGCGGCGGCCATGGTGGCATTCACTTTAGCAACGTCAGTGCCAAGAGCCGGACCTGCTGTTGCAACTCCCTTTTGTGCAGTGTTTAAAAAGTATTTTTCAGCAACAGCGAATTGGTTTTTTGCGGATTGAGGAGACGCATCCGTTAAACCGGCAATTTTTTCCTGAACAGAATTCGTCAACTTACGTGCAACGCCGCCCACAAGTGTGGTCGCCGCTTTCGCCACTTCAGAACCGAAACTTGCGCTTAATTCTGTCTCCTCCTTCGAAGGAATCGTGGACGCAACGTCCGCCGATCCAGCCGACTGAGCGTCGGGATCAGAATGCTTTGGGTCCGGGACCTGAACCACCGCCGTGGTGACGTCAGACACTCCTGCAGTCCCCCGTTCGGAGTTACTCAACGATCCCGTTTCAGTACTCGTCGATTTACCGGTTGAAATTGCCGAGGTGGTGGCGCCAGACCTCTTCGCCGGCATCGGCACAGTACCCGGAATCTGCATTGGCACACCGACTGGAACTCCCACCGCCTGCGCCAGCAGTTGAGAACCAGCAGCATCAGCCGCAGCCATCGCCGGCATCATTGCCGCCGGTGTCGTGGTGGCCGCAGTGGTTGGATCAGACACGGCGGAAACAACTGTTTCCGGGTCTGAACCTGCCGGTGACGTCATCGATTGAATTCTCGATTGAATCACGGTGCCAAAAGCCCGGGGATTCGTCGATGGGAACAGACCCGCGCCTGTTGCGGAACCGTCAGCGAGAGCTGCGCCGGTAGAACCCGTCGCACATCCGGCACTGGCCGACGCCGTGCCTAGTGAAGTGGCCGGATCAGGAGTCGGCGCAACGGGTGCAACCATCGGCATCCAGAAACCTGCGGTTAAAACCGCCGCGTTTTGTTCAGTGTCGGAATCGGATTTGTCGTCAGCAGCCTTGGCCGGTTTGCCAGCGGGACGGTTCTTGGGCAAAAGAGAATCGAACGAGTCGGCCGCAGCATCCGCCGAGTCGGCGGGTACAGTGGGCGTCGATGAATTTTTTGCACAACCAGGTTTGGATGCGACGGGGGTGGACGAAGGGATGGAAGGAAGGGAAAGTTGCATGTGAACCATTTTCCTTCCTTGGAAAATTCACCACCCGATCCGTGGGCGGCAGTGACTGGAAATTAAGGGCTCGAAGCGGTCCTGGTGGATTTAACGAGACGAAGTTGATCGGACAAAGTAGCGGCGCGCTTGGCCAGCGAACCATCGGGGATCGGAGTGTGACTCATTTCCTCGAAAATCGCGGTTACGCCATCGGACTTCATGGCCGAAAGGATTTTGACGACCGTCCGGTCGTCCATTTCACGAATGATCGCGACCGCGGCCTTGGGCGGAAGATCAGCGTAAGTTTTTGCCAGCGTGCGAATGTTTTTACTCTCGTCCGCATTGATCTCGATGATCTTGGACGCGATTTCCTGGCGAATGCCTTCCAGCTCCGTGCGCACTTTGTTCAGTTCCAGACGCTCCGACGCCAGCTGCGCCTCCCGGCGGTCGACTTGTTCGCTTTGCTTCCGCACGTGGTCGCGCTCTTCCTTTAACTCGTTGGCCAGCGATTCGATCTCGATCGTCCAGAAATTCCAACCACGTTCGCGTTCATCGTTAATCAACTTGTCCTTGTGGGGCACGAGGCTGATGGCGCGATCATAGGCAACCCTGGCGGCGCGATAAAAAGTAAACAGCCCGGTGCCCAGACCCAGGACAACTCCGAGAATGGCCGCAACGAGGGGACTGGTCAGTTTTTTCATGTCGTGGAAACAGTGGCGGCGGCAAGCCGGCGTCCAACGCGGAGCCCGGCGAGTTCATCGCTTTCAAGCTGCGCCTCGCGCTCAATCCCACGCCGGTGTTCAGTGCGGGCTTTTTGTTCAAGATTTTCGACGACCTTCACCGCCCGGTGCGCCTCAAGATATTTCTGGCGGCTCTCCTCCATCGCCGCGCGGGCGGCCAGCACGTTCTGCTCGGCTTGCTTCTCGGCGTCGCAAATACGGCGATAGGCGGCCCACAGTGAAATTTCATCCGCCGCGCGGAAGATCGCACGCCGGCCGTTCTGCATCAGCGCTTCAACTTCACAGCGCTCCTCCCGTTTCCGATCCAACTGGGATCCTGCATCGGCAAACGCGCGGACGGTCGCGGCAAAAGCCTCGCGGGTGCGCGCCTGATGATGCTCGCGCAGAATCGCCACGGGACGGAGGGGAAAGCGGAATTTTTTCATGCGCCAACGATTTGTTTAAGGTGCGTGAACAACTGGGCACGGGCCGTGTGATCGTTCACCGATTGACGGGCGAATTTTCCCAACGGGTCATGCAGCGCAATGGCCTGGTCCAGCGCCGCATTGGCGCCCTTCTGGTAAGCACCGATTGAAATGAGATCCTCATTTTTCCGGTAGAGTGCGAGGTGTTCGCGTGCTTTCGCCGCGAGCGCAACTTCCTCGGGCGTGCAAATATCACGGGTCAGACGGCTGACGCTTTCCAGTACGTCAATTGCCGGGTAATGGTTGAAATGCGCAAGATGGCGCGAAAGCACCAAGTGTCCGTCGAGAATACCGCGCACGGCGTCGGCCACCGGCTCGTTCATGTCGTCGCCTTCCACGAGCACGGTGTAGATCGCGGTAATCGCGCCCGATTCACCCGCACCGGAACGTTCAAGCAAACGCGGGAGCATCGCAAAAACCGATGGCGTGTAGCCGCGCGTCGCCGGCGGTTCGCCGATGGCGAGGCCGATCTCGCGTTGCGCCATCGCAAAACGCGTCACCGAATCCATCAGCAACAAGACATTCTTTCCCTGGTTACGCCACGCCTCGGCGATCGACGTCGCGGTAAAGGCGGCGCGCAACCGCAGCGGCGCGGGTTGGTCCGACGTTGCGACCACCACGATCGATCGCTTCATGCCGTCGGTACCCAAATCTTTTTCCAGGAATTCGCGGACCTCACGGCCACGTTCACCCACGAGCGCGACCACGACAACGTCAGCCTGTGAGTTGCGGGCGATCATCCCGAGCAGGGTGGATTTACCGACACCGGAACCGGCAAAGAGTCCGAGACGCTGGCCGCGGCCGATCGGCACGAATGCATCGATGGCACGAACGCCGGTTGGGAAGGGAGTCGTGATTCTCTGGCGACGCAACGGATGCGGCGGCGTGCCGGTGCTCGCGTCACTTTGCTCAACCGACAGCATGCCAAACCCGTCAAATGGACGACCGAGCGCGTCGAGGACCCGTCCGAGCATTTCGGGACCGGGCTTGGGCAGCGGCGGACGCTCCATCGCGGCCACTTCGCATCCGACGTGCAAACCGGCGGTTTCGCCGAGCGGCATCAGCAATACGCGATGTTCACGAAAACCAACCACCTCCGCTTGGACGGAAAAATCCGCCCGCGGCGAACGCAACAAGCACAACTCCCCCAGCCCGACGTTTGGTCCGTCGGACTCAATGATCAATCCGGTTACCGCCGTGACCGTGCCCAATCGTTGCACGGTCGGCAGGTGCCGCACCTGCGTGCGGATGGCGTCGATCAGCGGTGAGACGGTAACGTTCATGCCACGGCAAATGCGCGGGAAAGCGCATCGAGCTTGGTTTGCTGGCGTCCGTCGGTGAGGCCGAAACGGCTGCGTACCTGGCAATCGCCGGCGGTAAAAGTCGGGTCCGATTTGATCTTCAAACCGGGATAACGCTCGAGCCAGCCTGGATTCAGCTGGTGAAAGAGCTCGGCGTCACGCGTGCTGAGCACCAGTTCAAGATTTTCCCTTTCCGGAAAAAGTTGATCAAGCGCATCACGGCAAAGGCGTTCAACCACTTCAGCGGATGGCTCGTATCCGGCGAGCAGATGTTTCGCAATATCTAGCGCGAGCGCGGGAAGCGCATCGTGCAGTTGTTTCATCAGTCCCACCTCGAGATGGGAGATTTGCGGAAGGACGCCACTGCTCAAGTGAGCGACCTCAGCGCGAATATCGACCATTTGCTGGTCGGCCAAAGAACGCGCGCTGTCCACGCCGCGCCGGTAACTTGCTTCACCGTGGGCGTTGAATTCGGCTTCGGTGTAAAGACGTCCAGCCCGGCCGGGTGTCACGGCGCCGACGAGCGGACGATCGAAAGGAATGAGTTTGCTGTGAACCATGAAAATCAGGCGACGAGGCTTTCGGCTCCGTCGGAATCGAGGGTGATGGCGCCTTCTTCCTCGAGACGGCGGACCACCTGGATGATGGCGTCCTGACCCGTCTCGACGTCCTTGAGACGAACCGGCCCGAGCAGGTCGATTTCCTCGCGCAAACTTTCGGCGGCGCGCTTGGAAATGGAGGCGTAAATTTTTTCGCGCAGCGCTTCGCTCGCGGATTTCATCGAAACCGCCAGATTGGCCGAATCGACCTCGCGCAGGACGCGCTGCAGGTCCGCCGCCTGGAGACGGTTGAGATCCTCGAAGCTGAACATCTTCTTGCGAATCGCGGCGCCAAGCTGGGCGTTCCGCTCCTCGAGCCGCGTGAGCAGCGTCTTCGACATGTCCTTGTCGAGTTCGTTGAGCAAGTCGGCCACCGCACGGACGCCGCCGCTGCGATGAAACGCCGGACGCACCTTCGTATCGAAATGCTTTCCGAGTGAACGAACGATTTTGGAAACCAGATCGAGCGACGTGGACTCGATCGTGCCGAGACGCTCCACCACTTCCTCACGCAATTCCGGACTGAGCAGCGTGAAGACGGCGGTCGCCTTTTCGGTGTCGAGATAAGAGAGCAGGAATGAAATCGTCTGTGGCTGCTCGGATTTGATGAGATTATAGATCTGCCGTCCTTCCATTTCGCTGATGTCCTTGATAACCTCAACGGAAGTACCGACCGGGCCAACGCGACCGATGATCGCAGACGCCTTGTAATCGCCCTTGGCAATTTCGAGCGTGCGCTGCGCGTAAGGCAGGCCGCCGAGCGCTGAATTCACGCTTTGGGCGACGATGCTGCCAAATTCCTCCGTTGCCTGCTTCTGCACAGCTTCGGGAATCATCGGGAACGTCGACATCTCGCGGCATAGCAGTTCGATTGTCGCGTCGTCCAGATGCTTCAACACCTCGGCGGCCGCGTCGGGACCAACCACGATGAGGAAAATCGCCAGTTTCTGCTGCCGGGAAAGTTTGGAATAGTCGATGTCTGCCATGGTGAACCTCAGTTCTTGCTTGCTGGCGTGGCGACCCAGTCACGCAGCGCGGCGCCGATATTGGCGGGCTTGTGGCGGATCAATTGATTCAACATTTCCGGCGTCACGCCGGTGCCGCCATTTTGCAACGTGCGATTCATGGAATCAGCGGGCATCGAGAGAACCTCGACCGGGACCGGCTCGGGTTTTTGTTTCGACAACATGCGCATGAAGAAAGCGAGCACCGCGAGAGCCGTGACCACCGCGCCCCAATGACTCGAAGCTTCGACCCACCCCATCCAACGATTCTCGGTGCGAATGGCCTCGATCTGCGCCGGCAGGCGTTCGGCGACTTGGAAAGGAACTTCCTGCAGGGAAACAAGGGCGTCCAGCGATTGGCCGGGCGCGGGTTTCAGGCCGAGGGCATTGATGACGATTTGGCGCAGGGAATTCAGTTCCTCGGGTGTACGTTTGACCGCCACTGGCTCGGTGGCGGGAGCGCCGGGCGTGGCGGGAGCGGCAGCGGCGACGGACGGACGCTGGGCGATAAAGACCGCCGCCGTAAGATTTTTAACCGTACCGGGATTACGGACGGTATTCGTCGTGACGCGGTTGATTTCGTAAGTCGTCGTGCGGTTTTTGCGATCCTGCTCGGTCGACGAAGTTGGGCGTGGACCTGCGTCAGCAATCGCTTTGTCGGGCGTATTTGCGCTCACGCCGACCGCACCGCCGTTGGCCCGCTGTTCGGAGGAGTTGGTCACGTCCTCGGTGATCGTCTGCGAGCGCACGACCTGGCCATCCGGATCGTATTTCTCCTGCGTGGAGGTCGTCGCTTCCGAGTCGATCTCGGCCGAAACCCGAACCACCGCGTTGCCCGGTCCGATCACCTGGGCGAGCATCGATTCCACTTTCTTGGAAAGATAATCTTCAACCTGTTCGCGATATTTCATCTGGCTCGACGCGGTGCTGAGCGCCGGATCCTGTTTCAATTCGTCGGAAAGTACGTGACCGCGATTGTCAACGACGGCCACGGCATCGGGCACGAGGCCCTGCACGGCGTTGGCCACGAGGTTGCGGATCGCGTTAACCTGTTCCGTTTCGAGCCGGGAACCGCCGACGTCGACGAAAACGGAAGCCGACGGCTTCACACCCTGCTCGGTGAGCAAAAGACGATTTTCCGGCTGGACAATCATCACGCGCGCGGCGCGAACTCCCTGCAGTTGCGTGATCGTACGGGCGAGTTCGCCCTGGATTGCGCGAAGGTAATTCGTGCGCTGCACAAAATCCGAGAGACCGAACTGGCCCTTGTCGAAGATTTCAAACCCAACGCCATCGCCGCTCGGAATGCCTTTTGAAGCAAGATCCATGCGGAGTTTGTAAACCTGGTCGGATGGCACCATCACGGCCGTGCCGCCGGCGGTGACTTGGTGGGGAATATTGAGCGTTTGCAACTGGCTGATGACCGCGGCGGCGTCCTTCTCGCTCATGCGCGCGTAGAGCAGTTGAAAATCCGGGCGGCGGGACCACAGCACCACGGCGATCAGCCCGCCAAGCACCGCCACGGAGGCGACGATGAGCGAGACGCGTTGATTGAGGCCGAGTTCGCGCCAGAGGGAAACGAGGGATTTGGCAAAATTGTTCATTTAGAAAGTCGCAAATGGTTCACGCCTGCATGCGCATGAGTTCCTGATAGGAGTCGATGAGTTTGTTGCGCACTTCGACCATCAGGGAAAGTGATACGCCCGCTTCCTGCATCGCGATGACGCTCTGGTGCAGCTGGTCGGAGTCGCCGAGAAGCACCTTCTGGGTCAGCGCATTGGCGTTGGCCTGCTTCGCATCGACCGACGCGACCAAACCATCGAGCATTTTGCCGAATCCTTCCGTCGGCGTGGAACCCGCCGCGCCCAAATGCACCGTTGGCAGCTTGGGCAATGGCGCATCGATCTTCGTGAGCGGCGAAGCGCCGGAGAGCAGCGGAGAAATGGGGCCGAGGGGTGCCATGGGATTAAATTAAAAATGCGGGAAAATTATTTTCCGATATCCAACGTGCGCATCGCCATCTGCCGGGCGTTTTTCACCACCGACAAATTTGCCTCGTAGGTCCGCGAGGCCGTGATCAAGTCGACCATTTC
Organism: Lacunisphaera sp.; assembly: GCA_036499685.1. GTDB lineage: Bacteria > Verrucomicrobiota > Verrucomicrobiia > Opitutales > Opitutaceae > Lacunisphaera. The sequence goes on along the minus strand of DASYDH010000059.1, from coordinate 23,799 downwards.
CTGGGAAAGATTCACATTCGGCATGGTCACCATGCCATCGGGGCCGGCATCGGGATGCTGCGGGTTATAAACCTGCTGGCCGGGCGTGTGATCGGTCGTGACCTGCGCCACGCGTACGCTTTGGAGGGACGAGCCTTCCGCGCCCTGGCTCTTCAGCAATTCCGTCTCAAATGAAACCACCTGGCGTTGATAAGGACCACCCGATGCCGTGCGCGTCGTCTGTGCGTTCGCAATATTCTGAGCGACCACGTCGAGCCGGGTTTTTTGCGCCGTCAAGGCGCTGGCGCTCACATCAATTCCGGAAATAAGATTCATGGGTCTCGGGGATTAGGCAGCGCTCAGGACGAGCGACCAGTGACGGCCATTTTCAACTGCTTGATGTTATAGGTGACGACTTCCGTGAGATATTGGTGGTCCACCACGTTGCGATTCATCGCCAACAACTCCTTCTCGATATCAACCGAGTTGCCATCGGGACGGACCGAACTGGCGTTGGGATCGTCGGCCAGGTGCGGGGTGATTGAGTCGGAAGCCGTGGCCAAATCGCCCGACTGAACCTCAGCTTTCAACTGCTCTGCAAAGTCAGGGGAAACATCGATGCGGTGATAGCCTGGCGTCTCCGCGTTCGCGATATTTGAGGCGATCGCCTGCTGACGGACCACGTCGGCGTCCAGAAGCTTTCTGGCCAAAACGTAGGTGTCGGACTGGAAGATGGGATCGACCATTTATCTTCCCAATGCAACGCGCATGCCACCCAAGGCGTTCGTGTTGTAAGATTCTCAATTGAAGTAATATAAAACTTTATAAACAGCTTTATTCACCTGGATGTTATTTACCTAATTTATCAACGATGAATCACCGGGCAATTTTTGCCGTCCTCCGGTTCGGATTCAGCATAACCGCTACACTTGGGCCGGATTGCGCCGATAAAAAGGGGCACACCCCATGAGGGAAACCGAATTCGAATTTATCCGCGGCCTTGTTTACGAACACAGTCGCATCAATCTCAGTCCGGACAAGCGCGAGTTGGTCTCAGCTCGGCTCGGCAAGCGGCTGCGCGCCACCAATCTCGCGTCGGTCACCGACTATTGCCAGTTGCTCAAATCCGAAAACGACGGCGACGAGCTGGCGCATTTGATCGATGCCATTTCGACCAACCACACATTCTTTTTCCGCGAAATCGCCCATTTCGATTTCCTGAGCAAAGTGATCCTGCCGGAAATGAAAGCCCGCGCCCAACAGGAACATTGGACGCAATTCAACGTCTGGAGCGCCGCCTGTTCCTCCGGCGAAGAACCCTACTCCATCGCGATGCTGCTCGACGAAACCCTCGGCGACACGTGGCGATGGCGCATCGAGGCCACGGATATTTCCAACCGCATCCTCGACAAAGCCCGGGCGGGAGTTTACCGCGACGACACCGTGGGCAAACTCGAAGCGGGACGCATCCGGAATCATTTCCAAAAAGGTCACGGCCCCCAGCAGGGCAACTACCGCGTAAAGCCCAAACTCCGCGCGGGAATCAATTTCCAACATCTGAACCTGCTCGAAGGCAAACCGCCCTTTGACCATCTGTTTCAAGTGATTTTCTGCCGAAACGTAATGATCTATTTCGATCGCGCGACGCAGGAGGAATTGGTGCACAAGCTAACGAAGAAAATCGTCCCCGGCGGCTATCTTTTCGTCGGCCACTCCGAAAGTCTCACGGGCATCAAACATTCGTTGCAAGCCGTCCGCCCGGCCATTTACCGGCGAACGCCAACTTCCTGATCCATGCTCACCCGCAAAATTCGCGTTCTCATCATCGATGATTCCGCCGTGGTCAGACGGATGGCAGCCGACGCACTGAGCACCGATCCCGAAATCGAAGTCGTCGGAACCGCGGTGGATCCCTATGCGGCGCGGGACAAAATCAAGGAATTGAATCCCGATGTCATCACCCTCGACATCGAGATGCCGCGCATGGACGGGCTGACCTTTCTCGAAATCCTCATGCAGCGCCGGCCAATCCCCGTGATTGTCATGAGCTCGCTCTCGCAGCGCGGTTCCGAGCACGCCCTCGAAGCCCTGCGCCTGGGCGCTTTCGATGTCATTGGAAAACCGGGTGGCTCCTATTCCTTTGGTGACCTCGGTCCCGAACTGATCGCCAAGATCAAGTCCGCCGCCAGCACCTCGCTCCGTGCGCTGCCCCCGCCGCTCAAGCTGGCCTCTCGATCCACCGTGTCGGCCGCGCCAATGAAAGCCTTTGACCCGCGCGCCGTCATCTTATTGGGCGCTTCCACCGGCGGCACCGAGGCCTTGCGCGAAGTGATCACCCGCCTGCCCCCGAATCTTCCCGGGATCGCCATCGTCCAGCATATTCCGGCAATGTTTTCCCGCGCATTTGCGGACCGCCTCCGCAGCCTGAGCGCGATCGATGTGCGCGAAGCCGTGGACGGCGACCGCCTCACTCCGGGCGTCGCTTTGGTTGCGCCGGGAAATTTCCATCTTCTGCTGCAATGGCAGCAAACCCATTACCGCGTCCGCGTCGCCAACGGCCCGCAAATCTGGCACCAGCGCCCGGCCGTCGACATGCTCTTTAAATCCGCCACCGATTGCGGCGCCGCCCCGCACGCCGTGGCCGGCGTTCTCACCGGCATGGGCAAGGACGGCGCCGAGGGCCTTCTCCATCTGCGGGAAAAAGGCGCCACGACGTTCGCCCAGGACGAGGCCACGTCGATCGTTTACGGCATGCCCCGCGCCGCCTGGGAAAATAAAGGCGCCCAACGACAGATTCCACTCGGCCACGTCGCAGATTTCATTATCCGTCAATTTGCCCCTGTTTCAGCGACCCACCCGGCCGTCAGTCATTCCCCATGAGCACGATCCCGCCTTTTATCAACGAGCACCCGGCGATCCTGATTGTCGATGACGAGCCTTTCGTTCTTTCCGCGCTCAAGGAAACCCTCGAACGCGAACACTATCACGTCGTCGCCATATCGAGTCCGATCAAGGCGCTGGCAATTTTGGCGGAACGCGAATTCGCCGTCATCATTTCCGACCAGCGCATGCCCGAGATGATGGGCTTGGATTTTCTGATCGAGAGCAAACGCCTCCGGCCAAATACATCGCGCATCCTCATCACCGCCGTCCTGTCGCTGCCGACGCTCGTCGATTCCATCAACAAGGGGGAAATTTTCCGTTTCATCGCCAAGCCATGGCTGCGTGAGGAACTGACCGCGACCGTCCGCAACGCCGCGCACCGTTACGAACTCATCATCCACAATACCGCGCTTCAAGCCGAGTCGCTGCGCCTCAACGAGGAACTCCAGACCGCCAACACCGCGCTCGAAGCGAAGGTCCACGATCTCGAACAGCAACGCCAGCAGCTCGACACCGTTAACCGCGAACTCGCGACGTCCTACGAACACTCGCTGGAACTCTGCCGCCGCATCCTGACCACCTTCGATCCCGTGCTGGGCGGCCAGGCCAAGACCCTCGTCGAAATCTGCTCGCGCATGGCGGAGACAGACCATTTCAACGATCAGGAGCGCCATGTCCTTCGCTCGGCTCCCCTGCTCTGCGATCTAGGCCTGATCGGCATTCCGCGCGAACTCTTCCGCGCATTCCGCAGTCATCCGGAACGCCTGACCGAACGCGAACGCTCGATGTTGAGCGATCACCCGGTTTACTCGCAAACCCTTGCCACCTTCGTCGACAGCCGGCCGGCGTTGGGTGAAACCATTCGCGCGCATCACGAACGTTTCGACGGACGCGGTTATCCCGACGGACTTGCGGGGAAAAACATTCCGTGGACTGCCCGCTGTCTCGCGGTCGCCGTGGACTTCGTGGAATCCGGCCTGCCGAAACAAGCGGCCCTCGACGCCATTCTCGCCGGCTCCGGACAGGCTTATGATCCGGAAGCCGTTCGCCTTTTCCTCAAGGTCACGCAACTGGCCCGCCTCCCGCGACAGGTGCGCGAAATCATGCTGGAAGAGCTCGAACCGGGCATGGTGCTCGCAAGCGGCATTTACAGCCCACACGGATTGCTGCTCATCGGCGAAGGTCAGGAGCTCGGTTCAGCCACGATCGCAAAGATCCGCAGTCACAACCAAGTGACGCCGATCCAGCAACGGTTGCTGGTCTACTTGTGATTCAGCGCCGACTCGATTTCCGACCTTTCATACTCCATTTAGTCTACCGAATTTGCAGATCGCCATTTCCTTTTTTTCAGTGGTCACCGTCTCAACAGTTCCTTTACCCATCGCCGCTGGCCGGCAACCGGCGCAGGAGGACCGCAAGCCATGAGCGCCCCCAACCTTGCGGCTCTCTTCGCGCAACGCGTCATCATCGGTGTGGGCGACATGGCGGTATCGAACAATCCACAGGTAATCCTCAGCACGTACGCGCTTGGATCCTGTATTGGCGTCATCGCGTACGATTCTGTCAGCAAGGTCGGCGGCATTCTCCACTTCATGCTGCCCGATTCCGGAATTTCGCCGGACAAGGCAGCGAAGCAACCGGCCATGTTTGGCAACACGGGAATGCCAATGTTTTTCAAGGCGCTGATGGGTATGAAAGCCGATCCGCGCCGGCTGCGCATTTTCGTCGCCGGCGGTGCGGGGATGCTGGCGGGCCAGGATCCCTTCAAGATCGGCGAGCGCAATTCCGCCGTCACCTTCGAATTTCTTTCGAAGCACGGCCTTTCCCTCACCCATCGTGAAATCGGCGGTTCCATCAACCGGACCGTGCATCTGGAAATCAACACGGGATCCACCAACCTGAAAACCCCGCTCGCCAACGAGCAATTCAGCTTGGCGGCGTGAGCGTTCGAGACGACAGATTTCAGTCTTAAAGCCGGCGATACGCGCCTCCAGGAGAAATTTCTGCCGCCGATAAATTTCCCGCAGCCGAAAGATTTCGCACCGTTACATTATAAGAGGGGGAGCCTCTCCCGGCTGTGGCGACGCCGATCGTCATTGGCCGGTCGCGACGATGCGATTTCCCCACGCGGAAAATTGTGGTCGCCCGTCAGAAAAATAAGCATTTTCCTCAATGGGATTCCGGGTGAACTCTGAGCGATGGATCATTGTCACAATCGCCAAAAAATAAATTAATTACGTCAATGGACGGATATCAAAAAATCCATGCATGTTCAGCCCGGTCACCTTGTTTGCAATGACCGCCGCGAAACGTGAACCGGGGCTCGATCTGCTGCGCTCGATTGCAATCGGATGGGTGCTGCTCTTCCCCGCGCAAACCCAAGGCCTGCGCCACAACGATTCGAGCACTGAAAGCCGCGCCCATCAACGCGAGGTTGGCCGGGGAGTCGGTCCGTTAATCGTTCCACCGTTCGCGCGCCTAATTCGCGCTTCGCCAAGAGGCGATATCGAAAGAAAACCCGGCGCGGTTCCCACGTCGGGTTTTCGCGACTTTCCCGACGATCAATGGATCGTTGAGAACTGCGCGTTCAATAAGTCTAAAAATTACGGGATGTTGGTGTTAGCGGATTAAAACAATCCGAGTTTCTCAATAATCGCCCGGATGACCCGGAACGTAACGGAGTTTGACCGCCTTGTAGTAGGCGAGATCGTGCGCGGGGGCTTCCACGCCGGCGGGCAGCGGCTGTTTTGAAAAAGTCTGAAAATAGAGCAGACACGCATCACGCCAGTCGCGCGCGTCGGCTTCCTGTCGCTTGAGCAGCGATTGCACATGAACAAAACGTTCGGCGTCGATTTTCCCTTCAAGGGAATCCCACTCGTGCTGCATCGTGCGGACTCCGTCCACTCCTTCCTGATAGTGGAGCGCGAGTTCGTCCCAGAGCGTGCGGCCGGATTTCATCTTGTGATCCCACGCGACATGGTTGAACCAAAGGAGAAATTTCTCCGGGCAGGTGTCGGGGTCGCCCCAGAGCGTCGCGAGCTCAGGTGCATAGGTTTCCGTTGCCTTCGATCCGGTGGGGCCGCGATTCGCACCGAGTCCTTCCGCGTCCGCCTGATGGTAATACGGGGGCGACCAGTCTGCGCGCGCCAACACCTCCCACGGTCCCGGACCGTAATGATGGCCTTCTGCCATGATATGATGCAGTCCGAGCGGCATCGAGTAATTCACAACCATCTCGCGCGATCCGAGCAACATCCTGTCGATCGTATCCACTACCATCGGATCGTGTCCATAAGTCATCCGGGTCCACTCGCCCGCGATCGTCTCGGACGCAAGTGAATTATCCCACGCGAGCCGTCCGAACGCATACCAATTTGCCTGCGCCAGCGGGTGCCCGGTCCAGTTGCGATCGCCACCGGTATTCGCCACACCAGCCATCACGGATAAATCGCGTTTATACAAACTGCCATCGATCACGCGCGCGACGGTCGAGCCGGGACCTTCCGCGAACGTCTCGGAATTCAACACTTCCTTGTACAGCGGGGCGAGAAACGCGAGCTGCGTGGAACCGCCGAGATATTCCTGCGTGATCTGCAGCTCGAGCGCGAGTGGCGTCTTTTTCATTCCACCGAACAACGGATGAAATGGCTCGCGCGGCATGAAATCCAGCGGGCCGTTCTTGATCTGCAGGACCACATTGTCGCGAAATTGTCCGTCGAGCGGCATGAATTCGTGATAGGCCTGCTTCACGCGATCCTCGGTATTGTCGGCCGCATAAACAAATGCCCGCCACATCACGATTCCCCCGTGGGGTTGAAGTGCGTCGGCGAGCATGTTGGCACCGTCGGCGTGGGTCCGGTGATAATCCTGCGGGCCAGGTTGCCCCTCGGAGTTTGCCTTCACCAAAAACCCGCCGAAATCCGGGACGTACGAATAAATCTCATCGGTTTTCTTTTTCCACCAAGCAGCGACCGCGGGATCAAGCGGATCGGCGGTCTTTAATCCGCCGATCTCAATCGGCGCACTGAAACGCGCCGGCAGATAAACACGGACGCCATACGGACGAAACACATCGGCGAGCGCCGCGACCTTGACCAGATAATGGGGCGTCAGCACCAGGGCATTCGCATTGACGTTTGTGAGCACGGCACCGTTGATGCCGATGGAAGCGCAGGCGCGGGCATAGTCCGTGTACCGCGGATCAAGGTAGCCGGGGAGATAAAACCATTTCCAGAGCGAGAACCCGGCATAACCGCGCTCGATAAATCCGTTGAGATTGTCCCAATGGTTCAGCAGCCGGCGCTGTACTTTGGGCACGCTCGTGACGCTGAGTTTTTCAAGCGAGCCACCTGTTTGCACGAGTCGAAGCAGCGCGAACGATCCGTACAGTACGCCGATGTCCCGTTGTCCGGAAATAACCACCACCGCGTGGCCGTCGCGCGCTGACGCCTGGAGCGAATAGCCGTCGCCACCCAGATTGGTTGCAGGGAGTGCAGTCAATGTGATTGTCGGTTTGATTCCAAGGAGCCCGTCGAGGGCCACCGTGAGTTCATCGCGGGCAATTTTTATCGTCGCCGAATCAGCCCCGGTCGGCGTGGCGAGAACGATTTGCCCAAGCGCCGAGGTGTACGCGGCGCGTTGCGCCTCATCGGCGACGCGATCATAGCGCAGCCAAAGACGATAGCCGTCCTCGGCGCGAAGCGCGAATGGGCAGCACAGGAAAACCAAACCACAGCAGAAAAGGAATTGTTTCATCATGGGTTTTGAGGGGGATAAATTTTAAAACGACCGCCTGCTTCCATCAGGCCGAGAAAATACAAAAGCCCGTCGTAGTAACGCCAATGCCCGGTCGGGACCGGGGCGTCCCAAAGCTGTTGCACGAACGGCCGGGCGACGTCGGGCTCGGCGGCAAGGCCCGCCACCGCGGCCATCGCGGTCAACCCGACCGACGAATCCTTGGAGAGTGGTTTGCCGGCGAGCGTAAATTGATTTGGAACCGCGGGCCCCTGACTTGCAAGGAAGCGAAGGACACGATTGCTTTGTTCGACCGCCCAGCCGTCAGTCGGAAACCACGCATGATCGAGGCCGACGTTCGCCAGGGTGCGCCAGGCATCGAATCGAAAATCCTGTTTCCCCTCACCCATGCCGTTGTGAGGCGAGCCGTCGAAATTGGCGTACTCCGGCATCAAACCCGTTTGCGGATTCGCCGCGCGGCGCAGGAATTTGCGACTGGCGGCAGCCGTCTGTTGCCAAAACAAACGATCCCTCGGCTCCGTCGCCCACTCCGACCAGAGTTCGTAGAACGCCGGCAGGTGATAGGACGGATCGGTGAACTTGCTCGCGGCGGCGGTCGGGGCAAACACCACTTGATGTTCTTTGCGGTCGAAAATTGCCGTCGCAACGTCCGTGGTGCGCTTATGGATCATCTCGCGCAACAGCAGCTGCGCTTCGCCGCCATAATTGAAAATGCCGTCGCCATTGCCCCAGCGGTGCGAGGCAAAAAGCAACGCCATGGCGAACCACTCCTCACCGTCGCTCGCCGAACCGGGATCGATTTGCGTCCCGTCGAATTTGCATTGCCACGCGAAATAGCCGCGGCGCGGGCCGCTCGCGTGATACAGGTAGGTTTTGCACCATTTCCAGAGCCGGTTGAATTCGGCCTGTTTGTCCCGCTGCACCGCGATCATAAGACCGTAGGACATGCCCTCGGAGCGCACATCCGCGCTGCCCACATCAGCGATGTACGCCATGTCGTTTCCGACCGGATAATAGACGCGCTCAGAGTCGTCGTTGCCGTTGAACAACGACTGCCACGCGGCGTCCAGTTTGCCCTCGAGTTGCTGCTCCGATTTGCCGAGCAATGTCTTGAACAGATTCTCCGCCGGCTGCGACGGTACCGCTCGCAACGTCGAAATGCAGACTAGCAGCGAAAGCAGCCGGAGTAATTTCATGGCGGGAGGATTTACCCGCGACGTGGCGAACTCAAGCCACGGCCGCAGCGGCTTTTTTGCGTCGTTCGTCGAGTTCCGCGGCCATCCGCAGAGTCAGGCTCTTGTTGAGTTTGCAGAAAGCGAGGCAAACGACGATGGCCACAAAGAACAGACCGACGATGATGCTGGAAGACGTGCGATAGCCTGCGATGGCGTTGGCGGCATCCTGCAGTTTGGTGTCGTAGTCCCAAACGGCGACCATGATCCAGAGAAACGCGGCGCCGCCCAAGGCGAGACCAGCCTTGAGCGCGAAGCCGATCGTGGCGAAGACCGTGCCGGTAAAGCGGCGACCCGTCTGCCATTCGGAGTAGTCGGCAGCGTCGGCATACATGGCCCACATGATCGCGCAGGTAGGCGCGTAAACGATGGCGCCGGTGACGGCGAGGAGCGCCATGCCCCAAGTGGCCGTGGGCGGCAGCAGGTACATCGCAAATGCGTTGACTGCCGCCAGGGAGAAGCAGACGAGGGCGACATTTTTCCGGCCAAATTTCTTGGAGAACCCGGTCGAGAGCATGATACAGATAATGGTCGTGCCCGTACCGAGCATGTTGACAATGCTGTTGAAAACATCCGCAACATTGGAGTTGGCGGCGGTCTCGCGCGTGCCGTGGACGATGTAGCCCACCCAATCGAGCAGGCCCGTCCCCTTGGCGACGTCGGGGGTGGTGAGACCGAGCGTCGAGACGAAGTCGAACATCGCGGTCTTATCGGCGTAGTAATGGTAGTAGTTGAAGTGGGCGTTACCGCGATAAACCAGCATTCCGAAGTGGAAGAGGGTATAGACAAACAGCGCGTACCACGGGCCATTCTTCAACAGATCGGTAAAGTCCTGTTTCGGAGACGATTTCACCGCGGCAACCGGCTGGATCCGCTCCTTCGTGGTAAAGAAGGTCACGAGGAAAAGCACGAAACAGACGACCGCCCAGATGGTCATCGTCACCTGCCAGCCGTGCTGGCGGCTGGAACCCACGGCGAACTTGGCCACGAGCGGCAGGGTTAATCCACCGACGATGAACTGGGCGATGTTGGCTGAAATGAAGCGATAGGAATTGAGCTTCGTGCGCTCGTCGAGGTCGCTGGTCATGACGCCGCCGAGGGCCGAATACGGCATGTTGTTCATCGAATAGAGCGTCATGAGCAGGGTGTTCGTGATGCCAGCGTAAGCGATCATCATACCGGCACCCCACCCCCAGCTTTTATCCGGCGTGGTGTAGGCGAGGACCATGACGATGGCCCAAGGCAGCGAGGTCCACAGCACCCAGGGACGGAATTTTCCCCAGCGGGTGTTGGTGCGATCCGCCAGCACACCCATGATGGGGTCGAAGGCTGCATCCCACAGGCGCGGCCAGAGCAGCAGCGCAGCGGCGGCGCTGGCCGACAGGCCGTAGTCGTTGGCGTAAAATGCGCCCTGGAACAGAACCATCGACATGAAGACGAAGTTCGCAGCGGCGTCACCGGCGCTGTATCCGGCCTTTTCGATAAAGGATAATTTCTGGGAATTGTCGCTCATTGGTTGGGGTATAAAAAGATGCGATAGCAGTTAAATTATTCGAGCAGCCAAAGCCACGCCGTGACTCCGCGCGGATAATAGCGGCTGCCGCAGGTGATGCCGGTGTCGCTGCGGATCTGATCGCACATGGCATCAATGCCGCAGCCCGGAGTGCGTTGCCATTGCGCGTGGACGCCATCGCCCGCACGGGCCGCGACCGTCATGGCGTCAGGGAACATTTGACGGACCACATGCTGCGCGAGGGCAATTTTACTGAACCAGGTATTGGTGCTCGTGCTGCTCATTTTCCAGCCACCGGACGTCGCATCGAGACAAATCCCCGGCTGCAGTGCTTGTTTTAAATGCTGCAACAATTGCGCGAGCAACGGCCCGAATCGTCCGGCTGGATCAACTGCCTCTTTGAATCCGAGAAAGAGTGGGTAAACAAAACCTTCCACGGCCGGGAGAATGCGGGAGTGGTTTCCCTGTTCAAATACTGCGGGAAAGAAACCTGTGTCGCCTTCGAACTTGGTGGCCAGGGTTTGTGCCAGCTTATCCGCCGTCGCACGGGCGTCGGCATGCGGGAGCTTCAGGCCAAGCCGCGCAAAGGCGTTTTCGAGTAGCACCCACGCACCCAGTGTCTTGACGGAAAGGTAAAGATTGTTGCGCGCCTGACCGAGACTGACGTCGAGACTATCGTAAGTGGTAATTTCCGCTCCGCGTCCACAACGCGCGCTGTCGTGTTTCATGATGCCGTCGCGCTTCGTGGGATCGGGATTGTCGCGATGGCGGATGCTCTCGGCACAGGCGAGCAGGATTTTTTTCCGAGCGCGCAACCATTTCAAATCGCCCGTTCGTTCCGCGTAGGTCACCGCACACACCACCCAATTGAGCAGTTGCTCCATCGTCATGTGGCTGAAGCACCCTTCCAAATTGTCGCATTCGTAGCTCGAGCGACCGGCCGGGGTGAAATAATTATTCACCCCCATATCGTGGACAAACGAAAGGCCGAGCTGGTCCCGATAGCTGTAGCGGCTGACGAATAAATCGAGCACGTCGCGCACCGCCCATGGATGCCAGTCCAGCTCGAAGAAAAGGTGGTCCACCGTGAGATCGAAAGTATTGATCATCCGGTACTCCCCCTCGTTCACCACCCAGAGCGGTTTGCCTTTGTGCCAGAGGAGTTGCGTGCTGCCGAAATAACTGTGCGCGGCCTGCGCGATGAGAAATTTCTGATCAGCGTCCAGTTTGCTTTTCGCGAGGCTTCGGTCGCGTTGGGCCGCAAGTTTGAGGTAACGCGCATGCTGGGCTAACCCGTGCCGGAGCACATCTGCGAGATCCCGAAAAACACGCGTGTAGGCAAAATTGGCGTCGAGGCCGGTCGTGACTTTTTCTCCCGCATAGAAACCCAGCGCGAGTGGAAAGCGGCGGCGTTGCCCGGCGGGAACCGTGAATACAAGTGCACTTTCGCCCGCAATCACCATCAGGCCGCGATAGTCGCGGAATTTTGGCGCGAGCACGTCAAAGCCCTGTCGCAACGCCACGCCGCGACCGGGCTTCGTGGCATAGCCAAAGCTCGTGCCCCCGGCAAAACCAAGCAGCCCGGGATTCGTGTCACCCAGTGGCCGAAGCGTGTCCTGGGATTCACCGACGCCAAAGATGAGTTCAACCGGGGCGTTGCCCGCACGATTGTCGTACTCGATCCAGCCGGAAATCTGCGGGGCCAAATGAAACCGTGCCGCCGTCCGGTTCATCTTCGCGGGATCGGGCACTTTCCCGAATGGGGAAAGCAGCGAAAACCCAAAACGTTTCCCGTCCGCCCTCCAGGTATCGCTCGCCAGTCCCAATGTCCGCTCGTAATCGGGCGGATGCAGAGCATTAAATCCGCGCGGCGGTTGCACCACGGTGGTATCCCCGGTAAAGGCGGATTCCAGCGATTTTGGCGGGGTCAAAAATGGAAGCAACTGCCACTCGGAATTCGCGGCAGATCGATAACCCGTGTAAACGTTTTGCCGGGCAGGCCCGCGCCGCGATTGTCCGAAGCCGCCGGGCGCGTCGACCAAGCCAACCGTGAAACTCGCAAACGCCCCGAAGGGCGCATGCTGCGTGTGATAGCTTTCAGTGACCATGCCGTGGGCTTCGCGCGATGGTCACCCGTGCAGATAAGTATTCAACATATTCTCCAGAAATTCCTGTTTTCCAGAACGGGGTTTCGGTTCGCCCAGTTTGGTCAATACCAGCTTGCTGAGATCCTTGAAACCCAGCTTGCGATGCTCGATGTCGCGCCCGTAACTGACATCGAAGCTCGAATAGCGATTGGCGACGAACTGCTCAAATTTACCCTCGGCAAGGATGCGCCGTGCCACCTTGAAGGCGAGGACGTACGCGTCCATTCCACCAATATGTGCGTGGAAAAGATCCTCGGGATCGATCGAGGGACGGCGAAGCTTGGCGTCGAAATTGAAACCGCCGGTGCCAAGACCGCCCGCTTTCACGATGGAAACCATCGCAAGGGTTAATTCCTTCACATCGGTGTTGAACTGGTCCGTATCCCAGCCGAGCAGCAGATCGCCGCTGTTTGCGTCGATCGAACCGAGCATGCGCTGCGAAGCGGCCACCTCGATTTCGTGTTGGAAAGTATGTCCCGCGAGCGTCGCGTGGTTGGTCTCGATGTTGAACTTGAAATGTTTTTCAAGGCCGTAGGTGCGCAGGAAGGCAATGCCGGAGGCAACGTCGAAATCGTACTGGTGCTTCGTCGGCTCCTTCGGCTTCGGCTCGATCAGGAATTGTCCCTTGAAACCAATGTCCTTCGCGTAGTCGACCGCCATGTGCAGGAACGTCGCAAGGTGGTCCCGTTCCCGTTTCAGATTGGTGTTGAGCAACGTTTCGTAGCCTTCGCGGCCGCCCCAAAATACGTAGTTTTCGCCACCGAGCAACTGTGTGACATCGAGCGCTTTTTTCACCTGGGCCGCGGCATAGGCAAACACGTGCGCATCGGGATTGGTCGAGGCACCGCACATGTAACGCGGATTGGAAAACAAATTGGCCGTGCCCCAGAGCAGCTTTACCCCGGTGGTTTTCTGCAACGCCTTCGCGTGGGCGACGATCTTGTCGAGATTGCGATGGGACTCGGCGAGCGTACGGCCTTCGGGCGCGATATCGCGATCATGGAAGCACCAGAACGGCGCGCGAATTTTCTGAAAAAATTCAAAGGCGGCGTCCATGCGCACCTTGGCAATGGAAACGGCATCGGTGCCTTTTTCCCAAGGACGTTGAATTGTTCCTGGACCGAAAGGATCTGCGCCCACCCCGCGAAATGCATGCCAGTAGGCAATCGAGAAGCGCATATGCGCGCTCATCGTCTGGCCATCGACAACCTCGTCGGGATTATAGTGGCGGAAAGCCAGCGGATTGGTCGACCCGGTGCCTTCATAAGCGATGGCATTGATCCGGGGAAAATGGGGACGCGAGGATTTCATTCGGTTAAGGAAGCTGGGCTGCGGGAAGTGGGGATACGCAGGGACTGAGAGTCGGATAATCGCAGTATTCTCCTCAAGTGAGGGAGAGCGCTAACTATAGACTTGAAGAAAGAACCATCTCGTGACGGAAATCAAAGTCTACCCATGAATGAACGCCGCGTTACCCTCGCGGACATCGCCGCAAAAGCGGGTGTCCACGTCACGACCGTTTCCCTCGCCCTGCGCAACCATCCCCGGCTGCCGGAGACAACGCGCAACCGCATTCACGCGATCGCCAACGCACTCGGTTACCGGCCCGATCCCCTGCTGCGCGCACTCGTGTCGTATCGCGGAAAAATCATGAACCGGCGCAATACGCCGACGCTCGCGTACGTCACCAATTGGAACACGTGCTGGGGTTGGAAAAATGCGACCGGTCATTCCGAGTTCCACGCCGGAGCAGACGCGATGGCCAACAAGCTCGGCTACAAACTGGAACATTTCTGGATGCGTGAGCCCGGCCTGACGCAAGGGCGGCTGAGCCGGATGCTTTATTCGCGCGGCATCAATGGCCTGATCATCGCCTCGCACGGACGGGAAATGGGCGATGCCTTGCAGTTCGACTGGCCCAGTTTCAGTGCAGTGAAAATCGACTACTTTCCCCATCAACCCGTTTTGCACAACGTGACAAACAACCAGTGCGACATTGTCCGGCTCGCGATGCAAAAGGTGATGGCCATCGGTTACAAACGCATCGGCTTTGTGATGCATCGCGGCTGGGATCACGCGGTCGATCACCTGTGGACCGCCGGTTTTCTGTGCGAACAACAACACCAGGCCACGCGCGACCGGGTTGCAGCGCATATTTTTCCGGAGCCGCTGCCGGTGGAAAGATGGTTCAATGAAAACAATTCACCCGTCGTGGCCGACCTTCCCTCGTTTTCGAAGTGGTATGAAAAATACAAGCCCGAGGTGCTGATCAGCAAAGGATCATTCGTGTTGCCGCTGCTTGCAAAGATGGGCCTGCGCGTCCCGCGCGATCTCGCCTTTGTCGATGTCTTTCTCGATCAAGCCGACGGCGTCACCGCCGGTGTCCGGCAAAACCACGCGACAGTCGGGGCCACAGCGGTGGAAATTCTCGCCGGGCAACTTCAGCACAACAAATTCGGGATTCCCGAAATACCGACCACCACCTTCGTGGAAGGCACCTGGTTCGACGGCCAGTCATGTCCCCCGCTTTCCGGGGCGAAAAAATTCGCGCGACCTGCGGTCGCCGCCGCGTAAAGAAAGGCACGGGGTTGCATATCGGCGCAAGCCGGGCTCATCCGCTGGGTATCACTGGCTGATGCGAAAATTTCGGATTTCAAGATGGCTGTGAACCGTGCGAAATCCGAACCAGCCGGAGGTGAGCGGCGCCGGATCCTTGAAGGAAAAAAGCTTTCCCCCGTCGCGCCAGAATTCCGCCACTCCGTCGCGAGCAACGACCCGGAGATGATAAGTGACGTTGGGCGCGAGCAGGGCGTTTGCGCTGCTGAGATCGTAACCGGATAACAACGGCTTCGACCCATCCCCCGCATAACGTCGGAACCGGGTGGTGGTATTTGTATTTCCGCCCATCCCGACATAATACAATCGCAGTGAGTCGTAATCCGCGAATTTACCGGACCGACCGGCCGGTCTTCCCGGCGACGCAGGATCGGTTGCCATCCAAAAACAATTTATATCTGAGACGCGGTCGTTGATCCCTCCGTTCATCACGACCGTGACGTCATAGCTGATTTCAACCGGAGCAGTCAGTTTTTGGCGCAACCAAATGGTGCAGCCATTATGATCGTCAATTATGAGCATGCCGTCTTTCGCCACGACCGAGCCACCGCGCATTTGCTCAACGGCCCATTGTGTCAGGCCATCATCGAAGGGTATCCAATTTATCTTTTCGTCCGCTAGGCAGCCGGTCGAAAGCATTGCGAGAAACAGCAGCGCAATTACGTTTCGGAGAGTTCCAATGCGGTTAATTGAATATTTTAAAGCATTATCCACATGGAAAAACTGATGCGCATTATGC
Organism: Lacunisphaera sp.; assembly: GCA_036499685.1. Classification (GTDB taxonomy): domain Bacteria; phylum Verrucomicrobiota; class Verrucomicrobiia; order Opitutales; family Opitutaceae; genus Lacunisphaera. Next base: position 7,935 of record DASYDH010000059.1, on the reverse strand, counting down.
TTCATCACAACTCATTAGAGAGAGCAGAAATACCGACGGCGATATAACCAGTCTTATGACCATTCATTGATCGGCTACTGGCACGCCAATCCCATGAGATTTCATTTGAGAATCTGCGCACCCGCGTCGATGTTTCGCCCATCTCCCCTGCTTAGCGGGGGAATTTGGGGTAACTAAGAAAGCAATGCCCGCCGTGTAGGGGTACACGGCGGGCTCTTTTTTGCCCAAACGAAACTGCTGTTTGAGGAATTGCCCGCCACTCATCGCTTCGGCGGCTGCTGGCAATTTTGGAGAGGCATCCGAAAACGCCAATCGAATCGCGGTGGCCCAAAGCGCGGCAAAATATGACGCCAATCCGGCCGAAGCCGCTTTCCAAGCGCCGACTTGATGGATTTTGGCCTGCGCGGAGATAGTCACGCATTTTTCTCAGTTGAAGGCACGAGTGGTTTATCTTCCTCCCAAGGGACCAAAGCGCATTATCACCGGGTTCGCGGACCCGAGAAGTGGTTAACAGTCGCACGGCCAACGCCACTTGAGCGGCGTGGCCGTGCTGAAAAATCTGGAAAAGCTTTCCTACAGTTTTTATGCGAATCGATACCGACAAGATACATCTCGTTACGTACTGCGTTGATCACGATGCCTATGAACTATCATCCCTCTCCGCATGGATCAAAACCGACACGAACCTTTTTTCAGAGAAGAGAAAGCATTCTGGAGAGACTCATTTGATTTTATCAGCCTACTCGACACCAGAAGAAGCGCTTGCTGAGGCCGAACGCTTGCAGTCCGAGTCCGAAGAATAATTTGTTCTCGGTCCTTTTCACGCAGTGAGCCGTGAGACAAAAATGGAAAATCCGCACTAACTCCTTAGGCTATCTCAGCATCTCGGCATCCGCCTTCTGCGATCGTGAAAATTCCGCTCCAATCTCCACCTGCCGCTCCTGGTGAGCGCGGCTCAACTTGAACGTTAAGAAAATAATGAAAATCCTCCACGGAATATCTTTCGTTCCAGCATTGGTGATCGGACCGGAAAAGAGCGTGGCTGGCGACGAAGTTCGCATTGGATTCACTTGGGAGTCATCAGCGCCAAGGTCAAAAGGGCCGGGCGTATACTTACTCTATTCCAATGACCGGCTCGTGTACGTTGGTTCATACCAAGGTGGACTCGCTCGTCGTTGGCTCTACACACGCAAGCAAGATCTTTATCATTTCAAGAAGAAGAAAATCCTTGAAGAGTTACGCACGAGTGCATCGTTACGCGTATTTGCACAGGAGGAAGACGCGATTAAGAAACAAATTGGTCAAGCAGGGAACCAGTGGATCACGTCTGCTGGAATAGAGTCTTTTCTCATTCGCAGCGAAAGTCCGCCTTGGAACAGAATCGGAAAGAAAAAAATGAAGCCTGGCAAACCGGCTCATCCCTGACGTCAGACACGCATAAGTTGAGTACAGTACATTTACTCCATGGTTTGCCTGGCACGGGAAAGACTACGTTCGCAAAGAAGCTGAGCTTGGATTGTAAGGCAGTGTGCTTGAGCCACGACGAATGGATAGTGAGGCTATACGGTACGAATCTAGAAACAGTTAATTTTACGGAATATCACGACCGAGTTTTAAGCCTGCTTTGGCAAATAGCCGGAGAGTTTATCGAAAGGGATATTGATGTCGTGTTGGACCATGGATTTTGGACGCGGCGATCTCGGGATGAGGCTAGCGCCGTGGTTGTTAATCTTGGAGGGACGCCGAAATTGTATCGAATGGCTTGCTCTGATGCGGTGGCAGATGCCCGAGTCTTAATGCGAGCCAAGACCGGTGCGACTGACTGCCTGAAGATCGATGAACATGCGCTTCGAATTTTTCATTCCAAATATGAGCCGTTGCAGCCGGATGAGGATCATAGGCGGCCTTCAACCAGCCCGTACATTGTACCCTCCGATAAAGTTTTTTGTCGGCTCGAGGAGGTCGAAGACAGTCGCCGTAATTGGATGCGCCCTGGCCGAAAACCTACCTGTGCCGGCGGATTGCAAACTGTCGCTGCAATTCACTGTGACGTCGCAGACGATGACTTTGGATGAGCTGGAGATTGCTTACAGCGGACTACTTGAATCCGACGACTGATAGGAAAATATTCGCAAAGGACGTTCGAACTCAGTGTCTCGGTATCGTGTGAAGTGGCCAAATTTCGTTGGCTCACGCGGGATCAATTCGGCGTAGCCAACGAATCCCATGCTTCGCTTCATAGGCTTGCACACCGTGGTCGCCGTCTTCCTGTAGAAACTGCAGACTGACCGTTTGTAGCGTGCCATGAAGTTCAGGTCTGTAGTTGTATGCGAGTAGACGGAGGTGACTCGCTTCTTGGTTTTGAGGTTCGACGAACCACGCCACATCGTCGTCAATTTTGGCGCTTACATCCAAGGCGGAGGCGCCCGCATTAGATACGACGAGAAAAACCGTTTCACCCGGTTTTGTGTCTGCAGGGACTTCCTCCTCATAAAATGAAAGAATGCATGGATAGAGCGCCGATAGCCACTGACTACGGCCATGAGGGCCCGAAGCTATTTGCATGCCCTCAAATCGATCGTGAGAGATTTTCAGGTACGGAGCCACCTTCACTGACCGCCGTCGGAATTCGGCAATCTCGGCTTCGAACTTTTCTCGAACGGCTCGCTCTCGCCGTTTTTCGCGCAGTTCGTGCCACCATTTGATCCACCCGAATATGGCAGTAGCGCCAGCTGGGATGAAACCCGTTAAGAATCCTAGCATCCAGTCGCTCATGAGGACGAATGGAGCTGACCGCCTCGCTACCGATTGTACACTAGAAAGCGCGGCGTTCGCGATCCTTGATCAATTCGGCGCGTCTAATCTAGTCTCGGACGGTCCGGACGCCTCCACGCCCACTCTTATCGTAATAGGAGGACTATTTATATTGGTCATTTCTCTCCCCTACACGTAAAGGATGGGATTTACCCGTCCGAAGCGTCCGGGAACGGATTGCTGGCAGGCTCTTTGGAGCCGGAGTAGACTCGATTTACATCCTCAATGCAAAACGTTTGAACGGACCAGCTGCGCGTCTCTCGGAATGTGATCCAGAACTGCGTAATTAGGTCGGCCACAGCCCAGAAACTCAAAACCCGGACAGAAACCGGACAGACAATTTTGGTCCATCTGGGCAAAACCACCATAAGTGATTGATTGAAAATGGTGGCGAGTCTCGGAATCGAACCGATGACACAAGGATTTTCAGTTCTTATCTTACCGTGTTTTTTATTGTCCGCAATTGTCTGCAATTCGGCATACTTATTGACTTGTTTTCATAGTTAAAAAGCTTTGTAAGTTGTGGACACAAGCGACCGCATGAAAACTCTTCAGGACCTGAAAAGTGGCCAAGAAGTGGCCAAGCAAAGTGGCCAAGCAGCCCAATCGCGTTACCACGTCGATTACTGGAAAGAGCGCCTTTATCGGAAAACATTCACCCGGGAAGGAGTGAGCCGAGAGGTGCCAGAATGGTCGGTCCGGTTGCAACATCTTGGCCGGCGCGAAGCCTTCGCGCTGGGTTCCGCCAACGCCAGCGTGTCCGCCATGAAGGCGAAGGAGATCGCAACCTTCCTGGAGGCGAACGGCTGGGAATCCGCGTTGGCTCGGTTCAAGCCCAGTCCCATCGTCAAGGCTGAGATTTGCACGGTAGGTGAATTTCTCGCGGACGTTCAGACCCGGAGCCATCTCCGGGCGAGGACCGTCAAAATCTACGCTACGAAGCTGCGCAAAATCGTCGCCGACATTGCCAAGGTGGACGCCGGGGTAAAGGCCAAGGCGAAGCGCGCAAAACACGATTACGTCAACGGCGGGAGCAAGGCTTGGCTCCTCAAAGTAGACGGTCAGTCCCTCGCTGTCCTCACCCCGGAGTTAGTGAACGCTTGGCGCAACGCCTATGCCGCCAAGGCCGGGGCTGATCCAGTGAAACGCAAATCGGCGGAGCGCACGGCAGCATCTTGCATTCGGTGTGCGCGGGCGCTGTTTTCGCCCGACATTGTCAACTTGCTCACAGTGAAGTTGCCGCCCTCCCCCTTCGCCGGGGTAAAGCTGAAAGATCCCGGCCCCCAGCGCTATCACTCCGAGGTGAATCCAGAGTGGCTGTTGACCGCCGCCGAACGTGAATTGCGAACTGATCAGCCCCAGCTTTATCTCTCGCTGGTCCTTTGCCTGTGGGCTGGGTTACGGCGCAAGGAGGCTGACCTACTGGCGTGGAGCCAAATCGACTTTGAGGAGGGACAAATCCACATCCGTCGCACTTCCTACTTTGAACCCAAGACCGAGGAAAGTCAGCGTGACATTGACCTCGCTCCGGGCGCGGTGGAGGCGCTGCGATTATTCAAAGCCGACAGCAGTTCGGAATTCGTTCTCGACGGGGGTGCACCTGACCCATCCGCGACGTGGCCCTATTATCGTGCCAATTGCACTTGGCGAAAACTCATTGCATGGCTGAAAGGAAAAGGCGTGAGCCAACGCAACGCGGTTCACACGCTGCGCAAAGAAAGTGGTTCCCTCATTGCTTCGTCTCATGGCATCGAAGCCGCGCGCCAGCACCTCGGCCACCGGGACATTCGCATTACGTCTAACACGTACGTTTCGAAGAAACGTCGAGTGGAAGTGAGTGTGCCGGTCGGCGATGTTGGACAGTTGCGCACGATGGAATGCTGACAATTGAAACCCTACGCCCAAGCCTGCCAACCCGAACTGGCGCTTCACAAGTTCAATCACAGTAAGGCGGCTGGCTCGGCGGCTCGCAAGCTCACGGTCTCTTGTGCCACCGTTGCAACCTTCGCTTGCGAAGCCGCGGCATTTCGCTCTCGCTGGACGCCTGATGCGCTGTCCCGCCACCCATCGCTGGCCCCTATTGTTTATCGGCCTGCTCGCTTTGGTGGCTTTCTTTTATTTTTCCGCCGTTAGAGAAAAACGATCACTTGGATACGCGTCGACTTGGCGAGCAGTCAATGAATTCACGACGAACCAGAGCTCAACTCAGGCGGAAAGCGGCGCGGCGCCGCTCGGAGATCTTATAATCATCGGCCTGTCGTTGGGCTTGGTGCTGCGCCGCCCCGGCAAGTCCACGCCTATGAAGTACGACCGCCGCCCGGCCACCAACTGCACCAGCAGCAGCTCTCTACGGCGAATTAAGCGACTTGCAGGCAAACGCCGCCATCATAGTCGTGCATTTCCTGTTACTACGACCGTTCACCGATTTATCGCCCCAAACAGCACAGACAGTGCGTTTATCGGAAATAGCGGGGTTGCGACGTTAACGGGGGTAACTCGAAATTGGAGCTATGACGGCAACGGTAACGTCATTGGTTTAGTGGACATGGCCACCGGCACCAAGTCCGCCACATACGACTACAATGCCTTCGGCGAGACGATCCAAAGCGAGGGCGTCGCCGCACTCGCGAATCCGTTCCGCTTCTCCACGAAATACACGGACGATGAAACGGGCCTGCTCTATTACGGCTTCAGATACTATCAGCCAACCACGGGGCGTTTCCTCGGGCGTGATCCGTCGGAGGAAGACGGTGGAACCAATCTTTATGCCTTCGTGGAAAACGACGGAATTAACGCCGTTGATTATCTCGGGCTTTGGGTGACAGCAGCACACAACGCAATCGCTGACGCTTGGCTTGGGGAAAACTACACCGTCAAATGCTGCTGTGGAGACATTAAAGTCACAGAGATAATTAAAAACTCCAGTGCTAGGGTTGATGGGTTCGTAGGGATCAAAGGTCTGCGCTGGCTCCCGAATCTCAACCCATTTTCTAAGAATGCGCTTTGGAAAGCGCAGGCAGCTCGCAACGACTACAAGCATCATTTGACAGATCGCGACGATGACTTCGCGGCAATGGAGCAGCAGTGGAATGCTTTCATCGACGGCAAACTTGCCGACGCAAAACGATTGGCCGGAGGAAGCGACGCCAGTCAACGCTGCCAAAACATCAAGTCTGCGCTTGCTGCTATTGGTGAAGCGTTTCATGCGGATTCAGATGCTTATTCGCCGATGCACAGTGGGGGCCAAGAATGGGATGGCCTCGGCCATGAGTTAATCTTGCACCCTGGAAGAACTCACGCGCATGCGGCGGGCGAATCGTTGGACGTATGGCTCGGAAATACTAAACCGCAGTTCACTGCGCAAAATCGGCAGGATACGATCAGTGCGATTGATAGCCGTCTGCGATCCACCCTAGATGAAGTCTTAAGCTCATGCAAAAAGTGAAATCCCACCATCTATTTTTCGTAGTAATTGCCTCGGTCGTTCTTCTCTCTACAGGTTGCGGTTCCGAGATTTTATCGCGTGATGAAAAGTCTGTGAAGGTTTACAAGAGTGTGTCTGCGATTCCTCACGGATATGATAGCTATCGAATTGTTATTGCCGGCAAATCTTACAGCGATGTTTACGGTGGAATTTATCTAGAAATACCAGAGAAGAATCTGATCTGCTTCCGGACGGAGTCGCGTATTGGAGCAAGCTACCTTCACGTCGTTCCGACCCGCTCTGACTTCAAAGAGTTTAAAGTAAAACTCGAAGAAGATAGCAGTTTCGGGCACTCGCTCGGCATGGAAAAAAACGACGTTGTCTCGACCTACGTCGATAAGATCGAAGGGGACGAAATCCTCTTCACGGAACATTTTTGGAAACGGGGGCAGAATCGCTACCGACTGAATTTGAAACTGCACACCTTAGAGCAGATTGAAAAAGGTGAGCACAATGGACCGGCAGATAAGAGCTAACGGACGGGGCCGTCCATTTATCCCAGTCCCTCGAAACCGCCCGGCTTGCCGACCGGGCGGATGAGAATCTCGGCGACGAAGGACTGATGCGGTTCCAACTCGCTGTAGCGATCCGGAAGCGTGCGGACGACGGCGAGCTTGTGTTCGCGCACCAGGTCGGAGAGGCGGACGAGCCGCGCGCCGACGATCACGACGTCGGCCGTGGAGAATGCGAGGGTCAGTCGGTCCGGCGTGTCCAGTTCAGCAGCCGGATTGGCATCGAGGGTGTAATGCAGCAACTGCGCGAGGGCGAAGCCCTGCCGCGTGTTTGCAGAGGGTTGAAACTCCACAAAGGAGCACTCGCCGCTCTCGTGGCACTCGGATTTGCGTTTCAATAACTGTTCTTTGAGGGAGGACATGAGGTCAGAAAAAGAATCACATGCGCATACCGTGGGACTGGCGCGGGGTGTCCGGCCGCATCGTCATTTGCGGCCGTTGGCTCTCACGCACCGTCACCGTCTGCGGCTCGATGCGGACACCGAGCCCGAGCCAGCGGCGCAACGATTGCGCCATTTGTTGTGTGAGCCGCTGAGCCGGGGTCAGGCGGTCGATGCGGAGCACCCGCATTTGCCGCCACACACGGCCGACCGACTGCGCAATGGTGGCGCGTGGCGTCTCCGATCGCGGCACCGGTGTTTGTTGATAACCGGCGCGCTTGAGCGCATCGTGCAGGCCTTCCAACTCGACGGCGGCCTTGCGCGTGTGCGTGTCCTCGACACGGCGGCCGAGCAACTCTGCATCGTCCGTATAAACGCGCGCCCGTTGCCGTGCCCTTGAAATCGACACATAAAATTGCTCCTGAGAAACCGCCGCGAACGAACGCGAGGACGCAACGACGAGCACCTCGTCCACCGTCTTGCCCTGGGCGGCGTGGGAGGTGACGGCGTAACCGTGCGTGAACGTGCGATAGCTGGCCGGCAGCGTCCGGCCATCGGTGAGCGTGATTACCTGCTTCTGAATGCTGCGCACCTGGACGCGCTCGCCGTTGACGAAGCCGGGCGCGTTGGCCCGCAGGAGCAGCACGTCACCCGCCGCCACGCCCAACTCGCGGCGTTGCCCCACTTCAAACGACGACGGCGCACGCCCCGGTTGAAATATCCGTTCGCGGCCGTCACCGCCGCG
>DASYDH010000058.1:0-4056 GCA_036499685.1 Lacunisphaera sp. | reverse complement strand
GGGCGTGTTGCCCAAATCGCACTTCAAAAAAATATTTTGAATGTCGGACCGGGTGGTAGGTCAGAGAACCAATATCTATGATGGGCATCCACCAACCGCAGCCGGATTTATTCAGCTACCAGGTCAATTTGGAGAAGCGCGTGCGTCCGGATCACCCGTTGCGGCAGGTAGCTCAAGCCGTGGATTTCACTTTTGCACGGGCCGAAGTGGCCAATCTCTATGGCGGCAACGGCAACGAGTCGGTGGATCCGGCCATTTTGCTAAAAATGATGTTCCTGCTTTTTTACGACAATGTGTCCAGCGAACGTGAACTGATGAACGTCATTCCTGAGCGGTTGGATTATCTATGGTTCCTGGGTTACGGGCTGGATGATGCGGTCCCCAACCACAGTGTGCTCTCCAAGGCCCGTCGGCGCTGGGGCAAAGAAATTTTCCGGCGCCTGTTTTTTCGCACCATCGAACAATGCGTGGCGGCAGGTCTGGTGGGCGGCGACAAGTTGCATGTCGATGGCAGTTTGATTGGCGCTAACGCCTCCAAGGATTCGGTGATCAAGAGTTCGCCGGAATTGATTGCCGCCTACGCAGCCGCCTTTGAGGCGGCGGAGAAAAAACTCAATGACCCGGCGGAACGTCCCAGTTACGAGGCGGTCAATGACACGAGAATCAGCACCACGGATCCGGACGCGGGACTGGTGCGCAAAGGTGGCCAGGGCAGCCATCCGGCGTATCACCATCACCGGGCGGTGGATGACGCGCACGGAGTGATTACCGCCGTGGAGATTACCAGCGGGAGCATCGCGGAGAACAAAAAGCTGATGACGCTGGTGGAGCAGCATGAACAAAACACGCGTTGTCAGGTGAAGACCGCCGTGGCGGATCATAAGTATGGCACCGCCGAAAACTTTGTGGCGTGCTATCAGAAAGGGATCGTGACTCATTTAGGCGACGCCAAGGCCAAAGCCGGAAAAGTCGAAGAGATTTACCCCGAGAGCCAGTTTAAATACGACCCCAAGGCCGACCACTATCTATGTCCGGCAGGACAGGCCTTGCGGCGGCGGCGCTATATTAAGCGGCAGCGGGTCTGGGAATATGCCGCCGACAAAGCGGTATGCGTCGGCTGTGCCTTGCGCTCGCAATGCACGCGCTCCCAAACCGGGCGTACGCTGAGCCGCCATGAAAATGCCGAGGCTTTGGAAGTCTGTCGCCAACAGTCCCACAGTGCGACTGGCCGGCGAAACCGTCAACGGCGGCAATATCTATTGGAAGGCAGCTTCGCGGACGCTGCCAATAATCACGGTTTTAAGCGGGCGCGATGGCGGCGGCTGTGGCGTCAGCAAATCCAAGACTACCTGATCGCGGCCATACAGAACATACGGATATTGCTCGCGCGAACCGTGCTCCGGCCCGCAGCCAGCAACGTGATCGATCTCAAAGCGGCGATGGGGGACGTTATTGGGCTCGGGAAGCAGCGCGCTCCACTTGGAAACGAGATATTCGCACTTTAGAGCCTATGCCGGGCGGAGGTCCACAATTTTTTCACAACTGAAACGTTCCGCTCAGTTGATAAGTAAAACAGCTCTTTGGGCAACACGCCCTCAGGATGCGCCCGGGCAAGACGCCCGTGCCACTATCGTTTGGACAACGCAGGAAATATTCGTTGAAATAGCCTACGAACAATGAATGTGACTGTTGGAATTGTCGAGGACGACGCCATCCTGCGAAAGTCGCTCGCGAAGCTGGTGGCGGACGCGAAAGGGATGCAGTGTGTCGCCGCCTGCGCCACCGGCGAGGAAGCGCTGCAAAAACTCCCGCAACTCAAACCGCAGGTGGTGCTCATGGATTTGAACCTGCCGCAAATGCCCGGTACGGAATGCATCCGGCGCTTGAAGGAATTTCTTCTCGATACCCAGGTCATCGTGCTGACGGTTTACGAAGATAGTGAGCACATTTTTCAAGCGCTCAAAGCCGGGGCGAGCGGGTATTTGCTCAAGCGCGCCGAACCCGATGAAGTGCTGGAGGCCATTCGAAACGCGCGCGAGGGCGGCGCGCCCATGAGCAGCCAGATCGCCTACCGCGTGGTGCGCTCCTTTCACGAACCGGCGCCCAAAGGCCTCGATACCACCACGCTGACCGAACGCGAAAAGGAAATTCTCACGCTGCTTTCACAGGGTTTCGCCAACAAAGAGCTGGCGGACAAATTGCAGATCAGCGTGCCCACCGTCCGCACACACCTGCGGCATATCTACGAAAAACTCCACGTCCGGTCCCGTTCGGAAGCGATTGTGAAATATTTGAAGTGAGCCCGTTCGGAATTATTCGGAGTCCTTGCGGAATTTGAGCGCCGAATCGTCATTTGGATTCGGCACGGGCAATCCGGTCACCAGTAGCCGACGATGGTCGTCTGGAGAAAATCGCTTTGCTGCGTGTTCACGGGATCCTTGAAGGGGCTGACGGTATGCGGCAGGGCGGTGTTGGCTTTTTTCCATTCCACGGAACCATCGGCCGCCGCGACGTTGTTTCCTTCCATGCCCACCGTCGTGGGCGGAGGAAAAGAGTTGAGGATGACTTTCAATCCAGCCTTCGAATGAGGCATGCGCGTGTACTTAATACCGGTTCCGCTGCCTTGCTCGCTGACATCGGCCATCAGCACCGTGAAGGGCGTCACCCGGCCCGTCGTCTTTCGCGGCGAATCCCACGGCGCCGGCTGCGTGCCGTAGCTCAATTCGCGCCGTCGCAGATCCGTCGTCGTGTTCAGTCCCCACAATGCATAATATCCCAGCCGTCCGCGGTTGCCCGGCGTGTCCACATAGACCGCCCCGACGCTCCCGGGATAATTCGGGTCCTCGAACGTCGTGTAGTTGGGGCATTGCAGCGCATTGGTCGACATGTGCATCGTCGAGATAAAATAGGTGTAGATGTCCAAAGGAAGCCAAACCAGGTGCCCCGCGGAAACGGGATACTTATCCTGGTTATCGTTCGCATACATTATCGCGCCCATGGTGATCTGGCGCATGTTCGATTTGCAAACCGCGCGCTTGGCGGTCTCCTTCGATTTGGCCAGGGCGGGCAAAAGCATGGCCGCGAGAATCGCGATGATCGCGATGACCACCAATAGTTCAATCAAGGTAAAACCGCCTCGGGTCTGGGATGATCTGATTTTCATGGGCCTATTAACATTATGTCGGCGCTAAAACCTTCCGTCCATCGTCCGAAGAGATGACGATTCCAGTTGGTCGCGCATTTCCATTCGCACGGGCGAAACGCCCGTGCCACGGCGACTCATCGATGCTCTGGTTGTTCAAAGCTTTCGCACGCGGAAGAATTCCTGCGGCTTCGCCACTACAATCGTGGCGCTGCCGGCAAAAACATCCCCGGCAGTCACCGTTTGGGCTGGAATCCAATCCACCAGGTTGGAAGAAGTCTCCAGCAAGAACGAAGCCCCGGGGGTTGCGTTCCAGGTCAATTTCAACTGGTTCGCACCCAGTGGAGTGATTGTGTCAATCCGGTAGGCATTGGGAATCAGCGGGTCCGTGCCTTGCGCCAGTTCCTCCGCATTGCTCACGCCGTCATGATCCGGGTCGTCGTTGCCATTGAATTGATAGGTCAACAATTCGCGAAATTCCCAATCGTCATTCAACCCGTCGGAATCCGCGTCGCCCAACGAACCCGTGGCGCCCGCCAGCACGAATGTCCCGTTCGTCGTCCCGGGATAGGTGGGATCCAGCGTTGGCATTTGGGCGTTGACCATCTTGAGATAATCGCGCAGGCGGACCCACAGTTGCCATTTGATTGCCAACTGCGCTTCGGACAAGTTCGTTTGCTCGCCGATGTCGCTGTTCAAATCGTAAAGCTCGATCGTTCCCGGCTCGTAATTTGCCACCAATTTGTAGTGCCCGTCGTGAATGGTTGAACGGGGCCGCATATCCTTCGGGTTCAACTGCCAGTCGTTCGGCCACGGCGACGGTCCATAATAATGGGGCGAATGATGAACAAATTCGCCGCCGCGCAACACCGGGGCAAGGGTGTTGGAGCCGTGCTCGATGCTGTCGATCATGG
>DASYDH010000057.1:0-37423 GCA_036499685.1 Lacunisphaera sp. | reverse complement strand
CCCCTAATGAATACCACAATTGCTACATTGTTGGAGCAGAAGGACGGCGCGGTTTTCACCATTCCCTCAACGGTGACCGTGGCAGAAGCAGTTCAGGAAATGAACGCTCATAAAGTCGGTTCGGTACTCGTGATGAACGGCCTCAGACTGGCGGGAATTTTTACCGAGCGCGACGTGTTGCGACGGGTGGTCGGTGCGGATATCGATCCGCGCTTTACGCCGATCACGAAAGTCATGACCTCGGATGTGCTGACGATTGAGCCGACGGCAACGGTGCAGGAGGTGATGGATATTTTCACCAACCGGCGTTGTCGCCATTTGCCCGTGATGGCTGATGGCCGGTTGCTCGGCGTGATTTCCATCGGGGACGTGTCGCGTTGGGTGGCAAACTTGCACCGGGTTGAGGCGGAATCGTTGCGGCAATACATTGCGGGCGCGCTTTCGACCTGAACGGAAACGGTTGTGCGAATCGCGCTATTTTCAAACCCGGCGCTCGGTTGACAGCCGGTTTTGAAAACACCCCGGAACGGAATGAGGGGTTAATTCCCTTGCGGCTGACGCGGTCGTTGTGGCTTCTTCTCGACAGATGACGGTTAAGAACGTGCCCCTCAAAACGGCCGAAATAACGCGCCGGGAAATTGCGTTGCGGGTCGAGGCGGAGATGACCCGGCTGCTTTTCCGCTCCGCCAGTTTCGGGCTTGTTTCCAATTTTGTTTTGGCGGGGATTTTGGTTGCAGGACTCTGGACTTATTTTCTGCCGGTTTTAACCTTGGGATGGTTGTCGGGAATCAGCGTCGTGTCGCTTGCGCGCTGGGCGCTGAACCTGAGATTTGCCCGCCGGCTGCGGTCCGAAGACGAATTGCCATATTGGAGAAAGCTATTTTTCTGCGGAGTGGTGGTGGCGGGCGGAGTATGGGGCATCGGCGGCTGCCTGTTTCTCAGCACGGGCGATTTGCTGCCCCGCTGCCTGGTCGTTTTCATCATTGCGGGCTTGAACGCCGGGGCGGCGAGGTCGCTCGCGTCGGTTCGAAGCTGTTACCTGATTTATGTCGTTACGACGCTGCTGCCCGTGATGGGGGCGTTTGCCACGTACAAGGAAACAGGCATCTGGACGCTGGTTGCATGTACGATCACCTATGGGCTTTTTCTGATCAACACGGCGCGGTTGCATGCAGCGGATTTGCACAAACTCTTCACGCTCGTTTTTGAAAATGAGGAACTGGTGACGACCTTGAGTGACGCCAAGAATCGTGCCGAGGCGGCGAATCTGGCGAAAAGCGAATTTCTCGCGACCATGAGCCATGAGATTCGCACGCCGATGAACGGGATCATCGGCATGTTGCAGTTGATCAGTGATTCGCCGCTAACGGCGGACCAACGGCAGCAAGTCAGTCTGGCGGGGAAATCGGCAGACACGTTGCTCCGGTTGTTGAACGATATCCTCGATTTGTCGCGAGTGGAGAGCGGTAAGCTGGAATTCGAGGCGATCTCCTTTTCACCGGTCGAAGTCACCGAGGAAGTCGCGGCGCTGTTCAGCACGCGCGCAAGCCTGAAGGAACTGCCGGTGCGATTCGAGGCGGATGCCAAAGTCCCGGCGCTCGTCACGGGCGATCCCACGCGGCTGCGGCAGGTGTTGCTCAACCTCGTGGGGAACGCGGTGAAATTTACCGAGAAGGGCAGCGTGGAACTTTCTGTGCGGGCGCTGTCGATCGACGAAAACGTCGCGATCCTGCGTTTTTCGGTGAAGGACACTGGCATTGGAATGGACGAGGCGACGCAGGCGAAACTTTTCGAGAAGTTCAGCCAGGGCGACAATTCGACGACGCGGCGCTACGGTGGATCAGGCCTTGGATTGGCCATTTCGCAGAGTCTCACGCGTCACATGGGCGGAGAGATCAAGGTGGAGAGCGCGCGCGGCAGCGGTTCAATATTTTATTTTGAACTCCCGCTGCCGATTGCCAACCGGCCGCGGACGGTCAGCACGGCACCGATGATGGTGACCACGCCGCTGCAGGGACGAATTCTCGTGGTCGAGGACGATTGGGGAAACCAGCGTGTCATCGAAATGTTTTTGCGTAAACTTGGGCTTGAACCGGTGTTGGTGGACAACGGGGCGGAAGGGGTGGAGCTGGCGACGAAGCTCGAATGGTCGGCCGTGTTGATGGATTTGCAGATGCCGGGCATCGACGGGTTCGAGGCGGTTCGGCGCATTCGCCAGCGACTGGCCGGGCGGGCATTGCCCATCATCGCACTCACCGCGAGCACGAGGCCGGAAGCCCGGTCCGCGAGCGAAGCGGCCGGCATGGACGGATTCCTCAGCAAGCCAGTACGACAGGCGGAACTTCGCGCGTGCTTGGAGCGATGGTTAAAGCCGCGTGCCTAAAAAACCGAAAGAGCGCACGTTGGTGCGGAGGAGGATTGTTTTTTGTCCGCCGGCGACTACCGTACGCGCATGAACTTATCCCGATTCTTCCTCGCGGCGCTTGCCTTGGGCATGGGTGCCTCGCTCAGCGCAAAAGTAATAACCAAACCGGTCGCTTATGAACAGGGTGGCGTTAAACTGGAAGGGTTCCTCGCCTACGACGACGCCAAGGTGTCGCCGGAGAAGACGGCTCCGGGCGTGTTGGTGGTGCCCGAATGGTGGGGTTTGACGGACTATGCCAAAGGGCGCGCGGAGCAGCTGGCAAAGCTCGGTTATGTGGCGTTCGCGGTCGATATGTACGGCGGCGGCATGTCCACCACGGACGCGAAGAAAGCGGGCGAACTCGCAGGTCAGTTTTATGGCAAACCGCTGATGGCGGAGCGGGCGCAGGCGGGCCTCGACCAGCTGCTGGCGACGGGTTTGGTCGATACAACGCGCGTAGCAGCGATCGGCTATTGTTTCGGTGGGTCGACCGTGCTGGCGCTCGCGTATTCCGGTGCGCCACTGGCGGGGATCGTGACTTTTCACGGCGCGCTCATTCCGGCCTCCGCCGAGGCCGCGGCGAAAAACAAGGCGAAGTTCCTGATTTGCCACGGGGCGATGGACCCGCTGGTGAACAAGGAGGCCGTGGACGCTTTCATCAAATCGATGAACGACGGCAAATTTGACTACCAGTTTGCCAGCTACTCCGGTGCGGTGCACGCGTTCACGAATCCCGACTCCGACAAGGTGGCGGCGGCCAACGGAATGACCGGCAAGATCGGTTATAACGCCGCGGCGGACCATCGCTCCTGGGCATTGATGAAAAACTTCTTCAAGGAGATCTTCGCCAAGAAGTGAGCAAGATCATCGTCTACACCTACCGGAACTGCGATACGTGTCGGAAGGCGGTGAAATGGCTGGGTCGCCGGGGAATAGAATTCGTTGAGCGACCCATCCGTGAAACGCCGCCAGACGTGACGGAGCTGCGCACGATGCTGGCGGCCTTGAACGGTGAACGGCGGCGTCTGTTCAACACGTCCGGCAAGGACTATCGCGAGCTAAAGCTTGGCGACAAAAGTCCCACGATGAGCGACGCCGAAGCGTTTCAACTGCTTTCCCAAAACGGTAACTTGGTGAAGCGACCTTTTCTTCTGGGTCCGAAAATCGGGCTGGTGGGATTCGATGAGCAGGAATGGTCGGCGGCACTTGATCGGTGAGGGTTTAATTTTTTGATCCAGCTTGATTCCCTGTAACTTTTTTTGACGAGGCGTGTTTTCATGACACACACCTATGAAAACATTCATCACATTGCTTGCTCTCGGCGCCTTGCTGGGAACCCCCGTATGGCTTCAGGCCAAAATCATGCGTACGATCGAAAAACAATTTACCGTGGAGTCGGGCGGAAATTTGAAAGTGCAAACGTCAGGTGGTGACATCCAAGTGCTCACGGGCACCGGCAACGAGGTAAAGGTGACCGCAAAGGAGCGGATCAATGCCGATTCAGAGGAGAAAGCGGACGAAATTTTGAAAGATCTCACCCTGACGATTGAACAAGACGGCAGGAATGTCACGGCGACGGCCAAAAATGAAAAATCGAACGGCTGGCATTGGGGCGGCAATCCGGTGACCGTCAGCTTTACCGTCGTGGTGCCCAGGCAATATAACGTCGACTTGAGCACCTCGGGTGGCGATATCGGCCTCGAAAGTATCAGCGGTCACGCGCATCTGCGAACCAGTGGCGGAAACCTTAAGATCGATCGGATCGACGGTGAAGTGGATGGCGGCACGTCCGGCGGAAACATCAATCTACGGGAAGGAACGGCGAACGTGAAACTGAGGACCTCGGGTGGCAATATCCACGTGGAGCGCGCTGGCGGTGAGGCGGACCTTTCGACCTCGGGCGGCGACGTGGTGATCGAATCTGTGCGAGGCCGGGTGAATGCCTCGACTTCGGGTGGAAACGTGAAGGCGTCGATCGAGGGCAGTTTGAAGGGCGATTGCGATCTTTCGACTTCCGGCGGTAACGTTACAGTTTCGGTGGAAAAGAACGCGGCGTTCGACCTTAGATCGCACACGAGTGGCGGCGAGGTGGATGCGGACGGGCTCAATATCACGATAGAGAAAGGCGGCCTGCGCAAAAACAACCTGTCAGGCAAAGTTAACGGCGGTGGTCCGCTGCTTTCGTTGGGGACGAGCGGGGGCAGTATCCGGATTCGAGCCAATTGATTTTTCTGGCCGGAAGTTAGGTGTGTAGAAGAAGCCAGCGCGAAAGCGCTGGCTTCTGTTTTGCCGGTGTTTTCAATTCCGGCGTGGGCCTTATCGATACACATACACACCTCGACTCGTTTGCCCGGCGGAACGAACTCGGTCCGATTTTGGATCGAGCGAGGACGGCGGGATTGGAACGACTGGTCACAATCGGAACTGATACGGACGATTGGCCGCTCTATCGTGACCTGGCGCAAGCGCATCCCGGCCTCGTGTCTTTTTCGGTGGGACTGCACCCTTGCAGCGTGGGCGTTGATTGGGGCGTTCGGGTCGCTGGCGTCGAATCTTATTGGTCGGTTGGCGAAGGGGGTTCAGCTGTACCGGTGGCGTTGGGTGAGATTGGCCTCGATCGATTTCATTTGTCGAAAGAACCCGGCGAGGCGGAAAAGGTTTTTGCCTGGCAACAAGCCGCCTTCACCGAACAGCTTTCAATCGCGAAACGGCTGGCCTGTCCGGTAGTGGTTCACTCGCGCGGAGCCTTTGCCGAATGCGTTGGGTTGATCGATGCTTCGGGCGTCGATTGGCGGAAAGTCGTGTTTCACTGCTTCACCGAAGGACCCGTGGAAATCGCCGAACTGATGAAGCGTGGTGGTTATGGTTCATTCACGGGCGTCATCACCTACAAAAATGCGGACAACGTGCGGGCTGCGGCGCTGGCTCAGGGGATTGAGCGATTGATGATTGAAACCGACGCGCCTTATCTCACGCCGGTGCCGCATCGCGGAAAGCCGAACGAGCCGGCATTTCTTCGGCACACGGCGGAATTTTGCGCGGGGGTATTTGGCGTGAACTACGACCGGCTCGCGGAAATAACGACGGAGAACGCGAAACGGTTTTATCGTCTGTGAATCGCTCAGCTGAGCTTGCGATGGTTCACACCGGGGCTGCAAAGCCCGCACAGTTTTGCTTAAACCACTTCACCTTTCTCTGCGTCCTTTGCTTCCTTGGTGTAAAAAGGATCGAGTGATCGGAGTGTGCGGTGCGACGAACAAATTCCGTCCACAAAAAAGCCGGTCAAAGAGACCGGCTCGAAATGATGGCGATTCGGGTGATGGAAGGCGTCGCCTCGCTTACGCTTCATCGAATTTCTTGGCGAAGAGCGCCTCGAGGTCAGCCAGCATCAATTGGGCATCTTCGCCGGTGGCGATGAATTTGACTTTCGTTCCCTTGGCGGCGGCCAGCATCATGAGCCCCATGATACTCTTGCCGTTGACCTGCTCCTCGTCCTTTTCCACGAAAACCTCGGCCTTATATTTGTTCGTCACGCGGACAATCATCGCGGCCGGACGGGCATGAATTCCCATCTTGTTTTGCACCAGAAGTTCTTTCACGTGGGTACCGGCTGGCGGAGTGTCGATCTTTTCCATTGCGGTTGGGCTGGTGAGTCAGGTTAAAAAGGAAAGGTTTAAAAGCCCGGTTGAGCCCCGGCTTGCAATCATAAAGACCCCTCTATGCCAGCCTTTGCCATTATCGTTCCCTGCCGTTTGGAATCCACGAGATTCCCGCGTAAGTTATTACATCTCATTAAAGGAAAGCCTCTTGTCGTATGGGTGGCGGAGCGGATTGCGGCCCAAGCTCCGGATTATCCGCTGTGGTTTGCGGTTGATCATGAGCTTTTGGCTGAATGCCTTGAAAGAGCTGGGTTTAGACCAATCATGACCGCGTCCAGTCACGCGAGTGGGACAGACCGGATTGCCGAGGCTAATCGAACGGTCAGAGCGAGTTACGTCTTAAATGTGCAAGCGGATGAGCCTTTGGTTAGTGCCGGTCAACTGCAGTCGCTGGCACGGTTGATTCAGGGAGATTGCCCGATGGCGACGCTTTGCACGCCGTTTCGGCGAATCGTGGATTTCTATAATGCGAATCAGGTAAAGGTCGTGAAAACCACGGGCGGTCGGGCACTTTATTTTTCTCGGTCGCGCATGCCCTTTTCGCGCGATCTCGGTCTGACGATCGACGACGCGTGGTTGGCCGCGAATCCATGCTACAAACATTTGGGGCTTTACGCCTATCGGGCGGATTTTCTGGAAAAATTCGTAACGATGCCTCCCGGATATCTGGAGCAGGTCGAACGATTGGAGCAGTTGCGCGCGTTGGAAAATGGTTACTCCATCGCCATCGACGTCACTGCCGATCCCAGCATCGGGGTGGATACGCCGGATGATGCAAAGCAGTTTGAGGCGTTTCTGGGTGCGTAATTTAAACCCTCTGACTAGAGTGATCGGCTGTCGAGGTGCGTGATCCAGAAAACTTCGCAGGCACCGCCGCCGGTGTCGGTGCGGGAGAGCGAGGAGCGCCAGTGGTAGCCGTCGGCACGGGTGACTTCGACGAGGAACCCTTCCATCGAAACGACTTGGTGGCGTCTGACAGCGAGTAGTTTTTCACGGACCTCATCGGTTGCGGGCAGACAATGCGTATTGGCCGAGTGGCTGGCGATCGCGGTCGGGTCGAGCGGGGGCTCTCCGGCGTAACGGTATTCGTACCAGCGCCCCGATTGGCTGATCGAAAGATCGTTGATAATCGAGGCAACCGACATCGGACCCCAGCCCAGCGCGAGGTCAACCGGACTGATCGGAGCACCCGGATCGAATCGATAGCGGTCGCGGCTGAGTGTGACGGCGGTGATCCTGTAGCGGGCGAGCGGAGTGATCGTGTAGTCGCCGTGAGCGAACGGTGCCGGCAGATTAGCAGTTGTTTGGACGGGATCGGCGGCGGCGGGCATGCCGCGCCATCTGGCCGGCGTGTCGTGAAAATAAAGCCATCCGCCGACAATCAGGGCGGAGAAAAACAGACATTTTTTCACTGGGGAAAACTACGGGACCCGCAGTTTCCGATCAAACCCCGTGCGTGGCGAAAATCAGATTTTACCGGCTTTTCGTTTTTCGACCATTCGGTAGAAATCCTCGAACAGCGGATCGGCGTCATTCGGTCCGGGCGCGGCTTCGGGGTGATATTGCACTGAGAAAACCGGCAGTTCCTTGTGACGCAGGCCCTCGACGGTCTGGTCGTTCAAATTGATTTCGGTCACGATGGCGCCGCGATTTTCGAGCGATTTGGGATCGGTGGCGAACCCGTGGTTTTGCGCCGTGATGGAGACCTTGCCGGTTTCGAGATTCTTCACCGGCTGGTTGCCGCCGCGATGGCCGAATTTGAGTTTAAACGTTTCACCGCCGAGGGCATGCGTGAGCATCTGGTGGCCGAGGCAAATCCCGAAGATCGGATAATCGGGCAAAAGGCCGCTGACAGTTTTGTGTATGTAGGGCAAGGCGGCCGGATCGCCGGGGCCGTTGGAAAGAAACACCGCGTCTACTCCGGCGGCGCGCACGTCCTCGTGCGGGGCGGTGGCCGGGAAAACATTCACCTCGAAGCCGTGGCGGACGAGTTTGCGAAAAATGGTGTATTTCGCGCCGAAGTCGAAGGCGGCGACCTTGAATTTCTTCGCCGGCGTTTGAATGGCACCGCCACTCGTGCCGACGGGAAGATATTGGGCGTTGTGGCGCGAGGCGTCGTTTGCGCCCCAGATGAAAGGCGTTTTGCAAGTCGTGTCCTTGACATAGTCGCTGCCAGCCATGTCGCGCCAGTTTTTGGCGCGCTCGACCGCTTCGGCGTCGCTGAGTGGCTGCGTGCTGAGGCAGCACTTCATCGAGCCGTCGATGCGCAGTTTTTTTGTCAGGGCGCGCGTGTCGATGCCGCTGATGGCAGGCACGCCGTACTTTTTCAAGTAGTCGGTGAGCGACATCGTGCTGCGCCAATTGCTGACGATCGGGGAAACTTCGCGGACCACGAGACCGGAACAGCGCGGAGCGGACGCCTCCTCGTCCTCGACGTTGACGCCGTAGTTGCCGATTTGCGGCGCGGTCATGGTTACGATCTGGCCGAAGTAGGACGGATCCGTGATGATCTCCTGATAGCCGGTCATCGACGTGTTGAAAACGCACTCCCCGGCAATGGTAGCCTCGGCGCCGAAAGCGGTGCCGTGGAATACGCTGCCATCTTCGAGGGCGAGTACTGCGGGCTTGGTGTGGGACATCGAAGGGTGACGAAAAGACGTCCGGTCCCGCGTGCCAAGGGGAAAGATGCGCTGTGAATAAACTCCGTTCGGATGGCAGTGCGCAGTCAGCGATCCATAGAAGGGTTGACCGCTAATGATTTCGCTTAACGGCTGATGCGAAACTACCTTGTCTCCTTCGACTAATCGTCTCCAGGTTTGGGTTCGGAGGTGTCCGTTTGCCTCGCACGTAGGTGCGCGGACAAATGCCGGGATGCGAGCACGCAGCAACGGTGCTGATTGCGGACGAGACCGCAGACGCGGTCTGAATACTTCGCGTGCTCTGTGCTCTCCGCGTTTAATTCCTTCGATTTAATCCCACTTCTTTGTGACCTTTGCTTCCTTGGTGTAAAAATCGGTTCGTTGTTCAGCAGGTTATTGGGCCGGATCGGAGGGCAGGGGAATGGTGGCTTCGAGCAAATGAATTAAAGTATCCGCCTGGATGGGCTTGGTAAGGTATTCGTTCATGCCGGCTTTCAAACAACGTTCGCGATCCCCGACCATCGCGGACGCGGTCAATGCGATGACATGCAGGGCGCGGTTGCGATTGCCGACTTCGCCCGCGCGAATTCGGCCGGTGGCCTCGTAGCCGTCCATTTCGGGCATCTGGCAGTCCATGAGGACGACGTCATAATCGTTGGCCCGCAGTGCCTCGAGGCAGGCGAGGCCGTTGCCAACGAGTTTTGGATGGTAACCCAGGCGATTTAAAAGACCGGCGATCAGCTTCTGGTTTACGCCATTGTCTTCAGCCACCAAAATGCGAAGCGGATTTTGCTCCGCCAGCGTGGCGTCCAGCCGTGGGATTTGGAGTGCCGAAAAAGGCACGGCCGTCACCGGCTTGCGTTGATCGAGCGAAGTGTGCAACGCGTCAAGCAAAGCTGATTGACGCACGGGTTTGGTGAGCACGACTTTGAAGTGCTCCTTGGGTTTGAATGCGCTCAACTCCTCACGGCTGACAGACGACAGCAGGATCAGGGGAAATTTATCACGACCGAACTGCCGGTGACACTCAGAGGCCAGTTCCACGCCGTTCATGTCCGGCATCATCATATCCAGCAAAGCGACGTCCACCTCACCGTTGTTCCGGATATACGCGAGTGCTTCCGAGGGAAATTCAAACGCTTCGCATACGAGGCCCCAGCGTTTCAACTGGCTGGTGAGAATCCTTCGATTGGTCTCGTTGTCGTCGACGATCAACGCCCTGCGTCCTTCGAGCACAACAGTGGGCCGGGGTTTGTGGGCGATACCGGTTTGTTCGGGCTGCGTCGTGGGAACCGCCTTGATTGTCAGGCGGAAGCAGCTGCCTTTTTCGGAAGTGGATTTCAGCGCGATGTCGCCCCCGAGCACCTGCGCCAGGCTGCGACTGATGGCCAGGCCGAGGCCTGTGCCGCCGAAGCGCCGGGTGGTGGACGAATCCGCCTGGCTGAAGGGACGAAAAAGCCGGTTGATGCGATCAGACGGAATACCTTCCCCGGTGTCGCGAACAGTGATGGCAAGGTGCGGTGGTTGATCGGCAACGGCCGGTTCGGCGGACACCCGCACTTCCACTTCGCCCTTCGCGGTGAACTTGATCGCGTTGCCGACGAGGTTTACCAGGATCTGGCGCAAACGAACGCCGTCGCTGATGATCCAGTCGGGCACTTCGCTGTCGATCCAGTGCAGCAATTCGATTTTCTTTTCGCTGGCCTTGCTCCAGAGAAGATCGAGCACCTCCTCGACGCAGCGTTGAACGGAAACCGGAGTCTGCTCCGGTTCCATGTGGCCGGATTCGATTTTCGAAAAATCCAGGATGTCGTTGATGAGGGTCAGCAACGATTCCCCGCTTGAATGAATGGTGAGCAACCAGTCGCGCTGTTCCGGCCCGAGCGGCGTATCGAGCAACAAATTAGTGAAGCCGAGTACGCCGTTCATGGGCGTGCGGATCTCGTGGCTCATCACCGCAAGGAATTCACTTTTGGCGCGGTCGGCGGCTTCGGCCGCCTCCTTGGCCTGGCGGAGATCGGCTTCGGCGTTTTTTTGCCGGCTGATATCGGCGTGCGTGCCCACCATGCGACGCGCGCGTCCATCGGCACTGAAAAGAGCTTTGCCTCGGACGAGTGCCCAGCTCCACGAACCATCCTTGTTCCGGATGCGATACTCGCACTGAAAAATATCGGCGTGTTGGCGCAGATGGGCTTTTAAGGCGTCGTCGAGCGAGGCGCGATCGTCGGGATGAACTTGCGCCAGCCATTCGCTGCGTTGGTCGGGAAACTCGTCTTCGGCGTAGCCCAAAATCGCTTTCCAGCGCGGTGAATACCACATTTGGTCCGTTTCGAGATTCCAATCCCAAACGCCCTCATTGCTGCCGGCGACGGCGAGATGCCAGCGCTCCTCGCTCGCCCGCAGGGCTTTTTCGGCCTGTTTTCGCGCGGTGGAGTCCCGATCCATTCCGATCACGAGTTCCTTGCCGTTTACCACGAGTAGGCTCGTTGAATACTCAATGTCGAAAATGGTTCCGTCTTTTCGACGGTGCTGACTTTCCCCTTCAAAGCGTTGTTCGCGGCGAAACTGCGCGATCCAGTTTGGCACGTTTTGAGTCCAAGGCGTTACCTCCAGCAGGTCGATGCATTGACCAATGAGTTCGTCGCGACTATATCCATGCATTTCGCAGGCGCGGGGATTGCAGTCGACGATCTTGACCGCAACTTTCGGGTCGTTTGGATCGAAAAGCATAATGCTGAGCGGGGCGTTGTCCCAGATCGCACGAAGTTGGGGCAATGTGATCGTAAGGGCCGTGCGATCCCTGTCGGTCTCGGCGGCGAGCCGGCCCGCTAATTTGCCCTGCTTCCAGCCGTAACCGACGGCAACGAGCGCGATCACCACGCAACTTGCGGTCAGGACCAGGTTTTGGGAAACAGTTCCCGTTGAGACCGCAAACCATGCCATGACCGAGGTTAATAGAAAGATCGTACCGGCCAGAATCGCCGGCAATTGGGCAAAACCCTGCCTAGATCGCGAGGGGGGTGCGATTGCTCCGTGATTTTGGAGTATCGGGGGCATTTAGGCGTTTTAACGTCTGGAAGGCGCCAGGATTGAGAGAGGTTATTGGTGAATCGGCACAAATCACAACCACCTAAGTGGAAGACCGCATTGAATATGAGGAGTTCTGGTAGAAAATTATCCGCCACGATTTAATCGCGACGTTGTGATCCATTGCCGCTGGTTCGGCCCTGCCGGGCAAATTCGATTTAATACCAGTCGCTCCAAGCTTCTGCACTTTGCACCGAGAGCGCAAAGACTGCCAGGTACCGCTTGGGGATTTCGTTCTGTTATCTGCGTCCTTTGCCTCCTTGGTGTAAACGCTTGCGAAGCGGACCAGCGGGCGCCTGCCGACAGATAAGCGACCAAGGCCATCGCCCGTCCGTCCATTTGACACTCCGGTCAAACCGACTACCTCTCCTGCTGAGATATGCCCTACACAGAAGACCGCTCCGTTTGGTTTCAAGGCCAGGGGCTCTGGCAACACGTTCCTGAATCCGACTGGCAGGATTGGACTTGGCAGTTAAAAAACCGGATTACCGCGATCGAGCAGCTTGAACGGTGCATGACGCTCACGCCGGAAGAACGTGCCGGTTGCCTTTTCGCCCGGGAAAAACTCGCCCTTGCGATCACGCCGTACTTTTTCAATCTCATTGATCGCGACGATCCCAATTGCCCGATCCGCAAGCAGGTCATTCCGCGCAGCGATGAAAGTGTGATCTCGTCCGGCGAGATGTTGGATTCCTTGGGCGAAGACGCGCATTCGCCGGTGCCGGGATTGGTGCATCGTTATCCCGACCGCGTGCTTTTTTTGGTGACCGATCGTTGCGCTGCCTATTGCCGCTATTGCACGCGCAGCCGGTTGGTGAGCAATGCCCAGGACTACAATTTCCATCCGGAATACGAACAGGCGCTGCGATACATTGAGGCGCATACCGAGGTGCGCGACGTGCTGCTTTCCGGTGGCGATCCCCTACTGTTGTCCGACAAGAAACTCGATCACCTGCTCGGACGGCTTCGGGCGATCAAGCACGTCGAATTTATCCGGATCGGCTCGCGCATCCCGGTATTTCTCCCGCAGCGCATCACGCCGGCCCTTTGCGAAATTTTTAAGAAACACGGTCCGATTTGGATGAGCATCCACGTCAATCATCCGAAGGAGGCGACGCAGGAGTTGAAAGACGCTTGTGAGCGCCTGTCGTTTGCGGGGGTGCCGTTGGGTAACCAAAGTGTGCTGCTTCGCGGGGTAAATGATGACGCGGAAGTGATGACCGCTCTCGTTCACCGACTCCTGCGCATGCGGGTTCGCCCGTATTATATTTACCAGATGGATCTCATCACGGGAGGTGCCCATTTCAAAGTCGATGTCCGCAAGGGGATAGAAATTATCAAGGCGCTTCGCGGCCACACGACCGGCTATGCGGTTCCGCAGTATGTGATCGATGCACCGGGGGGCGGCGGCAAGGTGCCGATGAATCCGGAATACTTGGAAAAGATTACCGATGAGGAAGTGGTGTTTAAGAATTTCGAGGGAAAATCCTTCCGCTATCCTTTAAAGGCGAATCCGGTAACTGTCGCTGATGGAGCAGTACTGCCGGCGGAAATTCATCTTTGATCGATCGATTGGCGGCGATGGGATTTCCGTTAGCGATGAGCGGACGCCCAAGAACCAAATCCGGAGGCGATTGGTCGAAGGGCACAATGAAAGTTCCGCGTCCCGTTCAGCGAAACCATAAGCGGTTAGCCCTTCCGTAGATTTAAAGTGTTCTTCCTAAAGTGCTTATTTCAGGTTGAAACGCCGAGCGTCGCCGCCACATCTGATCCCCCAAGAAATCTTTCGAAATGATTCAACGTTTTGAGCGAAAGCACGTCTATCACTACAAGAACAACGAATCATTTAGTGAATGTACGTTGTTCAAGGTTCTTAGGTTTGCTTGGTGTTAGGTCATGAAAGGCGTCCCACGCGGGGCGCCTTTCATGTTTATGGAGCCGGAAGTGAGGGATTTACAGCGGTAGCAAGGCGAACCGACAGACGTTCCATTTAATTCCGTCCCTGTGGTGGATGAGCGGGCGAAATTTATTTGGAAAAGATTCAACGTTTTTGAGAATCCCGCGTCTACCTTGATGAACATCGTTTGTAGTTCTTAAGGTTTGCTTGGTGTTAGGTCATAAAAGGCGCCCCAATCGGGGCGCCTTTTATGATTTAGGGAAGCGCAGTTCCCCTTTTGGGTCATATGGCGGGTTTTCCTTGCACCTGATTCCGCCGGGCGTATCGCTGGCGTTGCTCGTAGGGGTGTCTTCCGCGGAAGACTGAGATTGCGGCTCGCTCGGCTGCTCGACCCTTTGAACCTGAAACGGATCATACCGGCGAAGGAAACAAGCAAGGTGACGCATGGGGCGTTGTCTGTTTTTTCATCCGGGAGGGTCTGGATTGGGCCGGGCCTTATTCCATGCAACTCCCGAACCGCCTCCCAAGTTTGCGCTCGTTCAAAGCGCTTTTGTTCATTGCCCCTTTGCTGGGACTCGCCGCGCATGGCGAGGACACGGTCAAACTCGATGACTATGTCGTGACCGGGATTCCCTTGGAAGATTCCGTCAATCCACTCACGCGCGACATCTCGTCGGTGCTCGGCGATGCACGCGACATTCTCGACACGCCCCGCGCTGTCAGTTCCATCAGCGAAGCCCTGCTCAACGAGCGCGGCATTCACGGGGTGAAGGAATTCATCGTCTATACGCCTGGCGGCTACGCGTCGTCCAGCTACGGTTTGGCGACTACGCCGAATCTTCGCGGCGACACTGCCGAAACCTATCTCAACGACCAGCGTCGCAGCTATAACCTCTACGGATTTCTGCCGAGTTGGAATGGCGTCGAGGCGGTCGACATCGTGCGCGGCCCCGGGTCTGCGGTTTTTGGCGCGGGATTTTTCACCGGCGGCTATGTCAATTACGTGACCAAGCAGCCGAAATTTTCCGGTCCTGAAACCACCGTCACCACCCGCTTCGGGACTTGGGCTCCGGGCAGCGTTTCGTACCTCAACGCGTCGGTTCAGATCGATACCACCGCGCCGATTTCGGACAAACTCGCGTGGCGCATCAGTTACGAGGGCAAAGGCGGGGACACGTTTTATAAGAAAAACGGCGTGAGCGACGATCGCGAGGATTTGTTTGCGGCGCTCACTTGGAAACCGAACGACCGGCTCAAGTTCGAGCTTAACGCCCAATGGGAATGGCAGAACTGGCCGGAAATCCTGGGCGTCAACCGGCCGAGTCAGGAACTCATCGATCACGCCATTTACTACACGGGAATTTCCGCCGATCTTCCCTCCGGTCCCGGCCCGATCAACGTCACGGGCAAAGTCACTCTGCCTTGGGAAGCCTCGCTTTTTTCGACCGGCGATTATTCCAACGCCAATATCGCGCACGTGCAGTTGATTTCGACGCTCGAACTCTCGCCGGCCCTCACACTGATCAATCGCACGCTCGCCGAGCACATCGATCGTCATCGCTATAACCAGTCAGAGTATGTCGAGTATGTGAAACAGACGACCATCGAAAACCGCACCGAGGCGCACTTGAAATTCAATTGGTTCGGCCTTGCGCAGCAGAGCATCGGCGGCGCGACGGTGCGCTATGAAGGACGTGAGTCGTACACGAATTATTTCAACGAATACCTCTACAACTTCGATATCACTGATCCATCGCGTACCTTCGACCAGGCGACGCAATATCCCAACTCCTACTATCCGGGTCTTCCCGGACCCGGCGGGCATTTGGTTTTCCCCAACTCCTCCGACACGCCCGAGACCGTGAAATCAACGCTGTGGAATCCCGCTCTCTTCTGGCAGCATGAGACAACCCTCACGAAGACGCTCAGTTTCCTGCTCGGCCTGCGCGAAGACTGGTTTTTTGCGAGCGCGCGTGATCCCTACGAAGCCGTTACTGGCATTCCGTATCACGATGCGGAGACAGTCTCGGCGTTTTCACATAATGTTAATCTCATCTGGCGCCCCACCGCAAAAAGTTCGTATTACGCCACGTATCAGCGCATCCGCGCGGCGAACGGCAACGTGACTGGCGGCGGCGTCATCCTCAACTCACCCGATGGCCAGATCAATCGCGACGACTTCCGCAACCTGAGCGAACTCGCCGAGGTCGGTGCGAAATACAGCCTGTTGGAAAATAAGCTTTTCGCTGGCGTCACCTATTTCGATCAGACCCGCGCGCGCGTTTCGCTGGGTGGGGAAAAAAGCAACATCGTGGTCCGGGGCACTGAACTGGAGATCGTGTACCAGCCCACCCCGCGATTGAATGCCACGTTCAATGCCACGTTCCAAAACGGACACTACCTGGACTCCGCTCCCTTCCAGATGGGTGGACGCTCCATCTACGATGCGTACCTGATCGGTCAGGGTCCTGGTGGGAACGGAAAATCCGATGGTACCTACGATCCCTATGGCGACCAAGTGCCGGCGGGCGATT
This sequence comes from Lacunisphaera sp., assembly GCA_036499685.1. Classification (GTDB taxonomy): domain Bacteria; phylum Verrucomicrobiota; class Verrucomicrobiia; order Opitutales; family Opitutaceae; genus Lacunisphaera. The sequence continues at coordinate 21,203 of DASYDH010000057.1, read as the reverse complement.
GGCCGTTGCTCGGATTTTCCAAGATGATTTTCAACGGCAGCGTTCGCTATCGTTTTGCAAACGGTTTTGGCGTTGGCGGCAACGCGCAATACGCCAGTCGGCAGTTGGGCAATCTCGATGACGAGTGGCACATTCCCGGGCAGTACCTGTTGAACGGCTCGCTCTTCTACGAAGCCAAACGCTGGTCGGTGAACGTGGATTTCCTGAACGTGACCAACCAGCGCAACTGGTACCACAACGGCGACGCGTATTCCGGCAGCAGCCTTGTCTTCGCCGAGCAACCCTTCCGCATGGAAGGTTACGTGAAGTTCCGCTTCTGAGCGACGGGCGGCGATTTTACGCTTCTCCGGTTGCGCGCTCGTCACGCCATACTGTCGGCGGCGTGTTCTCAAACCCGATTCCGGGCGCCGTTTCGTCGACGGCATGATTCCCGTGCGTCCACTTCCGCCGCACTCCGTTGGAATACGCACGAAGCCTCGCATTATTTCGTTTATGCTGGCTCTACGAACCGGCATGGATTCTTCTCTGCCGTCACGATTTTGCTCCTTACATCCCATCATCGGATTTCAACTTCATCCATGTAATGAGTAACCTGCTCCCCATGCGTTTGCCTCTGGCGTCGCTCGACGATGATGCGTGGGATGACCTGCTCAATTTCATCGAGGAAAAACGTGTCATCCCGATCATCGGGCCCGAGCTGCTCAAGGTGGAAACCGAGACCGGCCCGCGCCTGCTCTATGACTGGCTGGCGGAAAAACTCGCCGTCAAACTGGGAGTGGACGCCGCCCAACTGCCCCAGCCCTACACGCTCAACGACGTCGTTTGTTGGTTTCTCTCATCCCGGGGACGGCGTGAGGAAGCTTATACGCGGCTGCGCAGCATTCTCCGCGAAACCAATTTCACCCCGCCGCTGGCGTTGCGGCAACTGGCGCAGATCACCGACTTCGACCTGATTGTCACCACGACCTTCGATTCGCTCATGGAGCAGGCGATCAACGATGAGCGTTTCCAAGGAGCGCAGTCCACTGAGGTCATCGCCTATGCGCCGAACCGGGTCGCCGACCTGCCGGCGGAGCGGGAGAAACTGTCGCGGCCGGTTCTCTATCATTTGCTCGGCCGGCTCTCGGCATCGCCGACCTATGTGATTTCCGACGAGGACACGCTGGAATATTTTTGCGCGTTGCAGAGCGAGCATCTCACGCCCGAAAAGCTCTTCCACGAACTGGAGCACAATCATCTTCTCCTCATCGGCAGCAATTTCTCCAACTGGCTGGCGCGTCTTTTCCTGCGTATGGCCAAGCGCCGCCGGCTCTCCGATCCCCGCGAAGTGGGCGAGGTGCTGGCGGACAGCTCCACTGGTAATGACGAGCGTCTGATGGCATTTCTCCAACAGGTCAGCGTGCGCACGCGCGTTTTTAGCGGAGCGGAGGCGTTTGTGGACGAGTTGCACCGTCGCTGGATGGCACGGCACAAGCCGGCTGACATCATCCCGCTGGGTGGCACCGTGCCGCAGCGTTTTCTTCCGCCCGAAAAGGAGATGCCCGACAACGCCGTCTTCATCAGTTACGCCCGTGAGGACTTCGCGGCGGTGCAGCGCTTGAAGGGCGGGCTCGATGCTGCCGGCATCCGCACTTGGTTCGATATGGACCGGCTCGAAGGCGGTGACGATTTCGCCCGCAAGATCCAACGCAATGTCAGCCGGTGTTCCTATTTCATTCCCGTGGTCTCCGGTACGACACAGCGGCGGGTCGAAGGTTGGTTCCGCCGCGAGTGGAATTGGGCGGTGGACCGCACCCAGGGAATGGCGCATGGCGCGGCGTTCATACTGCCGGTGTGCATCGACCAGACGACAGAAACCGGCGCGCTGGTGCCCGACGCCTTCATGAAATCCCACTGGACGCGCCTGCCGGGCGGCGAAGCCACGCCGGAGTTTGCCGCTCGATTGAAGTCTCTCTTTGAAGGACGGGCACCATGAGCGTTGAACGTTCAGAGTTAAACTTTGAGCGTTCCCCGGCAGACGCCGCCGCCGTGCGGCCTTGGTTGGGGCTCGACTCGTTCACTGAGGAGACGAAGGCCTATTTCTTCGGCCGCGATGACGAAGCCGCCGAGCTCGGCCGTCGCGTGCAGCGCAAACTGCTCACTGTGCTTTTCGGCCAATCGGGACTTGGCAAGACTTCCATTCTCCGTGCAGGCATCGTGCCCCGCCTGCGGCCCGAAGGGTATTGCCCGATCTACGTGCGCATCGCCTATTCGGCGGACGCACCATCGCCCGCCGAGCAAATCAAGACCGCTGTCCGGGAGGTTACAACCGCAGCTGGTACTTGGTCCCATCCCGGTTCCGCCCGTGCGGGGGAATCGCTCTGGGAATTCTTTCATCATCGCGACGACATCCTGCGCGACGCGGCCGGCCGCACGCTCACGCCACTGCTGATCTTCGACCAGTTCGAGGAAATCTTCACGCTCGCGCAGACGGATGACGCCGGTCGCGCCCGTGCCACCGCGTTTCTGGCGGAGCTCGCCGACTTGGTTGAGAACCGCGCTTCGGCTGCGATTGAAAACGACGAGACGGCGGCGGAACGCTTTGATTTTTCCCGTGCCGATTACCGCGTGCTGATCGCCCTCCGCGAGGACTACCTCGCCAATCTCGAGGCCTTGAAGGACCGGATGCCTTCCATCACGCAGAACCGCGTGCGGCTCACGCGCATGACCGGCGCGCCGGCCCTTGAGGCTGTTGTCCGGCCAGTGCCGGGCCTGGTCAGTGACGAAGTCGCGCGGCAGATCGTGCGATTTGTATCCGGCGCGCAGGACCTGAGCACCGCCGAGATCGAACCGTCACTTCTCAGTCTGGTTTGTCGCGAGTTGAACGAGATGCGCATCGCGAAGGGCGAAGCCGTGATCACTGGCGATTTGCTCGCGGGTTCGCGTGAATCGATTCTCGGGGAATTCTACGAGCGTTCCCTCGCAGGTCAGCCCCCTGGCGTGAGGCATTTCATCGAGGACGTGCTGCTCACTGATTCCGGTTATCGTGAGAGCGTGGCCGAGGAGCGGGTGCAGAAAGCGTTTGTCGCCGCCGGGGCGCTGTCGGCGCTGACCGCGCTCGTTGACCGCCGGCTGTTGCGCATCGAGGAGCGATTGGATGTGCGCCGGGTGGAGCTCACGCATGACGTGCTTTGCAGCGTCGTGAAACTTAGCCGCCAGACTCGTCAGCAGCGCGAGGCGAAGGAGCGGGTCGAGTGCGAACTCGCCGTGACTCGGACGCAGGAAGCCGCGACCCAACGCGCGATGTGGCGCGCCCGCATGGTGGCTTTGAGTGCGGCAGTGCTGTGCGTGTTCGCGATCGGCAGTGCGATCTTCGGCTATCGCAACATGGTGCGCGCCCGCGAACAGGAACGCGTGGCCCACACGATCGCCTATTCCTCCGGCATGATCGTGGCGCGGCAGGTGCTCGATGATGGCAATCTCGGCCGCACAAAGACCATTCTGGAGAATCAGCGACCGTCGCCCGGCGAGCCGGACCTGCGCGGCTGGGAGTGGCGCTACCTTTGGGGTCAGACGCGGAGCGACGCCGAGGCGGTCCTTTATCATGATCCGGCGGGTGGTGAGATCTGCTCAGTCGCGGTTTCACCCGACGGCAAGCTTGCCGCGATGGGCACTCTCCATCTGGGAGGGGTGGTGGTCATGGACCTTGCAACCCGGCGGACCATCGCGACGCTCGCGCCCGAGCGACTATTCGCCTTTGCGGTTTTTTCACCTACCGAACCGCTGCTGGCTTTTGTGACTACGGAATTCGATTTAAAGAAGGCGCACGTCGAGCTCTGGAATACGCAAACCCGCGAGCGCATGCGGGAATGGTCGGTAGACGGGGTCGGAATCGGGCTCGCGTTTTCGGGGGATGGGCACTCGTTGATCCTATCGACCTCTACCAATGGCCCGGAGGGCGCTCTTTCCATCTGGAACGTTTCCAATGGCGCCAAGGTGGCGGGGATTTCGGTCAAACAGCCCAACCTTGCCGTCGGGACCGCGGGCTTGGCGGCGACGGCGGATCTTCGGCTGGCGGCCTATTGCTCGAATGAGAAAGGTCTTGCCGTCACCGTGGTGAACGTTCGCACCGGCGTGATGCAATGGACTGTTGCCGCAGAGCAGCCGTATGTCACTGCGCTCGCTTTCTCGCCGGATGGTTCGCTCCTCGCCACGGCGGAAGGATTTGGCAAAACCGACGTCCGGCTTTGGGACGTAGCTTCCGGTCAATTGGTCGGCCGGCTGTCGGGTCATGGATCGTGGATCGGGCAGATCGTATTCTGGCCGGATGGTTCCAAAATCGCCACCGCCGGGGCGGATCAGACCATTCGCACGTGGGATGTCGCCACGCGCAAGGAGATCGACGTAATGCGGGGCCACGAAAACGAAGTCTGGCGACTAACCCTGTTGCCGGATCATCTCACGCTTATGAGCGGCAGCAAGGATGGGGTCGTCGCCCTTTGGGACACTTCCAAGCTCCATCCGCGTCAGGCCCGGATCGACGGGGCGAAAGAGTTCGTCGCCGGGGCGTGGTCGGCGGACGGTCGTTTTATTTTCGCTGTGGACAAGAAGGGTCACATGGAGCGCTGGAGTGGAGACGCGCTGGAGCGAGGGGAGTTATTATTCGACCTCGGCAAACGTCCGGTGAATGGCCGTTTTTCAGGTGACGGCATGATCTATGTGGACAAGGAATCGGAACATTCGCTGGCGGTGTGGGACATATCGAACGGCAAGGTGAAGAATCGCATCTCGCTTTCGCATCCCGACATGGTCGTTGATCGGGTGTTCGTCCGGCGCGGCACCGTCGTCGTTTATCAACCCAACGGGGATTTTGCGCAGGAGATCGCACTCGCGGACGGGAAGGTCATCGCAACGTGGTCCAAACTTCCCGGCATCGGCAGTGTTACCACCAGCAACGATGAGCGATTCACGGTCATTGGATTTGAGGCGGGAGGATTCATCGTTCAAGATGCCGAGACCAACACCCGAACCCGCGTGGCGGCGGACTATCTTGAGCCCAACTATGGCACCTTTTCGCCGGATGGCCGCCTGTTTGCCCTGTCCAGCCGGCTCGGCTACGTGCGGATCTGGGAGACCGCCACCTGGAAGGAAGTCGGGACATTGCGCGGCTTCATCAACGGAGCGGGCGGGATTGCATTTTCTCCCGATGGGAAGCGACTGGCGACTGGTGACGGTTCGGGCAGTCAGGCGGTACGAGTGTGGGACACGGCGAGTTGGGAGGAAGTGCTCACGTTGCGCGCGCCCGGGTCTGTGTTCAACTCCGTGTCTTTCTCCCCCGATGGCAACCGGATCATGGCCGTGAGCAACGGTGGCATTCCACATTTATGGACCGCGCCGTCGTGGGAGGAGATCGACCGCGCGCCGGGCGCGGCCAACGCTCAACGCTGAACGTTTAACTTTTAACGCTCAAGGGTCGGAATTATGAATGCAGAATTGGGCTGTGGCCTTGGCGAAGGCGCGCTGCGCTGGTAGAGGCTCCCGCAAGCGGCAGCCCTGCAAGATTGCCGCCGTTCACCCCGCTTGAATGTTCAGCGTTAAAAGTTAAACGTTGAGCGTTCCGGCGCATCGCGCCGGCCGAGCGCTCAATGCGACTCGCTGAAGCTCGTGATTGAGTGCCATTCGATCACTTCCTGCAGTAGCGCGCGTTCGATTTTTAGCACGATGCGCTCTAGACTGTTCCACGTCTGGCAATAGGTCACTTGTTTACGGCAATCGTCGAGCATCGCACGCATCTCGCGATAGCGAGCCACTCGGCGCTGAAGGTCGTTGATCGAGATGAGTGAGATCAGCGATGCGGCCACCACCGGAAGCGCGATGGGTAGAAAATAAAAGATGGTGGACTGCGTCCATTCCGGCACTTCCATATGCAGCGTGTCTGCCAGCGCGTAGGCGAGGGTGCAGACAATCGCGAGAAGAGTGGCGATCCAGAATCCCAGCTTCAACCGGTTGAACAGCGGTAGCGCTCGGTTTTCCTGCCGTTTGTAATAGTTGAGTTGATCGTCGATGCGCTGGCTGAGGTAGACCTGTTTGAATTCCTCCATCGACACCGGCCGGGCCAGCGACGACCGGCTGTGCAGTACATGGAGCGAACGGGTCAAGCCGCGTACACCGGGCAAATCGAGGTCCTGAAACAGCGGCGCGGCTTGGGGCAGACCCCAGGTCGCGAGGGCCGAGCGGCAAAATTCAGCGGCGAGACGGCAGCGTACCCAACTGTGATTCGAGTGCGTATGGTGGCGCAGCACGAGAGCGACGCCCAATGCACCGGAGAGGCAAAGCAATTTCGCCCAAGGCACCACGAGCTGATGCAGCCCATAGGCGAGCGCACCGGCGGCGATGAGTGTCGCGGCGACATGGAGCAGCACGGTCGATACAATCAACCGCCGGAATTGCGGCGCGCCATTACTGGCGGCAAAATCGCATTTTCTCTGAAACGCGAAGATGTGATCGGGTGCCTTGAACGGATTTGCCCCGTCGGCCGCAGGCGAATCAGGGAGATGGTTCAAACTGGTGAGCGTGGCGTCGCCGCGTGCCAGTCGGTTCCAGTTTTCTTTGCGAATCGTCAGTGTGGTGGCATCGATGACAAGCGTGGGTTTGCCGAGGGATTTGGCGTATTCGATGACATCGCCCGTACCGCCTTTCCCGCGGGCGGGCTGTCCGTCCCAGAATGCGAGCAACACGTCGGCACCATTCACGGTCTCCATGCCGCAATCGAGATAAGCGTCCTCGCGCGTGCCGTTTTCCGAGATCACCCGGACATGTTCGGCTTGGGTGAGCATCTGCTCGGCGTCGGCCCATTCATCCGGCGTGAAGTCCTTTTGAAATTCCGCCCGGGGTAGCGGGAGAATGGCCTGCCACGAAAGACCGAGCGCCAACACCTGATCGACAAAAAGCTGGTCGCTGCCCGTGGCCACGGATGAGAGACCGATCCATTCGCCGGGAGCCTCGCGTCGCAATTCCTCCAGTGCGGCCGTGATGACCCGGGCGGTCGCTTCGCGCTCGGTTAGTTGGCGGTGACCGGAGAAACCGACGACATGAAAGAGGGGCAGAGTGGATGACGCAGACTTCACCGGGAAGGATTGCCAGCCTGCTTCCGTTTTGCCAAGCCTCTAGCGTCTACCAATGGATTCCTCCCAACCTTCGGACGCGGTTTTCTCAATTCATGCTTCGCAGAAAGCCGGAGCGGCCCGATGCATTAGCGGTTCGCTTTCGTTTTGCCATCCACCGCGGGCAGGGAGTGCGCGGGCTTAAGCGTGAACAACGAACACAAAGCCGTATTCCTGAGTTATGCTTCCGAAGACGGTGAAGCGGCCAAACGGATTTGCGATGCTTTGAGAAATGCCGGCGTGGAAGTGTGGTTCGATCAGAACGAACTCGTCGGCGGCGACGCTTGGGATCAAAAGATCCGCAAGCACATCAAGGAATGTGCTCTGCTGGTCCCGATTATCTCGGCGGCAACACAGGCGCGAACGGAGGGATATTTTCGACTCGAATGGCGGCTCGCGGACCAGCGCACCCACCTCATGGCGCAAGGCCGGCCGTTTTTGCTGCCGGTGGTAATCGATGCCACGAGCGATGCCGAGGCGCAGGTGCCGGATTCATTCACCGAGGTGCAATGGACAAGACTGCCCGGCGGTGCCATGAGCGATGCATTCTGCCGCCGACTCGTCACGTTGTTGCGTGGCGGTGCGGGAGGCACAACACCTGCCGTGGGAAACGACACTCGTGTTCCCGTTGAATCAGCTCCTGTCCGGACCGCGCGGTTGTCGGAGACACAGCAGCTTGTTGCCAAAGCATGGGTCTTGTTGAACAAACCGAGTCTGGCCCGCGTGGAGCTTGAGATCGCCGATGGGCTGGGTCAGCGCGCCACCGCACTCGACCCATCCGATGCTGACGCGTGGTCGCTGTGGTCGCAGGTGGATTCGTGGTATATCTATCACGCCCTCGACGACTCACCCGCGCGGCGCGAAGGTTCGCGCACCAAGGCGATGCGTGCCCTGCAACTCGCTCCCGACTCCTTTGAGGCCCGGCTGGCCCAGGCGTGTTATCTGATTCGCGGGGCTGGTACTTGGGACGTATCGATGTATGCCGAAGAGGCCGAGGACATCCTTCGAGGTTTATTCGCGGAAAACCCCGTCGAACCGCGGGCGTTGCTGGTGCACGGCATCCTTTGTCGCGGCCAAGGTGATATGACCGGCGCGCGGACCTCTTGGAATGAATTGAGCAGAAACCCGGATTTCGTGTCTCTGGCCTGGAACGAAATCGCTTGGGCGGAACTCCTGGTCGGCCACGATTATCGGGCGGCCGAGGTTGCGGCGGATCGGTCGATTGCGCTGGGGCCATGCTGGCCGAATCTCGCCGTGAAGCAACTCCTTGCCCTGTCTTGGCGGGGGGATCTCGACGCTGCGAAGGCGGCGTATGAAAGAGTGCCCGCCGCCGTCCGTCAGGAAGATCATGGGGTGGCGTCGGGCTGCCTCATTTTCCATTGCCGCCGCGAGCCGGCGCAGATCCAGCGGCTGCTCGCAGGAGTCGCGCGCGACTGGCTTCGCTCAAACGCCTTCCACGGCCCGAAAGCGTGGTGGGCGGCGCTGGCCCACGAGATGGCGGGACGGAAAGAATCCGCCCAACTCATGTGGCAGGGGGCCTTGGCACAGGTCGAGCGGCGGCTGGCAGAGGAGCCCGATTCGGTTTTTCTACTGAAATGGAAAGTCCGGCTGCTGATCAGGCTGGAACGGCTGCCGGAAGCGGAAAAAATCCAGCGACTGGCGATTGAGCTGGGCGGCCAGGAGCCCAACCAAGGCACGCGGATCTTTGATGCCTTGGCCCAATACTGGTTCGGATATACCGACGCTGCGCTCGAAGCGATCGAGCGGGAAGCCGGGCAACAGGGGAACATGCTGATGCTCGCCGCCTCGTGTCGCCTCAATCCCCATTTCGATCCGCTCCGCGAGCACCCACGGTTTCAAGCCCTGCAAGCCCGACTCGATGCCGATCCTCGCAAATCGCCGACGGCACCTCTCAAGCCATGAGCGGATTGATATTTCCCGTAGTCATCGACGACCCGACCGCGGTCGAAGCGCGGGTGCCGGATAATTCGCGAGCGTTAGTGGATGCGATTCGCATCATCATTCGCAACGCATGCGCCTCAATCCGCGGATGGCGTTCTCCCGCGATGACCCGGAAATCACGACGCTGCTCGCCGAGTCGGAACCGATTCCGCGTCGCGCCGGAGTCAGTGACCGCGATCTACCACTGAAGATTGGAAGGCTGGATTCAAGACTTCCTGGCGTTAATGGGCAAAATACTGATGCAGCAGGGGCGGAAGATTCTCCCAAAAAATAAGCACGACGCCCATCAGCGAGCCGCCGGCGATCAGGCCTGACGCCACCGGATAATTATAGAGTTCAGCCAGCACCGGCCGTTTACGTTCGACCAGCCAGCCAATCATGCCACCAATAAAAAAGAGCATCCCATAGTACCAGTGAAACGTCCACGCGAGGCCCATGCCGGATGCCGAAGGCATCCAATTGGCGTGTCGTGGAAACCAGCGTGGCAGCAGCGTGAGAATGACGCCCACCGATCCGCCGATGACGATCGACCAGACTTTGACGGGTTCAAGCGATTCGAAACCGTGACTCAACGCGAGGGCGACGACGCGCCAGGCTTGTGCGGCGGGTGCGGGAAACTGGTCCGAACCGAGGACGCTCGCGGTGGGCACCATGACCTTGAAGGCGAGTACCGTCGCCACCGTGCCGATGAAGATGCCGGCGAATTGCGCGAGGAATTGTTTGCGCGGATTTGCGCCGAGGAGATAACCGCTTTTCAGATCGGTGAGCAGATCGGCGGAGGAAATTGCAGCACTCGATGTGATATTGGCACTCATGAGGTTGATATTCATGTTGCCCGGACTGAGCCCGCCGAAGATGAGTTGTGTGACCTTGCCCATCGCGCCGGTGGGCGTGGTGTCCGTCTCGCCTGTCACGCGGCACGCCACGAGGGAGAGAAAAAAGGACAGGCCGACCGCCACCACGCTTTGCCAGACCGGCATGTTAAAACTGACCTTGGCCAGCCACGCCAGGGCGATGAGTGTGAGCCCTTGCGCGATCACGAACCACGACATTGGCGATTCAATTGCGTCCATCGCGTTTTCTTTCACGTCCACCCTTTTGTTGAAAAGAGTTGCGAAACCCCGGAAGGCCCGGGCAATCGCCCGCCACTGGAGGAAAAAAGCCAGCAGTCCGGAGGTCACCATGCACGAAACACCGCCCCACACGGTCCATTGCACGATATCGCGATACCCGGTGCCGGTAATCACGCCGTGCGCCTGCATGATTGGTACAAACACGGCCCAACACAACGTGCCGCCGAGCAACATACTGGCGGCAGGGCGCAATCCCATCAGAACGCCGGCGGCCATAAAAACCGGATCCCAGACAAATATGACAGTGCGGCCGATCCACGCTGGCCCGAGTACGGCGACATTTATCCGCTCCACCAAATTGCCGATGCTGTACGGTTCCAGCCGTGCGCTGACGAGGTGAAGACCGTCGTTCCAGAATTGGCTGATCCCAGCCGCAATGCCGGAATAGGTAAGGGCGCGAGCAGATTGTGCGGCCCGCTGGCCCTTGGAATAAAGCGCGCGCAGTGTTTCGGCGGCCGCAATTCCGGACGGAAAGCGCAGTTGTTCGATATTGATCATTTGACGTTTCATCGGGATGGCCATCGTCACGCCGAGCACGGCGAGAAAGAAAACCCAGGCTAGGGTCAGTCCAAGCGGCAGCGCTTGGTTGTTGATCATGAAATACGCGGCAAACGCCGAAACGAGCGTCGTGCCGGTCGAATAACCCGCGGCGCTGGCAGTCGACTGCATGCAGTTGTTTTCGAGAATGGTCATCGGCGTCTTCGCCCAGCCGAATTTCAGAAAAATATTCCAAACACCGTACGAGACAATGCAGGCCGTAATCGCCACGCCGAGGTTCCAGCCCGCTTTTAACCCGATATAAAGATTCGTTAGCGAAAGCACCCCGCCCAACGCCGTGCCCATGAGCACGGCGCGCCACGTGAGCTGCGGCATCACGTCACCGCGGCCGCGATAAACCTGTTCGAACCACTGTTGTTCGATTTCCTCGGGCGTTCCTTTGAATCCTTCGATTCGGAGTGGCGTATCGCTGTTGGCGTCGGGCGTTGCGGGCGAGTCGGGCGAGGGCGGTTTGTCCATGGCAGGAAGTTAAAACGAGAACGATTGAATCAAGGCTATTCCGGTCGCATTTCTGCGCGAGGGGAAATTGATCGGACGGCTTCTTGTGGCTTGAGGCTTTCGAATGCCCGGCTACAATGGTCGGCATCCGATGAGAGCTTGGCCCGGCCAGTTCCTCAGTAGTTTAAAACCCGACGAATCGCAGCCCCTGCAGGTTCGCCTCTACCGGCTCTTTTGTGTCACGGCGGCGCTGGTCTGCCTCTGTGTAATTCTGCCGGTCGATCTCCTGCAAAATCTGCCGTTGGGGGTGCATCTGGGAAATTCCGCCTTGGGATTGACGGCTGCGTGGTGCCATTGGTCGTCGACGAAAGGACGCCATTATTTTATTGGTTTTTTTGTCATCGTTCTCCTGTTGGTGAATCCAGTCTGGTTTTTAAATGGTGGTTCCAACGGGAGTGTTTGTTACTATTTCGCGCCGATCCTCGTTTATCCGCTGGCGATTTTTCGCGGTCGCGTGCGCTGGATGGTGGCGGCGTTCGTGGTGCTGGATTTCTGCGGGCTGTTGATGATCGATTTCTATTTCCCCACCCTCCGGACCCCGTTTGGAAATCCGGTGGACCGCACCATCGACCTCGTCGCGGGCGCCGGTTGCAGCATGCTTTGTCTGGGCGCGTTGATCTGGCTGCTGGCATCGGCGCATGAGCGCGAGCAACAACGCATTTCCCGCTACGCCGCGGAGCTGGCCGCGGGCGAGGAGAAATACCGCGAAATTTTCAATAGCACGGGCGAGGCGCTTTTCATCTATGAGGAGGACGGTCGTCTGATCGACGTGAACAAAAGCATGTGCGTCATGTATGGCTGCGACCGGGAAGACGCGTTTAACCAGCCGGTGGAAACCCGCAGTTTGGGCGTCAGTCCCTACGGTCGAAGGGAGGTTTTGCAAAAGATGCGGCTCGCGGTGGCGGAAGGTCCGCAGATTTTTCAATGGCGGAGCCGGCGGAAAAATGGCGAATTATTCTGGTCGGAGGTCGAGCTTCACGCGACGGCGATCGGGGGACGCCGACGCCTCATCGCGGCGGTGCGCGATATCGATCACCGGGTAAAGGCGGAGGAGGCGTTGCGCATCCATGAAGAGAGGCTGCGTCTGGCGCTGGCGGCGTCGGATCAGGGCTGGTTCGATTTGAATGTGGTTACAGGGGAAGGCAGCGCGAGCGGCGAGTATGCGCGCATCATCGGGCTGGAACCCCGCGAATTTCAGGTGACCGCTTCCGGGTGGTTGGAGGGCATTCACCCGGAAGACGTGGAACTCGTCAAAAAAGAATTCCAAGCGTGTGTCGTCCAAGGGGGAACGCGCACCATGGAATACCGCCGGCGAATGCCCAACGGGGATTGGAAATGGATTCGTTCCACGGGAAATATTGTGGAGCGCGACGCGGATGGAAAAGCGTTGCGCATGGCCGGCACCCATTCGGACATCACCGATCGGAAAAAACTGGAGACGCAATTGTTGCACAGCCAGCGAATGGAATCCGTCGGCACACTCGCGGGCGGACTTGCCCACGATCTCAACAATATTCTTACCCCGATGCTCATGGCGGGTACGGTGCTGAAGGATAAACTCGCCGATCCCGTCGACCAGGCGCTCATGACGCAAATCGAGTCCGGTGCCAAACGCGGCGCAGCGATCGTGCGCCAGTTGCTGGCCTTCAGCCGCGACCTGCCGCAAACGCGGGTGTCGGTCGACGTGGCGAGACAGATCGGGGAAATGATGGACGTCATGCGCGGAACGTTTCCCCGCGAAATCAAAGTGGTGGCGCAGCTGCCCGGGGACCTCTGGCCGGTCACGGCCGATCCAATCCAGCTGCATCAAGTGATCATGAATCTTTGCATCAACGCCCGCGACGCGATGCCGAACGGTGGGACACTGACGTTGGCCGCGGAAAATCTTCCCTTTTCAACCCCGGGAAAATTGCATGCCAGTGGGGCGAATCCGGATCGCTCGGTGCGGATTACTGTTTCTGATACCGGCCACGGTATTGCCCCGGAAAACCTGGGACGGATTTTCGATCCTTTCTTTACCACGAAAGGGGTCGGCAAGGGGACCGGCCTCGGACTGTCGACGGTACACGGGATCATCAAGAGCCACGGGGGCTCGATCATGGTGACGAGTGAATTGAACTGCGGGACGAGTTTCCATGCCGTCCTGCCGGCGAGTTCGACCGTGCCCTTGCCGCCGCTGGTTGCCGTCGAAACCGAGCCTGAGCCGCCAAAAAAATCGACCGTGTTGGTGGTGGACGACGAGGAACTCGTGCTTTCCGTGACGACCCGCATTCTCGAACGCAATGGCTATGCCGTGATTGCGGCAAGCGGAGGAGCGGAGGCGTTGAGGCGCGTCAATGAACTTGGGGGTTCGGTCGATTTGGTGATCACCGACATGATGATGCCGGACATGGATGGTCCCGCACTGGTGGCAAAGTTGCGGGAAGGCCGGCTGCAGCTGAAGATCATCGGCGTGTCAGGCCTCGATTTCGATTTGCGCAAGGAGGAAATGCGCGCGCAGGGATTCTCGGAAATCCTGCGCAAGCCTTACGATGTCGCGACCCTGGTTGCAGCCGTGCGCAAGCAACTTTCTGTGAACTGACTGGTCGGGTGTGGGAACATCTCTTGCGTAAAAAGGGCTCACGCTTACGCTGCGATTCATGGAAAATTCGACAAAGAAATCCTTCACTCTTTCGCTCGGTGCAAGCGCGCCGGTGTTTCGACTGCCGGCCACAGACGGAAAAAACTACGGGCTGACCGATTTCAAGGATGCGAAGACGCTGGTGGTGTTTTTCACCTGTAACCATTGTCCTTATGTCACCGGATCAGACGAGATCACGCGAAAGACGGCCGAACGTTTTGCCGCACAGGGCGTGCGATTTGTCGGGATCAACGCCAACAGCGTGAATACCTACGCGGAGGATTCCTTTCCGCGGATGGTCGAGCGGATGCAACAGCATAAATTCCCCTGGGTTTATCTCCACGACGAAACGCAAAACGTCGCCCGCGCTTATGGCGCATTGCGGACGCCGCATTTCTTCGTTTTCGACGCATCGCGCCGGTTGGTTTATACGGGCCGCGGTGTCGACAGCCCGAAAGATGCTTCGCGGGTGAAGGTCAACGATCTGGCCAACGCCTTGGAGGATCATGTCGCCGGTCGCGCGATTCGCGTGCCGATGACGAATCCGATCGGCTGCAACGTCAAATGGGACGGTCAGGACGCCCACTGGATGCCGGCGGATGCCTGTGATCTGGTGTGAGGATGAGAACCGGCAGGCCACGGAAGGATTAATTAACCGCTGATGGTTTCGCTTAATGGCAGACGCGAAACTGTGAAGTCCCCTTCGACTGGTCGTCTCCGGTTTTTGGCCGGGGGTGTCCGCTGATCTCGGACGGAATGGCGGATTTGTTCTGAACCGCAGCCTGCGATCAGCAGGCTCCCAGGAACCAAACTACGATGACGATCAGTTGACGTACACTTTGTAGAATTCACGATGGTGAATTCATTAGTGGTTAAAAACCTCTGTTCCGGTCCAGTCGGATTCACGGAATGTTTAACCGCTGATGGTTTCGCTCAATGCAGACGCGAAACTTGGAGGTCCCCTTCGACTGATCGTCTACGGTTTTTGGCCGGAGGGATCCGCTGATCGCGGACGGGATTTCGAATCCTTCTCTTCCTTTGCGCCCTCCACGTTATTGGGTTCTCAGGCTTTGTGACCTTTGCTTCCTTGGTGTAAGAATCAGGCTGTTGTACCGCAAGCGCGGCCTTCATCTCGTGCTTGCGGAGAATCCCCGGATGGCAATCGTCATCCCATGAGCTTTAACCGTGTTGCTGCTTTAACCGTCGGGCTTTGTCTGGCTGGCGTCGCTTACGCCGGGATCGACCCGCGCAATTTCGATTTGTCCATCAAGCCGCAGAATGATTTCGACCAATTCGCCAACGGCAGTTGGAAAAAGGCGCATCCCGTGCCGGCGGCCTACAGCCGATGGGGCGCATTTAATGAAGTCGATGAGTTCAATAAAGCCGCGCTGCACACGATCCTCGATCAGGCGGTTGCGGCGGAACATCCCGGGACGATCGAGAAACTGGTCGGCGATTTTTATTCGAGCGGAATGAACGAGACGGCGATCGAAAAAGCGGGTCTCGCGCCACTTGCACCCGATCTGGACCGGATTGCCGCCATCAAGGATGTGGCTGGGGTGGAGGCTTCGATCGCGCGCCTCCATCAGTTGGGGGCGACGGCGGGTTTTTTCTTTACGTCCGAACAGGATCCGAAGGAAACGACCATGATGATCGCGGCGAACGGCCAGAGTGGTCTCGGACTGCCGGATCGCGACTATTACCTGCGCGATGACGAAAAATCCAAAAAACTGCGCGACGAATATGTGGTGCACGTCACGCGCATGCTCGAGCTCGCCGGTTCCAGCCCGGCGGACGCCAAAACGGGCGCCGATGCGGTGATGAAACTGGAAACGGCGCTCGCGACCGGATCGAAAAAAAATGTCGATCTCCGCGACCCCGTCGCGAACTACCATAAGTTACCGCTGGCCGACGTGCGGAAGCTTTCGCCGCATTTCGACTGGGCCGCTTATTTTACCGCTCTGCACATTCCCGAGCCGGCGGTGATGGACGTCGGACAACCGGAGTTTCTCAAAACCTTCGACGTGCAATTGACGGCAACGCCGGTGGCGGACTGGCAGGTTTACCTGCGGTGGCATCTGTTGAACACCTCGGCACCCTACCTCAGCGCCGCTTTCGTCAACGAGCATTTCGATTTCTACGGCAAGACCCTCACGGGTGCCCAGCAATTGCGCGACCGCTGGAAACGCGTGCTCGATACGGTTGACGGCTCGGTAGGCGAGGCGCTCGGCCAGCTGTATGTGAAAGATTATTTTCCGCCCGCCTCCAAGGCGCGCATGCTGGCGTTGGTGGGAAATCTTCGCGCGGCGTTGCATGACCGCCTGACGAAGCTGGAATGGATGGACGACGCGACCCGCGCCAAGGCGTTGGAAAAACTGGATGCGTTCGGCGTGAAGGTGGGTTATCCGGACAAGTGGATCGACTACAGCCCGCTGCACGTGGATCGTACGTCATATATCGGCAACGTGCTTCGCGCCCGTGAATTCGACACCCACCGTGATCTGGCCAAAATCGGGCACCCGGTTGATCGCAAGGAGTGGGACATGACGCCGCCGACGGTGAACGCGTATTACAATTCGACGATGAACGAAATCGTGTTTCCGGCCGGAATTCTCCAAGCGCCATTTTTCGATGCAAAGGCTGACGACGCGGTGAACTATGGCGGAATCGGCGCCGTGATCGGCCACGAGATGACCCACGGATTCGATGATCAGGGTCGCCAGTTCGGCGCCGATGGCAATCTGTCCGATTGGTGGACCAAGGAGAGCGCCGCCCGCTTCACGGAACGGGCCGCCGCGATCGTGAGGCAGTTCAACGGCTATATTGCGATCGACGACCTTCACGTGAATGGCGAGCTGACCCAGGGCGAAAACATCGCGGACTTGGGCGGCGTGAAGTTGTCCTATGCGGCCCTGCAAAAAGCGCTCGCCGGTCAGCCGCGCACGAAACTCGAGGGCTTCACGCCGGAGCAACGTTTCTTTTTGAGCTGGGCTACGGTATGGCACACGACGATCCGCGACCAGCAGCTCCGGTTGCAGGTCAACACCGATCCCCATTCGCCAGCGAAATTCCGCATCAACGGTCCGCTTTCGAACCTGGAGGAATTCTATCGCGCCTTTGCCGTTCCCGAAGGCGCCCCGATGCGCCGCGCCGAAAAAGATCGCGTGGTCATTTGGTAATCCGAGCGAAGTGAGCCGGAATGGCGTCCGGCTGCGGTTTAGATAAAACTGCAGCCGCATCATTGCAGCATTCGAAGGAGACGGGCGTCTGCGATCTGTGGCGGGGTGCCACGCCGCCCGCGAGCCCACGGCCGCGGGGTTGCTGCCGCTCCATCGGGATCGGACGCGGGCGGCCATGAGGTTTTTTAAACGCTCTCACTCACTGCGATTTTCGCAGGTACTTGTTAATGGCTTGGGTTCGCGAGTGAACCTGGAGCTTTTCGTAGATGCGGCGAATATACGTGTTGATCGTCGGCACGGACACGCTCAGCGAATCGGAAATTTCCTTGTAGGAAAATCCTTTGCTCAGGAGATCGAGGACGGACTGCTCGCGCGGGGAAAGAGTGGGAAAATCATTTTTGGGCACAGCGGGCCGGCCGAAGGACTGCACCACCTTGCGCGCGATGCCGCTGCTCATGGGCGAACCACCCGCGGTGATTTGCGTGATCGCTTCCAGAAGTTCGGCGCGCCGGGTGGCCTTGAGCAGATAGCCGGTGGCGCCGGCGGCGAGGGCCGCGAAGATGTGGTCGGGGTCCTCGTAAACCGTGAGCATCAGGAACTGCGTGTCAGGCAACAGCGGCTTGAGCTGGCGGACCGCTTCGACGCCGCTGATATCGGGGAGATTGATGTCGACGAGAACGACATTGGGTTTGTCCGCTGGAATTCCAACGATGGCCGGTGAGCAGTGTCCGTAGGCGCTGATCAAGTTCAGCTCCTGGGTGCCATTGATGATGCCCATGAGACCGAGGCGGGTTTCCTCGTCGTCCTCGATGATCGAGATTTTAGTGGACATCGTTTTCCGGGGAAAATTGCGGCAGGCGGGCTGAGAGGGTCATTCGCGGACAACGGCTGGCCACGGGGCAATTAATGTCACGACGGTGCCACCCTCCGGACCGTGGGCGATGGTGCAAGTTCCGTGGATTTCGGCCAGGCGTTTTTCCAGGTTGCGCAGGCCGTTGCCGGCGTGCGGGCGAAGCGGATTGGGCGCGGGCGGTTGGTTGGGATCGAAACCGCGGCCATTGTCCGCGATGGTGATTTTCAAGGCGTCGTGGCCGGTGGAAATCCGGATCGTGACCTCGGTGGCGTGGGCGTGTTTGACGACATTATTCAACGCTTCCTTGCAGCCGAGAAACAGGTGATAGCGGACATTGCTGTTCAGTGGGGTCGGCGGCAGGATGTCAGGTGATTCCAAGCGACAACGAATGCCGGCGGCGCCGAGCAACGCCTGCGCGAAGTTGCCGACGTAGTACACGAGGCTCTCGGGGTTGTCCTGCTCGGGATTTACCGCCCACACGATCTCGTCCATCGATCGCGTGATGGCACGGGTGACGTCGTGGATCTTGTCGAGCGTGGCGGTGTTGGCGGAATCGCCCTGCTGGGCGGACTGGGTGAGCAGGCTGATGCGCGTGAGACTGGCGCCCAGGTCGTCGTGGATGTTGCGGGCGATGCGCGTGCGTTCGCGCTCGATGCTGTGCGCGCTTTCGGAACGTTCTAATCGCAGGCGCAAGCGGCGATGCGACCAATGTCGAACCACCGCGACAACGAGCGCGATTGAACCAAGCACGACCGTAACCCGGAACCACAGTGCCTGCCACCACGGGGGAGTAACGATAATCGCGAGCAGCGCTGGCTGACTGCTCCAGGATCCGTTGCCATTGCTCGCCATGGTACTCAGCACGTAACGACCAGGCGGAAGACGCGGGTACGTGATCGTCCGGGTGTGATCGAGGATCAACCAGTCGGGATCGAAATTATCCAACCGGTAACGCACCTGCACACTCTGCGCGGCCGAAAGGTTCAATGCTGACAGTCGCAATTGGATTTTTCGCACGATCGATGGAAACTTCACCGCAGAATCGAACGTACGGGCACGGCCGTCGCACACCACTGCAGTGACCGCGACCGGCGGTGGTGCTTCGGTGCTCGGCGTCACCAGTGCCGGATCGGCGTGCAGCATTCCCCGGCGCGTGGCGAACCACAGCGTTCCGTCGTGAGCCTTCCATGCTGCCGGTTGAAAAAGACCGAGACAGGTAAGGTCGGGCAGATCGTCATCCTTCCCGAGCAGAACCGCATGAACGTCGTCGGTCCGGCCGGCGGCGAAGTCGCGCAGATAGCTGCCGTGAATCCAGAAAATCCCGGTGCGCGACGCGAACCAGGTACGGTCGAAATCGTCCCGGAGAATTTGTGTGATATTGTTGCCGGGTAATCCGTGGCTGCTGTCCAGCATGCGGGGACGGGAAAAGTCGCCAGCGGGAAAAATAATCACGCCGCGTCGCGTGGTGCCGAGAAGAATGGTGCCGTCGGATTCAAACCGAATCACCTGCAACGAGCCGCAGGTGTCGGCATTGGGAAAGGAAACGGTTTCGAACCGATTTCCGTTGCTGCGAAATAACCGGCCATCGGCGGCTCCCAGCCAAAGGCGTCCAGCGGAATCCTCGGCAAAGGCGCGCACCTCATGGCCGTCGAAACCTTCCGGTGGGCCGAAGGTCGTCAATTGGTTCGCGCGCCAGCGCACCACGCGGTCGGGGTCGACCGCGAGCCAGTAGTCGCCATTGCGTGCGACGAAAGTAGCACGAATGTTGCGGAAGGCACTGAGCGCTGGAATGCGCGTTGCTGTTTCCGGATTGGCTGCGTCGGTGCGAAACTCGCCGAGGCCAGTGGTCATCCAGATGTGGCCGTCGGGCGAAGGATATACTGACATCGCGCTGAATTCCCGCCACCCGGTGCGGGCGGAAACCGGATCGATCACGCCGTTGGCAATTCGCACCATGCCACCGTCGCGATTGGCCAGCCAGACCGCACCCGTTGCATCCTCGGCCACGGTGTAGCTGAAATTATCCTTCAAACCGCTCGAGCGGTCGAGCAAACGGTGGGCGCGCGGCCGAAGACGACTCAGCCCGCCGCCATTGCACGCAACCCAGAGATTCCCTTCGGAATCCTCGCAAAGTGCGACGACGTACTCGCTCGAAGTCGCGACGTGCAAAATATCCCCGCCGATAACGCGGAACAATCCCTGCGAACGCGTGCCGACCCACAGGTAACCATGTGAATCCTCGAGCGCGGTCAGAATAAAATGCGCGCCGTGCCGGTCGGGTAGCGCGCGCACCTCTGTAAATGCAGTTCCACTCCAGCGCCATAATGCGGTGCGCGTAAACATCCAGATTCCGCCGGAGGTGCTCGAAGCGATGCGAAGTTCGGGTTCGGGATGCGCCAGTACCACCTCGATGAGTTGTTCGCCTTGCAATCGTTCCAAACGGTTGCCTCGCAAAATCCATAGTTGGCCTGCCTTGTCCGTGGCAAAGGCGGGTGCTTTTTTTGAGACCACGTTGGCCGGCGATTCAAATCCCTGTCTCTTTCCCGCATGTTGCCGCAACACGGTGCCGTCCTCGCAGCCGAACCAGAGCGATCCGTCGGGCGCGGCGAAAATCGTCTGCACGGGGTGACCGTCTGATTCGGCCTCGGCTTCGAAACGGAAATGACCGTCGTGTAAAACAAAATAACCCGCGGCGTGCGTCGTAGGCAGATTACCTGGCATGGCCAGCTCGTTGGATTTTCCGTCGGTTGCGTTCGGGATCTGCGCCAGTCCGCGCGGGATTCCGCCGGCGGGAACCTCGGTTGGTTCAAACACCGCACCGTCGAATCGGGCCAATCCCGAACTGCTCGCCACCCACAGAAAGCCTTGGGCGTCTTGTTGCACTCCGGTGAGTTCGTCGGAGGGAAGGCCGTCCGTCTCATGCCACTCCCGCAGCGTATATTCGTTTGGGATGGGAGCTCCCGCCGCCAATGGCCCAACGCCCCGCGTGAAGGCGATCACGCTCAGAAATAAAAGCACCGACAATGATGCGGTGGGCCGGGGCAGGGGTGGAGACACGCCGGAAATGAAAGGTGTCCGGCGACGGTGGGCAATACCTGTTCCGGACTGCAGGCGATGGGTGGTGAGACATAGGATTGTTTACACTCTCTGCCATAGGATTGTTTACGCTTTGTTTTTCAGAATTGAAAAATTGGGGAGGGAGCAGGGAGGGGGCTTGGCTCCCTCCCTGCTCTTGAGTGGATGGATTTCAGAAGACGG
>DASYDH010000056.1:0-47201 GCA_036499685.1 Lacunisphaera sp. | reverse complement strand
CCGTCTTCTGAAATCCATCCACTCAAGAGCAGGGAGGGAGCCAAGCCCCCTCCCTGCTCCCTCCCCAATTTTTCAATTCTGAAAAACAAAGCGTAAACAATCCTATGGCAGAGAGTGTAAACAATCCTATGTCTCACCACCTCCCGCCTGTCGGGAATGTTCGCAAAGCCTACATGCACGAAGGCCTCTAGCTACCTGGAAATTGATGATCTGCGCCGTGCTTCCAGCTCGGCGTGAATTTGGGGCTCGAGCAGTTCGTATTTTTTGTAGAACAGCAGCGGCACGACGCTTAGCGTAAAGAAAATTAATGGGACCCAAATGATTCCCAACTCGATTCCCTTCAGCGCGGCGACGGTTTGTTCGGCATTGGGGCGATAGCCACTGGCTTCCATGATCCACGCGGGCAACGCGCCGCCGAGTCCGGCTCCGGCCTTAAGACAGAAAGCGGCGCCGATGGCGGTCAACAACCCTGCCGCGCGGATCCCGGTTTTCCATTCGCCATAGTCGACGCTGTCGGAAATGACCGAGAAAGGCATCGCCATCGCGACGCCGCTGGCGAGGAAACCGACTGACCAACCGGTCATGACCAATGGCACGGAAATCTCCCGGGCCACACCGAGATAAACGATCAGTTGCCCGGCGATCATGCCGAGCAGACCGAGCGCCCAGATGTTGCGCTTGGAAGTCCGCCGGCAGAACCACGGCAGAAGCAGCACCGAACCCAGCGAGGCAAAATCGAGACTGTTCGCGAGTGGGATGAGGTCCTTGCGATGCAACGTGTATTCAAAGAAATACGGCACCGTCGAAACACGTGCGATGAACGCGATCCAGAAGCAGAGACTGCTCGCGACAATGATCAGCCACGGCCAGTTGCCCTTGATCGCGCCGAAGCTTTTTTTCATCGGTAGCGAGACGGTCTCGACAACGACGGTTTCCTTGAGATTCCGGAAAGCGAGCAGGTAAAGCAGTACGGTGCCCGTCGCGTAGATCGGCATCGCGAGCATGAAGCCCTTACGGTCATCACCGCCTCCCAGCCACGCGACCATCTTGAAGGCCGTCAAATTCACGAGGAGCACGCCGAGCTTTGAGCCATACATGCGCCAGCAGGTGAGCGTGACGCGTTCGCGCGGGTCGGCGGTCAAGGCCGAGAGGATGGACGTGACCGGCGTATTGATGCCGGTGTAGAGCACGCTCGCCACGATATAGGTGCTGGCGGCGTAGGCGATCTTCGCGGTGTGGCCGAGATCGGGCGTGAGAAAAATCAACACGCCGAAGAGTGCGAAGGGCAGGCACAGCCAGAGAAACCATGGCCGGCTTTTGCCCCATCGGCTGTTGGTCTTTTCAAAAATCACGCCCCACACCGGCGCATCGATGGCGTCGACAAATCGTGCCGCGAGCAGGATGGTGCCGGCGGTACCTGCCGACAGACCGTAAACGTCCGTGTAGAAATACAGCAGGTAAAACGAAATGAAACAGAACACCAGCTGACCGGCGACATCGCTCGAGGCGTAACTTAGGCGCGTGGTGTAGGAGGTTTTCGGCATGAAAAGAAAAGGCAGGGCAGACAGGTTAACCACTAATCCACACTAATGATTCACTAATTTCAAAAGTCAGGGACCGGGATTCGGTGGGGTGCGAGTTCGCAATTTGGAAATCGGGAAAAACCGGATGAACCACTGATTGCATTGATGATCACTGATCAGGCCATCGGGAGATAAATGCCAATAAGTGAGAATAAGTGGTTAAAAATTTCCGGGGATTTGGTCGTAACGGTTACGCGGTCGACAGACTTTCGAGACCGTGTCGCGCGAGGACGTCGTGGACTTTTACTGGTTTTCCATCCCGACAGGACTCGTCCATCGCCTGCATCAATGCGACCGTGACAATGCCTTCGATGGGATCTGGTTTCGAGATGTCGCCGGAAGCGAGACAGCGCGCGAAATATTCGATGTAACTTTGATATTCGCCGGCGTGATGCGAATGACCGCCAAACCGAAAAAAATGCGCGTCCTGATCCTCGAACGTCTCGACGACGGATTGCGTGTCGGTTTTCCACGCATACCGCAAATCATAGTAGTCGGCCTGGCTGGCGCCGAGCGAACCGCGCAGGATGCAACTCATGTTACTGTCGCGGGAATTCGGTGCCACGGGCGCGGAATACGTGCCGCTGACCCGCGCAATGCGACCAGTGGCATCGCGGAAGATAAAATGAAACGTGTCGGCATGAACCAGTCCGCCAGCGCGTCCGTTTTCACTGAGCCGCGAATAGCCCATGACCTCGGTGATGTCCGGCAGGTACCAGCGCACGAGATCCACCGGGTGGCTGAGACCGCCATAGAGCCATTTGAACGAATCGGTTTTCGCCCAGCCTTTGGCGAGAAACCAGCGGTGATCGGCGTTGTAGTAGGCCTCGACGGTGTTCAACTCACCGAACACGCCGGTCGCGTGATGTTCACGCTGGCGGGTAAACGGCGCGAAGAAACGCGAGCTTTGCCCGACCATCACGCGTTTGCCGCGGGTGCGAACGGCGTCGAGCACCTCGCGGGCGCGCGAGAGATCGTTGAGAAAGGGTTTGGTGCAGATGACGTGTTTGCCGGCGCGAAGGGCGCGGATGACGTGGTCGGCGTGAAGATGATCGGGCGTGTAGATGCCGACGACGTCGACGGCCGGATCGGTCAGCAGCGTTTCCATCGACGTCGTGTAAGTGCCGGACGGTAGATCGAATTCTTTGCAACGCTCATAGCCGAGCTGCTCGTTGAGATCGCACAGCGTGACGACCTGCCAGAGATCGCTTTGAACGGCAGCGGAAATAATGCTGCGCCCTTCGCCAAGACCGAGAACGCCGAGTCCGAGTTTTTTCATGAAAGAGAGGGGTTATGGAAACTACTAATCCACACTAATGGATCACTAATTTGAAGGGACATGGAATAACCATCAAGGCTTGGACACCGATGAATTTGATGGACCGGTCTTGAGAAACCAAGCGGAGTGAACCACTGATTGCACTGATGACCACTGATCAGGAAGCATTTTGTTATCAGTGTTCGTCAGTTCAAATAAGTGGTTCAAAATTCTGTGGTTTGACTGGATAAAATCCCAGGCGGGAAACCACCAATCCGCACGAATAAATCGGTAATCTCTCCTCTGGAATTAGTGAACCTTAGTGGCCATTAGTGGCTAAAAATCCCGAGGTTTGCTGAGTCGCGATGATGAGGATAAGCGGCTCATTTGATGACCTTCAGTTCGTCCAGCTTCACGTTGAAGTCGTAGACGTTGAGGTTGAGAAAGGCTTCGATCTGGTCGAAGACCGCAGCCCGGGCGGCGGGCAGGCCGTTCACGTAATCGGTGCTCAGGTCGCCGAAATCCACCTTCGTCCCGTGGCCGCGCACTTCGCCGGCAAAATGTTGGGCGAGACTGTACGATGAACGTCGCGGCGCTCCATCGAGTCCGGGATAGTTGCGCATGAGAATTGGTTTCGTCAGCGTCTCGGGGTGACCGGTCAACGGCGCGGCTTTCAAGCGGGCGGCATCGCCGAGCCAAGCGCGGGTAAGTTGCGGCTGGACATCATCGTCGGTCCATTTCTGTTCGGCGAGCCAGTCGCCGAGATTTACTGGCGCATCGAGGGCAATCGCGCAGCGGAATTTATCCGGATAAGTCTGGAGCGCGCGTAACGCGATGAAGCCTCCATGGCCGCGACCCATCAGCGCGACGCGTTTGGCGTTTACATTGAATATTTTTTGCAGGTTCGTGACCGTGTTGGCGATGTCCTCAACTTGGACGAGATCGTAGCCGGCGGTGAGCGATTGGCGTTGCTTGAGGCCGAGGCCCCACGCACCGCGGCCGTTTAACTGTACGACGACAAAGCCCATGTCGGCGAGTGCCTGCACCTCGGATTGAAAGCCTGGGCGCACGCGTTGCCACGGGAGGTCGGGACAGAGCACGACCATCGGAATCGGTTTCAGGCGCGGTTGTTGCGGTACGGTGACGAGCCCCGAGATCCGGGCACCGTCGGGGGTGCCGTAAGAGAAGGGCAGCGTGACGTGCGCGTGATTGGCATCGATCCACGGCGCACGCCGCACAAACTCCGAGAGCCGGGTCTTCTCCCGATCGAAGACGAAAAACGCCCCGGGATCCGCCGGGCCCTCCGTGCTGACGATGAAGCGTTTGCCGGCTTCGTCCCAATCGCTGATTTCGACACTGCGTCCGGGAAACATTTTTTCAAACCGTGCCTGGAGGCCCTTCCATTCCGGGCGAAACCACGCGGTGGTGCGGAGCGCGTTGTCGTAGCGCACGCCGATCAACTGATGTTGGTAGCGATCGAAGACGAGCATCGACTGGTCGGGAAATGCGGCGCCGGGCGGCCCGATCAAATCATAGGCTGGGTTTTCCAAAGCGAGACCGCCGTTTTTCTTCGCCGCCAGATCGTAACTGTAGATCGCGTAGGTATCGCGGCCCTCGTTTGTCGCATAGTACAGAACGTTGGGCTTCTCATCGAAGCCGATAGGAATGGAGCGTGAGCCAAAGTAGTTGTCTGGCGACACGGTGAATCCTGGGAGACCCGTAACCTCGCCAAAGCCATGCGGCCGATCATTGCCCTTGGCACCCAGATAGTCATAGCGGAACGGAAAACTCGTGAGCAATGAATTGGGCAGCGTCAGGCGGATGTGTCCCTGACGATCAAGGAGAGCGGTGAGCGTGTTGCGCAATAAATCGTCGCTGATTTCGGTCAGCTTGCCGGTTTTTCCGTCCATGGAATAGAATCCAACCGAATGCGAGCCGGAATCTCGTGGTGCGCCGGTCGCAACGATGATGACCGCTCCCGCGTGCTGCGGATCAAAATCGAAAATACGGAGGGACCGCGGCGCGGTCGCTCCAAATGTCGGCGGGGGCGTCGTCGCGTCATCTTCAGGCGAAAGCAGCGGATCAGAATTGTCGCTGGCGGTGGACGCGTCGGCGTCATTGGTCTCCTGCGGTTGATCGGGAGAAAAATGATGGGCGTCGAAACTGGCGCTGTTATGACGACTGACGGAGAATGGATTGGGCTGAGTTTTGTCCTCGGTGAATTCCGGAAGATCGTCGGGTTTCGCGAGAAGTCTGGCGTTGGCGCCATCGGCATCGAAACCCAGGACAGACCCGCGCCAGCTTTGCCAGTCGGCAGCGGCACCGGTGCTGCGGGCGAAGATCCGGTTGGTTTCAACGACGACGCGGTTGTTGGAGACCCAACGCATCCAGTTGATCCGCCCGGGTGTTTTTTCCGCCTGGTTCTGCGCGAGCATTGGCGTCGCGGAATCGTCGTCTATCACCTGTACCTTCGTCTTGATCTTGTCCGGATGATCGATGTCGATCACCACGACGGAGACGATTTCTCTCTCGCGCACGGAGTAGGCGAGATATTTTCCGTCGGGCGATAATGCAGCGCGGTCGGTGCGAAAGGGTTGAAAAAGAGTCTTGAAACGACCGGGCTCGGGAGCGCGCAGCACCTGTTCTTGTGGAGCGACGGAAGCTGCGGTGGCGGCCATGGCCGGGGACTTTGCCACCGGGGTTTCCGAAGCGGCGACGATGGAAAGCGCGAGAGCGAGAAAGAGTGCGGGATATTTCATGGGTGAAGGGGAGACGGCGGATCGTTTCACGGAGCTACATCCAATTGTCGATGTAAGTAATCAAACAGCGAGGAAAGCACCGCCGGGTTGATCGGAACGCGATGGCCGCGCGGTTCCGACTCCGGCGCGTAGATGAACGGGCTGTGAAAGTCGGTGAGACGGTGGCGCAGTACTTCCATTTGATGCAGCGCGTCGGGCGATTCGGATACACTGATGCTCAAGAACAGCGGGAAGGACAGGGCACGATTGAGATAGTCCAGCGCGCCCTGCTCGCGCCAGATGTCGTGGTGCGCGGCGCGAGGCCCCCAGATTTTTTCATAGCGCGGAATCATTTTGTCACCCGGCAGGAGATCGAGGTAAGTGAAACGCCCGGACAAGACCACCGCGCCTTGCACGTCGCTGTCGCCATCGCGGTGTTCGCCCTGATGGTCGAAATCCGGCTGGTCCATCGTCGTGGCGAGCATTAACGCCATGCCGCTGCCCCGGGAAAATCCGACCGGGACGATGTGACCGTTGAGAGCGAGCGCGCTGCTTTCGGCCCGAAGCGTGCGGACGGCGGCTTTGATTTTCCACGCGCAGTCGGGCATGGCGTCGAAGCCCTTGTATGGTGCCGCGACCGGATGATCGGCCATCGCGGCGGCGAAACCCTCGCAGGCGGCATTGGGCAGAAGCGCGTCCGTGCAGAAATCGAGCGAGAAGTTGCTCATGCGATTGGCGTTGTCGCAGGAAAATTCCAAGACCGCGCCGACGGGCTTGGCTGGCTTCGACGGGTAAATGATGTCCATCGCCAGTGTGCGGTCGGCGTCGCGATAAAATACCACGTCGCGTTTCAACCGGCAACCCGCCGGGACGATGAAGAGGTGTAACGGGTCGATCGCACGGCCGGCGAGCAGCGTCTTTTTTTGGAGTTGTGAGCGGAGTGCG
Organism: Lacunisphaera sp.; assembly: GCA_036499685.1. Taxonomy (GTDB): domain Bacteria; phylum Verrucomicrobiota; class Verrucomicrobiia; order Opitutales; family Opitutaceae; genus Lacunisphaera. Next base: position 40,677 of record DASYDH010000056.1, on the reverse strand, counting down.
ATAAAATCGCGATTGATCGCCGGGACGCGGGCGTGCGGATCGTGGGCGTAATCGAGCACCGCAATCAGATAACCGGCGGAGCGAAAATCGGCGATGATCGCGCCGTCGCTTTCCGTTCCCACGCGCGGTGTGGCGAGATTTTCCAAGTAAAATACGACCGGCAATAGCGCGTTGGCCGTGCGTGAATTATTGGTCGGCTCCAGCAATTCGAATGGCAGGTTGCGATCGGTCGCCGGACTATGCCACGTCATTGCCGCCCGCAATCCGGCCGGGAGAAAGAGCAGGGAAAGTCCGAGTATAAGCGTCGATGAGGGGGGCATCATTTTTTCGGGGTCACGGTGACGCCGAGCGGTCGCAGCCACTGGGTACTGTATTTTTTATATGCCTCGAAACCCTGAGGACCGAGGGAACTGCTAATTTTCACCAATGACGCTTGCGCGAGAGAATCGATTTGGGCGCGCTTTTGATCAGCGGTGAGAGTGCTATCAGCCCGGACAGTATCGGCCTGCTGAATCGTGTCCTGCTGGACGGATGCGATCGAAATCGCGGTCGAAATCGGTAAATCGAGGCGCTGGACAATTTTGTTCAATTTGTCGTACGCGGGATTTATCGCCTGTTGATATTCAGCGTAGCGCGCCGGTCCCAAGGTTGCGGCGATTTCGGGTTGGATCGATTGCTGGGCCGCTCTATACGCGCTTTGATCTGTGGTGGTTGATGTCGCCGCCACGAGAGATTTGTAGAGTGGAAATAGGGAATTGAACTCCGCTTCCGTGGTGCGAAACAATTGCGTGTCGGCGCGAAGTCGGTTGGCTGCGAGGCTACTGCGCAATTCCATCGCCTGGCTTTCGTCGGGCGTGAGCGTACTGGCAATTTCGGCCCGCATCTGCTCGTCGATCAGTCGAAACTTTGCCCAATCCTCCTGGGTCGGGTTCTTGCCAGCGGCGTGGAAGGCGCGCACTGTTTCCATCCTCAGCTCAGTATAATCGGAGGTGATGCCTGCGATAATGGCTAATTTTTGCTGGGACAACTCGCCGTACTGAACGGTCAGATAGTCCGTATAACTTTCGTCTGCCCCTTCGTAAGCTCGACCGAGGAGTTTCCGTTTCAAATCATATTGCTCGAAATTGAGGGCCGAGAGTGCTTCGCGTTGCTTTTGTGTGGCAGGGGCGGCATAGAGCGATTTCCAATAATCCGTCTCCGTTTTCCGCCCCATGATTGCCTCTCTGCGGGCAGCGAAGAGGTCTTGGAGGCGCATTTCAATGAGGCGATTCACCAGAGCTGGCGGAAACCCCATGGCCCGAAGGCGGCGAACCAGTTCGGGAAGATCGGTCGTATCGATCTGGCTCCATTGGAGGCCCAAGCCGCTGACGTGAGGTTGGCTTTCTTTCTCCTTCGATCCGCGGGTTCCGGAAGTCGAAGCCGACCCGTCAAGGGAACTTTTTTTCTGCGCTGAAATCGAATTAATCATTTCGTTTTCCGCGTCGCGGGGAATGAACAGCACCACCAAAAGTGTGAGATTGATCGCCACGGAAAGAGCGAGGAGCGTTGTGGGGATTTTCATGAGCACATGCGGACTACTTTTTCGGTGCGCCGCTCGCCGGTGGCTGGAGCTGCATAAGCCAGCCGGCCTGTAATCGATATTGGCTGAAACCCTGTTGGCCGAGCGTAGTCGTAAGTTTCGTGGTCGCTTCGTTCGCCAGATCCGCCAGTTGCGCGTCGCGCGCCGCGGGAGCCAGGGTAAGATCGCCCCGAATGGTGTTGGCTCGACTCGTGACATCACGGTCCAGCCGGATCACGTCCCCCACGGCGGATTCCGGCAGGCCGAGCCCGTTGGTTAATTGCAGCAGACCGTAGTATCCTCCGGCGGTCTTGACCTGGTAATCCGCAAATCGGTCCGGGGTTAAAACCTGTTGGACCTGCGCCTCCCGCAAATTACGCGATTCATCGGCGGTGAGAGTGGCGTTGGCGTAGCGCTGGTCGAAGTCCTTTTCCACCTGATACAGTGCCTTGAATTCCTGCTCGCTGGGATTGAAGTTTTGGAGCCGGTCGCGGACCTTGTTTGCCGTGTCGCTGCTGCGGAGATCGTAGTTTGCGAATTCCCCGGGTGTGAGCGCCTGCTCGAGATCGGCACGCTTTTCCCGATCGAGAAGCGCATACTCCTCCGCGTCTTCCGGAAAGGGAATTCCCTGGGTCTTGTTTCTGATCTGCGAACGCAGGTCGCCATAATCCACGTTAATGGCCTCGATCGCCTGGATTTTTGCCAAAGAGAGATTGCCGTAGCGACGTTGAACAGCAGCTGGGATCAGGGTCGGATCGTTGCCCACTAACGCCTCATAGGCCTCATTATACTCACGGTCATGCGCACGGCGCTGTAGAAGAAAGTTCGGATCGTCGGGTTCGTGGGCGAAGGGATAACCGTTTTTCCAGTACGGAACTATACGGCGGCCCGCCATGAGTGTCTTGAGGCTGGCTGAAAAACGTTCGTCCAACCGCTCGCGTACCATCAAACCGATGATTTCCGGCGGGAATCCACCGGCTTTCAATTCCTGCACGAAATCTGTGTCGCCATGCGCGCTGAGTTGTTTCCAAGCTTCAGCGTCAGTCGAAGTCCTGGGCGCTTTCGGCAGAGCGGAAATGGGCGAGGTCGGCTTCGCCATGATTGGCGTGATTTCCGACCGGATCGCACGCCGTAACCAGATCGAACCCAGCATGAAATTGCCGATCAACGAAATGATAAGCATCATTGTGCCGGTTTTCATTCGTGATTGGATTCAATTATTCACGCTTCGACGCAGGGCATTCACGAAGCGATCACTTGCCGGACCGCCGACAGCCAACCGGCGTGCAGCGACGCGGCTCGGTCCGCGGGGAGAGTGGGGTGGTAAACGATTTCATCGCGGGGTGCGGCGGCGACGTCAGCCAGGGAGCGATGCAAACCGAGCCCGAGTTTTCCGGCAAGCATCGCGCCGAGGGCGGAGCAGTCCGGCATGCCTGCCACGCGCAATTCCGCCTGCGCGAGATCCGCGGTGAATTGCATGAGGAAGCGGCTTGCAGTCGGCCCGCCGTCGCAATGCAAAATCCCCAACGGCACCCCACCGCCCGCGCGCATCGCGTCAAGTGCGTCGCGAATTTGATAGGCGATGGACTCGAATCCCGCGCGTGCGATCTGCGGGCGTCCGCTGTGGCTGCTCAGCCCGGTGATCGCGGCGCGCGCGGATGGATTCCAGTGCGGGAGTCCGAGTCCGGTGAACGCGGGCACGAGATAGACGCCGCCGTTGTCCGAAGTGCCTGCGGCGATTTTTTCCAAGGCGGCGACATCCGGGGCGACGCCCAGTTGTTCGCAGATCCAGACGAGCGTTGACGCTGAGGCAATGATGATGCCTTCGAACGCGTAAGTAGGAACTCCCGCGTGCACCCACGCCAGCGCGGTCAGCACGCCGGGCGCGGCGGGCCGACGTTTTTGGCCGATGTTTAAAAGCAGCGACGAACCCGTGCCAAAAGTGATCTTCGCCGAGCCGGGCGTAAAACCGCGTTGCGCGAACAAGGCGGCCTGCGAATCGGCCATGACGCCGCGAATTGGCACGGGCGTCGGCAGCAGTCCGTCAATTGTGGTCTCGCCAAATTGCGCGGAGCTTTCCCGCACTTCCGCCAATGCCACGAGGGGCACGTCCCACAGTTGGCAGAGCTGCTGATCCCACTGGAGCGTGTTGAGGTCGAACAGCAGTGTGCGACTGGCGTTGGTCGAGTCGGTCGCGAATACTTTTCCCGCCGTCAGCCGGAAAATTAAATAGGTGTCGATCGTACCCATCAGCGCCGAACCGTCAGCCAGTCGTGGCTTCAACTCTGGCCGGTTTTCGATGAGCCATTGAAGTTTCGACGCCGAGAAATACGCGTCGAGGCGAAGGCCCGTTTTCCCCTGAACGAGCGAATCGTAACCGGAATCTGAGTGGCGCTGGCAAAGCCCGGCGCCGCGCCGGCATTGCCAGACAATGGCGGGATAGAGGGGAAGACCGGTGGCGCGGTCGAAGACGACGATGGTTTCGCGCTGGTTGGTGATGCTGAACGAAACAATTTCCGAGCGGCGCGTCGTCTGCCGACCGAGCAGTTGTTGCAATACCCGGCGCATGTTTTGCCAGATTTCCCCGGCGTCGTGTTCGACCCAGCCCGGCTGCGGGTAATGCTGCCGGTGTTCGAGTGATTCGCGATCGACGATTCGGTCGGCGTCATCGAACAAAAAGGCCTTCGTGGCCGACGTGCTTTGATCGATGGCGAGGAACAGGGACATCGCTAGGCGGATTGGATCAGTTCAAAGGCCGTGTGGGCGAGACCTTCCATCGTCAGTCCGTAGTGGCGGAAAATATCCGCCTGGCTGCCGGTGACGGTGTATTCGTCCGGGATGCCGGCGATCTTGAAACGCGTGCGAATCCCCGCCTGGGCGATCAGCCCGGCGCAAGCTTCGCCGAGCCCGCCGTTGACCATGTGTTCCTCCACGGTGACAACGGCGCGGCACAGGCTGGCGCAGGCCAAAATTACTTTTTCGTCGAGCGGTTTGATCGAAGGAACGCTAAGGACCCGGCACGCGATACCGGAGGTTTCCTCCAAATGCGCCGCGGCGAGCAACGCATGGATCACAGTTTCGCCGGTTGCGAGAAAAGCGACGTCAGTTCCGGCGCGCAGCAATCTCGTGCGACCAGGCGCGAAGGGAGTGGAGTCGACGAGTGTGGGCAAATCGTAGAGCGGAGCCTTGCCGAAGCGGAGATAAACGGGTTTGCCCGATGCCGCGGCGGCGCACACGGCGGCACGGGTTTCAAAATTATCCGCAGGCGCGACGATCGTGAGATTGTTGATCGCGCGCAACGCAGCGAAGTCGTGCAACGAATGATGCGTTGTGCCGAGCGCGCCGTAACTCACGCCCGCGCTGATGCCGACGAGGGTCACGGGGTGACCCGAGTACGCCACATCGTTTTTGATCTGCTCCAGTGCCCGGGCAGTGAGGAAGCACGCCGGGGAAACGGCAAAAACCTTTTTGCCGCACGAGGCGAGACCGGCGGCGATGCCGACGAGATTCTGCTCGGCGATGCCGACCTCTACGAGCTGCGCCGGCAGCGTCTGGGCAAAAGGTCCGAGTTTGCCCGACCCGCGGGAGTCGCTCGTGACGGCGACGACGGAGGGGTCCTCACGGGCCATTTCGAGCAACGTGTCGGCAAAGACTTCAAGATTGGCACGACCCATTTTAAGGCCGAGTTTTTCGGCAACGGCACGGGCTGCGGGTGAATACATCGAAGGAGCAGATGCGCTCATGCGACACCTCCGTTCAATTTTGCGATGGCTGCGTCGATTTCTGCTAATGCGCGTTTGTACTCGTCGTCGCTCGGCACGCCGTGGTGCCATTTACCCACGTCTTCCATGAAACTGACGCCCTTGCCCTTAACGGTCCGCGCGATGACAACGGAGGGCTTGTTAGCTTCAAGTGGCGGGGCGAGGGCGGAAATGAGTTCCGCGAAGTCGTGGCCGGAGACAGTGCGTACACTCCAGCCGAACGCCGCCCATTTTTCCGCGAGCGGTTCGTGATTCATCACGTCCCGCGTGCGGCCGGAAATTTGAAGAGTGTTGCAGTCGATGATCGCGGTGAGGTTATCCAAACGATAGTGCGTGGCGGCGAGGGCGGCTTCCCAATTGGAGCCTTCGGCCAGTTCGCCGTCGCCGAGCAGCGTAAACGTGCGGAAGGATGCGCGATCCATCTTTGCGGCGAGCGCGCAGCCGATGGCGAATGGCAGGCCGTGGCCGAGCGCCCCGGTGTTTTGTTCAACGCCGGAAACTTTACGCGTGGGATGTCCAACGTATTGCGATTGATAGCTGCACAGGGTTTCGAGGTCTGATTCCGGAAAAAATCCGCGATCCGCGAGCACAACGTAGAGGGCCTCGACGCAATGGCCTTTGCTCTGGACATAGCGATCGCGAGCGGGATCGTGAGCGGTGGCGGGAGTGATGTTGAGAATGCGGTTATAGAGCACGTTCAGGATATCCGTGCACGAAAGGCTGCCGCCGGTGTGGCCGGCGCCGGCGTGTTTGATCCAACGCAGGATGCTGCGACGGTAGCGCAGCGATTTGAGCGCGAGCTCGCGGTCGGTCGGGATGGGCGTCAGCGGACTCACTCGGCGGGACGATTGTGGTAATACGTTTCCCAGCCGAGATAGCGGGTAAAAGCTTCGTCGAGGATCGCCGCGGTGCGGGAGGCATTCATGACGACATGATGCTCGAAACCTTCGTGGCACACGTGGCGCAGCAGCGATTGCAACCGGGGGACCTGCGCGACGGCGCGATTGCCAAAGGTTTTTAATTCATCATCGGTCAGCGCCCCTTCGCCGACGTACGCACGGATGATTCCGGCGGTGTCGTCGGTGGAGATGCGGCCGAAGGTCAGTGGGCTGGCCGGCGTGCGGCCGTCGAGCGCGCCCCAAGTGTTTTCCTCGCCCAGCGTGGTGCCGAGAATCGGAGCGGTGCCGACCTTGATGTCCGGCAGAAAAGATTTCGCCCAATTGCCGCAATGGAACAGCACGCACTTGTCGTCGGACGCGCCGTAATTGTTATTCCAGTCGACGAGCGCACTCGGCGAACCGGACGCGAGTTGCATCGCGTACATCGTGAGCACGCCGGTTACGTCGACTTCGCACGCGCTCGGGAGGAGATTTTCGCTCATCATGCTCATGCTCGTGCAGACATTGCAGCCGTGATTCGATTGCAATGACGTCCAGCATTGGATCGCCGTGGCGTCGAGATGGTGCGCGGCGACAAAATCGTCGAGCACGATGCCGAGGCGGCTCATCTGCGCGAGTTTCGCCGGCGGCACGGCGGTGGCGTTCGCGTACGCTTTGATCTCGTCGATCTTGGCGGTGAGGCGCGTATCCTTGTCCCCGATCTTGGCGGCGGTGCCGAGGATCTCGGAAAGGTCGACCGTGGTGACGCTGATGCCGGAGCGCTCCAGAATCTTTTCCGAATAACGCACGGTGTTGAAAGCGCCCGGACGCGCGCCAACCGCGCCCAATCGCGCGCCGCGCAGGCCGCGCACGACGCGGCAGACCGCGAGAAATTGCGCGAGATCTGTCCGAAATGAAGCATCTTGCGGAGAGACGACGTGTTTCGTCGTCAGGGAATACGGGATTCCCGCTTGGCGGAGATTGTTACAGACGGAAATTTTCCCACAAAACGCATCGCGACGGCGGATCACATCGAGGCGATCGAGATCGTCGGGGTAGGCCTGGACGAGCACGGGAACATTCAAGGCGGCGAGCTTGAGCGTGTCGGCCACGCCTTTTTCGTCGCCGAAATTGGGCAGGACGATTAACACGCCGCCGATGCGGTCGCGATTTCTCCTGAAAAGTTCCGCGCAAGCACGGGCGTCATCGTGGGTTTCGACTCCGCCGAGTTTGGTTTGCGCCGGGTCCAGCATGACGGCGTCGACGCCCGTTTCGGCGAGGAGGTCGACGAGATCGGCGCGCGCCTCGGCGACGAGTTTGTCGGGAAAGAAATCGCGATTGCCGAAAATGACGCCGAGGGCGAACGGGAAGGGTTTCATTAATACAAGCGGTGGGGACCGCGAAAACGCGGCAAAATTTTGTGGGGACCCGAGGGTCAGGGTTGACCGGGAGGAGCATAATATGATAATAATCCGATTAATTCTTCCGCGATTACAGACACAATTGCCTGCTTTCTAAGACTCTTACCCCATGGTTTCCTTCGATCCGAACCGGCCAGATTTTTCCCCATATGGATTTTCCTGCGTGCGGTGGACACCGTCGCCGATGAAACGGCCCGATCATCACAACGAGATCGAGGTTAACATGCTTACTGAAGGGTGGGTCACTTATCTGCTCGGCGGACGGAAAGTTCAGATCACCGCCGGCCATCTTGGTGTATTTTGGGCAGCGATACCGCACCAAATTTTGGATTTCGCCGCCGGGAACAGTTATTACGTCGTGACGATTCCGCTCGCGTGGTTTCTCCAATGCCGGCTGCCGGACCGGTTTGTCCAGCCGATGCTACGCGGCGAGGTGATGACGGAAAAACTGACGACAGGGCGGCTGCGTCACGATCTGGGTCTTTTCGGCCAATGGGAAACCGATTTGCTCAAGGCGAACGACGAAGTGCATCACATCGTGATGCTGGAGATGGAAGCGCGCCTGCGACGCATGATTGCGACGCTGCCGGTGGTGGCGGCACCGGCTACGAATGTGAAAACGCGGGCCCGGCCCGGCGGATTGCAGGGAGGGGAGCTCAATAAAGTCGAGCAAATGGCTTGTCTGATCGCGCAACGCTATACCGAGCAGCTCACAGTGGCGGAAATTGGCGAGAAGGTCGGTTTGCATCCGAATTACGCGATGGGGCTTTTCAAGAAAGCATTCGGCACGACCCTGATCGATTACCTCACGCATCACCGGGTTTCGCACGCGCAACGCCTGCTTGCGACCACGAATGAAAAAATCGTGGAGGTGGCCTTCAATTCGGGTTTCAACTCCATCAGCCGGTTCAATGAAGCATTCCGCCGCGCCTGCGGTTGCACGCCGCGTGCGTACCGATTGCAACACGCGATGACGGAGTGAAGCCGGCGGTGAAATTTTATTGGACGCGAACCGGCCTCTCCCCGGCCACGGTGCGGAAGTTGCTGATCCTGTTTCTCGCGCTCGGGGGGACTCTTGCACAGGCCACCGAATTGTGGGTCGCCCCCAGCGGCAACGACGACAATCCCGGCACGCGCGAATTGCCGCTGGCCACGCCGGCGTCGGCCTTGCGGAAGGGACGTGAACTGCGCCGGCTGAAGGATCCGTCGGTGAACGATGGCGTCAGGATTATTTTGCGGGACGGACAGTATGCATTGACCGAACCGCTTTTTATTCGCCCGGAAGACAGCGGCACTCCCACTTCGCCGACAGTTTTCGCGGCAGCGGCGGGCGAAAAGCCGGTATTGAGCGGAGGTGTGGGGATTGCCGGCTGGAAGAAAATTTCCGGGGACGTTTCCGGGTTGCCCGTGATCGCGCGCGGTCAGGTTTGGGTGGCGGACCTGCCGCAGTTCAACGGCCGGCCGCTGGAGTTTCGGCAGCTATGGGTCGACGGACACAAGGCGGTGCGAGCCCGCACGCCGAACAACGGAACAATGGAGCGGCTCGCAGCGTGGGATCGCGCAAAACGGGAGGCGTGGATTCCAGCGACGATCGCGCTGCCGGCGAAACTTGACGGCGTTGAGATGGAGGTCCTGCAAATGTGGGAAATCGCCGTGCTGCGGTTGAAATTCTCCGGGATCGAGGGAGACCGGGTCCGGGTCAATTTCCACGAACCAGAGGACCGCATCGAGTTTGAACACCCATGGCCGCAGCCGGTCATTGACGGCAGTCACGGAAATTCCCCCTTCTTTTTTGCGAACGCGCTCGAATTTCTCGATACACCCGGTGAGTGGTTTGAAGACACGAAGGCGGGCGTCGTTTACTACTGGCCGCGGGCTGGCAATGACCTGGCGCACGCCGAGGCGGTCGCACCGGCGCTGGAAACACTGGTGGAAATTTCCGGGACGCCGGATCGTCCCGTTGCCCACGTGACGTTTGACGGTGTCGGTTTTGCGTATTCCACGTGGCTCCGGCCTTCAATTTCAGGCCACGTTCCGTTGCAGGCGGGATTTTTTCTCATCGATGCATATGGACTGAAACCGAAGGGCACGCCCGATTGGCGGAGTCTGGATAATCAGGCGTGGGTCGGGCGACCAGCCGCCGCCGTGACGGTGACCGGCGCCCAGGACGTAAATTTCAATCGTTGCCGCTTCGAGCACACGGCCGCGAGCGGGCTTGATTTTGTCGAAGCGGTGCAGGACAGCGCCGTCGAAGGCTGCCGGTTCAATGACATTGGCATCAACGGGCTCGTCGCAGGCGAATTTGCCGGAGGCGGATTTGAATCACATCTGCCGTGGAATCCCGCGGACGAGCGGATGATTTGTGCGCGGTTGAAGTTCACGAACAACCTGCTCACGGATTGCGCCACTGAAGATTGGGGCGGCGTCGCGTTGATTGCGGGGATCGTGCGCGACACGACGGTCGCGCACAACGAAATCGACGGCACCTCCTACACGGGAATCAGCCTGGGCTGGAGTTGGACGCGCACGGCCAACGCGTCCCGGGGAAACCTGATCCACGCGAACCTCATTCAAAATTTCGCGACGCGGATGTCCGATACCGGCGGCATCTACACGTTATCCGCGCAACCGGGCACCGTCGTCAGCGAAAATGCAGTGATGCGTCCGACCATCAGTCCGTACGTGCACGATCCGGAACATTGGTACTATCTGTACACGGACGAGGGTTCATCCTTCATCACGGTGCGTGACAACTGGTGCCCGGAGGCGCGATTTATGAAAAATTCGAACGGCCCCGGTAACCAATGGGAAAACAACGGTCCGCAGGTTGCTGAAAAAATCAAATTGGCCGCCGGACTCACGCCGGAGTTTCGCGATTTGTTGGGGAAGTAGCGACGTGGGTCCCTGTCCGTCGGATGGCCAACGTACCCGGACCCGCGGGCACGGAGGCCCGTGGCTACAGTTTCCGATCCGTGACGTGGTTTTTAATTCGTTGCGGCGTCCGCTACCGGAGCTTTGGGCACTTCAAGGACGAGCGGCCAATCGTCGGTGCGAAAGGGCATGACGGGGAGACCGGCTTCATTGACCAGATTGGGCCTTGCGAGTTCGTTCCACCCAAACCGAACGGCGACGGGGTTGGCGACGAGCGGGCTGGAAACGATCACGTGATCCCCTTCGATGATCGCAGTGGCGGTTTGAAAGGCGTGGTCCTTTCCGGTGACGACAAAATCCGTGAGCGGCTTTCCGTCGCGACTGCGGAGTGCTTCGGCGGGCGTGAAACTGATTTTAATTTCGCGGCTCTCGCGGCCATGCGTCATCGCGTGGTAGCGCGGACTGTGCGCAGTGACATCCTTCCGACCATACGTATCCGCGAGCGCCAAGCGCGCGAGACGTACGCCCACATCGAGTTTGTCAGTCGGGTGAATGTCTTTTCCGCTGCCGGCGAGGTCGGTGGTGACAACCATCCCGGTGTGCGGCACGTCGAGCGCTTGTTCATGCGCTTCCCAGAGTGCGGGTAATGCTTCGGAGGTAAGTTGCTTCGCCCAGTTTTTCTGGTGCGAATAGGCAAAAGGCGCGAGCAACACGTAATAAAACGGCGCGTCGGGTTCACCCCACGCTGTCCGCCAGCTGTGGATCAACGCGCGCTGTTTGTGAGCGTAAATAAGATCTTCGGCGTTCATGCAGTTCGTCTCGCCTTGATACCAGATGAACCCGCATATCGCGAAATCAGTGAACGGTGAGACCATGCTTTGATAGAGTTCCGTCGCCTGGACGCCCTTGACCCAGTGATCGTAGGGAACGTTTTCCAAGCCCCGCAAAGCCGGGTCGCTCGCGAACGCGACGGACGGCATCCATGCCTCGATTCGCGTGCCGCCGAAACTGGAGTGAATCAAACCAATGGGAACGCCGAGTTCGTGCTGAAGTTCGCGGCCGAAAAAATAAGCGGCGGCGGAAAATTCCGTGCTCGCGATCGTCTCGGGTGTGCAGGTCAGCCATCGCAGACCGGTGATTTTCCCCTGCGGTTTGCCGCGTTGCGTGACTTGATAAAGCCGGAGCAGGGGATGATCGGCCCGGCGGATTTCCTCCTCGTAGTTATCCGTTGGCTTCTGGCCTTTGCGCGGGCCGAGTGGCTTTTCCATGTTCGACTGACCCGAGCAAAACCACACATCGCCCACAAGTACGTCGGAAAAGGTCAGCGTGTTCGTTCCCCGCACCGTCAGCGCGCGGGATTCCGTACTCGCGGATGCCGCGTCGAGCGACACGTGCCAATGCCCGGCATCGTCGGCGACAGCGCTTTGGTGCCGGGCGTTAAATTCAACGGTCACCGCTTCGCCCGGCTTCGCATCGCCCCAAACCGCAATGGGACGATCACGCTGCAGCACCATGTGGTCGCTGAAAACCATCGGACAGGTTACCTCAGCGTGAAGGCAGGGTGCGGGCAACAGACCGACGACGCAGAGGATCGCCGGATAGAAAAGACGTTTGGATTGTTTTGATGAATGGACGTTCATGGGACGGAGTGGAGTTGCGCGGTCGCTGATGAGAGACGGGGTGACGTCGCGGTGACGGTAATGTCTCCGGTTGCAACGCCCGTGCGAATCACGAGCAGGCTGCGGCCGCGAAAGGCGTGACGCGGATTTGCGCGGTAAGTTTCGGTGCTCATGAGATCGGCACTACCGATGGCTGCGATTTTGGCCGGGCCGCTGACGGTGTATTCGATCGCATTCGTGGCGTCAGGCACCGTTTGGCCGGTGGCATCGAGGACCTCGAGCGTCAGAAAAGATAAATCCTCGCCGCCCGCTTGCACGAGCGTCCGGTCCGCGGTGAGACGCAACCGGGTGGGCCGGCCCGCGGTCTCGAGCTGAAAGGTCTCCGTTTCGTGACCGCGGTCGATGCCGACCGCGCGGAGAATTCCTCGAGCGTAAGATACTCTGAATACGGCTTTGAATTCAGTTGCCTCGCCGGTGGGCTGTTCGCCGATCAATTGCTCATTGAGATACAGGCGAACTGCTTCGTGGCCTGAAAAAACCTCCACGGCCAGCTCGCGATTTTCGTCGCCGGGCCACGTCCAACTGGCCAGCAGCGGCGGCGGTGCCCAGAGGGAAACGTTCCATGGACGGCCATCGGCGGTGGGCATGCGCACCGCCGCGTAGAGTTTTTCGCCACGATCCCAAACGATGGCGCGATAATGCGATCCCGGTTTACGGAAGCCGGTCAGGTCGATGTCGCCGGTGGCGGCACCGTGCCACGGAAAATGCGATCCCTCCCAGTGCGGCCGAACTGGTTCGTCGGGGGGAAAGACGCGCCCGATGCCAGCCTCGCCGAGATAATCCATGGCGCTCCAGACGAAATCGCCAATGACGTAGGGCGCGTCATGCACCACGGCCCGGTCGGCAAAGATGTCCGTTTGGTAGGATTCGGAAACCATCATGACGCGTCCCGGAAGTCGCGCGTGGTCGTCGGTGTGATGAGCCAGTTCGTAATTGTACCCTGCCACGTCGAGCGCAGCCATGACGGGATCGACGCCCGACCACGGGCGCGTTTTGCCCAGGCCATTGATGGCGGCGGTGACTGGACGCGAAGGATCGAGCATGCGGGCGCGATCCGCGAGGGAGTGCGCGATGATCGCGCCGGAAGGTGAGCCGCGTTCATAGGGCTCGTTGCCGATGTCCCACATCACCACCGACGGATGATTGCGATCACGGAGGATCATCGCGTCCAAATCACGTTGCCACCACACGTCGAAATCCCGGCTGTAGTCCTGCGCGAGTTTCTTCTTTTTCCAGCCGTCGAAAGCCTCGTCGATGACGAGGAGTCCGAGTCGATCGCAGGCTGCGAGGAACGCGGGCGCGGGCGGATTGTGCGCGGTCCGCACGGCGTTGAAGCCAGAAGCCTTGAGCAGTTCGGCACGGCGTTCCTCGGCGCGGTCAAACGCGGCGGTGCCGAGCGGGCCGTTGTCATCGTGGACGTTTCCACCCAGCAACTTGAGCGGAGTGCCGTTCAACTCGAAACCAGTTGCGGACGAGACGCGAATCGTGCGCAGGCCGACGGGGATGTCGGCGCGTTCGATGAGTTTCCCCTCCGAAATGAGTTCGAACGATGCGGTATAAAGCGCCGGTGTGTCCGGCGACCACGCATGCGGTTTGGCCACGCTCAATTCGAGGGCGAATGGCCTGCTTGCGCCGGCGTCGAGCAACCGGGTGTCCGACGCCGTGCCGGCGGGGTGGCCCTGGTGGTCGGTAAGATGAACTTGAACCGTGGCTGACGCACCTCGTTCCATGGAGTTGACGAGGGTTGCGTTTACGGTGAGTCGGGCGGATTCGGCTGAAAGCTGATCGGTCACCACGACGAGACTGTCCGGTTCAAAGTGCAGGGGATCGACGATCCGCAACCGGACATGACGGTTGATGCCGGAGCCGGTGTAGTAACGCGAGTTCGGCTGAGCGGAATTATCGACCCGCACCGCAATCACGTTGGGATGATCGAACGCGAGGTGGGCGGAAATTTCATAGCGAAACGGGACGAATCCGTTGGGCCGGACACCGAGGCTGATGCCGTTGATCCAAACTTCGCTGTGGCGATAGACGCCGTCGAATTCGATCCAGACAAGTTTGCCACCCCATGAAGATGCCGCGGTGAAGATCTTTCGATACCAACCGATCCCGGTTGGAAAAAATCCACCACCCCCGGCCGCCGGCTCGTCGGGATTGGTTTTCCCTTCGATACCCCAATCGTGCGGCAGTTGGATCGCACGCCAGTCGGCGTCGGCAAATGCAGCGGCTTGCGCACCGGGAACGTCACCCGGATGAAAACGCCAGCCGGTGTCCCATGGCCGTTCCGCAGCCCTGGCGCACGGCGGGTAAAGGCCGGCGAAAATGCAAAGAATGAAAAGGAAATGCTTGATCATCGAGCCAGGAGAGAATTCCGAAGTTTGTGCGATCGACGCACAACGTCACGCCTCGTCACCTCCGGAATCGTAATCCAATCCGGAGGTTAAACACCCGGTTTTGTCCGCGCGCGAAATCCAGGGAAATAAATGAACCGGCTGAGCGCGGGTGTTTAACGACGGTGCACCGCAGTTGAGCCTTCGCCCTCGATGCCGTCCAAATAAGCAGTCGCGGCGTCCGTCCATTTTTCCGGCCAGCTCATCAGGAAATGACCTTCACCTTGAATTTCCGGTACCTCAAGCAGCCGGCCCTTTCCGCCGGCGGCACGGAATTCCTGAAAATTTTTCTCGGTATACTCCAGTGAATAGAAGGAATCGTGGCCGGCGTAGAGCCAGAGCATCGGAACTTTTGCGGTGCGGCCGGCTTGGCGAAATTGTATCGGATTGAAATCGGCGCCGGGCATGTGTTCGCCCCACCAGCCGCCGGCAAAGTTCAACACGCCGGTCACTTTGTCCGGATTGCGTCCGGCGTAGACTACCGAAAGAAATCCTCCGCGCGATTGGCCGGCCAACACGATCCGGGTCGGGTCAACGTGCGGTTGAGCTTTCAGGTACTCGACGACTGCATCCAGATCCTCCACCGCGGAATCCAGTTGGATTCCCTGGGGCGCGGTGGATTCCTCGATGTTTGCGCCTTCGGATTTCCCGTACCCTTTGCGCACGGGAACCACGACGGTGTAGCCGAGCGAATGAAAGATGAGCGCCGGATCCCATGCATGGCTGACGAAAACAGCCGGGGCAACGCCACGACCGGCCGACCCGTGGTTAAAAATGACAACGGGATTCCGTCCCGGCAGATCTGCGCGATAGATGGTTGCATCAAGACTTAATGTTTTACCCGCCGTTGCCCCCACCTTCGACTGCTCGGGAATGCGAACTTCTTCCCAAATTGAAGGAACCGGTCGAGCCGCTGCT
This sequence comes from Lacunisphaera sp., assembly GCA_036499685.1. Lineage (GTDB taxonomy): Bacteria > Verrucomicrobiota > Verrucomicrobiia > Opitutales > Opitutaceae > Lacunisphaera. The sequence continues at coordinate 25,198 of DASYDH010000056.1, read as the reverse complement.
GCGATAATCGCTCCTTTAGCCGTGCCGTTAACACGCGTGAGCTCTACCGAAGATGGATGTTTGGTGTGGGTATAGCGGCCATACAAGACACCGCGCTTTTCGATGGTAAAGTCGATGATCGCTCCATGGGGCGTGACGAAATGCAGGCGTCCATTCGAAATTTTTCCAGTAAAACGAATCCAGGCAGGTTTCAAATTTGTGCCCTCCTGGTTTCCCGATGAATAGATGGCGGTAACCTTTCCATCCGCGTTCACCTGTTCAACCACGAGGAACGTCGGCAAGTTTCCGCCCCATGCGCCGCCGCCCCAAGCACCGGCGAATGCGGCGAGGTCCCGCGGGACCTCGTTCGACGGAGGAGTCAGTTTAATGTCATCGGGCAGTGGACACTGGGCATTAGATCGCGACCCACAAACGAAACAAAGGGCTGCTGTGCAGGTGAGACCCAACTGGTATGCGCGTTTTACCGGGGGATCGAAATCGGCTTTCTTCATGGCAAGAAATTCAAGAATACTTCGAGGCGAGGGTAACGAGTGAAACAAGTTCGATCGATAGAGCGCTTTCAATGGGGCGGGCGTTCCATGCTGCCCCATGATCGGTCGCCCTGGCGAGCGATTTGCTTAAGGAGAAAAGGAACCACCCTCGCGGTTTCCGTAATGACGTCCTTGATCTTTTCCCCTGCTGATTCATCCTCTGGTCCGCAATGAACTGGATATATTCAAGTGCGGTGCAGGCGGGTTTCGGCCCTCCTCAGTGGATCGTGACGGCGACTATTTTTGCACTCCTGTTCGTAGCGGTGCTCGAGACCAGAGGTTCGGCTTCGGAGTCCGACGATCACGGCGAGGTGCTCTCGCGAAAAGAGAAACGAGGACTGGCAGTTGTCAGCGCGATCCTGCTTCCGCTCATTGGTTTCATTTTGTGGCGGAGGCTCGTCGGCTGATTACGGAACTTCGGTCTATCCCAAAAAGATAATTTCCGTGAACGCTGAAATGCCACGGAAGATGAAACGGTGGTCCGTAACGCGCTGGAAATAAAATGGAGAGTTGGTCTTCCAAGTGGAGATTTTGCGCTGGGGTCCACCGGTGTTTGTTTTGATTGCGCTTTTATCCGGTCGCGAATCCACAGGCCACCGGTGCTGGCATCTGGCGACAAGTGGTGCAGGTTTTGGCTGGGTAATGTGGACAATGGTGGAGAGGGAGTGCCAAAAAATATATCGCGTTACAAAAGCTGGGGTGACGACGACGCGTCGGATTTCTTTAGACGTCCTGGGCGACTGCGTTGCCGGACGCCTTTTACGTTCAGATTGGACGAGCAGGTGACTCTGATTCCGGCGTGACCGACATTAATCACGGGGTTTCGTTTTGACTGAATGGTTCAGCGCGCGTAGAGACTGGCGGATGCGTTACCTACCCCAAGGTCGACCGATGCATCGTCCGCGTGCGATTTGGCATCGTGGTTTTTGGATACTACTGACGATGGTGATCTTTTCCAGGCCGCTGGTTGCCCAGAATTTGTTCTTCATCGAAAACGATGGAAAAATGGAGCGGGTGCGGAGTGCGGATGGAGATACCGCCGTGATTGTCGACGGCGGCAAGCGGATCGGTTTCAATGAAGCCGCGCATTTTGCCCTCCAAACGACCACGGCCTATTTTCCGGTTTTGGTGACGGTGCAAAACCCTGTTTTCAGCAAGGGAGCGCGGGCGATATCGGACAACGGCACGGCCGGTGCCCGTTTGATCCATTCGGGTCGGTTTGTTTTCACAGCTGACCTGGAGGCACCCCAGACCTTGAACAAAGTGATTCTGCTGCTGGTGCTCAAGAGCTCAAAAGATGGACCGGTATTTTACCCAGTGGATATCGGTCACATCGATGCACACAGAACAAAGCGGATTTCGATCGACCAGAGAACAGCCATAAAGCTGAGAGGAGTGCGTTTGGCCGGTCTGCATATTTTCGTGGATGGAATGGAAGCACTCAATTCTGAGATTCCTGAGCGGGAGCGAACGGCTGCGTTGGACCGGATGGTGGCCGATCGCGTCGCGAAGGAACAAAACGCCGAGTTACAGCCTCTTTTTGTTTCCGAGGCAGTCTATCCGAAGGCTTTAAAACCCCGCGTTAAAGGGAAAGCGGTCGTCGCCTTCCATGTGGATACCCGGGGCGCGGTGGTAGACCCGGTGGTATCGAGTGAAACCGACCCCGCGTTCGGAGTGGCGGCAATCGATGCACTCCGGCAATGGCGATTCGTGCCACGGGTAAGAAACGCCGTCGCCGTGGAGTCAGGGGCTGAATTGCCCTTTGTTTTTGATCCACCGTCCTAAGGCACTCCTGATGCCACCACTCGATACGCGATCTTTCTGGTTTGCGTCCGCTTTTCTTCGGCGTGCCGTTCATGGTCTGAAATATCACCCACGTCATCGCAGAATGTTCTTTAACTGTGTTGGTGGATTGATGATTCGGAATCGCATGAGAGCATAATTTTTTATCGATTTGCAGCATGTATATTCCGTCGAGTTTTAAAGTGGATGATATTTCCGTGGTAAGACGCTTTATCCAGGCACATGGCTTTGCGTCGGTGATTAGCACGGTTGATGGGACACCCTATGCGAGCCACCTGCCTGTTTTGCTCGATGAAGGTGAGAACGGGGATGTGCTCCGAGGTCACATGGCTCGTGCCAATGAACAGTGGAAGCATTTCGATGGGAGCCGGGAAATTCTTTGTATTTTCCAAGGACCGCATGCGTATATCAGCCCCTCATGGTACGAGACCAAGGGCGGGGTTCCGACCTGGAATTACACGACGGTTCACGCCTATGGAATTCCCAGGATCGAATCGGAGAAACGGGTCGTCCGACAAATTCTAAATTACACAACTGAAAAGTACGAGTCGGCCATGAGTGAGCCGTGGCGCATGAATCTTTCCGGGGAAGCATTGGACGCACTCTTGAACGCGATCATCGGGTTTTCAATCCGGGTGACCAGACTGGAGGCAAAATTCAAGCTGGGGCAAAATCGTTCCGGCAAAGACCAAAACGGAATGATTGATGGGTTAACGGGGAGCCCATACGCTGGTGACCGGGAGCTCGCGAAATTCATCCGGGAATACCACAAGGTCGATTGAAGCGGCCGAAACGAAGTCACCGTCCGCGAGGAAAAAAGTCATGCTCGTGGCCGCGCCAGTTCCTTCATGGTAAGTCCTGTCGTCACGGTGGAATCCTCGTAGCTGATTTCGCTGACTTTTGCCGTGGAAAGCAGGATGGTCTTCCCGTCGTACCAGTGGCCGGCTTCGACGGCAATTTCAGGGATGGTCCATTTTTTCGGGTCCACGATGAAGTCGTCCACCGTGCCAACGGTCGCATCCTTGCCTTTGACGTGGAAGCCGGTGGTCGCCTTCGTACTGCGCAGGTGAAGATCGTCGCGCTGGTTGTGACCGTGATGAGTGGCCTCCGTCGGTGAAGTTGCGAGCGGTGGAACACCCGCCCCGGTTAAGATTGCCGCGGCCTGCCAATAGATCGGCCATCCGTAGTAGGCGTAATATTCCTCTTCAAACTGCCGCGAGATCGGACGGTGACTTTCGATGGAGGGGCTATCCTCGATCTGCTTTCGCGTGAGATTCACCGGGAGCGCACGATGGCTGGGCGGGTTGGCGGTGAGGGCAGTTATTTCGAACGCGTGAGGAGAGAGAAGCACCTGACGTCCGCTCAGCCACGAGCCGGTGTCGGCGACCAAATAGCGAATCTTCCATGATTGATCGTCAAAATAGACGTCCTTGACGTGGCCGAATTCGCCGTCATCGGCGCCAAGTTTCCGACCGTAGAGTTGTTTAAGGTTCAAGCGCATGGTGAATAATAGCCCTCATTGGTTAAAATCGGAATCGGGAATATTCCGATGGGACTTACACAGGTTTGCGGCGCTGGTGCTCCAGCATGTCCTCCACGTACAAATGTTTGACGAGCGTCATCACGACGACGGTGAGGGGAGTGGCGAATACGACGCCGGGCGCACTGAGCAGGATGCCACCGATCACGACGGAAAGGAGCGTGATGGCTGGCGGAAGGCGTACTGCCCAGCGTTGAAACAAGGGGATCACGACATTACTTTCGAGTTGCTGTACCCCGACATAAATCAACAGAGCGTACAGCGCCGTTTCCGGGCCTTGCGTAAATGCCACCAGCACTCCCGGAATGGTGAATAACAACGCACCCACCACGGGGATGAATTCGAGCAGGCCGGCAACCACGCCGAGCAAGAGGGCGAGCGGCAAGCCGAGAAACGCCATTCCGGTGCCCACGAGGAGGCCGATCACCACCATGGCGGAGAGTTGGGCGAGCAGCCATTTCAACAGTGCCTCACCAGAATCGACCAGCGCCGATTCGACCCGGCGACGGTAGCGCGGCGGTACCAGACGAAGAAACCCATCGAGATATTCGCGCGGATTATATGCAAAATACACGCTGAGAAAAAAGATCAGCAATGCATCTGCGATCCCACCCACCAAGGCGCCGGCGGCCAATCCCAGGTGCGACAGCACTGAGGAATCGTCGGCGGATTGCTTCACGCGCTCGACCAACGTACTGCCGAGTTTCGATTTTTGCAGCGAAGTGGTGATGTCACGAACGGCTTGCGGAACCAAGCGCTCCAACTGGGTGGTTTGATCGGCAATCTGCTGGCCGAAGAGATACCCGGTTAAACCGAATATCACAATTAATCCGATCAGAACGATGGTGATGGACCAACCCTCCGAAAGTTTGGTGCGCCGCGAGAGCGGCAGGGCTAGTCCGCGCAACACTGCCGCACCCACGATCCCACCAAAGGCGACTGTCACGACGCCGCTTATTTTCCAAAGAATGACCGCCAGTGCCACCAGGCAAAGTGCGATTAAGATATAGCGGACCCCGTTTTTATTTTCCGCCATAAGGCCAAGCGTTGTCGGGCAAAAAAGGAGCGCCAGCGTTCATGTTTTTACGACAGATGTGGTGCGGAAAGGTTCGCCACCGCATGTTCGGCGGGTGACAGGTTTCGCCTGCCCTCCCGGTCGGGTATTTCTGCAGGGCGATTTCGAAAAAATGACAGATTGGTGCGACCCAACGACCGAGATCGGTGTCCAAATCAAAGAAGGATTGTGTTGGCTGAATGGTCGCCACAGCCGTTTCCGCAGCCGTTCGTTTCAACCGGATTACTTTGAATACTCACTACGACGTCATCATCATCGGCACGGGAGCAGGGGGCGGGACGCTTGCGCATCAACTCGCCGTCGCCGGCAAAAAAATATTGGTGCTTGAGCGCGGTGCGTTCCTGCCGACAGAAAAAGCCAACTGGGACACCAAGAGCGTTTTTCTCGAAAACCGTTACCACACCAGGGAAGTGTGGAGCGACAAGGAAGGCAAGCCTCTGCACCCCGGGACCGGCTATTGGGTCGGAGGCAATACCAAGGTTTACGGCGCAGCCCTTTTTCGCCTGCGAGCCGAGGATTTCGAGCGGCTGGAACATCGCGGGGGAATTTCCCCGGAATGGCCGGTGAAATACGACGAATTCGAGCCTTATTATTGCCGCGCAGAGCGCCTGTTCAGTGTGCATGGTCGCGGTGGAATCGATCCCACCGAACCACGGCGCAGCCAGGAATTTCCTTTCCCGGCGGTTTCCAGCGAGCCGCGCATGCAGGAGATTGAGGATGAAGTGCGAACCTTGGGGTTTAAGCCGTTTCCAACCCCGCTCGGTCTCAAGTTAAACGAGGCAAACATGGTCGAGAGCGCGTGCATTCGCTGCGATACTTGCGATGGCTATCCGTGCCTGGTCGACGGCAAGGCGGATGCGGACGTGGATTGTGTGCGGCCGGTGATGCACCGGCCAAACGTCACGCTGCTGACCCAGGCGAAAGTGACAAAGCTCATCACCAATGCTTCCGGCCGGGCGATTGAGAGCGTCGAGGTCGAGCTCGATGGCGCACAACCCGCGCAGCGATTTACCGCAGATATCGTCGCGGTCTGCTGCGGCGCGATCAATTCGGCCGCGTTGCTTTTAAAAAGCGCGTGCGACCGGCACCCGCGCGGGTTGGCCAACAGTTCCGATCTCGTTGGGCGCAATTTCATGTTTCACCAGTCGGGTGCCATCCTCGCCATCACCCGCTCGCCGAACCCGAGTCGTTACATGAAAACATTTTCGTTGAACGATTTTTATTTCGGCGAAAAGGACTATGATTTCCCCATGGGCAACATCCAGCCGATCGGATCGTTTCAATACGAGATGATGGAAGGCGATGCCCCGCCGATGACGCCTGATTTTGTGCTCAAACGCATGAAAACCCATGCAGTTCCATGGTGGCTCACGACCGAAGATTTGGCGAGTCCCGACAATCGTGTCCGGATCGTCGACGGCGCGATCCGGTTGGAATACACCCCGAACAATACCGAGTCGTTCAAGCGCCTCATGTCCCGTTGGACGGAAGTGTTGAAGAAAATCGACGCGCTTGAACATGTCGTGGACTTGCATGCTTATTTTAAGAAACGCATTTTGCTGGAGGGAGTGGGCCATCAAAACGGTACGTGCCGCTTCGGAAGCGATCCCGCGCAATCGGTCCTGAACCTCGATTGTCGCACGCACGACGTCGATAACCTCTACGTGGTCGATGGATCCTTTTTCCCGTCGTGTGGTGCGGTCAATCCGTCGCTCACGATCGTCGCCAATGCCATTCGCGTGGCGGATCATCTGATCGAGCGGATGAAATAAACCGCAGTGAGCGCATAACGAATCCAAGCCACGAATGAGTCGATCGATTGCCATTGCCGCCGCTCCCAGCTGTGTTTTACGCCACAAAGCGATCGTGGGTGAATCCCCGCTTTGGCACGCAAAAGAGCAACGACTCTACTGGATCGACATTCAAAAGCGGAAATTGCACCGCTTTAATCCATCGACAGGCCGAAACGAGAGTTTTTCCCTGCCTGAAATCGTCACCAGCTTTGCGTTTCGAAAAAATGGCGGATTATTGCTTACATTGAAGAAAAGTTTCGCGCTTTTCGATCCCGGCGCAGGCCAGCTTCAGCGAATTGGAGCGGTGGATGCACGTCTGCCGAACAATCGCTTTAACGATGGCAAATGCGATCCGGGCGGAAATTACTGGGCCGGGACGATGAACGCGGTGAAATGGAAAGCTCCCTCCGGTCATCTGTTTCGTATCGATCCCGAACGGAAGATCCGGACGATGCGATCCAAAGTGGTGTGTTCCAATGGCTGCGGATGGAGTCCGGATGGGAGAACCTTCTATCATACCGAGAGTTTCAGGTATGCGATTTATGCCTATGATTTTAGTTCGCGTGGAGGGACGTTGTCGCGGCGTCGCGTGTTTGCCCGGGTCAATCCAAGGTCCGGTGGTTTTCCCGATGGGATGACCGTGGACGAAAAGGGTTTTGTATGGAGTTGTGTGGTCGGGCTCGGACAGATCTGGCGCCACGATCCGGGTGGAAAAGTGGAACGAGTGCTGAGTCTTCCTGTGCCGCGTGCGACAGATTGTGCCTTTGGCGGCGTGAAACTTGATACGCTCTATATCACGACCGCACGGGAAACGATGAGCGCGCGTGACTTGAAAAGTTATCCGCTTTCGGGAAGTCTGTTTGCCTGTAAACCGGGCGTGCAGGGAATGCCCGCAAATGTTTTTCCGGGATAGTTCCTTGTGGCGGCCGGTTACCGTCAGCTGAACCAGCCACCACGCAGGAGAAACCGATTTGGTGCATCCTGAATATTCCGGGATCGACCGGGTCTGCTTTAATTTCCCAAAGTATTCAGGCTGCAAGGGGAACTGGTAAAACGAAAGTCGGTCACTACCAAGTGACCTTCTTGCTTTTTCTTTCGATTTGCCCGCCGAATCGGACGTCCCTTGCGCGAAGGTTTTTTCCGGTATCCACCGGCGCTTCTTCTCCGTTTTTTTTGAGTTGGGAGGCGTTTATTTTTTGGTCTCACCCGCGAAGCAGAACGGGGGGCGGGATCCGGATTCTTTTTTTTCCGTTTGGTAATGCAATCGTCCTGTCGTCGTCATCATGAAAGTGACCAAACGAATTTTGATTGTGGGCGGCGGTTTTGCCGGCGTGACCCTGGCGCAACACTTGGAGCGAAATCTGCCGGGAGCAGTGGAGATCGTAGTGATCAGCGCGGACAACCATCTCGTGTTTACCCCGATGCTGCCCGAAGTGGTGGGCCGGACCATTTCACCGCTGCATGTCGTGGTAGCCGGAAGGGAGCTCACCAGGAAAACCCGCTGGTTGGAGGCGCAAGTCACCCGCGTCGATCGAGAACATAACACGGCGCACTACGCATTGGCGAATGGGGAGGAGGCGACGCTCCCCTATACTCATCTCGTTCTCGCGTGCGGTTCGCGGGTAAACGTTGGGGAGATCCCGGGACTTTCGGATCGCGGATATGCCTTGAAGACGGTGATGGACGCGATCGCGCTCGGAAATGACCTGATTGGAAATTTCGAGGCGGCCGCGGTGGAAACCGATCCCGAGACGCGGCGACGGTTGCTCTCGGTCGTGGTGATCGGCGGTGGATTCAGCGGGGTGGAAGTTGCCGGACACATTTCAGACCTCATGCAGGCGATCCACACTTACTATCCCGAGTTGGCGAAGGTGCCGCGCAAGATTCATTTGCTGCAAAAGCGTGACCGGATTTTGCCCGAGCTGAATCACCAGGCGCTTTCCGAATTCGCGCTGAAGAAACTCCGGCAGAACGAAATTGACGTCCAACTCGAGGTCGGTGCGAAGGAAGTGACCCCGACCGCAGTGAAACTCAACTCGGGGGAAAGCATCCCGGCCGGAATGGTCGTTTGCACCATCGGCACCGAAACGCAGCCGATGATCAAGGCGCTGGATTTGCCGCTCGAAAAAGGCCGGCTGCCGACCGATGCGGATATGCGCGTCACGGGAACGGAGGATCTCTGGGCGCTCGGTGACTGCGCGATGATTCCGAATGCATTCGATCACCGGCCGTCGCCGGCGACGGCGCAGTTTGCCCTGCAGCAGGCGATGCAACTCGCAAAAAACCTGCAACGGGCGTTGGACGGCAAACCCACCGCGCCGTTTTCGTTTCGGCCCCGCGGATTGCTCGCTTCCATCGGCCACCGCAATGCCGTGGCTGAAATTTACGGGATCCGATTGTGGGGCTTCCCCGCGTGGTTCCTGTGGCGCGGCGTCTATCTCTGGAAGCTTCCCACGCTGGGCCGAAAACTCGAGGTGGCGATGGAGTGGGCGTTGAGTCTTTTTTTCTCGCCGAACATTGTTCAACTCCGGCTCAAGCGGTCGGCGAATCCCGGGGAAGATCCCACCAACGAACAACAGTTGAAGGAATATTATGAAAATAGATCTTAAAGGTAAACGCGCCCTTGTGACGGGCGGCAGTTCGGGAATCGGTCATGCCATCGCCATCGCCCTCGCGGCGGCCGGAGCGGATGTGGCGATCAATTATATCAACCATCAGAAAGCCGCCGCCGCAGTGGTGCATTCGCTCAAAAAGCGCCGGGGAAAAGGCCTCGCGATCCAAGCCGACATTTCCGACCCCGGCGCCGTGGCTGCGATGTTCAAAAAAATCGACGAGGAATGGGGTGGAATCGACATCCTGATCAACAATGCGGGCATGGACGGCAAACGCGCGATGAGTTGGGAGACCAATTTCGAGGACTGGCGAAAAGTGATCGAGGTCAATTTGTTTGGCGCGTTCTATTGCGCCAGCGAGGCGTTGAGACGCATGGTGCCGAGGAAGCGGGGCGTGATTCTGGGGATCAGCTCGGTGCACGAGGAGATCGCCTGGTCCGGTTACAGCGCTTACACGGCGAGCAAGGCGGCGGTGGGCATGATGACGAAGACGCTTGCGCAGGAGGCGGCGCCGCACGGCATTCGCGTGCTGGCGCTGGCGCCGGGCGCGATCAAAACGAACATCAATCGTTCCGTTTGGGAATCGCCGAAAATGATGAAGGATTTGCTCAGGAAAATTCCCCTGAACCGCATGGGCAAGCCCGAGGAAATCGCGCGAATGGTCGTCGTGTTGGTTTCCGATGTTTCGAATTATGTGACCGGCCGAACCGTTTTCGTCGATGGCGGGATGACCGATTTTCCGGATTTTGCGCACGGCGGTTGAGCGACGGCAAAGCGGCCTCATTTCTCATGGATGCTCCTTTAACCAATCCTGCGCCGGGCGCGCCCGGCATCCAGCCTCGCTGGACCTCAAGCGCCAAGGACGCCATCGGCACTGCGTATTCAACAGGTTCCCATGTCTGGTTCACGCTGAGCCATGGCATCGTCAACGAGATCTACTATCCGCACGTCGACACGCCCAATACCCGGGATCTGCAGCTTCTGATCACTGACGGTGAGACGTTCTGCCACGAGGAGAAACGCGATCTCGACCACCACACCGAATATCCGGAGCAGAACGCGCTGCTCTGCCGCATCGTGAGCAACGAACGCAACGGTCGATATCGGATCACGAAGGAAATCATCGGCGAGGCTCATTCGTCGGTGGTGTTGATCGATATTAAATTGGAGATTCTCGATGACTCGCTCAGGGGAAAACTCCGCGCTTATGCGTTGTTGGCCCCGCATCTCGACGGCACCGGCAGCAATAATTCCGCCAACTGTTGCGAGGTGGGCGGCCGTGCGCTGCTGCACGCGCACCGCAAGGATGTGCACCTCATGTTTGGTTGCGCACCCGATTTCACCCGCCGCTCGATCGGATGCGTGGGCGAGAGCGACGGTTGGCGCGACCTCATGGATAATTTCACGATGGACTGGCAGTACGATGGCGTGAAAAACAGCAATCTCGCGATGATCGGCGAAATCGATCTGTCGCGCGGACTTGATTTCACCCTGGCGGTGGCCTTCGGATTTAGCGTGCGCAGCGCGAGCACCGCGCTGTTGCAGGCGTTTGCCACGCCGTTTGCCGCCCAGCGGGAAAAATACGTCACCCAATGGCAGCGCACGCGTGCGAAAAACGCCTTGGAAGCACCCACGGATGAGGGCAACTCGATGGTGCGATTGAGCCAGTGCGTGCTGCTGGCCCACGAGGATAAAGTGTTTCCCGGTGCCTTTGTCGCGTCATTGAGCATCCCGTGGGGAGAAACGAAGGACGACAGCGACCGGGGTGGTTATCATTTGGTCTGGACGCGCGACATGGTCCAGACCGCCACGGCGCTGCTCGCCTGCGGCCAGACCGAGAGTCCTTTGCGCGCTTTGATCTGGCTCGCGTGCATCCAGGGGGACGACGGCAGTCTGCCGCAAAACAGTTCCATCAGCGGCAAGGCTTACTGGCACGGCATCCAGCTCGACGAGGTGGCGGTGCCGGTGCTGCTGGCGTGGCGCCTGCACGAGGCGAATGGCCTCCGACAATTCGATCCATGGACGCTGGTTTCGCGGGCGGCGAGCTATTTGATTTTGCATGGACCGGTCACCGGCCAGGAACGTTGGGAGGAAAACTCCGGTTATTCCCCGTCGACGATTGCCACTTTGATCGCTGCGTTGGTGTGCGCGGCGGAGTTTGCCCATCAGCGCAGCGACGAGGTCGCGGCGCGCTTACTCCTGGATTATGCCGACTGGCTCAACACGCACGTCGACGACTGGACGAGCACGACCTGCGGCGAATTGGTTTCGGGCCGGCCGCGGCATTATATTCGCATCACGCCGGCCGCCCCGGCCGATCCACTGGCTGCACCTGATCCCGACCACGCGACAATAAATATTGCGAATGGCGGCGGAACGCATCCGGCGCGCAATATCGTGGGCGGGGATTTTTTGCATCTGGTGCGACTGGGTATTCGCGATGCGCTCGATCCGCTGGTGACCGATTCCGTCGCGGTGCTTGATGCAATTTTGAAACGCGAGCTTCCGCAGGGCCCGTGTTGGCGGAGGTACAATTTCGACGGTTACGGGCAGAAGCCGGACGGCTCGGCCTATGACGGGACGGGTGAGGGCAGGTCGTGGCCGATTCTCACGGGCGAGCGCGGGCACTACGAAATTGCGGCCGGGCGCGATCCTTCCCCGCTGATTACCGCGATGGAAAAATTTTCGAACGCGGGCGGCATGTTGCCGGAGCAAGTGTGGGATGCACCCGATCTGCCGGATGGCAGGATGATTTTCGGTCAACCGACCGGCTCCGCAATGCCGCTGTGCTGGGCACACGCGGAATATCTTTCGTTGGTACGCAGTCATAAGGACGGCGTCTGCTTTGACCGGCCCGAGCCGGTTTATCAGCGTTACGTCAAAAGCAAAACGAGGAGCACGGTCGAGATGTGGACCTTTGCCCACCAGTTGGCGGCGATCGAGGTTGGGAAAAAGCTTCGGCTCATTGTGGCGGCTCCTGGTGGCGTTCATTGGAGTGCTGACGGATGGAATTCCACCGGTGATGTTGAAATGCGGAGCACAGGTTTGGGCTGTTGGTTTGCCGATCTGGAAACAAACCGCCTGCCTTCGGGTGCAAACGTGACCTTTACCTTTCGATGGCAGGAGAAGTGGGAAGGACGCGATTTCGCGGTGGTCATCCATTCGAGTCCGACAACGTAAGCGATCCGATATGAAGTTCTGCCATGCAGCCAGCGCCACCGAATGATCCATCGCACCGCCCATTGTTCACCGCGCGGGCCACGCATGCCGTTCGCATCGCGCTGCTGGGGCTTGGGATTGCGGGAAGCGCGGCGGCTTACACGACCTACGAATATTTTCATTCGCCATATTGGAATCGCATTGGCATCGCGCCGGATCAGCCGGTGTTGTTCAGCCATCGCCACCATGCCGGCGAATTGCGGATCGATTGTCGTTTCTGTCACACGACGGTTGAGACGTCCGCCAACGCTGGCATGCCATCGACGCAGACCTGCCTGACCTGTCACTCGCAACTTTTCCGCGACGAACCGATGTTGCGGCCGGTTATGATCAGCGCGGAAGAAAACAAGCCGCTCGTCTGGACGCAGGTCGCCACGCTGCCGGATCATGTCCATTTCAATCACTCGATCCATATCGCAAAAGGAATCGCTTGTGCGAGCTGTCACGGCGACGTCACAACCATGGCACTCACGGCGAAGGCACATGAACTCACCATGCGGGAGTGTCTCGACTGTCATCGGAATCCCGAGCCTCACCAAGTCCCGGCGTCGAAAGTGTTTTCATCGCGGCCAGTCTCGCTGTCGCGCGATGCCGGCCCAACGGCCACCAGCGAAGCGACGACGCTTCCCGTGGTTCATCCGGCGCCGCTCACGAGTTGTTCGACCTGCCATCATTGAACCATGTCCGAACATTGCCATAAACCAATCGGACACGACCCGGGACCCCGGCGAACCGCGGAGTTTTTTCCCGGCGCGACGCATTGGCCGGCCGATCTGAGCCGGCGCGAATTTCTGCAATTGATGGGCGCGTCGTTAGCGCTCGCGGGCCTGACGGCGTGCGGACGGCCCACGCAGGAGAAAATCGTTCCGTACGTGATCCCGCCCGAAATGACGCCATCGCCCGACGTGATGTGGTACGCGACCGCGCTGCCGTGGCAGGGATACGCGCGCGGGATTTTGGCGCGGTCCGTACACGGGCGTCCGGTGAAGTTGGAGGGGAATCCGGATCATCCGGAAAGCCTCGGAGCTACGGATGCCGTGACGCAGGCGGCGATTCTTTCGCTTTACGATCCGGATCGTTCGGCGGCGCCGAGGCGCGCAGGACAGGTCGCGACCTGGGATCTATTTGAACGGGAATGGAGCGGGCGCCTGCCTGAGATTAAAACCCGGCGGGGCGCGGGATTCGCGCTCTTGACGGAACCCACCACATCGCCCACGGAGTTGCGTGAGATCGGTGCGTTGCTCGAGGCGTGGCCGGAGGTGCAATGGTTTCAACACACTGCGCTACCACGCTTCGACCAGGATGGCGTGCAATCTGATTTCGATTTTGCCGCGGCGGATGTTATTCTGTCGGTGGGATCCGATTTTCTTTTTCATCATCCGTCCTCGCTTCGTTTTGCGCGGGCGTTTTCATCCCGGCGACGGGTGGAAAACGGTCGCGCCAACCTGAATCGTTTTTTTGCGATCGAGCCGACGTTTACCCTTACCGGCGCCCAGGCGGATGCGCGCCTCGCCGCCGCGCCGTCGCGGATGCCGGCGCTCTTGAACGCGCTTGCCCGTTCGATGGATGGAAGTGAAATACCGGCCAGCTTCACGGTGGATGAACGAGAATTCATCTTATCCCTCGCCGCCCATCTCGCCGGAGGGCGTCAGAAAAAAATCCTGTGCATCGTGGGCGAGGAGATGCCCGTTGAATTTCATCAATGGGCCGGTGTCTTTAACCGTCGTTTCGGTGGTGACACGGTGAATCATACTCCGGCGCTGCGATCGGACGGTGCTCCTTTGTGTCGCGGTGGACTCACGGAAATGGTGGCGGCGATCGATGCCGGAAAAATATCCGGACTGTGCATTCTCGGAACGAATCCCGTTTATACCGCTCCGGCGGATGTTGAGGTGACGGCTGCGATTCGCCAGGTTGCGTGGACCGTGCATCTCGGCAGTCACGTTGATGAGACGGCAGAGCATTGTCTCTGGCATCTCCCACAGTCGCATTTTCTGGAGACCTGGTCGGATCTCCGGGCGTATTCCGGAAGTGCAACCCTGCTCCAGCCGCTTGTCGAACCATTGAATGACAGCCGGTCCACCGGGGAAGTGGTGAATTTTCTACGGACAGGCGCGCGCAGTGGCGCTTACGATCTGGTGCGCGGAACCTGGCGTCGCGACAATGACAACGAAAGCGACTTTGAAACGCAGTGGCACGCATGGCTCAATCGCGGGGTCGTCGACGCCACGCGTGACGTGAGAAGCGAAACCGCTTCAAAGTCGTCTCCGGTTGAGAGGATATTTCCCGTTTTGACCGGGAGCGATTCCAGAGGGGGCGTGACGCTTTTGGTGCGAGCCGATGCCAGCGTTTCGGACGGCCGGTGGGCGAACAACGCCTGGCTGCAGGAACTGCCCCGGCCGTTTACCGCTTTGGTTTGGGAAAACGCGGCGTTGATCGATGCTGCCTTGGCCAAACGCATGGAGTTGCAGAATGGTGATGTCATCGTGTGCGAAGCGAACGGCCGGAAGCTTGAGGCACCCGTCTGGATTCTTCCCGGCCAGGCAGCCGACTGCGTCACGGTCGCGCTGGGCTACGGCCGGACGCACGGCGGTGAAACTGCGCGCGACCGGGGGTTTTCAGCTTATCGTTTGCGGACCGTTGCGAACCTCTGGCAACAGGCTGGCGTCTCCATTCGGCGTGCGGGTCGCCGGCAAACGCTTGTTTCGACGCAGCGACATTTCACGATGGAAGGACGCGACCTGGCGCGGATGACGAAGGAGACGGATCTCAGTCGCCAGCCCGAGAGCCGGAATCCCGCGTCGCTGTTTCCTTCGTGGCCATACGAAAGTTACGCGTGGGGAATGTCGATCGATCTGAGCACTTGTTTCGGTTGCAACGCGTGCGTCGTTGCATGTCAGGCGGAAAACAACATTCCCGTGGTTGGACGCGATCAGGTCTCGCGCGGGCGTGAGATGCACTGGATCCGGATCGATCGCTACTATACTGGTGAGGGCGCGTCGCCTCGTGTGGTCCATCAGCCTGTGCCCTGCATGCACTGTGAAAATGCGCCCTGCGAAGTGGTTTGTCCCGTCGGGGCGACGGTGCACACGAGCGAAGGGCTGAACGACATGGTTTACAACCGCTGTGTGGGGACACGGTATTGTTCCAATAATTGTCCGTACAAAGTGCGGCGTTTTAATTTTCTCGATTATCGGGCTCCGGCCGGCTCGCCGGTTTATTTGCAGACGAATCCCGATGTCACAGTGCGTGAGCGGGGCGTGATGGAGAAATGCACGTATTGCGTGCAGCGAATCAACGCGGGACGGATTGCCGCGGAGAAGGAAAACCGCCGGATCCGTGATGGCGAGATTCGTCCGGCGTGCCAGCAGGCTTGTCCGGCGGAGGCGATTATTTTTGGCGATCTCAACGATCCGCAAAGCCGGGTGGTGCAACGGAAGCGCGAGGCCATCTCGTATGCGCTGCTTGGTGAACTCGATACCCGGCCGCGCACGACGTACCTCGCAAAAATCGTGCCGGCGGACGTGGCCACCGAGCGAACCATCCCCTCATGATACCGAAGGCAACATCAGAGGAGGTTTCCGACATCCCGAATCCAGCGTGGGCGGGGGAAACCTTTGCCAGCGTTACAGAAGGTGTTGCGCGGGTTCCGTTGAAGCATCCGTCACCGCGTTTTTGGTGGACGGGGTTTCTGGTGGGTTTCGCGGGCCTGCTGGCGTTGATGGTTTCGATCGGCTGGCTTTTTTTGCGCGGAGTCGGCGTGTGGGGCATCAACATGCCGGTTGCATGGGGCTTTGCCATTGTGAATTTTGTCTGGTGGATCGGCATCGGCCACGCCGGGACGTTTATCTCGGCGATTCTGTTGTTGCTCTATCAACGCTGGCGCACGTCGATCAGCCGGTTCACGGAGGCGATGACGCTGTTCGCCGTGGCGTGCGCGGGGATTTATCCGATTCTTCATCTTGGCCGGCCGCAGTTTTTTTACTGGTTGATTCCGTATCCCGACACGATGGGACTCTGGCCGCAGTTTCGCAGTCCCCTGATTTGGGATGTATTTGCGGTCTCAACCTACGCGACCGTTTCACTCTTATTCTGGTACGTCGGCCTGCTGCCGGATCTGGCGACGATGCGCGATCGCGCCACGAGCCTCGCGAAGAAACGGATTTACGGCCTGATGAGTTTTGGCTGGCGCGGCGACGGACGACATTGGGCGCATTACGAGCGGCTTTATCTCACGCTCGCAGGGCTGGCGGCTCCGTTGGTGGTATCGGTGCACAGCATCGTTGGGCTCGATTTCGCCGTGGCGAATTTGCCCGGCTGGCACTCGACGATCTTCCCGCCGTATTTCGTGGCGGGCGCGATTTTTTCCGGATTCGCGATGGTGCTCACCCTCACGATTCCCGTGCGCAAATTCTACGGATTGAAGGCATACATCACCGACCGGCACCTCGAACTGATGGCGAAGGTGCTGATGGCGATGGGGTGGATCGTGATCTACGGCTATTTTGCGGAGTTTTTCGAAGCATGGCGCGCCGGCGATATTTTCGACCGGTTCATGTCGGTCAATCGCGCGGTGGGTCCATATGCGTTTTGGTTCTGGCTGCTGATGGCCTGCAATGTCCTGTCGCCGCAGATTCTCTGGTTTCGCGCGATGCGACGAAATACCGTCGTGTTGTTTATCGTGTCGTTGCTGGTGAACGTCGGCATGTGGCTGGAACGATTCATCATCGTGGTCACGAGTCTCCACCGCGACTATCTGCCGTCGTCGTGGGGCATGTATGTACCGACATTCTGGGACTGGTCGACCTTCCTCGGAACCGGCGGCTTGTTTCTCACCCTGCTCTTTGTCTTCCTGCGGTTTTTGCCGGCGATCTCGATGATGGAAATGCGCTCCCTGGTGGCTGAAAAGGAGACCCACGGATGAAATCGTCGAATCATGGATTGCTCGCCGAATTTTCGGCACCCGACGATCTGCTTGAAGCGGTAAAGCGGGCGAGGGAAGAGGGCTTCACGCAGTTCGAGACCTTCGCCCCTTATCCCGTCGAGGGATTGGAGGAGATGGAACTGCGCAAACCGTCCAATATTCCGGGCGTCATGCTGGCGGCGGCGGCAATCGGGGCGGCGGGTGGTTTTGGGATGCAATGGTATGCGGCACGCGTGTATCCCATCAATGTCGGCGGACGACCGCTGTTCAGCTGGCCGGCATTCGTGCCGGTGACTTTTGAGCTCGGGGTGCTAAGCGCAGTGATCGTGGGAATTTTGACTTTTCTCTGGCGGGCCCGATTGCCGCGCTACGATTATCCGGTTTTTGCCGTGCCGCAGTTTTCGCGGGCGAGCACGGATCGTTTTTTCTTCTGGTTGCGGGAGGACGACCCGAAGTATTCGCCTGCTTCCGCGCTGGCCCTGCTGAAGTCGTTGAAAACCGAATCGATCGCGGAGGTGCCACGATGAAAACTGCGCCTGATAAAAGCAAAAGTTGGAACCTGACCTCGGGGCGGGTTTTCCGGATGTATGTGAGAATTTTCGGCCATTCGCTCAAACCAACCCGCCCGGAGGTCGGGTTCCACCGGGAGGAGCGGACGCGAAGGGCGGTGGCGGTGATTTTGGTGGCGCTGATCGTGGCGTTGAGCGGTTGCGATAACATGCAGCGCCAGCGCGGCGCGAAGGATGTAACGTTGGAAAAAACGGATCCACCGGCAGTATGGAGGGCGCCGGCGCATACCGTGGCACGAGGGTCGCCAGCACCGGGTGATTCTGCGTTCACCGGCTTCCGGGACGGACAGCCGTTGGCAAAAAATCCGCTGCCGGTCACGCGTGAGCTGCTCGCGCGCGGGCGCGAACGTTTTGATATTTACTGCGCCGTGTGTCACGGACGCGATGGGTATGGTCAGGGGATTGTGGTACGACGCGGATTTCCTGCTCCGCCGTCCTACCATCAGGACCGGTTGCGCGATGCACCCGATGGACATTTCTATGACGTCATGACACGCGGTTATGGTGCGATGTTGCCGTTTGCCGATCGGCTCACCTCGCATGATCGTTGGGCGGTGGTGGCGTACGTGCGCGCATTGCAGCTCAGTCAACACAGTATTTTGAGTGCGCTGCCGCCTGAGGAACAAACCCAGTTGGCAAAACAATGAAATTGGACGCCTCACATTTTCGGCGGAGTGAACAGATCGCGGCGTTCATCGGTCTCGCCGCGTTGGTGCCGGGCGTGATTTTGGCGTGGCGGTTTCCCAGTGCACTGGCACCGGCGTGGCGGTGTGCGGTACTCATTGGGGTGGGACCGGCCATCGGATCGCTGGTGTTTGGAACAATTCAACAGATGACCGGTGGCGTGTGGGCGCAGGATTTGCGCGCCTTCCTCTTGGCGGGAATCCGATTGCTGCCATGGATGTGGCTGTTGACCCTGCCATTGCTCGGCGAACGATTGCGCGAACCCATCGCAGGCACGGGATTTGGCTATGCCACTCCGGCGGCGTTTGCGTTGAGAACGGTTTTGTACGGAGCCGTGTTTTTTCTGCTTTCCCGATGGATGCAAAAGGCGTGGCCAAAGTCAGGCCGGGCGGTGGGATTGGGCTGGGTCGGGCCGACGGGCGCGATCGTACTTTTCTTCATGACGCATCTCCTGGCCGATGACTGGCTGGCGTCGCTCGATCCGCACTGGCATTCCACGGCGTTTCCCGTCGTGTGGCTTTGTGGCCAGGCGGTGACAGGGCTGGCGGTGGCGATTATTTGCGCGCTTTTCGCCGGAGGGAATCCCGCGCAACCGGTCGGTTATCGTCGTTTCCTCGGCATTGACTGGGGCTCGCTGCTTTTTGCGACGGCGATGTTCTGGTGTTACGTGGCATTCGCGCAATATTTGATCGTGTGGTCCGGCAATCTCCCCGAGGAAGCACTCTGGTACACCCGCCGCATGCATGGGTTCTGGCGTTGCGTACCGCTGACGCTGGTGGCGGTCGAATTTCTGGCGCCGCTGATCGTGTTGCTTTCGCGCCGGGCGAAACAAAAACGCCGTCCGCTCGCCATTGTCGCGATCGTGCTGGCGGGTGGTCAGTCGCTGCACACGGCTTGGATGGTGCTCGGCGCGTTTCCCGATTCGTCCGCGGCGACACCGTGGCTGGCGTTGGTGCTGATTTGCGCGGTTGGCGGGCTCTTCATCAACCGCTATCTCGCCCTTGCGCGAAAGGAGATCGACAGATGAGCACGGCAATCGAGAAGCCGGCTTACGAAACCAGCGAAGCCCGCGTGCCCCAGGTTTTGGCCGGCGTCGGCGTACTGGTGGGCGGGATTGTGTTCAGTTTGGCCGTTGCCGCTTTTGTTTATCGAAGTGGGTCGATTCGTCCGCCGCAAGAGCCGGCGCAAATGTCATTTACCCATGGCCCGGAAGACAAATCCACCATCGTAGGGGACTGGAGCGAGCAGGATGAACTGGTTCATGAACATCTCGAAGGTTACGCCTGGGTGGATCGGAAGAACGGCCTCGTGAGAATCCCGATTGAACGCGCGATGGAACTGATGGCGCGAGGCGCGGAAAACCCCGAACTCAAAAAACCATGAAACCTCGTTTGATTTTGTTGGTCCTGATGGTCGCCGCAGTCCCCTGCCTGCGAGCTGCGTTCGTGCCCGGCGTTAGTTTCGAACAGCGGCTGGGCGAAATGCTGCCGCTCGACGTGCACTTCAAGGACACCGACGGAAAGGAACAGGTGCTGGGCAATTGGTTTCAGGGTAAGCCGGTCGTGCTGTGGTTCGGTTATGCCCGTTGTCCGCAGCTTTGCTCGGTGGTGTCGGAGGGTATGGTCGCGTCGTTGCGCGAACTGGAGCCAACGGCGGGGAGGGACTTCGATGTCATCATGGTGAGTATTGATCCAGC
This sequence comes from Lacunisphaera sp., assembly GCA_036499685.1. Lineage (GTDB taxonomy): Bacteria > Verrucomicrobiota > Verrucomicrobiia > Opitutales > Opitutaceae > Lacunisphaera. The sequence goes on along the minus strand of DASYDH010000056.1, from coordinate 4,753 downwards.
GGAACCGTCGAGCGATTCCGCCCACAGTCGGAACGAAGCGGTTGGCCACTATGGCCGGAGGGAGGCATCCGCCGGCTGGCATTATCTGACCGGGACCACCGACGCGATCAAACGCACAGCCGACGCCGCGGGATTTCATTTCACCTACGATCCACGCTCAAAACTTTACGCGCACCCCAGTGGATTTCTCGTGGTGACGCCGCAGGGCCGGATTTCGGCGTATTTCCCCGGCGTGGACTTTTCGCCGAAGGAAGTGGCAGCGGCGATTTCGCGCGCACGCCACAATGGGATCGGCGAAAAAGTCGTGGACTTGCTGCTCGTGTGTTTTCGCGGCGAGGGGATTTCCGGACCCTACGGTTTGCTGATCTGGCGAATTTTGAGTATCGCGGTCGTCCTGACCGTGACATCGCTGGCATCTGGCATTGGGCGGATGCTGTGGTTGGAGCGAAAGGCGCTGCGGCAACAAGGAAACGGGGAGGGCGCATGACGATGATAAACCCCGAATGTCTGGCGATGATTGACGGCGTCCTGCCGACGGCGAGCCGGATTGCGCCGGAAGTGGACGCAGTATTTCTCGCCCTGCTTCTGACGAGCACGGTTGTCGTTGCCGGCCTGACCGTGGCGATCGTCGTCTTTCTCGTGCGGTATCGCCGCGGTTCGCCTGCGCCGCGGCCGCCGGTGCGGGTTGCCACCTGGAAGTTTGAAGCGACCTGGATCACTGCCACCACGCTCATCTTTCTGGTTTTCTTTTTCTGGGGGGCGCGAATTTATCTGCATCGGGCGGAAATCCCGCCCGGAGCAGCGGAAGTGGACGTAATCGGGCGGCAATGGATGTGGGACATCCGGCATCCCGACGGGCGGCGTGAACTCGCGGAGCTGCATGTGCCCGTCAACCAGGCGATCGTGCTGCACCTTTCCTCGGAGGATGTGATCCATAGTTTCGCGGTTCCGGCGTTTCGGTTGAAGCAGGATGTTGTGCCCGGAAAAACGGTCACTGCGTGGTTCGAGGCGACAAAGGTTGGCCGCTATCCGATTTATTGCGATCAGTATTGCGGCACGAAACACTCCGAGATGGGCGGACAGGTGATTGTGCAAACACCGCAAGACTATGCGAAGTGGCTGGCCGGGGGCGCGGCGAATGCGGCCGAGTCGTCGATCAGGGGACGTCAGCTTTTCATTCGCTACGGTTGCAGTGGCTGTCATGCGGGAAATTCCGCCGTGCGGGCGCCGCGACTTGAAGGATTAGCCGGTCATCCGGTGCCAGTGGAAAACGGAAAAATAATTTTTGCCGACGACAAGTATCTGCGGGATTCGATCCTGTTGCCCAAACAACACATCGCCGCGGGTTATGCGGCGTTGATGCCGGCTTTTCAGGGCGTGATTCCCGAGGGCGACCTCATTGATCTCATTGCCTATCTCAAGTTACTCGGAACCCAACCGCCGCCGTCGGCCACCGCTCCCGCGCTATGAAACCCGCCGCAACTGAATCCACGACGATGGACGTTTCCCGATCGGAAAACTATTTCAACCGGGATTACTCACTACGATCGTGGCTGACGACGCACGACCATAAGCGGATTGCGTTGCTCTATCTTGTTTCGATCACCTTTTTCTTTTCGATTGCAGCGGCGGCGGCGGCACTGATGCGCTGGGAACTGCTGACACCGCAGGGCGATCTCGTGGTTTCCGATATGTATAACCGGCTGTTCACGCTGCACGGCGTCCTGATGGTTTGGTTTTTTCTGATTCCGTCGATTCCGGCGGTGCTGGGGAATTTCGTGCTGCCGCTGATGCTCGGCGCTCGCGACGTCGCGTTCCCCCGACTCAATCTGGCGAGCTGGTATATTTTTGTGACGGGCGGCCTGCTGGTGTTGTATGCAATTGTCGTTGGTGGCGTGGACACGGGTTGGACGTTTTATACGCCGTACAGCAGTACGTATTCGAATGGCAATGTGATGCTGATGGCTTCCGGGGTTTTTATCGCGGGTTTCTCGTCGATCGCGACGGGGCTCAATTTTATCGTGACGGTGCACAAACTCCGCGCGCCGGGATTGACGTGGTTTCGCCTGCCGCTGTTTGCCTGGTCGATTTACGCCACCAGTATCATCCTGGTATTGGCGACGCCGGTGCTCGCGATCACATTGTTACTGATCATGCTCGAACGTTTCTGGGGCGTTGGGATTTTCGATCCCAAGTTGGGCGGCGACCCGCTGCTGTTTCAGCATCTCTTCTGGTTCTATTCCCATCCAGCCGTATACATCATGATTCTGCCCGGCATGGGCGTGGTGAGCGAAATCATCACGTGCTTTTCACGGAAAAAAATATTCGGGTACAAAGTGATGGCGATAGCGATCCTCGCGATTGCGGCGCTCGGATTTCTCGTGTGGGGGCATCACATGTTCGTGAGCAGCCAATCGGTTTATGCGGGGCTCGTGTTTTCATTGCTCAGTTTTCTGGTGTCGGTGCCGTCGGCGATCAAGGTCTTCAACTGGACGGCGACGCTCTACCGTGGATCGATTCGTTTCGACACGCCGTTTCTCTATGCGCTGGGATTTCTGGCGCTGTTCACGATTGGCGGGTTGACGGGATTGTTCCTGGCGACACTCGCGGTTGATGTGCATTTGCATGACACCTATTTTGTCGTCGCCCATTTTCACTACATCATGGTCGGAGGAATGGTCATGGCCTACATGGGGGGAATTCATTTTTGGTGGCCCAAGATTTCGGGCCGGCTTTACCCGGAGATTCTCGCCCGAATCTCGGCGATCACGATTTTCGCGGGTTTTAATCTGACATTTTTCCCGCAGTTTGTCCTCGGTTATCTGGGTATGCCGCGGCGGTTTCATATTTACCCGCCGGAGTTCCAGACCCTTAATGTTCTCTCGACCGCTGGCGCAGGGGTTCTGGCCATCGGCTATCTGCTGCCACTTTTTTATTTGGGCTGGTCATTATTTTACGGGCGGCGCGCCGGGCCGAATCCATGGGAGGCGACGGGACTCGAATGGATCACCGCATCACCGCCGCCGGAGCATAATTTCGAACGGACTCCGGTCGTGACGACCGAAGCATACAACTATCCCGAGCTTTCGCCATGAACACCGAAATTGTCACCGAAATCTCACCTTTTTCCAACGAAACGCAGCGCTCGATGGCGCAGCATCTCGGCATGTGGACCTTCATCGCGACCGAAGTCCTGTTTTTCGGCGGGTTGTTCGCCGGTTATGCGCTTTACCGCACGACGTATCCCGAAATCTTTGCTGCCGGCAGTCATCGGTTGGATTTCTGGATCGGCACGATCAACACCGCGGTGCTTTTAACCAGCAGTCTTTGCATGGCGCTGGCCGACAGTGCGGCAAAACTTGGGCGACGCGCCAAGCTGCAATGGTGTCTGGCCGGTACCTGGTTGCTCGGAGCAGTGTTTCTCGGACTTAAGTTTTATGAATATCACGAGAAATTCGTCGAACACCTCGTGCCCGGGGCGCACTTCCTACCGGGCGGAGGAGCCGCGCCACAGCTGCAGTTGTTCTTCGTCCTTTATTTTGCGATGACAGGTCTCCACGCGCTGCACATGATCATCGGCCTGGGCCTTATCGGCTGGTTGTGGAAACGGGCGGGCCGTGGAGGATTGTCGCCGGGACATACGGCCCCAGTGGAAATTACCGGGCTTTACTGGCACTTCGTCGATTGCATCTGGGTGTTCCTTTATCCGCTCCTTTATTTGGTCCGATGAAAACCGCCGAACGTTCTTCCGAGACCCTCCCGACGCCAGCGACGGCGATGTCGGTTTTCGTTCTGCTCCTCGTCCTGCTTTCGCTCAGTGCGGTCTCATCGCATTTCCTGACCGGAAGGACTGGTACGACAGTAGGTCTGCTCATTGCGGCGGCAAAGATGACCCTGATCTTCACCTATTTTATGCGATTACGCTACCAATCCGGGCTGGTGCGGCTCTTTGCGCTGGTGGGCTTTTTCTGGCTGGGATTGATCCTGCTTTTGACTTTCGCGGATTATCTCACACGTGGCTGAGTGGGTGGACGAGGGAAATGAGCGGCGTAATCGAACAAAGTTGCAACGCGAGCTCGCAACCTGCGGGAATTTCCCAACGAGACGGCCGGATCGCGCGCCGAAAAGTAATCGACCTGAAACGCCTTAGGTTGGATTCCCGGGCTTGAAATCCGTTTTGACCCCGGATTTCAGAAGCGTCCGCCGGTCAAAATTTTTTTAGGGAACTGTTCGCAATTTTTGGAACTGGCATCCCATCGCTCTGTCATTTGATCGCATGAAGCGGTCTCCAGCCAATATTGAAGTTACGGTCGAGCGGATTGATTTGCTCAGTCGCCTCGGGGCAGCCACCACATTGTTGTGCTCGTTTTTTTGGTCGAATGAATTTGGACTCCGCTGTTCGGTACCGGGTTGGTTAAGTGAACTGGAGACTACGGGAATCGCAACGCCCGCGGGGAAAGTTTATCCGACCGAGGGACGCCGCTTCTTTGATGCATTAAAATGCCTCGTGAACTCCGTCGTCGACATCACCGCGCCGCGACGGGTACCGATGAGTGAGATCGGTCAGGGCTAGCCGGGCGCTCTATCGCTTCGATTTCCGCCGGACGAGCAGTTAGAGCATATTAAATAATAGTGTAGCCATTATTTTCTCGTATTTGGGGTGGCAGTGGCAAGAGTGGGAGTCATGAAAACCCTTTCACTGGATTTGCGGGAGCGGATTCTGGGAGCCTACGATGCCGGCGACGCCACGCGG
>DASYDH010000055.1:0-45341 GCA_036499685.1 Lacunisphaera sp. | reverse complement strand
GGCCATCATCGCCTGTACCAATTCGCATCTCTGGCGAAATACCGAAGAGTCTTTCCATGGCATAGTCCCCAAGCTTGCGCGCCCTCACCACTGTCAACGATCCTATGGCAGAGACTGTCAACAATCCTATGGCACCGTGCCATGGGCGTGTCATGAGAATTGACGACATGACACCCCGCCGCTTTTCGGGCACAGTCACCGGTGATTGCCTCCTGCGCGCCTTGCCGCCTCTCCAACTGGCCTGGTTCGCACTGAAGTGATTTCCCCTCTCGCGTTCGGCCCATCCGGTTTCCGGGAAGGTCGGCGCCAGATCATTTACCCTGCAACTCCGTTGTTTGTTCAAATATCCCTCCCCATGCGTCGTTTGCTTTGCTCTTTTGCCTTCTTGATTGTGGCTTTCGGTTTGTCGTCGACTGCCCGTGCCCAGAATACGGTTTTCAATGATTCGTTCACCGGTGATGCGCTGAACCCCGCGACCTATCCCGCCCCCACAGCCACCGCGACGGGCTGGATTGTCGCCTCGAACAAGGCGGCGCCTGCGCCAGTGGAAAGCGCCGGCGCTCTCACCATCAACATGGCAGGTACCACCTCGGGATTTGTCGAGACCCAGGCGCTGTTTGCGCCCGCGCCGGTGCAACTCCTCCCGGGAACGTACATCGAACTGACCTCCACCTTTATTCCGACCAATGTTCTGACCACGTCTTCCGATAATCTCGTTGTCGGCCTGTTCAATTCCGGCGGTTCCGCCCCGGCGACAGGCCTGTTGGCCAGCGGGCTGTCGAATGCGTTGACGACTTTCAGCACCGGCGGAGCCAAGGGCTGGCTGGGTTTCAATGCCAATATTCCCCTGACTGGCGCGTCACCGAAAATGTTGAACCGCGCCGCGCAAACCGCCGCCAACAACACGGTGCAGGATGTGGTCTTCGCTTCGCAGTCCGGTTCGGTCGGATACGCTTCGCCGGCCGCAGCCAGTTTCTCCGTCACGGGAACTCCCGCCACGGTCTTTGTCAACGGCAGCACTTATACGGTCGACTACAAGTTGTCGCTGTCGGCCGACGGCAATACGCTGACGGCGTTGTGTCGCGTGTTCAATGGCACAGGAAACGCCGGTACGGGCGCGAATACGCTCGTCAGTTCGAATTCGGGCACGATTACCGGCACCAATCTTCTGACGAAGGCCTTTGACGCCCTCGCCATCGGCTGGCGCGCGGATGCGGGTGGCAGCAGCCCGTCGAATATCATGCTCACTGGGCTGACAATAACCACGACCGGCGGCGCTCCGTGGTTTCTGACCCAACCGCCGGCGAATACGACCGTATCGCTCGCGAGCGACTTGAACCTGATCGCTTCCGTGGGCGGACTTGTCTCCTCCTACCAATGGCAGAAGAGCACCGATGGCGGTGCGACCTTTTCCAATATCGATGCGGTGGCGAATCCGTCGGCATCGACCGCTTCGTTGTTGGTCGGCAACATTGGGTTTCCCGACGCGGGCATTTATCAATTAGTGGCGACCAACGCCGCGGGGTCGACGGCGAGTTCGCCCGCCACCGTGACGGTTACGGCCGAGGCCGTCGCGCCTTCAATCACGACCAATCCCGCGAGCAAAACCGTGCTCGGCGGCGATCCCTGCACTTTCAGCGTCATCGTCAATGGGACCGCGCCACTCAGCTTCCAGTGGGCGAAGAGTACTGATGGCGTAACGTACATCCCGATTTCCGGGGCCCAGAGTTCATCGTACACGATTCCGGCCGTATCGCTTGATGATGAGGGTTCCTATGAAGTGACGGTGACGAATACCGCTGGCGCCGCGACGAGCTTGCCCGGGGTATTGACCGTCAATCAGCCGCTCGCAATCACGGTTCAACCGGTCGGCGCCGCCGTGAATGCCGGTGCCAGTTATATGCTCACCGCAACGGCTGTCGGGCGGCCCGCGCCGACTTATCAATGGTATCTGAATGGCACTCTGATTTCCGGCGCGACCAATTCGTCCTACGCAATTGCGGCCGCGACCGGCGCGGACAGCGGTATTTATACCGTCGTGGCGAACAATACTTCCGGCGACAGTGTCACGAGCTCCGGGGCGGCGGTTGCGGTGTTGTCACCCGCGCTCGTGACGACGGCTCTCACGCCCGGGAGTCTTTCCTCCGGTGCAGCGCCCGACACCCGTCTCACGCTGACATTTAACCAGCCTGTCTCGGTGGGACTGAGCGGTCAGATCCGGATTTACGATACCACCAACCCGACGGTGCCGCTGGACACGATCGACATGGTAAGCGCCATGGCGTTGATGAAAACCCTGCGCGCCGGCAGCGCCGTTTCCACGCAGCCCCTTCCGGTTCAATCCAAGACGATCGGCGGGCTGACCAATTTCCACTATTATCCCATTACGCTTTCGGGTAACACCGCGACGATCTATCCGCGCAACAATGTGCTCGCTTATGGGAAAACTTACTTCGTGACGATCGATCCGGGCGTCTTCACCGACAGCACCGGCCTCTCCTATGCCGGCATCAGCACCACCACAGGCTGGACGTTCTCCACGAAAGGCGTCGGGCCTGCGAGCGATGCGACGCGGCTGGTCGTCGCGGCCGACGGATCGGGCGATTTCCTCACAGTGCAGGCGGCCCTCGATTTTATTCCGAGTGGCAACACGACGCCGCGGACCATTTTCATCCGCAAGGGCACCTACTTTGAGCAGATTTATTTCACCGGCAAACACGCCATCACTTTCCTCGGCGAGGATCGCGCGCAAAGCCTGATCGTTTATCCGAACAACAACACATTCAACAACGCCACTGGTTCCTATCACCGCATGGTGTTTCAAGGCGATCACGTGAACAACGTCGCGGTGGTCAATTTGACGGTGCAAAACTCGACGCCGCATCTTGGTTCGCAGGCGGAGTCGCTGCTCCTCAACGGCACCGCGACCAGCGAGGCTATTGTCAGCAACGTGGATCTGGTCAGCTTCCAGGACACGCTGCAAATCAACGGCCAGGCCTACATCGCCGATTCCCATATCTCCGGCGACGTTGATTTCATCTGGGGCAACGGGCCGAATTTCTTTAACAACTGCGAACTGACCGCCGTAACGTCGTCCGGCTACTACACGCAGATTCGCAACAGCAGCACGGTGCACGGCGACGTGTTTCTGAATTGCATCGTCGACGCCGCACCCGGTGTCACCGGTTCCTTTCTCGGACGCATCGATCCCGCGGTGTCGGGCGGTTTCCCGTTCAGCGAAGTGGTGTGGCTCAATTGCACGATGGGCACGGTAAGCGGTTCAACTTACTCGACGCATGTTTCACCGGCCGGCTGGTTGCTCAACAATACTGCGGATCAGACCGCCGCAAGCGCGCCAAACGTGCATTTCTGGGAGTACAACAGCCACTATTCCGACGGCACACCGCTCCCGGTTTCCTCGCGCATCGGCGCATCGCGGCAACTGACGATGGCCGACGACGCGACGACCATCGCGAATTACAGCACACCTTCGTATGTGCTCGGCGGTTGGACGCCACAACTCGCGCCGCTCATCGCCACGCAGCCAGTCGCGCAAACGATCGACGCCGGCGCGGGCTTTACATTGTCGGTGCAGGCGTTCGGTTTGCCTGCGGTCACTTATCAATGGCTGCGCAACGGCGTGCCGATCCCGGGCGCGACTGATGCGAATTATGTGGTAGGAAGCTCCGGCAGTGGCGACGCGGGCACCTACTCGGTGACGGTCAGCAATGGCACGACCACTGTTAGCAGCAGCACGGTTCCCTTGAATGTGCACGGCGCCGCGCCGATCGTGGTGTTGCAACCGGCCAACACGACCGGATTGCTCGGCACGACGGCAACCTTGAATGCGTGGGCGGTCGGTGATGGTCCGTTCACGTATCAATGGAACAAGAACGGCACGCCGATCACGGGGGCGACGAACCTGGCGCTGCGGCTGATCGGCCTGCAGGCCTCCGATGCCGGCGACTACGCGGTCGCGATCACCAATGCCGGCGGGACGACGGTGACCAATGCGGCCACACTCACGATTGCGACACCTGCCGCGCCCGTTCCGACGTTGCCGGTAATTCCCGTCGGAATTTTCGACGTGACCGCTTACGGCGCGATCGGCGACGGCGTGACCGACAACACCGCGGCCATCCAGGCGGCGATCGACGCGGCGAATACTGCGGGCGGCGGTACGGTGGAATTTCCTCCCGCCGCGACCGCCTACCTGAGCGGGCCAATCACGCTCTCGGGCAACACCAACTTCCAAGTCGACGCGGGCGCGATGCTCCAAGCGTTACCCTTCGGCACCTACCCGAAGAGTTTCACTGCGCCGGCTCATTTCATCACGATCGCGAGCGGAGCAACCAATGTCGAATTTAGCGGTGGCGGTATCATCGACGGCAACGGTGCCGCATGGTGGGCCGCGTTCGACGCCGGCACGATCAGTGGACGTCCGCGTCTCGTGCAGATTACGAAGGCATCCAACGCGCTGTTCACCGGCGTTACCTTCCAGAATTCGCCGAACTTTCACTTGGCGTTCAGCGGAGCCAACAACAACGTGACGATCTTCGGCGTCACGATCAGCGCACCCGGTGATTCGCCCAACACCGACGGCATGGATGTCGCGGGCACGAATTTCCTCATCCAAGGTTGCTCGGTGGCCGACGGTGACGACAACATCGTGGCCAAACCCGGCAGCGTGTTCTGTCAGAATCTTTTCATTGCCAACTGTGCGTTCGGAGTCGGCCACGGTCTTTCGATCGGTGGCCAGACCAACGTCGGTCTCGACGGCATGACGGTCGTGAACTGCACCTTCAACGGCACCGACACCGGTCTGCGCATGAAGGCTGATCCGACGCAGGGCGGGCCGGTGCAAAATGTGACTTTCACGAACATCACGATGACGAACGTCACGTACCCGATTTTGTTCTATAGCTATTACAACCAGATCGGCAGCCCCGGCGGAAAATCCGGCAGCAGCCAGACGACGCCTGCCAAGGTTCTCACGTGGAATGCCACCCCGCCAAATCCGCTCGGGACGACCACGGTTCCAAGCTGGAAAAATATTACGATCAACAATCTCACCGCCACCGGCGCGTCCGGTTACAGCATGATCTGGGGTCTGCCGCTCGCGGACGGATTGATTGCGAATGTGACGTTGAACGATGTGACCATTTCCGGGGGCGCCGGTTTTGAGTTATACGATGCGACGAACGTCCAATTCACCGGCAACACCAGCGTCGGCCCGATCGTCACCGCCAATTCCCTCGGCATCACCGGCCAGCCCGAAAGCAAAACGGTAAACGTCGGCGACGCGGTAACCTTCTCTGCCATTGCCGTCGGGGCCAGCGGCGTCGGCAATACGGCGCCGACTTATCAATGGAATCACGCGGGTACTCCGCTGACAGATGGGGTGCAACCGGACGGATCGGTCATCAGCGGCGCAGCCACGACCGCGCTCACGATCACAAATGTCCGCGGAGGCGAGACGGGCGATTACACCGTCACGGTCTCGAATAATTTGGACGGTTATAACATTACCTCCAGTTCGCTCGTGGCAGGCAGTCTGCCGGTAACGGCGACGAGCAGTATCGCAACCCTTTCGGTCAATTCCATTTCCGCGACAATTACGCTGTCCGGTTTGAATTTTGTTTACGACGGCACGCCGAAGGTGCCCGTCGTGACGACCGACCCCGCCGGCCTCGCGGTCCAATTGACCTACAACGGCAGCGCCACGGCACCGACCAATGCCGGTGATTACACGGTTTCCGCCACATTTGCCGATTCGAGCTATTCCGGTTCCGCGACGGACACTCTCGTAATTGGCCAGGCGACCCCGGTTCTCGCGTGGACCGCGCCTGCGTCCATCGCCTATGGAACTCCGCTTGGCGCCGCGCAACTCAATGCGACGGCGGACGTCGCGGGCAATTTCGTCTACACGCCGGCCGCAGGCACGGTGTTGAATGCGGGCGTTGCCCAGTCGCTCAGCGCGCAGTTTACACCGGCCGACGCGATTAACTTCGCCCCCGCCACCATCGCAACAAACATCACTGTCACTCCGGCTGTGGCGGGACTTACGTTAAGCGGCTTGAACCAGGTTTATACTGGGTCGCCGCTCTCCGCGACTGCGACCACCACGCCGGTTGGGTTGGCGGTTTCAATTACTTATAACGGCGACGCCAACCCCCCGAGCGGCGCAGGTTCGTACGCGGTAATCGCGACGGTAGTCGACACCAACTACACGGGAACCGCGATGGGCACGCTGACCATCACCAAAGCCGGGACGACGCTCTCGTTGAGTGGTTTGATCCAGGCGTACGACGGCACACCGAAGAGCGTCATCGTCACGACCACGCCACCGGATCTAGCAGCAACGGTAATGTACAACGGAAGCACGACCGTACCGACTTATCCGGGCAGCTATACGGTCGTCGCTTCGATCAATGATCCAGATTATCAAGCCACCGCGTCCGGCACGCTGACGATTGCCACGACGGGCTTGGTGCGCCATGCGCCAACTATTCTGGGCACCGTCGAAGGTTCGGTGCAGCAGCTGCAGGGAGAAAATCTTTCCCTCCTTGGCCGCTCGACGGTTGCGGGCGATCTGTTGGTGCCCGGTTTGCCTGCTGTTAAAGTCAGCGGGCACGCGTTACTCGGAGGCACGGTGGATGGTCCTGGTGCCGCGACGCCGAATCGTTACACTGTCAGCTTGTCCGGTAATTCGGTCGTGCAACACATCGTGCGGCGCATCGATCCGATCGCATTGCCAGCGGTGGCAACACCGCCGACAGGAACGGGCACGCGCAGCGTCACGATCATTTTGCCGCGGCAGGATGCGGGCGATTTCCACACCTTGCGGAATCTTTCCCTCCTCGGAAATGTCGGCCTCGTCACGGTGCCACCCGGCTCATACGGCAGCCTCACCGCCATCGGCAATTGCGGCTTTGTGCTCGGCGTCGCGGGCGCGACCCAGCCCGCGGTTTACAATCTGCAAAGCCTCGTGATCAATCCGTTGATCGGAACCGCGCAATTGAAAATCGTCGGTCCCGTAATTCTCACGGTAAACAATACCGTGAGCATTTTTGGGCCCGCCGGTTCCTCCGATCACCCTGAGTGGTTGCTCTTGCGTGTGGCGAACGGCGGAGTGGTGATCACCGGTACGGATCCTTTCCACGGATCGATCATTGCGCCAAATGGCACGGTCATCATCAATCCGTTCAGTACGCTCGACGGTTTGGTGATCTCCAACGATCTCACGATTCTCCCTGATGCCGTGCTCAGCGATCCACTCTTGAACTGACCCCGTCATTTCGCCCGCGCGATTCCAGCGCTGACTGCCTTTAACATGGAGCCGCAACGACCTCGTTGCGGTTTCCTCGCGCCCGCCGTCCGCGTCAAACCAATGCCGGCACTGCAACCAAAATAAATTTCAATTTAGGGATTTTCGCGGTTGCGGCCGGCGTTCGGAATTATGGGATTGGACGTTTTCTGATGTCACTTCCGTCCCTTCCTAATCCCGATCATGTGCTCCGCCTCGCGCAGGAGCTGAACCTCAAGATTCACCAAGTCGCATCGACGGCGCAGCTTCTCGCCGAGGGCGCGACGGTGCCGTTTATCTCCCGCTACCGCAAGGAAGTGACCGGCTCGCTCGACGAAGTACAGGTGACGGCGGTGCGCGACCGGCTGGAACAAATGCACGCGGTCGATGAACGCCGCGCTGCCATCGTTGCCTCGCTGAAGGAACGCAACCTCCTCAATCCTGAACTCGAGAAATCCATTCTCGCGGCCGACAGTCTCACCGCGCTCGAGGATATTTACACGCCGTTCCGTCCGAAGAAGCGCACCCGCGCCACCATCGCGAAGGAAAAGGGCTTGGAGCCACTCGCAGATTTGCTTTTCGCGCAGGACGCCGCGACCGATCCCGTGGCGACAGCAAAAGCGCTCGTGGGTCACGTCTTCACGCCCGACGACGGCAAAAATACCGCGCAGAAAATCGAGACGCCCGAAGAGGCACTGGCGGGAGCCCGCGATATCATCGCCGAGCGCGTCAGCGACGACAAGGATGCGCGCACGCGACTGCGTCAGGTGTATCAGCGTACCGCGATGATTTCCTCGAAGGTACTGATCGGAAAGGAAGTCGAGGCGGCAAAATTCAAGGACTACTTTGAATGGAGCGAGCCGCTCGCCAAGGTGCCGAGTCATCGCTTGCTGGCGATTCGTCGCGGCGAACAGGAATCGATGTTGATGATGCGCGTCACTTTGCCGGACGAACTTGCCGGTCAGGCTGAGGTCGAACCGATCTTTGTGCGGACGAAGAATCCCGCCGCAGAGCAGGTGCGGCTCGCGGTGGCGGACGCGGTGAAACGCCTGCTTTGTCCCGCGATGGAAACGGAAATGCGGCTCGAATCGAAGAAGCGCGCTGACGAGGTGGCAATCAAGGTCTTTGCCGACAATCTCCGGGAATTGCTTTTCGCCGCGCCGCTCGGGCAAAAAGTGGTCATGGCTATCGATCCCGGCTTCCGCACCGGTTGCAAAGTTGTGTTGCTCGACCGGCAGGGAAAGTTGTTGCACAACGACGTGGTTTATCCCGACCGCCACGCGGTCGAGGCGAAGGAGAAGCTGGAAGGCTTCGTGAAATTTTTCCAGGTCGAGGCGGTCGCCATCGGCAACGGCACCGGCGGACGCGAAACGGAAGCCTTCGTACGCGGATTGGGCCTGGCTCCTTCGATTTCGGTGGTGATGGTCAACGAATCCGGCGCCTCGATCTATTCGGCCAGCGAAGTCGCCCGCGAGGAATTTCCCCTGCACGATCTGACCGTGCGCGGTGCCGTTTCGATCGGCCGCCGATTGATGGACCCGCTCGCCGAATTGGTGAAACTCGATCCGAAATCCATCGGCGTCGGGCAATATCAGCACGACGTGGATCAGTACGCGTTGAAGCGTTCGCTCGATGATACCGTGGTCAGCACGGTGAACGGTGTCGGCGTCGAGGTGAACACCGCTTCGAAGCAGTTGTTGAGTTATGTGTCGGGCCTGAATGCTGCGATTGCGGGCAACATCGTTGCGCGGCGCGACGAGAAAGGGCCGTTCAAAACGCGCACGGAATTACAGGAAGTGTCACGCCTCGGTCCGAAGGCCTTCGAGCAGGCGGCGGGATTCCTGCGCATCCACGGTGCGGCCAATCCGCTCGATGGCAGCGCGGTGCATCCGGAGCGTTACGCGCTCGTGGAAAAGATGGCGGCGGATTTGAACGTGACGGTCGCGGATCTCATGCGCGACGGAAACCTGCGCGCCAAACTTAAGCTGGAGAATTACGTGACTGACACCGTGGGGTTGCCGACGTTGACGGACATCATGGCCGAATTGGCAAAACCCGGTCGCGATCCACGCGAGCGTTTTGAAGCGTTCAGTTTTGCCGAGGGCGTCAGCAAGCCCGAGCAATTAAAACCCGGGATGAAACTGCCCGGCGTTGTGACGAATGTGACGGCCTTCGGTGCCTTCGTCGACGTTGGTGTGCATCAGGACGGTCTCGTGCATGTGAGCCAGCTCGCGGATAATTTCGTGAAGGAACCGGCGTCCGTGGTAAAACCCGGCCAGAAAGTGATGGTCACGGTCACCGAGGTGGATCTCCCGCGCAACCGGATCGCGCTCTCGATGCGCAGCAAGCCGGAGCTAGGTGCCCGTTCGACCGCGGGCGTATCCGGTCGCCCCGTGACCGGTCCCGGACAATTACGTCCGAATCCCGGTCAAACCGCTCGTCCTGCAGCGCCGCGCGCGCCACAATCGCTCAACGACGACTGGTTCACCGCCGCGATGAACAAGAAGAAGTAGAGCAAATTCAGTAATAGTGTAGCCACGCCCGTGAGGGCGTGGTGGGGGTCTCTCGGCTCGAACATCCACGCTCTCACGAGCGTGGCTACGTCTTTTATTAAAGTGCTGTAGCCCGGTGGAACCCGACCTCCGGGCGGGTTTTCACGATCCCATCCTGGGACCGCCACAAGCTACTTGGAGGGCGGGCGACCTCGCTCGTGAGCGCACGGCGGCGGGGTCGCTGCCGTTCCAGTCCCGAAAACGCGCCCAGAGGTCGCGTTCCACCCTGCATGGGACGCGGTTTCTAAATCGAAAATACGTTGGTTTCTACTTCACCGCAGGCGCCGCCCCCGGAATCGTACCGGCTTCGATGAGCACCATATTCTCGGGATTGAGGTGTTTTTTCACTGCCCCGTTCACTTGGTCGAGCGTGAGGGACTCGATGACTCGGGGATAACGGTCCAGCCACGTTTGGTCGTATCCGCGATGAATCGCGGCGAGCAACGAGGCGGCCATGCCGTCCGTTGTTGAGAGACTCACCTTGAAACTGCCCACCAGATTCGTTTTCCGATAGTCGAGTTCCGCCTCGGAAATTCCCTTGTCATACCATTTAGCGAGCTGCTCACGCGTCGAGGCGAGTCCCTTCGTGAGCAACGCGGGCGCGAACGTGGCGGTGATCTTCCAGTCGCCGTCGGTGAAGGTGTCGTTGCTCGTGTTTGAATAAATCCCATACGTCAGGCCTTCCTTATCGCGGACCGTCTGCATGAGACGACCGGAGAATCCGCTGCCGCCGAGAACGGAGGTCGCGAGTCGCAGCGCCTGATAATCCGGATCGCTGTACCTTAAGCCGGTGGTCTGCCCGAGGACAACACTCACGCTGGTCTTGTCGGCCATGAACACGCTTTCGAACTTCGGCGCATCGGTCGCCACGGCTTTCGCCGGACGGAGAGCCGGCTCACCGCCGGTCCAGCCGGTGAATGATTTGGCCAATTCGGTTTTGAGCTGTGGCGCATCGACATCTCCGACGATGACGAACGTCAGATGCGCCGGCCCGTAGAATTTTTTATGAAACGCCTGGATGTCCGACAACTTGGCGGAATCGATGGCGGCGAGTAGTTCCTCAGTCGTTGGCTGCCGGTTGGGGTGGCCTTCCGGATAGACCGCGCGCGAAAACGCATCAACGGCGCGAAAATCGGTGCTCTCGAGTTGCCGTTGAAGTCCACCGGCAAACTGCTTTTTCATTTTCGCCAATTCTTCCGCAGCGAATGCCGGCGTGCGCAGTTGTTCGGCGATCAGGCTGATGACGAGAGACGCGTCTTTTTTCAGACACTTGGCGTTGATCTCAAGCATCTCGTTGCCGACGTTGAATGAAATCGTGGCCCCGACGCGCTCAAGTTCGCCTGCGAGCGCGAATTGGTCGTGCGCGGTAGTGCCCTTGTCGAGCAACATTCCGGTGAGAGTCGGCACGGCGATATTGCCTTCTCCGGCCAGAGCATCGCCGGCAGGAAGCGAGCCGTGGATGGTCACCACGTCCTTGACGCCGGTCGGATAGATGAGGACATCCACGCCGGCGATTTTGGAACGCATGACGTGCGGCGCAATTTGTGCCCGCGCGACGGACAGAAAAACGAGGCTCAGGGCGAGAAGAAGGGAAGAGAAACGTTTCATGGGATTTTAATCGCGTTATTTCGCAGTGGGCGCGGCGGGCCTGGGTGCGCCGAGGGCGAGCGGAATGAACCAACCGGTCGTGCTCTGGTCGGTATTGAGGTAGAGATTGGCCACCCGTTTCACATCGGCCGCGGTGACCTTTTTGATCTCGTCATCGATTTTATAATACAGCGACCAGTCGCCGACCGCGATCCACTGGTTGATATTGCCCGCAATGGCAAAGGAACCATCACGCTGATAAGCGGAATCGGCGAGCGCCTTGGCGATGGCGGCCTGGACTTCGGTGTCGGTGACGCCGTCCTTTTTGAGGCGTTCGATTTCATCGAGCGCGATCTTTTCCACCTGTTCGTGTGTGGCGCCCGGCGCGAGGGGAATGAACGTGAAATAGAGCGAAGGATCGCGCGTGGTGAATGGTCCGGTGAAAACGCCGGTGGAAAGATTCTTGTCGGTCAACGCGCGATACAGGCGGCTGTTTTTCCCGTCGCCGAGGATCGACCCCATGACCGAAATTGCCGCGTAGTCCGGATGAGTGGCGGCGGGCGTTTTGTTGGCGATGGCGACCACCCCGAGCTGGCCGGCGCGTTTAACAGTGACGCGGCGCGGGCCGGTCTGATCGGGTTCCTCAGTGTAGGGCTCGGGAATGGGCTTCGGGGAATGCGGGATGGCACCGTAGAATTTCAGCACGAGCGGGAGCGCTTCGGTTGTCGTGAAATCGCCGACGATCGTCACGGTTGCATTGTTTGGCCAATAGTACGTGTCGTAAAACTCGCGCAGTTTCTCGATGGAGACCTTCTCGATGTCGCTGCGCCAGCCGATCGTGCTGTGATGATAGGGATGGGCGACATAGGCGGCGTGGAAAATTTCCTTGATGAGGGACTGGATGGGGGAATTCTCGCCCCGCTCAAATTCGTTGCGGACCACGGTCATTTCCGGACGGCGATCCTCCTCGCGCAGCAGGAGATTGCGCATGCGGTCGGCCTCCATGCCGATGACCATTTCGAGGTTTTCGTTGCCGAAGGTCTCGTAGTAATTCGTGCGGTCGAACGACGTCGTGGCGTTGTATTGTGCGCCGGTTTTGGAGAGCAACTGATCGACGGAGTTTCCCTTTACGCGATTGTAGTTGAGGGAACCCTTGAACATCAAGTGCTCCAGCAAGTGGGTGGCTCCGGTCGTCCCGGTCACTTCATTGCGCGAGCCGACGCGATAGGTGACCATGAACGTCACCACGGGAGCGGAGTGTTCGGGCAGGAGCAGTACTTGAAGGCCGTTAGCCTCCAAGGTGTATTCGTCGATGTCGCCCACGGTTTTGACGTACTTGAAACCTTGGACGGGAGGCGGAACCACGCATCTGGCAGCGACCGGGAAGCAAAGCACGAGACCGATCAGCAATCGTTTCATCATAAGCGGGAATTGTGAACTGATACGATAGCACAAGAAAGGCGGTTGCCGACAGGACAAAATCCGGACCGCGCAAACGAGGTGAACGCGATATTCTAAAAAGTCATCGTTGTAGACGGTGAACAAATCTTGTTTCAGATGGACGTCATGCGTGAATGGTTCCGATCATGGAGAGTCAATTGTCCACCGTGGGCGCGGGAGCTCGGCTTGGCGCGGGAGCATCTCGCGATCAGCCGGCGTCACGAGCGGGTGCGGACGGCGTGGGCATCGCATCTCGAGGCCAGCCGGCACGTGATGCTGGAGCTGGCCGACCGGTGTGCGGCTCGAAAGAGAGTGCTGGTCATCGGCGCGGGCGATTGTCTCGACGTGCCGGTGGAGGAACTGGCGGGTAGGTTTGAGCGGGTGACCCTGGCGGATATTGCGGTCGGCGTGGAAGCCCGGCGGTGGGCGAAAAAATTCCCGGCGCGGGTCGAATGTGTGAATTGGGATGCGAGTGGCGCATTGGTTTCGCTGGCAAAAGTCCGCGATCGGTTGTCTGCGGCGGATGCGCCGGCTTTCTTCATCCACGCCGATCCCGGCCCGCCGCCCGGTGGCGAGGCCGATTTGGTGATCTCGGCGAATTGTATTTCGCAACTCGGCCTCGTGCCCGGCCACTCATTGCCCGCGACAACGAAAGACGCCGACCTCCCGGAGCGTTGCGCGCGGGCGGCAGCGCGGCGGCATTTGCATTGGTTGGGCGAGCGTACGGGAATTCGTTTGTTGATCGCAGACGCCGCGCGATTGGACATCGGTCCGGATGGAAAACAACTCAAACGCGAGACCCTCCACGAACGCTTCGGCCTTCCGCGTCCCGACCGGCAATGGCGCTGGGACCTCGCCCCAATCCCCGAGTGGTCGGAAAAATTCCACCGGGTGCATGAGGTGGGCGCGTGGATTTACGGTGCGGGGTGAAAAGTAACCAGCCGGCCCAGCGGAGCTCGACTTGGGAACGCTTTCTGCTTCGCATGCAGCATGCCTAAGACCGCCATTATTTCCCTTGTCAACATGAAGGGCGGGGTCGGCAAGACCACCGTCGCTGTCAACCTCGCAACTTATCTCGCACGTGATCACCAAAAGAAAGTATTGCTGCTCGACCTCGATCCCCAGACGAACGCATCCCTCAGCCTGATGCCGGAGAAGGCCTGGCTGCGGTGGGTGGAGGAGCATGGTTCGATGGCTGACGTGTTTGAGCTCGACGCGAAGCGGAAGAGCGACGTGCCGGTGAAATTTGCCGACTGCATCGTGCACGATGTGGTTCCCGGCGTGCCCGGGCTGGATCTGTTGCCCGGACACCTGCGATTGACTTTTCTCGATCTCGATCTGGCAAGCCGTCCGGGACGCGAGCGCATCCTCACGCGCAAACTTGCGAAGCTGGAAGACCAATACGACATCATCCTTTGCGATTGCCCGCCAAACCTCCAGACCGCGACGCAGAATGCGCTGTACGCGAGCGACTGGTTTCTCGTTCCGATGCAGCCGGATTTTCTATCTTCGGTTGGGCTCAGCCTGCTGCTCGACCGCCTCTGGTACTTGAAGACGGAACTGGAATTTAAAATCAAATGTCTGGGCGTGGTCTTCACCCGCGTCCGTCGCCACGTTGGCTTTCATCAGGAAACGATGGAACGACTGCCGCAGGAGAAGGAATTCAAGAAATTGCATTTTTTCAAAACCGTCATCCCCGAAAACATCGCGCTCGGCGAAGCCCCAATGACCGCCCAACCGATCGCGCTGTACGACGGCTCCGCCACCGGCGCCGAGGCCTTCCGCGAACTGGCCGCGGAAATCGCGGGAATGCTGGCGGGAAAATAGGACGGGCCGCGACATTTGAGGATCAATGGTATTTGCGATCGTCGCATGCCGGAATCAAGGTCGGACTTGACCGATAATTCAAATGTGTCACATTGTGACACATGAGGACCATTACCATACGCCAGTTACACGATGCCACGGGCAAGTGGGTGCGTCGGGCGGCGGCTTTAGGCGAACTGCAAGTCACGGAACGCGGCCAGGTGGTGGCCAAGATTGTGCCGGCGGCGGTCGTGCCGGAGCATCCGTATTTTGGGCGGCGGAAAGAGCTGGCTACTTTCCGTGCGGCCCGGCCTTTTCTGCGGGGTGGATCTGATTCCACGCGGACGATTTCCGATGACCGGGACCGCGGGGTGTCATGATCTACTTGGACACGAGTTATCTCGTGCGATTGTATTTCGATGATCCCGGCTGCGAGCGGGTGCGGGAATTGGCGGCCGGCGATCATGTCGCCTGTGCGGTGCATGGACAGGCGGAAACGGTCGCGGTTTTTCATCGCAAATTGAGGGAAGGTGCGATCAAGCTTTCCCACTACCGGGCCTTGCTGGCTCAGTTCGTGGCCGACAATGAAGCGGGAGCCTTCACGTGGTTACCAGCCGGGCCCGACATAATGAAGCGGGTGACAGAGGTCTATGCCGATCTGCCGGCGGGCGTTTACCTGCGGGCGGCCGATGCAATGCATCTGGCTAGCGCGGCGCTGCACGGATACAAGGTAATCTATTCGAATGACAGTCATCTATTGGCCGCCGCAGGTCATTTTGGAGTGAAGGGCAGAAATGTGATTTCCGCTGCGTAAATCCGGAGGAGCGTGTCATCCCTATCCGGCCACAATTTTCTCCCGCAGATGCGTGCAACGCAGCTTCGACTCGGCGTTGCGGACGGCCATGCCGTAGGCGGCGGGTTCGCCGACGATGAAAACTTTTTTCCGGCCGCGGGTAATTGCGGTGTAGATCAAGTTTCGCTGGAGCATCATGAAATGCGCCTTCAGCAGCGGGACGATCACGACGGGATATTCGCTCCCTTGCGATTTGTGGATGCTGATGGCGTAGGCGAGCGCGACATCGTTGAATTCGCTGCGCTCGAAAAGATGACGGTCGCCATCGAAATCGGCGACGAGCGTGCCTTTCGTGAGGTCGACGCTGACGATTGTCCCGATGTCGCCGTTAAAGAGGTTTTTGTCGTAGTTGTTCCGGAGCTGAATGAGTTTGTCGCCGGGACGGTATTCACCGCTGATCGCCCGCAGGCCTTTTTGCGTGGGGTTCATCGCGGCTTGTAGCTGCGTGTTCAGATTGCCGACGCCGGCCACACCCTTGTGCATCGGGGCGAGAATTTGCACGTCGCTGACCGGATCGAACCACTTGAAATGCTGCGGAATGAATTTGGTGGTGAGTTCGACAATCTTCGCCAGGCAATCCTCGGCGCTTGTGGCGGAAATAAAATTCAGGTCGCTCCAAGGCTGCGCTTTTTCCACGGCGTCGACAATGGGCGGTGGGCGCGCCTCGCCGCCGTTGATCGCGTGCGCGGTGGTGACGATCAGGCTTTCCTCTTTTTGCCGGTAGACGAAGGAAAGGCGGGTGACGGGAGAGGAAAGTTGAGGGTTGAGGGCTGAGGGTTGAGCGATCGAGGCGATCAGGTCTTTGAGGACGTTGCCGGCGCCGACGCTTGGAAGCTGGTCGGTGTCACCGACGAGGAGGAGATGGGCACGGATCGGCACGGCCTGCAGGAGCGCAGCAGCAAGGCGGGTGTCGAGCATCGAGGCTTCGTCGACAATGAGGAAATCCGTCGCGAGGGGATGCGATTCGTTCACGGTGAAACTGCCGTTTTCGAATTTGAGCAACCGGTGAATCGTCGAGGCGAAGCCGCCGGTGGTGGTGGCGAGGCGTTGCGCGGCGCGACCGGTGGGCGCGGCGAGGGTGACGCGTACTTTCTTCGCCTTCAGGATTTCGACGAGCGCGCGGAGGATGGTCGTTTTTCCCGTTCCCGGGCCGCCGGTGAGAATCGTAATTTTTTGCGCGAGGGAATTCTTGATCGCGGCGGCTTGCAAAGCGTGAAACTCGAAGCCGGCTTTTTCCTGCGCCCAAGTGACCGCGGCGTCGATTTTGATCGCGGGTAATCCAGACGGAACCGAATTGAGGCGTTTGATGGCTCCCGCGATCCGGGCCTCGGCGCGATCGTTTAGCGGAAGCTGGATGAAACTGGCGCCGTGTTGCGCGGACGCGGAATTCACTGGAGCGGCGGCGACCTCGCCGTCGTCGCTGCGCGGCGGGGTCGCCGCACCTCCAGCGTGCCGTACGATGCTTTTGTTTTTCACCAGCGCTTCGATGCGGGCGGCGATGAATTCGGTCGACGTTTCCAGCAACGCCGCGGCGTGGGTGGTGAGGTCTTCCTGGAGAAAGGCGGTGTGGCCTTCCTCCTGCAATGTCTCGAGAGCGTAAATCAACCCGGCGTCGAGTCGGGGTGCGGCGTCGTTAGCGTAACCGAGGTTGATGGCGATGCGGTCAGCGGTTTTGAAACCGATGCCGTCGATCTCGCGCGCGATGCGATAGGGTTCCTCGGTGATGATCTGTTTCGCGGCCGGTCCGAACTTGGTGACGATGCGCACGCATTGCGAAGTCGTGACACCGTAGGTCTGGAGATAAATATGAACTTCGCGCAGGACCTTCTGGCTTTCCCACGCCTCCTTGATGGCGGTCGCGCGCATTTTTCCGATGCCTGGAACCTTGCGCAGCTTGCCGGATTCCTCGCTGAGCACCCGGAGCGTGTCGGTGCCGAACGTGTCGACGATTTTGTTGGCGTAGACCTTGCCGATGCCCGGCACGAGGCCGCTGCCGAGATATTTGCGGATGCCGTAGACCGAGGAAGGCAGCTCGGATTTAAACGAGGCGATTTTGAATTGTGCGCCGTGTTGCGCATGACGGGTCCACTCGCCCGTGAGCTGCAGCGTCTCCCCGCACTGAACGCCCGGCAATGGTCCGGTAATCGTTACACGATCCGTTCCGGCTTTTTCTCCCGGCGGGACTTGCCGCGCCGAAGCTTCAGCGAAGGCGGGTTCCGGCTTGAGTTCGGCGATCGTGTAGTGGTTTTCCTCGTTGAAGAAAATGATGCGCTCGAGCACGCCGGTCAGTGAACTGGGAGCAGGTTGGGCCAAGGAAATGATCTAGATGCACAGAGATTCGATGGGAGGCAACCACGGGCGCGGCATGTTTTTCGGGTCAATGCAAAAAAACGCCCGCGGTGCCGAAGCATGCGGGCGTGGAAAAATTGAACGGGATTCAGCCTTGGTTCCGAATCGTTCGATGCAGATAAAGTTTAAGGAGCAACTTTGACCGGGGCATTGGTGGGTGCGGCTGGCGCGGTTGCTTCGGGTTTTGCCGCTGCGTCCGCTTTGGCTTTTGCCGCCGCAGCCTCAGCCTCTTCGGCGTCGGCCCGGGCTTTTAGCACGATGGCCTGAATCTTCGGCCCGATCTCCTTTTGCATCTCTTGAACCATGGGCATCATGTGCTGCATGATTTGCGGTTGTTTTTGCAGCATGGATTTACCTTCGGGAGAGGCGAAGAAGGCCAGCATCGCCTTCAGTTCAGCCTCTGAATAAACCTCCGCGTAGATGGTATCGACCTTCGACAGCATCTTTTTGGCTGCGTCCATGGAAATGGTCATCACTTCCCCCATGATTTTCCCGGCCGCTTCCTTTTGTTCGGGAGTCAGGTTAGGGGACGAGAGGTTCAGTTGTGAGGCGGCGATTTTTTGCATCTGCGCGCCCATCTGATCGAACATGCGATCGAACTGGGTGGCTTTGATGACCTCGCGGGCGAGTTCAAGCTGGGCGGGCGTGGGCGCAGCCTGCGCGGCTGGAGTGGAAACGGGTTCAACCGCACTGAGACGGCAAATCAAGGCAAGGCATAGAAGAACGAGTGAGGTGATTTTCATGGGTTGTTTTGTGGGATTTTAGTTACGAACGAAGTGAGCAATGCCTCCGGCTGAACGTGCAACCGAAGCTGGGGTGGAGGGAGGTTACCGGGTAAAAACGGTGCGATCAAAGGTGAGGTCGCAAGTGGCAAATTGACGGGTTAACCGGTGCCAGAGCAATCCGACATTTGCGGCAATGAGGAGGGTGGCAATAAATACGCCAGGCCAAGTCAGGAGATGCGGACCCCACGCAGCGCGCGCGCCCATTGCGCCGCAAACAAGAATCCAAACGATGAGAGACCAGCATAGACTAGTGATTGGCCGGCGAAACGTATGGCTGAGCGTGACGAGTGGAAAGACGATTGCGAGCAGCAGCGCGGTCGCCATCAAATTAGGCAGTCCGAAGGCGGATAAGTGTTCCCCGGAAACAATCTGGCCGATGAGGGAAAGGCAAAAAATAGCTGCGGTCGGCGTAGCGAACGCGATCAGCATCTGGATCAGGTTTAGTCCGAAGGTGACTCGCGTAATGCGGGCGCGCGAAATTGGAAGGGCAAATGGAGGCTTCATCGCACGCCGTAGAATGTGTAAGGACAGCACGAGTTGGTAGATGATGACGAACACCGGCAGGTCGCCGGACTGGTGATAGGTCATGCCCAGCGCAAGAGCTTCGGTCTTGGTCGCGGTCAACGATGCGAGAATTTCCCAGTAGTTGGTCGGCGCGGCGTGATGGGTGATAAAATTCAGCGAGGAAATGAAGGCCGGCAGGATAGCCCCACCCAGCACCGAAAGTCCGAAAAAGAACAGGAAGATTTTGAGCAAGCTGCCACTTATGTACGGGCCGAAGAGAGCGTGCCAGACTACTTGCATCCACGCGAAAGTGGACGAACCAACCGTTCGGATTTTGCAGAGAGACCCGGGGATTACGTTTTTCCCACGCGGCTTTGCGCGAAAGGGCGGCAGCTCTCCGCTGCGTCCAGCGGACATGGCGGACTGAAACGAATAGGAACAGAGCAGCGTTTGCATCGACACGAAGGGAGTGGTGCTTCGCTCCCGCACGTGGCGGTGCGAAAATCCCCAAGCGACACTGGCAGCTGCGACCGCGCTGCCACCAAGCAGGAAGGCCCAGGGTGCCGCGCTCAGGACCACCGGCAGTATTCCGACGGCGACGAGCCAGAAAATTGTGCCGAGGCAAAGAGCCGATACATACTTTTCGGGATCGAGGATACGACGATGTCGATTGATGCACGGGTACGCAATTAACCCGATGGCGAAGCCGAAAATCGCGAACGGGGGAATGGTCGCGTCGGCGAGCGATACGACGCATGTCACCGCGAAAGCGGCGACGATGATCGCGGCCACGGTGACGCGGCGCAGCCGCTGCCGGCTTTCGGGGAGGAGAAGGATGAAAGGCCGGTGCATCGGTTCATGGGCGGCCCCGGCGATGGCATCGCCTAGCAGGACGGGCAAAAAGACGATCAGGGCGAGGACAGTGGCGTGTGTCTCGTCACAATGCCAGAGCACCTCGAACAAACCCCGGGAACAAAAGGTGACGATCGAGATGACGAATAGGGAGCGAAGAGGTCGGAGAAAACGAAGATAGGTGCGCAAGGGCATCGAGGAGAGGGTGGCATTTCCGGGCGGCTTGGCTCGTGCGTTCATGGCGGAAAGGGGAAACGGAAATTTATACCGGCGCAGTGCCGAGCGGGCCGGGTTCGAAGAGCAAATCGCGGACGCGGTACTCACGCTGTAAGCTTAGCCACAGCAATCCGATCGCGCCGGCGATGGACGGAATTGCAATTAACAGGCCCGGGACCGTGAGCGCGACAGGGATCCACTGGTCGCGAAGAAGCGCGGCTGCGGTGATCGTGGCACCCACCAGGATGGCCCACAAAAGGCTAATGGCTGAATTCTTGAATGTTCCGCTGCACGCGAGTAACGGCAGGCTAATGGCGAGCATCAAATCGATGCCGACGACACTATGTAATCCGTAGTTCGCGGCCATTTGACCGGAGAGAAGCTGACCAAGGAGGGAGGCGAGAAATACCACGAGACCAGGGATCAGGAGCGCCGCGTTCAATTGCAGCAGTGCTAAACCGAATGCAGTGCGAGCGAGTCGCTGGCGCGAGATGGGATAGGGCAATTGAGGACGGATCGTCAAAACGGCGAAGATTCCGGCGAAACCGGGCTGCAGCAACGGTGCCATCATCGACATCAATGCCATGGGTAGATTGTGGCTATGGCCAAGCATTGATACCGGACCGGTGAACTGTGTGAGGGTTTCCCAGTAGCTCGGAAGTGCGTTCGATTCAGTCGTCAGGTGGCCCAGTAAGTGGAACAGGAAAGGCAGTCCGAAAGCATAGCTCGCGAACATCGCGGTAAAACTGAGGACAACTCGCGAGAAACTGCCGTTGCGATTGCGACCCCAAAATGCGTGCAATATCACCCGCATCCACTCGCTGGTGGAAGATCCGACAGAACGCACCGGCCAGTCGCGGCCATGCTTCATTGTCCGGGAGCCCCGGCGCTCACGACTTAATAGCTGCTCTTGGCGCTGGCGTGCGGTCGTCTGGCGGTCAAAAATTAATGTGAAGGAACCTGGCATTGCGCAGAAATAGAATCGGATGCGCTCACGAAGGTGCTTGCCGGAAAATCCGACGGCGATGGCGGCGACAGCAATCGCAATTCCGCCTACACAAAATCTCCAAGGGGCGGCGGCCATGGCACCAGGCAAGCGTCCACCGATAAAGGCATTCATCCCGATCCATGCGACGAGCGCGAACAACATGCCGCTCATGCCATAGAGGTGCTTGCGGCGATCGAGACAGGGTAACGCGAGCAGCGCGCAGGCAAGTCCGAAGGTGGCCAGCGGCGGGATCGAGGGATTGGCCAACGCGGCGGCGAGAGTGGCGAACACGGCAAAGACCGATAAGGCCCCGACAGTCGCTCGTCGAAGGATGCGCGTGGCGCCCGGCAGTAGGAGGACGAAGCTTCGGTGCATGGGTTCGTGCACGGCACCGGCCAGCGAAAAGCCGAGGAGGAGCGGCGTTGCCACGGCAAAAGCGAGAAACCACGCAGTTTGGGAATTCAAATGAAACACGGAGCGTTCAGCGGCCGCGACGGCAGTATAAATTGCCGTGAACGCTAACGAATTAGCCGGGCGAAATAACCTGAGATAGACGCGCAGGTTCATCGGAGGGATTTGTTTTGGCTGATGAGGAAGGGAAACATTTCCTCGAGGTTGAGCGGGCGACGGCTGAGCTCGACGCCGTGCGTGGTGGCGAATTGAGTCGCGGTTTCCGGGTCATTCGTCCTCACGGTGAGGCGGGCGAGGCGTTCGTTTCCTTGCTGCGCGAGGATGGAGGGTTCCGTGAACTTGGCGGGTAATGCATGTGCCCCGGCGGTGACGGTCCACTCGGCAAAGCTTTCCTGCAAGTCGTCGAACGCCGTATTTTCGGTCACTTGGCCGGCGTCGAGGGCGACAACCCAGTCGAGGATTTTTTCCACGTCGTTGAGGATGTGGGAGGAGATGAGGACCGTGCAGCCGTCGTCGCGCAGGAGCTCCAGCAGTACGTTGAGCATACTCGCGCGGGCGATGGGATCGAGGGAGCTGATGGGTTCGTCGAGGAGAAGTAGCTCGGGACGGTGACAGACCCCGAGCAGAATGCCGACTTTCTGCCGGTCGCCGGTGCTGAGGTGGGCGATTTTTTTATCGAGCGGTAGCTCCAGAATTTCCGTGACGCGTTTCTGAAGATCGTGGTCCCACGTGTGATAAAACGAGGCGGTAAATTCCAAGTGTTGGGCGGCGGTCATCCATTCGATGAACTTGCCTTCCTGCAGCACGAGCCCGAGGCGGGAGAGTTCCGGCGTGTCGAGTTTGTCCGTGAGCTGTCCGAGGGTTCGGCACGTGCCGGACGTGGGCAGGAGCAATCCCGCGGCGAGTTGGAGCAGGGTGGTCTTGCCCGCGCCGTTGCGACCAAGGAGGCCCACGACGTGACCGGCGGTGATTTCCAAATTAATCGCGTTTATGGCGACGTGCTTGGCGTAGGTCTTGGTGAGATTTTCGACGACGAGCGGAGCGAGGGCGGTGGCAGTGGAGTTCATGGGTTGGTGGATTCAAAGGCTTCGCGGAAAAGTTTCAGGGCTTGCTCGCGGGAGATGCCGAGCTGGCGTGCCATGTGGGCGGCGGTAGTGAGGTGCTGACGCATCGGATCGAGCTTGTTGGTCTGGCGCTCACCCGGCGTACCGGCGCGAACCACGAGGGTCTGGCCACGGCGGCGTTCGAGCACACCTTCGCGCTCCAGCAAGCTGTACGCCTTGCTGATCGTCATCGGATTCAGCGAAATCTGCTCGGAGAGTCCACGCGTGGACATCATCTCGGTGCCGGCGGGGAGAATCCCGGTGGCAATCTGGAGTTTGATCTGGTCCATGATCTGCCGGTAGGCGGGCACGCCGTTGTGGTGATCGATGGTGAGCAGTGGCGTCATGGACGAGCGGCTGTATGCTGTATTAGTTAGCTAATACACATGGTCAAGCGCGAACTTGGTTTGAATCGGTCGGATCAGACTCGATCGGTCGGATTGAAGGCCCTCTTTCGCTCGATCGCGGCAGGGAATCCGGCTTCGGCTAACCCAAAAGAACCGGGATGAGTGCGGTGAGGCCGGGGTAAATATTGGTCGCTTCGGCGGCGCGAAGTTCGTCGGCGGTATGGGTGCCGGTCGTGACACCGAAGAAATCGAGGCCGGCGTTCTTCGCGGCGGCCAGATCGTAAGTTGAGTCTCCGACGAGGCAGGTGGAGGTGGCCTCGCCGCCGAGGGTGGTCAAGGCGTGTTGGGTGAAGCGCGGGTCGGGTTTGATCCATGGGGTGTCGGTGGCCCCAAAAATACCGGCGAGCTGTGGCGTCAATCCGAGATGGTTGCAGACCTCACGGGCGGCGCCGGCGCGCTTGTTCGTCAGGACGGCGCAACGAACGCGGGCGGCGTTGAGCGCGGAGAGAAGTTGTTCGGCCCCGGGAAACAGCTTGGCGTCCTGCAGGGCGGTCGCAGTCCAATGCGCGTTGAAAAGCGGAAGCAGCGCGGCGACGTTTTCCGCTCCGGCGAGCCGGGCGATCGCGGTATCAAGGCCGCCACCCACGGCATCGCGCACTTGGGCGAACGTGGGTTCAGGCAGGCCGAGCGTGCGCATGGCGTAGACGTGGCACCGGTAGATCGCGTTGAATTGATCGATGAGCGTGCCATCGAGATCGAAAAGGACGGTACGGTAGCGCATGGACGGGAAAAAGAATCCCGGACGGACGCGGTCCCGCGAGAAATAAAGCTCGGTTCCCGTCAAAAAGTGGGCTCAGGGTAAAAAATATCTGGTGAATGAGCGCGCAACTCGCGAGATTGGCCCGAATGAGCGACTCTCCGCCGAATGCCCGTGCCGACGCATCGCTGGATGGCGATGTCATGGTCGTGAAAGTGGGCGGTGATTGGCGCATCATTGGGCAGCACCCGGCGTGGGAAGCGGCGGTGGCGACCTGGCAATCGCAACCAAGGGTGATGATCCGCGCCGATCGGCTGGGTTGGTGGGATAGCTCGCTGGCGCTTTATCTTCGGGCCGCGCGCGTTTGGGCGGAAACGGCCGGAATAAAAATTTCCATCGAAGGCATGCCCGACGCAGCGCTGAAGCTGGCGGATCTGCTCGATAAAAAATGTGAGCCGCCGCCAAAGCCGTCGCACGTGCCTGATTTGTTCACTGCGTTGGGCGCGACCACGGTTAAACTGTGGCATGAAACCAAGGATCTGGCGCAGTTGGTCGGCGACTGCGTTTTTAGCATGGGCCGTTTTTTTCGCGGACACGCGCAATTCCGCTGGCGGGATTGTTTTTCGGAAATGCAGCAATGCGGGGCGATGGCGCTGCCCATTGTGGGACTGATCAGTTTTCTGGTGGGCGTGACGTTGGCCTACACGGGTTCGATTGTGGTGCGGCAGTACGGCGGCGACATCTGGATTGCCGACATGGTGGGGCTCGCGGTGGTCCGCGAAATGGGCCCGATGATGGCGGCCATCGTGTTGGCGGGGCGCACGGGTGCGGCGTACGCGGCGACTTTGGGCAACATGAAGGCGAACGAGGAAATCGATGCGCTTTCGACCCTGGGTGTTTCGCCGATCGATTTTCTGGTGATGCCACGGATCGTGGCGCTGTTTTGCATGATGCCTTTTCTGGCGCTCTACTCGGATTGTCTCGGGTTCCTCGGTGGCATGGCGATCGGAGCCGCGCCGCCACTGAATCTTCCACCGAATCTTTACTGGGCGGAAACGCAGACCATCGTCGATCTCTCCGACATCAACACCGGTCTGATCAAGGCGGCGTCCTATGGACTCGTGATCGGCATCGCGGGATGTTTGCGCGGTTTGCAGGCTGATCGCAGCGCGGCGGGAGTCGGTCAGGCGGCGACCGCCGCAGTGGTTACGAGCATTCTCCTGATCATTGTTTCAGACGCGGTTTACGCCGTGATCTTCAATATTCTCGGCTGGTGAAATTGCACCGATGACTTCAACCGCAAGCAACTCCGCGCCACCCCCCGCCATCGAGCTTCACGATGTTGCCTGTGGTTATGGCGGGAGGAATGTTTTGGAAGGAATTACCTTTGTGGTGAAGCGCGCGGAGATCTTTTTCATCATTGGCGGCAGCGGCTGCGGGAAGAGCACGCTGCTGCGCCATATGATCGGGCTGAACCAGCCGTCGAAAGGGAGCGTAAAATATTTCGGCCGTGATTTCACCCGGGCGAGCGCAAGGGAGCGCCAGGAATTACTGCGCTCGTTCGGAGTGCTTTATCAGAGCGGTGCGCTCTGGAGCTCGATGACACTCCGGGAAAATGTGGCTCTGCCGCTGGAACTGTTGACCGATCTCGACCGCCGCGAGCGCGAGCAGATCGTTTCGCTCAAACTCGCCCAGGTTGGCCTCGCCGGTTACGAGGACTATTTTCCGTCGGACATCAGCGGCGGCATGAAAAAACGCGCCGGCCTCGCGCGGGCGCTGGCGCTGGACCCGGGTATTGTATTTTTCGATGAACCGGGGGCCGGGCTCGATCCGATCACGTCGCTCAAGCTCGACGAATTGGTGAAGGAAATCCGCGACACGCTCGGCACGACCATCGTCATCGTGTCGCATGAGCTTGCCAGTATTTTCGATATCGGCGACCGCGTCGTGATGCTCGACCGCGAGGTGCGCGGCATCATCGCCGAGGGAGATCCGCGGATTTTGCGCGACACGAGCAAGGACGTACGCGTGCAGGAGTTTTTGAATAGACGTCTGGAACCAGTTCCCCGACACTCAACTCAACACACCTAGTGAAAACCAAATTAAGTTCTGCCGTGGTGGGGATGTTTGTGCTCGGCGCCATGCTGGTGGGCGTGATCGCATTCCTCTCATTTGGCGGCAGCAACGTGTTTTCCAAGCCCGCCCGTTTTTTCATTTATTTCAACGAGTCGGTCAGCGGACTTGATCCGGGGGCGGCGGTAAAAATCACCGGAGTGCGCATCGGCCGGGTCGCGGCCGTCAACGTGCGTTACGATCGCACGAGCAAGGACGCGCTCGTTCAGGTCACGTGCGAGATTGACCGGAACATCCTGACTGACGGTGCAGGCAAACAGATCGATCTGACGGTGCCGGCGCAATTGCAGAACATGATCGACCACGGATTGCGCGCACGGCTCAGTCTCACCGGCATCACCGGCCTGCTGTTCGTTGATCTGAAGTTCGAGGATCCGAAGATTTATCCCGCCGATCCACGGTTCATGGCTGAGCAATATCCCGCCGTCCCCGCCATTCCGTCACCGATTTCGGAAGTGTTGCAAAGCACGGTCGAGATTGTGGCGGATATCAAAAAAGTAGACTTTGCCGGGTTGGGGAAAGAGCTGAAGACCCTGCTCGCGACGACGAACCAGCGAATCAGCGATCTCGATGTAAAAGTCCTTGGGGCGAAAGTCGGGCGTGCGGCCGATGCGGTGACGGATTTCATCAATTCCCCCGACGCGAAGCAGGCGTTCGCCAATTTGAATGGCGCGATTTCCGACCTGCGGGCGACGC
This sequence comes from Lacunisphaera sp., assembly GCA_036499685.1. GTDB lineage: Bacteria > Verrucomicrobiota > Verrucomicrobiia > Opitutales > Opitutaceae > Lacunisphaera. The sequence continues at coordinate 18,656 of DASYDH010000055.1, read as the reverse complement.
TGGCCAAACTTGATGGCAAGATGGGTCCGGTCGGAGACGAGTTGAAGAAGACACTCACGAGCGCGCAGACGGCGCTGAAATCGCTCGACGCGACGGCGGTGACGACGCAGCGCTTCGTCGTCTCGCAGGGTAATGTCGGCGACGAGTTGACCCAGTCGTTGCGGCAACTCGCGGACGCGGCGGCGGCCATTGAACGGCTTGCGGACACCATCGATCGTAATCCCAGCTCGCTGATCGTGGGCAAAAAGAAACCTGGAACGCCATGAAGACTCTATCGCGACTGGTCGCCATTTCCGCCCTGTTGGGTTTGGCCGGGTGCAACATTTTGCCCGAACCGCAGAAGGATACGGTGCGCTATTTCACGCTCAGCACGCCGACAATGCAGGCGGCTGACGATCAAGCTGCCGCGACGAAGGATCAGGCGGAAACCGGTGGCACGACAGTGCGGCCGGTGCAGATCGCGGGGCATCTCCGCGAGCGTTCCATGGCTGTGCGGGTGGCGGAGAACGAAATCATTTATCTGGACGAAGTGCGCTGGGCGCAGCCGCTGGCCGATGCGATTACCAACCTGCTGCGCGAACGATTGAGCCATGTCGGCGGCAACAATGTGGTTACGGTGCAGATTCACAACTGCGAGCCATTGCGCTTCAAGGGGAACACGGTCGAATTGTCCGCGACTTGGGAGATTGTGGCGCTCGGCGGCGGGCAACCCATCCGTGGGGAATTTACATCTGCAACGCGTACTTGGGACGGAAAAGATTACCGGGAGCTTGTAAGTGAGCTGCGGGGCACGGTGGAGGATTTGAGTGACGCGATCGCTTCAGCAATTGCCGCGAAAAAATGTGCTGGTTTGAAGAAAACGGATTGCATTACGCAGAGTAGGGCCTTGGCATGCTTTCAGCTGAAGGAAAGCCCTGACCAAACCCACGATGAAAACCGGATTTTCTGTTCTTCGTTTTGGCCTGCAACGCTCGCAGGATGGGAGTTGCACGCAGAACGTCCAGCAATGCGGGGAATTTCAATCGGTGGAGCGCGCTTTTCTGACTGCCCGGCAGGAAGCCATCCGTGAATGGCAGGAAGCCTGCAAGACGCAGGCGGAAGTCACTCCGAAAATCCGGAAGATCGAGATCAAGGACACAGAGTGGGGCTATGATTTGAAACACGATCACCTCGTGGTTGCCCGCTTCTGGGTCCACGACGGCCGGCCCGCGGAAATCGCGGGACTGTGAGTTCAGTGTTAGCCTGTGTCTGGCAAGTAAACCCGCGCGCAAAAACGCCCCACGTCCATGGGTTGATAACCGCCGCTTGCGGGATCGAAAAATTTCAGCCAGCGAACTGGGGAACGGTTAACCGCTGATCGCGGACGGGACAAATTTGTTTGAATGCTCTGCGTCCTTTGCGTGCTCCGCGTTTAAATTCCGGACTCTGTGGTAGGAGGAGTGCTTGTCGCACCGAGATGCGGGACGTCGCCACGTGCCCCGGTAGTTGCGTGACGAGCACGCAACCTACAAACTTCTGCGCGATCATTCGCGTGGTCCACGAAAAAGTGGCTCCGGAAGAGCCGCTTGGTATTGCCGAAACCGGCTTGCGATCGTCCGCTTACTTCAGCGCCGCCGCGATCCTCGCCAGCGCGGTCGTGACATTGTCGCGGGAGTTGAAGGCGCTGATGCGAACGTGGCCTTCGCCGCATTTGCCGAAACCGGCGCCGGGCGTGCAAACGACCTGAGCCTTGTTCAACAGCAGGTCGAAAAATTCCCACGAGTCGCGACCGGTGTTGACCCAAATGTACGGGGCATCGTCGCCGCCGATGCAGCTCATGCCGAGTTTCGTGACCGCTTCCCGGATCAGCCTGGCGTTGCCGAGATAAAAGTCGGTGAGGTCACGCGTCTGCTTTTTGCCGGCGTCGGTGTAAACCGCCGCAGCGGCTTTTTGCACGGGATAGGAAACGCCGTTAAATTTCGTCGTGTGACGGCGGTTCCAGAGCGGATGCAGGGCGTGTTCGTTGCCGGTGGCATCGCGCGCCTTGAGGCTCTTCGGCACGACCGTGTAGGCGCAACGCAGACCCGTGAAGCCGGCGAGCTTGGAGTAGCTGCGAAACTCAATGGCCACATCGCGTGCACCCTCGATTTCGTAAATACTGCGCGGAATCCCGGGCGTGCGAATGTAGGATTCGTAGGCGGCGTCAAAGAGAATGATGGCGTTATTCTTTTTCGCATAGGCAATCCACGCTGCGAGCTGTTCACGCGTGGCGACAGCCCCGGTTGGGTTGTTCGGAAAACAGAGATAGATCAAATCGGTTGCAGTCGCGGGTGGCGCGGGAACGTAGCCGTTTGCGGCGGTGGATTCGAGATAAGTGATGCCGTCGTAGCGGCCATCGTGGTTCACACCCGTGCGACCCGCCATGACGTTCGTGTCCACATAAACGGGATAAACTGGATCGGGAATCGCGAGGCGCGTGTCGGCGGCGAAGATTTCCTGGATGTTCGCAACGTCGCATTTTGAGCCGTCGCTCACGAACACTTCATCGGCTTCGATCTTCGCGCCGAGCGCCTGAAAATCATGCTGGGCGATGGCTTCGCGGAGAAACGCATAGCCCTGTTCGGGACCGTAACCTTTGAACGTGGCTCGATTCGCCATTTCATCGGTGGCGGCGTGCAGCGCGGCGATGGAGACGGGTGGCAACGGCTCGGTGACGTCACCAATACCGAGGCGGATGATCGGCTTATCCGGATTGGCGGCGACGTAAGCGTTAACGCGCTTCGCGATGTCGGCGAAAAGATAAGAGGCCTTGAGCTTGGTGAAGTTTTCGTTGATGCGGATCATTGAGAAAATCGAAACGACTGCGGAGATTGCCCCGCCTTCGCCCCGGAGGAGCTACGGCGCGGCTCGTTCCCAGCGGAGCTGGGGCGAGGAGGAGGCTTGATAAAGGTAATGGCTTGTGGATATTCAAGCCCGATCCTGTGATGCAAATAATTGAAAAACTAATGGAGATGCGGGAAATCGCGGTGCGATTGCGACAGGAAGGGAAGCGACTGGCCTTTTTACCAACTTTGGGCGCATTGCATGCCGGTCACGCGAGCCTGATCCGGCTGGCGCGGGAAAACGCCGACGTCGTGATCGTCTCGGCGTTTGTCAATCCACTCCAGTTCGGGCCCAGCGAAGATTTCGTGAAATATCCGCGGACGCCGGCGGCTGACGCCGCGTTTTGCGAAAAGGAAGGGGTCGACATTTTATTTGCCCCGGTGACTGACGAAATGTTTCCGCGGGGATTTTCCACCCAAGTGCAGGAGGAAATTGTGAGCAAGCCCTTGTGCGGCGTGGCCCGTCCGGCGCTGTTCCGTGGCGTGCTGACATGCTGGCTCAAGTTTTTCAACATCCTCCAACCTCATGTATTCGTGATGGGCGAAAAGGATCCGCAGCTGGTCGCAGTGGTTAAGAAATCGGCCGAAGATCTCTTTTTGCCGGTTAAGATTGTGACGGGACCGTTGGTCCGCGATGCGGATGGTTTGGCGATCAGTGCGCGCAATACATACCTGACGCCCACGCAGCGCGAAGAAGCATTGGCGGTATTTGGCGCGCTCCGTAAATCCAAGGAGATGGTCGAAAGCGGGGTGAAGAGTGCCGATCGCCTGGTTGCGGAGGTCACGCATATGATTGGCGAGAAAAGGCGGCTGCGGGTGATCTATATTTCAGTGGTGGATCGGCAGACAATGGAACAGCTCCGGGAGATAACTCCCGGCCAATGTCTCCTCGCAATCGCGTACTGGATCGATGAGATTCGATTGACCGATAACATGCCTTTGTAAACGAGGCTTTCCCGCTGTGAATAACTTGTCAGTCGCGCTCTGACGCCGCTCTAGTTGGTTTTCTATTTCCGATGTGAATAATTTTGAGGGTTAGGGAATGCGATGGGTAACTTTAGAGGGAGAACTCGAGCGAAGTTATAAACAATGGCAGAGGGAACGGGGTGAGTAATCTGAGATGCACAGTTCATGCTATTGGAGGATAGCTGGTTGTAGATATGCAACCGCTCTTGGTGACCGGGTCGCAGCCGGCGGGAACTTGCATAGCTACGAGGCGCTTGGAGGTACTTATGGATTTTCCCAGAGGGGAATGGCAAGCCAGGGGAGCGACCCCTAGACGGATCCGGGCGGGAAAACCGTCTGTGAAGAAACTTCCGTTTCAATCCGGCGACCAACGCGACTGAGGGGTTGTATTTTACGAGTATCTTTGTGACGACTGAGGGGTTGTGAGTACTCTTTTCCCTGAAAAACCACGGGTTGCGATCATTGGTTCCGGTGCATTGGGCTGCTATTATGGCGCCCGGTTGGCGAAGTCCGGCTGCGATGTCCATTTTCTGGTCCGCAGTGGCCGGGCGGCGATCACAGCGCGGGGAATTCGCATCAAAACCCCGACTGAACGAATTCACATTAAGAAGGTTCATGCTTATGCGACGACCGCCGAGATCGGGCCGGTCGACTTGGTGATCATTGCGCTGAAAGCCACGGCTAACGACATGCTCGCCAAACTGCTACCGCCGCTCATGGGCGAAAAGACATTGGTGTTAACTTTGCAGAACGGTTTGGGCGTAGAGGAGCCGGTGGCCGAGGTCGTCGGCGCGGAACATGTGCTTGGTGCGATTTGTTTTATCGGGTGCATGCGCCGGGCACCGGGGGTGGTGGACTGCTCCTTTCCCGGTCTGATCATGATCGGTGAATTTGGCCGGCCCGCGGGCGCTCGCACGCGACAGGTCGCACGGCTTTTTGAAAAGGCCGGCGTGAAATGCGACGCGCAGGAAAACCTGGAGGAGTTGCGCTGGAAAAAACTCGTGTGGAACGTGCCGTTCAACGGCCTCGCGATCGCCGGTGGCGGCATCACCACGGATATTCTGATCGCCGACGAAGGGTTGCGCACGCTGGCCCGGCGATTGATGGAGGAGGTCGTGGAAGCGGCGGCCAAGTTTGGTCATGTGATTCCACGGGCGTTTCTGGACCAACAGTTCGAACGCACGGTTAAGCTCGGCAAATACAGTCCATCCAGCCTCATCGATTTTCGCGAAGGACGCTCGATCGAACTCGAGGAAATTTGGGGTGAGCCGGTGCGCCGCGCCAAATCCGTCGGCGTGCCGGTGCCGCGCTTGGAAATGCTTTATTGGTTGATCAAGCGTCTGCTCGCCGGACGGAAAACAACCACGAAACGACACTAAGTCGAATTGAATTGTTTGGGCGCCGCTTTCGGCAGCGTCGAAGGATTTCAACTCACGATCCACCGAAAGGTTAACCGCTGATGGTTTCGCTTAATGGCGGACGCGAAACCTAGGAAGTGCCCTCCGACTAATCGTCTCCGGTTCGGGATTCGGAGGCGTCCACTGATCGCGGACGGAGCACGAGGCTCGATTCGAAATCCGTGGCCTCTGCGCCCTTCGCGAGCGTTTAATTCCTTTGGTTGGATTCGGGTCTTTGTGATCTTCGCTATCTTGATGTAAATACTCGGTCTCGGCAGAAGCCTCCGCCTCCATTAGAGCAGTTTAAATAATCTCGTGTCCGCAGCGTCTGAATCCTGATGGAGCGGCAGCGACCCGCTGCCGTGCTCTCGCGGGCGAGGTCGCCCGCGCTCCAGCTGGTAGCCACTCCGTCCCCTCTGAAAGCTGCGATAAGTCAATTATAGTTCCACTTAAAACGCTCCAGCTTGTCCGGAGGCTTGAGGGAGAGAAATTGAAACAGCGTCATTCCGGGGCTTGATGCGCGGCGGGTCCGCGGGCACTGTGCGTAATGCAAAAAGAGCAAGGCCTTCGCGAGCTGACGGTTCGGAGTGTCATTCTCGGCGGAATCATCACCCTGCTGTTTACGGCGGCGAATGTTTATCTGGGATTGAAGGTCGGTCTGACCTTTGCGACGTCGATCCCGGCGGCGGTGATTTCGATGGCGGTGTTACGAATGGTCGGAAATTCCAACATTCTCGAAAACAATATCGTTCAGACGATCGCTTCGGCCGCGGGCACGCTCGCGGCGATCATCTTTGTGCTTCCCGGCCTGATCATGGTTGGGTGGTGGCAGGGATTTCCTTACTGGATCACAGTAGGGGTTTGTGCGATTGGCGGGACGCTGGGGGTCATGTTTTCCGTGCCATTGCGCCGGGCTTTGGTCACCGGCTCCGACCTGCCTTATCCGGAGGGCGTTGCAGCTGCGGAGGTCTTGAAAGTTGGCTTTGGCTCGGCGGAGGGTAAGGAGGAAAATGCGAAGGGCCTGCGCATGATCATCGTCGGTTCGGTGATGTCCGCCGGCTACGCTTTGGTTGCAGCCATGCGGCTTGCGGCCAGCGATCTCGCCGTGAATTTTCGGGTGGGTGCCGGTGCCACCGGCGTCTCTACCAGCCTTTCGCTGGCACTGATCGGAGTCGGTCATCTGGTCGGTCTTTCGGTGGGTATGGCGATGCTCATCGGTATGCTCATGACTTGGGCGGGGCTCGTGCCATGGCTCACCGCCATGCACGGTGTCACGGGTAATATCGATCAAGTCGTCAACACTACGTTCCGCAGCGAGGTGCGTTTTATCGGTGCGGGCGTGATTGGCGTCGCGGCGCTCTGGAGTCTTTTCCGCATCCTTGGCCCAATCGTCAGGGGAATTCGCACCGCCATGGCGGCCTCCAAGGCACGCCAGGTTGGGGCTCAGCTTGAGCTGACTGAGCGCGACCTGCCCATCGGAATTGTCGGTGGCACTATCCTCGCGTTGCTCCTGCCAATCGCCGGTCTGCTGTGGAGCTTCAACTCTGGCACCGCGATCGGGCCAGGCAGTGGCTCGCTCATTTTCTACACCCTGCTCTACGTTCTCTTCATCGGCGTGATTATTGCGTCGGTGTGCGGTTATATGGCCGGTCTGATCGGCGCTTCGAACAGCCCGGTGTCGGGGGTGGGGATTCTCGCGGTGATCGGGATGTCGCTTTTACTCGTAATGATTTACGGCCACGGCGGCAATCCGGAGCAGACGAAGGCCTTGGTCGCGTACGCCTTGTTCACCACGGCCATCGTGTTTTCCATTGCGACGATTTCGAACGACAATCTCCAGGATCTGAAGACCGGCCAGTTGGTGGGAGCGACTCCCTGGCGGCAGCAGGTGGCCCTGATCTTCGGGGTGATCTTTGGCTCGCTGACCATTCCGCCGGTGCTCGGACTACTCAACAAGGCTTTCGGTTTTGCGGGAGCGCCCGGTGCGGGCGAGCATGCCCTGGCCGCGCCGCAGGCGGCGCTCATTTCCGCCTTGGCCAAGGGCGTGCTCGGAGGAGATATCAACTGGAGCCTGATCGGATATGGAGCGTTGCTTGGTGTCGCCACGATCATTCTCGATGAAGTGTTGCGGAAGACGGATAAGATGCGGCTGCCGCCGCTTTGTGTCGGCATGGGCATCTACCTGCCGATGTCGCTCACCGTGCTCATTCCCATTGGCGCAGTGATCAGCCACTATTACGACCGTTGGGCCGATCGCCATTCCAACCCCGATTTTGCGAAGCGCATGGGCGTGTTGGCGGCGACTGGGTTGATCGTAGGCGAGAGCCTCTTTGGCGTCGCTTTTGCCGGCGTCGTTGCGGCGATGGGCACGGATACGCCGCTGGCGGTCGTGGGGGACAGCTTTGAGCAACCTGGCATTGTGATCGGTTTGCTGTTGTTCACCAGCATTGTCGTCGCGCTCTACTGGGCGGCGTGTCGGGCTTGCCGGACGACGTGAAGCTCAGTCGTGCGGTTGAGTGATTCTTGTGAACAGATTGGCCGATACTTCCTATTCCTCGCCTTCCCAGTAATCGACATCGGTGGCGTGAAAAAATCTCCTGGGTGAGTTGACACCCATTTTACCGGAATCGGGGTAATGCCAGACATCGGTTGTCGGATTGTCTGCGACGAGAAAGTAGAGCAGATCATCCGTGCCTGTGTTGGTGAATTGATGCGCTTCGCCCGGGGGATGGAGGACGATGTCACCCGCGCCCATTGCCAACGTTTTCTCCGTGGTGCGCACCGTGGCCTGGCCGCTGAGGAAAATATAAAATTCCCACTGACTCGAATGGGAGTGGAAGGGACAGCCGCTGAATCCGGGGGGAACGCGGCCCAGTTCCAAATCGAAAGGATGACCGCCGAGGCCGGTCGGGGTGTTGCGTTTCGCGCCGATAGCTGCGGAAAGATCTTTGCTGTCACTGCGAAATTTTCTCTTCGGAGAGTCGAAATTTTCCCACGACAGTTCGTCGATGGAAACCTTGCGTTGGGCGAATGGCGCGAGAGCTGGCGCTGCGGCGGCTGGGGCAGGTTTGTAGGTTGGGACACCCTCCGGAGGTGGTGCATCCTCACCATCCAAATAGTCGCATTCGACCATGCGGAAGAATTTCCCCGGTGGACGCAGGCCCCATTTTTTTGAATCGGGATAGTAACAGGCGTCGAGTTGCGGATTATCGGCAATGATCAGCACGATGAGCTCGTCAGAACCGGAATTGATGAGCTGATGCGGTTCACCCGGTGGTTGATAAAATACGTCACCGGCATTGATTGCATGGGTGTCGTCCCCAACACGCGCAGTGCCACTTCCAGTCTGGACAACGAACAATTCCGACTGCGCCAGGTGAGAATGAAACGGACACACCGCCGCGCCGGGCGGGATTCGGCGGATTTGCACATCGAAGGGATGGCCGCCGCCCCACAAACCGGTGTTGCGTGGCGCACCCATCGCGATCGAAACATTTCGGCAAAACGAGTGAAACTTCCGCGTGGGCGAATACACTTCTTCCCACGGCACCGAATCGAGATGGATGTGTTTCATGACTGTCGGAAAGGTAGGGCACGTTATCCTTAACGTGCCGGAACGATGCGGGCTTGGTCTGTGCGTAGCGGTATTTGAATCGGCGCATTTGGGACAATGCGCCCTACCTTCGGAGAATCTTTTTGGTTACTCACCGATAAGCCGCTTAGCCCGCGGTGACCGGATTGGTGAGAGTTCCGATCTTTTCGATTTCCACTTCGATTGTGTCACCGGGCTTGAGCCATACGGGCGGATTGCGGGCGAAACCCACGCCTTCGGGTGTGCCCGTGAGAATGACGGTGCCGGCGGGCAGGGTTTTGTCGGCGCTCATGAACTCGATCAGCGTCGGGACATCGAAGATCATATCCGACGTGTTTGAATCCTGCATGACCTTGCCATTTAAAATGGATCGAATCCGGAGCGCGTTGGGATTGGGGATTTCGTCCTTCGTCACGAGCACCGGACCGAACGGACAAAACGTATCGAAGCTCTTGGCGTGGTTCCATTGCCCGCCGCCAAAATCGCGCTGCCAGTCGCGGGCGGAGACGTCATTGGCACAGGTGTAACCGAGAATGTAGTCGAACGCTTTTTCCCGTGGAACATTGAACGCGGTTTTGCTGAGCACAATGGCGAGTTCGCATTCGTAATCCACCTTCGTGCTGGGCTGTTTCGTGGGCAGGCGAATCGGATCGCCGGGATTTTGGATCGCGCCGGGTAACTTGATAAACCAGATCGGACGCTCCGGCGGGGCTTTGCCGCCTTCCGCTGCATGTTTGGCGTAATTCAGGCCGATGCACAAAATGTTCGTGGGCTGAAAAGGGGCGAGGAGTTTGCCGGGCTTCACGACTCGATTGGTGACGCGCCAATTGCCGGGAATTTCGCCTTCGATCGCATGGGCCGAGCCATCGGATTGCAACGCTGCGTACGCCGGACCATCGGGGGTGAGATGACGAATGATTTTCATGGAAGGAGCCGCAATAAAACTCGATTGGGGAACGGTTGCAATAACCGCTCGCTAAAATTGTTTTCGATGATTCTCAATGGGGAATGAACGGTGATTCCTGCTGCACTCCGGGACGGACGCTGCCTGGCGACGAACCAGGGAAGTCGGGGTTGCGCGGAACGGCCCAATTTAATCGGGTCAACACCGGCTCCATTGAGGGCATGCGATTAATTCCAGCGGGAGAATTCCTGATGGGCGCGAACGATCCCGATGGTTGGATTGCGGATGGAGAAGGGCCCGTACGCCCGATCGCACTGCAGGCATTTCACATCGACGCCTGCTGCGTGACGAACGAGCAGTTCAACACCTTCATTAACGCAACCGGCTACAGGACCGAGGCCGAGCGTTTCGGTTGGTCGTTTGTGTTTCATCTCTTTCTCGACCGCCAACAATTGGCCGCAGTGAAGCACCGCGTTGTCGGCAGTGAATGGTGGTGTCGGGTCGACGGCGCAACTTGGCGGCATCCGGAAGGGCCGGCTTCCAACATCAAAAAGCGTTGGGATCATCCCGTCGTGCACGTGTCGTGGACGGACGCGCTGACGTACGCGGCGTGGGCGGGAAAAAGATTGCCTACGGAAGCCGAGTGGGAATGCGCCGCGCGCGGAGGTCTCGTGCAAAAAAGTTTTGCGTGGGGCGACGAACTCACGCCCGAGGGTCGTCATCGTTGCAACATTTGGCAGGGAATTTTTCCCACGCAAAACACGGAAGACGACGGCTACGCGGGCACCGCGCCGGCGAAGAGTTTCAAGCCAAACGGCTACGGCCTCTACAACGTGGCCGGCAATGTGTGGGAGTGGTGCCACGATTGGTTCAGCGCGGATTTCCATGCGACGGGTCCGAGGAGCGATCCGACGGGGCCGGCGGCTGGAGAGCGGAAAGTCGTTCGCGGCGGCAGCTACCTGTGTCACGACTCCTACTGCAACCGTTACCGCGTCGCCGCGCGCACGGGGAACACCCCGGATAGTTCCACCGGCAACATCGGCTTCCGCTGCGTGCGGGATATCTGAGTCCGGACAATACAATCGGAGTGGCCCACGAAACACGCGAATAACGCGAAAAGAAGCAGTTTCGGGCAAAAACAACCGGGTTTTTATTTTACCAAACGGTGGACTGAATGGGACCGTGAATCGCTGTACCGTTGCTTGATTTTCGTGCGGTTCGTGTGTTTCGTGGGCAAGTCTTCCGCAAAGGGTAGGGCGCGACCGCTGGGCGCGCCGATCGGACGGATCGTTTCCGATATTACGTAGCTACAGGACTCCGTGCCTGTAGTCCGATTGATATCCGCCGGTGCAGCATTTCAGAACCACAGGCGGGACGCCCGTCGCCACAGACGCGTATAAAAATACGGATGGCCACAAAGAGTCACAAAAATGCACGAAAAAAAGGCGTCTGTTTTTGTGAGATATCGTGACTTTTGGTGGCCAAAAATGAATTGATTGCGTCAATAGCGCACCGTCCGATCGATCACTCCTTCGGGATCCTGAATTTCTTCTCGAGTTCGCTATACCGGATCACGCCGACGGAATCCGCCCAGGTTTGATAGCGGTTTTCCAAGGTGACGGCCTCGGCGGGACGACTCGCGATGAGATCGTTCAACTCCGTGCGATCAACTGCCAAGTCGTAGAGCTCCCACGGACGTTCGTTGTCCGCGACGAGTTTCATGTCGCCGATGCGCACCGCGCGGTTGCCCGAGTGTTCCCAGAAATACGGATGCGGCGCGAGCGCGCTGCCGGTCGCCGCAGCGGGAAGAATGCTGCGACCAGCGAGTGGCGTCATGACACGACCGTGGTACGTTGACGGATGCGTGGCACCGGTGAAGTCCATGATCGTCGGCAGAATATCGATGAAGTGACAGGGATCGTGGGCGATGCGCCCGCGCGTGCCAGTGTAGCTGGGGTAATTGACGATCAGCGGAGTCGAGATGCCGCCTTCGTGCACCCATTTTTTGAACTGGCGGAAGGGAGTGTCCGAGGCATTGGCCCACGCACGTCCGTAACTCATGAACGTGTCCTCGGGTCCCGGTGCGAGTCCCTCGATGTTGCCCATGCGCGGCAACGTGCCATGCGAGGTGGGCAGGTGATAACGCGCGACGTTGCTCCCGTCGTCGTGCAGCAATTCCTCGGAGCCGCCGTTGTCGGAGGCAAAAATAATCAAGGTGTTGTCGCGCTGGCCGGTCTTTTCGAGGCAATCGAGAATGTGGCCGATGTTCTGATCCATTCGATCGATGATCGCGGCGTACGTCGCCATGCGCAGGCTTTCCCATTCCTGACGCTTTGCGTCGAGCGAGTCCCAAGCGGGTACTTTCTCATCGCGCGGGGAAAGGGGGCAATTGTCCCCGATGATCCCGGCTTTTCTCAAGCCCTCGTGCCGTTCCGCGCGGAGAACGTCCCAACCGGCGCGGTAACGCGTGCGATATTTTTCAATGTCTTCCGGCAGCGCGTGCAACGGCCAGTGCGGTGACGTGAATGCGACGTAGCCGAAGAAAGGCTTTTTCGCGTCAGTTGCTTCCTCGATCATCGAGCACGCGTGGTCGCCGATGGCGTTCGTATAATAAAAACCCTGGTCCGGCGTGATGAACTTGCCCTGATCCATCAGCAGTGGCGGACGATAATAACTGCCCGCGCCGCCGAGCGTGCCGAAGAAACGATCGAAGCCACGGTCGAGCGGCGTGGGTTGATCCGGCGCGCCCGGATGCCACGTCGAGGGTTTGTCGGGCGCTTGATTTCCTCCCACGTGCCATTTGCCGCTCATCCACGTGCGGTAACCCGCCTCGCGCATCACTTCGGCGACGGTCACGCAATCATTGCGCAGATAGCCTTGATACGCCGGAACGCCGTAGTTTCCGACCATGTGGCCGATGCCGGCTTGGTGTGAGTAAAGTCCGGTCAGCAACGACGCGCGACTCGGGCAACAACGGGCCGTGTTGTAGGCTTGGTTGAAACGCACGCCCGTACTCGCGAGCCGATTGAGATTTGGTGTGTGGATTTCCGAGCCGTAACAACCGATGTCCGAGAAACCCATGTCATCGGCGAGAATCATGATGACATTCTGTTTCGCTTTTCCGGCGGCGGGAAGGGGAGCGTCGCCGGCACGAGTCAGGCTTGTAGCGTAAAGGCTGGCGGCACTCAGCGCGGATTGACGAAGAAATTCACGACGCGAAAGGGCATGGGGCATGCCGGAAATCTCGCCCGTGAAGCCGGCCTGTCAAACGAACCGCAGTACTGACAGTCAAGCGCCGCGATCGGTCACGTTTTCAAGTGGCGCCGAAAAATCTCCGCCAGTCCCGCTTTGTCGACGCGCTTTTCGGCGATACCGATCATGGCGTCGTAGAGTTCGTCGCCATCATACTTGTCCACATCGACACCATTTCCCTTAAGAAATGTGAGAGCGGCACCCATGGCGGTGCGTTTATTGCCGTCAATGAAAGGCTGGTTTTGAGCGATGTGAAATGCGTAGGCCGCTGCGATCGAAGCCAGATCGCCTTGGGCGTAGTAATAACTGGCTTCAGGTTGCATTAGCGCTGAGTCCAATAGACTTGGGTCACGAAGACCGTCTAAACCGCCATGAAGCTGGAGCGACAAATGATGCAATTCGAGCACCTGCGCTCGGGAAACAAAGGCCGGTTCATTCATGTTGTTTCCATCGAAGGCGCACGCAACCGGGGTCGGTATGCGGAGCCGTGCCTACTTCGCCAGCTTGCGAAAGAGTTCCTCGTGAACCTTGAACACGTGATCTGCTGACTTCTTGAATGTGGCCTCATCCAGATATTGCGTACCCGCTGTTTGGGCAGGAGCGCGTTCCGCCTTTCCCGTTTTCTTCGGCGAATAGGCGGCGGCGGATTCTTCGATCTTGCGCGGCTTTTTGCTCATGGCGGAAATCTGTCCCGTGACCTGCTCGCTGTCAACCGACGCACCCGCCTCAAAACAGGCAGTTGAGGATAAATTTCTGGAGAGGGTGAGATTGTTTCAATGGAATGAAGACAGGATTTTTTTAACCACTAATGGCCACTGATGGGCACTAATTACAGACCAGCTCAGTCGAAACCACGCAGTCGAATTTAACCACGGATTTCACGGATGGGCACGGATGCAGAACTGATTGGTCCAGGGAACGCCGAGCCCCAGCTCGGCTGCTTTCTCCAATGCGTCAAACAGCAGAATTTTTTAACCACTCATCCACACTAATGGGCACTGATTGATACCAGACGTCGGATGCTTTTACACGAAGGTCGCAAAGCACGCAGAGGAATCCCCAATCGTAGGATCGTACTTCGCGGTCTTAGCGAACTTGGTGTGACCTGCATCAAAAAAGGCGTCTGTTTTTTGTGATCTTTTGTGACTTCTCGTGGCTAAATCTGCTCTCACTACGCCGAGCTGAATTTCGACGCAGAGCTCGCGGAGTCGGAATGAGGTTCACGGAGAAGATCGTCGCCCGCAGATGTCACCGATGATTTTAACCACAGATTTCACGGATGGGGGCACGGATGCAGAACTGACTGGCCCCGGGAACGCCGAGCCCCAGCTCGGCTGCTTGCACCGATGCGTCGGACGGCAGAATTTTTTAACCACTGATCCACACTAATGGCCACTGATGCCAACCGCCCGATGCATTTACGAAGGTCGCAAAGCACGCAGAGCAATTTCCCATCGTAGGATCGTCCTTCGCGGTCTTGGCGAGCTTGGTGTAAAATCCAGAAGCTTGAGGGATTGGTATAATATAGGCCCTGCGACTCCTCCGCCTTTATTCTGGTGAATTTTTTAGTAACCATCAGTGGCCATTAGTGGTTAAACCATCTGGGTAAGGATCCGAACCGGCCACCCTCAACCCCGGCTTCCTTTGCCTGACGTCCCCTTGCCCGACTTGCGCGCACCCTTGCTGGATGCCGCCTGAAAACCACTTTCCGGCTTATCTTCGGCGATGACCAGCGGGTCGGTCCGGAAATCGAGCAGTTCGCCCAAGTCCAGTCCGCAGGCTTTGGCCAGTTTTTCCACCGTGGAGAAATGAATATCGAGCTTTCTGCCAGCTTCGACCGACTGGTAATGTTTGTATTTCAGACCGGCACGTTCGGCAAACGCCTCCTGGCTGAGCCCGAGGGCCAGCCGGAGTGCTTTTACCCGCGCAATGAGGCGCTTCACTGTGTCGTTTGCCACGACAGAGATTAGCCGTAGTCCGTCCGTCGAAACACCCCTCTGACGGCAGTGAGAGCTTTACACCCCCAATCGGTGGTGCAAAATAGGACGGGCGCGGGCACCTCACAACGCAGTCACACTGCATTTGTCGTCAGTCGCACGTCGTCGAAATCGATTTAATTATGCATTGGGTTGCCCCTTCCGAAAAAGACTTCGCCAACGAATCGCTTGAAAAGCGCCTCTGGGATTCCGCCGACCAGTTTCGCGCCAATTCCGGACTCAAAGCGCAGGAGTATTCCAGCCCGATTCTCGGCCTCATCTTTCTCCGCTTCGCTGAGGTCCGTTTCGTCGCCCGTCGCACGGCACTCGAAAAGGCCGGCGGTTCCTCCCGCCGCGGTTCGAGGGTGGATGAACCCAACGCCTATAACGCCGAGGGGATTCTCTACCTCGCGCCCAATGCCCGGTTCGATTTCCTGCTCAAGCTGCCGGAGGGCTCCGACATCGGCGCGAAGATCAATGAGGCGATGCGCGACATCGAGAAACACAACGATCAGCTCAAAGGCGTTCTTCCCAAGACCTATAATCTCTTCACCAGCACCCTGCTCAAGGAGCTGCTGAAGAAAATCTCCGAGATTCCTGCCACTGTCGATTACGACGCCTTCGGACGCATCTACGAATACTTCCTCGGCCAGTTCGCCCGCACTGAGGGCCAGAAAGGCGGCGAATTCTATACGCCGTCGTGCATCGTCCGCTTGCTTACCGAGGTCATCGAGCCGTACCACGGGCGCATCCTCGATCCCGCGTGCGGCTCGGGCGGCATGTTTGTCTCGTCTGCGCGGTTTGTGGCCGAGCACAAAAAGAATCCCAGCACTGAGCTTTCCGTCCACGGCGTAGAAAAGACGGATGAAACCGGCCGACTCTGCCGTCTCAATCTCGCGGTGCACGGGATCGAGGGAAAAATCAGCCACGGCGGCCAGGTCAACAGCTACTACGACGACCCGCACGAGGCCACGGGCCGCTTCGACTTCGTCCTCGCCAACCCGCCGTTCAACGTTAACGCGGTGGATAAGGAGCGATTGAAGGACGCCGTCGGGTTTGGCAAAAACGGCGAGCCGCGTCGCTTTCCTTTCGGTCTGCCGCGGACGGACAACGCTAATTATCTCTGGATTCAACTTTTTTATTCGTCGCTCGCCATCCCTTCGACAGGCTCAGGGCGGGGAGGCCGTGCCGGTTTTGTCATGGCCAACTCCGCGTCCGACGCGCGGTCCTCCGAGCAGGAAATCCGGCAGAAGCTGATCGAGAGCCGCGCCGTGGACGTGATGGTCGCCGTCGGCCCGAACATGTTCTACACCGTCACTCTTCCGTGCACGCTATGGTTTTTCGATCGCGGCAAAGCCGCGATCGACCCTGAGCGTAGTATAGCGAAGTCGAAGGGTTCGACAGATCGTCGCGACACGGTCCTCTTCATCGACGCCCGGCATATTTATCGCCAGATCGACCGCGCGCACCGCGACTGGACGCCCGCGCAGATTGGTTTCATCGCCAATGTTGTCCGCCTCTACCGCGGCGAAGCGCTCGACCTCACACTCGGTGGAAAGGAAACGGAAGCCAAGTTGCAGGAAATTTTCGGCGGCAAGGGCGCCAAGGTGGGGCGCGTTGACCCTAACGCGCCGTTGAGCTACCGCGACGTTCCCGGCTTATGCCGCGCTGCCACGCTCAAGGAAATCACCGCGCAAGGTTGGTCGCTCAACCCCGGCCGCTACGTCGGCGTCGCGCCGGGCGAGGCGGTGAGCGACGAGGACTTTAAGGAACAGCTCGAAACGCTGAACGAGGAACTCGAAACCTTGAACGCTCAGGCGCGCGATTTGGAGCGAGCCATTGCCCGAAACGCAGCGGAGATTCTGGAGGCATGAGCAACATGGCGGGCCGCGACACCATCACCATTGAGGAAGCGACTGACCGTCTGATTGACTATCGAGGCAAGACGCCGCCGAAGACCGAATCCGGCGTTCGTCTCATTACCGCCAAGGTCGTGAAAGGCGGCCAGATTCTCAACGAGCCTGCAGAGTTCATAGCGGCAGATTTCTACGATGAGTGGATGCGGCGCGGTTTGCCGCAGAAACATGATGTTCTCCTCACGACGGAAGCCCCACTGGGCGAGGTTGCCATCCTGCGCGACGAGGAGCGAATTGCGCTGGCCCAGCGTATTATTCTGCTTCGCGCAAAGCCGGGATTAATTGACCCACATTTTCTGTTCTACGCGTTGCAGTCCGACTTTGGCCAAGGCGAACTGAAAGCGCGTGCCTCGGGCACGACGGTCCTCGGAATCAAACAGAGCGAGCTCCGACAAGTTCGCATCCCGCTGTTTTTACCTCCGACGCAACGGCGCATTGGGGCAATCCTGTCGGCCTACGACGAGCTGATGGAGAACAGTCAGCGGCGCATCCGGATTTCGGAGGAAATGGCCCGCACCCTCTACCGCGAGTGGTTCATCCACTTCCGCTTTCCCGGCCACGAAAAGCATACCCGCATCGCCTCCTCTGCCGGTAAAATTCCTAAAGGTTGGACCGCGAAGAGTGCGCCTGAATGCTTGGATATTAACCCGCGGGTTACCGTTCCGCGCGCAGGGGAAAAACCATTCGTGCCGATGGGATGTCTCTCCAACGACTCAATGGTCATTAGCGATATCGAAGCTCGCGAAGGTAATAGTGGCGCAAAGTTTCAGAACGGCGATACGCTTTTCGCTCGCATCACGCCATGCTTGGAGAATGGCAAAACTGGCTTCGTCCAGTTCCTGCCTAGTGCTCAAGCCGTCGCATTCGGTTCAACCGAGTTCATCGTTCTGCGTTCACGCACGCTTACGCCGGAGTTCGTTTATTTGCTCGCACGCAGTGACGAATTTCGGGGAGTGGCCATCAAAAGCATGAGTGGTGCAACCGGACGTCAGCGAGTGCAGGAGCGATGTTTCAATGATTTCCCGGTTGTCGAGCCGCCGCTTGCGTTGCTCGACCATTTCTCCGCCGTCGTCGCACCGAGCTTCCGCCTCATCTATGAACTGCATCTGCAAATCCAAAACCTCCGCCAGACGCGCGACCTGCTGCTGCCGCGTCTGCTTAGTGGGAATCTCCGTCTAAACGAATAGCTAAATCTATGAGCGCAAATCTGATTATACTTGGGGCTGGAGCAGACAGAACCAACGGCATTGATTTTCCTATGGCCAATACACTGCTGCCCGAGGTGGCGCAATACCTAGCCGGTGATGGCAAGGCAGTTGATGAGGCATTGCGGAACGCGCTGCCGGGCATTCGCTTTTCATTCGGTCGGTTAATTAGCGGTGCGATCGATAATTTGACCACGCGGGAAGTCGGAGAGTTGAAATCCGTTATCCAAAAGATTCAACAGGCAGCCGATGAAATTAACGATGATAACGACATCGTTAAGAAACAGGGGCTGCTAATTGTTCGCCTGTTCGACAAGCTGATTACCATTGCGAGTGAAAATCAGCTCGACGACGAAACCTGCAAATTGATCAAAGAGGTATTTGGCAAAGATGCCGACGAGATGGTAGACAACGATTCCATTGTTGACCTGCACAAGCTCTCCTTGTCTGACACGTTTAAGACCATCCTTAAGCGAACTCTGCATCAAAGTCTGACGGGGAAATCGAATGCAGTGGCTGAGGCGTTAGGCATGGACATGCTGAACATCGAACAACTCCTCATTGAGAAGTTCCTCGGTTTCTACAAC
>DASYDH010000054.1:0-17671 GCA_036499685.1 Lacunisphaera sp. | reverse complement strand
AACTGCTGCCACCCGTAGGTGTCTGGACCGTGTCTCAGTTCCAGTGTGGCTGATCATCCTCTCAGATCAGCTACCCGTCTTAGCCTTGGTGAGCCGTTACCTCGCCAACTAGCTGATAGGCCGCGAACTCCTCTAATAGCGCCAGGCCTTGCGGTCCCCGGCTTTAGTATGCCCCTCAGGCGAGGGACAACCACATGCGGTATTAATCCGACTTTCGTCGAGCTATTCCACACTAAAAGGTAAATTGTTCACGTGTTACGCACCCGTTCGCCACTGCGTTTTAAATGTATTGCTACACTTGAAACACCGTTCGACTTGCATGTCTTAACCACGCCGCCAGCGTTCATTCTGAGCCAGGATCAAACTCTCCGAAAAAAGAGAGTCACGAATCCTAGTGATTCATGAACTACTTAAAAATGATTCGACCCCGAAGGGTTGAATCTTGGAATAATGTTGATTGGGGGTCCCAATCAATCGCACAAAGTAAATTTCAAAGAACCGCTCCCAGTTAAGGGAAAGACGTTGAAGAGAACATTCGCTGTTTCCTTCGTCAATACTTTTTCCGAAAAATCTGAAAATGTTTTTTTGAAGAAGAACGACCGTTTTTCTGACATCCCTTTGTGTTACGACACTTGATTTAAAAGCGAAGATCAACGAAGGGAGCCGGGAACATGCAAATAGGATTTTGTTAATCAAGTTTTTTTTTAAAAAAGAAACATAAATTTCGCAAGGCATTATCAGTAATAATCTTATGCCTCATTCCTGAATAGCAATCATAACAATACATTCAACAGCTTTTCAAATATGAGCCATTCTTTTTTTGTATCCCTATTTGCGATACAATTAACCCGGGAAGTTGAGTGATTTTTCGTGATATAGTTCGGAAATATAGCGCACATTCATCTCGACAGAAACGTCGTGAGGAAGGACCCCGCTGAACGAAAAAACTAACTTGGAAATTCCGCAATTAGTGCGTGGGACTGCGGTGACCAAGTCGTGCCTCGGGTTCAATCATCATGTGATATTCTCGTCGTGGACGATGATGCCACCCTGCGATCAGTCCTGAAGACTTTTCTCCAGCGGTATGGCTATGTCGTGCAATGCGCGAAGGACGGTCGCACAAAGCATCATTATGGGCCGGCCGAGAGGAAGACTGCAATGCTTCAGCTCGACGGACTCGCGTAACTCAATAGAGCATTTTCACAAAAGCTGTAGCCGCGCGATCGTCAGCCTATCATAAGCGAAACTACCGTCGAAACCATGGTTTTAGCCGCAAAAGAACGCACAGATCGCAAAGCCCGAGCCTCCGATTTTTTGCGTTCTCTGCGTTCTTTCGCGGCTATAGTTTAAATTAAACTGCTCTAGCCCTATTTTTGCTATTATATGTGAATTTCGGGAAAATTCGCCGATGGTTGCCATGCAAGTGGTTGTAGCGGCGAGATCGGGCCGTCGCCGGGAGTGTATGGTCTTCACCGAGTCTCTTTCGGGGCGACGGGCAGCTGGTAAACTGCGGGCATGTTTCTTAAATGTCGGGTGCGGCGCAAAGACGCAAAAACCCACCGCGGCGGGTTGATCGTCGAGAGCCGGCGTTACGCTGGCGACAAGGTCGCGCACCGGCACGTTCTGTATTTTGGGCGAAATCAATGACTGCTCTGACTTGGAAGCGCAGATCTCCGTCGTCGAGGAGCGCGACGGAGAGTCACGCCAGCCGATGTTGTTCCCCGAGGATCGCATGCCGTCGTCTGGAACCGTGGCCGCGTTGCAGGTGCGATTAAGCGAGCTGACCATTACTGCCCCGCGGCAATGAGATGCGTGCTGGATTGCCGACGAACTCTGACATGGGTTACACCCCGACGATTTTTTCGGCGCGCGCCTGCCGCTCAATCATTGAGAGTACAGATTGGGAAAAGGTCTGCGCATCCTCGTCATCTACCGGCAGCTCTCGCCGGGTTTGGAAGGGCGGCCGCACCGGCATTGGTTTGACACGACGGCCCCCGCCGATCTGCTCGACGTGAACGAACGCGCGGCGCAGCACGACAGGCTCTATCGTAGCCATGACCTGCTGCCCGCCCACAATGAGGAACTCTTCGGCCACCTCCGCTAGCGTTGGAGCGATTTGTTCAGCGCGCGTTACGAAGGGCTCCTCTCCGATCCGAACTCGACCTACTTCGACTGCGACGTGTCCGGGAGCGAAAACGATCCCCACCGCGTCGGCTTTTGCTGCGACAAACGCGACGACTGCGTGCAAATCGTCATCGCCGTCGCCGAAGGGCTGGCACCCGCCTGCGAGATGTTGCTAGGCAAGACCACCCTCGCAACATGTTCGCGACCATCTGTGAGCACTTTGGCTCGGCCGAACGGATCTGGGTCATGGACCGGCTGCGCTGGCCGCACTCCCGCAGCCATGAGGGGTATGATCGGCCTTGCACGTGAGAAGCCACTCCATCACAACGGCGAACTCTACGTGCTCGCCGGACAGTGCACCGTCATCGCGAGAGTAGCGACACAGGCTCGCGCAGGCAAGGAACCCGGGATGCGCCAGCGCCGGTTGAAAGTCTATTGGCAACGTCTGGCTGAACTCCAACATCGGGCGCCACCACAATCTGTTGCTCAAGAAACTTGGTGCACCTCAGGAACGCGCCGGCGGATCGCAACCGGTCTGGTCACAGTCGCGGTCGGCGCCGGTGGCGAGCTCCCATACGAATTGAACCCCGCCGCCCTGCGCAGGGTCCGCAGCCACGAAGGCCGCTACCTGCTCATACGAATCTCGCGGCCGGCGATGCGAAGCTGGTCTGGCGTTGTCACATGCAACCGTGTTTGTCGAGGAGAGTTCCATGCTCCAAGCAATCTCGGTCTGCGATCGATTTTCCGTCAACGGCCCGACCGGATCGAAGTGCATTCCTTCGTGGCGTTTCTCACCTACTGCCGTGGATCACCGTACTCCCACTGCTCCGCGGCCTCGCTGGTGGGCTGATGTCACGCACGGTCCTAGAAAAATGGACGCCGCGCAAATGCTGGAAGTACGCGATACCGCCGCTGATCCTGCTCGTCGCCCATCTTAACCTAACTTCCGCCACTCGCACCGCCGATCCGCACCAGCGCAAAGCCCGTGTAGTCCTGACCGCCCCCTGTCTAGACGCTAAATCAACCCCCTTGGGAGATTCCTCCGCCCAAAGTAGCGAAAGACGGCTTAACCCTGACTCAGGACTGAAAATTCGCGTCTACTGATTTTTCCCGGTTCTCCGGGACTAAGAAGTCAAGCAAGGCAGACCAAAGGAAGGGGAAAAACACGGGATTGGAAATCCGTGCAAAGATTGCGTGAACAAGTCGCCCAATAGGTATAAGCCAATTCCAAAGTCATTTTTCCAATAATATCATTTTTCTCGAAAAAACTAAACATTTTGGGGCGATTACCCCTGTTTTTTTGCTTAAAAGTTCATTTTTTACAAAAGGGCGCAGGCCGTTCGAATTCAATGATTGCAACGCATCCTTAAAGTTCTTTTGAACGGCAGCTCCGGAATCGTTACTAACGATAACCAACGCCCCCAAACCTTCAACCAACGCATTACTTGGACTTAAAACAAATCAAACAGGTCATTGATCTTATGAAGCGTTCGGACCTGACCGAATTCGAGTTTGAGGAAGAAGGATTCAAAATTAAGATCAAACGCGGGGTAGGTGGCCAGCCAATCGTCACTTCGTCCCCGGTCCCGACCAGCAATTTTATCCACGATACCTCCCAAGGCGCATACCCTCCTCCATCGCCAGAAAATCCCCCGGTTACAGCAGGAGGTGACGAAGTCGGATTTGCCTTCGTGAAATCACCAATGGTGGGGACCTTTTATCGGTCACCTTCGCCTGAAAATCCCTCGTTCGTGGAGGTCGGTGCCAAGGTCGAAGATAAGAGCGTCGTCTGTATCATCGAAGCGATGAAGATCATGAATGAGATCCAAGCTGAGGTGAAAGGCTCGATCACAGAAATTTTGGTCGAAAACGGGCAGCCGGTGGAGTACGGCCAAAGACTATTTAAGATTAAGCTTAGTTCGTAAGCTGTATCTCCAAAAGCCGGATGGATTGTCTGGCTTAATTATTTCCTTATAAAATGATACAAAAGATCCTCATCGCAAATCGCGGTGAAATCGCTCTCCGAATTGTTCGTGCTTGCCGTGAAATGGGGATTAAGACGCTAGCCGTCTACTCCGAGGCGGATGTACAATCGCTGCACGTACAACTCGCCGACGAAGCCATTTGTATCGGTGGCCCGAAAAGCTCGGACAGCTATCTCCGGGCGGATAGAATTATCAGCGCGGCCGAAATCGCGGACGTTGATGCGATTCATCCTGGATACGGTTTCCTCTCTGAAAACGCAAAATTTGCCGAGCAATGCGAGTCCTGTAACATCAAGTTCATCGGACCGAAGTCGAAAAGCATCCGTATGATGGGTGACAAAGCTGTCGCAAAAGACACGGTGCGCAAAGCGGGCGTGATTACTGTTCCCGGATCCGACGGTCCGATTGAAAACGAAACAGAAGCAGTGAAAGTCGCCCGAAAAATCGGTTATCCGGTAATCATCAAAGCCGTCGCCGGAGGTGGCGGACGAGGCATGCGCATCGCACACAATGACGTGTCCTTTGCCAAGGAATTCCACGTTGCCCGAAACGAAGCCGAAAAAGCCTTTGGCAACGGCGCGGTGTACATTGAGAAATACATCGAAAAGCCAAGGCACATTGAGTTCCAGATATTGGCTGATGCCCACGGCAAGGTTGTACATTTGGGCGAACGCGATTGCTCGGTGCAGCGTCGTCACCAAAAGCTGATCGAAGAATCACCCTCTCCATTTCTCACCCCCGATTTGCGAAAGAAAATGGGCAAAGCTGCCATTAAAGCAGCTGAAGCCGCCGAGTATCAAAACGCCGGCACAATCGAATTCCTCGTCGATGCAAAGGGTAATTACTACTTCATCGAGATGAATACGCGCATTCAGGTCGAGCATCCGGTTACAGAAGAAGTAACTGGCATCGATCTGATCAAGCAACAGATCAACGTCGCCAATGGCGAGAAGCTGGGCTTCGACCAAGGCGACATCAAGGTCGACAAACACGCCATCGAGTGCCGCATCAACGCTGAGGATCCGGCCCGTAACTTCACCCCCTCGCCAGGTACGATTAGCCTATACTATCCTCCCGGCGGCTTGGGTGTTCGGGTCGATTCCCATGCATACAGCGGCTACACCATTCCGCCATACTACGATAGTATGATCGGCAAATTGATCTGCTATGGCCCTACTCGAAAGATCGCCCTCCAACGTTCCTATCGCGCGCTCAGTGAATATTTGATCCGCGGCATTAAAACGACCATTCCCCTGCACAAGGCGATCATGAGCGATCCCGTATTTATTGAGGGGAAAGCCACCACCGCGTACATGGAAGATTTCATGTCGCGCACCCCGACCGATCTATTCTGAGCCCGCGGTCACGACCATTTTATCCCAACAATTTTAACCGCGAAACATTCCTCGCGGTTATTTTTTTCGCCCCAAAATGATCCGTTACGCATACTGGGCGGCAACGCTGGCCTT
The DNA here is from genome assembly GCA_036499685.1 of Lacunisphaera sp. Taxonomy (GTDB): domain Bacteria; phylum Verrucomicrobiota; class Verrucomicrobiia; order Opitutales; family Opitutaceae; genus Lacunisphaera. The sequence continues at coordinate 12,093 of DASYDH010000054.1, read as the reverse complement.
CCTCATCCTTGTAGGAGCCAAGTTCGATCGCGTAAGTGGCTTCAGTCACCTTCTTCGTTTTGGGGAAACATGGAAACATGCACAGCTCAGTACGATTCGAAATCTGCCCCTCGCAACGGTTGCTCATTCCGCAGGCTATGACGGTCAATTCTATGCACAAATTGCGACGGACCCACTTCTGCGCAATCCGGAATTAGATCACGCCATCGATGCACCGGCTTACCGGGCGCGACGAATTCTGCTTCCCGCGATTGCCGCCCTCATAGGCGCAGGCAATCCGTGGTGGACAGTGCAGGCTTACGCGCTGCTCAACATTGTTTGCTGGCTCATTTTAGCCGTTCTAATTCGACAATGGATCAGTCGCACCGACTGGATCGGGTTCGCTCGGTGGCTAGCGTGTATGTTTAGCATGGGAGTTCTGGAAAGCGCCCGGCAGTCGCTCGTTGACCTGCCCGCTTTAATATTTCTCGCCGTCGCCATCCAGGCCTGCGCTCAATCCATCCCCAAAAGTGCTCTCTGGCTCGCTCTTGGCAATCTCACCAAGGAAACAACTTTGATAGGCACACTAGCGTTGAACTGCGAGGGGCTCAAAGACCGCCGAAAATGGGGTCAATTTATCTTCGGCATGATAATCGCAGTTCTCCCACTCGGCATCTGGTGGCTGTATGTGGATCATCGCTTCAACGCACCTTCAAGCAGTGAAGGCTGGGGCAATCTAAATTGGCCTTTCGTGGACATGGTTGCTCAGGGTCGGCTTTGTTTGGAGAAGTTGCTTAAAGGCAATTTCGATGGCCGCTACTCATTCGGCCTCCTAGCGATCATGGGATTGGTTGTCCAAAGCATCACGCTTTGGTGCCTCCGCGATTTTAAATCCCCCTGGTGGCGCGTTGGAGCCGCGTACGCGCTTTTGCTGCCTTTTCTGGGCTTATGGATTTGGTCGGGATACTGGGCGGCTTGCCGTGCCGTCTTACCCCTGACGATCGCATTCAACCTCCTCCTACCCGCCAACCGTCGGTTTTGGCCCCTTTGGATTACTGGTAACCTCACCATGCTCCACGCGGTCTGGCGCTTTCTTTAGCGTCGCAGCCTAAGATCAGCCCATTCGCCGAGGACTCGCGAATCGATTGTCCAAGTTTTTGTTACAGCACTAAATTTCGCGCGGACCTGATCCAATTCGTGAGCTAAAATCCCGCTGAGCACCAATTCGCCATCGGAAGCGACCGCCGCACACAATTCGTTCGCGAAACGCATCAATATGTCCGCCTGAATATTTGCCATGACCAGCCCGGCTTCTCGTCCCATTAAGCCCGTAACCAAGTCGCCAACGTAAAAATTCATCTTACCCGCCAAGCCATTCAATTCCGCGTTCTCGCAGCTAACCCGGATCGCTTCAGCGTCGTTATCAAATCCACAAATATCGCGGAAGCCCAGCTTCGCCGCGGACAATGCGAGGATTCCTGAACCGCAGCCGGCATCAATCACCTTGGCGGCAGTGTCCTTCAGCGCCGCGTGACTGGCCAGTCTTTCACAACAGAGGCGCGTTGTTTCGTGATTCCCTGTTCCAAAAGCCATTCCCGGGTCTAGCCAGAGTACTTCTTCGCCCTTGGGTAAAAGGAAAGCCTCTCGCTCCCACACCGGAACCCAGTTTAAGCGCCCGAACTTTGACGCCTTGAAATGAGCCTTGTAGCTTTCCTTCCAATCAACGTCGGGCAACTCGCGCAGTTCGGGCTTCATTGTTGACCACGCGGAACCCGCGGCCTCGACGAAAATATTCCAAGTCCTCAATGCTTCATCACTCGAATCAAAATAGCCTGCCAACCAAGCTTGCGCGGAAGGTTTGTCTTCCAAAACCATGAGACGCTGCTCTTCCAGTTCAGCCAACAATTCCTCAACTTGATCAACCAAGGCTCCCGGCATCGCCGTTTTGAGTTCGTAAACGGGCATAATCAGCAAATCCCATTCACGCTCAGCCGGGCGATCACGTCAGGGAGCAAAGCATGCTCCGCCGCATGCACCTTGCCAACGAGAGTTTCAAGTGTTTCACCGGGCTCCAATCGGACCGCCGATTGGTCGAGAATCGGTCCTCCATCCACTTCCAAAGTTACGTAATGCACCGTGCACCCGGTCACCTTCACGCCGCGGCGAAAGGCTTGTCCGATACCATCCAAGCCCGGGAAACTGGGCAGTAAACTGGGATGTAGATTGATGATTTTTCCTGCGAATGCGGAAAGAAAGCCCGGTTTCAATACCCGCATGAAACCCGCCAAAACGACCAGATCGGCCTTGGCTGCCTGAATGGCCTCGATAAACCGACTCTCACCAGCTCCCTCCAACTTCGTTTTAAACGGCGCCGGGTCGACAAAGGCCGCCGGCACGTTGAATCGCGGCCCAAGCGCGAGAATACCCGCTGCCGGTTGATCGGAGAAAACCCCCACCACTTCGGCTGCACCCAGACGTCGGTCTTGCTGTGCCTGCAGGATCGCTTCCGCATTGCTGCCGCGCCCGGAACCTAAAATTACGACACGCATGAACGCGCTCAGAAAAACTTCTTGGCCTTTTCAAAGAAGCCCTTGCTCATCGGTTCTTCCGTATCGCCGCTAATGCGCGAAAACTCCTCAAGGATTTTCTTTTGCTCCGATGACAAATGCGTCGGCACTTCGACCTGAACTCGAATCAGCTGGTCGCCGTGCGCTCCGCCCCGAAGATGCGGCATTCCCCTGCTCTTCAAACGGAAAGTCGTATTCGACTGCGTGCCGGACGGAATTTTGAGTGCCGCTTTTCCTTGCAGCGTCGGCACGTGAATCGTCCCGCCGAGCGTGGCCAGCGTGAACTTGATCGGAATCTCGCAGAAAAGATCGTCGCCCTGGCGCTCAAATACATCGTGCTCCTTAATGTGAATCACGATATAAAGATCGCCCGATTCACCGCCACCGGAACCCGCCTCACCGTTGCCGGAAGAACGCAGTTTGTTGCCGGTGTCCACGCCAGCAGGAATCTTGACGTTGATCTTCGCCGTTTCATTGACGCGGCCTTCGCCGTTGCACTTCGCGCAGACTTTTTCAAACCGATGCCCGGAGCCATGACACGTCGGGCACGCCTGTCGAACGTGGAAGAATCCGCGCGACGTCGTCACCTGGCCGGCACCGCGGCACGTGGGGCATGTAGTCCGCTTCGAACCGGGCTCAGCGCCGTTGCCATGGCAGTGACTGCACTCGCCCAGCTTGCGAAATGAGATTTCTTTTTCCGTTCCGTGAGCGGCTTCTTCAAGCGTGATCTCGAGATCGTAACGCAAATCCGAACCGCGGCCCGGACCGCCGCCATTGCCTCCCTGGCCGCCACCGAAAAATTCCTCGAATATTCCGCCGCCACCACCTCCCCCTCCCTGTCCCTGGCCAAAAACTTCGCGAAAGATGTCAAACGGATCGTGAAATCCACCGCCGCCCGCCCGCGGACCGCCACCACCTTGCTGGAATGCGGCATGACCATAGCGATCATACGCCGCCCGCTTCTGCGGATCCTTCAGCGCCTCGTAGGCTTCGGAGACTTTTTTAAAACTCTCCTCCGCTTGCTTGTTTCCCGGATTTTTATCCGGATGAAATTGAACCGCTTTTTTGCGATAAGCTTTCTTCAATTCCTCTTCCGAGGCAGTTTTCGCCACACCGAGCAGTTCGTAATAATCTTCTTTTTGTCCAGCAGCCATGAGAGTGTTGGTCGATTTTACTTACTTCGAGGGACCGCTGGAAACGATCACCGACGCCGGCCGGATCAGTCGTCCGTTCAGCGTGTACCCGAGCCGGACCACCTGAATAACGTGCTCTTCGGCAACATCCGGACTCGGCTGATGCGAAATGCATTCGTGGAAATTCGGATCAAATTTCTGGCCCGCCGGATTCACTTCCTTCAAGCCGTGCCGCGCCAGCGTGGTCTTGAATTGATCCATGATCAACGAAACGCCTTCCACAATGGATTTAACATCGGTCTTTTGCTTCGCGGCCGCCAAGCCCAAGCCCAGATTGTCCAAAATGGGGACAACATCTTCCATTAAACCGCTGACGGCATACTGGCGAAGTTCATCCTTTTCGCGCATCGTCCGCTTTCGAAAGTTTTCCAAATCGGCGACCGAACGTGTATAACGGTCATAATTGGCCGCCGCTTCTTGTTTGGCAGCTAAAAGCTGCCCCTCCAGCTTCGATCCTTCATTAATTTGAGGATCAGGAACTTGAGTAGTGTCGTTAGATTCAGTTGGTGTGGTATCGCTCATACGGAAGGTTTATCAATACCTCAACGCCTCTTCTTATCAAGCGAGTCCAGCAAACCCTTTAATTTTTCACCGGCCTTCTTGCCAGCCTCTCCAATTGCTCCCGTCGCGTCTTTCAACAGGTCAGTGTGACCGTTAAGGGCACCATTCAATGCGTCAGCCAACACGCCAATCGACGCGCTCGTAATTGGTTTCACGATCTTGGCGACGCTGTCGACGTCATGAAGGTCACTAGTCAACTTAAGGTCGTATTCTTTCGTCGTCGGCGTCGTGCCGGTATAGTCGGCGTAAGCCAACGTATCGAACTTAAGCACCATGTGCTTGATCAGAAATTCCTTGGTCTTTGTGGCCGGTTTCGGTTGCGCCGGATTCGCCGCTGAAGTCGTGCCTTTCCCGCTCAACGCATTTGAAAACACGATCGCATTCACCTCTCCCTTTTTATTCCTCACCACGGTGCAGCGGGCCACATTGAGGATGACTTCATTGGCGACAATCTTACTGGAAAAGAACGAGGTCAAACTGCCGTCCGCTTTGAACTGCCGAAGCTCGAGAAAGTTATCCACCGGCCAGCCGGCGGGGTTTTTCAACACCAACCCGTCGATTTCAACATTCGCCGTGAACGGATTCACCGAAAGATGATCGACCGTCACGTTGAATCCAGTTTGAGAGTGAATTTGCGCTGCCACCAGCCGTGGAAGCAGCAGAACCCATGCGATCGCTCCAACCACAAACAACGTCGCCATGACGAGCAGCAGCTTTCCCAGCACGCCTCCCTTTGGGGAATATTTTTGAAAATCGATGGTATTCATTATTTCGAGAAATTTTCAGTTATGAGGGCAACGGTGTCTTCTTTCGCCACGAAGGAAAAACCACCGCCGTACGGGAGTAAAACATTACCGCCAAATCCAACCGACTGACCGGGATTTTTTTCATTCACCAGCGTTCCTTCGACCACGGAAAGGACGCGGGCCTGGTCTCCGGTCGCGAAAGTCAACTTCCCGCCCGCCTTGAGCCTTTCCCGCCTGAGGATAAACTCACGGCTGCGAACCAGCACCTCCGAGGGTTTTTCGCTCCGCAATAAACGTGGTGCGGGCGCGGTGTTGGCAGCAAGGGATTCAAGCGATTCGCGCACGTGGAGCGTGCGGGGTTTCCCGTCGAGTCCAACCCGTCCCCAGTCATAAACGCGGTAGGTGGTGTCAGAATTTTGCTGGATCTCCAAAATCACGTTGCCCGCATCGATTGCGTGCATGATGCCGCTGTGAATCAGCAGGGAATCGCCGTCCTTAACCGGCAATCGATCGAGACACTGATCGACGGTGCCGGAAGCAATCGCCTTTTCAAAACTTTCCTTCGTCACACCCGCCTTCAGACCGGCATAAACGGCTGCACCGGGATCGGTTTTCCCAAAGTACCAATTTTCCGTCTTCGGTTCGCCCCCAAGTTTCGCCGCGATGGCCGCAGGTGGATGCACCTGGACGCTCAACCGGTCACGGCAGTCGAGCCATTTGACCAAAATCGGAAATGAGCGGTCCTTTGGCCAGGACGGACCCATGATTTCCGCCGATTTTTCCTCGATCATCTGACGCAGCGTTTTCCCTTTCCATGGGCCGTCAGAAATCACGGATTGCGCCTCCGGTCGGTCCACGATTTCCCAACTTTCACCAATCGGCGCAGAGCCCGGTAACCGTCTTCCCAGATAATTTTCCAAGTAACGACCACCCCACACGCGTTCCTGATAAATTGGCTCGAATTGGAGAAACGATGTCATGCGTTGTCGGTAAATAGTTTGGACGGATTTTTGAAGGGCATTTTACGTTGACCCTCGGTACTGATGGACCTGCATTATCCGACTACCAACACAAATGGCCAAAGCGGAGAGATCAAATCCAAAGGACAAGGATACCCCTTCATTCGAAAGTCCACGTCACCGGCCCCACTGGCTCGCGGCATTTTCGTGCCTGGTCATGGGTATTCTGATTGCGGTCGCCATGATCGATTTCAAGCCGGCCCAGAGTATTCATAACACGACCAGTCCGATCGGCGTGAATCTGGTCGGGATCATCGGAGCGGAGTTTTCTTGGGGTACCTTTTACCTGATCGGCGTCACCTCGTGGCTGCTCCCAATATTTCTCTTTTGGATGACGTATATCTATCTGCGAAGTGCGCGCAGCCTCGCGGTAACCCGCCTGATCGCGATGATCTGCTGCTTGATTTCGTTTTCGGGTCTGGTGGCAATGCAGGAGACTTATTTCATGAACAACCCGATTTTGCCTGCAGGCCCAGGTGGTCTGCTGGGCAATTTGGTTTATCAGGACGTGTTAAAGGACAGTCTCGGAGTTTTCGGCGCAGCCTTGATTCTTGGCACCGTTTACCTGCTGGGGATGCTTTTCATTTTCACTCGCGACATCGCTGCGGAGTTCGCCCGCTTGATGAACAATTTCGCGGAATGGCGGCAAAAACGCGCCGCGCTAAAATTGGCTCTCGCGGAAGAAGCACGCCAGCGCCGCGCCGAAGTCGCGAAACAAAAAGCTGCCGCCGCTCTTTCCGCGCCCAAAGCGCCCACGCTCCCCGCTCCTCCGCCAGGTACCTCGAAGAAAATTCTTGTGGTCAAAACCGAGGATCCTTTCGCGGAAGGCGTCAAACCCGCGACGAATCCCGCCGTCAAGCTTCCGCCGGAGCCGCCAGCTCCAAAAGTGACGAGTAAACCACCGGTCAAACTGCCGGCCATCGCACCAACCGCGATCGATACCAAGCCCCTCGCGGTCGCCGCGGCCGGGAAGATCGAACTGAATATCGTCAAGCCCGAGGAAACCAAAAAAGCCAAGGTCACGCTGCCACAAAGCGACGACAAAAATTACGAATTCCCACCACTTAAATTGCTCAAGGAGCAAGTCAAATCCGACGCCAACAACAGCGAGGAAGAGCACCGGCAGAATGCCGAAAATCTTCTCCGCATCCTCGGTGAATTCGGGGTCGAGGTCACCTTGGGCGAAATCCATGTCGGTCCGGTCATCACCCGTTATGAAGTCGTGCCTGCGGCGGGTGTCCGCGTTGAGAAAATCTCCGGCTTGGATAAAAACATCGCCCTCGGTATGCGTGCCCAGTCCGTGCGCATTCTTGCCCCCATCCCCGGAAAAGCCGCCGTGGGCGTTGAGGTGCCCAACAAGATTTCGACCCCGGTCGGCATGCGGGAAATCCTAGAGAGCGAAGACTGGATGGGCGCCAAAGCCGAATTGCCGATCGCGCTCGGCAAGGACGTCAGTGGCAAATCACTTATTTCCGACCTCACGAAGATGCCGCATTTATTGATCGCGGGTGCAACCGGCTCCGGCAAATCCGTCTGCATCAATTCCATCGTTGCGTCTATTCTCTACTCAAAAAGCCCGAAGGATGTGCGCATGATCATGGTGGATCCCAAGGTGGTTGAACTGAAAATTTTCAACACCCTGCCACACATGTTGATTCCGGTCGTCACAGAGCCCAAAAAAGTACCCGCCGCGCTAAAGTGGCTGCTGGGAGAAATGGAACAGCGTTACCAGATTTTTGCGAAGGCCAACGTCCGCAATCTTGTCGGTTTCAACAACCGCAAGAAGGATCCAAAACACGAATTCCCGCCCGCCGAACAACAGGGAGAACTCGATGGCGTCAACGAGGAGATCGAAATTCCCGAACGCCTGCCCTATATCGTCGCGATCATCGACGAATTGGCGGATTTGATGATGGTTTCCCCGGCAGAAATCGAAACCAGCATCGCCCGGCTCGCCCAACTCGCCCGCGCCGCCGGCATTCACCTGATCATCGCGACGCAACGCCCGTCGGTCAACGTCATCACCGGTGTCATCAAGGCCAATTTGCCGTCCCGCATTGCCTTCCAGGTAGCCTCCCAAGTCGATTCGCGCACGATTCTCGACACCAAGGGTGCCGATACGCTCATCGGTCGTGGCGACATGCTTTTCTCGCCTCCCGGCACCTCTCGACTGGTTCGCGCCCAAGGCGCCTTCGTCGCCGACGAGGAAGTCCACGAAATCGTCGAATTTCTCAAGCGCAACGGCCCGCCACAGTACGCCCAGTCGGTCCAACAACAGATCGACCGCGACTCCCGTGACGAGGACGAAGACGGCGAGGAAGGCGACGACGATTTGGGCGACGACCAGGAACTTTTCCAGCAAGCGCTGGATGTCCTGCGTTCCACCCGCCGCGCATCGACGTCGATGCTGCAGCGGAAACTTCGCATCGGCTACAATCGCGCCGCCCGGATCGTGGAGATCATGGAGGAAAAGGGCATCGTCGGTCCGGAAAATGGCTCTTCACCGCGTGAAATACTCGTCGATCTTGATACTTATCAGCCGTGAGTCGCGATTAGACTTTAAATCAACCCCCAAACCGACTTAACAAACGCCGCATGCAGACCATTGGAGAAAGGCTTGAGGAAGCGCGAAAGCGCAAAGGCATCTCTGTCCGTGAGGCCGCCGAAACCACCAAGATTCGCGGCGACTATCTCCAGAAATTCGAGGCCAATACCTTCGAAATCGATCTGCCACCCCTGTACATTCGCGGATTTCTGCGTTCTTACGCCCGCTATCTGGAGCTCGATCCGGAGCGTATCGTCAACGACTACAACGAAATTATTTCCGAGGGGAAACCGGTCTCGCGCCGCGAGACGCGGGAAGTGTATGGTCGGGTCGATTTCGCTGAGGCGGCACGTCCAAAGGAACCGGCTGAGCCGGCAACGGCCAGCCGATCGACGCAGGATCAGGCCATGTTGTTGAAGTTCGGTGTCCTCGGCGGATGTGCCGTCGTTGTCGTCGTAATCATCATACTGCTTTTTAAAGTTCTCTTCTCGGGTTCGCCCGCAAAACCACCGCAAGCGGCCCAGCAAGCGACCCAGCAAACCGCCCAATCCAGTCAGCCTCGCGAAGCCACCTTTACGATTACCGCGGTTGAACCAACTCGCGTAAAGGTTACCTACGCTGACGACAACACAGTGCTGATGGACGGGAAGTACTCGATGGAGCGCGGGGATATGAAAACCATCCGCTACACGAAGGAGCTTATGGTAAGAGTCGAACAACCAGATCGAATTAGAATTGAGCTCAACGGTCGCGCCGTTGAAGTACCAATCAGCAAGCCGATGGGAGTGTTTCGCGTTCCGTACGAATCCCCCTGAAAACAATCTAGACCATCAGATGTTTAAAAGCCGGCTTTTGCCGGCTTTTTATTTTGCGGAATCAAATTTCGTTTTAGCGCAACGCGACCGGCGGCCCAATAATTTCGCGAAGAACAAATGCGCGACGTAACGCAGCGACATCCCTCAAATCAGCGACGACGGCCGCGCGTACTGGCTTTGAGGCCGGTGAAATCTCGTTCCCACTTCGAAGCTGTCGCAATGCGGCCGTTTTAATTTCCACCGCTTGTCGGAGTTGCTCCGCAAGTGCTGCTTGCTTCGCCAGCATCTCCGTCGATCGCTCCGCTTCATCGGGTGTCATCCCGGTTCTTAAAAGCGGCGGCGATTCTGTCTTCGACAATTGTGGTGCCGCCAGGGATGGAATTGGCTTTCGTTGCTTTTGCCCGGTCGATGTTGACGAGGCTTCACCTCGCGTGCGTTCCCCGATCTTCCGTTGAATTTCTTCCCGGATCCGTCGCGTCCGCTCTGTAAAATCAGGATCGTTCCGCCGCTCCTCTTTTTTTTGTCTTGTCGCCAGTTTTTCGCGACTTTGCCGGCGCTGGTTCAGCCACCAAGCGATCCCGCCTGCTCCCGCGATGAGCAATTGCAGATGTTGTAAGAGCCAATCCATTTTATTTCACGCTGACGATTCGCGGGAATTATTTTTTGATTTCAGGCTGCGGTTGGGCGATCGAACCACGCATCGAAGTGTCCGCTTGGATATTTTCCATCCGGTAATAATCCATTACACCCAAACGGCCCGAGCGAAACGCCTCGGCGAGCGCCAGCGGAACCTGCGCCTGCGCTTCGACCACCTTCGCCTGCATTTCCTGTACGCGTGCTTTCATTTCCTGCTCGACGGCAACCGCCGCCGCCCGGCGGATTTCCGCCTGCGCCTGCGCGATGCTTTTGTTCGCCTCGGCCTGCGCTTCCTGGAGTTTCGCGCCCACGTTTTCGCCGACATCCACGTCCGCGATATCGATCGAGAGAATTTCAAACGCACTGCCCACGTCCAGACCGCGCGCGAGGACGGTTTTTGAAATACTGTCCGGCGACTCCAGCACGACCTTGTAGGTTTCGGCCGAGCCGATCGTGGTAACAATACCTTCGCCCACGCGGGCAATGATCGTCTCCTCCTTCGCGCCACCGACAAATCGGTCCAGGTGAGTGCGCACCGTGACGCGCGCCTTCACCTTCACCTGGATGCCGTCTTTCGCAACGCCGTCGATCGTCGTGCGACCGCTTTCCGGATTCGGGCAATCGATGACTTTGGGATCGACCGAGGTCCGCACCGCTTCCACGACAGATTTGCCCGAGCCCTTGGTTGCGAGGTCGATCGCGCACGCGCGGTCCCACGGGAGGTTGATGCCGGCTTTCTGCGCGGCGATCAACGCCAGCACGGTCTGTACGACATTGCCGCCCGCCTGATAATGCGATGCGATCTGGTCGGCCGACACGTCGATGCCGGCGCGGACCGCATTGATGCGCGCATCTACCACCAGATTATAAGGGATGCTCGCCAATTTGAGCGCCACCAGTTTGCCCATCGAAACGGAAGCCCCGTTGAAAAGTGCCTTCACGAAGGCGCCAATCAGGCTGAAAACGATGGCGACGATCACGAGCACGATGATGCCCGCAAATACGCCTAAAATTAATGTGATGTTCATGTGAGGGGAGTTAACCGGGTTACAACTAAACGAAAAGTATCAACGTCGAGAACACGCAGCTTCTCACCCACGTTGGCCAATCCTGACTCACAGGATGCCTCATAGCGCCGCCCGTCAACTTCAACGTAGCCGGTCGGCGCCAGAGTGGTAAGCGCCACGGCTTCCTGCCCGACAATGGCGCGGCTATCCGCAATCTCCGGCTGGCTGCGACCAGCCACCGTTTCATTCATCGATAGCGCCCGCGCAAACCGGCTTTTCGGCAGCCAAACAAATTCGAGGTAAATCGTAATGCTCCCGACCGCCAGTGCCAAGCCTGTCGCCACAAATCCGCCCGTCGGGCCATAATGAAAAAATGCGGCCGCCACTCCGGCCAGCAGCGCGCTTCCACCGAGGAAACCGCACAGTCCGCCGGGCACCACCACTTCGATGGCCACCAGAAAAATTCCGATGACAAATAAAATAACGACCGCACTCATGAGCGTTTCGCTTCCACCACAAGGTTAAAGCCCGTGCGTCGCACCACGCGAATGCGGGTGCCAGGCGTCAATGTGCCCACCTCAACCCGCGCTTCGTAACGCCGGCCATTGATTTCCACCTGGCCACTCGGAAACAGACCCGTGGCCGCGACGCCATCGAGTCCGACCAGCGATTCCTGAGCTTCCATTTCTGCCAAGGGAGTTCCCGTTCCGTGCACCGCGCCGGTCACTGCCAGTCGCCCCCAAAGCCAGCCATGCGGCAAAAATCGCATCAAGAGGTATGCCATTCCTGCGGCGATCGCGAGACCGAGACCCAAGTTTTGCAGTGGCGCAACAAAAGCATCGCCTGACCACGCCACGGTGATCGGCTGCCCCGGCCAGAGATCGGCCATGGCCCAAACGAGCGCACCGAGCATGGAAAGCAAACCGCACGCCGCGACCACGGTTACGCCCGGGAAAAACAAGATTTCGAGAATCACGAGCAACAAGCCAACGACAAAAAGCAACAGCGGCTCGTGACCGGAAAAC
>DASYDH010000053.1:0-26033 GCA_036499685.1 Lacunisphaera sp. | reverse complement strand
GCGGCTTCCTCGGCCTTCTTCTTGGCGGCGATCTGTTGGCCGAGGGTGCTCATATCCGCATCCCGCGGGACTCGCGCGGGGAGTCCGGCCGCATTTGCTCTGTGACCCGCTGGGCCGCCTGCTCGCGCCCGCCCTGCCGGTGTCCGAGCCACTGCCGCAGCGTTTGCGCCCACCGTTGCGCGAGGCGCTGGGCCGGGGCCAGGCGCGGCCGACCGTGGCGCGCGGCGTCACGGGCCGGATCGCCTGTGCGGTCGTCTGCGCCCGGCTGAATCCGGCCTTGGCCAGCGCATCGCGCAAGCCCTCCAACTCGACGGCGGCTTTCCTGGAATGGGAATCCTCCACCCGTCGGCCGAGCAGCTCGGCGTCGTCGGTGTAAATCCGGGCGCGTTCCCGCGCCCTGGAAATCCCCACGTAAAAACTCTCCTGAGAAACGGCGGCGAACGACTGCGACGAGGCGACGACCAGGACCTCATCGACGGTCTTGCCCTGGGCGGCGTGGGAGGTGACGGCGTAGCCGTGCGTGAACGTCCGGTAGCTTTCCGGCAGTGTGCGGCCGTCGGTGAGCGTGATCGCCTGTTTTTGAATCGCCTTCACCGTCACGCGCTCGCCGTTGACGAAGCCGGGCGCGTTGGCGCGGAGGAGCAGCACGTCACCGGCCGCGACGTCGATCTCGCGGCGCTGGCCCACTTCAAACGACGACGGCGCGCGCGTGGGTGAAAACGTGACGGCGCGGCCGTCGCTGCGCTGCACGCGCAGTTGCTTCCCGGCCTGGCCGAGAACCAGGGCGGACTCACCGGCACGAAATTGCCCCGACTGCTTCACGAACCGCAGTTGCACACCCGGCTCGTAATGGGCGACGAGGCGTTTTTGCGCGTCGGTCCAGCCGAGGGAATCAAACACGGGCACCTTTTCTTCTTTAGCGGCGAGTTGCCTTTCTTCGCGGCGCTTGGCGCGCACGGCTTCCGTGAGGGCTTCGATCTCCGCCCACGTGGGCGACACGAGCAGCGCGGTCTTGCCCTGCTCCGTGGCCTGACAATAGGCGTCAGCAGCCTTCCGGTAAAGTGTCGCGGGGTCGGAATGCTCGATGACCTCACCGGCTGATTGCAGTCGCTGAAATGCCGCTTTGGTCTGTTGCTGTGCCGCCAGGGCAACGGTCTCTTTCAACTCCTGGACATGCTGACGGCGAATCTCCGTCAACTGCCCGAAGCGATAACCGGAATGCTCTTCGATGATCCGCAACGCATCGCCCCGCGCAACGGCCGCGTGCTGGCCGGTGTCACCGACTAAAACGACGCGCGTGTCGTTTTTCCGGGTCAGCTCAAAAAGACCAGCCATGTCAGCGGTGCCGACGAACCCGGCTTCATCCAGGACAACGACGCTTTTGTTTGGCAGCGCCGCGCCGCCTTCCTGAAGCAGCTTGGCCAAAGTGACGGCTTCCTCGAAACCATCCTTGCGCAAAACCTCGGTGGCGGCAGCCGTGGGTGCACAGAACACAGGCGAAAGGCCGACCGCTTCGACGGCAAGGGCCAGCTCCTGCAGGGTGGTGGTTTTGCCGGTCCCGGCCAGTCCCCGAAATCCCGTGATCTTGTCCGACGACGACAAGACCAGCTCCAGGGCGGCGCGTTGGTCATGGCCCAGGGTGGCGGCCACCTGATGGCGCGGCGCCATCGGCCGGGCGGCGTTGAGGCCGTGATTGACGGCATGAATCAAACCCAGCTCAGCCTTCAAAATCTCGCGCGTCGAATACTCCGCACCCACGTGGACCATCCGCGGCGATTGCTGAAACGCGCGCTTGAGTTCCGGCAGATCGACCTGCCCGCAGCCCTTTACGAGCGCCGCCTCGAGGAGCGCGTGCTCCGGTGCCACGGAAGCCCTCGAAAAAGTGTGTTCAAGGGCGTGATCCATCACCGCCCCCAGATGCACGGTCTCCTTGAAATCTTTCCGCACGCCCTGTGCTTCGGCGACGACGGCGCGCAAAGCCCGTTTCTCAAAAAAACCGATCTCACCCAACTGCGAGGCGCGCACGTCACGCTCGGAAATATCCTTCATCTTTTTAGGCCGGGACTGGTGGACGGCGTGGCTGATCTCGTCGTTGGTCAGCTTCCGGCCCAGTCGTTTTTCCTCCCGTGCGACGACCGCGTTGCGTTGCTGGGTCCGTTTGGAAAACCGCTGGATCAGCTCAGGTTTGACGCCCTCGATCTCGAAACCGTGGGCCGTCTGACGCGTCGAATATCCCAGCCCGTGCAGCCGTGCGCGCAGCTCGTTGCGATAGACCGCGGTGCCGTAATGAATCGCGCCAAACATGCCCGAGGTTTGCAGCGCCTTCCAGCATTGCTCCGTCTGGTCGAACGTCGCGTTGAACAATGTGAAATGCGTGTGCAACTGCGGATCGAGCGCACGCGAGGAGGTGTGTTGAAATGCCGCGCCGATCAGATTGCCGGTGGTGCGGTCGGTCATCGCCCCGTCTTTCCTGACGCGGGTTCCCGCGAACGCTTCCAACTCTTTGAGGGCGATGCCGGCAGCCTCCCGGTGCGCATCGACGATCCGTTTATCGTCCATCGTGACCGCGAGAATCGAAACTGACTTTGGAGCCGAGCACGTGAAATCAAAGAAGATCCGCCGGTCTTTTAGCTGCACCTGAGTGAGCTTCGTTCCAGTGTCCGGGTGTTGGTTATCGCAGAGCCGCAAAAACTCATCACGTCCGACCTGCGCCCCGTTTTTCAAACCCAACCGCTCGGCACCCTGACCGATCCAATACCCGGCCTGAGTCTCGCCCTGGGTGTAGTAATCGTTTTGGGAAAGATGCTCGTCAAAATACTGCGTCGCAGCGCTGCGGTTTTTTTGTGGCTTGGCGGTAAACATGTCGTGTCTCCTTACCCTGGGAGTCCGCGTCAACCGGAAGAAAAAAGCCACGCGGGAGGCCTACCGAAAAAAGGGTAGATCGGCGGACCCTGCCCAGCCTTTTTCGTTCAAAAAGGGTTCAAAACGCGGAGTCGAATGCACCGCTTGGTCCGCGCCGTGTCCGATCCCCAAACCCTGAAATATGACCAAGACACCAACCCCGCTTGGAAACCGGGCCAAACCGTCGGACCAAACAGCGGCTCCCGCGTCTACTGAAATTACGGTAGATGCGCGGCCTCGTCGTCGGAATCGGAGCGGCTAGAAAAAAGAAGCGGCGTCGGTCGCGCAGCCGTTGCCACGTCGGCAACGGCACGGTTGACGCGACATCCCAGGGTAGGATGACCCACATAAAACCAATGACCATGAATCCACGAACTGATTACACAAAACTCGCGGCGCAGTTGAACTATGCCGCATTGGAGAAAAAACTGGAACAGCTCGGTACGATCGCGCCGCCAAAAAAACGAAAACAGGTCGGCGACCTGTTGGCCCCCGTTGAGGGTCGGCTGCGGGAACTTCGCGCGAAAGGGTGGACCTACGAGCAACTGGCGAAGGAGCTGAACGAGTTTGGTCTGCCGGTGAAACCGAGTGCCCTCCGTGATCATCTCACGCCGAAGACTCCGAAGGCCCGGACTCGTCGCCGCCTGCGTAGCGTGGCCGTGGCTCGCTGAACGTGGGCGGATAGACCGGCCGGAAGAAACCGCGCCGGAAACTTTTTAGAGCTCCTGCCCGTGGGGAGCTTGGTTCGGCGTCAGAAATGTTCTGACCAGTGTGCTGCGTCCGCAAACGGTCATGGTGGGAAACCGCTTGTACCAGTCGCCGTCTGGCACCTCCGGATTGGTGTCGAGCCATGCCGCCAGAGATTTAAGGGCCTCGGCATCGATGCTACGCTCGGCGATCCGCTGGAGCAAATGGGCGAACAGCGCGCGGGGAATGTTCCTGCGTTTGACCTTAGGCATCAGGCTCCCGCGTAGAAGCCGGTTGTGATCTCACGGGCCAACTTGGCGGACTCGGGGCGGCTTTTGCTTTTGGCCAGACGCTGGGCCAGTTTGCCCAGATCATCCGGAGACATGGGCTCGGCGATGAGCTTGATTTGCAGGCCGACCGCTTGAGCGGCGCGGCTCATGGAGCGGAAAGTAATGGAAGTGTTTTTGGCATCCAGAACGCGGCGTACGGCGGTGCGACCGGTGCCCATGCGTTCAGCCAAGGCGGTGATGGAGAGTTTATCCTGCGCCATTTTTTTGAGGATCGAAGCGGTGAGTGACCGCTTGAGCGCGACGTCGAGCGGGGCTGTGCGAGTTGGCATGGCTCGAAGGTGGTACAAATTTGAACCAGTGTCAAACCTTGGGCAAAGTGCGTCTATCATGACCACAAGTGGGTGATTCATCCGAGAACCGGGTCGACTAATCGAAGCCGAGGATATCCGATAGATGGAAACATGACGCGCGGGTCTACCGCTTTTACGGTAGATGTCCTACCGCAAATTGGGGTGAGGTAGGCTCTTGTCGGATCGTCGGGTCAAAAAGAAAATGCGGGCATGTTAATAACGATGAAATCATTGCCAGCGCCGGTGCCACTCGAAGGGTTGGCGGGCCGCAAATTCAGGAAAGCCAAATGCATTGCCGAGCAACTGGGTGTTTGTCCTCGGACTGCGCTTCGGTGGGCGAACGCCGGAAAGATTACGCGCCACAAGATCAACGCACGGGTCGTGCTGTTCGATGAGACCGAGGGCGCCGCGTTCATCTCCTCGGCGCGGGTGCCCACTATTTGCGAAACACTCCCTCCAAGGCCACTTCAGGAGGTGAAAAGTGGCCAAGAAGTGGCCAAGCACGTTTTCGACAAAAACTCGAAAAACACGTAAGCCTTTGATTGAAATGGTGGCGAGTCTCGGAATCGAACCGAGGACACAAGGATTTTCAGTCCTCTGCTCTACCAACTGAGCTAACTCGCCAACTGGGAAAGGGGGCGAGTTAAAAGGGTGGCTGGAGTACGCGTCAACGGGGAATTTACGTTTTCGGCGGCGATATTGGAGAAAGATTTCCAAGCCACAATTCCCGATAGATCGCGTTGTCGGGCGGCTCGAGCCGGGACAACGCAAAATCCCTTTCCTGCACGTAATCGATCCCGTAGTGAAACGACGCCAACAACAGCGGATAGGAAAATTTTTGCTTTTGATGGAGATAGCTCCGGCACCAGGCAAGGTAGTCCACGCCCGACGCCAGGTTTCGTCTCCACTCCCACACATCCGGTTCATAGGGATCGGTATTCACCGTCCGCCACGCGCCTTCTTTCAATTGGAGCAATCCACGGGCGTCACCGTTCTGCGCATTCGGATCGAAATTCGATTCGGCCGCCACCAGCGCATAAATAAACTTCGGGTCCATCCGGTAGCGTGTCGCCAGTGGTTGAATGGCCTGCCAGACTTGCTCGTGCGAAACCTGCTCACGCGTTGCCGGCCTTGATCGATTGCATCCCGCCACGATCGCTACTGTCGCGAAAATGAGAAACCACCGGATAAATTCGTGGTTTTTCAATGCATCCATGCCGACCATCAAGTCAGACCAATGAAGCACATTTGCAAGGTAACACGCCACCACCGCGGTGTCACCGGCCAGCCTCCAACCGCGAGCCCCAACCGGGCCGCGCGGATGTTCGCCGGGAGCAGCGCCACAAATAGAATCACGAGCGCAACACCGGCAACAGCGACATGAGCAATCCTGCGGCACCGAGAAATTCGAAAACACCCGTCGCGATCACCATTTGCTGGGGCGCCGGCCATGAGTCAAAATACGCAAGCCCAGCCTCACCCAATCCACGCGCGCCGAGGGTCGCGACGGCAAGAACGAGGACAACGATCATCGCCCCCTGCTCTTTTTCGTACTAGATCTTATTGAAAACCAAGGCGGCATTTTGCCCGCCAAACCCAAGGTTGTCACTCAGCACGGCGTTAATTTCCGCCTTTCGCTTCACGTTGGGCGTATAATCCAGATCGCACTCGGGATCGGGCGTTTCGTAATTGATCGTCGGCGGCACTTCGCCGCTCTCGATGGTTTTGACGCTGATGATCGCCTCGATGCCGCCGGCGGCGCCGAGCAGGTGACCGGTCATCGATTTGGTCGAGCTGATCAAAACCTTGCGCGAGTGATCGCCAAAAACCTTCTTGATCGCGAGCGTCTCGAATTTGTCGTTGTACGGAGTCGAGGTGCCATGGGCGTTGATGTAATCGATATTCTCCGGTTTTAGACCGGCGTCTGCGACCGCTCCGCGCATCGCCAGCGAGAGACCTTTTCCCTCAGGATCGGGCGAGGTAATGTGGTAAGCATCGCAGGACGCCGCGTAGCCGGACAACTCGCAATAAATGTGGGCACCCCGAGCCTGCGCGTGTTCCAAGCTCTCGATCACCAAAATTCCGGATCCCTCGCCCATGATGAAACCATCGCGGTTCAGATCGTACGGACGGCTGGATTTCTGCGGATTCTCGTTGTTCGTGCTCATCGCTTTCATTGAGCAGAAACCCGCGTAGGAAAGAGGCGTGATCGCGGCTTCGGAGCCGCCGCAAACCATCACATCGGCCTCGCCGCCGCGGATCATGCGGAGGGATTCCCCGATGGCGTGCGTCGCAGTCGCGCAGGCGCTGACCACGCCAAAATTCGGTCCACGAGCGCCGAGTTCGATGGCAACCAGCCCTGTGCACATATTGCTGATGAGCGCTGGAATCATGAACGGCGACACCTTGCGCGGTCCGCGTTCCATCAAAACCTTGTGCTGGTTCTCGATCGTGAGCATGCCACCGATCCCGGAACCGATAATCACGCCCACGCGATCAGGATCTTCCCTCGTCATGTCGATCTTGGCGTCAGCCACTGCCTGTTTCGCTGCGCAAAACCCGAAATGAGTATAACGATCGTTGCGCCGAACTTCCTTGGGATCCATGTGCTGCGCCGCCTCCCAACCGCGCACTTCGGCGCCAATTTTGCAGCTGTAATCCTTCGTGTCGAAAAGCGTGACCAGATCCACGCCGCATTTTCCGGCCAGAATATTGGACCAGAAATCGTTTACGTTATGACCGAGCGAGGCGATGACGCCCATACCGGTGATCACGACTCGTTTTTTTGGATAGGCTGTTTCCATCGTTAATTCAGGGCTGGAAAAGAAAAAGCGTCCTACCTGCCAGCACTGGGGCCAGACGGTAGAACGCTTTCAACAAAAGCCAAAATTATTTCTTGCCAGCCTTTTGCTCAATGTAGGCGGTGACATCGCCCACGGTCTGCAACTTCTCGGCGTCGGACTCGGGAATTTCTCCCTTAATCTCATCTTTAAACTCCTCTTCAAACGCCATGATCAGCTCAACGGTGTCGAGCGAGTCGGCACCCAAGTCATCCAGGAATGAAGCCTGGGGAGTAATTTGCTCTTCGTTAACGTTCAGTTGGTTAACGATGATTTCTTTGACGCGCTGGTCGATGGTTTTCTGGTCAGCCATGAGTTTAAAAAAAGGGTGCTAAATGTTTGATAAAGAGGGTCACATCACCATGCCGCCGTCAACGGTAAAAACTTGGCCGGTGATGTAACCGGCTTCCTCCGCACAAAGAAAGGCAGTCATATGGGCGATATCCGCCGCTTCGCCCAGGCGTTTCAGCGGGATAACTGCGGTTATTTTATCCGCCGCCTCCGCCGGTAAGGCGGCCGTCATGTCGGTCTTGATAAATCCCGGCGCAACCGCATTTGAAGTCACGTTGCGTCCGGCAAATTCCTTGGCGATCGCCTTCGTAAATCCAATCAACCCGGCTTTGGCGGCGCAATAGTTCGACTGCCCGGCATTGCCCATCAATCCCACCACGGAGGTAATGTTCACGATGCGGCCCCAACGTTTCTGCGTCATCGAACGGCCCACATGCTTCGTCCAGTGATAGCAACTCGTGAGGTTGGTGGTCAGTACGGAATTCCAGTCATCCTCGGACATGCGGAAGAGAAGTCCGTCCTTCGTGATGCCGGCATTGTTCACCAGAATATCGATCTGCCCAAATTCGGCGAGGAGATCGGCGCTCGCCTTCGCAATGGCGGCTCCGTCCGCGACGTCCACGGCCAGCGCCTTGGCCTTGCCGCCCGCGGCAATGATTCCAGCCGCAGCCGCCCCGCAACTGTCGGCTGACTTGCTCACGCAAATCACATTTACGCCCTGTTTGGCCAGCAGCTCGGCAATGGATTTGCCGATGCCGCGCCCGGCACCGGTGACCAACGCAGTTCGATTATTAAAGGTCAGATTCATGATGGGTAAGGAAGTGTTATGGGACCGAAACGGCGGGTTCCGGCAAGCGTGAAAATTTCACGGCCAATAAGGACCGCTCAGTACACGTCACGCTGGTAACGTTTATCCTTCTTCATCTGTTTCACGTAGTCGGCAGCCTGCGCCAGGTTCAGTCCGCCGCGCTCCTCGATGATTTGGTGCAGTGCGAGATCGACGTCCTTCGCCATGCGTTTCGCATCACCGCAGACGTAGAAATGCGCACCGCCCTTGATCCAATTCCACAATTCCGCGGCGTTTTCCCGCATCCGGTCCTGCACATAAACCTTCAGTGTTTGATCGCGGGAAAACGCGAGATCGGCGCGCGTCAACGCGCCCTGCGTCTGCCACGCGCGCCATTCCTCCTCGTAAAGATAGTCCGTCGCGCGGTGCTGGTCGCCGAAAAACAGCCAGTTGCGCCCCTTCGCCCCGGTCGCGATCCGCTCCTGCATGAACGCCCGGAATGGCGCCACGCCGGTTCCGGGTCCGACCATGATGATATCCGTCGCGCCGTCCGCCGGCACGCCGAAGTGCGAATCGGAAACGAACACCGGCACCGGCGTCGCATTCAGCTCCGCGCGATCCGCGAGAAACGAACTCGCGACTCCCACGCGCTCCCGATGATTCGTCATGTAACGCACGACCGCCACTGTAAGGTGAACTTCGTACGGATGCGGTTTCGAGGACGACGCGATTGAATAAAGGCGCGGCATGAGTTTCCGCATATGATCAACCAGTTCCTGCGGCGTCAGTTTCGCGCTCGGATACTCAGCGAGCAAATCGACAAATTCCCGGTCTTCCAGGTAACCGGCGAGCTGATCCTTGCCTTCGGGCGCAACCAGCGTCGCCAGCCGCGCTTTTTCGTCCCCGTTGGTCGCTTTCGCCGCGAGCGTCTCGACGATTTTGCGCGTCGGTTTGGCGAGCGCCAGCCGACCGGTCAGGGCTTCGCGCAATGAAATTGGCGCGGGCAGTTTCAACATTACCGGCGAAACGGGCTCATCGCCCGTGGCGTTGAGATGCCGCAAAATATCGTCGACCTCGGAAGCGCGATTGGAAGAGAAAACCCCGAGGGAATCGCCCACTTTGTAGTGCAGGTCGCTGCCCGCGATATTCACCACGATGTGCCGCGTTTCCTTGTGGGAACCCGGCTTGTTGAGGAGGCGATTCTCCGTCAAGCGGGCGGGAAATGGATTATCTTTGTGGTAGAGTGAAATTGCGGGCGCCGAGCTCATGATCAGCCAAGATTTGCCGACACCCGCGAATCGCTTGCAAGCTCCATTCCTGCCATAAAATCCGGGCTTTCCTGTTGCCCCGCCCGTTGAGGCGTGCCATCAGCCAGTTTACATGGAACCTGTCCGCATTCAGAAATTCATTGCCGACGCCGGCATTTGCTCCCGTCGCGCCGCCGAAGCCCTGATTGTCGCGGGAGAGGTTTATGTTAACGGCGAAAAAGCCGGACTCGGCCAAAAAATCACGCCCGGAACCGACAAGGTCAGCGTCAAGGGCAAGGGTGTGCGCGCCAAGGCGCAGCCAAAACTCGCGCTTGTGATGCACAAGCCCCGCGGCGTGGTGTGCAGCAATAGCGACCCGCACGCCGAACAGACCATCTTCGATTTATTGCCGCGCGAATGGGCGAGATTACGCCTGTTTTGCGCCGGCCGCCTCGACAAGGAAAGCGAGGGCCTCGTTATTCTCACCTCCGACGGCGACCTCGCGCACAAGCTCATGCATCCGTCCAATCTGGTCGTGAAACGATATTATGTTTCGCTGGAAGAATCTTTTCCCGCCGGCCGTCTCCGCCAACTTTTGCGGGGGGTGGTCATCGAAGGCGAACATCTCAAGGTGGAACGCGCCGCACTCGTAAACGCGCACGTCGACGGCAGTTCGCCGGAGCTCGACGTCCACATGCATCACGGCAAAAAACGGGAGATCCGCCAGCTGTTCACCGCCCTCGGATTTGAGGTGCGACGGCTCCGGCGCTACCAGATCGGGGCGTTGCGCCTGAAAGGAATTCCTTTGCGCGGCGTGAAACAACTTTCTACGAAAGAGATCGAATCACTTTTTGCCGTGCCGCGTTCGCACCACCGCGACGAGCCGGCTTCGCTCCATGATGAAAACTAAACTCCTCCTCCTCCTCCGCAGTTTCGGTGTCATCGGAGCCCTCGCGCTCTTTGCCCTGCCATTGAAGGCCGAGAAACTCACGACCGATACCGCCGTGTTTGCCCAAGCCGACGCAAAATCCGCCGTGCTCGTCCGCCTGAAAAGCGGCTACGCGATCACGGTCGTCGGTGAAGCACCTCCCGGTTGGAAGCGCGTCGAGGTCAACACCCCGCTCGAAGCCTACGTCCACAATCGCGATATTACCAAGGCCCTCGAAGTGCGCCCCGGCAGCAATATCTACGTCGCACCAAAAAAAGACGCCCAAGTTCTCTCTGTCTACAACCCCGGCGACAAAATCGAGATCACCGGTTTGAAAGGTGACTTCTGCCAGGTGCAACTGCAGAAAAATATTCAAGGCTTCATCGCCACGGCGGAAATTGCCAACACTCCCGCCTCGTCCGCGCCCGCAGCCGGTCCCGTCGCTCCTGCGCCAGCTCCCGGCAGTGTCACGACACCCGGCCGTCCCGTGCAGATGGGCGGCAACACGTCCGATATGCCGCGCACGTTCGCCGGCCGCTTTGTGTTGGCCAAGCGCTTCCTGAATCCGAATCCACTCTATGATTACCAGCTTATGGACTCCTCCGGCCGCCGTTTCGCGTACATCGACACCAAGCGCCTGCTGTTAACCAACAAAATCGAGTCGTTCATCGACCTTGAAATCACGGTCACCGGCACGATCCGAAATACCGTCGACGGCAAGGATCTCGTCATCGCCGCCGAATCGATGCAGTTGAAATAATTCGAATTCTTACTGGCCGGCCGCGAGGCCGGCCTTTTTATTTTCCACCATGGAACTCATCGACGGTAACAAAATCGCGGCGGACATCATCGCCGAACTCAAAGCCGAAGTCGCCGCCCTCGGCGGCCGCAAACCTTGCATCGCACTCGTCCGCGTCGGCGAGGATCCCGCATCCATTTCGTACGTCACCAAAAAGCAAAAAACGTCCGCTGAAATCGGCATCGAAAGCCGCCTGATGTTGCCGCCCGCCACGATTTCACAGGACGAATTATTTGCGGTCGTCGATCAACTTAATGCTGACGCCACCGTCGACGGCATCCTCGTCCAATCGCCCCTGCCCAAGCACATCAACGAAGTCGCGGTGTTCGGTCGGATCGCCGCGCATAAGGACGTCGATGGTTTTCACACGCTGAACCTCGGCAAACTGGTCCAGGAAAACGAAACCGGGTTCGTCGCGTGTACTCCCGCCGGAATCATGGAATTACTCCAACGCGCGGGCGTTTCGCTTTCGGGTAAACACGTCGTGGTCCTCGGTCGCAGCCTTATCGTCGGCAAACCCGCCGCGTTGCTCGCCATGCAGCGCAAAGCCTGGGCCAACGCGACGGTCACGGTCTGCCATTCGCAAACCGCCAACCTTCCCGCGCTCACCCGCCAAGCCGACATCCTGATCGCCGCCATCGGCAAAGCCGAATTCGTCACCGCCGACATGGTAAAACCGGGCGCAGTTATCATCGACGTCGGGGTCAACCGGGTCCCGGACTCCACCAAAAAGAGCGGCTACCGCCTCACCGGCGACGTTCATTTTCCGACGGTTTCGCCTCTATGCGCCAAGATCACCCCGGTTCCCGGCGGCGTCGGCCCGATGACCGTCGCCATGCTCATGAAGAACACCGTTCGCGCTCGAAAACAGAATAGTGTCTAGGCGGACCGAAAAATAGGGTGTTCGCGGCGCAAGTGACACTTGCCACCTTGTCGCAAACCCATTTCCCTCAGTTACTCCCCGTATGGCAGCACCCAAGATTCTTGTCGTCGACGACCAGCCCATCAACGTCCAATTGCTCAAGCGCAAGCTGGAGCGGGAAAACATGATCGTGACCACGGCCTATTCCGGCCGCGAAGCACTGGAGTTGATCGCGACAGACAAGCCCGATCTGATTCTGTTGGACGTGATGATGCCCGAAATGGACGGCATCGAGGTTTGCCAACGGCTCCAGGCCGACGATGAAACCAAGGGCATTCCGATTATTTTCATCACCGCACGTACGTCGAAGGAAGGAAAGATCGAGGGGCTCGGGGTCGGCGCGGTCGACTACATTACCAAACCGATCGATCTCGATGAAACCCTTGCGCGTGTCCAAACCCAGCTGCGTTTCGTGACGATCAACCGCGAGCTCGTCGATCTCCAGCGTCGCCTCGGCGAATCCCGCCGCTCCGCCACCATCGGCGCCGTCACGCAAGGCATCGCACACAATCTCAACAATCTCCTCGGCGTCGTGATCGGCTACGTCGATCTGATCAAGGCCTACCACGAAAAACCCGAGCTGGTTAAAAAGAATTCGCAGCACTTGGAGGACGCGGTCAACCGCATCGTTTCCATCATCAAGCAGCTGACCAGCCTCGTCGTTAAAAATCGCCCTCCCTTCGTGCGCTGCAAACTCGGGAGCGTGATCGACAGCGGCATCCAACGTTACCAGCTGGAGTACAAAATCGATCAACCGGTCACAGTGCAGAATCCCAGCGCCGAGATGCTGATCGACACCAACGTCGAGGTGTTCGAGGAAGCGCTCTCCAAACTTTTGATCAACGCCTGGGAAAGTTATCAGGACGAACCCGACGACAAGCGTCCGATCACCATTCGCACCGAAATAGTCGACAAGGCCGAGGAAGGAAAATTCGCCTATATCCACGTCGAGGATCGCGGTCATGGCATCGACCCGGAAATTCGCGACCACGCCTTTGAGCCATTCACCAGCACAAAACACACGGTCGGCGTCGGCATGGGCCTCACGGTCGCGCGTCATTCGCTGCGCAATCTCGGTGGCGAGGTCGCGCTCGCGGCAAGGCCCGGCGGTGGCGCGATCGCCACTCTCCGTCACCCGCTCGATCGCAACGGTGTTTCGTAAGGCAGAGCGCTTGCATATCCCGGTCATCACAGTGAGACCGCGCACTGAATCCCACTGGAATCCGGATCAATGAGTTCACCCAAATTAGCTTTCCTTGGTGCCGGTAATCTCGCCTCCGCCATCATTCGCGGACTGTTGGAGAAAAAAGTTTATGCCTCCCGCGAAATTGCCTGCACGAGCAAAAATGGTGTCACCGCACGAAAGCTGGCCGAAGCCACCGGTATCGCGTTCGAGCCGGCTCTGCCACTGCTCCTCGATCCCGCCGACGTGGTCGTCGTCGCCTTCAAGCCACAATCGCTCGCTACCGCCGATCCGGCCTTGGCTGAGTTGACCCGCGACAAGCTGGTGATCTCGCTGCTGGCCGGCAAAAAGGTCGACACGCTCGCCCGCTCCTTTCCCCACGCCCGCAACCTCGTCCGCACCATGCCGAACACTCCCGCCGCAATTGGCGCGGGCGTCACGAGCTATTGCACGCGGATTCCGCTCAATCCGGCCGACCGCGCCTCCGTCGAGGCAATGCTCGGCGCGCTTGGAATCCATCTCGAGGTCGACGAATCGCAGCTCGATGCCCTCACCGCCCTCGGTGGAAGTGGTCCGGCGTTTCTCTTTGAATATGTCGCCGCAATGCGCGAAGCCGGCATCGCCGCCGGTCTGCCACCGACCGTTGCGGGGCAAGTGGCGCTCGAAACCACGTTGGGCGCCGCCCGTTTGCTCGCACGCACGGGAGAAGCTCCGGAAGCACTGCGTGACAAAGTGACTTCGCCCAACGGCACCACCTTCGCCGGTCTTCAAGTACTCGCAGCCCACAAGTTCCGCGAGACCGTCAAGGAGACGATCTTCGCCTCCGCCCGCCGCGCTGCGGAACTCTCGAAGGACTAACTCGAACAGAGACCAGCATGGAGCCACGGCGACCCCGCCGTGGATTTTCATTCAACCAGCTTGCGGTCCGACCCACCCGCGCCAAGCTGTGTCCATGGAATTCGGCTGGTGGCAAAAAGACGAAGAAGGAAAAAAACACCAAGTCCTCGTTGATGTGTTCGGCAAGAACATCACCTGGACCAAAAAATACGGACATAATTCCTCGTGGGAACCCTTCGGACCAACCGACGCCGACTGGGACAAATTAATCTCCGAAGCCGAACGCCGCGTCCCCCGCCGCCTGTTTTCGCAAAAACAGTTCGAATTTATCGTTAGCCAGCGCCCGCAATAAAATTTCAGCCGTAGCTCCTCCACAGCGCGGGCGGCTGCTCACTCTAATTTTATCGTAGGTTGCGCGCTCGTCGCGCAACTGCCGTGGATGGGACAACCGCGAAAACCCCGTCCGCGATCAGCGGACGCCTCCGACCCAAACCCGGAGACGATCAGTCGAAGGTGATTTTTAAAGTTTCGCGTCTGCCATTGAGCGAAACCATCAGCGGTTATCCTTTCTGCGATCGGGGAACGAAGCGCATCAGAGGGGGATTATGCCTTCTCCCATCCACCAACCAATCCGCCCGTTTCTCACAGCCTCCCTCGGACCTTCGGCCAGAGAAATAAAAACGCCGGCGCGATTTCCTTCGGTCGCTCCTCGATCCAATGATCGATCTCCGCCGGCGAAAACCAGTCGCCGCACTCGATCTCTTCCACCTGCAGCACAAACGGTCCTTCCGATTCCACGCGATAAACCCAGACAAATTCCCAACCGGTTTCCGGCCGTGCCTCGATTTTGAAAAGACGCACCGGCAATTTCTCCGGCCGGCAGCCCAGCTCTTCCTCCAATTCGCGCGCCGCCGTGCCGTCGTAATCCTCGCCCGTCCCGACGTGGCCCGCCGCCGAGGAATCCCAGTAGCCCGGAAAAAGATCCTTCGTCTTCGATCGCTTGTGCAAAAATATCCGGCCGGCGCCATTCACGACCAACAAATGCACCGCCCGGTGTTTCCAGCCGCGCGCATGCACTTCGCGGCGCGGCGCCTGACCCGTCACGCGATCCTGTTCGTCCACGACATCGAAAAGCTCTTCCAGATTTTGCGTCACGCTCTGTTTCTGTCATTCATCAGGAGTTTCGCACGAGCAAATTTTACCCTTTCCGCCGGCTTCATCCGGGCCAGACTGGGTTTTCTGCCCCTATGAAAAACCTCGTCGTCTCCCGCCGCTCTTTCATCAAAACTGCCTCCCTCGCCTCGGCTGCCTTGAGCATGCCGGGCCTTCTGAAAAGTCAGGGCCCCAACGGTCAGTCGCCCAACAACAAACTCAACATCGCCTGCTGCGGCGTCGGCGGACGCGGCTGGGACGCGGTGGACGGATTGAAGGGTGAAAATTTCGTCGCCTTCTGCGACGTGGACGACGTCCGCGCGGCGAAGGCGTACACCGCATTTCCCGGCGTCCCGCACTTTCGCGACTTCCGCGTGATGCTCGAAAAACTCGGCAACCAGATCGACGCCGTCACCGTTTCGACGCCCGATCACATGCATTTCCCGATCGCGATGGCAGCGCTGTCGCTCGGCAAACACGTCTTCGTTGAAAAACCACTGACCCACACGATCAGCGAAGCCCGCCAGCTCGCCGCAGTGGCCCGCGAGAAGAAAGTCGCGACCCAAATGGGCAATCAAGGCCACGCCAACGATGGCTGGCGCCTGATTAAGGAATGGGTTCAAGCCGGCGTCCTTGGCGACGTGCGGGAAATCCACAGCTGGACCGATCGCCCGATCTGGCCGCAGGGCATCACGAAACCCGATCACAGCAAAATGATGCCCGTCGTGCCGTCCACGCTTGATTGGGATCTCTGGCTCGGCGTCGCCCAGACTCGTGAATACGATCCGGCTTACCTGCCTTTCAACTGGCGTGGCTATTGGGATTTCGGCACCGGCGCGCTCGGCGACATGGGTTGCCACATTATGGACGGCGCGTATTCGGCCCTCGATTTGACCGCGCCAACGAGCGTCGAAGCAGTCAGCGCGCATGAAACCAGCGACAGCCCGCCCACCGCATCCGTGGTGCACTACGACTTTCCGGCGCGCGGCAATTCGCCAGCGGTCAAATGGACTTGGTATGACGGCGGCCTCCAGCCGACGATCCCCGCCGATTTCGAAACCGATCGAAAACTTCCGGGCAACGGCTCACTCATCGTCGGCAGCAAGGCCACGGTCTTTGCCGACACCTACTACGCCCACGCGGAAATTATTCCCCAAGTTAAAATGCAGCAACTCGCGCCGACGCTGCCCGGCCCGAGCATTCCGCGCGTCACCGGCGGACACTTCGCCGAATGGGTCCGCGCCTGCAAGGGCGGCACTCCCGCCGGCTCCAACTTTGACCATGCCTCAGGCCTCACCGAAACCGTGCTCCTGAGCAACGTAGCGGTCCGCGCCCGCCGGCGGATCGAGTGGGATTCCGCCGCGCTCAAGGTCACCAATCTCCCCGAAGCCAACCAATACATCTCAGAAACCTATCGCCCCGGCTTCGGCGTCTGAATTGGCTGGTTCCTGCTCGTCACGAGGTTTCGAAATTAGTGCCCATTAGTGTGCATTAGTGGTTAACCTCCTCTGAGATTTCTCCGCCAGCGGAGAAACCTTCCGTCTCACCGGAAATTTCCTTTGTCATTCCCCCGGTTTCGTGTGTTTCGTGAACGTTCCCTCACTTTCACATGGCCAAAATCGAAGTAAACCAAGTCGCTGACATCCTCAAAAAGCACAAGATCGACCCTTCCGTTTTGCGGGAAATCGTCGAGGAGATGAACGAGGTCACGCAACCCGAGGCCGACGAGGACATCAAGCCACCCGCGGCCAAAAAACAATTCGTCGTCCTGCTCTCCGATCCAGCAGGCAAACTCTCCAAGGCCGATCTCGTCGGCTGGGTCGTGCAAATCCCGGAAGACGCCAGTCCGCATTCGACCACCGAGCGAATTTTCAAAGGTGCCTACGATTTCAATGCCTCCAAGAAAGGCCGCTTGCTGCCGGTAAAATCCGTCGGTGAATCCCTCGAAAGTGTAGCCGCCAAATTCTTCAAGGAATCCGAGCTCTGGGTGAAAACCAAATTGCCCGTCGCCGTCATGGTCACCGACAACGTCCTCCCCAAGGACGAATTCAAAATCGAAAAAGTCGATAAGCGCCGGAAGGAGATTTGAGCGAACCAGCGGGCGAGGTCACCCGCGCCCCATTAAATCCAGGTCGAATCTGGAGCCGCAGCGACCCCGCTGCGGTCCCTATTATTGGCAAGCATGCCGCTTGCACACCTTGATCCCTTTGCCAGACATCCATTGGTGTTTTTAACTGTCTGCACAGCGCAACGATCGTCTGTCCTCGCCAACGCCATCGCGCACTCAATCTTGGCAGAACTCTGGCGCGATTCCCTTGAGCGTAACGGCTGGTGCGTCGGCAGGTTCGTGGTCATGCCGGATCACATTCACTTGTTCGCGATGCCCGCCGAAAAACCACAACAGCTGTCGAAATGGATCGCAGTTTGGAAAGCAATCTCAGCGCGGCAAATAATCGCAAAAACCGGTGCATCCGCACCTATTTGGCAACGCGATCACTTCGACCGTTATCTGCGCACCACGGAATCCTACGGCAAAAAGTGGGACTACGTGTGCAACAATCCAGTCCACGCGAAATTGGTCAGCAACTCGGACGAGTGGCCCTACCAAGGTATAATCCATGAACTAAGACCGTAGCCGACTCCAACGCGGGCGAGGTCGCCCGCGCTCCAACGACCAGACACTGGAGCCGCAGCGACCCGCTGCGGAATCCCTCCTAACCCGCTACCTCAACCCAAATTTCTTCGGATCCATTCCCCGCGCCTTCAGCGCCTGCGCCACGGCATTCAAGTCGATCTTGGCACCCGGTTTTTCCCCGGAACGCGTGAACCATCCCTGATTCATCTCCAGCGCAAATTGCAAATCCCTCGAATGCGACGAGACCGTTTTCTCGTCATGCGGATACATCTCGTAGGTTTCCTTCAATTCACCGTTCGGATCGAAGAAACCGATATTCAACGGAATATCGGTGTCGTGCATCCAGAAATTCATCTGCTGAGGCGAATCGTAAACAAACAGCATTCCCTCGTCCGCACCCATCGTCTGACGATCCATCAGGCCTCTTTCCATTTCCTTTTCGTCAGCTACAACCTGCATTTGTACCATCCGTTCGCCGACTTTGATCGGAAATCGTTCGTCGATCGATTTTACCGCGACGGTTTCCGCCTGCGCCTGTTTATGAGCATCTCCGCAAGCGGCCAAACCAAACAACGAGACGATCGTCAAAAGACGGACGCTGACGCAGCGGGAAAACATTTTTTGCATTTTGTAAGCTTTCCTAGCTAATAGGCGGCGGAAACAACTCAATCCTACTCTCCGTGAAAAAATCGCCTCTGCCTCCCCTCCTCTACGCTGATACTCAGAGCAGTTCAGACATGCTCTATTTTGGTCGCGTCGAGGTCCACGACGCTTTCCTGGCGTTTGGCGCGCGAGGGAAAAAGATTACCCTGCAAAGCGCCTTGGAATTTTCCCGCGTCAAAAAGACTGGCGATTTCGACGTCGTCCTCGCGCGCGAAACCTGGATGGCCCGAACGAAACAAATCCACGGCCCCAAAGCCGGCCTCGCGGAAATGATCGCGCTCCTCGCAAAGGAATATGGCCAGCGTGCTTTTCGCATTTCCGGGGATTTTCCTGCGTCGCTTTACGTCAAACTGACCCGACTCGGCCTCAAACTGGTATTTGCCGAAGGCATGCTGTTTCCCGAACGCGAAATAAAATCCGATTGGGAAGCCGGCTGCATCCGCGAGGGCAACCGACTCTGCACCGTGGGCTACGACGTCGCCGAAAAAATCCTGCGCGCGGCGAAAATCAAGGGACACAATTTGATTTACCGGGGCAAGCCACTCACCTCGGAAATCCTTCGTTTTAATCTCGAAACCGCCATCCGCGAACAGGGTGGCAATCCCCAGGACACCATCGTCGCCAGCGGTGATCAGGCCTGCGATCCGCACGAGCGCGGCTCCGGTCCGCTGCATCCCGACGAGCTCATCATCATCGATATTTTCCCCCGCGTCCTCAAAACCGGCTATTTCGGCGACATGACCCGCACCTATTTGAAAGGTCGTCCGCGCCAGGTTCAACGCCGGTTGGTTGAAACCGTGCGCGAAGCGCAAAAACGCGCCACCAAAGCCATCCGCGCAGGGGTGGACGGTCGCGACGTTCATTCTGTCGTGACTTCGTATTTCGCCGAAGCCGGCTATGAAACAAAGCAGGGTAAGAACGGCGCAGTCGGATTTTTTCACGGCACCGGCCACGGACTCGGACTGGCCGTTCACGAAGCCGGACGCATTTCCCCCGCCGTCGCCTATCCGTTGAAAAAAGAGTCGGTCCTCACCGTCGAACCTGGCCTTTACTATCCCGGCCTCGGCGGTTGCCGCTGGGAAGACGTGGTTCAAGTCACCGCCACCGGTTCGCGTCCGTTGTCGAAGTATCCCTACAATTGGGAAATCCCGTGATCTTGGGGGAACTGTCCACAAATCCACGAATCGACACGAAAAAAATTATTTCTCGATGAGCCATTCAGGATGTTTGATCAGCCACCCAATTCGTTTTCTTCGGATCAATTCCATTTCGTTTTTTTTCGTGTATTTCGTGGGCAAAACCTCTGTCTCCATCTCCGTTCATGCCTGAACTCGCCGAAGTTGAATTTTTCCGCAGGCGCTGGAGCGTCGGCCACGGCGCGAAAGTGGTCGCCGTGAAATTGCACGAGGGCAAAAAAATCTTTCGCGGCTGCGACACCACCGCACTAAAGCGAAAGCTGACTGGCGCAACCTTGCTCGATTCCGAAACCGCCGCGAAACAAATGCTGTTTCGTTTCAGAAGCGTTCGCACCAAGGCGAACGCGTGGCTCGGCGTTCATCTTGGCATGAGCGGGGAACTCCGCGTCGAGTCATACGACTACACGCCGACGAAGCACGATCATTTCATTCTCGTCCAAAAAACGCAGCAGCTCGTTTTCAACGACCCGCGCATGTTTGGACGCGTGCAGTTTGCCTCCGGCCCGCAGCCGCCCATCTGGTGGACAAAAATCGCGCCGGCCATTCTTTCCGATAAATTCACCGTCGAGGTCGTCGCGGAATTTCTCAAACGTCGCGGACGCGCGCCGATCAAAGCGGTACTCTTGATGCAGGAGCGTTTCCCGGGCATTGGCAATTGGATGGCGGATGAAATCCTTTGGCGCGCTGCGATTCATCCGAAACAACCCGCCGGCTCGCTCTCCCCGTCGATGCTACGTACACTGCATCGCGAGTGCCGGCATGTGTGCAAGCTCGCGCTCAAGATGATTGCCGGCCAGGGCGGGAAACCTCCACCCTGGCTTAATAGCCACATTCCAAAGACCTGGCTTTTCTGGCACCGCTGGGAAAATGGCGGACTTTGCCCGATTACGAAAAAGCCCCTCGTGCGCGAAGAAATCGGAGGGCGCACGACCTGCTGGTCTCCCGCTCGACAAAAATTAAAACCAACCGGTAAAACCGCGGGCGAGGTCGCCCGCGCTCCACAAAAAAACATGGAGCCACGGCGACCTCGCCGTGGAAACGCACGAACCGCGCCATGAAACAACGCCTCGACGAACTCCTCGTAGCGCGTGGACTTTCACCGACACGCGCGCAAGCCAAGGCATTGATCATGTCCGGTCGCGTTCGCCATGGCACCGAACGGCTCGACAAACCCGGCAAGGACTACCCGGCGGATTTCGAAATTTCCGTCGACCAACCGCCGCGCTTCGTCAGCCGCGGCGGTGAAAAACTCGCGGCCTTTCTCGAAAAATTCCCCGTGGATTTCACTGGCAAACACGTACTCGACGTTGGCGCGTCGACCGGCGGATTTACCGACTGCCTGCTGCAAGCAGGTGCCATTTCGGCGACCTGTGTCGACGTCGGCCATAGCCAGTTGCACGAGAAAATCCGTCGCGATGCCCGTGTGACGAACTTGGAAAAAGTCAACGCCCGCCATCTTCAGCCCGGCGCCCTCCCCCGCGTCAGCTACGATGCAATCGCGATGGACCTTTCTTTCATTTCACTGAAAAGCGTTTTGCCCGCCGTATGGAATTTCCTGCAGCCGGGCGGCTCGCTCATCGCACTCGTGAAACCCCAATTTGAAGCCGGCAAAGCCGAGGTCGACAAAGGCCAGGGCATCATCCGCGACGACACCGTCCGTCTCCGGGTCATGGCCGAAGTCCGCGAATTCGCCCTGCGCGAATTGAAAGGCGCGGAAGTTTTCGGTGAAATGGAGTGCCCCGTCGCCGGTGCCGACGGCAACCGCGAATTTTTATTGGGATTAAAACGAAACACCTGAAACCGCGGGAGGAGCGCCCGCGCTGCAATCATCTGGAGCCGCAGCGACCCCGCTGCGGTCAGCCCCAATTCTTGGCGATCTTTGCGCCCTTCGTGTAAAATCAGTTCGGCGATCCGCCGCCGTCCGTTTCAGTCCACCATCCCCGCGGGACACGCCCGTTGACAGATCCCAAGCCCCTGCGCTAGCGTTTGCGAATGGATCGACCCGTCTACCTCCTTGAGTTCGAAAAACCGCTGCGTGAACTCGAAAAGCAGCTGGAAGCGCTGCACCAGCAGTCATTGGAGAACAATATCGATATGTCCGCCGAGCTCGCGACCATCGAAGCCAAGATCGAGACCACCAAGCGTGATATTTATACGAACCTGACGCCTTGGCAGCGGGTGCTGGTCGCACGTCATCCCAAACGGCCTTACGCCCTCGACTACGTTTCCGCGCTCTGCACAGACTTTCAGGAACTTCACGGCGACCGTCAGTTCAACGACGACCGCGCGCTTATTGGCGGCACCGCTTTTTTCGAAGGCAAACCCGTGATGATTATTGCGCAACAAAAGGGCCGCGACACCAAGGAAAACATCGTCCGCAATTTCGGCATGCCCCAGCCGGAAGGTTACCGCAAGGCGCTCCGGCTGATGAAACTCGCCGAGAAATTTCACCTTCCGGTCATTTGTTTCATCGACACTCCCGGGGCTTATCCGGGCGTCGAATCTGAGGCCCGCCACGTATCGGAAGCGATCGCGGTGAACCTGCGCGAAATGGCCATGCTCCGCACGCCCTCGATTGCCGTCGTTATTGGCGAAGGCGGCTCCGGCGGCGCACTTGGCATCGGCGTCACCGATCGCGTGCTCATTTTTGAAAATGCCTACTATTCGGTGATCTCGCCCGAGGGCTGCGCCGCGATTCTCTGGAAGGACCGCGCCAACGCCCCAAAAGCCGCCGAAGCCTTGAAGTTCAACGCCCAGAATCTCCTCGATTTCAAGATCGTGGATGAAGTCATCCCTGAACCCTTTGGCGGAGCCCACAACGATCCCACCGCTGCCGCGCAGTCGCTCAAAAAAGTGCTGCTTCACCACCTCGGTGAAATCAATCACAAGGCGGTCGAGAAGCTGCTGGACGACCGCTACGAACGCTACCGCGAACTCGGCGAATACCGCGAGCCCTCCGCCACCGCAAAGTAAAGCTGGAGTCGCAGCGACCGCGCTGCGGTTCTCAGGACCGGATTAACCACTAATCCACACTAATTCTCACTAATTTCCGAAAGATCGGACTAGTGAAATCTTAGTGGCCATTAGTGGTGCCCCTCGCTTCGTTTATCAGCGTCGATCAGCGCAGGTTAGCGGTTAACTCCCTCGGTTTCCCCCGTTGGTGCTCCCCGGCAAAATCGGAGTTTACTTTCCGCGTCTGCTGCCTTTCTTTCGCTGGCTCAGTCGCCCGCCCGGGTGGCGGAATTGGCAGACGCAGTAGACTCAAAATCTACCGATAGCGATATCTTGTGGGTTCGACCCCCACCCCGGGCACCAAATCGGGATTTTCGTCCGTTTGGACAGACCCGGCCAAAGCGAGATAATCCTCCTCTGAATCAGCGATTTCCGCAGAACGATTTTCAAACTCGGTTTTTTCGGTTTGGACAACCTTGACCGCCAAAACCCCATTTTGGCCGGCTTTAAGTGGAGCCGGCAGTGGAGAAGCCGAACCCGCCATTTCTGTAAGTGACGCAATTCCGTCCGCGAGCGGAAGCTTCGTGGTGTCCGTATAAGTCCAATCGGTGAGGCTGAGACTCTTGTGCCGCGCGAGCTGCATGATCACGCGTGAATGCACGCCCCGCTTTTGCAGATGACTGATAAAGCTGCGGCGAAACGTATGGATGCCGACCGGCCGCCCGAGCTTATCGACCAGCGGAATTCCGGCTGCTGTCATATCCTTTCTCAAGGTGTCCGGCGCCGTCACGCCACGGCGAAACACCAACGTCTCGGGCTTCCAGAAAGCCGGCCGTGCTGCTTCCAACTCTGGCACCAACACCGGCAGGATCGGCAACCAATCCGCGCGTCGCGCCTTCGTGGCCTCCGGCCGCAAGAACAGACCCGGAGTCGTATCGTCGAGGTGCAGGTCACCCCATTGCAATCGCTGCGCTTCAATGCGCCTTAAACCGGTAAATGCAAGGAAGCGATAGATCAGCCGGCGATAGGGATTGGCGACGGCGAACAGCTTTTCCAACTCCTCTTCGCTGAACGCGCGCGGTCCTTGCGGATAACGAACGGGCACATCCAGATTCTCGACGCGCTTGAGCGGATTCGGAATTTCATAACGGCGATCAACCCAGTTGAAAAAGCCCCGCGCCGTTTCGTAGAAATTATTTAGCGTCCGGGCTTCGTATTTTGTCTGCGCATCGCGCCAGGCAATGAACGAGCGATTCGTCACGTCGGCCATGCAGGTCCACTTGCAGCCGTTGGCGAGGTTTCGGAACCGCAACCGGACAACGCGGATGTGCCCTTCCGAGCGATTCGTGGCGCTCAACGATTTTAAATACTCGGCAAAGATTTCCATCAAAGGCCGCTTCAGGGCTTTTCTTGAAAAACCCGGAGCGATCAAACCGACCGACTCGCGTTCTGCGTCCTCATGGATTTCCTTCAGCCGCTTCGTCGCGACTTCCTTGATCGTCGTGTGCAGAGTCACCTCGTGAATCTTCGTTTGACCGCCGACCCGATAGCGGCCGCGGTACGAGCTGTGCTTGGAATCAGGAGCGATAAGGAAGCGATGCATGGCGATTCTCCGTTAGGCGGTTTGATTTAGAAGATTGGACAGGTCGCTCCAGCGAATGAGCCGCAGCCCGCGAATTTTTCGCGAAGTGAGCTGGCCGTCAATGATCATGCGTCGAACCGTTTTGTCAGACACCCTCAGCAAAATCGCAACCTCATGGATTCGGAGGAGCCTTTCACCGTCGGGCATGATCGGAAATACATTTAAGCGATTTGCTGGTCGGGAGATCTTGGGCTTTGCAGCCGGCACGGTTTGTTCGGCATCAGCCACAGCTTTGGGTTTCGTTTCATGAACCTTCGATGCCGTTGCTTCGAAGTTCACCATTTTCCCTTCGTTGAAGTCGATGACCTTGGGTGTGCCTTCCGCGGCCTCGACTCCGTTCAGCTCCAGCTGCTTGAGATTTTTTGTTTTCATGATGCGATACTTTTCGCGTATTCGCGTTCTCGGACAATGCCGCGATCCTACCGAATATTCGGTAGACGCTCTACTGAAATTTCAGTAGCTCGTGACCAGTTTCCCGGTCGTGCGCCATGCGGCCCATCTCCGGACGCCACGCGTGAATTTTGTTGGTATAAGTTCATAACTTTTCTTTTGAGCGAGCTATTTCTGGTCGTGATTCATCAGCTCGACAATAGCGCGCGTCTACCCAATTCACGGTATCCCGCCTACCACGGAAAGGGTAGACGACTTTGCCCGGTCGTCGTTTATCGAGTGTCCTCGGCTTCGATTAGTTTGTCCGGTTCTCCGATGACTTGCACACTTGGTAGGTATCAAGACGCAATACCCTCAGGACTTCGTTCTTTTGTAAGTCATTCAAACACTGGCCGGAAAATCCCGTTCAGATCCGGCAAGTCATCAGCGTTGCGAAAAGCGCAAGGAGTAAGGTGTCTCACCAAAAAACAACGCGTCCGGGCGTTGTGGAATCGGGCACAGCAAGCGCGATTAACGTGCGCCGAATTGCGGGCATTTTCTGGCACGTCTCCGAACCCAAGGAAGTCCTTAGGGCCTTGCGTCTGTAGAAAAAAAGGGCGCGCAACGACCGAAAACTCATCCCGCTAATCGAAGCCGAAAAACACCCGAAAAAAGGAGGCGCAGAGTCACGAAAAATGACGCACTCCATGAGCGAAATTTCGCACGAACCAGTGCCTTTTCATGGCAAGCTGTGGACTTGTTCAGCGATGGCGGAAGCGGTAGTTTGACCGGGCTTGAAAGCCAAAAAGAAGTCCTCAACGAAAGCTTCTGCGCCCGATTCCCGGGCCGCGTTGCTGGAGCGCGCAGGTAAAATGAAGCCTGCAAAGCGCGTTCGCTTTATCGAACGAGCGTTGCGCGAGCTGCCAAAAACACCGACCAAATCCAACGTGTTTTTCCGCAAACGCCTGTTGCGATTCCTGGACGCGAGCCGGCTGGAAGCGGGTTTGGTCAGCCCGGCCGAGTTGCATAATGAGAATTCCCCGTTCGCCCAAATGGATTTCAAGGCAGCCAAAATCAATTTCCGTCCGCGTTTGCCCCCAAGAAAGTGACATAGCTACTTCAAAGAACTAACTTAAATTCGGAGAGTGACTGCTATTCTTTTCCTCGAAGAAACGAGGGAGTTGCGTTGCTGAATAGCTTCGGGAGTCGCCAGCCCTAAATCCAAAAGAACCTGATCGAACTCGCGCTGCGACCGTTTGAAGCGCGCCACTTGGGCCGCGGTCCTGAAGTGCACCGGCATCGCTGGCGCCTTTTTAAATATCAACTGCCGCAAACGTTCAGTCTGAACCGGCTCTTTCGCCC
>DASYDH010000052.1:0-32890 GCA_036499685.1 Lacunisphaera sp. | reverse complement strand
CGTTGAGATCGCCCACGGCCAGCGCCGGTCCCCGCCGGTTTTGCCTCATCGGCAAAAGCGGCTGTTGCACCAGTTCATCGATCGCACTTTCCCGCGAGACGAACGAGAGATCCTTCGCTTCGCTGACTTCACTGAACTGGGCCAGGGAAACCGGT
The DNA here is from genome assembly GCA_036499685.1 of Lacunisphaera sp. Lineage (GTDB taxonomy): Bacteria > Verrucomicrobiota > Verrucomicrobiia > Opitutales > Opitutaceae > Lacunisphaera. Next base: position 32,735 of record DASYDH010000052.1, on the reverse strand, counting down.
TTTGGTTTATCTGGTAGTGGCATTGCCCCGGTTGTTGCCGGCTCGGTGATCGTGTACTTCCGATCCACATCCAGATCCGTGAACTCCTGCGTTTGCCCACTCGGCCACGAGACCGTCAGCCGCTTGATCCGTGTCTCTTCGCCTAATCCAAAATGGGCGATCGGTTCCGAACTCGACAACAACCCGCGCGCCAGCACCAGCGGTCTCACCTGAATCCCCGCGGCTGTTTCGATTCTCACCGTCGAGCCAATCCCAAACCGGTTCGAGCGCGTACCCCTTAATTGAATGATCACCCGGTGCCCGCTGTCCGAATCATTCCGCAGCACCGTCACCCCTTTCTGATAGTTCGCATACACCAAATCCAAATCCCCATCCCCATCCAGATCCCCAAACGCCGCCCCAAAACTCACCCCCTTCTGGTTCAATCCCCAACTCGCCCCCACCTCCTCAAACTTCAAATCCCCCAGGTTCCGGTACGCCAGGTTCGCTTCACTCAACACAGGACTCGTCCGTCGGATTCTGACTTTATCGGCAATTGTTTCAGCCATCATCGTGCGTTGAATCTGGTCCACGTTGGTCAGCTCACGATGGGTTCCATTGGTGATAAAAAGATCAAGCCGTCCATCGTTGTCCAAATCCTCCAAGCGCGGCGCCCACGTCCAATCCGTCGCTGCCAAGCCCAGCAAAAAGGCCGCTTCCAGACAGCGCCCGGTCCCCGTGTTCAAATAAACGGCGTTGCGAAAGAGTTGCGGAACTGCCGCCGAATTATCCGGAAGATCCGTCGCAAAAGCACGCACACTCGCCATGGAACGTTGGTCCTTTTCGTGCGTGCTTGAGGCCATTTCCGATGCGAAAAAATCGATCAATCCGTCGTTGTTCACATCGCCCAAATCGGAACCCATCGAGGAGAAAGGCATATGTGGCACCACCTCGTTGATCACATCGGTAAATGTGCCGTCTTTGTTGTTGCGGTATAATTTGTCGGGAGCTGAAAAATCGTTGGCCACGTAGAGATCCGGCCACCCATCGCCGTTAAAATCCCACCATGTCGCCGAATGACCCTGCGCCTCTTCGCTGGAAATCCCCGCGCGATTGCTCACATCGGTGAATGTGCCGTCGCCGTTATTGTGGAAAAGATAATCGCGCTGGCCGTTGGGATGCTCCGTGCCATTCAGCAAATTGGTCTGGATAAATACATCCAGCCAACCGTCGCGATCGTAATCGCAGAACGCGGCCATCACTGATGCGTCGTTCACCGCCAGCCCGCGCTTCGCCGCCTCTTCCTTGAACGTGCCATCGCCTTGGTTGATGTAGAGCAGGTTCGGAGCACCAAACCGGCAGACGTAAATGTCCAGCAATCCATCGTTGTTCACGTCCACAAACGTCGCGCCCTGCTTCCAGATCATTGCGGCGTCGCCCTTGTCGCCCACCCCAGCCTTTTCCGTCACGTCCTCAAACTGCCAATTCCCCCGATTGCGAAACAGCCGGCAACTCTCCGTCTTGCTCACCACAAAGATGTCCGGCTTCCCGTCCCCATCGTAATCCCCTATCGCCACTCCCGTCCCCACCGCCCCCACCTCAAACTCCCGGTACCGGTCGCCCCACATCCGCGGATCCCGGTAACCGTTTGCGGTCACAATTCCAGTCTGCTGCGCAGTGAGCTCAGCAAACATCGTTGCCCCCCGTGGACCAGAAAGCGCCGCAAGCGGCGATTCCACGATACCACCTACCGACTCCTTCGCCCAGACTCCGACTGCTGAAAATAAAGCAGACGCGAGCAGGCTGCGTCGAAAAAAACGGAATCCGATCCGCCTGCGGGTCAATTTTAGGGAGATTAAATTAACAGACATGAAAAGGATGCAACGAGAACGACGGACTCAGAACCGGGGTCGCTTAAAGCGGCTTAAAGGGCAACTTGGCTTGCCACTCAATTGTCCGTAAGATTGTTTAACTGTTTCAGGAAACTGCGCAAAGGCAGCAATCTAATTATGAGTTCCCAGTCCCCTATTCCGCACCGTATTTGGATGATCGCAACTCTCTGCGCATCTCTCCTGCTGATCTGGGTCAGTTACGAACGAGCCCAACGGGTAATCAATTTATCCAAGGTCGCGGCGGAAGACGCCATAGTTGATCCGAACTCGCCGACGGGTTACGCCGGGAACAAGCAATGGCTGGTCATACCCGAACATGATAATCGCAGTTATCAGTGGATCGCGGAAACGGAACAAATGCTCGCGCGGCATGAATGGCGGGTGCGGCGGATTGACTACGAAAATGCTCCGATCGGACGCGAAGTACATTCGGCTTCGCCCTACCGGTGGTGGTTGGGATTGCTGGCTTGGTGCGATCGCACCATTTCAGGCCGGTCCCCCGGATTGTCAGTGGAACACGCCACGCTTTTCGCTGAACCTTTGTTGCAGGTTTTATTGCTGGTAAGCGGATCCCTGTTCGTGATGAGAAATTTTGGGGCCATGCCGGCCGTACTTTTCAGCTGGGGATTTGCGGTCTTGTTTCCATTGGCGGGAGCGTATCTTCCCGGCGTGCCCGATGATTTTGGTCTGATGCAAGCGTGTGCCCTTTGGAGCACACTGCCGCTGTTGACGGTTTTTTCAGGTAATGGATCAATTACCAGCCCGGGCACAGCCCAGCCTATGAGCAACAGCTCCCTGCCGGAATCGCGATCACGGCGATGCTTATTAATCGCGGGGATCGCCGGTGGCTGCGGGCTCTGGTTGGATGCGGCTGATCAACTGCCGATAATCGTGGGTCTTGCCTTGGGGGCGATATTGGCGACATGGGTCGCCACAGGAAAAAAGGCGACAGGTCCCACCGGAAGCCGCGAGCCACTACCGTGGCGCCTATGGGCACTGGCCGGCGCAACCACTTCCTTCGTCGCTTATCTGGTGGAATATTTTCCCGCCAACCTGGACATGCGTCCGCAGGTCAATCATCCGGTCTATGCCCTGGCCTGGCTGGGAATGGGCGAATTGCTCGTCTGGATCACTTCGTGGATCCGCTCAGGAAAACCATTCGGCTCCTATCGTGATGCCATCCGCTTTGTGCTGGCCGTGGCAGCGATCGCAGCTTTGCCCGTGGCCTTGTCGAAAAGTGACTACCAAGCAGTGGTCGCATGGGATATGGTTTCATCGAAGCTGACCAATTTACCCGATGGCACGACGGCAGAAAATGTCTGGGGCTGGATCGCACGCGAAGGATTCACTTCTGCTTCCGCCGCGATCGGCCTATCCGTCCTGTTGATCGTCCCGTGTGTCTGGCTGTTGGTTCGTCGCACGACTGCAACCGGGCAACGAATGGCAATGGCCATGGTGGCGGGCCCCCTTCTGGTCACAATGACCCTCGCCGTGTTCCGGCTTCGCTGGTGGAACACCGTCGATGTGATGGTGCTCCTGCTGCTGATCGTGGCCACGGCAGTTTTCACTCCACGCAAACAATGGCAATGGCTTGGATGTGCGGGAGTGGCCCTTGGTTTCGGTTTGGTTCCGCTCTGGCCAGCGGCGGCGACGGCGGGAGCCAATGGCTTCAAATTTACCCGCGCGGAGGTCGAAGGCCTCTACGAAAGGGCGCTCGCGCATTGGATCAGCGACCATGCGGGTTTGGACGGGAAAACCGTGCTCGTACCGCCCTACCGAACTCCAAGCTTTTGTTTTTACGGCGGTTTGCGCGGGCTGGGCTCTCCGAATTGGGAGAATCGCGACGGACTGCGCGCCACCTTCCGGATTGTCGATTCCACCCGACCGGATGAAACGGAGGCCCTGGTCAATGAGCGCGCCCTGAACTACATCGTCATCCCTTCCTGGGATTCCGATCTCCAAAATCTTGCGCGCACCGGCTTGGCGCATCCCGAAGGCTCGTTTATCTATGCGCTCGACCACTGGCTGCTGTTCAATTGGCTGCAGGCGTTGCCCTACAAGTTGCCCGCAATCGGCGGATTCGAGGAATCGTCGGTGAAGATTTTTCAAGTTACGGACGAAGCCGACCCGGCGACCCACCGAAGCCGTCTTATTGAGTATTTTCTCGAAATGCAGCAGATGGATCTAGCCGTCCGGTCGAGCCAGTTTCTAACCAAGTATCCGGCAAACCTCGGGGCTTTGGTCACACTGGCGCAGGTGCAAAAAGCCAGCGGTGAGTCAGAGGCCTTCACCAAGACTTTCGATGCGCTCCTCGCCAATCTTTCCGGGGGTTCCGATCAGAATCTGCCATGGGACCGACGCGTCAGTCTTTCCGTTGCCCTCGCCTTGGGCGGCAAAATGGACCTCGCCCGCGCTCAGGTGCAACGCTGTCTGAAGGAAATCAACGCGGCGCGCATTCGCTCGCTGACGACCGGATCGCTCTACCGACTGCAGGTATTGGGGAAGGCCTATGGTCTGACGATTGCCGATCCCACATTGCGCGATCTCGCTCAAAATCTGTTGCCCGCCGAGTTGCGCGAACGTCTGCGCTAACTCATCCTCCCCTCGATTTTAACCGCACCGTTTTATTTTTTCGGCTCCCAGAGTGTGACCCGCTTCGCGCGATCATACGGCGGATAGAAAGCGAAACCGCCGGTCACGAGTTCAATGCGACCGTCATTGAAAAGATCTGCGGCTTTCACGACAATAAGGTGCGTCGGCTCGCGCGCCAGTGGCCGCGCGGTGAAATGATTCGTTCCGTCGTTTTCAAACACGACCAACGAAACGGCCTCCTTGTCATTCCAGTCATTGAAGCCGCTGCACGCGACGATGTCGTTATCGCCATCACCGTCGAGATCCACCACGACCGGACTATAGCATCCGGGAAAGTCCCCGACCCGATGATAGGAAAATTTTCCGTCACCCAGATTTTCCAGCCATTGCACCCCGTGCCATGGGCGCGAACCGGGGGTCGCGTAATCGAATCCGTCGCCATTCGTGTAAACAATATCGGGCCTCCCGTCCTTGTTCACGTCCGCGATCGTCAGCCCGCTACTGCCAAAATCCGTGTTGGTCGAGCCATAGAGCACACGATCCCGAAACCCGCCTTTCCCATCCCCCCAAAAAGCGTGAACCTCTTCCGAGTCCTGAGAAACGAGGGCCACAATATCCGGATTTCCGTCGCCATTGAGATCCGCCACCGGCGCGTGGATCGTACCCGGCAAATCCAACAACTGGTGGCTTTTGAATTTCATGTTTCCGAGATTTTCCATCCATCGGACTTCGCCTTCGATATAACCGAACTGCCCAACGACGAGGTCGAGTTTGCCGTCCTTGTTCAGATCGGCTGCCGCGACATAGGTAACCCGCGCGACATTCTCCAGTAAAACATGGTTCGTGAAATGATTTTTCCCGTCGTTCATCAGCACCACCACCGCGCCCGTTTTCAAATTACTTGGCGGAATAACTCCCATCGAAGCCACGAGCACATCGAGATGCCCGTCGCCATCCAAGTCGGCCACCTCAACGTGAGCGGGACCGGCCACGGTGGTGCCGATATCCTGCTCCTCAAAAACGCCCAGCCGCACCTGCCGAATCCAGCTGACCTTGTTGGCTTTTCCATCGCACACCAAAATATCCTTCAGTCCGTCGCCATCCAAATCGACAATCAAGAGATCGGTAATCCACGGTACCTCTTCCGACGTTTTCCCAATCGATCGATGAGAAAAATAATCCAGTCCAAACGGTTTCTTCCCGGTTCCGACATCGCTGTTGGCCGTCTTGGTGGCGGAGACCACTGGTGGGGTATTTCTCAGCGAAATGGTGACAAGCGTGGTGATCGCCAGCACCAGCAGAGCTCCAATAATGATTTTTCGCACTGGGTGCTTCATTTGTAAGTTTGCCCGGCAACCGCTCCATTGAGCCGATCTGCGAGGGCCCGACGCAAATCGCCATCGCCCGCGCCGGCAAGCTGCAGGGCTTTCTGCCAATTCCGGACAGCCTCGTCTTTCTTTCCATCCCTATAATTTACGTCACCCAAGCTCAGATAGATCGTTGGATTTTCCGGTTGCAGCGAAGACATCTTTTGCAACGCCTCGGACGCTTTTCCAAACTGGCCCAATCGAGCACATGCGTCCGCCTCGTAGGCATAGGCGCGGGAATCCGCCGGCAGAATCGCGATTCCTTTGTCATAATATTTCACCGCTGCGGAAACCCGCCCTGCCTTCTCTTCCGCATTGCCGCTCTGAAGGCAGGCCTCGTTCAACATCGCCTTCAGATTTTTGATCAGAGGTGCCCGCGCGTCGGTCAGCGCAATCGCCTGCTCCAATGGCTTGATCGCGGAAACCGGATCGGATTTTCCAAGAAAATATTCGCCCAAAAGTGCCCGCGAAGCGACGTCACCCGCCTCGACCGAGGCGATTCGCTGCAGGCATTTTGCTGCTCCATCGCGATCGCCTTCAGCCCACAGAATTTTGCCCAGGCTTACATTCGCCGAATAGAGATAGGGATCCTTCACCACCAGTTTGGTCAAAAGCAATTTTGCCAGTTTTTCGTCACCCCGTCGCGCCGCCACGTCGGCATAGGCAGTCAAAACAGGAATCGATTCGGGTGTCCTTGCATAATAATCCGCGAGCAATTTTTCTGCCTCGGAAACCTGCCCGAGCGTGATCATCGCTTGAATCAGGTAAGGACAAATTTTTTCCAAGTCGCCGCCTTTCGCGATGGCCAGCTGGTACTGCGCCACCGCAGTCGCGTAATCGTGCTGCTGCGCAGCCGACCATCCCTTCAAGATTTGCGGAGCCGGACTTTTGGGATCTAAAATCTCGACACGGCGGAGAAAAGGAATCGCCTGGTCGATTTGGCCGGTCTTGAAATAACTTTCGAAAAGCAATGCGAGACGCTGGACGTCATAACAATCGGCCAGCATTTCCGTCATCCATGGATCGGCCAAAATCGGTTCCGGTTTTTGACGGCTCCATTCGGTCATCGCTTCCGCACGATCGGATTCTCCGCGTCGGTTCAATATCTGGGCGAACAATGCCGCCGCAGTCGTCATATCTGAATGCACCGCCATCAGGTCTTCCAGCCGCGATGCAGCGGCATCGTCATTACCTCGCTGCAAATCGAGCCGGGCAAGTCCCAACATTGCCTGCGGCTGGTTTGGATCGATCGCCAGCACGGCGGAATAAGCTTTCTCGGCCTCGTCCTCCCGACCCGTCTTAAAAAGAACCTCGGCCAGGGCCAATCGTGCAGGCAGATAGTTCGGAGCGTTCTTCACCACCTCGCGCAGCTCCTTTTGGGCCGCAACGAGGTCGTTTTCATCCTGATCCAAAAGCGCGAGGTAGTAGTGATCGCGCGAACCAAGCCCCGGGGTACCGGCTCCGATTTTTTGATAGACGGCACGGGCTTCCGGATACAATCGATTCGCCTGATAAAGACGCGCGAGCAATCGTTCGGCGTCGCGATCATTTTCATTTGAGCGCATTTTTTGTAGCGCTTTCTCGAGCGCCTGGCTGAACGCCGGGGGAAGATTTGGATAATGAACCTCATCGGCCAACCGTTGCCGGCCAGCGTCTTTCCGCAGTAGAATCAGTCCAACGGCGAGAGCGGCAGCCACGCAGCCGCTTAAAATCCACCCGCCTAGTCGCCGTGTTTTCGTCATGATCTTCGGTTGAATTACCAGCTTCTGAAGTAGGTTCACATCGATCAACGTTTAATCGACCGAGAGAGGTCTGATCGCGCCTCGCGATCAGCGAAAAAAACCCTCCCGGAAAACCGGGAGGGTTTGATAACGAGGAGATGGGCCTTCGCCCTCCAAGCCTTCTAACCCCTTAGAAGTCGACTTTCGTCGTAAAGAAGAACGTGCGCGGTTGGATGATTGAATACAGTTGGTGGGTGCCGTCCGAATTCGCATTCACGGCCCGGTAGCTTCCACTGGATTGCAAATCCACTCCTCGCAGCTGGAAGGTCAGGTGATAGCTCCTCCATTTCATCGAATATCCCACCCACGCATCCGCATTAATTTGCGACGGTGTGGTGTAAGGATGAGCGAGATCCAATCCGACGACAGAGCCGGCGCTGTTGTAGATCGCCGGATTGCCGATGACCGTCTTATCCAAATACCTCAAGCCAGTGCCAACACTGAAGCCTTTGACTGGTCCATCGGTAAACGTATAATTGGTGACGACCGATGCCTTCCACCGATGCAACTGTTGAGCGGGCTGGCCGTCAGCAGCCTGATATTGGATGAAGCCCGGAAGAATATCATTGTTGTAAACCTGCTGAACCGTCTCCGGTGCGCCAGACCAGTCATGAGTGCTGGTCAATGGGCTGTCCCAGATGCCAATGGATTTCCAATAAGCCACGCGGTCATTGATGAATTTGGTGAGAGCGGGTGCGATATTGGAAGCCACCGACTCCTCTTTCGTCAGCGTGCCATAAACGCGCCAGTTTTTGGAGACGTTATAGGTGAGTTCGAGTTCGATACCACGCGCGACATTGTCCTGCGAGTACGCATTTGCCAAAGCGCCCGCGCCAGTGGTGATGCCGGGAGCAATTCCCGAATTATAATTTGTAACCCCAGCCTGGGCGGCAATGTCTGCAATCGCACCCGCGCCATTGGCATTGTTATCCTTCAGCATAACGAAAGGAATGCTCCACTGAACCAGCGGGAAGTTAACCGATGGGGCTGGCCCATCCTTGGCCGTGGTCTTGTAGGAGGAAATCTTCGCGTTGAGCTTGTGCTCGAAAAGATCGAAGGAAATACCGTATTCCTGCGACAATCCCTTGGGATTGGGCGACGCGTTGCCCAGAAGATCGACCGAGCCAGCGTTGGGGATGAAATTTTCTGACTTCGAATAAAACAGGCTCAACCATTTGAGGTTAGCGAATCCTGCATCCGGCCCATGAACCACTAAACCATAGGTTCGGGTCGTCGCAGTCACGTTAGACAAGACGGGGTATGCTGGTGCGGCCTGAGCGGACCCGGTAGAAAAAGCTGAATCATCCGAGTCACGGCGGACGCCGAACATCGGGACAACCAGATCATCCACCAGATAGCCCTGAACCACGAAGGCCGAAGAAGCGAGTTTCACGAGGTGCTTGTCCTCCTCCTTAAGCTGGTCAACTTCAGAGAGCGTACCAGCCGTAAGGCCGGTGGCACTGTTGGTGTAAGGAAGACCATTCGCCAGCGTCGGGCGCTGCGGTGTGGTCGTCATGAAATAACCATTGGCGGCAGTCCCACCCGTATAGGTGATGATGCCGGGTCCGCCGCCGACGGCCGCACTGCCACCGGCCGCAGCGACGTTGTAGTCATTAAAATCCTGTTCGGTTTTGCGCTTCTCCAAAAAGCCGGTGAAACGATAGTGTCCCAACCATTTATTATACTTGGTCAGATCCAGATCGTACGTGAGGGTCGCGCGGCCCACCCGATTGGTGGAGGCGGTGGTCTGCTTGTTATCCAGACCCGAGAAGTACATGTAGGTCTCCCCGTAGTGGGGATTGACCGCGCCCCATGGCGTTTGCTGATTAACATCGACCAAATCGACCACGAAATCGGGGCGACCCAGATTGAGCTGATTGGAGTCCAGTTTCTCATCCACATAGGCCACGTTCAAATTGAGACTAGGCAGGATTTCCTGATCGAGGGAAAGATCCAACGTGCGGAGCTTGTTAATCGTGGTGCTGCCTGAAGTATTCAAGTCATCCCAATTGCCATATTTGTTGCTGTTGAAACGGGGGGCAGACCAAAGACCAACGTTTGCAGGCTGCGCGTTGAAGTAAGTGAAGCTATTGGTATTATCGTAGGCTTTATAAAATGAGCCGTCCGAGTTAAAAATCACGTTGGGACCGGCATTCGTCGCGCCGACGAGGCCGGTGGCACCCACGGTGGGACTGGGACTGCTCGGCTTGCCCGCTGCGATCCACGGAGAAATATCGTCCTCAGGCGTAAAGGAATTCGGCAGTGCCTGATTGACCTTCACGTTTTCGTAGGAAGCATGGAGGGTAGTTTTCTTAAACGGCTTATACGTGCCGGCAATATACCAGCGTCTGTCCTTGGCCCACGCTGGTTGTTGTTTGAATCCCTTGTCCGACGCTTCACCCGCAACCCGAATGGCGAAATTACCATCCTTGTCGCCATAGTTGGTATTAACGGTGGCCCGTTGGTCATTGAAACTACCGAAACGATAGGTCAACTCGGTTGAAGTCTTTCCCAAAAGCGCCTGCTGCGGCGAATAATTGATGATGCCCGCCGGCGAGCCCAGACCAGCCAGAATCGAATTGGGACCGCGGCTGATGGTGACCCCGTCCAAATTGTAGGCATCAAAACCGACCGACGTTCCAGAGGACAAAGTCGTCAACGGTTGTTCGGTGAGCGAATAGAAGAAATTGCGGGTGACGTCAAAAGGCGCAAGGGCTCGGCCCCGGGTCGACGCGCTCGGATCTGACGAGCCATTGTCGGCGGTTCGGCCCAATTGTGGTGTATTCGCCTGGATATCCCGCGTGCCTTCCGCCCCGACCATGTAGGTCAGAATATCGTTTACGCCCACCGCGCCGGTGTCGTCCAAGAATTGCTTCGTCACGACCGAGATCGGGCCGGCCAGATCGCGCAGGTCGGTACTGATACGACTGCCAGCCAAGGTATTGGTGGCGTGGTAACCGACGTCCTTACTCGTGTTCACCTCGAACGGCGACAGCTCGACGATCTCATCCGAGCTGCTCTTCGCCTTCGAGTTCGTAACATCGCTGGGTGCGGGGGTAGCCGCGGCAGCAGCAGCGGAGGTGGGAGCGGCCGCTTGGGCCAGACCCGAATTCAGCAGCAACGAAAACGCCGCCACCAGTGTGAGGCAACGGGTTTTCGAAGATAGCTTGGTAGCTTGTATTTTTTGTAGGTTCATTAGGGGGGTGGGAGAACTGACTCTGACAAAATTTGAGATCGGAAGATGTCGCCGGGCGGAAGCGGCGAATTCGCGGTTTCAAAATTTCACCGCGAACCACCGCACAATTTTGACGCAGCGTTAAACATACGCATTAACATCGATCACGGCTGGGAAGTTCCGGGGGATATTTACTAGGGGGAAATATGGATCATCATCGAAGGGGACATATTTTATATTCAATTCTTTTATTTTCCATAAAACTGTTTTATATAAATGCGGTCCGAATTAATTGGGGATTTTTTCGAACCAGCGGGGTAAAACTGTGGTAAGAGACGATCTGCTTGCTTTGAACTCTAACTGGATTTGAGCATTCTTTCAATGGACTGAAATCGGATAAATTTGGACGATCTTATGAAAACCCCTGCCCCGCACCCCGATGGTTTTGCCGGCCAACATTTAGTCGTTGTCCCCAATCCCACCCAGGAAGCCGCGAGAAAAAATCCTTTACTGCGCGGGCTCTTCGTCACGGACGCCGGGTATTTTCCCCATGCCAAAGATCACTACATCGCACGGCCCAAAGGAACACCGACTCACTTGGTAATCGCCTGTTTGCGAGGCAAGGGATGGGTTCAATGCAACAGCGACGAACGTTCCGTAAAGGCCGGCGATCTAATTTGGCTACGCGCAAATCGTCCACACGCTTACGGCGCGGATTCCGACGATCCTTGGACTATCGGATGGGTACATTTCACCGGAGAAGAGGTGGAAAGCTGGCGCAACCACCTCGGATTGGTCGGAGAAGGAGCGTCTCTCCTAGGCCACGTCTCTGCCGACGGAATTGCGGCCCTTAAATTGGAACAGATCTATCTGGAGTTGGAGCACGGATATTCCGTTTCTGAATTGATCAGCACATCAATCATGCTGCGAAGCGCGCTGAGCATCGCCGCGCAAGCTGTCCGCATTGGCAACTCGGCCGGTTCATCGGTCGAAAGGATAACCGCAGTGCGAAATCACATGCGCGAAAATTTTGCCCAGCCTCACCGACTGCAAGAGCTCGCCTCCGCTGCAGGACTTTCCGTGCCCCATTTTTGTTCGCTGTTTCGCCGTCAGGTCGGGTTTGCCCCAATCGATTTCTTAATCAGGCAGCGAGTCCAGCGGGCATGCAAATTACTCGATACAACCGATCTCTCAATCTCACTGATTGCAGCAGAGGTGGGCTATGAAGACGCCTATTACTTCAGTCGCTGTTTTAGACGGATCCTGGGATATTCCCCGCGAACTTATCGAAAAATAACGAAAGGCTGATGAACCGGAGGCCTATTCGAATTTCCGTTCGATTGTGGCTTCCCTGCCTTCCGGCTAAAATCACCCGACCGAATCTCTTTCGATTAACCGAACCGGAAGCATAACCCGCGTGTTGTCGGGGTGATTTCCACCGGTCAGGGAATCCATCATGATAGCCGCCTGATTTGCCATTTCAAAAAGGGGCTCCTTAATCGTCGTCAACGGAGGATTTTGCAGACAGGAAACATTGTCATTTTCTCCGCCGATCAGAGCAATCTGCTGCGGTATTTTAACACCCATTACGTAACTTAAATTATGGAGGCATTCCATGGCTTGGAAATCCGCCCCCGGCACGTAAATGCTGTCGACACCGTCTCGGATAAAGCGCGCCAGGGGAGTTAAATGATTATTCTCGACCTGACAGAGGATAAACAACCTCTCGTCGTAAGAAATGTTCGTGTTGATAATCGCCTGGCGAAACCCCTTCAAGGCTTCGGCAAAAATCATGCCTCCACTGCCCCCCAGAAAACCCAGTTTACGTCGTCCGCGCGAAATGAAATGTTTGGCCGCAAGGTAGCCCGCGTTGAAATGATCCGAGCAAATCGCATACTGATTTGGCCGAACGTCGAAGTTGTTGAGAAAGACCACATGCATCCGGGTTTCCAGTTCCTCCCACAAGCGTTCATGCAAGGCGGCGCCATCCACGACAATCAGCCCATCCAAAAATAGCTCGGCGAGTTTTTCGGCGGGTCCACAATGCAAAATCGCTCCGATGCCGAGTTGAAACAATGCCCGCGTCAAGTAAGTTGAAAGGATCGCCGAGTGACCGCCGACTCTTTCCGATTTTTCGGGCGCCACAATGACGGCAACCTGCCGGTGCCGGGTGGAGAATTGTGGCCTGAGGTTGAATTCTTTAGCCGCACGGAGAACTCGCTCGCGCGTTTCGGGATCGACGTTGAGTCGATTGTTGAGCACCCGGCTGACCGTACCGACGGAAACATCCGTGCTGCGCGCCAAATCATAAATCGTGGATTTCTTACCCGATCGAAGCGATGGCTTAAATCCGTTCATCATCTCTTAAATAAATTAGTAACCGCTTTTTCCCCGCCGCTTTTTCAATGAACCGACCACTCAAAGAGTGAGGCCGTTTCGTCTTTTGCAGGCGTAAAGACCAACTTCAAGTAACGGCAATTGATAGTCGTGGATATATCCTGCGGAGAACCGCGGTTTCCCTTGTCCCGGTAATCCGCGAGCATCGTCCATCTTTTCCCGTCGGCGGATCCTTCGAGGGCATAGTGATAAATCTTCCACGCATACTCGAACCGAATCTCCGTACCGGTGATTCGTCGAACCGCTCCGAAATCAAGCTGCAGCCAATTATTTTCATCGCCCGGTTTCGCGATCCACCACGTGGCATAATTATCGTCACGGCACCGGGACGGACCATGCAAAGCATCCAGCTCTGACGAGGCCGTGACCGTGGCTTCCAACGCCCGATCACCAGACTCCTCCCGTCCTCGAATCATCGCCGGGCCCCCGTGAGTCGGAATCACCTTGGCCATCAACCCATCAGACAGAAAGCTTACTTCATCAACACACACCTGACGGTATGCCTGATCGGCCACGTAAGGCACGCTCTGTCGGTGATACAAAATGTAAGTATGCCCATCGCGATTGAACAGTGCGTGATGTCCCGGACTAACCACGTTCCGCGCTTTGTCGGTTACGAGCATCGGACTATTTGACGCTTCAACGAAAGGCCCCAACGGCGAATCGCCCATCGCATAGTGCACTTCGTAGGTATCGCGAATAGTTATACCTTGCGAGTAGCTGAGGTAGTAATGCCCACCATGCTTGGACATAAATGGCCCCTCAAAATAGTTACCCGGAGTAATGTCACGAGGCTCCCCGTCGAAGGAGATCATATCAGGCTTCAATTTCACCGCGAAACAGTGACCATTTTTCCACTCCCAACCTGAACCCCAATAGAGATAGGACGCACCGGTATCATCGACGAAAACCTCTGCATCAATCATGTGGTAACCCGGCTTGTAATCGCCCGGTATTACCGGCGTACCGCCATGCGCGTCGTGCCAGGGGCCCAACGGATGGTCCGCAACTCCCGCCCAAATTTCGCTGCCGACCGAAACGTACATATAAAATTTTCCATTTGGCGCTCGGACCACCGAGGGGGCCCAAACCATCGCTTCCCTCGAAGTCGGGCTGGTGCACGCCGCCTTGGTGGGCCAATTCAATTCCCGAAAAGTCCATGTTTTGAAATCGGGTGATTCCCAACACCCGAGCGTCTGGCCTCCCCACGGGTCAAGAGTTGCATAGATATAATATTTTCCGTTCGCCTGCAGCAATGACGGATCGGCATAATATCCCGGCAAAATGGGATTGCCCGCATGCGCCATATCCCATTGCTCCCGCCCCAAAAGTTGGAACGGCAACAGCAGGAGAATGAGTAGTCGTGGATGAAATATCATGGGTAATGCGCCGCGTTGAAAAATCGTTTCACTGCAGGGTGACTACAAAAACGACCGCGACATCGTTCGTCTTCGCGGCGGAGAGGCCAATATTCAAAGCCTTTGAGGACCGGTCCCATGAAATCCTGTCCTTGCTGCCAAGTAAGCTGACATCGACGATTGATTTATCGAGCAGCCCAGCCGCCGTTCCCAACGATTGAATGCTCAGAGGTTCCGTAGGTTGGCCCAGCGCGATGACGTACAAAAGATTACCCTTTGTGGTAAATCGAATGTCCTTCGCCGTAAAAGCTTTGCCCTTACCCTCATTGAAACCTTGGGCGTTGAGCGGCACCACATTTTCCATTGCAGGGCCCTCACCACACACCTTCCACGGGCGAGTGCCAAAAATGCAGTCCCGATTCGTATCCATCCACTCGGCTATTCCTTCGACAATTTTCCGCTCATCTTCGTCGATCGAGCCGTTGCCCCGCACTGGAATATTGAGGAGTAAATTACCGTTTTTACTTACCACGTCGACCAGGGTTTGAATAACGGTCTTTGCAGTTTTGTACTGATGCTATTCGAAAATCGAGCGCTTATAGTGCCACTCGCCAATACAAGTATCAGTCTGCCACGACAGTGGCTCGATTTGGTTGCTTTGACCACGCTCTATATCCCAGACCATCGTCTTGCGTTGCTCCGGGTCCAGAATTTTTCCGAATAGCACCGCTTCCAACTGTCCGTGATGTTCCAACATGTTTTTATTATAGAAGTGAGCGGCAATTTTTAATCCGGCATCGCTCACCGGCCATAATGGGAGCGCGGTGTCGTCGAAATAGAGCAAATCAGGGTGGTATCGGTTGATCAGATCTATCGTGCGGTTATAAAATTTATCGCAGTAGGCCTGATCAGGAATGCTGGCACCGTTATCCCAATTCCATTGTCGATGAATGGCGCCCGGATCATCCGAATCTTTGCTCAATGTATGGTTTTGAGCGTAGAGATCTTGCGGATCGAGACCCTCCCACCACTTCCCTTTGCCATCTGCCTTGGTCATTTTGCCATCATAAGGAACACCGGCGTATTTACCGGATGTGTCTGCTCCCTGCGCCGGCTCGTACCATATCCACGCGTGCGCGGCATGAAGACTGACGCCAAAGCGCAAACCTTGGGCGTGTGCTGCCTTGGACCATCCTTCGATTATGTCCTTTTTGGGTCCAACCCTCACCGAATTCCACGGCTGGTATTTTGAATCCCAAAGATCAAAATTATCATGATGATTGCCGAGGGCAAAAAAGTATTGAGCTCCCGCACGCTTATAAAGCGCCATCAATGATTCCGGATCCCATTGCTCAGCTTTCCACGTATTGATGACGTCCTTGAATCCGAATTCCGAAGGATGCCCATAGGTCTTACGATGGAATTCATCCACCCGCGCAGCCCAGTCCGGAACCTTGGCCATATACATATAACGGGCGTACCAGTCGCCCTGCTCTGGTTCACATTGAGGTCCCCAATGCGCCCAAATGCCAAATTTCGCGTCACGGAACCAAGCTGGAGTTTCATATTGTTTCAATGACTCCCACGTCGGCCTGAATTCCCCAGTTTGTAAGGGCTCCGCCGTCTCGTTGATTTTGACGAAAGGAGATTCCGCAGAAGCGACCGCGATGATACAAAAGAACAAAAAAAACGGCCATTTCATGGAAAAATTCAGAGTGAATTTATTGACGAGACGGATGGATTATAGGCGACGGAAATTGAATCCGATGGAAGCTTGAAAACATAGTGGCCTGGCTGGATAAAAAATTGTCCGGGTTGACCTGCAATCGCGGTGACATTTTCTGATACTCGCTCGTTTCCTTCGGTCACCAACGCCGCCGACTCCAAGATTTTGGGGAGAGCGAACAAGGCCGTCACCCCAGCTGGCAGATCAATCTTAAGCGTTACGAAGCCTTCTGATCCGGACCAGTCTATCGCAACGAGTCCGCGAGCGGAATTCCAACGGATACTTGACCAGTCGACTCCATCAGCCATCGGCAACCGTATAAATAGGCGACCGTCTCTGTCTTTAGCCGCAGAAATACCGTGCGCCATGATTGAAAAATCTCCCTTGAGGTATTCCGTGGATCGATCGGCCATATTTTTTGAACTGGGAATCACGCCAATAATCTAGGGTATTGAAAAAATATATGAGCAGTTCCGGATAGATGAAACCAACATCGGATGTTACCTAAATAGTCACGGACTGACAATGGACGGGAGTTTGAAAAACTTGGACGATCTTGTGAATTTTCAGCTGGCTCCGTTCGACGAAAAGCTTTGGGAAATACGCAACTTCCCATCGATCCTCCTTTCTTTCAGAGAACCGGATTTCCCGAATTCGTTCGTCTTCAAGAATTTTACCAACCTTCGATAAACAAGCGCTTCATCGACGTGGTCTTTCACGATGTTTAAATACATGCGGTGATTTAAAAATCACTGAATCGTCCAAGTTCGTTCCCTGCGCCCGTATTGCGAAGGGAATTGGCCGCCTCAAATGGCACAACAATCGGGCACGCCGGAATCTTGCCGAAGGCATCCGGCTCAACCGATGACGGCGGGAACGAAGGCTGCGTCGTCGCATGGACCGGAGAGACGCCCGACCGTATTGCTCGTCCTGATGCCAACGCCCGGTGGCGGGAATAATGATGGCAATAGTCTGCATCACACAGGTTCTTTGATCGGGAGGTAAATCAAAATGGCGTCACAAAACGCTTCGCTTAAAAAGATAGACAATTTTTTCCCCGCAATTGAATCAATTCACCAAATCCCCCGCTGAAATCGGGATTGGTGATTGAAAGCCAGCCGTGCAAAAGAAATCTATTGGTGATGCGTTACTCCCACGAGCCTCGGCACTCGCCCGATAATCAGAGTCAGGCACGCATGATTGGTTTAAAATCCTTTCGTCTTCTGGCCGCAGTTTGTGCGGTATTTGTTTTTCATCACTGCGCATTTGCAGAAACTGCCGATCGAACGCCGTCCCTGGTTTCTTTTTTGAGCGACGAGTTGAAATCCAAGGCATCCCTCGTCGGAGACCAAGTCTGTGGCACCTGTCATCAGGAAAAGATGCGCACTTTTCATCTCACCGCCCATGCCAAAACATCCACACTCGCGTCATCAAGCGCCATTCACGGGAAGTTCGTTGCCGGGTCCAATAGCCTGAAGACGATAAATCCCAATTTGGTTTTCGTGATGGAATCCAATCCGCAAGGGTGCTTTCAAACCGCGCATCTACGGACCTCCGCGTCTGAGCAACTCACCCGATCCGAACGCATCGATATCGTTGTCGGCTCGGGCCGGAAGGGGCAGACCTATCTCTACTGGGACGGGGACAAACTTTTTCAGCTGCCCGTATCGTACTGGACCGGATTGGATGGATGGATCAATAGTCCGGGATATGTGGACGGTACGGCTGAATTCGACCGGCCCATCGACGGCCGTTGTCTCGAATGCCATTCGAGTTCATTTGAGAACGAACCTCCGACCCTCAATCGGTACAAGGCTTCCAGCATGGTACTCGGCATCAGCTGCGAAAAATGTCACGGCCCGGGAAGCGAGCACGTGGCGCGGTTTCGTTCCGGGTCGCCACCCAAGGCGTATTCTGATTTTGCCATCGTCAATCCAGCAAAGCTTTCCCGGGCCCGTCAACTTGACGTTTGCGCGCTTTGTCATGAGGGAAGCGGCACACCACTCACCCCCGCACTCTCCTACTCCCCGGGTGACGCACTGAGCCGTCACATCTCTTTTGGAAAGCTACCTCCAAACGCCCCCGTGGACGTGCACGCGAGCCAGATTCAACTACTGGAAAGAAGCCGCTGCTTTCGATCAACCACCACTCTGACGTGTATCACCTGCCACGATGTGCATACACCCCAACGCGACACCGCGGCCTTCGCATCCCGCTGCCTTACCTGTCACCAAGTCGAAAACTGCCGGATCTTTCCCGCTCAGGGACATGCGATCGACACCAAATGCATCGATTGTCACATGCCGTTGCAACAAACCGGCAAAATCGTCGCGTTGCTGGACGGCGAAGCGGTGCGGCCCTCGGTGCGCAATCATCAGATCGCAATTTATCCCCAAAAGACACTGCCGTGATGATCAACTAAAAGGAATACACTCCTTTGGTATCGGTTCTCCGCCTGGTGGTCCGACTTTCAAATGCCGCTTGTTCGTGGACGGAGCGTCAGCACTCGAAATTTCACCGCTAAAAATCACTGCACGGAATTACGATCAATAAGGCGAACAGGGAGCATCACACCCCGCTCCGCTATTTCACCACCAGTCGTAAGTTGATCAAGCATGTCAACGGCCCGCTCCGCCATCTCCTGCAATGGCTCCTCAATGGTGGTTAGGGGAGGATTCAACAGTGAGGAAACGAGTTCATTCTCCCCACCGATCAAGGAAATGTCCTCCGGCACCTTGAGCCCCATCACATAGGAAAGAATATGCAGACACTCCAGTGATTCAAAGCTGGAACCGGGGGCATAAATTGAATCGGCACCCGAACGGACAATACGCGTGACCACCGAAACGTGGTTGCTCTCCGGTCCGAAAAGCGAAGTGCATTGTTCATCGACTGGTAGGCTCGCCTCGGTCAGCGCCTTTTTAAATCCCACGAGGCGCTCAGCAAAAGCGGTGTAGTCCCCGCCAAGAAAGGCCGGCTTTCGCCTCCCTCGCTCGATAAAATGCCGTGCGGCCATGTATCCGGCGGCGAAATGATCAGAACAAATAGTGTATTCTTTCGGATCGACCGGAAATTTATCGAGATGGATTACGGGCATGCGTTTTTCGAGTTCGACTACCAACTTCCGCAACGCTTTAGCCTGAGTGACAACGACCGCTCCATCAAAAAATTTTGTTGGAAGCTCCAACAATGGATTCAGCGGTAGCAAGACTCCTATATTGCGCCTCGAAAAAGCGTAGGATAAATGGGCCGTCAACGTCGCCGAATAACCACCAAAACGATCCGGATAGGTCGGCTCAGAGAGAATGACCATCTCACGATTGCGGACAGAAGCCTGGGGCTTGAGGTTCAGCTGCGCCGCGGCCCGCAATACACTTTCCCGCGTCTCGACCTTGACTCGATCTCGATTGTTCAAAACGCGACTGACCGTGCCTGGCGAAACATTCGCCAAACGGGCAAGGTCGTAAATTGTAGCCTTTTTCCCGACCACGAACGATGGCGCTGTTTTTTTGGCGGTTACCCGCGAATCAGATGCAGGCTTCAGGTTTTTTCGGTTCTTATTTTCGGTCTTCACGATGGATTGGCTTCAACAAACATCGATCAATGCGGGCAACGTGTTCGAAAGCGCAACCAAAATTCCAATTTTGATTTGGTCGGATAAATTCTTTCTTATTTTTTAATTCACAAATCGTCCTCCATCCAATTCGAGCAGAACCTCGCAAGATTGACACCGTCTTACGAACTCGTGTCGCGCCTTCCGCACAATGGCCATGTTTCGCAAATTTCGAAAAAAACTTTTTCAGCAGCCTTCCAAGTGGATTCAAAATTACCGGGATACCGCAAAACCGGTTCAGAAAAATCAGTATTCAGGAAAGAGAAAAAGTAGGCGCAAACGCATCATCAGCCTTCGCGAAAACATCGACGGTGAAGATGGAGATTTCCGATTAGGCGCAGGCTAGTGCGGTGTGACGGATCCGCAGTCCTTGCGAAAACGGACAGTGGATTTGGTTTTATCACCGGCAAATGGAAGGTCGGGACGCGATCGAAATCAATTTTTGATGAAGATCCATTACAGAGTGGGAAGTCAAAGCCTCTGGACCGATCGACAACTCAACTGATTTTCATGCAGGCAACATCCACGTCCGATCGACCAGACACGCCGAACGACGCATCGGGGTATCGGACCCACAGTGGATGGAGAGATTGCCGCAATCTATCTGCGGCGAAGTCGCGCCCAAACTCGGTCCCAGTATTTGCTGTGGCGGGGTTCAAGAATAGTTGTCACAAAGTTGCCAGTTGGCGTGTTTCTGACTTCACCTTGAAGCTTTCGCCTGCATTACTTTTCACGTTCCTTAAGAGTGAAATTCAACCAAGTCCGCGTTTACCCGCAACTTGTCCTCGGTCACCAAATACGGTTCGCACCCGATCTGGCACGCTGGACGAGCTTAATTTAAATCTGTGCACGCTGCGTGACATCGCGCTCGACGTCGCCACGGGGGAAGGCTCGCGCTTCGCCGACGTTTACTGGCCCATGCTCACCGCTGGCTTCACGGCGCGGGCGCGCTACGGCGGAAATCCCGAGGTGCCATACGCGTTCGGAGGCCGTGACGGCATCCACCCCAATTGGGCTGGTCACCTTGTGATGGCATATGCGTTCCTTCGAGGGCTGGGCTTGGATGGCGATCAGGGGACGATCACCGTCGACATGAAAACGAAGTCTGCCCAAGCAACGGCGGGACACGTCGTCGATCATTTTGACGGTTATGAGCTGGCGATCACCAGCCATCGCTATCCGTTCTATGCCGACGGACCCGTGGAGCGCGATGACTCCATTCGGTCCGGCATGTCGCTCGTGCCCTTCAACGCGCAACTCAACCGCTTCACTCTCGTTATCCATGGCGACCCCAAGGCCCACTACTCCATTCAGTGGGGCGATGAAATGAGAATCCTCACGGCGGCAGAACTCGAAGCCGGCGTGAATCTCGCGGAAGAGTTCCCCAAAAATCCATTCGGCCCGGCCTTTGCGCGAGTCGATGAAGCCGTCGCCGCGAAACAGGCCTACGAGACAAAACAGGTGAGGGAAATTCTTCACGGCGCCGAAGGTAAGGCCGACCTCGGGGGTGCGGTGACGCGCACGGAAGCGGAACGTGCGCGCCTCGTCCAAGCCATCCACAAGGCATTCGTTCCAGTTTCCTACACGCTGCATATTTCGGCGTGGTAGGAGCGTAGGGAATTGGTTCCGGAGAAAAATCGCGTGACTATGTTGGAATGCTTGGTACAGGAGATACAAATCCGCGGCAACACTGCCGGAGGTGAGGGATATTGCCATGGTTTACTCTCGCTCGCAGAAAATGGACAGAACCAGCTTGTTTTTAAGATGAATAATCAGACGGATAAGCCAAGTTATGGCTACCCACTTGCGCACGGCGCTACGAGTCCCACTGAAGCGTGGGATGCGAATCCGGCCGCGTCGCAAAGCCTCGCATGCATGACTCGTCTACCTCCCTTCCATGATTTTCAGTGGACGGAAATAGTTTATGAAAATACGAAACTTGCCTAGCCCGTCTCGCGGTCGTCTTGCGATCATTGCTCTGATCGGTCTCGCTTGCGTTCGACTGGTCGCGATGGATCCCCTGCTGGAGGGATTTCGCCAGCCGCCCGAATCGGCTCGCCCGTTGGTCTTTTGGCAGTGGATGAATGGCTGCGTGACCAAAGAGGGTATTACTTCGGACTTGGAATCCTTTAAGCGCGTGGGACTGGGCGGTGTTCAACAATTCCTAGTGGGGGGCAGTGAGTCCGTCGTGACCGATCCGACGGTGCAAATTCTCAACCCCAAATGGCGGGAACTGATGCGCTTCTCCATGGAGGAGGCCGCTCGACTGGATTTGAGCTTTGGCACGCACAACTGCCCGGGCTGGTCTGCGAGCGGCAGTCCGGGGGTACAACCGGTGGATGCAATGAAGAAGCTGGTGTGGTCTGTGACGGAGTCCGTCGGCGATGCTGACGTCGATCTGACGACATTGCCGTTGCCTGATTCTGACCGGCGCTACTACCGGGATGTCGTGATTCTCGCAATACCGGCCTCCGGCCCGGTGCGCTCCGGCGACGTCCAGATGCTGCCCGGTTCCCGGTGGCATTCCTTACCCGGCCGGTGGAAAATATTCCGCTTTGGCGAAACACTCACCGGTGCAGTCAACGGCACCGCGCCCCTTTCCGGACAGGGGCTCGAGGTGGACAAGCTTAGCCGCGCCGCGCTCGACCGCTTCTGGCCAACTTATCCGGCTCACCTTTTGGAACTGGCGGGTAAATTCGCGGGCACGACATTCACCCGTCTTGAATTGGACAGCTACGAGGCAGGCGTTCAGGAATGGACGACTGATGCGCTAGCGCAATTTTCCGCCGCGTGCGGCTACGACGCTCGTGTTTGGCTGCCGGTATTTGCCGGTGAAACGGTCGGTAGCGCAGACGCCAGCCAACGGTTCAAGGAGGACTGGCGCCTGATGGTTGCGCGCTCACTTACCGCGAATTATTTCGGCCACTTGGGAGAATTGATCCGCCAAACGCCAGGCATGCAATTCTTGCTTGAGCCATACGCGACCGGAAAGGGCGAACTCTTCAACACGTCGGAGGTTGCCGCGAAGGGCGATCTCTTGATGTGTGAATTCTGGACCGGTCCAACCACATGGGGCTGGGATTCCATCAAGCCCGTTGCCTCTGCAGTCCACACGCTCGGGCGGCGAATCGTACAGGCGGAGGCCTTTACCGGCCAGCCGATGTATGCGTGGCGCGTTGCGCCCTACGACCTAAAAGCGCCGGGTGACCTTGCGTTCACAAAAGGAGTCAACCGGATGGTGCTGCATGCCGCAGCACAGCAGCCGTGGCCTCCGCTTAAGCCCGGTATGACGATGGGGTGGTGGGGTACGCAGTTCGGGCCGGGTCAGACCTGGTGGGAACATGGCGGTCCCGAATGGCTGGCCTACCTGTCGCGTTGTCAATTCCTCCTGCAGCAGGGGAATTTTGTCGGCGATCTCGCATTCTTTTCGCCGGGACGCACGACACCCGACCTTCCCACTGGTTATGATGGTGACACTGTAGGAGAAAACATCCTGTTGAATCGCCTTACTGTTCGCGACGGACGCCTGGTGTTGCCCGAGGGCGGCAGCTATCGAGCACTGATCCTTCCCGCTCTGCCGGCAATGCGGCTCGAAGTTCTGGAGAAAATTCGCGAGCTCGTGGAGAGCGGAGCCATCATCGCCGGCCCACGTCCTGGCCGAATGCTCGGGCAACGTGGCGGCGCCAACGCTGAGGCACGTTTCCGAGAACTCGTATCCGGGTTGTGGGATCAAGGGCGCATCCGCGCGGAGTTTACGCCGGCACAATTGTTGGCGAGCATTAAGGTTGAGCCCGATGTGCACTTAGAATCGAATGCTGAGGTGCACTGGATTCACCGTCGCACCGAGAACGAGGACATCTATTTCGTCTCGAATCCCGGCGTGACTGGAAAGTTTGCTTTCAGCCTCCGCACTAGCGCCCCTGAGGTCGAAATCTGGCACCCCGACACTGGGAGTGTCGAACTCGCCACCGTAACGAGTAGAGATGAAGGACGGACGAAGCTGAGCCTCGATCTCGAGGCCAACGGTTCCTGCTTTGTGGTCTTTCGCTCAAAACCGACCGCGGGTCGCAGGGAACCGCCTCCGGCCACGGTGGCGCGAACGAACGTGACCGGTCCTTGGCGAGTCGACTTCCCGCCCCATCTCGGCGCACCGGCGTCGATAATTCTAAACCAATTGGCGTCATGGACGGAAAATTCAGAAGAGGGCGTACAGCATTTTTCGGGCACGGCGACGTATTCAAAAACCATCCTGATCCCGCCGGACTTCGTTGGCGCCGGCCGCCGCGTGTTCCTAGACCTCGGAAACGTGAAACACATCGCGAGCGTGCGCATCAATGGCAAAAGTTTCCCCGCACTTTGGAAGCCACCGTATCGATTGGAAGTGACGTCCGCACTGCGGCAAGGCGAAAACGCATTGGAGATCGAGGCAACCAACCTCTGGCCCAACCGCCTGATCGGCGACGCTCGTGAACCTGAAGACGCAGAATGGGGCGAAGCGCGGCAGTTTAAGTACGTCGAACCAATCCCGACCATAGGTAGACCGCTGCTGAAGATTCCCGACTGGGTGGCAAAGGGCACTCCCCGCCCATCGTCCCATCGCGTGGCTTTCACAACCTTTGACTTCTTCAAAGCAGACGCTCCACTGTTGGAATCCGGTTTGCTCGGTCCCGTGGTCGTCGAGTTGGCCGCTCCTGGACCCTAAGTTCACCGCGTCATTTCTCGTACTTTCCTCGCAACCTGGGCTGCAGTGAGCAAGCGTCAGCTGCGATCAGTTGGATATCCGAACAAGCGATATAGCGCACGGCTTCATTCGTTGAATGAATGTGCGGAGAAACAATAGAATGCTATGAGTACAAGCTGTGCATGATCAACGTATCATATTTGCCGCGGCACCTCGCGGTGCTGCGTCCGAATCGGGTCTGGGCCACAGGCATCGCCAAAAGATACCGGCAACGAAACCCCAATGACCTACCGAATTTACGGTATGGGCCCTGCGCCGGTTGACGCGCGCATTAATGCGACAAAGCGCGTTGCACTTATCCGCCAGCGGGCTTATCTTTCACCGGCTCGGCAAACGTGAGCATCAGCCGCACCAACGTAAAGACATCTCCTGCCCCCTGCTCGAAAATGGTGCAACCCATTCTCCTGCGCGCAGGGAGATGAGGCGTCGTATAAGTCCGTTTTCTATGCATCCAATAGTTGCCACAAAGTTGCCAGTTGGCGTGTTTCTGACTTCACCCTGAAGCGTTCACCTGCATTACTTTTCACGTTCCTTAAGAGTGAAATTCAACCAAGTCCGCGTTTACCCGCAACTTGCCCTCGGTCACCAAATACGGTTCGACCCCCACCCCGGGCACCATTTCGAGATTTTCGTCCGTTTGGACAACTCCGGCCAAAGCGAGACAATCCTCCTCTGAATCAGCGATTTCCGCACAACGATTTTCGAAACCCGTTTTTTCAGTTTGGACAACCTTGACCGCCAAAACCCCGTTTTGGCCGGATTTAAGTGGAGAACTGAGTGGAGAAGCCGAACCGGCCATTTGCGTAAGTGACGCAATTCCGTCCGCGAGTGGCAGCTTCGTGGTGTCAGTGTAAGTCCAGTCGGTCAGGCTCAGGCTTTTGTGCCGCGCGAGCTGCATGATCACGCGCGAATGCACGCCGCGCTTCTGCAGATGGCTGATGAACGTGCGACGAAAAGTATGGATGCCGACCGGCCGCCCCAATTTGTCGACGAGCGGAATTCCCGCCGCGGCCATGTCCTTTCTTAAAGTGTCCGGTGCCGTAACGCCGCGACGAAACACCAGCGTGTCGGGTTTCCAATAAACGGGCCGGGACGCTTCCAACTCCGCGATCAACGCTGGCAATATCGGCAGCCAGTCAGCGCGGCGCGCTTTCATCGCTTCTGCGCGCAAAAATAAGCCGGGAGTCGTATCGTCGAGGTGCAGGTCACCCCATTGCAGCCGCTGCGCTTCAATGCGCCTTAAACCAGTGAATGCGAGGAAGCGATAGATCAGCCGGCGATAGGGATTCGCGATGGCGAAGAGCTTTTCCAATTCCTCTTCGCTGAACGCGCGTGGTCCTTGCGGAAAACGAACGGGCACATCCAGATTCTCGACGCGTTTGAGCGGATTGGGAATTTCGTAGCGACGGTCCACCCAGTTAAAAAAGCCTCGCGCCGTTTCGTAGAAATTATTCAGCGTCCGTGCCTCGTATTCGGTTTGGGTATCGCGCCAAACGATAAATGAGCGGTTCGTCACGTCGGCCATGCAGGCCCACTTGCAGCCAATCGCCAGCTTCCGAAACCGCAGCCTGACGACGCGAATGTGACCTTCCGAACGATGGGTAGCGGTCAACGATGCCAGGTACTCGTTGAAAATTTCCATCAGTGGTCGTTTCAGCGCCTTTCTCGAAAATCCCGATGCAATCAAACCGACGGACTCGCGCTCTGCGTCCTCACGGATTTCCTTCAGCCGCTTCATCGCGACTTCCTTGATCGTCGTGTGAAGGGTCACCTCGTGAATCTTCGGTTCGGCTCCTATCCGGTACCGGCCCCGATAGGAACGATGTTTTGCATCAGGCGCGATGAGGAAGCATTGCATGGTAATTCGAAGTCAGGCGGTTTGATTGAGCATGTGGGACAGGTCACTCCAGCGAATGAGCCGCAGGCCGCGGATTTTTTTCGAAGTGAGCTGGCCGGCATCGATCATGCGACGAACGGTTTTGTCGGACATCCGTAGCAATCCAGCGACTTCTTGAATTCTGAGCAGGCGCTCACCGTCAGGCATGATGGGAAATTCATTCACGGGGTTTGCGCGGGTCGGTCTCGGATTTTTCTTCACGACGCCCGTTCGCGAAGCATCAGGCAAACAACTTTCTTTCGATTCACAAGCCGCGGAAATTTCCTTGGAGAAATTTACCGCTGTTTTTTCTTCGATGCGAATTGCCACATCATCTGCGTCAATTCGCTCCGCCAGCACCCCGTTCAATTCTAGCTGCGCCAAGTTTTTTATTTTCGTCATGCTGGTATTTTTTCGCTGGCCAGTGATTCCAGCAATGTTCGGCACCTACCGCTGTTACGGGGGGTCGTCTACACCTTTTGCGGTAGTCCGTTGTGTGGTTTGAGCATCCTCGGCTGCGATTAGTTTGCCCGGTTCTCCGATGACTTGCACACTTGTGTTGGTAACAGACGCAAGGCCCTAACGAGTTCGTTGGGTTGCAAGTCATTCATGCGCGGGCCAGAAAATACGCGGGTATGCGGAAGCGCCAACGCGAACAGCGCGCGCCGAAACGGTCTGCCGTTTTAAACCGATTTCTGAACCCAACGAACTCGTTAGTATTGCGTCTGTAGAAAAAAGTGCGCGCAACTACCGAAAACCCACCCGACTAATCGAAGCCAAAAAGTCGCCGAAACAACGCGCAACCAAACTGAAAAACGCCCGTCTCTTTTGAGGAAATCGGCCCGTTTTGCCGCCAATTTCGCTTCTTTTTCCCACCATCAAACCGCTAAAAGCGCGGGATAATGTTAACAAAACCCGAGTCTCCGATTAACTTTTTCGCGCGCGTTTCTTCGCTAGTTGGCGCAACGCCTTCAATTCCTGAAGACGCGCCGCCCTGAACCGGCGTTGGCGCTCGGCGTTGCTTTTGCGTTTTTCATCAGGTGATTTGGTGGGTCGCCCAGCCCGCAATCTTAGCGGGAGATCAACCGAAGGCGTAAAAATATTCCGCCGCTTGAAGGCCAAGGGAGACTGCGCCAAAGCAATGAAACGCAACGTTCGATTATCAGTCCCTTCGTCAAAGACTGGGTCCGTCGCAATACGCTCCGGAGTAAAGGCCCAAGGCGGAGCTGGCCGGCGAATCTTTCCAGCCAGGTGTTCAGCGTATGCCCCAAGCCATGCGTCGGCGATATTACCCTCGGGAAATTTATCCTTAAGTCCCGGCGGTTCCTCACTGACTGCTGCGATCGCTTGTGAGCGCGAAGAGATGCGTCGCAGTTCGTGCAGCCAATCGCGAAGATTCAACCCAAACTCCCGGAGTGATTCGGACTGCTCGGCGACCTCCTTCAGTGATTTCGGGCGTGTGGCCATGTTCATGATAGCAGAGCATTTCTATTAGTTTTCTTCGCCACTTCAACGGGTTTAAGTGATCGGCAAAAAGATCGGCAAAAAAAACCAAATAGTGACACGTAATTAATCTTTAACTTTATGATTATGTGCGCATAACTATGCGCATAGATCGGCAAAAAGATCGGCAAAAATGCTCACAAAAACCGCCATTGAACCTATCGTTCCGACCCAACGCGTCCGGGTGCTGGAAGACTTGGCGTGCAGCATCGTCGAACAATCGGCCAAGCTTTCGGCAAAGCTGCGCGAGCCCCTCCGCGTCCAAGTATCCGAGCTGACTCGCTGGATGCACTGCTATTACTCGAATCTGATTGAAGGTCAGCAAACGCGGGTCCGGGACATTGAGGCCGCACTCAAGCAGGATTTCGCGGCTGAACCAAAGAAACGCGATCTCCAGCAACTTTCGCTAGCTCATTTGGAAGTCCAGAAATGGGCAGCTGCACAAACGGGGTCACCTTTCTCCTCCGCATTTATTTGTGAACTACACCGGCAATTCTACGAGAAGCTGCCAGCCAGTATGCGCGTCGCCACCACGTCCAAAGGCAAAAGAACACCACTCGTTCCGGGCGAATTGCGCGACCGGGATGTGGAAGTGGGAACACACCTGGGACCGCCGCACGAACTCGTGCCGAAGTTACTCGAACACTTTCAATGGCGGTATGAGTCGGATGATCTCTCTCGGATTCAACGCATCATTGCAATTGGAGCGAGTCATCACCGCCTTGCTTGGATTCACCCTTTTCGCGATGGCAACGGACGCGTCGTGCGACTGTTTTCCGACGCCTTGATCCGACAACTCGGGATTGGAGGCGGTGGATTGTGGTCGCTGTCACGAGGGTTCGCGCGGAATCGGACCGAATATTACCAACGGTTATCCAATGCAGACCAGCAGCGCAGCACGTCGAGTGCTGACGATGGCCGCGGACACCTGAGCGAACGTGCCCTCTGGGATTTCTGCGAGTTCACCCTGCGCACCATGATCGACCAAATTACCTTCATGGAGCAGTTACTCGACCTCGACGGCCTCGAACGACGCATCGAGCACTACGTCCGCGTCGTGGACGCCAAAGTCGCTCCTGACGGAGAACGGATATTTCTCTTATTGAGAGAGGCATTGCTCCGCGGTGAATTTCCCCGCGGCGAAGCCGCGCGAATTGTCGGCGCGGGCGATCGCACCGGCCGCTCCACCCTGACCCTCGCCATCGATGCGGGCCTCCTGATATCGGACACTCCCAAAGCCGCGGTGCGGCTAGGACTCCCGGCGAAAGTGCACGAGACTTACTTTCCACAATTGTTCCCAGCGAACCAAGTCACCGGTACCAACTAACGGGCGCAATCAAAGGATTCAGGCCGCCAGAAGCTACTGTTACCTGACCTAGCTAAGCCCTCAAAGCAGTAGCATATAGCGGCCTGACCCCGTCCGATTTCCGGATGGCGCGCAAGCTCCGGCGCTTTGCGCGCCAGATTGGTGAAAACCATTTGGGCTATATCCTAGGCGAGATAAGTGTCGCCGTAGACCCGCCGCAGTGCGGCGGCGTACACGAAATTCAAGTGACGGCGCACCAATTCCGCGAACGCAGCCTCGGACCGGTTCCGTACATAATCGTTCAACAATGTCGCATCGAGCTTCATCTTAATTTCATCCTAACACCCACCGGATAAAAAACCGCACAAGATTTTCCGTCATGACCGAACTTCGGTCGAACAAAGCATCAATTGGAAGCACAAGTTCGCGATTTCTATGGGCGATTTTTGTGGGTCCAGGCCTCTACTTGTTAATTTCAACTCGGAAAAATCCACCCGAGCTCCGCGTTCGTTGGAATTCAATCAGGAATTAACATATAGCGGGCTGATCCCGTCGGACTGCCGCCCGGCATAGATCTGACCAAGCGGGACGTTAAATAGACTCAGAATCGCGGTGAGCCACGGTTTCCTTGGTTTTTCCGGCGAATTCATGCGATCAGTGGACGGTAGTGGTGTGATCATTACTGCAAAACGGCCGTCTGAAGGCGAGAACCGAGACGCAATTGCGGCTGACGGTCCGCGACAAACCAGATCCGAACTAGATCGCAGTCATCAGCAATCAACCGCATGTGGCCCGGAAATTGAAGCCGAACCTCCGCGCCAGTTGGTGACTTTCGAACTAGACCACAAACCAAATAGCCAGATCCCTTTTTCACTGCCTACGAGAGATATTCTATTGAATGATTGAAGCGCGGCCAGAACCCCGGCAAATACCCGTGGCAGGTTAACTTTAGTTCGACTCGCCACTTTGGAACACCAATGCACCACCCCGACCGTTTCATTTCGACCCTGAACAGGATCGGAGTTGTCAATGGGTACCCAAGGCAAGGAGACGCACTCTGATGAGTGCCTCGAAAAAAGGCCCCTCCCTGCAGACAATCCTGCACCTGACCGACATCCACTTCGGATGGGAGGGTTCCAAGCCGTCTGCCCTCGCTGACCGCAAGGTTTGTTTGGAAGGCATCCTCTCGGAGGTGAGCAAGCTGGAGTCAAAATGGAAGCCAACCCTTGTCTGCGTCACTGGGGATATCGCCTGGCGAGGCGCATCATCGGATTACACTGAAGCAAAAGCTTGGTTGGATCGCTTGCTCGCGACCTGCGGCCTGACGTATTCGCACGTGCTGTTCTGCCCGGGCAATCATGACGTCGACCGCGCGTCCGCGAAGACCGTCCCACGCCCTGAGAAATCCTCAGAGGGCGACACGGCATTGGAGTTCCCGATTGCCGACCACTGGTTGAAGCCTTTTGCGGAGTATACCAAATTCACGGTTACGTGCGGTGTCCCACCGTGGAAGCTTGGTGCCGCCGATTCACCATTGGTGGGCGAGCGGACGGTCAACGGGATCCGCTTTGTCTCATTGAATTCCGCTTGGTGCTCCAAAGGGGACGACGACCAACACCGACTTTGGATGGGTCGGCCTCACCTCGTTGTGCTTGAGGCCAACAACCAGCTTCGTGAAGTGGGTCCACTCCAGCGGGAACCCCTCACGGTTGCACTGATGCACCACCCGATGGATTGGTTGCACTCGGACGAGCAGCACGCCCTCGCGGGCCGGCCGCCCACTTGGGACTATCTCGCCCACCGGTGCCACATTCTTCTCACCGGCCATACTCACGGGCAGGTCCGGGGCGCGGACCGGATCGCCGATCGGGCATTGCATTTCACTGGTGGCTCCGCCTATCAGGGCGCGTCGCACTCCAATTCCTTCCGTTTAGTCCGCCTCGGTTCGGATTCGGTCGAAGACCGCTCCTTTGAATTCGATCCACGGGAGGTCTCGTCACCGTGGAAACCGCTCCTGGCACGTTCCCGCCCTATGTATCACGAGGCTGGTGCGGCACCCGCACTGGCATCCGGCTCCGTCGCGCCAGATACGGCCACGATCCGATTGCGCTGCCTGTCGCACGGCCTCAAGCAAGTGGAGCTCAAATCACGATTGCTCCGCCAGGACGGAACGCTGCCGAACCCCATCGACCGTCCGGTCGCCCTGCGCGTCAGCGTGCAGCAGCCCGAGTTCGACGAGCAGGGCAAACTCGTCCGCAAAAAGGATATGGAGACCCGCATGCCGTTTTACGAGGCGGTGCGCACCGCCCGGCGGTCCATCCTGCTGGGAGACCTCGGGCACGGGAAGAGCACGCTGGCCGCCCGGCTCGTCGCCGAAACCATCGACAAGTCGACCCAGGGCATCGCCGTGTTCGTGCCAGTCAAGAAGCTGGTGCTTGCCGGCCAGTTTACCCCGCTTGATCTGCTCCATGCGGTCGAAACCTACATCCGGAACGAGGTTTGTGTCGGCCTGCCGTCGCTGGACCTCGCTGAGATGCTCAACCAGCAGACAGAGGTGTTAATCGTCCTCGATGGTCTCGACGAACTGACCAGAGAGCTGGCGGCTCGGGTCCTTCGGGAGGCGGCGGCCTTGGTCGACGGCTGGGCGACCGTCCAGGTTGTGGCGACCGCGCGTCCGGTGGAAATGATTGGCGTGTCTTTCGCCGATTGGTGCACTCTCAACACCGTCGCGTTGGACGACGACGCCAAAGCGGCGTTCATCCGCGAGGAACTGGTGGCGGACGGTGTTCCCGCTGCCAAAATTTCCGCGGAATGCGCTACGCTGGCCGGCGCATTGAAGGGAGTCGGCGCGCTCGACGCCATTGCGCACTCCCCGCTGGCCATCCGTCTGCTTTACCCGCGGCTCAAAACGCTCGGCGACGAAGTCGCCCTTTCCTTGGGCGACCTGCTCTACGAGCTCCTGACCGAGCGCCTCAACGGCTGGCAAAAGCGGGACGGCAAACCCTCGGGAAGCGCGGAATTGGATAAGCGGTTTCCGACTCCAGACCAGAAGGCGGCTTTGCTCGGTGTGCTTGCCGCCCGCGCCGCGGACGGACAGAATATCTCGGTTGAGCAAGCGGACGCGTTGCTGCAAGGCGCGATGACCAACATCAGCGCGAGTGATCGGCCAGCTCTAGCCGCGGAAGCTCTTTCATTATTCGAGTGGTTGGGCCTGATTGGCCGGGGGGAGGGGATTGAGTTTCCGTTGCAACCGCTGGCGGAAGTTTGCGCTGCGGTGGCGGTGCTGACTCGGTGGGACGGAAAGGTTGGCGACTTCGGCTCGACGGGTTGGCGGACCGTCTCGTTTGCCGCGGCAATCGCTCGTCGGCGGGGCTGCTTCGAGGATATACGCAAGCCCTTGGTTGCCTATGTCGATGACCTGATCGCGAC
>DASYDH010000051.1:0-48997 GCA_036499685.1 Lacunisphaera sp. | reverse complement strand
CGTTGCTTTGGGACGAACTCACCGGTTCCGATATTGTGATTATCCCGGCATTTGGAGCGACTGACGAGGATAAGAAGAAACTCATCCGCAAAGGCATTCGCGTGGCGCAGTACGATGCGACCTGCATGCTGGTGGAAAAAGTCTGGAAAGCCGCGCGTGTTTTTGGCCGCGAAGGGTACACGGTAGTCATTCACGGGAAGAGCGAACATGAGGAAACCAAGGCGACTTTTTCCAACACCCGGCGCTACGCGCCTTCCATCATCATCCGAAATCTGGAGGAAGCCAAACTGTTGGGCGACTACATCGCCGAACCGACGGATGACAAACGGACCGGACTGCTTAGCCGTTTCGCCGCCGTGCAGACGCCCGGCTTCGATCCCGCGCGCGATTTGGACCGGATTGCCGTGGTCAACCAGACCACTCTGCTGATGAATGAAACGTCGGCGATCATCGATTATTTCAAAAAGATTTTCACCGCAAAGTACGGTGAAATCGACGGGCCGCAGCACGTTGGCGGGGCGGGAAAAAAGGACACCCTTTGCTATGCGACACAGGTCAACCAGGATGCGCTGCAGAAGGCGCTCGCCGAACCGTTGGACGCAGCTTTCATCATTGGGGGAAAAAATAGTTCAAATACCTATCAGCTTTACCGGCTATGCGAAAAGAAACTGGGTCAGCGCGCCTATTTCATCCAGTCGGAGGCGAATATCCGCTCCCGGGATGAGATCGAACATTACGTTTTCCCTGCGGCGGGACATGGACATGGCGGCCATACTGAAGTTCATCCGCTTTGGCCGGGTGATAACTCGCCCAAGAGAGTATTAATCACCGGCGGCGCGTCCTGCCCGGACGGACTGGTCCAGCAGGTAATGGCGCGAATTAATTCTTTCTTTCGTCCGGAGGAACTCCTAACGGTCGAAAGCGTGCTCGAAACCTTGGAAGCGGGTTAACGCCGGCGAAAGTTTCAGCCCGTTATACTTTAACAGAAGTCTTAAGCTGTCGGCGTTTGATCATCAAAATCGATCCGGACATCGCCAACAGAATAACAAACCAAGGCTCCGTACTGCCGCCACCGTAGCCGCTGCTCGTCGATCCGGTGGTGGTGCCACTGCCAGTGGTGGTCGTAGTGGTTGGAGATTTCAAGCCAGCCGTCGTTACGACCAGCTGTCCGCTGATGGTGCGAAGAATCGAATTGCCGGTGTCGGCTACGAATATGATCGAGTTATAAACCAATGCTTGGGGTTGGTTAAACAAGGCGGTGGTATTGGTACCGTCGCGATTTCCCGCGATGCCGGCGATCCCCGCCACTGTGGTAACAGCGTTGTTACCGGCAATGCGACGGACACAATTGTTTCCGGTATCGGCAACGTAGATGCTTGAACCGTCCGTGCTCAGGCCCTGCGGCAAATTGAAAAGTGCAAATGAACCGGTCCCGTCGAACGAGCCGCTGATTCCTGGTGAACCGGCAATAGTGGTAACAGTACCGGCCGGCGCGAGGACAGTTGTGGTTGTAGTGGTGGTACCGTCGGCGTTCGTGACTACCGTCGAAGTCGTGATATCCGCAGTATTGATCGCGCGGATCGTGTCATTGTTGGTATCGGCAATGTAGAGGAAATTTGTCGACGGATTGATGATCATGCCCGTTGGATTGTTAAATCGCGCGGCAGTGCCCAGTCCATCGGCATCGCCCACGCTTTTGGCGGTACCAGCAAAGGTGGTCACCACTCCGGCAGAAGTGATTTTACGGATGGTCGAATTGCCGGAGTCCGAAACGTACAAATTTCCCAAAGAATCCATCGCAATGCCCGTCGGCGACGAGAATTGAGCGGCATTCCCAGTGCCGTCCTGACTGCCCCGCACGCTGGACGAACCTGCCAGTGTCGTCACCACACCGGTAGAGGTAATTTCCCGAATGGTCCCATTGCCCGTATCGCATAGGAAAATGTTGCCAACCCCGTCCGTAACCATCCCGGTTGGGCTATTAAACGTCGCCGCGGTACCAGTGCCATTAGCCGAACCTGCAGTACCGTCTTTACCCGCGAGAACTGTGACCGTGTAATCAGGCGCGACGGACTTAATCGAGTTATTTGAGGTGTCCGCCACGTAAAGGCCTCCCACGATATTGAGGGCAATACCGCCGGGATGCATTAGAAATCCGGTGCCAGTTCCTGTGGTACCACCCGTACCACCGGTACCGCCATTTCCACCGCCTGTACCGCCGGTGCCGCCCGCACCTCCCGTTCCACCCGTAGTGCCACCTCCGGTAGTTCCACCGCTTCCGCCGCTCGTGGCCGTGAACCCAATCCTGATCGTGTGATTACGTGAATCGGCGATATAAAGATTTCCGGACGCATCAATGCTCAAACCGGCCGGATGATTAAAGCGCGCCGCAGTACCGACACCGTCAACATTGCTCGTGCTTCCAGCGACGCCGCCGATGGTCGAGACAACCCCAGCGGACGTGATCAGGCGAATGGTGCTATTGTTGGTGTCGGCCACGTAAACATTAAATGCGGCATCAACCGCTATCCCGCTTGGCCCATCAAATCGGGCGGCGCTGCCGGATCCGTCGGATGAACCCGCCGCCCCAGCGCTTCCTGCGAGAGTCTGGACTTGTCCACTGGGCGAAATTCGCCGGATGACATCGTTGCCCGAATCCGCAACATAGACATAGCCGCCGCTATCGATGGCGACCCCACGCGGGAAGTTGAAACGAGCCGTTGCACCCTGCCCATCCGCGCTTCCAGCGATACCTGCGGTGCCGGCAAAAGTAGTTACGTCGCCGGTTGCAGTTACGATTTTGCGAATAACATGGTTATTGTAATCAGCCACATAAACCACGCTCCCCGCTGCATCGACTGCCACCGAGCTTGGAAAATTGAAAGTCGCGGCAGTTCCGTTTCCGTCAGCGTTACCGGGCGTGGCGAGCGTTCCTGCAATTGTCGTTACGACGCCTGTCGTGGTGATTTTTCGGATCAATTGGCTGGCCGTGTCGGCTACGTAGAGATTACCCGAAGCATCACTGGTCAATCCGTTTGGGGAAAAAAATCCGGCGCTTGAACCGGTACCGTCGCGCGAATCGATCAGATTAATGTTGCCCGCAAATGTACTGACGACTCCGGCCGGGGTAATCTGTCGGATAAGGTTGTTGGCCGTATCCGCGACATAAACATTTCCGCCCGCACCCACCGTGGTGCCCGATGGATTGCTCAAAAGAGCCGGAGTCAAATTATAGCCCTGGCCATCCAACGCCCCGGCAATTCCCGACACGCCCGCAACCGTGGTGACCACACCCGTGGACGATATTTTCCTAATTAACGAATTACCATAGTCAGCGACATATAAATTGCCCGCTCCATCAAACGTCAGGCCAGACGGGTGATTAAATCGCGCAGCGCCAGCCGAACCATCAACTATTCCGGGAGTTCCCGCAAGACCGGCCACCGTGGTGACATCACCGTTGGGGGTAATCTTCCGGATCGCATGATTGAGTTCGTCGGCTACGTACAAATTACCAGATGAATCAAACACGAGGGCGCTCGGCCCATTAAATCTGGCTGCAGTGCCATTGCCGTCGGTTCCGCCATAGGTTTCGGCTACCCCGGCAAAAGTAGTGACGACACCGGTCGAACTGATTTTGCGAATCGTATTATTGTTCGTATCGGCCACATAAATGGTTCCGGAAGCATCGATTGCCACGGCCGTGGGATTGTAGAAAAGTCCCGCGATTCCGGCCGTCGTGTCAGTGTCGGTATGCCCAAAGGTACCCGCAAGGCCCGCCACAGTAGTTACCACGCCGGCGTTGGTTATCTTCCGGATCGTATTGTTGCCAGAGTCAGCGACATAAATACTTCCGCTACCATCGACTGCGAGACCCGTGGGTCGAAAAAACAAAGCGGCACTTCCCGTTCCATCGGTTGAACCAACCGTTGAGGCAAGCCCGGCGATGGTCGTCACCACGCCGGCTGGCGTAATCTTGCGAATGATCGCGCCACTGTAGTCGGCGACATAAAGGTTGCCCGCGCTATCCAGCGCCGGACCTTGGGGCGAAAAGAAACCAGCGGAGATGCCCGTACCGTCCTGGCTCCCAGTTTGTCCCACCGTACCGGCGAAGGTCGTGACCGTTCCTGAAGGAGTTACTATCCGGATCAGCTCATTGCTTGAGTCCGTCACGAAAAAATTACCGTCCTTGTTCAGGACAATCCCGCTCGGAGCGGAGAAGAGAGGGAAATCTATGCCGCCGCCGGAGCCGTTCAAGTAGCCGGGCTTGCCACCGATGCCCGCAAGGGTCGAAAAGGTATAGCTCGTCTGGCCCTGGACAAAAGGGGTCCCGATAAAAGAAAAAGCCGTCAACACCAGCCCAGCGATGGAAAATCCATTCTTGAGCCGGGTTTGACCCGCAACATTCGGGGTGTTTCTGGGTGCATTCGGGACGGGCATTTCAGCGGGATTCATTTATGGAAGTTGTGTCGACAAATTTTCAAGGGAAGCGTTCCAAGCAACGGGATTTGATCTCACCACCTGGCTTTTCACCCAATCAAACCAAATTGGGAATCTGGACGTATGATTGTTCACCACGCGCTTGGCAAGCCACTGGAGAGGATTTTATCCGGGTAGCGGCACGGGCCGCACCCTGCCAGGATGCCATTTTCCGGTCTTCCGGGCGCACAGGACGTCCGAAGAGAAGACAAGGCGAACAGCTCTTCTTCTCATTGACCAATCAGAATTTGATATTGATGCCACCTCGCAGGCCAACGGAGCTGCCCAAATCAATCAGTGCGTCACGGCTACCGAGTGTTTGCGTATAGTCTCCGAGCTTTTGTGCACTCACGCCACCGAAAATCCCCAACGTGTCATTTGTTGCCCATTCCATGTTGAAATCGGCGTAGTAGCCACCAAGGAATTTAGACTTATCACTATCCTGTACGGGATCAGTGATCGTCGTGCCTACCTCGGGCACATCCATGGTTTCAATCGCCGAATAGTGGGTTCCCACAAAGGCCCCGGCCACCCCCAAGCTGGCGCTTACACCAAATCGATCAGTAAGTTGGGTTCGAATTGCAGGCCCTAATTTCAACATGAAGTAAGCGCCCCTGATCTCCCATAATCCATGTACTGTTGCCGCTCCAGGGGTGGCAATATTTGAGGTTAGCGATGGATCTGCGGTAGTCGCAAGTGGCACGGTCGTTTCGATCGTGCTCGTCGCGTCATAGCTCGGTCCGGTATAGGGAAGCGGAGTGTCCCCCGTCATAACCGGTGCGGTCGCGCCAGCGGGCAGAGCGTAGTAGTCCGTATAGGTGTGAAGAGTCGAATGAACATCCCCTGCCACCTTATTGTTGATGCTGTTCAACGTCGCCCCAGCAATAAAACTGAGTTCTGTTCGTTTCCCGAATTTACGGATTGCGTGGGCAAACTGGAGTTCAACACCGGCGGACGGCCCCTGTTTTTTTGAATAAGACCCCCCATCACTTGTCGCACTGTAACTGCTCATGGCAATGTACCCCGGCATGGCGGTGGCCTGGTCCGCTGTGGAATAACTCCAATAACGCGTCACCCCCGGCGTATAGGCAAGACTGTCCGTCGCCACAATTTGATTTCCGTCGGCGTCGATCGTGTAGGTATAATAATGCGTTCCCGGTTGCGTGGTCTGCTTGCCGTTCTCGTCCACTTCCCCCGCGCGCTGCGAGGCCGAATCCAAATTTACCGAGCCATTATCGTAGACCCGGTTTATAACTGCCCCTGCTGACGGCGGGGCAATCGACGAACTAAAGGCGACCTGCCCAAGGTTTCCAAAACGAACCTTGGCACCCGAGGTAAGAATATGAAATCCGACCTGAACACTGTTTTTGGGTGTGTACCACTCTGAAGCCTCGGTACGGACCAGTTGCTCAATGCGCTCATCCTCATTGGCGGTCGTTTCCTGGGCGTGAAGGAAGACCGGGGCGGTCAACAATGCTGGAAGGACAATCAGGCGAAGCGGGCGAAAATTCATGAAAGAAAAATCCATAGGGGCGGGATGCAGGCTTGGAAAGGGTAAACTTCGTTAAGTTCCCTCAAGCTTTTTCCATGGGCCCTTTTGGTTCTTCCTTGATCAAACCGGCCTTCAACATCGCCCGTCTGACGTCCTCCGCTTTTTGCTCAAGTTCCGTTTCCCGCTCCTGCTGTGATTGCATTTTTTCGAAGAGAGCCGCTTCGCTCTGCTCCAAAAATTCCTCCCGTTCCTTGATCGCCTGCCGCTGCTCCTTCATCGAGGCCTCCTGACGGTCAAGTTCCTCCTTGAGTTTACCGAGGGCTTCAAGTTCCGCCGGGTTTACCGATGAGGAAACACCCGCCGCCGGCGGCTGCTTCCTCATGGCGTCAATTACTTTTTCGCGCGCCATCAATAGGGCCTCCATCTCGGCCAGGGCCCGATCCCGTTCGGAAAGTTTATTCTCAGCCTCTGCAAGCGCCATTTCCCGTTCGGCCACCTTTGTCTCCAGGGCCCGCAAAGCTTTCTCCAACCCTTCCACTTGAGTTCCGCTCAGTGCAGGCTTGCCCGAGGTCCACGGTGTCCGGGACTGGGACATGATCGCATCGATTGATCTCCGGGCTTCAGCCGTGGCTTGCGACGCTTCTTGAGCGCGCTGCAACGGGCTTACCCGACGAGGCAAAACCAACGGTTTAATTCCACCCGGCTTGGATTGAAATTTTGCAGCAGAGCCGGCCGAACCCGGCGTCACGCCCGTTGGTGGTTTCGATGCGGAAGGGGCCGGCTTGCGAGAGCCGGGAAGAGAGGGCGACGAATTATCCACGATTTATTTTTCCACGAATCAACCGCGGCCGAAGAGTTTCGAAAAGAAACCTTTCTTTTTCGATTCTGCGGGTGCCGAGGCTGACGGTGCCTTCGGATTGGCCTTCACCAAGCCCGATGTCAAACGAACAGCAATCGCTTCCCTGGCCGGATCGTTAATCACGACGAAATATCGTTCCAAACTATTACCGCCGGTGAGCTCCGTGACCAAGGCTTCTTTCTCCAGTTTGAAATAGTCCAAGGCCGCGACAACCGTGGCGCGCAGTCGATTTTCGGTCTTTTCCACTTGATCCTTCGCTATGGGTTTCGCCGTGGCGGCATCGGCCGTGTTGAGCTTCGCACCATAATACCGCGCAAGCGAAAGCTGTTCCGCCCGGGGAAGTCCGGCGGCGACAAGACCAATGGTTTCAGCCAGATGCAGCCCCGTGGTTCCCTTGCGATAGGGAAGGAATTTTGCAATCGCCTCCTCGTCACCGTGTGTAAGCGCATTGAGCGCCGTGCGAAAATCGCCGCCCAGCACCACGCGGGTCGACATTTGTTGGCCCAAATTTGAAAAAGCACCGATCGTCGTGACTCCTTCGGAAGCACACACCACGCGGGTGTCTTCGCCCAGATTAGCCAGCAAAAGCGGGAAATCCTCCGGAATGGAGAGACGTGCCAGCGTTTTGAGGATGGGATTTTCCTTCGCCGCGGTTTCCTCAACCTGCGCGACCATGTCACCAAACGGATCATCGAAGGCCAGGGTTTCCTTCAAAATATTGATCAGGTGATCCGCCTGATCGGCGCGACCAGCGATCTCCGGGAGCATCAGCAATTCGTCGTAAGTAAAGTCGATGTATTTGGACGGCTTCTCCTCCTCCCCTTCAT
Organism: Lacunisphaera sp.; assembly: GCA_036499685.1. Classification (GTDB taxonomy): domain Bacteria; phylum Verrucomicrobiota; class Verrucomicrobiia; order Opitutales; family Opitutaceae; genus Lacunisphaera. The sequence goes on along the minus strand of DASYDH010000051.1, from coordinate 41,340 downwards.
GCGGCCATTCCTTCGTGTCGAGGTTTTGCGCCAGACTGACCAGCGATGTGTCCGCCATGATGGAATGGCGGAATTTTTTCCGGATCTCGTCCCATTCGGTGCTGTTGAATTTGGCCATAGGGTAAGTTCTCCTCGATCAATTACTGGGGTGGTGGATTCTCAATGATTTCGTTCGCAAACCTCAGGTAGTCGTTGGCCACACTATCCTCGTCGGTGGCTTCGGTGCCGACCAGAAAAACTGGCAGCCCGAGCGTAACCGCGCGACGCACAATCATCGCGTCGCGAATTTGAGTGGTACAAATTTTTGCCGCCGGAGCGCACCCCCGTTTCTGAGTCTTGAATTGATTCAGGCGAAGTTGCATGCGCATCTTCGGAACCTCGATATCGGTGTTCGCCTTGATCGAGTTGAATACGATTCCGTACACCAGCGCCGCAGGACCCATGGCGGTGGTGCGAAAACTCGCCGAGGTTTGCTGGAAACGAATCAACTTTTCGACGAGCAGGGTAAAACCGATCAAGCTCAGCGCGTCCGGGTTGGACGGCACGTAAATTTCGTTGGCGCAGTAAACGCCGTTCTGCGACGCTCGGAGAACATTCGGCGGGCAATCAAAAAGGATGAAGTCATAGTTGCCTTCAATCTCCGCCAGCTGCTCCTGAAAAATAACATACGACGGTCGCTTGGGATCCACTTTGAACTCACCCTCAAGATCCACCAAGTTGAACGTCGTTGGCACCAGATCCAAACCCGGCAAAAGCTTTTCCCCGTCCTTTCCTTCCACGACATCTTTGATCACACATTCAGACAAACGCGCCGTGCCCGGATCGAAAATTGAATACACCGATCCCTTGCCGGTGGAATTTATCTTATTCCAACGCTCCAACCGCATCAGCCAAATGCTCGCGTTGGATTGCGTGTCGAAATCCAAGAGGAGAACCCGCATGCCGCGCCGTGCGAGACTGGCTGCTGTATTTACGATCAGCGAAGTCTTGCCGACACCGCCCTTGTAGTTGAGGAAGGCTATCTTGCGCGCCATTTTGTAAGATTGATAGTTATTTGGAGACCATGGCACAGACAGCGATGGGCGCCAGTTAAAAATCCAACGAATTTTTACGACTAAACGCCTGTCTATGACCGACCCACAGTGATTTTTGCCTATTTAAAAAGCCGGCACGGGAAAAGGGAATTCGCTCCCACCCAATGGGCTTTCCGATACTTTTACATTTACTCTTTTAACGGCGCGTTGAGTTGAACCTTTAGTTTTTCGCCCGCTATAACAACCGCGCCAGCAAATGACCCTGATGTCGGTTTCAATTCGGACACGCAACCAAACATCAATGGGAGTTTGCGCGATTGTCACGCGGTACCCACCGAATCGTCACATTCAGCACTCAAATTGGGCGCATGTCTTACAAAGCTAAAATCCTGGCGGTGGATGACGAACCCGAGTTAACCGACCTCATGCATTTTCACCTCGTCCGCGCGGGACATGAAGTAGTCACGGCGGCAAATGGCTGGGAAGCGATCGCTTGTGTCAAGAAACGGCGTCCGGATATCATCCTGCTCGATTTGATGCTGCCGGATCTGGACGGATTCGGCGTATGCGAAATCCTCCGGCGCGATCCGCTCACGGCGACAATCCCCATCATTATCATTTCCGCGTGGGCTTCATCAGATTCCCGAAACCTCGGCTTGGAACTAGGCGCCCTCGACTACATCACGAAACCATTCAGCCCGCTGGATCTGGTCCAGCGGGTGAATCGGCTCATGGACGCCCGGGCGGTTTGACCGCACCCGCTTTATTTCAATCGCGGTCGAGCGAAAACTCGATCGGCACCGTCATGCGAAAGGCAACTGTCCGGCCATTTTGTTTACCCGGTTCAAAGTGCCAGTTTCTGACCGCAACGAGCGCCGGCTCGACAAATTCGCGCCGTGTATAGCCAATCGCTTCGGCTCGGGTTACCCGGCCGTCCTTGTTGACTTCAAACTTCACCGTTACGGAGCCTGTGATTCCATCCTGACGCATCGACGCGGGGTAATTCGGCGAAATTTGAGCAGTCGCGCGTGGGTTTTTATCCAATTTGGCCAAATCAATGACAGAACCGGTATTGGGGGAAAGCGATCCTACCGTAGGACCTTCTGGTCCGCCCACATAACCCTTGAGCGTGCCAATCGGATTTTCGACGTGTGGATGATCGACGACCGGCGTAATGAAATCCGTTTTATCGGTGAGCGGCGCGATGTTGTCGGGCAATGTCGGGACGGCCACGCTACCAGCGGCGGGACGATCATCCGCGGACGAATCGTCGTCCGGCGGAAGTTGAAAGATGACATCAACGGGAATCGCCGGTAACACCTGCGGTTTGGGGTCGGTGTTACGGTCGTACCCTCGTGACGAATCGGGTGTGCTCAGGAAAAGCGCGCCGTGCAGGCCCGCTGCAACTATCACCGGCCATTTGTAGCGTTGGATATTCATAATTTCCTCCATTTCTAATACGCGCGATTACGAGATTTCTTAGTTACCCCGCATGAAATGGGAGAATATTGTCAGTGCACCCGAACCCCACGATTGATCCGGATTGATCTGAGCGGGACGCCGCGCACGCTGACCCGATGGATCGTGCGAGTATTCGTTCTCCCAGGCCTTTCAACTCACGGCGGATCGTGCGCCGCTGCTATTCATGGCTGCGAATGACAATGATCGTCGCGTCCTTCTCGACCGTGGGCGCACGGGCGGCGGTGCCCGCCTATCTGCATGATGCGCTCGCGAATTTCATTCCCGAAGTCCCGCCGCATTGGGCGTTCAGTCTGACGACCGTGCAGGAAGGCCGAAGAACAGGTGAACATTTCGATCCTTCGAAATCCCCCACCGAGCAATGGTCGCTGTTGGAAACCGAGGGCCGAAAAGCGACTCCGCAGGACGCCGAAAAATATTTTCGATATAAAGCCAGCCAGATTCCGGGACCCATCAAGGCGACGTTCCACAAAGACGATATTGAGCCCGGCACCCTGCAACTCGTACGCGAGAATGCCGACCACGCCGTCTACCATTGCACATTCCGCGAAGTATCGAGCAACGCCGACAAAATGCTCAGTCATCTGAGCCTGTTACTCACGATCAACAAACACCTCCGCTATGTTGAGCGCTATCGCATGACCCTCGATGCTCCTTACTCGCCGGTCTTCAGCGTGAAAATGAACGAACTGGTGGTGACGATGGATTTCTCGCCGCCGGACGCGACTCGTCCCAGCCTGCCGACGCGAAGCTCCTCTCATTTTACCGGAACGATTTTTCTCATCCCAAAGGGCGAAAACATCACCTATCGATACTATGATTTCGTACAAGTGCGCTGACCTTTTCGAACGGTATTTGAGGCTTCGGCGATGGCATTTGACATTGTGCCGTAATCTTATGGCGTAGGGCGGTTAACGCCTTTTCTATCGTGAAAAGCATCACCTTTCGCTGGAAGCTAACCCTCTTCGTCGTGCTGATTTGCGGTGTGAGTCTCTCACTCGCATTTGCGGGGCTTATTATCTACGACCGTTACCAGTCCAGCCAGGAGACCCAGCGCAATCACGAACTCCAGCACAATTTGGAGAGTTCCAGCAAGCTTCTGGTTCAAAGCTTGAGCAAGGTGCTCGAGCAAAATCCCACCACGACGGATCTGCCATTGAATCTCGTTGCGCCGAATTCCCAAGTGGCCGCCGCCGCCGTTTTTGCCACCGATGGCAAATTACTTTCGCAGTTTGTCCGTCCCGGCACCCGTGAATCCATTCCTGTTCTCCAGCGGTTTTCAGGCCTGATGAGCATCGAACGCGGTGTCGTTATGTCTCCCATTCACAGTCTGGTGGACGGACGGTCTTTGGGCACGCTGTATCTGAAGGCCGACCTCAGCCAGGCGGACACTGAACGCTCCAGCACGCTATTGAAAGGCATCGCGATTATTTTCCTCGCCGCCGTCCTGCTGGCGTTCGTTGTCGCTTATCGACTGCAGGCTCTGGTCACCCAGCCGATCATCGAACTCGCCCGTGTCTCGGCGAATATCCAACGCGAGAACGATTACAGTTACCGCGTCGGTGCGGCGGCCACCGGGGAAATCGGCGAATTGATCCATTCGTTCAACGCGATGCTCGACACCATCCAGTCGAACACGTCCGAACTCCAGCGCGCCAAAGTCGTCGCCGAAGAAGCCCGCGAACGCATCCACCAGTCCAACGAAAAACTTGAGGAATCCAATCGCACGCTGGAAGCTCGCGTGGAGGATCGCACCCGCTTGCTCGCAAAAGCGGTCGACGACGCAGAGGAAGCGAGCAAAGCGAAGAGTACGTTTCTCGCGAAGATGAGCCATGAGCTGCGCACGCCCCTCAATGCCATCATCGGTTACAGTGAAATGTTGCAGGAGGACGCCCGCGACGAGGGAGCAACCCGCACGGCGGACGATCTCGATAAAGTTCTCAACGCCGCCCGACACCTGCTCGGGCTGATCAATGACGTGCTCGATATCTCCAAGATCGAGGCCGGTAAAATGGAGCTTTTCCTCGAAACATTCCCGCTCTCGAAAATCATCGGCGATGTCGCCACGACGATTTCCCCGCTGATCGAGAAAAAAGGCAACAAGCTCGTCCTCGATTTCCCCGAGAATATCGGCACGATGCATGCCGACGCGACCAAGCTCCGCCAGATGCTCCTGAACCTGCTCAGCAACGCCAGCAAGTTCACGGAAAATGGCACTGTTACCCTTCGCGCCACCCGGATCACCGGCATCGGGAACGACATCATCGAGCTGGCCGTCGTTGACACCGGCATCGGCATGACGCCCACCCAACTTTCCCGGTTGTTCCAAGCGTTCAGCCAGGCCGATTCGTCAACCTCCAGCAAATACGGCGGCACAGGCCTCGGCCTCGCAATCTCGAAGCAATTTGCCCAAATGATGAAGGGCGACATCACTGTCAGCAGCATCGCCGGCACGGGTTCGACTTTTCTCATTCGCCTGCCCGCAAACGTTCAAAGTAGTCAGCCCAAAGTGATTCAAACGAGTGAGAAGTTGACCCATTCGCCCTTCCCTGTGCAGGAAAAAGCGCACATTCTTCTTATCGAAGACGACAAGGAGATCCGTCAGGTGTTAAGCGACCTGCTTGCGGAAAACGGCTATTCGCCGGTGCAGGCCGAGTCCGGCCAACACGGTCTTGCTCTCGCCGCCCAACAAATTCCCAGCCTCATTGTTCTCGACGCTTCGCTCTCCGGAACTGATGGCTGGACGGTGCTCACAAAATTGCAGGGCGACCAGAAACTCGCCGATGTTCCTGTGATCATTTTGGGAGCAGCCGGTGATACCGACATGGCGCTCTCGTTGGGCGCGACAGCAGTTATCAACAAACCGGTCGATGCTGCGCGCCTTACTGCCGAGATTGCGATGTTGATCACGCCACTTGGGCACGACCACGTGCTCGTTGTGGAAGACGACGCGGATTCAAGAACCCTGATTACGCGCACATTGGAACGGGAAAACTGGCCTTACCGGGCGGTCGCCAATGGCAAGGCGGCGTTGCGCACCCTGCAGCAAAGTACGCCGGCGATAATCCTCCTCGATCTCAAGATGGCCGGCATGAACGGATTTGAACTGCTCGAACGCGTGCAGAAAAATCCCGATTGGGCAAAAATCCCGGTCGTGATCATCAGCTCGATGGATGTCACCCAGGACACGCGGGCCAACCTCACGCCGCGAGCCCTCGCCATTTTGCGGAAAGGCGAATTCAGTCGCGACGAACTCGCGAACTTGATTCGACCGGCAATCGAATCCATCCAGCTGGCGAAAAATTAACCGTCCAAACTTCCCTCACTATGCCAAAAATCCTCCTTGTTGAAGACAATGAAATGAATCGCGATATGCTGTCGCGGCGCCTGGAAAAACGCGGCTATACGCTTGCCATCGCCGCCGACGGCGGAGTTGGCGTCGAACTGGCCAAGAGCGGTGCACCTGATTTAATCCTGATGGATATGAGTCTGCCGGTGATCGACGGTTGGGAAGCGACCAGGATCCTCAAGGCCGACACCCTGACGAAAAACATTCCCATCATCGCCCTCACCGCACACGCGATGGATAGCGATCGCGTGAAGGCCCTCGAATCCGGCTGCGACGACTTCGACACCAAACCCGTTGAACTCACGCGCCTGCTGGCGAAAATCGAGGAACTGCTCAAAAAATCGCCGCCGAAATCATGAGTGATTCCGGAACCAAGTTTCCATGGACCGGCAGTGGGCCGCCCGGCTCGCTGACCCCGTTTCTGAAGGCGCTGAAATCGCGTGACCTGGAAACGTTGTCGAAGCTGCGTCATTCGCTCCGCACGCCCCTGAACCAGATCATCGGCTATAGCGAAATGCTGATGGAGTCGGCCGAAGAGAACAATGTCACGACGGTCCTCACCGATCTCAAACGCATCCATACTTCAGGCGGACAGCTGCTGGCGTTGATCAACGATGCGCTGGCCCCCTGGAAAATCGAAACTGGAAAGATCGATTTCTCCGGCATGCGGCGCGAAATGCGCACTCCACTGAACGCCGTCATCGGGTATGCTGAACTTTGCCTGGATGAGGCGCGGGAAAACAACCACGCGGAACTGGTCAAGGACCTGGAAAAAATTCTCCGCGCGGCTAAAAACCTTTTGAGCCTTTTCGAGAGCGAGGACTACCCCGACCAGATCGAAATTGGCGATGCCACCGGCGATCTCGGCATCGCCGGCGAAGCGACGCTGGGCGTGATGACACCCCCCGCCCTGGTCACCTCACCGGTCGATTTTGGCGTATCCGCACCGCAGTTACCCAACGCACGCCTGCTCGCCGTCGACGATGACGATATGAACCGCGAGATGCTGGTCCGCCGGTTGCAGAAAATCGGCTACAATGTCAGCGACGCCACGAATGGGCGCGAGGCGCTGAACAAACTCAAGGAAGGCAATTACGATCTCGTCCTGCTGGACATCCTGATGCCCGATCTCGATGGATTCCAGACGCTCGAGTTCATGAAGGCCGACCCGCGGCTCCGGCATATCCCGGTGATCATGCTGACTGCGCTGGACGACGTGGACAGCAATGTACGGTGCATCGAAGCCGGTGCGGAAGATTACGTGCCGAAACCGTTCAACCCCGTCATTCTCCGGGCAAGAATCACGGCGTCGCTGGAAAAGAAACGGCTTCGCGACCAGGAACAGGCCTACCTCGACCAGCTGCAGGTGGAGCGCGCAAAATCCGAAAGACTCCTGCTAAACGTCCTGCCCAAGGCGATCGCCGAACGGCTCAAGGCCGGCCAACGCACGATTGTCGACAGTTTCATCGATTCAACCGTGCTGTTCGCCGACATCGTGGGATTCACCCGCATCGCCTCCAAACAATCCCCGCATCGCACGGTGCAGTTGCTGAATGAAATATTTTCCGGCTTCGACCGGATTGCTGAACAGTTCGAACTCGAGAAAATAAAAACCATTGGCGACGCCTACATGTTGGTCAGCGGCGTCCCCTCCATTCGCGAAGATCACGCCGAAGCCTGCGCCAACGCCGCTTTTGAAATGCTGGAAGCCGTGCGACTTTTCAACCGGAGGCATCAACTCGAATGGAGCATCCGCGTCGGCATGAACAGCGGGCCCGTGGTTGCCGGGATCATTGGCACGAGAAAATTCTCCTACGATCTGTGGGGCGACACCGTGAACATTGCCAGCCGCATGGAATCGCACGGGCAGCCGGGCGAAATCCAAATTTCAGCAGTAACCATGAAACTCTTGGGGAATAAATTTGAGTTCGCTCCGCAGGGCGAAATTGACATCAAAAACTCAACCCGGATGCCGACCTATTTGCTGCGCAAAATCAACGCGAAATAGCCGCGGTGGCACGGCCCTTCTTCCATCACGGAGTCCCCCGTCCTACTCCTGCGCGTTCCACCTGAAAACCAACGTGGACAAACCCGGCAGCGTCAGGCTGAGCGACTGTTCGTAGCCGTCGGCCAGTGCCGTGCTGGACTGGCGCCCACCGTGATTGCCGAAGCCGGTGCCGCCGTAATATTGTGAGTTCGTGTTGAGGATCTCGCTCCAATAACCCTGATACGGTACACCGACGTTGTAACGGGTCCGGGTGAGCGGAGTGAAGTTGCTCACGACCAAATAAGCGGCTTTCCGTGCGTCATCCAAACGCAGAAAACTGATCACGCTATGATCACCGTCCGTGCAGTTCACCCACCGGAAACCGCTCGGCCGGAAATCGCTGCCACCCAAAATCGGCTCGTTGGTGTAAAGATGATTGAGATCGCAGACCAATTTCTTGAGGCCCGCATGTTCCGGTTGTTGAAGTAACTGCCACTCCAGTCCGGCGTCGTAATTCCACTCGGATCGCTGGCCAAATTCGCTGCCCATGAAGAGCAGTTTTTTTCCTGGATAGAGCCAGATGTAGCCGTAAAGCGCGCGCAGATTGGCCGCTTTTTCCGCGAGGCTTCCGGCCCCCATTTTCCCGAGCATGGAACCTTTCAGGTGCACCACTTCGTCGTGCGAATAGACGGAAATGAAATTTTCCGAGTACTGGTAAATCATGCCAAACGTCAGCTTGTCATGCGACCATTTGCGATGAACGGGATCCTTCTGGAAATACGTGAGCGTGTCGTGCATCATCCCCATGTTCCATTTGAAGTCGAAACCAAGGCCACCGTCGCGGGTGGGCTTGCTGACCATCGCATAGGAGGTGGATTCTTCGGCGATCATCAGCGCGCCGGGATAATAATGATGCACGAGATCGTTCACCTGCTTCAGAAACCCGATCGCCTCGAGATTTTCCCGCCCCCCATATTGGTTGGGAATCCACTCACCGGACTTGCGGGAATAATCGAGGTAAAGCATCGACGCGACCGCGTCCACCCGCAATCCATCGATGTGGTAACGCTCCAGCCAGGAGAGCGCGCTGCCGATGAGAAAACACCGCACCTCGTGCCGGCCGTAGTTAAAAATGAGCGTTCCCCAATCCATGTGTGCACCGAGCCGCGGATCCGCGTGTTCGTAAAGGTGCGATCCGTCGAATTCAGCGAGTGCAAAACTGTCGCGCGGGAAATGGGCTGGAACCCAATCCACGATGATGCCGATTCCGCGTTGGTGCAGGTGGTCGACAAAGAACTGGAAGTCCTCCGGCGTGCCCCAGCGGTGCGTTGGGGCAAAATAACCGGAAACCTGATAACCCCACGAACCCGTGTACGGAAATTCGCTGACCGGCATCACCTCAATGTGCGTGAAACCCATTTCCACCACGTAATCCGCCAACACTGGCGCAAGTTCACGATACGTCAGCGGCCGGTTTGCCTCGGTCGTATTTCGCCGCCAGGAACCGAGGTGCACTTCGTAAATCGAAATGGGACGATCCAATTTTTCCGCTTCCGAAGTGCGCCGGGCGATCCATGCGCCATCGTTCCATTGGTGACGGCTGACATCCTTGATGATTGCCGCGTTATTGGGGGGTGCCTCAAAATACGTGCCGTACGGATCGGTCTTCATCCGCATGTGGCCTTGCTGATCCCAAATGGCGAACTTGTAGATTTCCCCCTCACGGAGGTCCGGCACAAACAACTCCCACACCCCGGAATTGCCCAGTGGACGCATCGGATGATAACGCGCGTCCCAGCCATTGAAATTACCCACGAGCGACACTCGCGAAGCCGCCGGCGCCCACACGGCAAACGAAACGCCCGGCACGTCGCCCATCCGGCGCAGGTGCGCTCCCAGCTTATCGTAAACCCGGTGTTCGTTTCCCTCGTTGAAAAGATAAAGATCCTGCGCCGAGAGCGACGGAAGGAAAGAGTAGGCGTTGTAGACTTGATGAATGTCGCCCCAGGACGTCTCGTAACGAATTTGATACCGGAAGACTTTTTTGTCCGGAATGAAAAGTTCAAAAAAACCTTCGAGTGCCAGCAGCTCCATCGCATGGGCCGGCGTTCCCGGAGCGTCCAGTTCCACCACTGAACACTTCACCGCTTCACGCATGAACGCCCGCACCACGACGCCGGCGACTCCCTTGTGTGTGAGAGGATGCATGCCAAGCCAGCCATGCGGGTTAGCCTGGTGATTGCCAAGAAATGCGTTCAGCTCGTTGACGGGAATGATCACGGGACTTTGGCTGGTTTAAAATTTAAAGGATTTCTCCAGCCGGGCCGAAAAACGGCACCAAATGAAAAAATGCGCGTCTGACAGGGTGAACTGTGCCGAGGTCTTCAGCCGCGTCTAGCCGAAACGGAGCCCGTGCTCTGCCCGAGCGGACGCGGACAGGGAAATCTCATTGCGCCAGTCGCCCCGCCTCTCCACTTCAGACCTATGCTTTTGGCCCGAGTCACACGCTTTTTTCCGGTTTCCGCCGTCGTGTTTTTCCTGCTGGCCGGTCTTGCGCGTGCGCAGCCGTTGCAACCCACAATCACCAGCGAGAAATCGGACTATGATATCGACACGGGCGAAGTGGTTTTCAAGAACCACGCGCGTTTGGTTTACGGGGAGATTTTGCTCACGGCCGACGAAATCCGCTTCAACCAGAAAACCAGCCTTGCGACCGCGACCGGCCATTTTGTCCTCACCTATGGCAAGCGCCGGATGTTGGCTGACGGCGGGACCTACAATGTGGCCACGAAAGCCCTCCATGTTCGCAACCTGCGCCTTGGGGAATTTCCCATTTATCTTTCGGGCGACACCGTTGACGGAACGCTGGACGAAATGGTTTTTACCAATGCGACGGTTTTTTTCCGCGAAAACGCGAGCTATACTCCTTCCTTTCACGCGAACCACCTCACCTATGCGAAGGGGAAGATCGCCCGCGCCGACGGCCTCAGCCTCGGGCTGATGGGCAACCGTTTCCTGTCGCTGAATAGTTTTCAACAAGCGCTCGATTCCAGTTTTGTCTCCTATCTGACCGGCACCCTCGGATATCGGGGTAATCTCGGGGCCATTGCCGAACTGGGAATGCATATTCCCGTTTCCTCTGACTTGAAACTGGGGGCAGACTTGGGAATTTATACTTCCCGCGGAGTGATGATCGGACCTTCCGGCACTTACCATCACGAAAACGCTGACGGCGAAGTCTCGGGCTATTTCCGTTCGGGTTATATCAGCGATGGCGGGGATCGCAAAACCGACGTACTCGGCGATCCCGTGCCCCGCGACCGGTCCTATTTCGAATGGAGTCACCAGCAAACCATCGGCGAACACGTCACACTCAACGGTCAATTCAACTACTGGAGCGACTCGGAAATCCTGCGCGATTTCCGGCCCAAGGAATTCAACCCCGTTCAGCAACCCGACTCCTTCCTTGAGGCCGCTTACACGGGCAACAATTATTCCCTCAGCGCGTTCGCCCGGGTTAATCCCAATGATTTTTTCCGCATGCAGGAGCGGTTGCCGGAAATACGTTTCGATCTGCTTCCATCGTCGATCGGTGGTGGCTTCTACGAACGGTTTAATTCCAGTGCGGCCGTCCTTGAATCGGACGCGATTGGAACGACCCCCGGCTTTCGCACGGACCGCCTCGATGCCTACTACGGAATCGAACGTCCCATCTCACCCACGTCGTGGTTTACCTTTACGCCCGTCGCCGGCGCCCGCGTGACCTATTATACCAACGCCACCGGTGGGAAGGACACTTACACCCGCACTCTCGGCGAGGTTGGTTTCGACGCACATCTCCTCAGCAGCGGCACCTTCAACTACAAGAACGAGGAATGGCAAATCGACGGACTGCGCCACCTTTTTGAGCCCGTGCTTTCCTATCGTTACGCACCGGAGGCCGGGAACGGAAAGCCTTATATTCCGCCCATCGACGACCAGGCTTTCTCCACTTATTTGCAGCCGCTCTCGATCGGTGATTCGCGCAACATCGACGATTTGACCGATCTGAACACCCTTCGCCTGCAATTTAACAACACGCTCCAAACGCGCGACCCAACTTACGGATCCCGCAACCTCGCCTCACTCAATTTCGCAGCGGATTATCGTTTCGATCATGCCACCGGCAGCAAACCCCTCTCGGACATCTACACCGAGTTCGCACTCACCCCGGCACCGTGGCTGCGTTTGGAGGTTTTCAACCGCTTTGACCCGCATACGCCCGATCAGCAGGAGTTGAACACCGCAGTGGACTTGATCGACCAGGAATGGTGGTCCGCCCGCATTTCCACGCACTACCTCAAAAACAACTACGAGGAATACGACTTGCAATACCGTCGTCGTCTGAACGAGGTTTACGACGTTTTCGGTTTATGGCGCTACGATGCGCTGAACAGTCGCTTCAATGAGCAAAGTTACGGTGTGTGGCAACGGCTCGGACAGACTTGGACGGTCAAATACGAGGTGTCGTTCCTCAATGGACCGCGTCGCGAAAGTTCCTTTTCGCTCAACGTCGAAGTGGAGTTGCTGAAGTTTTGAGCGAAAGGTCGAAACGCCAGTCGTCCCCGTCGTCGTTTGGCGGATTCCCTTGTTGTCCAACCGTCATCATTTAACCGCTGACCGCGTCTCATGAATCCAAACATCGCCGCGAACCAGCAACGCCTGTTTCTTGAATTTCTTGGCGAACTGAGACCGCACCTGGGACGCGACAGCTCGCTCCCGCGCCGGATCAAGGAAATTTTTGCCCGCAACCGCTCGATCGGTTCGCGCGATCGCAAACTCTACCGCGAACTCGTCTATACCGCATTGCGATTTTTGCCATGGATCGAGCCTTGGTTGGATCGCGATCCGCCGCTCGCCGCAAAAATCACCGCGTGGCTTGCACCCGAACTTAAACCAACGTCCGTCTACCGCGCGACCCATTGCGGCGATTGGCCACCCGTCCCTGAAAGGCTGGCGGACAAAGCAGAAACGCTGGCCGCCTTGCTCAGCGCCGGTCGTGAACCACTACCAGAATCGCATTTCGATCCGCAGTCTTTGTTGCCGGCCTGGTTTCGCGATCATTGTCCCAAGGCATTTGAATCACCGCATCTCGACGCCCTCAACAGCCGCGCAAACGTCTGGGTGCGGATTCAATGCAACGAACGCTCCCTCGTATTCGATGAATTTCACGCGCGGGGCTGGGCGTATGCCACTTCACCGGATTTCCCCGACGCCATCAGCCTGCCACCGAACGCCGAGGTCGCCACTAGCGACGCGTATCGCCGCGGGTTTGTGGAAATCCAGGATCTCGGCTCCCAAATGGTGTTGGCGCACGCGGCAATTTTGCCGGGCCAACGTTGGCTGGACGCCTGCGCCGGGGCCGGCGGAAAAACCTTACAGCTGGCCAGAGTGCTCGGTGCACAAGGTCACGTGGATGCCACGGATATCCGGGTGGAAATTCTCGACGAACTGGCCGATCGCGCCAAACGTGCCCGCTTGGACAACATTTCAATCGTTCGCGCGGCTGCAGACGCGTATGACGGAGTATTGGTCGATGCGCCCTGTTCCGGTTCCGGCACGTGGCGCCGCCAGCCGCATTTGAAATGGTACGTGAAGCCCGAGACCATCGCGTCGTTTACCGCGACCCAGCTTCAGATTCTCACCGCCAACGCGAAGCCTGTGCGTCCGGGTGGTTTGCTGGTGTATGCGACATGCTCGCTCAGCCATTGCGAGAATGCGGATCTTGCCGCGGAGTTCCTTCGCTCGCATCCGGAATTCAAACCCGAGCTCCCACCCAAAAATTTTGGCGGGGAATTCGACGGGATCGGAACGTCACTCCTGCCCGGCACGCACGACACCGACGGATTCTACGTCGCGACCCTCCGACGAAACCCTTAGTTCAAGGCCGGACGGTCGAAACAGATGACTCCGAGGCGGGTTGGGACCGAACTCCCACCTTGATAGAGGACGACTCTGTCGCGGGCTTCATCACTCCCGGCTCCAAATTAACCATCGATTCCAGCGATCTCACCTGAAAAAGAATTCCATCCATTCGCGTTTTCATGTCGGTGGACGTGGTGGCGTTTTCCCCGGCGGCGGCGGCCGTGCGTTGCGTGATCATGTCGACGCGAGTCACCGCCTCGTTCACCTGGGAGACGCCTTGCGTGCTTTGTTTTATCGCTGTTTCCAATTCCAAAATAATCTCGTGATACTGCCCGCTCAGCCGGGAGATTTCGGTGAATTGCGTTTGGGTGAGCCGGCCAAGTTCCGATCCTTTTTCCGCATTTTTAACGGCGGTGGAAATTTTTTCCGCTGTCTCCCGAGCTGCTTCCGCGCTGCGTTTCGCGAGAGCACGCACTTCCTCCGCGACGACTGAAAAGCCCGCGCCGAATTCGCCGGCCCGGGCTGCTTCGACCGCGGCATTCAACGCGAGAATGTTCGTCTGAAAGGCAATTTCGTCGATCGTCTTCAAAATCGTCGCGACATCGCCCGTCGATTTCCGAATCGCCTGCATCGCCTCGTTAAGGTGGGTCACGTGAAGCGCCCCCTTCTTCGTTGCGCTGGTCGCTCCCTCGGTCAGGCCAACCAAACGCGGCATGTGCTCGAGGCTCGACGTCGTCATGCCGGCCAACTCCTCCATCGACGCGGAAATTTCTTCGAGGGCGGCGGCTTGGTGACTGGCATCGGTGCTCAGCTGTTCCGCGGAATCCGCGATGACTTCCACGGATTGCTTGGCCTTTCCCGCCGTCTCGGCCAAGTGCAAGGTGACCACCTTCAACGGCCGCGCGATGCTGCGTGAGAAATACGTGACCAGCAGAATCAGAATCATCACGGCAATCACACTGCTTCCGATCAGCCAGTAAAGCTGGTCCCGCGCCTGCGCGAAGTGTTCGACCGTGTAGGTTTGAATGCCTTTGATCGCGGTGCGGGAGAATTTGCTGAATGATTGCTCCAATTGGGCCGAGGGACCTGATTGATAACTGGCCAGATCGCCGAGGTTGCTGAAATCCGTAGCCTTCGGCCCGAGATCGCGCAATCGCGACGCTTTGCCGATGACCGATTGAAAATCGTCACCCGCTGTCAATTGGTTGACGGCGGCCGTCATCTCATCATCCGCCAAAACCTTGATGCGGGCAATGTGCTCTTCGACACTGAGAAGTTTCAGTTTAATTTCGGCGTGGGATGTCTCGGTCAGCTTGCTGGTGCGAATCGCGGTGGCCACCAGGCCGCGCAATTTCCAGACATCCTTTTGCAGTCGGGCCACGTTGTCCTGGGTCACAATTTTCCGGACGAGTTCCGCGTCGTCGGTTTCCTGACTCAAGACGGGCAGAAATGTCGCTTGGGCGCTCAAGGCCTGGTCGTAAACGGCGAGGGCCTTTGTTTTGAGGGGAGCGTCGAGGTTCGGAACCCGCGGACGATCCGGAGCGAGGATTTCCTGTCGGAGGTCGTTCAGGATGGTTTCCGCTCGAATCGCCTGTTGAAGTCCGGTGCGAAAGCGTTCGCTAAATTGATTTTCGCCACCCGAGGCCAGTGCCTTCAGGCTCGCAAGGCTGTTTTCGCTGGACGCCACCCTTGCGCGAAACTTCACCAGTTGCTCCGCTGGCGTCCCCTCGCCCAAAAAAGTGGCTGCATTGTATGCGGCCTGGCGTTCGTCGGTTAAGTTGCGGGCAACTTCGTAGGCGGTTTGGGAAATCTGACTGGTTTCCTGAAACCCCGCCATGTTCACATAGTCTTTCCACGCGTGCCGAATAACCATTCCCGCGAAGATCACCAAACCCATGACCGATGAAAGACTGAGGATCAGTAGTTTGGTTTGGATTTTGCGCATGGGGGAAGGACGCCAACCTGCGGTTTGCAGGTGGCCTGAATGGGGATGGAGAGAGGTACGAGGAATAATCGGCGCTTTTCGCATAAAATTTAGGGCCGATTGCCGTCGCGCCGGCATCGTCGCGGAAGTCTCCAATAAATCGATTTTCCCGTTGCACTGCGACGGGCGGTTCCATCGACTGCCACCGTGGTTGCCGAAGCCGATTATCGCATCAAATTGCCCGTTTTCGAAGGTCCGCTCGACCTGCTGCTTTTCCTGCTCAAGAAGAACGAGCTGGATATTTACGATATTCCAATCGCCCAGGTGACGCGTCAGTATTTGGACGTTCTTTATGCGATGAAAGAGCTGTCCCTCGACGTTGCGGGGGAGTTTTTTGTGATGGCGGCGACGCTCATGGAAATCAAAAGCCGGATGCTGCTGCCGAAACATCAACAGGCCATCGATCCCAACGCCGACGAGGACGATCTCGATCCCCGCTGGGAACTCGTGCACCAGTTACTCCAATACAAGAAGTTCAAGGAGGCGGCTGGAAACTTGAGCCAGATGGCCACGGATGCCCAGAATCGCCTCAGCCGTCCCGACTCGGCGTTTGCGCCCGCTTCCGAGAGACCGCTGCAGCACGTCGATCGCATCGACCTTTGGAATTCATTCAACCTTGTGCTTCGCCGTTTGGCCGAAAAACTGGCGGTGGGTGAGATCCACGCCGAACAAGTAACGGTCGCCGACCAGATGGAGTACATCCTCGAACACGTCAAAACGAACAAGGTGTTCGTTTTCACCGAGCTGTTCCCGGGAAAGATCACGCTGCGCCGTCTCGTTGCGACTTTTCTGGCCGTATTGGAGTTAACTCGGCTGGCCAGATTACGCATTCAACAGAACGAAACTTTCGACGATATTCTTTGCACGGCGGTTGAACAAAACGCACTTGAAACGCCGCCAGTCACGAGCACGGTATTGCCACAAAATGAAGAAAGTAATCCGTCGCCGCAAACCTAAGTCCGCACATTTGCTTGGTGTCGGCCTCGACAACGAGGATGGACACAAGCGCCTCACCTCCGCCGAAAAATTCACCATCGTCGGCGGCTCTGACGAAACCCACGGAAGAATGACCGAGACCGTGATCAAGACCTTCGAAGAGCTGAAAACCCGAGGTAAAAAACTCGAAGCTGTCGAGCCGCAGGAACTCGCGGAAATCATCGATAAGTCGACCCCGCGTTGAGCTCCGCTTGCCTTTCCCTCATCATTCCATTCCTTCAAACTCATGTCCGAAAAAATCTCCCATCTCGATAACAATTCCTTCAAGACTGTCGTCGCCGGTCAAACCCCAGTCCTCGTGGATTTTTGGGCACCGTGGTGCGGTCCTTGCAAAGCCATTGCCCCCATCCTCGACGAACTCGCCACCGAACTCGACGGCAAGCTCAAGATCGCCAAGGTCAATGTGGACGATAATGGTGATCTGGCCGCGCAATACGGCGTCCGCGCCATCCCCACCATGCTCCTTTTCAAAGGCGGCCAGCTGGCCGAGCAGTTCGTTGGCATGATGGACAAGGCTTCCCTCAAAGCGAAGCTCGCGGGCAAAATCTAACGCCGAGCCACCCGCATCCCTTCACGCCGGAGCCATCGTGCTCCGGCTTTTTTGCGCATTCCTTACGCTCCGGTTGCAATCCCGATGCTCAACAGCAGCCCAAACAGCGCGAGAAATTTAGCCGTGGCACCAAGCAGCGCGATTTGCTCAACGGAATCGCGCGACCGCGCCAGACGCCGGCTCAACTTCACGGCCCAGGGCGCAAGCAGCAACGGCAACAGCACCGGCCGGCGATAACCGTAAAGAAACAGCGCCGCCGGACAAAGTAACGCGCAGATCACGGACAGGGCATATTGCCACACGGCGAACTTGCGCCCAAAACGCACTACAAGTGTTTTCTTTCCCGCGACCGCGTCGGTTTCCATGTCCCGATAGTTATTGGCCACAAGAATATTGGCGGCGAGAAATCCGATCGCTGCGGCGCACGACATCACGTCGGCTCCGATAAAACCGGCTTGCACAAAAAAAGTGGCATCGACCGCGATTAACCCGAAAAAAATAAATACAAACAGATCGCCGAGTCCATTATAGCCGAGCGGAAACGGCCCGCCCGTGTAGGCAACCGCGCAGGCGATGCTGACGACACCGATCATCAATAGAATCCAACCTCCTTCCCTTACGAGTAACAGCCCAACGAGAAACGCCACTACCAATACCACTATGGTCGCGATCAACATGGTTCGGGGGGAAACCAATCCGGCCGCGACCGCCCGGCGCGGACCCACCCGGGTCGCCGTATCGGCACCCTTCACGAAATCAAAATAATCGTTCGCGAAGTTGGTGCCGATCTGCACGAGCAGCGCAAATGCCAGGCATATGCCTGCCCGACCGTAAACCGCCAGGCCGTGCGCCATGGCCAAAGCCGTCCCGACCATCACCGGGATGATCGCGGCCGCCAATGTGCGTGGCCGGGCCGCTTCGGTCCAGATGTGCCAGAACGATGGAGTTGGAGAATGAGCGGACAATGCGTCGGCAGTGCTAGCGCTTCATCGGGTCATGTCAAAAAGCATTCGAGTCGTGGTTCGCCAATTCCCGTTCAAGCGATCTGATCCGATCTTCGACCAGGTCACGGGCCGCCATCGGGTCATTTTGTGGCAACATGGGCAGAGTTTGACGCAACCACGCCAACGCCTCAGCCGGACGATGCATTTCATGCAATAGTTGTCCGTAGATACGCGCCGCGTAATACGGCGCTCCCGGTTGCTCCGCCGCCAGCCGATAAAAATGGGCCGCAGCCTCCAAGTCGCCGCGCCGGCGAAGATGAATGTTGGCCATCTCCACGTAAATCTCCGTGTCTGCACCGTGCCAGCGAAGACCTTTTTCAAGAAACCGCAGGGCCAGTTGCGCCTGCTCTTCATTCACCACGGCGCGATAAGCCCTGGGCGCGAGGCCGGTCATTCGCCATTCGGGCATGTCATTCGCAATCATACGCGCTCCGTTGAGCCAAAAATAAAGCGGGCGTTCATCGGCGGCGACGGTGAGCTCAATCAGCTTGGTCGTACCAATGAGATCACACTTTTCCCACGCCAGATTGGTCTGCAGCCAGCATCCGCTCGCGAGCATCGATCGCATTCCGCCCAACAAGGCCAGCGTTCCGCCCTGACCCGCCGCCACCACAAATTGCTCGGAATTGAACTTGTCCGCCGCTCCGTCCACTGAAAGTTGACGTTCGATCGGCTGCACCAATCCGCGCGCAACCAAAAGGGTCGCGAATGCGACAACAGCGACGCCGATTCTAGAATTCGCGCTGTTTAAAAACATACGAAGCAATCGATCCAAAGACCACGACGTAAACCACCCAATATCCGACCAGCCCCAAAAGCGCGGCGGCCGTCGGCGGTTGCATTGCGGCGAGCACAGCCTCCGCGTCGAACAACGACAAATTCGGCCAAAGCCGGAGCCAGGTCAACCGTCCCGTGTCGTTCAGAAACAGACGGACATGCGCGATGACCGCCAGAATCAGCCCGGCGCAGCTCGCGAACAGCGCCGATCCCGAATAGCTGCACACGAGCAAGGTCATGCCTGCGACAAGTGTGAGTTTCAGCCATTGGATGGCGCACGCGCAGAGAAAGACCGACAGTGGAACCGTCGTCGCTCCGAGCTGCATCCCCCTCCATATCAGCAATGCCCCAATCAAAGCGCCCAACGCCCCCGTGAACAGCGCGAGCAAGGCCGCGACGCCGCAAAATTTTCCCCAAATATATTCCCAACGCCGGACGGGTCGCGTCAGGATGCAATAAGCGGCGCGGCCTTGGATTTCGCTGAAAAACAACTGCGCCGTCGCGAGCGCGGCGAGCAACGTCCCAAATCCGCCGAGCGCTCCCAATCCGAAATCGCCGATGAATTTTAATTCCGCGCTGCCAAAATTAAATTCCCGCAGCCCCAACGCACCGACCACCACACCCGCGCCGATTAGTGCAAGCAAAAGCGTGAGGCGCAGGCGCAATGCTTCACCGAGCGTGTTTTCTGCAACTAGACGCACTCTCCGAAATGAGGCCTTCATCGAATTTCGTCCGGGATCAGGCATATTGCTCCAGTTTTTCCAGATAAAGTTCCTCCAGCCGGGAAGGCTCCGGCACTTCGCTACGACGCTGGCCGAGCAATTCAGCCGGAGTTCCTTCCACCAAAATCCGACCCCGACCGAGAATCGCCAACCGGTCGCACAATTGCTCGGTCTGTGCGAGCAAGTGGGAACTGAAAACCACCGTCTTGCCCCGCACCGCAAGATCACGGATCAAGCGGTTGAGCGCCAGTCTTCCGGCCGGGTCGAGACCGCTGGCCGGTTCGTCCAGCAAAACCAGTGGCGGATCGTGGAGAATCGCCTGCGCGAGACCAAGTCGTTGCGACATTCCCTTCGAATAGGAACCCACACGCTGGTCCGCCGCCGCACTCAATCCGCTCCATTCCAAAACCTCAATCGAACGCGTCGCGATTGTCCCATCGTCCATCAAGCTCAACCCTCCGCAATAGTGCAAAAACTCCCGGCCTGTCAGATGGGATGGAAACTGCGGCAACTCCTGCAAATAACCCACCAACGCGCGCGCCCGATCGCTTCCCGCGGGATGCCCAAAAATCAAGCATCGGCCTCGGGTCGGACGGAGCAGGCCGCCAAGGGCTTTTAGAGTTGTGCTTTTCCCCGACCCATTCGGACCGAGCAGCCCGAGCACTTTTCCCGGACGCAGACGAAGGTTCAGTGAGGTCACCGCAGGCGCGTTACTGCCTTTCCAGCTGGTGGAATAGTTTTTCCCGAAATCGATCAACTCCACCGCCCACGCCGTCGCTGCCTCGTTCATAAAATCGAAAATCCCTGATAATGTACGGTACGCTTTTCCTCGGTTTGTTCTATTTTGCGGATGTAGCCGGTCATGCGCTCGTGAACCGCCGTCACAAAATCATTCACCTCGGACATTTTCCCTTCCGCTTCCAATTGGACCCGTCCATCGGGCAGGTTTTTCACAAAGCCCGAAACCTCAAACCCCTTTGCAACCTGCAAAGTCTGGTAGCGAAATCCGACGCCTTGGACGCGTCCGGTGAAAAAGGCCGTAACATGATGCACTTCAGGCATGGAGATAAAGGAAGCGGCCCGCTGATTCCAAGCAACACGAACCTGCGCCGGTTACGAGCAGAATTTTATTTGCCAGAACCGGCAGGTTGAGCACTCTTTTTACCGACGCCTCCCGGCGCCTTCTAATACATGACCAATTCTGATTCCGACGGGTTGTTCGACAACGATTGGGAAGACCGCGGTGAACTTTCTTGGACCGAGAAAGATTGGCAAAAATATCTCTCTGAACAAGAGGACGAGGTACGCGATTACATCAGGCATTACGATTCCCTGACTGAAGCTCCCGACCGCATCGACGAAGTCGCCCGACGCATGGGCTGGGAAATGGCGGAAAATGTTTCCGCCGCCGAATCCATCGAGGAAGAGGAAGTGGAGCAGGACGACAACGAATCCTTCGATGACAATTGGGACCCATACACGCTCCACCGCAATCCGGTGTATATTGCGACGCGGTCACTGTATTTGAGCATGATTGCCCATTGGGAACGCGTCGCGGTTCAACCGGGCCGCGTGCCTCCAGCGCTTGGCGTCACCCTGCTTTCCTCGCTTTATCGGGGCAACGAACAGGTGATGCAGGCTGTCCAGGCCCTCGAGATGGGTGATTACACGCTCGCCGTCTGTCTCTTCAAACTGGCCCTGAGCGAACTGAATCAAACTCTGGCCCGCCTGAGTCAGCCTGACGTCGCGGCCACTCCGTTGGCCATGCGTTTTCGCGAATACGCCCTGCCCCGCCTTTTCGATCTGCGGGAAATCTGGCTGCGGGTCATGAGCGAGTGCCGTCAAAGTCACGGCGACGAATCCTCGCCCGAATAAATTATTACATTCCCTCCAACCAACGCCGGCTAACCACGCCGGCGTTTTTTATTGTCGGAATAAGACGCCGGCGTACGTGCTTTCTGTTTCAAATCGCCGGATTTCAGGGAATTGATTTGGTCCCTCAACAAGGCCGCCCGCTCGAATTCCAACCGGTTTGCGGCCTCTTGCATTTCTTCCTCAAGCTCGGCAATGACCGCCGCGACATCATCGGCAGACTCGGCCACGGCCAATTCGTCTTCGCGCTTTTTTCCGTCGTAAACATGCAGGCTGGCCTGAACGCCGCGCTTTACGCTGCGCGGAGTGATGCCATGCGCCTGGTTGTAGGCTGTCTGCTTTTCCCGCCGCATGGTCACGGCGTCCATCGTGTTGCGAATCGACTGGGTGATCACGTCGGCATAAAAAATCACCCGGCCTTTTTCATGTCGGGCCGCCCGTCCTGCCGTTTGCAAAAGACTCGTGGTGCTGCGGAGAAACCCCTCTTTGTCCGCGTCCAAAATCGCCACCAGCGCCACCTCGGGCAGATCGAGACCCTCACGCAAAAGGTTGATTCCGATCAACACGTCAAAATTCCCCTGCCGTAGATTGCGCAGGATTTCCACCCGTTCGAGCGCATCAATGTCAGAATGCAGGTACTCGACGCGGATTTTGGCGTTGCGCATGTAGGTGGTCAGGTCTTCCGAGAGCCGTTTCGTCAGCGTGGTCACCAGAACGCGTTCGCCCGCATCAGCCGCCTTCCTGACTTCGCCGATCAAGTCCTCCACTTGTCCCTTGGTGGGTCGAAGCGTGATGACCGGGTCGAGCAAACCAGTGGGCCGGATCAGCTGTTCCGCCACGACGGAGGATTTCTCCAGTTCGAACGCAGCCGGTGTTGCCGAAACATAAAGGGTCTGTCCGGTGATCTGGCGAAATTCCGCAAAATTTTGCGGGCGGTTGTCGAGCGCCGAGGGCAGTCGGAAGCCGAAATCGACCAGTGTTTTCTTGCGGGCAATGTCGCCATTGTACATCCCTCCGATCTGCGGAACCGTCACGTGACTTTCATCAACCATCGTCAGGAAATCACGAGGGAAGAAATCGATCAGACAAAACGGCCGGTCTCCCGTTTTGCGTCCACTCAGGTGCAAGGAATAGTTTTCGATGCCGTTGCAAAAACCCATCTCCTGCAGCATTTCCAAATCATAGTTGGTGCGCATGCGGACGCGCTGGGCTTCGAGATATTGTTGGTTTTTTTCGAAATACGCGACGCGCTCTTCCAACTCGGCCTTGATTCCACCAATCCCACTTTCCAAACGTGTCTTGGTCGTGACATACTGGTTCGCCGGGTAGAGATCGAACACGTCGGCCTTCCTGATAATTGCGCCTCCAACCGGCTCAAACTCGGTCAACGATTCGATTTCGTCGCCGAAAAATTCCACGCGTAAGCCGTGTTCCAAATAAGCCGGCATGACGTCCACCACGTCGCCGCGCACCCGGAAGCAGCCGCGTTTCAACTCGTAGTCGTTTCGCTCGTAAAGATTCTCTACCAAGCGCTCGAGAAATTTATTGCGATTAAAGGTCCCGCCCTTTCGCAATTCGATGCGCATCGCCGCAAAATCCTCAGGAGAACCCAACCCGTAGATGCAGGAAACGCTCGCCACCACGATCACGTCGCGCCGGCTGACCAGCGAACTCGTGGTTGCGATTCGTAGGCGCTCGATCTCCTCGTTGATCGACGAATCCTTCTCGATGAACGTATCGCTCGATGGCACGTATGCCTCGGGCTGGTAATAATCGTAATAGCTGACGAAATATTCCACGGCATTTTCCGGGAAAAAACTTTTGAACTCCGAATAGAGCTGCGCCGCCAGCGTCTTGTTGTGCGAAATGATCAAAGTCGGTCGGTCGAGTTGCGCGATGACATTTGCCATCGTGAATGTCTTTCCCGATCCCGTGACGCCGAGCAGGGTTTGGTCGCGGTTACCGGCGCGAAGTGAATCCACGAGGCTCGCGATCGCCTGCGGCTGGTCGCCCGTCGGCTGGTAGTCGGAATGTAACTTGAAAAGCACCCTCTACTCGTAGTCAAACCGGCCTCTTCGGCAACTTCTGTTCGCCTGATCCGTCAGTTGCGCATAAACCGCCAGAGACGCCACAGCGGTGGGAGAAACATCAATACGACAACTCCCACCAACACCGCTTTGCCGTAATCGGCCCAAGCCCGCCGGGCAAAATACATCAACGGCGACTCGTCAGTGGCGACGGTCGCAGCCTGCGCGCGATTTCGTTCCATGGCTATTTCAATGCCGTCTTTCTCCCATTGAATGCGAATAAGCTCCTGATCGAGATCGGCGGCCCGTTTCCTTGAATCGGCTTCCATCTGCTTCATGCGAGCGATGCGTTCATCGTTTTCCTTCAATTGCGCCGAACTCGTGGTGATTTGATTCAAGCCGCCGCTCAAATCGTCGAGGTTTTGAGCTACTTTGGCCGCTTGGTCCGCCCGCAATTGACGCGCGGCTATTTCCGTTCGGGTCTTGGCCAGGCGTGCATCCGAGTCAACGAGCGCCGCTTTGAGCGTGGCGTTTTCCACCGCGATCTTCTTCACCGCGTTTCGATGACTGGTCTCAAAATCGCTTCCGTCGTGGAGGAAAATCCAAAGCCCCGCGCCAGTCAGTCCCAGTACAGCCAGCACCGCCGCATACGCTAATTTGCGCAGCGGCCAGGACAAAAGACTCATGACTGATCCCATGTTCGGTTTGACTAGAGGATCATGAACGACGCGGCTACGATCAGCGTAGGCAACAAGGCGCCGAGCAGCAGGCCAAGGGGCGAAATTCCATCGGGAAAATAACGCTGGAGAATCGACTGGCCCGCCGGATTGGGCGCGTTGGCAATAACCGTCAGACCGCCGCCGGTCACGGCGCCGGAAACCACTGCAAACTTAAGTTGTTCGGTAAACCCGGGGACCAATGTGGCGAGGTAAGTGATCAGCGCGTTGTCGTTAAACGCTGTCAGGATGCTGGCGCCGGCAAAAAGCGCAACTTCGCCCAGGCTGCCCAGCACCGGTTGAATCCACCAACCCTGCAAGCCGCCATGAATCACGAGGCCGGCCAGGAAAAATCCCACGAGCAATGGACCGCGCAATTCGACGGGTTTTTGGTGGTGCGCCGTGGCCTGGGCAAACGCGAGAAAGAAGAGAAAACCGCCAACAAACATCACCGGATGATGCGCCATCCACACCGTGAAACCGAGGAAACCCACGTGCACCAGCGTCACCCACGCCGGAATTCTCTCTTCGTTCTTTGCCTCCGAATCCACAGTTCTTCGCTCTAGTGCGAGCAACTGTTTTCGGAACATCAAAAAATAACCCACGTTCGCGATCACAATTCCCGAAATCGCGTGCCAGCCGAAATGGGTGAACATGTAGGTCATGTTCCAATTCCAGGCCGACGCCACCATCAACACCGGCGGCGCGGCGAAATGCGTGAGCGTACCGCCAATTGAAATGTTCACGAACAACAATCCCAGCGTGGCGTACATCAAATTGCGCCCGGGCTTGAGTTCATAAAACTGCCGGGCAAGCAACAGCGCGGCGATCGTCATGGCCGCAGGCTCGGTGATAAAGGAGCCGAGCAACGGTGCGATGGTCAGGATCGAGAACCACCATGCCACCGGTCGTCCGCCGCCGATGGAAGCAACCACCCGCATGCATTTTTCAGCCAGCTTCAAGACCGGCCGCGTCGAGGCCAGCGCCATGATCACCACGACAAACATCGGTTCGGTAAAATTGACCGTGTCGTCCAGATAGTGAATCGCCGTGCCGAGACCTTTCGCCCAAACAATCGCTCCCGCCAGGATCAGCGCCCAGATTCCGAAAACCGCCTCGACCTCACCGAGAAAATGCAGCGTCTGCCCGGCAAAACTGACTTCATCGGGCCGGCCGTCGTCATCGCGATCCGTATCGACCGGCCTCGATTCGAGCCGTGCGCGATGACGCTCCTCCACCATATGCGCCCAATGCTGCAACTTGGGCGCGAAAAAAGTATGGACCACGGCCAATAGGAAAATAACGGTTGCCACCACGTTGAACGGCTCCGCCAGGGCCCGGGCCTTGATGATTTGCCAGACACCACCGGAACCGGGATCGGCATACGTGCTGAGCTCGCGGGGAAACTGGAATGAATGTCCCACCTCGGTGGTGGACGCGGCGGCCACTGTCGACAGCACCAAGCCCAGCAGCAGAAAACGGAAATATCGGGTCATTTCATCAACGGGATCAGATCCGACAGGCTATAAATATATTTGGCGGCGGCAGCCTTGACCTTCGCGCGCTCCGTGTACCGCCCAAAACCGACAAAAAGGTCGACGAGTCCCATCGTTTCCAAATCGCTGACGCCGTCGCCAATCATCACCACCCGGGTCGGCGAAAGCTCGCGTTTCAATTCGGCGATGCAAACCGGTTTCCCGCCTGATCGCGTTGAGGGAAACTTGCCGTCAAACCCGGCGTAGTTCCCTTTCCCGTCAAAAAACAAATCCACCGCCTCAATGCGATCGATGCCGAGGTGCTTCGCCAGCGGTTCGATCACCTGCCTGAATCCGCCGCTCAAAATAATGGGCGTCCAACCGGTCTGTTTCAGTTCGCGAACGGTTTCGAGCGCGGTAGGTTCGATCTGCTCGATATAGCGCCGGCCGATCGCCTCCACGCCGGTGAGGCTCGGGCGGATGATTTCCAGTCGCCGCGCAAAGACATCCTCCACCGCAATTTTCCCTTCCATCGCGTCGCGAGTCATCGCTTCCACTTGGGCAAAAATTTCGGGGCCACGGATGCGGGCCAGTTCGTCAATGCCCTCGATGGCACTGAGGGTGGAGTCACAGTCGAAAACAACTAATTTAACGGGAGCCACGTACCCACGGAACACGGAGAAACAGCCGGTGGAAAGGTTTTTTGCCGGCAGAATGAAATTCCCCTTTTCGTTGTGATGCGTGCATAAAAAAAGCCCTCCGGTGGAGGGCTTTCGAAAAAATGGAAATTGCGTCCGGTCTTATTTGACCTTCGTCGCGCGCTTGAACTTCGAGGTGAATTTCTCGACGCGGCCGGCGGTGTCGACCATGCGCTTCTCACCGGTGTAGGCGGGATGCGAATCCATGGTGACGTCACGCACGATCACGAAATAATCCGCGCCGTCGATCTTCTCGGTGCGGGCGGACTTCATCGTGGACCTGGTCAGGAATTTCTTGCCCGTGCCAATGTCGAGGAAGCAAACGTTGTTGAGAGCTGGATGGCCTTCGTTCTTCACGGTAAAATAGGGTTTGGATCAGCCTTGGCGTGCTTTGTAGCGCGGCTCGACTTTATTGATGACATAGATACGGCCTTTGCGGCGAACAACCTGGCAAGCCGGGTGACGTACCTTTGCGGATTTGATGGAGGAAACGACTTTCATAAAAACGAAGAAAGAAGATGCCGCGTTACCTACTGTCAACGGAAATGATCCGGAGAAAACCTTCGCCCCGGAAACGCGCCAAATACCTGTCGGAAATTTGTTTAAATTAACCCGGCCCAATGACCGGACGCCTGTGTTCCTCGTCGGCCCGGCCGGGCTGGCATTAGCTCTTGGTGAACGTTCGGGTTGTGACCGATTGCGGCCGGGTAAAGCCCTTTTCCAGAGCGTAGCGGATCAGTTCCGGCGACGTACGAATATCCAGTTTGGCCATCAGCCGGCAGCGATGATTACGGACCGTCAACTCGCTTAAACCCACCTTCACCGCCACCTGTTCATTGGTCAGCCCGCGGCCAAACAAACTCAACAGGCTCTGTTCCCTTTCAGAGAGGATTTTGTCGAAAGAAACAGGATTATTCCGCAAGGAGAGATGCGTATCATAAACGGCCGGAGAGAGATAACGTTCGCCTTTCATCACGGAGCGAATTGCATCGGCCAACGCTTCCACGGTTTGCTCATTTTTGTCCACAAAACCATGCAGCTTGGAATGCATCGCGCGATGCAGGGTAAATTCATCCGTGTAGCCGGAAATACCAATGAGTTTCGAGCCGGCGCAAGCACGAATAAAATCATCCAGTAGATCGAGTCCATCGCCATCAGGTAGTGCAAGATCGAGGATAACAACGTCGGGTTGCATGGTCGAACAAAGGATGACGCCAGATGCAGCGTCTCTCGCCCCGGCAACAACCGCTTCCGGAATCGTTTCGCGACAGGCCTTCACGAGTAAATCGCGCATAAGCGCATGATCCTCAATGACGGCGATTTTCAAGATGGGATGGGATTGGGTGAAGGGACTTATCGATGGCAAGGACGGAGCCAAAACAATGAGCCCAAAGCAGGCGTCCAGCAAGTATCTTGCTGGTGTTTAAACACCAAACGCACCTTTTGACCGAAACGGTCCCACTTGGTGGACTCGGAACCAGTCGAAAAGCAGATTTCGGTAACTGAAGTCGCTTCGATTTACATTTCATCATGGGCCACCATTTTCCCCGCTTCCTTCATCTCTCGATTTTGAAGACAAACGGACGGTTGCTCCTGATTGCGGTGTGTTGCGTGGCCGGATCAATTGCGCGTGGTGATGATGCGGTGGACGCGCAACCGACGGTCTCTCCGTCCGCCTTGAAACAGATGAGTGTTGAGGAACTTCTCGCGCAGCCGGTGCTGTCCGCGTCCCGACAACCGGAACCTTGGAGCCAGGCCGCGAGCGATATTTTTTTAATCCGTGGCCAGAGCGCTGCTGCGACGGGGGCCACGACGTTGCCCGATTTGCTGCGGTTATCCACCAGCCTTTTCGTCGCCCAAACTTCGTCATCGCAGTGGGCCGTCAACGCACGTGGATTCGTCCGCTCAAACGGCTTTTCCAACAAGTTGCTTGTGATGGTCGATGGCCGCACTGTCTATTCGCCGCTTTTCTCCAATGTGTTTTGGGATTCAACGAGCGTTTTCCTGCCCGACTTGGATCGGATTGAAGTGATCAGCGGCCCCGCCGGCGCAACCTGGGGCGCGAATGCCGTGAATGGGGTCATTAATATCCAGACCAAGTCCGCCCGCGAAACCCTCGGCGGACTCATTTTCACGAGTTGGGGCACCGAGGAGAAAAATTTCGGCGTGCGCTACGGGGCCAAAATCGGCGAGACGGGGGCCGTGCGCTTTTACGTGCAAGGCGCGGACCACGGAAGTTCGCTTTCGGCCAGCGGCGTCGACGACGGGGCAGATAAATGGAAATCCGTTCAGGGCGGTTTCCGCGCCGACTGGGGCGATGAGGTCGTCGGGCAGCTCACCGTGGAGGGGGATTTTTTCTCCGGTCGGTACGAGAACGGCGCTCAACCCCGCACGACCGACGATGACGGTAATCTTCTCGCCCGCTGGTCCCGGGAGTTGTCCTCGGATTCAAAACTGTGGGTCCGCCTCTATCACGATTATTCGAAACGCGACAATCTGGACGCGCTCACCGAAATCACCCGGACAACGGACTTGGAGTTTCAACACAGCCTGTCGCTTGGTTCCGGGCAGGAATTTTTATGGGGTGCCAACTATCGGCTGTTATCGGATTCGATGCGCACCGTTGGATTCGCCATTCTTCCTCCCAATCTGACATTCGGCCTCGGCAGCGTCTTTGGCCAGCACCAGTTGAAATTCGCGGATGATCGTTTCCAGCTCACTTCCGGGCTGCGGATGGAACACAATCATTTCAGTGGTTGGGAATATCAGCCGAACCTCAGGCTCGCGTGGCGACTCCCCACTCAAACCGTCTGGGTTTCCGCTTCGCGTGCGTCCCGCATTCCTTCTCGCCTCGAAACGGGTTTCTATCAACCGGCACAACCACCCTATATCGTCGTTGGTGGGGAAAACGTCGTGGCCGAGATCGTCGAGGCCTATGAACTCGGGTGGCGTTTCAATCCCGCATCGAACATTTCCGTCACGACCACACTCTACGATCAAAACTACCATCACCTGCGCAGCGTCGAGCCGACCACTCCGGCGACATTTGCGAACGGGGTGGAGGGACGCAGTTACGGGCTCGAATTTTTTGTGGATTGGGGCGTGAACTCGTGGTGGCGCTTGCGCTTTGGTGGCTTCAGCATGCATCAGAATACTTCCCTTGCCACCGGCGGTGCCGACCTCGAAGGAGGGCGGGGCGAATCCAGTTTTCCCGACTATCAGGTTCAATTGCGCAATTCTTTCCGCATTGGAAAATCCCTTACGTGGTGGACCAGCCTGCGCCGGATCGCCGAAGTGCCGGCCAACGATAACGGTGGCGGAGTTGTCCCGGCTTACACCGATCTCGACATGAGTCTTCACTGGGCGGTCCGACCCAATGTCGATTTTTCCCTCAACGGCCGGAACCTGCTGGACGCCTCACACCCGGAAATTGGCGGACTCACCGTCCGGCGCGAAATCGAACGCAGCGGCGACGCGGCGATTACGATGAAATTTTAAATCACGCCCCAGAATTCCAATGAATTCCGCCGGTACAATCCCACCCCTGCAAAAACACTGGAAAGCCAGCGGGCTGGTGTTGCTGGTGGCCTTTTTCTGCGCCGCTACCCTGTCCGGCCAGTCATCGCGCGAATATGACATCAAGGCAGCCTTTCTCTATAACTTCATCACTTTCACCGATTGGCCTGCGGACGCCTTTGGCAGTCCGGATAGCCCCTATGTGATCGGAGTCCTGGGGAATGATCCATTCGGGCCGGTGCTCGATCAGATCGTGAATGGAGAAAAAATAAAATCCCGCCCGCTGGTTGTGCGTCGTTTCAGGAACATCGCCGATATTCATCACTGCCACATTCTTTTCATCTCCGCTTCGGAAGAATACCGGCTGCCGGAAATTCTCCGCTGGCTGCGCGGCCAACCGGTGTTAACCGTCGCCGATATCCCCGGCTTTGCCGAAGCTGGCGGGGACATCGGCTTTCTTTCTGGTACCCGGGTGAAGCTGGTCATGAATCCGGTGGCAATCCAAAGCGCCAATCTCTCCGTGAGCTCCAAGTTGCTCCGCCTCGCGCAACTCGTCCCCGGCCGGAGGTCTTTGCCATGAGCTGGTTCGCCGATCTTCCCGTCCAAAGAAAAATGGGCATCGCCATGCTCGCTACGAGCACAATTGCCCTCGTGCTGGCCTGCGGGGTTTTCCTCGAGGTCGAATACGCGGGCTATAAACGCAGCATCGTCCACAACGTCATGACGCTGGCCCAGATTTCCGCCGACAACAGCACGGCGGCCATCGCGTTTGTCGACAAAAACGGCGCCAAACAAAATCTGGAAGCCCTCCACGCCGAACCCCAGATCATCACCGCGACACTCTACGACGCCAGCGGGCAGCTCTTTGCCCGTTACAGTTCGCGCCCGGACGAGATTCTCCCGGAAAATCCCTCCGCGCCACCGGGGGTGCGTTTTGAAAATGGATATGTGATCGCCGTTCAACCCGTCGTGGAAGGCTCGCGGCGGCTGGGGACGCTCTATTTGCAGGCGACGATGGAGCAAATCTACGCGCGCATGCAGACGTACTCGCTGATTGTTCTCGGCGTGCTCGCGGCCTCATTCGCACTTGCCGGTGCACTTGCGACGATTTTGCGCCGCACGCTGGCCCGCCCGATTCTTGAGCTCGCCAGCACCGCAGGTGCCGTTTCCACCAACCAGGATTATTCTCTGCGCGCCCGTCAGTACGGACGGGACGAACTTGGACAATTGACCGCCACGTTCAATGCGATGCTTGAGAAAACCCAGTCCGCTGTCGATGGATTGCGGGAAAGCGAATGGGCGCACCGCGAGCTCGTGCGCGCCCTGCCCACCGCCGCCTACATGTGCGATGCCAACGGGCTCATCAGCATCTACAATGACGCCGCCGTCGCCTTGTGGGGCCGCACTCCGCACGTCGGGCGGGAATCATGGTCGGGCGCGCATCGTATTTTTCGATCCGACGGCACGCTCCTTCCCGTCAACCAATACCCCATCGCCGTCGCCTTGCGGGAAGGGCGTCCGGCTCACGGCGAGGAAATCATCGTGGAGCGCCCGGACGGAACAACGCGCGATGTCCTCGCCCATCCTGTGCCCATTCGCGGAACGGACGGGAAACTGGTCGGTATTGTGAACATGCTCGTCGATATTACCGAGCGCAAGAAAGCGGACGCGGCCGTTCGTCAACTGGCCGCCATCGTCGAATTTTCGGAAGACGCGATCATCGGCAAGGACCTCGACGGCTTCATCGTCTCGTGGAACCGGGGCGCCGAATTACTCTACGGGTACACGGCAGCGGAAATAATCGGCCGGTCGGTTTCAGTTCTCATTCCGCCCGAAAACGTCAACGAGGAACCCGGAATTCTCGAACGCATCCGGCGCGGCGAGCCGATCCAGCACTACGAAACCATCCGTGTTCGCAAGGATGGAACACAAATCCATGTCGCGCTGGCCGTCTCGCCGATCAAGGACACGACCGGTAAAATCGTCGGCGCCTCCAAAATCGCCCGCGATATCACCGAACGCAAACGCGCCGAACAACAGGCCGATTTCATCGGTCGGATCACCCAACAACTCACGGCGCTGACCGAGCCCGGGGAAATCATCCGCTTTGCCTCGCGCTCGCTCGGTGAGCATCTGCAGGTTGACCGCTGCTATTTCTGCGAGATTGGACCCGGTGCCACGCGGGTCTCGGTAACGGCAGACTGGGGGCGCGAAGGATTTCCCAGTGTCGCCGGCGAACATCGCGCGGCGGATTTTGGCACGCCGGAAATGTGGCAGGCGATGGCGGCCGGCCCGCTCGCCATCCACGACAAATCCACGCATCCGCTCACCCGCAATCTTGGCGTGGGCTACGATCTGCTGAGGATCAGCGCCCACGCGACGGTGCCCTTTGTGGCCGATGGGAAATGGATCGCTTCCCTCGCCATTACTTCGGAACACCCGCGCGTCTGGCGCAAGGATGAGATCGGCCTGGTGGAAAATGTACTTGGGCGCGTCTGGCCGATGATTGAGCGGGCAGTCAGTCAGGAAAAGCTCCGCGAAAGCGAACACCGGCAGCGCGAACTGCTCACCGCCCTGCCCGTCCCCTGTTACGTCGTCGACGAGAACGGAAAACTGACCCTTTTCAACAACGCGGCCGCCAAATTATGGGGCCGTGAACCCGGTCTCGGGAAAATTTATTGGCACGAGATTGTTGAACTCAACACCGCGACGGGGGACCCGCTGGATCCGGATGCCACGTCGGTCTCAATCGCCCTGCGCGAGAAAAAACCCGTGCGCGGTTCCGAGTCGTTTGTGGTTCGCGCGGACGGCACCACCCGCTGGATCGTCAATCATCCCGATCCCATCACCGATGCACAGGGAACCATCACCGGCGTCGTCAATGTGGTCACGGATGTCACCGATGAACGCACCGCGCACGAGAAGGTGCAGAAAGTGGCCGAACGCCTCAGCCTTGCGATCTCCGCCGCGCAACTCGGCGACTGGAACTGGGACGCGGCCACCGACATCATCACTTTGTCGCCCCGCACCGGGGAGATCTACGGCGTGCCGGTGGACAAGAAATTCACCCGGACGCACCTCCGCAATCTGCTGCATCGGGACGATCGCGAGGCCGCCCGCGCCGCCCTCCAAACCGCAATGGAAAAACGGATCGATTACGATGTGGAGTATCGCGTCGAACGTTCCGACGGCAGCCTGCGTTGGGTCGCGGCCAAAGGGCGTTCATTTTATGGCAACGATGGCCGGCCGGCCGGCATGGTCGGCGTGGTGCAGGATATCACCGAGCGGAAACAGCAGGCCGAGGCGCTCACGGCCCTGGCGAATAAAATTGAAAATCAGGCCCGTCTGTTCGATGCCACGCTTTCGAACCTGACCGATCACGCCTACGCTTTCGATCGGGAAGGCCGTTTTATTTTTGCGAACAAACCGCTCCTCGAATTGTGGGGCCGGCGGCTCGACGAAATCGTGGGCAAGAACTCCTTCGAGCTCGGTTACCCTCCGGAGTTGGCGAAACGGGTTCAAGAGCAGGTGCGGGAAGCCATCGCCACCAAACGGGCGGTCCGCGGCGAAACGTCGTTCACCGATGCGCGTGGCAAGGTCGACGACCACGAGTACATCTACAATCCCGTCATCGCACCCGATGGTTCGGTGTCCGCTGTCGTCGGATCGACCCGTATCATCACCGAACGCAAGCGGGCCGAGGAAACACTGCGGCAGAGCGAAGCGCAGTTGCGGCTCGTCACCGACAACGCGCCGGTTTTGCTCGTTCGCATCGATCTGCGGCATCGCTACACCTTCGTCAACCGTGCGTACGCCGAGCGCAACGGCTTTAAACCGGCGGATATGATCGGCCTGAAATTGGAAGACGCCCTCGGTTCCGCGGCGTACAATTCCGTCAAAGCCCAGATGAACCACGGACTCGCCGGGAAACGCGTGGAGTTCGAAAAGGAAGTTCCCTACGAAAAGCTCGGTCATCGCTGGATTCACGTCATCTATGTCCCGGAGAGCGACGCCCATGGAACCATCACTGGCATCCTCGGCGTGATCACGGACATCGGCGCGAGAAAGCAGGCCGAAAATGAATTGAAGCGCGCGCGCGACGAAGCGGTCGCCGCGTCACGCGCCAAGGACGATTTCCTCGCCGCGCTCTCCCACGAACTCCGCACGCCGCTTAATCCCGTGCTGCTCCTGGCCAGCGACGCGGCGAACGACGCCCGGCTGTCGCCGGAGATTCGCGCCAATTTCGATTTGATCCTGAAAAACGTGAATCTTGAGGCCCGCCTGATCGACGACCTGCTCGACCTCACGCGGATAACCCGGGGCAAACTGCACCTCGACCAGCATGGTTATACCTTGCACGCCATTCTTCGCGACGCGCTCGCGAACGTTGAAGGAGAGCTCCAGGCGAAACAGCTTAACTTGGAGGTGAAACTCAGCGCCGCCGACAGTCGCGTACTCGGCGATTCCGTGCGGTTGCAGCAGATCTTCTGGAATATCCTCAAGAATGCCGTGAAGTTCACGCCCGAGGGCGGTCGGATTTTGGTCAGCACAGAAGTGTTGCCCGGGCAAAACCAGGTAAGACTGCAAGTGACCGACTCCGGCATCGGCATGACCGATGACGAAATCTCCCGGATATTTCTGGCGTTCACCCAAGGCGACCATGCGATCAGCGGCATTGGCTCCCATCGGTTCGGTGGGTTGGGACTCGGTTTGGCCATCACCAAAATGTTGGTCGATTTGCATGGCGGGAAGATCCAAGCTTTCAGTAAGGGACGCGACCAAGGGTCTACCTTCCAAGTCGATCTTCCCCTGGCGTCAGAAGATTTCCCGGATCGTCCCGTGACGGGTTCGTTGATTTCCTATTCGACTGCGCCTTTTGCCAATGCGGTCCTTCCCGACAAATCACCGTCCGCTCGCCGCATTTTGTTGGTGGAAGATCACGCGCCGACCCGGCAAACGTTGCTTCACCTGCTGCGCCAGCGGAAGTTCGAAGTGACTGCAGCCGATTCCGCCGAATCAGCCCTGAAAATCATGCAAACGACCGATTTCGACCTGGTCATTTCCGACGTGGGACTCCCCGATCAAAACGGCTATGAACTCATGGCCGCATTGCGCGCCCTGAAACCGGACCTGCCCGGAATCGCACTGAGTGGTTATGGCATGGAGGACGACCTCGCCCGTTCGCGCGCCGCCGGATTCCAAACCCACCTCGTCAAACCCGTGACCATCGGCATGCTCGAAGACGCGATCGCCAACATCCCTTCAGTTGCGACCAATCGAAACGCCAATTCCCTTTCCTCATGAACATCCTGATCGTGGATGATAAACCCAATCTCGCCCGCGTGACCGCCGTCGCACTGCGCACGCTGGGCTGCCAGTCGTGTAGCGCCGACAGTACCGCGGCAGCCAATCGCCAGTTGGAAACGGAAAAAGTCGACGCTGTTTTCCTTGATCTGAACCTGAATGGAGAGGACGGCTTTCTCTTTCTCTCCGACCTGGCGGGCCGGCCCAATCCCGTCCCGGTGATTTTGTTTACCGCGCATTCCCGCGAGGACATTGAGACTGAAGCACTCCGCCGCGGGGCCTTCGGCTGCCTGTTTAAACCCTTCACGCTCGACGATCTCCGCCAGCAACTTGGGAAGATCGAACAATATCGCAAACCGCTCGCGAATAACGGGGTCTAACAATATCACGTCCATCGTTTTTTCACGTCACATGAAAAACAAAAAATCCTCCGCCAAGCCGCGTATCCTCGAAAAATGCCCCACTGGAATTGCCGGCTTCGA
Source organism: Lacunisphaera sp. (assembly GCA_036499685.1). Taxonomy (GTDB): domain Bacteria; phylum Verrucomicrobiota; class Verrucomicrobiia; order Opitutales; family Opitutaceae; genus Lacunisphaera. The sequence goes on along the minus strand of DASYDH010000051.1, from coordinate 5,464 downwards.
TGATATCACCGGCGGCGGCCTGCCCAAGGGACGCCCGACGCTCGTCTGCGGTTCGGCAGGCTCCGGCAAATCGCTGTTCGGCGCCGAATTTCTAATCCGAGGTGCCACCGAGTACGACGAGCCGGGGGTGTTGATGACTTTCGAGGAGACTGCCGAAGACATCGAAAAGAACGTGGCCTCCCTCGGCTTCGATACCCGCCACCTGTTGGCACGAAAAAAAATCGTGATCGATCACGTGCGGGTCGAGCGCTCCGAGATCGAGGAAAATGGCGAGTACGATCTCGAAGCTCTTTTCATCCGCCTGAATCACGCAATCAATTCCATCGGCGCCAAACGCGTGGTCCTGGACACCATCGAGGCGCTTTTTACCGGACTTGACAATCAAACGGTTTTGCGCGCCGAAATCCGCCGTCTGTTCCGCTGGCTGAAGGATCGCGGCATGACCACGATCATCACCGGGGAACGGGGCGAAGGCAGCCTGACCCGCCAGGGTTTGGAGGAATATGTTTCAGATTGCGTGATTCTTCTCGATCACCGAGTCACCGGGCAGATTTCCACGCGCCGGCTGCGTGTGATCAAATACCGCGGTTCGACCCACGGCACAAACGAATACCCCTTCCTCATTGACGAGGACGGTATTTCGGTCCTGCCGCTGACGTCATCGGGGATGGATTACAATGTCTCCAATGAACGCGTTTCCTCGGGCATCCCTGAACTCGATATCATGCTCGGTGGGCGGGGATTTTATCGCGGAAGCAGTGTGCTGCTGAGTGGCACCGCCGGCACCGGCAAAACCAGTGTGGCCGCCCATCTCGCCGACTCCACCTGCCGCCGGGGCGAGCGCTGCCTGTTTTTTTCCTTTGAGGAATCGCCCGCGCAAATTGTGCGCAACATGCGCTCGATCGGAGTCAAACTGGAACCACATGTCCGTTCCGGCTTGCTCCGATTCCACTCCTCGCGACCGACCATGCACGGCTTGGAAATGCATCTCGTCCGCCTGCACAAGCTCATTCAAGAGTTCGATCCGTCGGTGGTAATCCTTGACCCCGTCTCGAATCTTCAGTCCGCCGGCTCCCAGGAGGATTCCACCAACGTGTTGATTCGGCTGATCGACTTCATGAAGAAAAAGCAAATCACCGGGCTTTTCGCGAGTCTTACGAGTGGCGGACGGGCGGCGGAAGCCACGGAGGAAGGAATGAGTTCGCTCGTCGACACCTGGCTCTTGGTTCGCGACATCGAGTTAAACGGCGAAAGGAATCGCGCCTTGTATGTCCTCAAGGCCCGCGGGCTGGCGCACTCGAATCAAGTCCGGGAGTTTCAAATCACTTCCAAGGGCATCCGCCTCATTCCGGCGTACATCGGACCCGCTGGCATGGCCACCGGATCAGCCCGCCTCACGCAGGAGGCACGGGAAAAGGCGGACCTCCGCATGGCCGCGACCGAAATCCGCCGGCAGGAGCTCGCGCTCCGGCACCGGCGGAGAGCCACCGATGCCCAGGTCGAGGCCTTGCGGGCTGGTTTCAAGGCGGAGGAACAAAAACTTGGATGGGAAATAAACAAGGAAAGGAATCGCTCGCAATTGATCGCGTCCGACCGGCTGGCGATGGCTCGAAATCGCCACGCGCTGCGCTCAAAATAATTTATTATTCCATGAAGAAAAAGAAAACAACCCTGCGAAAGACATCGCTCAACGGCACAAAACGCCCCGCGAGAAAGACGGTTGCCCGGAAACCGCGCGTCGATATCTGGAGTCTGCGCCTCTATGTCGCCGGTCAGACCCCGAAATCGCTGGGCGCATTCGCCAATCTCAAGCAGCTCTGCGAGGACAATCTCGCGGGCCGCTACCATATCGAGGTCGTTGACCTGACCAAGGAGCCCCATCGCGCGCAGCATGACCAGATCGTGGCGCTCCCCACCTTGATCCGGAAACTGCCGGAACCCATCAAACGTGTGATCGGCGATCTCTCCAACGCCGAACGGGTCATGATCGCCATCGAATTGAAAACCCCGCTGAAAGCCCTCTAGCCGCCGATGACTGCAACCGGTAAAATCCGCCACAGCCCCGCTGGCCGTTCCAATGCCATTGTGAAGGCCACGTCGCGGGCGTTCGAGGGGCGGCTCGGGAATCCGGTGCACGAAAAATATGTTCTGCGACTTTATATTACCGGAACGACGCCCCGCTCCTGCCATGCGATCGCGAATATCCGTTCGATGTGCGAAGAGTTTCTTTCCGGACGGTACGAGCTCGATGTCATCGATATCTACCAACAGCCGGAGGAAGCTTCCGAACAGCAGATCATCGCGGCTCCGACCCTGATCAAACAATTTCCCCATCCCATCAGGCGGATAGTGGGCGATCTCTCCGATCGCGATCGCGTGCTCTCCGTCCTCGATCTCAATTTGAAACCAATCAATCCGGTCCACGCATGAAAAAGAAAATACAATCGCCCCGCCGGGTCCGGTCCAAATCCAAACGCAAGGCTCCACGCCCCGCCGCGCCGTCCAAACCGAAGTCGAACGCAACGGGAAAGCCACAGTCCGGGGTTCGAATTCCAAAAAAATCATTTTCGGTCAGCGCGGAGAAATTTGAGCAGCTCCGTGAAAACCTCCGCGAGGTGCGTGAAACCCTTGAAGCAATCCGCACCGGTGAAGTGGACGCCGTCGTGGTCAGCGGGAAAAACGGCAACCAAATTTACAGCATCGCCGGGGCCGAGCAGCCCTATCGGATCTATCTCGAGCAAATGCAGGAAGGCGCCGTCACCGTCGCCGCCGACGGGATGATCCTCTATTGCAACCTTCGCTTTGCCGAAATGGCGCGATGCCCGCTGAAAAAGGTGTTCAGTTCGAATTTGACCAACCACCTCTCCTCCGCGGTCTGGAATGAAATTTCCAATGTTTTCCAGCGTCCTGGCGAAATCATCAAACAAATCGCGGAACTCAGGAACGACTGCACGCCCCCCCTTCCGGTCAATCTGACCGCCAGCCTTCTCCCGGCGGATGGCCAGGGCATGATGTGTCTGATCGTCACCGATCTGACCGCCCAGAAAAAAATGGAGGACTTTCGCCTGAGCAAGGAGCTGGCGGAAAATGCCAGTGTGGCGAAGGACAATTTTATCGCCGCCCTCAGCCATGAACTGCGCACGCCATTGGCGCCGACGCTGATGGTCGCGACCGCCCTGGAAAAGGATCCGACTTTGCCGGAGAGAATCCATCGCGACATCGCATTGATTCGCCGCAATGTGGAGCTTGAGGCCCGCCTGATCGACGATCTCCTCGACCTCACCCGCATCAGCCACGGCAAACTTTCCCTGCAAAAAACCGATGCCGACCTGCATCATGTGGTTAATTGCGCCGTGGAAGTGTGCCTGCCCGACGTCCGCGTGAAAAATTTGCAACTAAAGGTCGAACTCAACGCACACGACGTGAATGTGCACGCCGACGTCGTGCGCCTGCAACAGGCGTTTTGGAACGTGTTGCGCAACGCGGTCAAGTTCACGCGGGAACACGGCATTATATCCATTACGAGCGGAACAACCGGCGAAAATAAAATCTGGGTCCGCATCGCCGACAGCGGAATCGGTTTCACGCCCGAATCCGGACCCTCGCTTTTTCAGGCGTTTGAACAGGGGGGTAGCGCCGTCACCCGTCAGTACGGCGGTCTCGGGCTCGGACTCGCCATTACCAAATCCATTGTCGACGCGCACAGCGGCTCGATCAGCGCGGAGAGCGCCGGCCCCGGCAAAGGCGCGACGTTCACGCTCGAGTTCCCGTTGGCCAGCGTCGACCGGCCCAAATCCGCCGTGAGTACACCCGTGGCGGCAGTGACCGCGCGAAGCTCCAAAATCAGGATTTTGTTGGTGGAGGATCACAAGGACACGCGCGTCAGCATTCAGCGCCTGTTGGAAATCGCCGGTCACAAGGTCCTGCCCGCCGCCTCCGCCACGCAGGCGCTCGAAATTGCCGCCGCCAATGAAATCGATCTGGTCGTCAGCGACCTTGGCCTGCCCGACTTGACCGGCCACGAATTGATGAAGCAACTGCGCGCCGTCCACGGCCTGTCGGGAATTGCGCTCAGTGGATACGGCATGGAAGAGGACGTTGAACGCAGCCTCCTCGCCGGATTTCAAAACCACCTCACCAAACCTGTCAGCTTTGAACAGCTGAAAGACCTCATCGCCGGATTCGCCCGCCAAAAAACATGAATTCCTCCTCCACCGCCCCAGCCCGCGCCGGTTCTTCCACTTCAACCGCTACCCTCACTGCTGACGTCAAACGTCCGGGCATCTATTTTCTGGGGCTTTCCGGCCCGGCTCGCGACGCGGCGGAGCAGGCAACCAAACTGGCCTTCCCTGATGAAAAAATCCATGTCGTGACCACGTGCCGGGAAATCGGGGAACACAATGGCGAACGGTGTCTGGCAATTTTGGGCAACGCCGAGGCGGTGGCCGACCTCACCAGCAAATCCGCCGGAGCCCCGGGGTGCGCCGTTGTAGTCATGGGGCGCGACCGATCCGATCTCGCCGAAACCGTCCCACCCGAGGAGTGGAATCCGCCGTTACTGGCCCGTGCCTTTCGCTCGGCTCTGCTCGAACAGGAATTGCTTCGCGAAAACGCCCGGCTGCGCGGCGATCTCAAAACGGTCGCCCGACGGGTGAGTCACGATCTTCGTACTCCGCTCGGTTGCATCTACACCACCTCGGGAGTATTCAAGGAACTGCCAGCAGGAGATCAGGAGTCCATTCTGACCATGGCGGGCATTATTAAGGAGTCTTCCGGCGAAATTTCGCAAATCGTCGATCGCGTCAGTTTCATCCTCAAAGCTTCGGCCGATCCCATCGCTTCGTCCCGTGTCGACATGGGCGGCGTGGTCGCTTCAGTCCTGACGCAACTCGCGACGGAATTACAAAAGGCCGATGCACGAATCGCCCTTCCCTCCTCCTGGCCGGAAGCATCGGGCGTCGCGACCTGGCTTCAGGTTGTCTGGTCCAACCTGTTGCGCAACGCGTTTCAGCACGGCGGACCTTCGGCGGCGATTACCCTGGCTTGGAAGCCGGTGGAAAATGGTTTCTGCTTTTCGGTTTTCGACCGTGGTCGAGGCGTGGCGGAATCGAAAAACAGTACTTTGTTTCCACCCTTCGAGCAACTGCACTCCATGCATGTTCCGGGTCTCGGCCTTAGTTTCGTCCAGCGGCTTGTCGCCCTGCAGGGTGGAGAATGTGGCTACGAGAAAACGACCGAGGATGGCACTTGCTTCTATTTTACCCTGCCCGCTGCCCGCTAGAGCATATTAAATAATACTATAGCCGCAGGCGGCAAACCAGCCGGCGGCGTCGTGGGCGGAGACCCGTTGGAGGGCGTGAGCGATGGCGGAGAGGAGTTCCTCGGCGGTGCGCGCTTCGGCTGTCCGGAGGAGGGTCTTGATTTTGCTCCACATCATTTCGATGGGGTTGAGGTCCGGGGAGTA